>CAWDZQ010000004.1:0-1483033 GCA_963807065.1 uncultured Chloroflexia bacterium
TGGAGAAGACTGGATTTGACCTCATCATCCCCGAAAGAGTTCCAATCACAGAGCCTCCCACTGCTGAAGAACTAGAGACGGTGAGAAGTCTTGATCCCGATCAGCGATATCTTTAGGCGATATCGGTGCAAGGTTTCTGGAGGTTGACCGCGACATCAATTTTGCTCCGGCGATCTGAAGCTTCGTGGTTCGGAGCAGATCGGAGCCCGGAATCCTATCCAGAAGTGACGTGCCCCCACTTCTTGATCCACTTTCTAAGTTAGACCCACCTGTCGCAGCGGTTGTCCAACGGTGATCCATGCTGCCGGCGCGGGCGGCCTGTAGCTCAGCGAACTGTGCGGCCCGATGTGATTCCGGAAAGACCCTCGCAATCGTAAGGCAAGGGTTCTGCGGACCCTTGCCCCAGGCTCCGTCTGGCGACGGTTACCAGGGAGTTCGGCTTGGCGCAGTACCAGTCCAGATACAGGTCCATAACCCCCGGGTCTGAGGTCCGTATCTGTAGTGCGGTTGGTTTATTGGACAGATTCAGGCCTCTGCTAAGAGGGAATCCGTTTGATCGACAAAGTAAGCAGCTTCAAACTCAGCTGGTGTGAGGTAATCGAGCGACATGTGAATACGCTCGGTCATATACTCAACCTCCAACCAGTTCGCTATCTGCTCAACTGCGTCCTCAAAGTCCCGGTAATCAGAGTAATCGACATGCTCCTCCTTCACGGTGCGGATGAAGCGCTCGGCAATGGCGTTTTCTGTTGGCTGGCCGATCGCCGCCATGCTGACCCGGGTTGTGGCCGGCAGCAGCTTGCGATAGGTACCCGCTGCATACTGCTTCCCCTGGTCCGAGTGATGGATGCCTGGAGCCGGATGACAGACCAGGGCCATCTCCAGCGCCCTTTCCGTGAGATCCCTGGCTTCCAAACTGCGTCCAAGATGCCAGCCCCGCAGACCCCGGGTGAAAGCATCGAGAATGACTGCCAGGTAGATAAACCGACGTCCAAGCCGGATGTAGGTGATGTCAGCAACCCAGACCTGGTTCGGAACCGTGATCTTAAGCTCTTTGATCAGATTGGAAAGCGCCGCCCAGCATGCTGGCTATCCGTTGTTCGGACCCGCACACGCCCTACGCTGGCCGAGTGGTCAAGCTTCTTCAGCAACCGCCAAACACGAGTCTCGCCAACCTCGCAACCTTCTCGCTTGAGTTGAGCGGTGACGCGCCGGTAGCCGTAGCGCGGCCAGCGGATCAAGATGCGCTCGATGGCTTCCAGCAAGCTCGCGTCTTCTGGTTATACCTGCGGCGCATGATAGACTGTGCTGCGCGCCACATCCAGCACCTCACACAGCAAGCTCACCGGGTACTCGTGCGACAATTGGCGGATCATTTCCCGTTCCTCCGCTGGTTTTCCGCGCGCCAACTCGCCGCGTTTTTTAAAATCTCGTTCTCCAACGCCAGCCGCCCTACCATCCGTTCCAGCTCGGCGATCCGCTGCACAGTATCGTTGCCCTCGGCCTGCTCTCGCTCAAACACACCAGGCAGCCGTTCCAGCACTTCGTTCTTCCAGCGATAGAGCAGCTTGTCGGTGATGTCTCGCTCCCGACAAATCTCCGTCGCAGTCTTCGCTCCGGTGACTAAATCCATCACCGCATCGACTTTGAACGCTGGACTGAATTTGCGTCGTGTCCCGGCCATGATCTTTGGTCCTCCAAGTCCATGTTACCCTCTTAGACCTGTGTCCAAAAATCCGCCCGCACTACAGTTCTGCATTGGAATTCAATTCCCGTCACTAACCCAAGAATGCCATAAATTCCTTGGGCACTTCCGTGTCTTGTCAGAATCGAAGCAGCGTTGCTGCCATTGATATTGCTCAGCCCTTCGACCGTTCATGACTCTACGGCCACCTGGATATCTCGAGCGGCAGTCTGGCCAAGAAAGGGCTCGCAGGGCGAGTTCGTGTCATAGTTGCCACCAAATGATCTTTCGCACGCGTCATGCCAACGAATGCTAGGTTTTGCTCCTCGTTGGGATCGCTCGCTTCGAGCGGCAGCAGCCCATCGTTAAACCCAGGTATGAGCACCGCCCCCCACTCGCGCCCCTTCGAAGTATGGATTGTGGCCAGCTGGACCCCTTCTATTTGGCTTGGGCGATCGACCTCCTTCTCAAGATATGTGATGAACTCCGGGAGCCTGCCAAACTCATGGCCCAGATCGATCACGTCATTTAGCGCAGCGGCACCAGCGAAATCCCCTCACCGTTTAGAAAGTCAGGGATCAAACTCAGCCGAGCGATCTGGGCCACGTAGTCAACAAGATCAAGCTTCTGGTCTGCCAGCTGATCGAAGAGCTCCCGCAGGTCAAGGATTCGATTTACCCGCCGCACAATCTGGGGTTGCCATTCTTCCTGGTTAGCCAGCACCCGAATCATATGGTCCCAATTTAGCAGGTCATCGCCCCGCAGCTTATAGCGCATCCTCTTGCCGATGCCGCAGGGTGGGAAGTTCACGATCGTCTCGAGCACCGAGTCGTCCATTGGGTCGATAGCCAGCCGCAGATATCCGAGCAGCGCACACGCTTCCTGGCTCTCGAAAATCCCATCTCCGCTCCCGATCGTCCGATAGGGAAGGTCCCGCATCCGGAGGGCAATCTCGAGAAGATTGTGCTGGGAGTGAACGCGCGTCAGAACAGCAATCTGGTTGAGAGGGACGCCGGTGGCTTGAAAGCTGTCGCTCCACTCAGATATCTGACGGCCGACAAAATCCGCCTCCATTTCAAGATTGGTCGTCTCAACCGCCCTCACGGGAACGCCTATCGAGCTCCTAACCGCATGCATGTCGCTGGCATCGGGTCCGGCAAGCGGGCGAGCGGTGTTCACAATCTCCGGCGTTGACCGGTAGTTGTTTCGCATCACCTCGGTCGTCAAGTCGCTCGGAAAATGCGTGACCAACTCATGCCAGTTCGCACCGCGAAAGCCATAGATCTGCTGCGAAGGCGAGGCGAGCATGACGAGTTCTTCGGCTACCTCCGAAAGTGTCTCCAGGATCGGCCATTCTGTAACGGGATTGAGGTCCTGGCCCTCATCGACAAATAGCCGCATCCCCCGCAGGAAGGATCTAAGGTTCGGGTCTTCCAGCTCCTCTCTCGCCATCTCGAGGATTCCCGTGAAGTCGATCAATTTGTCCGCAGCGAGGTTCTGCAAATAGCACTGGATCATCTCTTGCGCTTGTGGATGGAGCACCTCAAAACGTCCACCCTGGGCTCGAATGCGCTCCATATCCTGAATGACGGCCTGCGGCTCAAGAAACTTGGCTCCGACCTTCTTGGCGGCTCGCTCCATCACCTTCAGGCTTTCATCCTCGGAGATTACTCGCGGAACTTGATCCCCGCGCGCTTTCCTGGCCAACCGGATCAACCAGTATGCCGTGCCATGTACAGTCTTCACAGCGACATCTCCGCCCAACCGCCGCGATATCTCCGCGGCAGCCTGTCGGCTGAAGGTGGTTGCCAGCAGCATATGGGGAGAAACTCCATCATCTAGGCGCGCCTGAATCTCGTCCACTAGGCGCTGGGTCTTCCCAGAGCCAGGTCCGCCGTTGATCAGATTCATTCTCATCTCATTTCTTCTCCTCTCCTCTGCTGTTTTCCATCGGAAGGTGCAGAATCCCTAGTGTCCGCACCAGCTCTCAACGATCCCGGAATTGATCGGCCCTCAGATCTGGCCCATCCACAAATTTTGCTTCTCTGCCTGAGAAATCCACCATCGCGACGGGGGTTCTTGGACCGGGATCCTAAAAGGCATGCGCTAGGAACTCCGGGACTGACCTGCCCCCCCAAAGAACTGACCCAGTTGTAAGGTTAAGATCAGACAAGGGAGAAGGGTCAAATACCACGAAGAAGAATCACCCCCGAACAGATTATCAGCAAACTCCGTGAAGCCGAAGTCCTACTCGGTCAGGGCCAAACCGTGGGTCAAGCCTGCAAATCCCTGGGCGGAAGTGATCAGACCTGTTACCGGTGGCGAAAAGAATACGGTGGGATGCGAGCATCGCAGGTCCACAGGCTCAAGGACCTCGAACGAGAAGATGCCCGGTTGAAAAAGCTGGTTGCCGATCTCTCGCTGGACAATGCCATCCTGATGGAAGCTATCTCGGGAAACCCTGGACCGCCGCCAGGACGGGCTGATCAGCCCGCCCAAGAGACGCAAGGCTGTCGAGCGCGTTCAACAGACCCTGAGCGTCTCTGAGCGCCGGGCGTGCAAGGTAGTTGCTCAGCCTCGATCCCCACAGCGCTCCCGAAGGCATCCAGCCGCAGACGAGGCGGTGCTCGCCGAACACATTGTAGAGCTAGGGAGCCAGTATGGGTGCTATGGTTATCGCAGGATCACAGCGCTGCTCAGAAACCAGGGGTGGAGAATGAATCACAAGCGAGTTGAACGGATATGGCGGAAAGAGGGCTTGAAAGTGCCTGCTAAACAGCCCAAACGCTCAAGGCTCTGGTTGAACGATGGCTCCTGCGTGCGGCTTCGCCCACAGTACCCGAACCATGTGTAGAGCTCTATGACTTCGTGCAAGAGCGAACGCATGACGGCCGTGCGTTCCGCATCCTGAACATCATCGATGAGTATTCACGCGAGTACCTGGTATCGGTGGTGGCCAAGAATATCCGGCATGGGGATGTACAGGAATGTCTGACAGAATTGTACTCTCAAATGGGAGTCGCAGCTCACCTTCGGTCGGATGACGGGCCGGAGTTCCCTGCAAGAAGGATGCAGCCATCTCGAGGTGAGGAGCTTGTTCATCGAGCCCGAGAGCCCCTGGGAGAACGGCTTTGTGGAATCTTTCAATGGTCGGATGCGGGACGAGCCGCTCGACCGGGAGATCTTCTACACGGTGAAAGAGGCCCGGCATTTGATTGAAATGTGGTGGTGGCAATACCCCGTACCGGGACGGTGCAATCACGTCAGGCCGCACAGCTCGCTGGGCTACGAAACGCCTGCACCGGCAGCGTGGATTGCTATCGGCCAGCCACTGAAGCCGGTGAGTCTAACCTAGAAAGTGGCTCATTAGGTGGGGACATGTCACTCCAGACGGGTTCCAAGGGGGGGTCACTCCCGCGGTCAGGCGGGGCCGCTAGGGGCCGACCCTATTCACCATTGGAGGGCCTGAGGATGGCAAGCTGCTGCCGCACTCGCCTGACGAACGCCCACGGCTCCAGGGCGGTGACCTCGGGATGGCCGGGCTGGAAATGCCGGGCGTTGTGGGTCACGAGCCAGGAGCAGTCCTGGCGAAGGGCGGCGACCAGGATGGGCAGGTCTTTTTCATCCGCCAACCCTGCGTAGTTCTGCAAGTCTGCGCGCTTGGGATCTTCGACGATGTCGAGGCACCGGTCAACCAGCAGGTTGAAGGCCGGCAGCGCACGCGGGGCCTTGGCCTTCAGATTGCGCTCGACCTCGGCCATGACCTGGCGGCTGGCGACGGCTTCAACCAGCGTGATCTCGGCCATGCGCAGCACCACCAGGCTGGCCCCAAAACGGGTTGGCCCGGCGGCTGCGGCAAAGAGCACATCGGAATTGACGAAGACCCGCGGCTTAGGCCTCGCTGCCATCGGCGTAGTGCTCTTGATAGTACTGTTCGCGCTCTTCCTCCAGGGCTGCGAACATGTCCTCCATGGTGACACCCGTCTCGAGGAAGATGCGTTCGATGTGGCGCGCCAGCTCGGGGATCATGGGCACCATCGGGGTGAGCACGAGCAGGCCGTCCAGATCCAGCACCCGGAAGATATCGCCTTCTTCGATGCCGTACTTTTGGCGCAGGTCGGCGGGCAGCGTCACCACCCCCCTCTTGCGCACCTGGATGGTCTCATTCATCGCAACCTCCCTTTGTCTGCATTGCTGCTCTTACTGCATTTCTGTAGATTATACCTCAGGCTGCCCACGCGCCTCGCGGCCAAACATCCGCCCCGACGCCCTCGCCAGCGAGATCGTCACCAGGTCGCGGGCTGCTTGCAATCCCCGATGAACGACCTGATCGTTCAGATCCTTCTCGCCAGAATCGAAGGGGTGAACGAGAAGTTGTAGCGTGTCAGAACTCGTGAGATAAGAATAGGACTCAGACAAGTAGAGACTTTTCGGCCGGAAGTCGGTTAACAGAGCAAAGGAGAAACTCATGGCCGAGAAGAAGTCTACTGCAGAAGCGACGGCGAAGAACATCCGCCGCAACACCCGCAAGAAGTACAGCGCCGAAGAGAAGATCCGGATCGTGTTCCCCGGATCTAAGGTCCGTAGCCGGGTTGCCCGGCCCTAAGAAACAAGAAGGCACGCATGGGGGCATATTCATATTCAGGTGGAGACGCCTGGATTCGAATCCATGACCTGGAGTTTACGAGCCCGCATCCCGGAAAGACAACGTGCCCACCTCTACGTTCGCAAGAAGGCTGATACCTTTAAGAATTCGGATGGACGGGCTCGTATCCTCGGGGTCACGAGTTCCGAAATCCTTAATGGCACCCCTTGGGGGTAGATGATAATGACAGAAAGCGCCCGTTTGGGCGCTTTCTTGTTCAGTAGCGGGGCTGGGATTCGAACCCAGGACCTTCAGGTTATGAGCCTGACGAGCTGCCACTGCTCCACCCCGCAGCGTGGTTGGGCTGTGCTCCCCAACGGGTGTGGATTATAACCGCGGCACTCGATTATCGTCAACCCTTACCCGCCGAACAGCAGCGCCCACCAAATGGCCCAGTTGCTGGCATTCGGCTGAGAGTCACCCGGGGCCGGTGTCGGCACCGGCGTAGGGCCCGCATCTCCAAGCGGCAGGATCAGGTGCTCACCGTCGCGCACCATGCCCGCCTGGCTGCGCGCCCACCCTTCCACCAGCACGTCGTTGGTGGCCTCTGCCACCTGCGTGCGTAGGTCATCATTGTGGGCTTCGACGGATGCGACTTCGGTTTGCAGCTGCACTCGGTCACGTTCCAGGCGACGAGCGTCGGCCATACGCCGATTCAGGTCTCCCAGAATCAGTACGGCGATCACGACCACTATCAGGAGCCAGGCTCGAGAGAGCTTGGGCCGCTCGGGTGGAGAGGCTTCCATGGCCCTGATCTTACTCGCGGCCCTGGCCCCATGCAAGCCGGGTAAATGCAACCGGCCCCTTAGAGGGGCCGGCTTGGGCTGTGCCGAAGGTGGGAGTCGAACCCACACGAGCGTAAGCCCACTACGCCCTGAACGTAGCGCGTCTGCCAATTCCGCCACTTCGGCTCGGGTGGTGTCATTCTACCGTATGCCATCGGATTGTCAACGGGCGGGGCGAGCGGCGGCCCTGTGGACGGCCATCAATGCTAAACTGTTCGGGCCGCTGATGATATGTGCGAGGGACGATGCTCTTTCTGGTCAAGCGTGACGTCAAGACCAGTTTGATAACCGCCGGCCTGCTGGCCGTTGCCGCCTATGTTTCCGGCACGACTTTAGGTTTGTCCTGGCCCGCCGCGGCAAATGCATGGCATCTTACGGAGGACGGTCTTTTTGGCCTGGCCGTCTTGCTCGCCAGCGATGCCAGCCTGCACACGCTGCTCTCGACCGTGGCCCCCGGTCGCTATTCGCCGGCCTTTGAGGCATTGGCTGGATTGTTCGCTGAACAGACACCCCTGGGTTGGCTGGCTGGCGGAGTCACCGCGGGCGCCGAGGAGTTGATTTTCCGCGGCGTTCTGGTCGGCGGGGGCATCCACACCATCGGACTGAGTCCGATCGTGTCTGCCGGGCTGGCGGCGCTGGCCTTCGGCGCGGCCCACCTGCTGTTGACCCGGCGGCTGTGGGCTTTTTCAATCTGGGCGACATGGGAGGGGTTCGTGCTCGGCCTGTTCTACCTGGCCAGCGGTTCACTCGGCGCCGTCATGCTGGCCCACGGACTGCACGACATCCTGGGCTTTTGGTTCTTCCACTGGAGCCGGCAGCGCAAACCACGCTGAGCCCGGTGTCAGGCGGCTACTTCCCTGGCCGCCTTGTCCAGATCGAGGCTGATGACTTGGCTGGCAGAGTCTGAACCCATGCTAATTCCGTAAACGGCTTCGGCTGCCTGCACCGTCTGACGGTTGTGGGTGATGACGATGAACTGGGTCTCATCACTCAATTCAGTCAGCATCTCCTGAAAACGGTCGACGTTGGCCTCATCCAGCATGGCGTCGACTTCGTCCAGAACACAAAAAGGGGTGGGGGAGACCCTCAGCAGGGCGAACACCAGCGCACAGGCGGTGAGGCTTCGCTCGCCGCCGGAAAGGACCGCCAGACCTTGTTCGCGCTTGCCCGGCAGCCGGGCTTCGATTTCGATTCCGGATTGGTTGGGATCGTCGGGATCGGTCAGGCTCAGACTGGCCGTGCCTCCGCTGAAGAGCCGATGGAACGTGTCCTTGAAGGCCACCGCCACCGCATCGAAGGTCTTGCGAAACTCGCGCTCCATCAGGACGTCTAGTTCGGCAATCACATCCTGGAGCTGAGATTCGGCGGACCGCAAGTCGTCAACTTGCGCGGTCATGAACTCGACCCGGTCCCGGACCTCCTTGTACTCCTGCTGAGCTTCGGGGTTGATAGCGCCCATCCGGCGAAGCTGATTGCGCAGGCGGGACACGGCGCTCTCCTGTTCTGGGGGCAGCGTTTCAATGCGCGGAAGCCGCTCCACCAGCCCCTCGATCGGGAGAGGTTCCTGACCCCCGGCGCCGTCCTCCTCATCGAACGACACCAGACCAAAGTCGTCCTGGATGCGCCGCTTGAGGCTGGACAGCTCCTCCTCCCGCCGGGCCAGTTCGATCTGCGCTTGGGAATGTCGGTGCTCCGCCAGCCGCATATCCGCGCGCAGTTTGCTCTCATCGATCTCAAGAGCGCTGCGCTGTTTTTCGGCGTCTTGAAGCGCGGCCTCACTTGGGGCCATCTGGGTCGAGCGCTTCTCCCATGTCTCATCGGCCTCGGCCGACTGGCGCTCCAGCCTCTCCAGCTCGGCCGCCAGCATCTCCCGCTCGATCCGGTTTGATTCAGCCCGCGTTTGCCAGCTTGCCAATTCACGATCCAGGGCAGCCATGCGCTGTGCGAGCTCTTCCCGCCGTTCCCGGGCCTCGGACAAAGCGCGCTGCGACATCTCCCATTGGCTCTCCATTTGTGCCGCGTGCACGTCGGCATCCGCCGCCTGGAGCCGGCGCTGTGTGGTTTGGAGCTCCGTCTCGAGCCGGCTGCGCTCGACCTCGAAGTCTTCCCTTGCTGCCTCTAGCTCCGCCTCTGCTGTCTGCGCCGCATGCAGCTGAGCTTCGAGATCCCCAATCTGGGCGGCCATTTCCTCACGGCGAGCCGCGGCCCGGGCCAGCAGCAGACCCGCCTCGCGCTGATCGTCCTGTGCCTCAGCCAGGGCCGCTTGCGCCGTCTCGAGCCGCGCCTGGGCCTCCGACTGCGGGTTCCGGCTGCCCTGGGTGCCTGCCTCCTGTGCCTCGACTTCCCTCCGAGCCTCCTCGACAGCCTGCGTCAGGCTCTCGATCTCTTGCGCCAGCCGATCGCCATCCTCCGGCCGGGCAGCCACGGCACGCGTGCCCACCACGACCGCCCCGCCGGGATAGAACACCTCGCCCGCCAGGGTCACCACCCGAACGTCGTCCGGCAGCTTTTTGGCCAGCTCAGCGGCCAGGTTGCGGTCGCTCACCACGACGGTCCTGGCCAACAGAAGGTCAAAGAGCCGCCCATTTCCCGCCTCGGGAGTGACGAGATCGCGCGCCAGGCCCACCACTCCGGGTACCTGCGGAGGATCAAAGCGTGCGGGGGTGGTGTTCGGCGCGCGTGGAATGAGCGCGGCGCGGCCATCACTTGATTCGCCTTCCATCCAGGCCACCGCCGAGAGCAAATCTGCGCTGGTTTCGAAGGCCAGCCCTTGGCCAAACTCGCCCAGGGCGGTCAATAGGGCCGTTTCATGTTCCGGCCGGAAGGCGGCGAGACCCAAGATCTGCCCCACAACCCCCGCCACCCGTCCCGCATGGCCAGCCTCAACCAGCAGTCTGATCGCCCTTCCCGGCCCCGCCTCGAAGGCTCTCAGCGCTTCCAAGCGCCCGGTTCTTCCCGCCAGTTTGGCTTGGAGCTGAGACGCCTGTTCTCGGGCGGCGTACAGGCGAAGGCGTCGTTCAGACTCTTCGGCTTCGGCGATCTGACGGTCGGCCTGGGCGGCCGACGCCGCGGCATTGGCTTGAGCGAAACACTGATCGGCTTCGGCCACCGCCTGAGCGGCCGCCCGATGCAGGTCTTCGGCTTCTTTCTGCGCCACGCGACGCGCACCAATCTGACGTACCAGCCCGGCCACGCGGTCACCGGCCTGGCCTCGATTCGCCTCCCAGGCGGCCTTCCGGCCGGCGAGGGCCTCGAGGGACTCACGCAGGCTCCTTGCCCGGCTGACCCACACCTGCCTTTGCTCCAGATCCACGCCAACGTCACCCGACAGGGATTTGCGCTCCGCTTCGAGCTCGCTTATTGAAGTCTGGGCGGCCCTTTGATTGGCATCCGCCTCGATCATCCGAGACTCGAGACCCAGCCGATTTTCTTCCACCGAGTTGATCTCGGCCGCCATCATCTCCGCCTGCTCGTCGAGCCAACGCCTCCGCTCTCCAGCCACGGCCAGCTTTCGGCCGAGCTGCTCACGGGCGGTGTTGCTCTCCGATGCTTCTTGGGACCACGTCATCAGTTCAGCGCGCAGCCCTTGAATCTTCTGGCGGGTCTCTTCAAGCAGGCGATCGCTCTCAACTTGAGCCTGGCGAAGTTCGTCCCTCGATCTGGCTTCCAGCCCGGCGGTTTCCCGGGCTCGTGCGACCGTTTCAAGCATCTGATGGTAGTGAAATCCGTACCAGACCCGGAGGGCCTCTTGCAGGTCGTTCTTGACCTGGTCATGGTCTCGCGCCCGCTGCGCCTGGCGCTCAAGGCTACGCAGCCTGGGCCTGAGTTCAGCCAGGATGTCTTTGACGCGTTCCAGGTTGCGGCGGGTGGTCTCAAGGCGGCGTAGTGCTTCTTCGCGCCGGGATCTATATAACCCAATTCCGGCGGCCTCCTCAAACAGGCGGCGCCGCTCCTCAGCCTTCAGCGACAGGGCTGCATCCACCAAGCCCTGACCGATGATGGTGTAGGTCCGCTGGGCTAAGCCGGACTTAGCCAGGAGCTCGCTCACGTCCCTCAGGCGCACCTTCTGGCCGTTGATCATGTACTCATTTTGGCCATCGCGATATGCGCGGCGCCCAATCGTGACTTCGGTGAAATCAATGGGAAGCCAGCCGGTGCTGTTGTCGAACGTGACCGAAGCCGACGCCATACCCGCTCTGGGCCGTGATTCGGATCCGGTGAAGATCATGTCTTCGGTCTTCTTGCCTCGCAGCAGGCTGTACGACTGCTCACCCAGAACCCATCTCAAGGAGTCAGCGATGTTCGACTTGCCCGAACCATTCGGCCCGACGATGGCGGTCACGGTGGGCGCGAAAACGAATTCGCTCCGGCTGGCGAATGTTTTGTACCCCTGCAGTTCGAGCGCCGTCAGGCGCGCTTTATTCGACGTCACGTGAAAGGAGCTCCCGCTCAATCTTGCGTTGAAGTTGAACCCAGCTTGGAAAGGGCGTCGGCTGCAGCCGACTGGGCGGCAGCTTGTTTGCTTGGGCCCATGCCCTGACCGCGCACCTCGCCATTGATTCGGACGGCGATGACAAACTGACGGGCGTGGTCTGGGCCGCGCGTCTCAACCGTCTCGTACTCGGGCGTGTCCCCCAACTCGCCTTGCGCCCAGATCTGCAGGCGGCTGCGCGCGTCGAAAAGGGACTCATCCTGCATTGCGGCTTCAACCGCCTGCTTGAACCGCGGCAGCATGAAGGTATTCACGGCCTCAATCCCCGAGTCGAGATACAAGGCCCCCATCAGCGCTTCGAAGCCGGCACACAGCAACGCAGGGCGTCGCCTCCCCCCGGTCAACAATTCGCCCCGGCCCAGCAAGAGACTTTCGCCCAACTCGATTTTCTCGGCGAAGGCCGCCAACTGTTCGGTCCGTACCAAAGATGATCGCAGCCTGGTCAACTGACCTTCGTCCATCTCAGGAAAGTGCTTGTAAAGATAGGCGCCGGACAAGAAATCCAGGGCTGCGTCCCCTAGGAACTCAAGCCGCTCATTGTCCTCCAGAGAATCCTGATGCTCGTTGACATACGAACGATGCGTCAGGGCCCGCGACAGCAAACCCACATCCTTGAATGTGAGGTTGGCCTTGCGCGCAAACTGGTCTGGCGAACGCATCACGGCTCCAAATCCGGTTCAGCCAACCATAGGATTCCTGCCCCCGGGGGACCGCATTCTAACCCGAGAAGGCCCTGAACACCAATACGGCGTTGTGCCCGCCAAATCCAAACGCATTGCTAATGGCGACATCCACCGGCAGCTGCCGCGCCTGGTTTGGAACGTAGTCGAGGTCGCACTCCGGATCGGGGTCGTTGTAGTGGATCGTGGGCGGCACTACGCCATCCCGTATCGCCATAAGGCAGAAGATCGCCTCCAGAGCGCCGGTGGCTCCCATCATGTGTCCGGTCATCGATTTGGTGGATGAGATCGCCACCTTGCCGGCGTGCTGGCCGAGGGCGGCCTTGATGGCGCGGGTCTCAGATAGATCGTTCAGCGGCGTTCCGGTGCCGTGGGCGTTGACATAGTCCACATCCTCAGGCCTGAGGCCGGCGAGGTCCAGAGCGGCCGCAATGGCGGCGGCCCCGCCCTCCCCGTCTTCTGAAGGGGCCGTGATGTGATAGGCGTCGGCCGTGGCGGCGTAGCCGATCAATTCCCCCAGGATTTCCGCCCCTCTGGCCTGCGCGTGTTCGAGGCTCTCGATCACGAGGGCTGCTCCACCCTCTCCCATCACCAGGCCATCGCGATTTCGATCGAACGGCTGGGGCGTGTTTGCGATGTCCTCGTTGCGGCGGGACAGGGCGCCCAAGCGATCAAAGGAAGCCACCCCCACCTTGGTGAGGGTGGCCTCGGCGCCTCCGGCCACGGCCGCATCGATGACTCCCGCCCGGATCAGCGTCCAGGCCTGACCTATCCCGTCGGCGCCGGAGGCACAGGCCGAGGCGACCGAGAAGGAGGGTCCCTTGGCCCCGATGTCGATGGCAACGGTTCCGGCGGCACCGTTGCCCATGAACATAGTGATCATGAACGGCGACAGCCTCCTGGGGCCCTCGGCGTGGAGTGTTTCGACCCCAATCTGAAACGTGCCGATGCCGCCCACCGCTGATGAGATAATCACAGCGATGCGCCCGGCATTTTCGGGCGTGATTTTCAACCCGGATTGGGCCAGGGCCTGCTGGGCGGCGGCGGCGCCAAACTGCTCGAATCGATCACGCCTCCGGGCCTCCTTGAATTCGATGTACTGCTCGGGATGGAAGTCCTTGACCTCGCACGCAATGTGGACCAGCAAGTCGGTCGAATCAAAAAGCGTGATCGGGCCCACTCCCGAGATCCCCTCGACAGCATGGCTCCACGACTCGGCCGCCGAGTGACCCAGCGGACTGACGGCGCCCATCCCGGTGACGACTACGCGCTTGCTCATCGAGACGATCCTCCCCGAACGAGTTGTTCACGAATAGAGGCCGGCCCCCGCCGGCCCTTCACGGGTCTACACAACGGCAGCGCCTGGGCTCTTCATGCCGCTGCCTGTCAACACCGCCACCCAGGGCCCGGGCAAGCTGGCCCCGGCCGACGCCAGCACCGGCCACACGACGGCCGATGTTGGTTCGACGAAGAAGCCCAGATGACCAAGCTCCGAGACCGACTGGCGGATGGCTGCCTCGCCCACCACCTCAAAGCCGCCATGTGACTCCTCGGCAGCCTTAAGCAGGCTGGCGAGACGCAGGGGCTGGTTGATGCGGATACCCTCAGCCAGAGTGTCCACCTCACCCGCTTGCCAGGCCTTGCCCGACCAAGCGCTCCATACCGGGGAACAGGCCTCCGACTGGACACCGATCATCCTCGGCAAGCGTTCGATCACCCCCGCCCGGAGCAGGGCTTTGAACCCGAGGTACATCCCAAGAAACAGGGTCCCCTGCCCTACCGGAGTGATCACTGTGCCAGGTGCGCCACCCAATTGTTCCACTATTTCGAAGGCGGCTGTGGCCATCCCGGCCAGGCCGTACGGCAGATAGGCATGGCTGGCGTAGACGGCGCCCTCAGCCGCCGCCTCCAAAGATGCCCTGGAGGCGTTGGCCCTCGGGCCGGGCACTGTGACCAGCTCGGCGCCATAGGCCTCGATCTGGGCGCGCTTGGGGCCAGAAGCAAAGGCGGGGGCGAAGACGCGCGCCCGGATACCGGCGCGGGCCGCATAGGCCGCAAAGGAGGCCCCAGCGTTGCCAGATGAGTTTTCGATTGCCTGATCCACCCCGTCCGCCGCCAGCGCGCTGATCAGGACGGCTGTCCCCCGATCCTTGAACGATCCCGTGGGGTTCAAGTGCTCGCACTTGAGAAATTTTTCACAATCGCCGCCGTCGATTGCCACCAAAGGGGTTCCCCCCTCCCCCAGGCTGACCAACGGGGCTTCTCCCAGCCAGCCAAAGAAGGCGCTGTACCTCTGTAGGCCCCGCCCCACCCGGCGTGAAGGGGGTGCGTACTCGAACTCGTGCGAATAGTCGTACAGCCCTCCGCACTCCGGGCAGCGGAAGGGATGGCCAGAAGGGGGGTATGGCCGGCCACACGACCCGCACACAAACGGCCGTACGGCCGATGGAACCCTCCCGGCTTCAGTCACCCCGATCCTTATCTCCCGGGGAATAACTCCCTTCGATCCACTGCTCACCATCCGGACCGATTTCCTTCTTCCAGATGGGCACGATTTCCTTCAGGCGGTCGATGCCATAGCGTGCGGCTTCGAAAACCCCAGTGTCTCGGTGCGCGGCTGTACAGGCGATCAGCACGGTCGGGGTCCCTGGCGCCAGACGACCAATTCGCTGGACGATCCCGATGCCCTCCACAGTGGGCCAGCGCGCCCGGATCTCATCTGCCACCTGTCGCATTTTGGCCTCCGCCATCGGTTCGTAGGCTTCATAGTCGAGGGCTTCGGTCGCATGGGGTGTCCCACGCTCCGTCCTGCCGCGAACCATCCCGGTGAAGACGCAGGCGGCGCCGGAGGTGGGCAGTACCAGCCGATCGAGCAGGCCGTTCAGATCTAGCTCGTCTTCGGTGACCAGAAAGAACATCGGACCGGGGTCGGCCAGACCGCCGCTCACCGGCGGGAAGAGGGCCACCTCGTCTCCTTCCGAAAGAAATTCCTCATCGAAGGCGAAATCCTGATTCACGGCCACCAGCACTGTACCCAGTGAAGTCAGCAAATCAGGATGCTGCTCGGCGAGGTGGGATTTGAGGTGAGAAACGTTCGCCGAGTTCAGGCAGCTGGATCTGTTCTTGCCGGACCCCCGCCCGGTCACGCAAGGTTGCAAAATAGAGGACTGTGACCTGCAACGTCAGCCCTCCAGCACGATATCACCGCTCTGGCCACCGTGCTTCTCAACCAGCCGGACGTCGGTGATCCGTACGCCGCGTTCCAACCCCTTGACCATGTCGTAGACGGTCAGAGCGGCAACCGAAGCCGCCGTCAAGGCTTCCATCTCGACGCCTGTCTTTCCTGTGGTGCGCACGCTGGCTGTGATTTCAGCCCCAGGCAGGGTGTCGGACAGCGTCACGATCACATCGATATGCGTGAGAGGCAGCGGATGGCAGAGGGGTATCAAGCTGGCGGTACGCTTGGCGGCCATCACTCCAGCCACTTCCGCCACCGACCGCAAGTCGCCCTTACGAAGGTCCCCTTGAAGGGCGGCCTGCAGCGTTGGCGGGGACATGATCACGTTGGCCCGAGCCACCGCCCAACGCTCGCTATCCGGCTTGCCGCCGACATCGACCATCGCGGCGCGGCCGGCCTTGTCAAGGTGTGACAATTCTTTTTTCGCCATGGGCTCCATTATACTGATCGCCTTGCCTGCGGAGCAAGACGGCGAGCAATCGGCGGTTGACGTACAAGGTCACCTTGACACCCCTCTTGCCCCTGCTATAATGGTAGCGCCTGCCCTGAGGGCAGGCGCTCTTTTGCCACAATCCTAGGAGTCAGACGATGCCACCGCTTCCGAAGCGGAAGCTGTCCAAAGGCCGGCGCGATCGGCGCCGGACGCACGACAGCCTCCAGCCTCGCATATTGATCACCTGCACCAACTGCGGCGAAAAGCACCTTCCCCACCGGGTGTGCCCCAACTGCGGGCACTACGACGGCCGGGAAGTGATCGAGATCGAGCGCGAGTAGGTCGGGGACCGAACGCCGGTCCCCGCTGCCCTCATGGCGCCCGAGCTTTCCTCCACGGCGTTCATCTTCCCCGGACAGGGATCCCAGGCCGTCGGCATGGGCCAAGCCTTGGCTAGGGCTGAACCCAAGGCGGCCGAGGTCTTTCAGCGGGCCGACGACATCCTGGGATACGGCCTGACGAAGCTGTGCTGGGACGGCCCGGAGGACGCACTCAACGCCACCGAAAACACCCAACCTGCTCTCCTGGTCCATTCCGTGGCAGTCTGGACCGTGTTCAAAGACAAATTCCCCCATCTCACACCCACCTCGCTGGCGGGCCACTCCCTGGGTGAGTTCAGTGCCCTAGTAGCCGCCGGCGCCTTGAACTTCGAAGATGGGCTGCGGCTGGTGCGCGCCCGAGGCGAGGCGATGAAGGCCGCCGGCGAGGATCAACCCGGCGGGATGGCGGCCGTCCTTGGGCTCGACGTGGACCAGGTACGATCGATCTGTGAGCAGGTGAGCCAGCAAGACTCCGGCGGCGTATGGGTTGCCAACGACAACTGCCCGGGTCAGCTCGTGATATCAGGCGAAGAAGAGGCCCTGGCCGTCGCCAGCCAGGCCCTCAGCGATCAGGGCGCCCGCAAGGTAGTTCGACTGGCCGTCAGCATCGCTGCCCATTCCCCGTTCATGGCGACGGCTCAGGCGCACTTCGGCTCCGCCTTGGAAGGCACCCCACTCAGGGACCCAGAGGCACCGGTCTACGGCAACGTCAACGCCGCTCCGCTGCGCACCACGCAAGATGTGAAGGCTGACCTCCGAGCCCAGCTCACGGCGACCGTGCGCTGGACGGAAACGATCCAGGCCATGGCATCCGCCGGGGTCAAGACATTCATTGAAATGGGTTCCGGGAAGGTCCTCACGGGCTTGATCCGCAGGATCAACCCGTCCCTGGAACGGTACAACCTGGACGAGCCGGAGAGCTTCTCCACCCTGACAGCTTAGCTGTCTACCATCCCTATGCGTCGATTCCTCATCGCCCTGGTCCTCCTGCTGACGGTGTTCTTCATTTTCTCCAGGCTGACCGAGGTCAGCGATGTCTGGCACACCCTGGGCAAGGGCGACTGGCGCTGGCTGGCCTTAGCCGCCGTGGTTCAGGGCGCCTGGCTGTTGAATGTGGCCGCCTCGCTGCGGGCGATCTATCGGCTGCTCGGTGTCCACGAGCACATCAGCCACCTGATCCCCGTCGCCGCCGCCGCCAACTTTGTGAATGTCGTGGCACCGTCGATGGGCATGGGCGGGATGGCCATCTTCGTCGTTGACGGTCAGCGCCGCAATCTGCCCTCCGGCCGAGTGACCACCGGCGTGGCCCTATATGTGGTCTACGACTATCTCGGATTTCTCATCGTGCTCGCCCTCGGCCTGGCGATCCTTTCCCAACGCCATCAGCTGGGCACGGGCGACATTGTGGCGGCGGCGATCTTCACCTCCACCGCCATCGTGCTCGGCGCCCTGGTGTACGCCGGGATGCGCTCAGCAGCACGCCTCGAGCATCTTCTGACCTCGTTGGGGCAGCTCGTCAACCGCGTGCTGCGCCCCATTTTGCGTCGAGACTACTTGAGCATGGCCCGAGCCCACCGCTTTGCCGTGGAGGTTTCGCAGGGCCTGCATGCCGCCCGCCATTCGCGCGGCGGCCTGGCGCTCCCGGCTGCCCTGGCGCTCTCCAACAAAGCCCTCATGATCTCCATCCTGTTCCTGGTGTTCCTGGCCTTTGGCCAGCCCTTCTCTGTCGGCACCCTGGTGGCGGGCTTCAGCATCGGCTACCTGTTCCTGATCGTTTCTCCGACGCCCTCCGGAATCGGCTTTGTCGAAGGTGCCATGACGCTCGTGCTCAACTCGCTTGGAGTGCCCCTGGCGGCAGCCGCCATCGTGACCCTTGCCTACCGCGCGGTGACCTTCTGGCTGCCCTTGCTGTACGGCGTCGTGGCTTTTCGTCTGGTGGGCCGGTCATCTGAAGCCTACAAAGCCTGAGGATGGCCGCCCCTTTGTTCGCTCAAACCGCGTGGCGCAGGCTTTCCCCCTAGCCAATTGATGGGCGTCGATTTGCCTATCCCGCTTTGAGCCCGATGCTATAATCGGCCATTCCGCCTCGCACATCCCTAAGGAGGCAGTTGTGGTCAACACAGTCCGAGACTGGATGAGCAGTCCCATTGTGGTCATTGTGCCTGAGTTGACTGTGACCCAGGCGTCCACCCTGATGCGCCGACGAGGAATCCACAGCGTGGTTGTCGACCTGACCAGGGGCCCCGATACTCGCTATGGCATCGTGACGACTACCGACATCCGTGACAAGATTGTTGTCGGCGATCGCGATCCATCTGAAGTCACCGTCGAGACCATCATGACATCCCCCGTCTCCTGTGCCAAACCCGACTGGACGTTGCGTCAGGCGGCGCAAGAGATGCAGAAACTAGGTGTTCACCACCTCCCAGTCGAGAACGACCACGGCAGTCTGGTGGGGATGATCTCGGCCACCGACATCTTTATCGCCGTAGAAGAAAGCGGCTGGCAGTCTTAGGTTTGGCCGGATGGACACTTTCCGTTTTCGACGCTCATGCCAACCGGGGACACGCTTGGCATCGGGTCAGCTTGCCTCAAGGGGCGATCGACTGGCATGGAGTCGGCGAATGGGGGCCATGCAATCTCCGGGCCACGCCATTCGGCCAGCCCCGGCCATCGTCACCCTGGCCCGCCGCGGGGTCACCTTCTGGATGCCCCTTCTTGGCGGCATGATCACCTTCCGGCTGGTCGGCCATTCTTCACCTCTCAACGCCTGGCGTCCAGACGGCCGCTTGCGTATCCCAGACTAGGCCCCATGCTATAATCGGCCAAGTGCCCACAGGCGCCAGGTTGCCCTAATGCTTATCAGCATCGTCGAGCTCCTCAGCTCGCCAGCGTTTGGTTTGGCCTACCATGTGATCCTACTGGTCACATTGGCCTTGCTGTACAGTTTGAGTCGTGCATTCGGCGGACGAACGGAAAGCCCGAGAGCCGCCAGATGGGTGCTGGCCGCCAGCTGGTTGCTGATGCTAAGGATCCTCGGGCTGGCCGTCGCTCTCCTCGGGCCGGCTGTCGGCCTGGCCCAGGTCCCCTTGGTGTCATCTTTCGCCCCCTTTGTCGCCCTGGCCGGGGTGATCCTCTTTGGCTGGGCCATGCTGTTTGACCGTTCACATGCCATCGGGGACCCGCTTCTGCTGGCCCTGCTTGGGGTGGCCCTGGTCAGTCTGGCCATCAGCCTGGTTAGCGCTCAGCTGGCAGCGCTGCTTCCAGATACCGTCCTGATGCTGTTCGAACGGGCCTGGCTCGGTCTCGGCCTGGCGCTTTCGTTGGCCACCCTGATCGCGGTGATGGTGCGCCGCCCCCGGCAGTGGCCTATCGGCGTGGTCGCTTTCGGCATCCTCTTCTTTGGGTTCAGTTTTCAGCTGCTCACGGTTACACCTGACGTGCCGGTGGCGGGTTTCGTACGCCCGGCGGAGCTTTTGGCCTATCCGCTGATCACCTTGGCTTGCGTTCGCTCTCTGATCAACGAAATGCCCCGTTTCGAGGCCGAGCAGCTCGCTGGTCGAGCGAATCAGGCGAAGGCGGACTCGAACGGTCGCACCGATGAGGCCCAATCGGTACGATCTCTGATCAACATGCTTTCCATTCACGATCCCGCCAATCTCGGCCGCCAGGCGGTAAGGACCTTGGCCGAAATCGTACGCGCCGAGTACAGCCTGCTGGTCACCCCGCCTGACGAAAGGGACCAGTTCGCCATCGCCGTGGGCTATGACCTGATTCGCGAACAGTATGTTCCGGGCTCAGCCCTAGACGGTGACAACAGCCCGGTGCTGCTGGCGACACTCACCCAACAACGGAGCCTAAATCTTTCGACGCACAGCAATTCCCCCGACGTCATCACGCTGCAGTCGGCGCTCCACCTGGCATCCACTGGCCCGATCCTCTTCGTCCCGATCACCGCTGCCAGCCGGCTTCTGGGCGGGTTTGTGCTTCTGTCCCCGTATGCCCGCCGAAGTTGGACTCCCGAACAACTCGCCCTCACAGAATCCTTCGCAGCGAAACTGGGTGCCCGAATCCTAGAACTGCGGCAACTCGACCCTTCGGCCCTGCAGCAGGACGCCGACACCTTCAATGCCTTGGCCCAAGCCCAAACTCGCATTCAGCAGCTCGAACAAGAGAACATTCAGCTCTTCGAAGAGGCGCATGCCCCAGCGACTAACCTGGAGGCTGACACGGAGGAGCTGTTCGAGGCACGCATGCGGCTCGATCAGGCCGAGGAGACAATTTTGATTCTGGAAGCGGAGATTGAGCGCCTTAAGGCTGCCTACGTCCCGGCACCTGAAATCCCGACGACGGCCGAAGTCGACCACCTTACTTCGGAGCTCCAATCGGCGCTTCAGGAACTGGTCGAGGCTCGGGCCGAAGTCACCCGCCTGCGGTCAGAGACGCTCGATTCGCGCGGCGGCTTCGACGAGGCCCAGATCGACCCGGAGGCGATCGCTTCCATCGCCCAGGAGCTGCGCCAGCCGATGTCATCGATCCTCGGCTACACCGATCTTCTCCTGGGCGAATCGGTGGGCCTGCTGGGGGCGATGCAACGTAAATTCCTGGAAAGGGCGCGCTCCGGCATAGAGCGGATGGGCGCCTTGTTGAACGATCTAATCCAGGTCACCGCCTTGGAAAGCGGGCATCTCGATCTCACCCCGACCCAAGTCGATCTGCTTCGCTGCGTTGAAGACGCCGTCAACCAGGTGGGGCCAGCGCTCCGGGAGAAGGATGTGGCCCTGCGGATGGACTTCCCCCAAGTCGTGCCCACCATCATGGGCGACAACGACGCCGTATCGCAGATCATCCTGCATCTGCTCAACAACGCCATCGCCGCCTCTCCCGAAGGTGACCAGGTCGTCCTCGCCGGACGGGTGGAGCAATCCGAGGATCACGGGTTTCTAATGCTTTCGGTCACCGACCACGGTGAAGGCATTCCGGTTGAGGACCTGGGACGCGTCTTTCAGCGCCTCTATCGCGGCGACCGAGTGATCATCCAGGGCGTGGGTGATGGCGGCATCGGCCTGTCTTTGGTCAAGGCCCTCAGCGAGGCGCTGGGCGGGCGTGTCTGGGTGGAAAGCGAGGTCGGCGCCGGAAGCACGTTCACCGTGTTGCTCCCGCTCACCGAATCCAAGCCGGAAGCCGATGGTCAGGGCCAGCCCGGCGAAGCCTGATCGGGCCCGCAACTCGCCCTTTTCCCACCTACATGACATCTTGTGAATTTCATCACAAACCGACGGCATGTTTCCTGCATCCATAGCCTGACCACAGGCTCGGAAGGGCAAAATGCGCTTGCAGCCGATAGGACGGGGTAAAATTGGAACCTTTGAAGGACCAACAGCGTCTAGTACCTAGGGACGTTCGACGTTGGACCTTGGAGACTATCAATATGTGGATCAAACGCGCACTGGCGGGCATCCTGCTGGTGTCGATTGCAGCCTGCGGATACCTTCCTTTACCCTCCGCCGACTCGATTTCGGGGGGCTTGAGCGCGCCCAGCCTGGGTGCGACCTGGACGCCGACACCGTTCGGCCCGCTGGCCCCCACGGCAACTCCGGTCGTCACCGCCGCACCCGAGCCGGTTGCCACGCTGCCCCTGCCTCTGCCCCAGGACCCTTCGAAACCCTGGGGGAACTTCGCCGCCCCGGTTGAGCCCTCAGCCATCGAGGTGCCGCCCCCGGCGCCATTGATTAACTTCAAGTCCAACGTCGTCAACCTGCTGATCATGGGTTCCGACGAGCGGCCAAATGAGTCCATCGGGCGGTCGGATGTCTTCATGGTGGCCTCCCTGGATCCCAACAAGGGCACCATCACCCTGATCTCCTTCCCTCGGGACCTGTACGTGTACATCCCTGGATGGCGAGTGGACCGGATCAACACAGCGGTCATCCGAGGCGGGCCGGAACTGGCCGAGCAGACGGTACTCTACAACTACGGCATTCCCATCCACCATTGGGTGCAAATGAACTTCTCGGGTTTCCTGACCGTGGTCAACACGCTCGGGGGCCTGGATGTGCAGGTGACGGCTTATCTGAACGACGAATGCGGCCGGCGCTACTGGCGATATTCGCCCGGGACCTACCACATGGACGGCTTCACGGCCTTGTGCTACGTCAGGATGAGGAAGGCTTCCAGCGATTTCGACCGCCTGCGGCGCGAGCAGGAGGTGGCCATGGCGATGGTGTCCAAGATCTTCTCCCTGAATGGTCTGCAGCGCGTTCCCGAACTTTACAACCAGTTCAAGACTTACGTCCGCACCGATGTGGGGCTGGACACCATCCTGCCCCTCATCCCGCTGGGCACAAATCTGGCTGCTGATCCGTCCCGCCTTCACCATTACGTGGTCGACACGTCGATGGCCACTGGTTGGACCGTGCCGTACAGCGGTGCTTCGGTCCAGTTGCCCAACCGTGACAAGATCCAGGAGATGCTGGCCCAAGCCTTCGGCGATGCGCAGTAGCTGGCGCGCGCTCATCAGCCTGGCGGTCCTGATGGGCGGATGCCTGCCAGCCGCCAAATTCAACACATCGGCCACCCCTCTCGTCAAGGGCCTTCCCAGGGATTCGGCCGGGACGCCCATTTTCCAGCTGACGTCCATTCCCACCGGGACCCCGGAACCCCTCGACCCGCTGGCGCCCATCGTGCCCCACAGCTGGCCGCCTCCCCTGACCTACGACACGCCGCCGACCCCGCCGACGCCGATTCCCGGACCGGTCCCGCCAATTCCACTGCCTCCCGACGCGGTCAACATCCTGCTCCTCGGCTCCGACCGGCGCACGGGCACCGGCTTTCGAACCGATACGATCCTCCTGCTCTCGATACAACCCAGCGCCCATGGGGCGGCCTTGATTTCGATTCCGCGCGATCTTTACCTGTACTTGCCGGGGTACAGCATGCAACGCGTCAACACCGCCTTCGTGCTGGGCGACTCGATTGGATACCCTGGCGGCGGAAAGGCCTTGCTGGCGGATACGCTGCTTTACAACCTCGGGCTCAGGTTCGACTACTTTGCTCGTGTGGAAATGTCGGGGTTCGAGCAGATCATCCAGAGGATCGACGGCGTCGACGTACGCGTCTCTTGTCCTTACACCGACTGGCGTCTCAAGTCCCCCAACTTGAATCCCAACGTCGAGAGCAACTGGGCGCTGTACACGGTCCAGCCGGGCGTGGTCTCCATGGACGGCGATCTGGCGTTGTGGTATGCGCGGTCCCGAGAGAGATCCTCGGATTTTGACCGCGCCCGACGCCAACAAGAAGTGCTACGTGCCATTTACCGCCAGGGGCTGCAGCTCGGCCTGATCGGCCAGATCCCAGAGCTCTACCAGGATCTCAGTCGAACGATCACCACCGACATGAACTTGAGCGATATGCTTCGCCTGGCTCCTCTGGCTGCCAGCATCGGGCCTTCATCGGTGCGCAGCCGGTTCATCGGCCGGGACCAGGTGACCAGCTGGCGGACGCCCAGCGGGGCGCAAGTTCTGCTGCCCAAGCCGGTTGAGATCCAGGCTCTGCTCAGCCAGAACTCTCGATCTCAGGCACGGCCTGCCGGCGGAGTCGCCGCGCCTGCGCTCGGTGCAGGTGATCAACGCTTCGGGACAGTCCGGATGGGGTGACCTGGCTGCCGAGCGGCTCACCTATGCCGGCTTCGAAGCCAGCGTGGATCCGTCCCCGGTGGCCGTCCAAGCCGACACGACCCTGATCGACTTCCAGGTGGCCTCCGCCGATACCCAGGCCGATGTAGCAGCTGCCATGGGACTCCCCCTCGGATCGGTCCGACTCCAGCCCCAAGCCGATTCACCCTTCGCCTTCCAGATGATCGTCGGCGAGAACTACCACCCTTGCTTCAACCCTACCCTGGATCAATTGGGCAACCCCACGGCGCGCTAGAACTCCTGCTTTCGCCTTGTCCAAGCTCCCCAATTTGACTTTTCTGCACCTCACCACTAGTATCGGGTCCATCCTTGGCTATGCGAAGGAGTATCCATGGCTGAACCCACCGAAGATCTGCCTTTGTTTTCCAGAGCAGCGGTTGAGACATCACAGCCGGACGAAGGACCCAACCGCGTCACCCCCACCACCAGCCTGAGCGCCGCAGCCAGGGCTTGGGGCGAGGTGCTTGAGGAAGAAGGAAAATCCATCCACACGGTGAAGGCCTTCACCGGGGATCTGCGCTTGCTGGGAAAATTCATCGGCGGCGGCCTGTCGATCAATGCCATCGGCACCCACGATCTGAAGAACTTCCTGGATTGGATGCTTAACCATCGCGGCGTGCCTTGCAGCCCCAAGACCTATGCCCGCCGGGTGACGTCGATCAAGTCCTTCTTCCGTTGGCTGAAAGAAGCGGGGATCTTGAGCCACGACCCGGCCGCGGATGTCCCCCAGCAGACCGTGCTGGCCCCATTACCCACCGTGCTCAACCCGGATGAAGTGGCCGCCGCCCTGGCTGCCGCCAACGACCTACGTGGCGGCGATGATCCAGACGCTCGCCCATACACGCTGCTGGCCCTGCTCCTGGAGAGCGGGATCAAAAAGGGGGAATGTCTCGGCATCCACATCAACCATATCGATGTGAATTCGGCCGATGGGCCGGTCTTGTTCGTGCGCTATGGGGACGTTCGCAAGCGGTACAAGGAGCGCAAGCTGGCGCTCAGCCAGGATTGGGTGGAGGCCTACCATGCCTACTGCGCCCAGTACGACCCCAAGGACAGGCTCTTCCCGTGGTCGCCCCGCCGGCTAGAGTACCTGCTCGAGGACATCAGCGAAGCCGCCGGTCTGGAGAAGCACCTTTCGTTCGACATGTGTCGGTGGACTTCAGCGCTTTCCGACTACCAGCAGGGAATGGACAAGAACAAGATCCGTCAGAAGATGGGGATCTCCAAGATCCAGTGGCGGGAGGTTGGGAAGAAGTTGGCCAGGTTGGCGGCCAAACAGGACAAGGAGACCTTCGCTCATCGCCCCGGGCTCTGAACCAAAACCGCCCGCCGGATCGGCGGGCGGTTCATTTTCAAGTGGAATGCAGGCTCAGAGCTTCTTGACCACAATATCTCCGATCACGTTGGCGGCTTCGTCGCCACGGTCGGCCGCATTCGATAGGTGGCGGTAGATCTCCCTCAACTTCAGGATCTGGACGATCTTTTCCACGCTATCCGCCCCGGAGAACAGATCCGCCAGGGCCTCCCGGTAAACCGTCTCCATTCGGTTTTCGAGCGCCTTGGCGCGCACGGCGTGTTCGGCGGCGACACTTGGATGGTCGTCCAGCCGCAGCACGCCCTGGTAGATTTCATGGGCGGCATCGTGCAGCAACGAGGCCATGCGCTGAATGTAGTTGTTGGACTGCGCCTGGAATAGGGCCATCTCTTCAATCGTGCTGTCGGCGTAGTCGAGGATGTCGTCGATGGCGCGAGAGAGTGCGAAGATGTCCTCCCGATCGATGGGCGTGACGAAGGTCTGATTGAGCTCGTCGATAAGGATGCGGCGCACCTCATCGGCTTCTTTCTCAATCTTGTTGACCTGCGCCGCCAGCCCGGCCTCGGGTTGGCTGGCATACTGCTGAAGGGCCTTAAGCCCCTCCACGGCGTACTCCGCCTGCTTGATGAGCAGTTCGGTAAAGCGATCGCTCTTCTTGGTGCGCCCCAGAAAACTCATGCGTCGGATTGGCTCCTTGAGAAGGGATGCGCCGGCATTATAGCCCACTTGCCGCCCGGACTGTGCGCACCCGGCTGTCTATTTGACCGTGAGGGATCCCTGCATGCCGGCCTCCAAATGCCCCGGCTCGGCACACACAATCTCATACGTGCCAGGCTCTGAAGGGGCAGAGAAGGTAAAGCTTTGCACCTGGTCGACATCCACCTGAAAGGCTTGAAGAACGTGCTCATTGTCGTCGGCGGTGAACGGCGGTGTGACGGAGTAGCCGGCTTCCATCAACGTCCAGGTGTGGACGACCTTCCCGTCATTTGTCAGCGTCAGGGTGACCTGAGCGTTGGCCGGCACCTCCCAATTGGGCGGCTGGTACTCAAACTCCGAAAGGTTGGCGGCGATGGCCACCTGCTTCGGGCCGCATGCGCCCAAGAGCACGCCCAACAGCATCAGACCCCCCAGGGCCAATCCGATCTTGTGAAATTCTTCCCGCATAACCGTCCTCCCCAACCCGTCTCATGGGCGCCTGTCGCGCCTTGCGGTCGGCTATTGTAACATCGGCCGCTCCGAAGACCGCCAGCTTCTGCCTGTTCGCGCCTTCCTTGACAGGCCGGGGTGAAGTCACCACAATAGGCACATGGACGCCGACAGCGCGCCGCCAGATCATCGTTCCGGGTTTATTGCCGTGGTCGGCCGGCCCAACGTGGGCAAATCGACCCTGCTCAACGCCCTGCTCGAGCAGCCGATCGCCGCCACCTCATCCAAGCCCCAGACCACCCAACTTAACCAGCTGGCCATCCTTACCCGGCCCGAGTTTCAAGTCATCTTCGTTGACACCCCCGGGATCCACGAGCCGCACCACCTTCTGGGGGAATGGATGGATGCGGCCGCCACGGCGGTGATCGCCGACGGAGATGTCTGCCTGGTCCTGTTCGACATGAGCGAACCTCCAGCCGAGGATGATCGGCGGACGGTGGGTCGGCTGGCCTCCATCGGGGCTCGACCGCCGTGCGTGGCGGCCCTGAACAAGGTCGACCTGGTGTCGGACACAGATCGGCCTGGGCGCGAACTGGCCTACCGGGACCTGGTCCCGTTCGCCGACCCCGTCCTCACCGTTTCGGCGCTGCAAGCTGACGGCCTGGATGACCTGCTGGAAGCCCTTGTGGCCCGGCTGCCGGAGGGCCCGCGCTTCTATCCTGAGGACCAAGTCACGGATCGTTTCGAACGCGATGTGGCCGCCGACCTGATTCGCTCGGCAGCCATGCAACTGCTCCGGGAAGAACTGCCCTACAGTCTGGCAGTACACATCGACGAATTCACCGAGCGAGGCGAGACTGGCGCCTTCATCAAAGCCACCCTGTTTGTCGAACGAGATTCGCAGAAAGGGATCGTAATCGGCCGCGGAGGTGTCATGATTCGCAACATCGGCCAGCTGGCACGAGAGCACATCGAGGCCATGTCCGGGCGCAGCGTCTATCTTGAGCTGAGAGTGAAGGTCCAGCCCGGCTGGCGCAGCGATCCCAAGGCGCTCAAGCGTTTCGGTTTTTCGTCTATTGAACCCAGCAACCACCGGGCCGGGTGAGAGGATCCGCATTGACCAAATCCAAACACAGCGGCACCCGCACCAGCGCCTTTGGCTCACCGGGCCGCGCCAATCACAACTCATCAGACTTCTACCAAAGCCGGCTTTATCAAGACCACCAGCCACCGGAACCCGACACCTACCATGAAGCAGAGCTCCCGGCCTCCGCCCGGAACGCACTCTTCTGCAAGTCGTCCGAGTCGATGGACGAGCTCCCCGACCACTGCGTCCACCTGATGGTGACTTCGCCTCCCTACAACGCCAGTAAGGAATACGACCAAGATCTCACGCTTGGGGAGTACCGGGCCATGCTGAGGCGGGTGATGGTCGAGACCTACCGGGTGCTGGTCACCGGGGGACGCGCCTGCATCAACGTCGCCAATCTCGGCCGCAAGCCCTATCTTCCCCTGCACGCGTTCCTCGTCGAAGACATGCTCTCCATCGGCTTCTTGATGCGGGGCGAGATCATCTGGGACAAAGCCAGCAGCGCTGGCACGTCTACCGCTTGGGGCTCCTGGCTCTCGGCCTCCAATCCGGTCTTACGCGATGTTCACGAGTACATCTTGGTGTTCTCGAAGGAGGCATTCTCTCGTCCGGCGGGTGAGCGTGTGAATACGATCCAAAAGGAGGATTTCCTCGCCTGGACCAAGAGTGTGTGGACCTTTCCCTCCGTCTCGGCACGCCAAATCGGCCATCCGGCGCCGTTTCCGGAAGAACTTCCGCGCAGACTGATTGAACTCTACACCTATCAGGGCGAGGTCGTGATGGATCCATTCTGTGGCTCGGGGTCGAGCTGTCTGGCTGCCCGCCGGTCCCGGCGAACGTATGTCGGGTACGACGTGGAACCGGAGTACATCGATCTGGCGCGGACACGACTGGCGGAGGCCGAGAACCCGCCCGCCTAGGTTTCCGCGCGGTCCCATCCAACTCTCCCACAACGCGGTGATAAGATGCGGTGGTTGAGATTCCCCATCGTCAACACCTGCTGCGCCGGCTCATGGGAGGCCGCATGCATCGCAAAGATTGGGTCTTCATCATTCTGGCCGTCCTGGCCGCCGCCCTCTTCGTCCGCCTGGGTTTCTGGCAGCTCTCTCGGCTTCAAGAAAGGCGTGCGCACAACGACCTGATCCGACAAAGGATGGGCCTGCCTGCCGAGCCCGTCTCGCAAGCCATGGTCGACCCGGTGGCCTGGTCCTTTCGACCCGTGACGTTGCGCGGCAACTTCGACGCAGCCCACGAGATCCTGCTTAGTCCGCGTTCGTATCAAGATCAGCCGGGGGTCGATCTTGTGACCCCGCTTCGGTTGGAAGGCGATCAGGGGACAGTGTTGATCGATCGAGGTTGGATACCGTTTGGGGCCACCGACCCCGGGCCGCGAGCCGCGTATCAGATACTGGGTCCGGTGGAGATTCAGGGACTGGTGATGGCCTCCCAGCCCTCGGTCAAGCTCTTCCTGCTTCCGGGACCCCCCACCCCCAGCCCGGACGCCTTTCGCACCACCTGGCAGACGGTGGACATCCCCAGCCTGCAAATCCAGATGCCTTATCCCCTGCTCCCCTTTTTCGTCGCCCAGACCTCGGCCTCCCCCGGTTCAGGGGCACAACCCAGACCCGACCCCGAGATCGACCTGACCGAAGGCCCTCACCTGAACTATGCCATGCAGTGGTTCGCTTTCGCGCTAATCGCGCTCCTTGGCGGCGGGACGTGGGTGCGCCGCAGCGTGCGCCGGGCGGACGCCAACGAAAGCGGCTGAACGCCGGACCGGACATCACCCATTTGTGAACACCGTCACAATCGCAGCCCTTAGACGGAACGCGCCGCGGGCCAAGTGCCCATCACCTGCCGCAGGATAGCAAACTCTCCGACGTGATATGCGGTGTGGTCGGACACCAGGAGAATCTCGCGCAGCAGGCTGTAGCCGGGCGCGTGCGGAAGGTCGCCCGTCAGGTCTGCTTGGGGATCTTCGACCATCGACCGAAGCACTTTCAGGTCGCTCCGGTAGCCAGCCAGGGTGATCTCCCAGGCAGATTCGTCGGCTTCGGCATCTTCTGGGGGCCAGTACCCCTCGGGCCAGGGCGGCGACCGGTAGCCGGGATCCTCGACGAACTTGAGGATGTCCTCCTGGGTTCGGCGAATATGCTCGAGCAGCGCCCACGCCGAGTAGGTCACGTTGGGCGGACGCTCATTCATCCGTGCCATGGGGAAGGCGTCGACCGCCTGATCGAGACTCATGTGGGCATGCCCGCCATCCAGCAGATCTAACAGCTTGGCACGCAGATCATCTACCGTGGTCATGGGTTGGCCTCTTTTCAACTCCGGACTGAATTCCAGTGCAACTGAATAGTAGCGCACTCTGGCATGGGGCACGCGGGAAATGGAGCCAGCATGCCCACAGAGCTTGGCAGGGCGTCCTGATGATTACGGGTCAGATGGAGGTCAGGCGCACTGGTGCTCACGGCGATGCGCGGCCTTCCCCTCCACATGGCTCCGGACAATCCGGCATGGTCCGCAACCCGGGCTCCGCTGCCACACAGGATTCCAGGACGGCCATTGCCCAATCCTGTCACCCGTTCGTGCCCTCGCATCCTCGTTACAAACGACACAAGTCACAGGCGAGAACTCTAGATAACGGCGGTTCGATTTCTGTCAAATCCGGATGAAAGGGCGCCCTGGCGGCTCAGTGGAGCGCGAGATAACCTTCCGGCCAAGACCAGGAAGATCAGGCGGTGTCCCGGGGCTCCTGCTTCTGCACGGCTGCATCGAGCCAACGCCTCAGGGCAGCCTTAGGCAGCGGAGACGGAGTGGCCGGGCCGACCCGGTTCAGGAAAGCCAGCCTGGCGCCGGCTTCAGACCACGGAGTGGCTGGCGGCAGGAAGACATCCATCTCCGACGTCCGGGGGTGATCATCATCGGATGAGGGGGCATGCCGCACGTGGATCAGGGCAGGCTGCCGCCCATCGTCGGTTTCCAGACGGCCAGCGTACAATCCCTCGCTGGGACATGCCCGTTCCTCCGAGACATCCATGCTGAGAGTCAGCAGATCTGGGTCTTGAGCCGCCGGGTGGAATCCGTCGAAGTCGCCTGGCAGAGTGAAGGCTGCACCCAACAAGCGCCCCGCGAGAGCGAGTTCCCCGGATCGGAGAGCAACCCGCACCCGCGTCGAACTCACCACGTCGCCATCGAGCATGGCCGGCTCGATCACGTGCAAGCGAAAGCCCCGTTCCCCCGCCACCGACTTCAGGTAGGTAATGTCCCCTTCCCGCCGGTAACCCAGGGCGAAATCCGGCCCGACCCAAAGGCCTTTGGGGTGGAGCCGGCCGTCAATCCAGTCCAGGAAGGCGGCCGCGCTCAGATGGGACAACTCCAGGTCAAAGCGCTGGTTGATGACGTAGTCGACCCCAAGCATGCCCAGGCGTTGGGCCTTCTCATCGGGTGAGCTCAAGTAGAAAGCCGGTTTTGAGCCCCGCAGCACAACCGAGGGATGGGGAAAAAACGACAAGACGGTGGTGGGCAGATTCTCTGCTTGCGCCGCGGCCAGCATCTGGCGAATGAGCTTACGGTGCCCCCGATGAATTCCGTCAAACGAGCCGATCGTCAGCTCGCAGGCGTCCAGGGTGAGCGCGTCGATCGAGTTAACGTGGCGCATGACAACTCAACGGATGAAGACCTTCTTGGGGCGCCAGGCAGATTCCAGGCTGTCGCCTTCGAGAATGGCCACAAGCTTTCCGTCCCGGTCAACTGCTCGCGCCAGGCCCGCAACCGGAGCCTCCACCGGCAGCAGGCGGCCGTGCCGCAGCAGCTCAACTTCGTTCGAGCCAATCTCCACCAACGGAAGATCCGGCAGCGCCTCGGCCGCCGGTAGGACGTGTTCGGTCCATGAGCCGTCATCCAACGCCGTTTGCAGCTTGGCCATGGTGACTGCTTGCTCCAGGCCAAAGGGGCCGGCCTGGGTCCGCCTCAGGGCGGCCAGGTGGGCCCCGGTCGACAGGCGCTCTCCCAGGTCATTGGCCAGGGAACGCACATAGGTGCCGGCCGAGCATGTGACCTTCAACGTAAGGTCCGGCGCATCATAGGCCACCGGATCCAGGCTGTAGATGGTCACCTGCCTCGGCTCGAGATCGACTTCTTTCCCCGCCCGGGCAAGCTGGTAGGCTTTCTTGCCCTGGAGTTTGATGGCGCTGTAGGCTGGCGGCACCTGGTTGAGATCACCGGTGAACTCCGGCAGGATGGCCAGAATGGACTCCATGTCCGGCGTCTGTCCCGTGTCCCGAACGACGTCTCCGTCGGCGTCGTACGTATCCGTTGAGCGCCCGAAGCGGATCACCGCCTCGTAGCGCTTGGTACCTGCGGAGAGGTATTCGCTAAGCCGCGTGGCCGCCCCTAGGCACAACACCAGCACGCCCGAGGCCCGCGGGTCGAGTGTGCCCGCGTGACCAACCTTTCGCACCCCCGTGCCACGCCGGACGGTGTTGACGACCGTATGCGACGTCGGGCCGACCGGCTTGTCGACAATGATGAGGCCGAAGTCCACGCGAGTGATCCCTTACCCCGCCGTCGGCAAGATCAACTTGTGGGTGGCTTCGAGGACGCGCTGTTGGACATCCTCCAGCGCGCCGTCGATCGTCGCCCCTGCGGCAGCCGCGTGCCCCCCACCGCCGAACTGGGACGCCAGTCTGGACACGTCAATCCCAGGCTTCGACCGCCAGCTGATCTTCACCTGCTGTTTGGGCTGCTCGACGAACACGACCACAAGCTGAGCATCCTCGATGGTGGTCAACACATTCACCAGGTCGGCGTCGTCGGACCCCGGGTAACCCAGCCGGCGGCGATCCGCCAGGCTCAGGGTGGCCCAGATGACACCATCCTTGCGCTCCAGCTGCGAGAGCCCGGCGCCCCAGTAGCGGGCCGCCACGAAGCTCATTCTGGACAGCGCCCGTTCGTAGATTTCCTGAAGCGGGGCACCCATCTCCAGCAAATCGGCCGCCACCCGCAGACTGGCGGGGGTCACGCTCGACGTCCTGAAACCGATCGTGTCGGTGAGCAGGCCGGTCATTAGGCTGGCCACCACACTGTCGCTCAGTGGAAGCCCCATGGCGGGCAGCCATGCGTACAAGATTTCCGTCGTGGCTGCGGCGCCGGGAACGACCAGATTGTAGGCGGCGAACTTCTCATTGGTCGGGTGGTGGTCGATGTTGACGTCCACCGGCCTTGGCAGGTCGTCACGCGCAAAACCGGTGCGCTCAAGGTCCGAGCAATCGACGCAAATCAGCAGATCAGGGTTGTCCGGCAGATGCGTCTCCACCCCAGAAGCCCCTTCCAGGAAAGTGAAGGCACGCGGCACACCCCCTACCAGAACCGGTGTGACCGCCTTCCCCACGGCTCGAAGCGCCTCGCTCATGGCCAGAAGCGAGCCAACGGCATCGCCGTCGGGCCGCACATGAGACAGCACGGCCGGGCGCTGGGCGGAGCCCAGACGGTCCTTGAGCTCGACCATGGAAAGGGTCAAACCTCGCCCTCAGCCGTGTCATCCTGGCGGTGAATCTCGCGCAGCAGCTCCTCGATGCGCTCGCCGCGGGCGGGGGTGGCATCCCAGCGAAAACGAAGCTGCGGGAAAGTGCGCAGAGGGATTCGCGCCGCAAGTGCGGTGCGAAGAAAGCCGCGCGCCCGGTGCAGCGCCTGGAGGACGTCGTCTTTGCGGTCCTGGCCATCCAGGGAAGACACGAAGACCGTGGCGAATGCCAGCTCGCGGTCCACGTCGACATCCGTGACGGTGACCTTCGTCAGCCGCGGGTCGGCGGCTTCCTTCTGCAGCAGCTCCGCCAGCTCCTCTTGGATCCGCTGGCCGATCTTCTTGGCTCGAGACGCGCTTACCATCGAGACCTCCTCTCAGGCGGTCGGTACCTTCTCTTCGATGAAGCACTCGAGGATGTCACCCACCTCGTAGTCGCTGAAACCGCGAATGTTGACGCCGCATTCGAAACCCTCCCGCACCTCGCGCACGTCGTCCTTCTCATGCTTGAGCGAGGACACCGGCCCCTCGGCGACGGTGGTATCGTCTCTTATGACGGCGATGCGGGCATTGCGGCGCAGCTCACCCTGGACCACACGGCAACCGGCGATCTTGCCGAGCTTAGTGATATGAAAGACGGCGCGCACCTCGGCGCGGCCCAGCACCACGCGCTTGGACTCAGGCTCGAGCAGGCCCTTGAGCGCCTTATCCACGTCCTCGACCAACCGGTAAATCACGTCATACAATCGGACGTCAACACCTTCCGCCTCGGCAGCTCGCTGGGCGGCCGTGTCAGCCACAACGTTGAAGCCGACCACCACCGCATCTGAGGCGGCCGCCAGCATGACATCGTTCTCGCTGACGTTTCCCGTGCCGGAGTGCAGGACGTTGACCTTAACCTCGTCCGTTTCCAGGGCTTCGACGGATGAGATCACCGGCTCCAGTGAACCCTGGACGTCGGCTTTGATCACCAGGCGTAGCTCTTGAACCTCGCCGGCCTGGATCGACTCGAAGATCTGTTCCAGCGATCGTCCGGGGCGGGACCGGGCCTGCGCAGCCGCCTGGCTGGCGTCTTCTCGCTCCGCCACTTCAGCCTTGGCCTCCCGCTCGGATTCGACCACCGTGAACAGATCGCCGGCATTAGGGACCTCGGACAACCCGAGCACGCCCACCGGCGTGGAGGGCAGCGCTTCCTCGATAGGATTGCCCTGGAAGTCGAACATCGCCCGGATCTTGCCGTAGGTGTCCCCCGCCAGGATGACGTCCCCCTGGCGCAGGGTACCGTTCTGAACCAACAGCGTGGCGACGACGCCGCGCGAGTGGTCAACTTCGGCTTCAATCACTGAGCCGAAGACACTGCCTTCGGGGTTGGCCACGATCGGGTTGGCGTCGGCCACCAGCAGGATGGCCTCCAGCAGATCCTCGATCCCGGTCTTCTCCTTGGCGGACACCGGCACCACCATCGTCTCCCCATCCCAGTCGTCCGGGATGAGCCCGGCATCGGCCAGCTGCTGCTTCACCCGGTCTGGATTGGCATTTGGCCGATCGACCTTGTTCAGCGCCACCAGGACGGGCACACGTGCCGCCCGGGCGTGCGCCAGCGCCTCGCGCGTCTGCGGCATGACCCCGTCATCGGCGGCCACCACCAACACGGCGATATCCGCCCCCTGCGCCCCGCGGGCCCGCATGGCGGTGAATGCCGCGTGCCCAGGGGTGTCCAAGAATGTCACGGGCCGGTTGTTGTGCCGAATCTGGTAGGCGGCGATGTGCTGAGTGATCCCCCCCGCCTCACCCCCCGCCACATCCGTCTGACGGATGGCGTCCAGCAGCGTGGTCTTGCCGTGATCGACGTGGCCCAGGATCGTCACCACCGGAGGTCGCGGCACAAGTGATTTTTCGGGTTCTTCTTGCAGCAGGCGCCGCCATCGAGGGGCTTCGCCTTCATCCTTGGTCTCCGACTCGGGCGCCTCCATGGGACGCGCCTCGAAACCCAGCTCCTCCATCACGATGGCTGCCGTGTCGTAGTCGATAAGCTGATTGATGTTGGCCATCACGCCATTGGCCATCAGCTGTTTGATGATATCGATGGGACTGGCTTCGATTCGCTCCGCCAGATCTCGGACGGTCACAGGGTTGGGGATCTCTACGACCGGGTTCCCGTTTTCGCTCATAACGCACCTCCGGCTTCAGCTCGCCGGTCGCGTCGAGCGGGGCCAGCGGGCTAGAAGGCTTTCGAGTTTCGTGTTGTGGTAAATTTCACGATCAATCGGGCCTCGGCGGCAGTTTCAGGCATGACTTTTGCCTGCCAGGGCCTCAAGTGAGGCTCGCAAACGTTCCTTGTCGGCGGGGGTCAGCTCGATTTTCAGCGCTTGTGCAAGGCCGCCTTTCAGAGCTGCCTCCCAACAGGAAGGGTCGTCGTGCACATAGGCGCCGCGTCCCTGCGCCTTCCCCGTGGGATCCAACTGCGGCCCCTGCGGGGTGCGCACGATCCGAATCAAGGATCGTTTATCCAATGTTTGCCGGCATCCCACACACGTCCTGTGTGGGGTCCGCCGGTGACGGGCGGGTCGGGGTGTCAAGACGACAGGCTCTCGCTCGCTGGCTGCGCCGGGCTTCGGCGTCGGCCTAGAAACCCGGATCTTCCCATTCGTCCTGCCGACGGCTGGGCTTGCGTCGACGCCGGACAATCACCTCGCCAAGCTCCGGATCGAACTCCACGACCCGGCGGCGTTCTTTGCTCTTTTCCTTCTCCCCGCGCTCGTCCTCGTCTTCACCCTCCAGGTCTTCGAGCTCCTCGAACTCGCCTTCTTCTTCGTCCGAGATGCCAAGCCGTTCTTCCACGGCCTCGAAGACCTTCTCGATCTCGTCGCCTTCTACACCCTCGGCTTGCGTGGCTTCCGCCTCTGCCGGAGCTGCTTCGGCCAGTTCGGCCCCTTCGACAGCCGCTGCTTCGGCCGCCTCGGCCGCCACTTCGGCTTCTGCACCCTCGGCTGCCTCGCCTTCGGCGACCGCCTCGGGAACAACCGCTTCGGCCTCAGCTTCAACCACGGCCTCCACCTCGGCCTCAGGCATCTCTTCGGGTTCGGGCTCAGGCAAGGCATACGTCATTCCCAGCAACGTCTCGCGCATCTCTTCTATGGACTTGGGACCCACGCCGGGGAGGTTGCGGATCTCGTCGTGGTCAACCGCCAGCTGCTCGAGCACCTGGCCTGCCGTCGCGTAACCGGCTTCGGTAAGAAGGTTGACCACCCGGGTGGACAGCTCGGTGCCATCCAATTCGGTCTGATATGCGCCATCTGGAATTTCCGAGCGAACCTCTTCCAACGCTTCCTGCCGCGCCTGGCGTTTGGCTTCCCGCCTGGCCTGGCCCTCGCCCTGGACGCGATCGACAAACCCATTGAGGATCTGGTAGTCCTCGGGCGGAATCGGGCGGCCCTCGGATTTCTTAGCCAGGATGGACTCAACCTTGACCATCGCCTCGGTTTCCTTGGCGGCCATCTCGGCGTAGGCGCCATCCGACTGCAAAATGCGAAGGGAATCGCTGGCTGCCTCCGGAAGGCTCTTGATATCGATCCGCCATCCCGTCAGCCGGGCACCCAAACGGGCGTTGACTCCGGCACGTCCGATAGCCAGGCTTAGTTGATCCTCCGGTACGACCACCATAGCGGTCTTGCCCCGATCGGGATCATCATCCAGGAAGACGCCCGACACGCGCGCCGGGCTGAGCGCCTTGGCGATGAAGGTGGCCGGATCCGAGTTCCACTCGATGACGTCAATCTTTTCATCGTTGAGATCGCGCACAATGGATTGGATGCGCACCCCGCGTAGGCCAACGCAGGCCCCGACCGGGTCCACCCCATCAGCCAGGGCCGCCACGGCGACCTTGGCCCGTTTGCCGGCCTCGCGGGCGATGGCCTTGATTTCGACCAACCCCTGATTGATCTCCGGCACTTCCATCTCCAGCAAACGCCGGAGCATGTTGGGGTGAGTACGGGAGACAATGATCACCGGGCCGCGCGAAGATTTACGAACTTCAAGCACATACACTCGCACGCGATCTCGCACCCGGAAGTGCTCACCCGGGATCTGCTGGTTGCGGGGAAGGATCGCCTCCGCACGGCCCAGGCCGATGGTGACCGCTTGGGGCGTGATTGAATGCACCGTCCCGTGAACCATTTCGCCTTCGCGCTCGGCGAACTCGGCATACTGCGCCTCACGCTCGGCCTCACGCAGGCGCTGCAGAATGACCTGTTTGGCCGTTTGCGCCGCCACCCGCCCGAAGTCGCCGGGTGTCGACTCAACCATGACCATATCCCCCGGTTCGGCCTGCGGCTCGACCTGGCGGGCATCGGTCAGGGCAACTTCAGTCTGCTCGTTCTCCACCGAGTCGACGACTTCCTTCTCAGCTAAGATCAGGACGCCCCCAGTTTCGAGATCGAGCTTGGCTTCGACTTCCTGCGCGCTGGAGGCATTCGCCGCCCGGCGGTACGCCGAAACCATGGCGGCTTCCAAGGCCTCCATGACCGTTTCACGGGACAGCCCGAAGCGCTCCGTGATCTCGTTGATCGCCAGTTTGAACTCGCTTTTCATCTCTCCGTACTACCCTCATTAGGGCCCCGTCAGGGGCCTCATATACGCAGAAAAGTGGGGGAAACCCACTTTTCGCCGCGGCCGCATATCCACAATAAGACCTACCCTAGAACACATGCATTCTAGCATACTCACATGCAGCGTGCAAGAATGGAGCAGCTCGCCTGCCGGCGCGCTCCATGCGGCCCCCGGCTCCCACCGGCCTACCCCAGCCAAGGCCTGGTCATCATGGCCCGCTTGGCCTGCAGCAAGCACGACTTCCACGGCCCCGACTCCAAAGGCTCAAGGGCCAATCTGCGCCTCGAGTTTGACGCCCTTGGGCCCACCCCTTATGATACCGCCATCGTGAGCACATCCCCGAAGCGCACCAGATGAGGTGAGGTCATGGAAGTAGGTTTGGTCCGCCAAATCGATATCGATTCCGAGATGCAGCAGGCCTATCTCGACTACGCCATGAGTGTGATTGTGTCCCGGGCCCTGCCGGATGCACGCGACGGCCTGAAGCCGGTTCACCGGCGCATCCTCCACGCCATGTACGCCATGGGGATTCGCCCGGATACGCCCTTTCGCAAGTCAGCCCGCATCGTAGGTGAAGTCCTGGGTAAATATCACCCCCACGGCGACATGGCTGTCTATGACGCCATGGCCCGCATGGCCCAGGACTTTTCCATGCGCTACATGCTCGTCGAGGGCCAGGGCAACTTCGGCTCGATCGACGGCGACCCCCCGGCGGCGATGCGCTACACCGAGGCCCGCCTGGCACAGATGGCGGTCGACATGCTGGCCGACATCGACAAGGACACGGTGGCCTTCGACGACAATTTCGACGGTTCGCTTGAAGAACCGCTGGTGCTGCCAGCGGCGGTGCCGAACATGCTGGTCAACGGTGCCACCGGTATCGCCGTCGGTATGTCCACCTCGATCCCGCCCCACAACCTGGGCGAGGTGATTGACGCTTCGGTCATGATGCTCGAGCGCTGGGACAAGATGGATCAAATCAGCCTGGACAACCTGATGGAGCATGTCCGGGGGCCCGACTTCCCGACCGGCGGGATCATCATCCAGAGTCACAAAGAAGGGGAAGGCCTGATGGCGGCCTATGCCACCGGCAGGGGAAAGATCACCCTCCAGGCTCGCGCCCATGTGGAGGGTATGGGGCGGGGCCGCTCCCGAATCATCGTCACCGAACTCCCCTATCAAACCAACAAGGCGAGCCTTATCGAGCGTATCGCCGACCTGGCTCGGGACGGCAAACTGGATGGGATTACCGACCTGCGGGACGAGTCCGACCGCCAGGGGATGCGGATCGTCATCGAGCTCTCCAAGACGGCGGAACCGGAAGATGTCCTCCGCCAGCTCTACAAGCGCACACCCATGCAGGGCACCTTCAGCATGATCGTGTTGGCCCTGGTGGATGGCCAGCCGCGCCTGCTCTCGCTTAAGCAGTCCCTCAAGGTCTATCTCGAGCATCGGCTTGAGGTCGTCCGTCGCCGCAGCGAGTTTGACCTGGCACGCAATCGCGCCCGCGCTCATATTCTGGAGGGGTTGCGAACCGCCATCAAGCATTTGGACGAGGTCATCCAGACCATCCGCGATTCTCGCGACGCTGATCAGGCCGGCAGCCGCCTCCAAAAGCGTTTCAAACTCAGCCTGGAGCAGACGCGGGCCATCCTGGACATGCCCCTCCGGCGGCTGGCCAGCCTGGAACGCAAGAAGCTCGATCAGGAATACAAAGACGTCAACCAGCAAATCGAGGCGCTCGAGGCGCTGCTGGGCTCGGAAAAGAAGATGCGGACGACGATTGCCGACGAGCTCAAAGCCGTCAAGGAAAAGTACGGCGACCGGCGGCGGACGTTGATCGCCGATGCGGGGCGGGCCGGCAAGCTGGATGCGCCGCTGACCGCCTCCGATCTGGCGCCCGCCAAGGACACCTGGATCCAGATTACGCGGGAAGGCAAGATCTCCCGCACCACCACCGCCCGGCTGCCGAGAATATCCGGCCGGTCGGCACCCAGGCTGGTGATGGGCGCCGATGCCCGCGACATCCTCTACCTGTTCACCGAGGAGGGGCTCGGCACTGCCCTGGCCGTGCACACCATCCCCGAGACCGACGACCCCGACCGTGGTGTCCCCGTTCGCGGATTGAGCGCTTTGCCGGAAAATGCTGAGATCGTGACCGGCCTGGCCGTCCCGACCGAACTTCAGGCGGGCGGTGGGGAAGAGGCTTACATCCTGTTCGCTACGGCCTCCGGCATGCTCAAGAAGACCGAGCTCTCCAACCTGCCTGGCCCTTCAGCGCGGGCCTTCCAGGCCATCAACGTCAGCCGGGGTGACAGCCTGTTGCGGGCAGTGCTCACGTCCGGCGAAGACGAGATCATGCTCGTTAGCAGCGGCGGTTTGGCTATTCGCTTCTCTGAGGCCGACATCCGTCCGATGGGACTGGGCGCTGCCGGAGTGATGGGTATGCGCTTGGAAGACGACGGCCAGCGCCTGGTGGGCATGGATATAGTCCGTCCCGGCCAACAGTTGTTGGTGGTCTCCGAGGACGGACGCGGCAAGCGCAGCAAGTTGGCCGATTTTCCCACCCAAGGGCGCTACGGCAAGGGCGTGCTTGCCTGGAAGTCGAATGACCCGTCCCCCATCGCCGGGGCCATGCTGGGCGAGCCTGCCGACCGGGCCACTGCTGTGATGGCCCACCGGGCCGACCGTTCCATCCGTTTGGGCGATGCAAAATCCCTCAGCCGACCCGCTGCTGGCCAGCCCCTATTCGAGGTCGAGGGCGGCGACCGCGTGGTCCGATTGATCCCGGTACTGGGGCGAGGCGAGCTGCCCAAGCCAAAGAAGTCCAAGCCGCCGGCGAAGCCCAAATCTGCGAAGCGCAAGGGCTCCAGTCGCAAAGCCAAGTCGGGCGGTGGAACGAAGAAGGACGCATCGAAGGGTCAATCCAAGCCGTCGAAAGGGGCACCCGGCAAGCCCCGCCCCCGGCGCAAGAAGAGCTCTTAGGGTCGTTCCTCCAAGGGGGTGCAGAGCTTGACGGTGCGATGGGTATGGTTTCCCGCCTGTCCCGGCCCGGTGCCGGGTGCTAGCCGATTCGCTCCAAGGTCAGGATCCGGGTGACGGCCTCGCCCTCCCAGGACGTCGTGGGCAGAGTGATCTGAAGGCGATCGTCCTCGACGGTCAGGGTCCGTGCGACTTCCATGCCCACATCGTCGGGAATCAGCGCTCCTCCCGGACGATGGATGACCTCACCGGTCGCCGGGTCGACCGAGCAGGATCCGAAGTAGGCGTCGTACCCCCCACGGCGGCGGTGTTGTTCTGACCGCTTAGGGCCGCCCGGGGCGAGGGGACCTCCGACCGATCGCGTTTCATGAACTGCGCAGCAAGATGCTCGGGCGTGTAGGTCAGGATCCCGAGCGGATCCGCTCCGAGGGTCGGATCGACCCGTCGTGATCCATCCTCGGCGAAATCTTCCCGCGTCAGCAACCACCACACGCCGATCATCCGGTCCGCAAGCTCATCTTGTGTACCGACCCGCTCGTTCACATCCATCTCGAACGCGACCTCCTGCCGAACGTTACCGGGACACCCGCCCTTCTCCAGGCCGGGGATTCGACGCAACGTGCAGCTGCATCGAGGTCAGACGCATGATTGGACTTGTGGCAGATTTCACAAATCGTTCGCTCTCACTGGCCGGGCGGGGTGTAGATGATCCGATTCTCGCGACTGGTACAGGTACAGGCCTGGATCACGTTGGAAGCCTTGGACAGGGTGCCCTGGTAGGCGGTATCACCGGCTTGGGCCACCCAACCGTCCAGCGTGAACGGCAACACGCCGCCCGCAGGCAGCCACTCGCCGTTGTAGCGACGGGCGACATGCACGTGGGTGCCCGTCGCAATGCCTCCTTCACAGGAGGGGTGGCCGAGCTCGTCCCCCTGCTTGACGTCGGCGCCAACTGCAATACGGTCATTGGTGGCCATGTGAAAGAAGATCAGCACCCAACCGGTGCGATCGTCGCCATCGCCATCCAGATCGAGCACCACCAGGGCTTCTTCACTGCGAGTGATCACGCCGTCCACTGGCGCGGCCACCCACTCGCTGGACACGGCACACCCCCCCTCGGCCGCCGGCGGGGCGAAATCCAACGCCCCAAACGGGCGGCTCTCACCCCAGGTCGGATGGGGACCGCCGGTAAAGTCCCAAACCCTGTTGGGTAGAAACGGCAAGCTGATTCGAGGCTGTTCGAGATTGGCCGGGATAAAATCCACGGCTCGCGCAAACGGGTCACCCCATAGGTCAATGTACGTGGCATACAAACCGTCCGGGCTGGTGTCGTGCTCGAACACTTGCAGGTTGTCCAAGGCGGCGAACAGGCGCATCACGGCGACCGACCCAGCATTCTGCCATGGGTCGGGCCGGACGATGTAGCCATCGGTCGTCTCAAACTCCCGCAAGCTCCCGCTCCGCCATCCATAGTAGCCATTGTTGAGCTCCTCGGCTGCCCAGTTCAGTTGGCGGTAAACCCCTTGATCCAGCGAACTGTGGTAGCCGAGCGGGTAGGTCTGCTGAGTGTCCGATGGAAAGGGATCGGAAAGAGCCTGGGCCCGATACTCTAGCAACGCCAGCAGCAGGCGGGGATTGATGGAGTAGTTCTCAGCCACGATCCCTACCGCATCCCACGCCTTCCGCTCTCGTCCGAAGGCATATTCGGTCACGCCGGAGAGGAAGCCCGGTCGCTTCAGGATCTCCTCACGAAGGTCAAATCCGACCGATGCAGGCCCATTGACCAATTCGCTGTCGGGGATGATCTTGAACGGGGTCCCGGTGAGCGGCAGGTTGTAGGCGGGGATCTGCATCGGGTAGCCCGGCGGCAAGGTGGTGGCCGAAGCCGGAACCGCCGGATTGGCAGCCAGGATTTCGTCCACGGACGTGTTGAAGTGTGAAGCCAGGGCCGGGAGCGTGTCGCCGGTTTGGGCAGCGTAGTCCACCAGGCTGCCAGGCGCGATCAGCGTGCGGGTGGGAAGTGGCGTGGGCCCGCCATCAAGGGTCGAGATGGCTGGCGCCTCGGTTGGCGGCGCCACCTCCGGCCCTAGAGGCGCACAGGCAGTGGTGAGGAGCACGACGGCCAGGCAGGCCCCAATCGGCGTTCGAAAGATCTTCATTTAGCGAGAAATCAGAGTCTGTCGTGAAGCACAAGTGCAGGCCAGAACTGTCTGGCCGTCCTTCACCAGTTCTCCTTGGTAGGCCTTGGTCCCGGCATGCGCAACCCAACCGCTGAGATCGAATGGCAAGGGGCCGTCAGCCAGGATCCATTCCCCATTGTACTTGCGGACCAGGTGGAGGTGGGTGCCTGTGGCGATTCCCCCCTCGCAGGACGGGTGTCCGATCAGGTCACCCTGCTCGACAAAGGTCCCCTGCGCCACCCGCCCCTGAGCGGCAATGTGCAGGTAGATCAGATCCCAGCCTGTTTGCTCTCGCCCATCCCCGTCCAAATCCAGCACGACCACCCCGCCTCCGCTGCGGACCACCAGTCCGGGGGCGGAGGCCACCGCCCAATCCTCAGAGACCGCGCAACCGGCAACGCTGGTGGACGGGGCAAAGTCAAGCGCCGCCCAGGCCGATTCGCGTTCCCAGGCGCCATGCGGTCCGCCGGTGAAAGCCCAGACATGGCCAGGAAGGAAGGGCAGGGTCATCGGCGGCTGCTCAAGGCCCGGCTCAAACAAAGGATGCATGTACTGCCATGGATCTCCAAACAGCTTCTTGTAGGTGGCGATGAACCCATTCGGGCTCAGCGCCAATGCCCAGTCGCGCGGAGAGAGCGTGTCGGCGAAGTAGTACTGCAAGGCGACCGTGCCTGCGTCCAACTCCGGTGCCAGACGGACGGTGCTCTCATCCCTGAACGCGAGCTCGGTCAACCGGCCGGCTCGCCAGTTGTAGTAGCCCTTGCCAAGTTCGTTCGAAAGCCAGGAGAGCTGTTGGTATAGGCCCCTGAATTGGAGGTCCGTGTTGTCTATCGGGTAATTGAAGGCATCACCGCTCGGGCGCGTGGGGTCGGTAACCCAGTGGGATTTGTACTCCAGGATGGCCAGGAGCAGCCGGGGATTGACCGAATTATCCCGGGCGGCGATCGCCAGCACCTCGGGCCCCGTCCGCCAGCGCAGGCCAACGTACTCGTGGTAACTGGCCAAGAAGCCGCCTTGGGCTTGGGCAAACGCCGCTACATCGAAGTCGACCGCGTGGGGGGAGAAGACCATTTCACTGTCCGGGATGAGCAGGTCCGACGGACCCGTGGCCCCGAGCCGGCGCGGGATGAGCAGAATGGTATCCGGGGCAATGAGCGTATCAGCGCTAGGCAGCGACGCCCCCGAAGCGGATATATCGGAGACCAGCACACCGAAGCGCACGGCGACGGCCCGCAGGGTGTCCCCCGGTTGGGCGTTGTAGACGATCGTGTCGGGCTGGTTGTTGGATGAGGCCGTCGGTGTGGCCGGGGGCGTGGGGGAGGCCGGCGCTTCCGGCGTAGCGGGGGTGACGGTGGCCGTGGGTACGTCTGTCGGCGACGTCGTGGCAGTGAAGAGCGGAGTCGCGGATATGGGAGGGGCCTGCGTGGGAGCCGCCGTCTGTATGGGATCCGTCTCGGCCACGATCTGTGTCACAGGGATGTCGGAGCGAGCGCAGGCTAGCGTAGCCAAGAGAACGGCCATCGCCGGCAGGAGCAAGGGCCCAGGGGACCGTGATCGGCGGCGGGTCATGAATGCTTCAACGTGAAATCTGGTTGTCTGGCCCCCGGCAAGCGCACGCCTCCAGGCTGACGTTTCCACGAGTCAGCGTTCCGTCGTATTGAACTCCGGTGCCGGCGGACGTCCAACCGTCGAGGTTGAAGGGGATGCCGCCGTCCGCCGAAATCCAAACGCCATTATACTTGCGGGCCAGATGCAGGTGCGTCCCGTCGGCGACACCGCCCTCACAAGACGGATGCCCCAGCCTCTGTCCGGCTTCAACCGTTTCCCCCTCCTGAACCCGGTCGCGAGATTCGACGTGCATGTAGAGCACCACCCATCCCGTCTGTTCGTTTCCATCCTGGTCCAGGTCTTCGAGGACTTCGCCATTGCCGGTGCGAATGATCAGTCCCTCCGCCACGGCGGTCACCCAGGCGTTCGACTGCACGCATCCCAAGGCATCACCTGGCGGGGCAAAATCAAGGGCGGCCCATCCCGAGCCCGAGTCCCAGCCTCCGTGGGGCCCACTGGTAAAGGACCACGTCTGTCCGCTTTCGAGAGGCAGCTGCATGGCCGGCTGGCTCAGATCATACGGAAGCATCGGCTCGATAGCCCAGTCGAAAGGATCGCCGAACAACGTTATGTACACCTTAATGAATCCGTCCGGCCCTACGACGTGCCGCCACTGCTGCACAGGGTAAATCTGGGCAAACATGTACTGCAGCCCGATGGTGGCGGCATTCACCCCTTCTCCAGCCGGCACAACCGACCCATCGCTGAACCCAATCGGACCCGCCCAGCCGGCCCGCCACAGGTAGAAGCCGGCATTCATCTGGTTAGCGGCCCACGATACCTGCGAGAACAACCCCTCCCAACCCGATCTTTGGTACCCCATGGGGTACGCCGCTACCTCGGACGACACATGCCGCTGGGTGAGCCAGCTCCCCTGGTATTCGAGTAGGCCGAGCAGCAGTCGCGGGCTCACCGAGTACCTGTCCCCGACAAGTTGGATGATCTGCGCCCCGGAGAGAGATTGGCCCTCCACATCTTCGCTGTAATGCGCCAGCGCGCCGTCCCATTGTCGGATCACTGAACCCACATCGAAGAAGACTTGGGAGGGTCCATTGACCAGTTCCGAATCGGGGATCAGCTTGTCGGCCGGGCCAGGTGGCTGGGGATCAGGAGCGGGAATCTGCAGGATCTGCCCCACGGGCAGGAAGTCCGGATTGAAAAGGCCGTTGGCCGCCATCAGATACGAGACGCCGACGCCAAATCGACCAGCGATTTGATTGAGGGAATCCCCAGGCTGCACCACGTAGATCTCGGCCGAGGTTCGGATGGCAGGCGGCTCACGCAGGGGGTCGGGAGTTGGCGTGGGCCGGGCCTCTCCGGGGGCCAAGGTGGGCGGAAATATTCGCATCAGAGCTAATGGGGTGGGCGTGGCCGTCGGCGTGGCCGTTGGAAACGGGACGTCTCCCACCCACGGGTCGATCATCTTCCAGGCCACCTGCGTCGTGTCAGCTTTGACGCAGCTGACTTGCGCCACCACAATAGCCAGCGCCGCCAGCGCCATGCGCCAGCGGGAGGCCGGCAGCGGGCCGGACGCCGAATTTCGTTTTCGATCACCTACCAAGGCACGCCTCCGGCCGCTTCACAAGATGGGTCGGGTGCTTGCCTTGCGGCTGACATCCAACCACCGGGGCCAGCGTTTCAAGAAGCGTGCCATGCCGGCCCCAGGCCCAAGCAACTGTGCACTCTACCACAGGCGTTCTAGCCAAGGGTGAAGACAAAGTTACGCAGCTGTTGGAAAGGCGGGAAGGGGAGCGAGGCGTCCCCCTTCAGAGTCGTTTCTCGAGCATAAAGGCCGGTTCGGAGACGAAGCGCATCTTGCCCTCGTGGTCTACGTAAGACCACTCGCCAGGATCCTGCGCAAACTCGCTGTAGCCCAAGCTCTGATAAAGGCGCATGGCGCGATGGTTGTCCCGGGCGACGGCTATGACGGCCCGCTCAAAGCCCTGGCCGCGCAGCACGGCTTCGGCCTCAAGGAGCAGCTGGGTGCCGATTCCCTGATTGCGAAATTCAGGGCGCACGCGAAAGGCGTACAAATAGCCGGAGTGGGAGCCATCCGCAAGCTCGGCCCGTGCGCTGGTCAACTGGACGAAGACCTGACCGACGATCCGGCCTTCGACGTCGGCCACCAGCAGCACCCGGCGGCCGCGGTTCGCCTCCGCCAAGGCATGGCGATACAGGCGTCGGAAATGCTGATAGCGCCCCTCCCATTCCAACTCGGGAAGATCCCGCTCATTGGCACGCCGTATGACAAGCCGCTCGCGCTCAACCACGAAGCTCAGCTTCCGCCAAGAGCGTTTTGAGCGCCTGCTGCTCGTCGGCTTCGTTCTTGATTTCGCCATCCAGCCATCCGGCGCGAAGTGCCTGAAGGATCACAGCATAGACTGGGCCGGGAGGCAAACCCAGCTGGCGCAGCTGGTGACCGTCGGTGTGCGGGCGGACATGCCGCCACTGCTCGAGGAAGCGATCCACCCAGCTGCGCGCCCAGGGCATGTCGGCGGATGCCAACCAAACCGTCACCAAGGAGGCCTCTGGTGCACCTTCAAGGACGGCCGTGACATCACTCGGCTGCGCCGCCTCGCCGAGCTCGGCCAGCATCCGGCCGACCCGGATGGCCTCCAGGACGCTGCGGCTCATCCAACCCGAGGTGTGGAGTCGATCCAACACCCCTCGCGCCTCAAACGGCGGCAGCTCATATAACCACAGAGCAATACATTGGGTTTCCAAATCAAGGCCTTCGAACAGTCCCCATGCTTCCGGGACGCGGAAAGCCTCAAGCTGAGACCAGCGCGTTTCAACCTCCATCCCCCACGTCAAACTCGGATGGATGGCGTGCAGCAACCCCAGCGCCTGCAGCTGGCGCATGACGGCGTTGCGTGAGTTTTCGGCGAAGATCAGGCCAAGCTCGCTGCGGATTCGATCCCCGCTCACCCGGTCGAGCAGCGGCGCGGCCTCCGTGAGCAACTCGAGTGTGCGCTCTTCGATCTGAAAACCGAGCCTTTGCTCCAGGCGCACGGCGCGGAGCATTCGAGTGGGATCATCAACGAAGCTCAAGGAGTGCAATACGCGGATCAGGCCGTGCTTAAGATCCGATCCCCCGCCCCAATAGTCCTGGAGCTGCCCGTAGTGACTTCCGTCCAGCCGCAGAGCCAGCGTGTTAATGGTGAAATCCCGCCGGTGAAGATCGAGCTTGATCCCGCCTCGAGCCACGTGGGGCAGGGCCGTCGGATGGGGGTAGAACTCGGTCCTGGCGCCCACCAGGTCCAGACTGTCGGGGAGGTCCCGAAGGGTGCCGTTTGCAGCGTCGAGGGCTGCCATGAGCGCCGGATCCTGACGATCGATGACCCATTTCGCCGTCCCGAAACGTCGGTGGCTGCTGACACGGCCCCCGAACTCAGCCGCCAAGGCGGCCGCCAGTTCGATCGCGTCGCCCTCCACCACCAGGTCAAGGTCCATGCCGGGCATATCCAGCAGCAAATCGCGGACAAACCCACCGACGACATACAATGCAATTTGGCTTGCTTCCGCCTGCGCCGCCACCAGCTGGAGCAGCGCCAGGCGGCCGCCCGACATGGCCTCCTCGAGTCGGTCGGCCAGGTTTGGCGGTCCCGACTCGGCAAGGCCGGCCGCCAGCGTGGTCAACAAATCGGTTCGGGTGACAATCCCTACGATCTCTCCTCCCTCGGGCTCGATCACCGGCACTTGACCCCAATCGTGACGGACCATCACCCGCTGGAGCTGCCCGATCGAGTCGTCGGGACCGACCGATACTTCCCCGGCGTCCATCACGGACGACACCGGGCGACCGCCCAGTCTGTGCGCCAGGGCCCGATCGACGGCCCGCCGGGTGAGGAGCCCAACAACCCTGCCGTTTTGGACGACAGGATAGCCCTCGTGGCCAAATCGCTGCATCTTCTGAGCGGCTTCGTCGATCGAGCTGTCGGGCGACAGCAACTGCGGACCCCGCGACATGATCTCGCCGACGGTTGTGGGCGGAATGACCAATGATGGAAGCAAGTCCAGCAGCCTCTGCCGCACGGCTTCCAGATCCTTGTCCCGGATCAACGCAGCCGCCGCGCGCTCGTGGCCTCCGCCTCCGAAGTGCTCTGCCACCTTGGCCACGTTCACCGCATCCGACGTCGAGCGGGCTACGAGTTGAATGTGGCCCTGCAATGCGACCAGTACGAAGAGTCCGGCGGGATCGAACAGATCTCTCAGTTTGTGAGCCAGCGTTGAGATCTCATCCACCATCCCCTCCGCCCGGGCGGCCGCCAGGACCACCGAGACGCCCCGGAACTGATGGATTTCGGCGGACTCCAGCAGGCGTTCATAAAGCGCGCGCTGCTCGCCCGAAAGGGGGTGGTTGAGGAAATCGAAGGCGGTGTTGAGATTGGCGCCCACCTCCAACAGCCAGGCACTGGCCACCAGGTCCCTGGGGGTGGTGATCGTATACGAGAGCGACCCCGTGTCCTCGTAAATGCCCATCAAGAGCAGCGTGGCCGCCACCCAATCCAAGTCGGCCCCGGCATCACGCAGCGCTTCCACCAGCAGTGTGGCGCTGGCGCCGACCATCTCGATGCGCTTCTTCCACGACGAAGGGGTGGATGCATCGGGGCGATGATGATCGATGACATCAATTTGGGCGTCGTCTTTGAGCCCCTTGACGGAGGTCAGGCTCTGGGTATCGACGAGGGTCACGCGATCGACAGCCCCACGTTCCAGATCGGCGAATTCAACAAATGGCAGCTTCTCACCGTACAGCGTCAGATAGGCGCGGACGTTGCGGTTGATCCGGCGCGGCAGGACGGGGATAGCTTGCGGATGAAGCAGTGAAGCGCCCAGCGAGGCGCCCAGGGCATCGAAATCTGCCTGCTCATGGGTGAGGATGAGATGCATCGCTGCGTCTCGCCTTTCCAAGGCGCCCCCGCACGTCGAGTCTGGCCCAACCGGCGGAGGGCGCGCCGGTACGGCGTCAGATGCTCCGCGATTATACATCCGGGGTTTGGGATTACTCGGAAGGTCAGGCGCTGGATTGGGGGAGGATCAGGGCGCCACCTCCTTGGGGAAGGGTACCCGCCAGCTGGCCATCACGCACGGTCCACTGCCCGTCACCGACGGCACAGGTGAGGGGCTTGCCGTCGAGCCAGCCAAGATCACCAACCGGGATGGACAGGGTTTGTTCTTGTGTGGAAACGTTCATCGCCAGGACGGCGGCCGATTCCCCCAGGCTTCGGGCGAAGGCGACCGTCCCAGATTCTTCATCCAGCAGGAGGCGACGAAAGTCCCCTCGGCGGAGCACCGGCGAGTCCTTGCGGCAGGCGATGAGCCGGCGCACAAAGGATCTCAGCTCGGAGTCCCACGCGCTTTCGTTCCAGACAAATGCCCGGCGCGAGTCCGGATCCTTGCCGCCCTCCAACCCGATCTCATCGCCGTAGTAAATGGCCGGAGCCCCCGGGTAGAACATCTGGAAGAGGAAGGCCAGCCGCACACGATCTCCCCGCGCGCCCATGACCGTGCGCAGCCTTTGAGTGTCATGTGAACCCAGAGGGACATATTGAGCAAAGGCCGCCTCTCGGCCATAGTAATCCAGCAAACCTTCCACCGTTTCGGCAAAGCTTCCAACTTGAGGCTGTTCGGCTGTCAGCAGCTTGATCAATTCTTTGCGGATCGGGTAATGCATCAGTCCGTCGAAATGCTCCGGGCCCACCCAGTGAGCATCGGCTTCCCAGATCTCACCCACGATGTAGGCATCCGCGTTGGCGGCTTTGACCACCTGCCGGAACTCGGCCCAGAAGGTATCGTCATCGATTTCGTTGGGGACGTCCAGCCGCCAGCCATCGGCGCCCTGCTCGATCCAGTAGCTCCCCACGTCAAGTAGGAAGTTGCGGACATCCGGGTTGAAATGATTGAACTTGGGGAGACTTTTGAAGTCCCACCATGCCTGATAATGCTTAGCCTCCCCTTCGCTGTAAGCATCGACCGGAAATTTGCTGACATGGAACCATTCTTTATAGGGTGAATGCGACCCGTTTTCGAGCAGGTCATTGAAGGCGAAGAACCCTCGCCCGCAGTGGTTGAAAACGCCGTCAAGGATCACACGAACGCCGTTGGTATGCGCCAGATCGATTAGGGCCCTGAAATCGTCAATCGTGCCCAGCTTGCGATCGATGGCGAAGTAGTCCGATGTGTTGTACCGATGATTGGACGTGGCCTGAAAGATCGGATTGAGGTAGATGGCATTGATGCCCAGATCGAGCAGGTAATCGAAGCGCTGGATGATGCCGCGCAGGTCCCCACCCTGGAAATCCCAGACCGTCGGCGGCGCGCCCCACGCCTGGAGATTGGGGGGATCGTTACCCGGGTCACCGTTGGCAAATCGATCGGGAAAGATCTGATAGAAGATCGCATCTTGAACCCAGTATGGTGTGCTCATGGTCTCCGTTTCACGCTGTACGGCTGGCATGGCCAGATAAAGAACCGGCGGCTACGGTCCCGGCCTGGTTGCCGTGGGTTGTCCACCCGCAGCGGGCTGCGAGGTGGCGGTGGCGCTCGGCACGGGCGTATTGGCAGCTGTTGGTGCCGGGGTGGGCGTGCTGGTAGGGGTCGCCGTGGCCAGATTGGCCTTCTGGATCTCCTGGAGCGTCAACATGGTGGCCACGCGGACGTCGCCGGCCTGTCCCACCACCAGCCTCAGGGCGGTATCGAGCGGCGCGCTCAGCCGGTTGAGATCGCCCGGAAACGGGCGCGGCAAGCTGGCTTCCAGCACTTTCCTCGCCTGGGACAGCAGGGGGTCGGTCAAAGGCACGCCTATCACGGATGGCACCCTGCGCGCCGCGGACACGTCGTCCATGGCAGACTGGGTTTCCGGAGCCAAAAGGTAGGCCAGGAAGGCCCAGGACGCTTCCTGATCAGCATTGCTGCTGCTGGCCGTCAGATAGGCATTCTCGCTCCATACATACCCGTTCAAATGGCCTCCGCTCGTGCCATCCACGGGCCAAGGATCGATGGCCAGTGCACCGGGCCCGAGAGCCTCGGAAAGTTGATCCATCTGCAAGGTCGAGTTGATCAACCAGGCCGATTTTCCGTCCAGGAACTGGGCCCGGTCTTGGTCGCTGTTGAAGACCGGCTTGCCGGCCTGCCCGAGGTGCTGCATCAGGCTCAACCAGCATTCTCCCGCGGATTCGTCAAAGGGCAGGACGGCCCGGGTATCCAAGTCAGCACCACATGCCCCAAGTTGGGGAGCGCTGAAGATAAACCCGTAATCAAGTGAGGCGCCGAATCCCTTCTCCGCCTTCAATGACTGGGCCGCACCAACCAGTTCTTCTACGGTGGCTGCCGGGTCGGGGACCAGACCCCTGTTGCGATATAGGACGTAGCCCTCAAGAGTCAGCGGCAGCCCGAGCACGCGGGTGCTGTCCGCCACCTGGCCCCAGACGACGGGTTGAATGCTGCTTTGCTGCCCCGGCAGAATATAGGGGGCGAGATCGCGGGTCCAGCCCTGGTCGGAGAACACACGTCCCCAGGTGGACGGCCCGATCAGGACGCTCGGACCCTGATGAGCCGCCGCTGCGGCTTCGAAGGCGGGTCGGAGCTGATCGGTGGGATAGTAGCTGACGTCGAATACGACCTGCGGGTGGCGCGCATTGAATCCGTCAATGGCATCGATCAGGGTCTGCAGCCTGGCGGGGTCCCAATCGACCCAAACGGTCACCTGACCTTTGAGCGGAGGCACACTGCTGGTTGATGTGGCGCTTGGCAGACTGGTCATCGGGGGTGCTTGATTGGTTTCAGGCGTGACGCGTGGCGGCGCGGGAGAACCAGCTTGGCCCGCGCAACCTGCCACCATACCGATAGCTAAAGCCCATACCATCCCCGCCTTCGTTGACCACGACATCGGCGCGCGGCGCCTCCCGCTGAGCTCGAACTCCGTTGACCCCGCCTAAGTTTGGCAGTTTACCACAGGCACATTCACCCCCAAGATCCAAACTCAAAGGACAGTTTGTGACTTTCTTCACAAACTGAAGCTTAGAGATCCCGATGGCTGTTCCTGCCGGATCGCGGCCATGCCAGCACACGCAGTGGGACGGCTGCACGCACTTGTCGGAAGCTTTCTTAGCCACGATCGCATTGGACAAATTCAACTGGGCAGACATGTTTTGCGGTCAGGGAAGGGTGTAGGCCACGTGAACTGCCGCCGGCTTGGATCGGCAGTCGCAATGGGCATGGCCTGGCGGCCCAGTACGCAACTTCTGTGGCCGAACTGGGCTAGTGCCACATGGCTGTACAACTTCCTGAGTTGGCACACAAGTGAAAATGGGTCTTGTCGGTGACTGGCGCATCAACGCGTCGCCCGGCCTGGCTCGCGCCTATAATTCGGCCATGGTCACCCCGCAAACCGGCGCCAGGTGGCGCCTGATCGTTTCGGCCCCCCTCTCCGGGCCGGAGAACATGGCGTTGGACGAGGCCATCTTGGAGGCGGTGAGCGCTGGTCGATCCTCGCCCACCCTCCGGCTCTACGCCTGGTCCCCGCCTTGCCTTTCACTGGGGGTCGCCCAGCCCGTCGGCGACGTCGACCTGGCCGCACTACAGGCCGAAGGCTGGGACCTTGTCCGTCGCCCCACAGGCGGCCGAGCGATCCTGCACGCCGATGAACTGACGTACGCTGTGATCGCCCCGATCGACGATCCCCATGTGGCCGGCGATATCCTGGCCAGCTACCACCATCTGAGCCAGGGGTTGCTCGCCGCTCTGAGCGAATTGGGGCTCTCCACTCAGACAGCCCCGGGAGACACTCAGGATCCGGGGCCTGCCGGCCATCCGGTGTGCTTCGTGAACCCGAGCGCCTACGAAATCACGGCCGGCGGCCGCAAGCTGATCGGCAGCGCCCAGGTGCGGAGAAAGCGTGGCGTACTGCAGCATGGGACGCTGCCGTTGAAAGGCGACCTGGGAAGAATTTGCCGGGTGCTTCGATTGGGGGACCAGCAGGCTCGCCGGGAGGCGGCTGATCGCGTTCGGGAACGGGCCGCCACGGTCGAAAACCTGCTGGGCAGTCCGACTTCCTGGTCCGTCGTCGCAGACGCCTTCCGGGTAGGGTTCGAACAGGCGCTGGGGATGCTGTTCGAACGCAGGCAGCCGTCGGCCGACGAGCGGGGCAGGGCTGAGGCGCTGATTGATGAACGCTACGGATGTGAGGAATGGACTTTTCGCGTCTGACCCGGCGGGGGAGGCGTCAGGGCGTGGGGGTAACGGCCGTGTCGAGCTGCCTCGGCTCGATCTGGACCACCACCTGGTTGAAGCCCAGCGAACCGAGGAACGTCTGTAAGAAGGCCTGCGCGTTTCGGTCGGCCTGAGCGAGGATGCCGTCATCGATGGCCGCCCGACGGAGTTCGTCTTCGGCGGCTTTGCGTGCCTCTGTTTCCAGCTGAACGTTGCCCTTGGTGAGCAGCCCGGTGCCGCGGCTGTACACATATGTTTGATGATTGTCCAGGTTGGCCACAAAGACCTCGGCGGGCGGCAAGGTAAGCGTGACCTGGCCCAATGCGTTCACCTGCACGTCCTTCGGCCCGAGTTTACCGAGGTCGACTCCGGCGATCACGCTGCCATGTGCCACCAAAAGAAGTCGGTCCCCGAAGAGAAAACCGAAGGGGCCCTGCCCGCTCTCGGCGGTGATGACCTTTTCCATGCTGTATTCGATCGTCTCCAGCCGGGATAGCGTGCGGACCTGGCGAATGATGGTGACCGGATCGGGTAAGATGGTTGGCGTGGGCCGCAGAATCGCCGCCACCTGGGTCCCCACCTGGCCCGTCAGTTCGGACATCGGTTGGGTCATCCCCCTGATGGCGGCCAGGAAAGAGAAGGCGGCTCCGAAGAGGATCAGGATGGCCAGCACGGCCACCAACCAGGGCAGTTTTTCACGCATGAGACGATTATAACTTGGAATCCAGGGTAGAGCCACTTCCCGGAGAGACCCCCCGACGATGCACATTTCGGCTTTGACCTTGGAGCTGCACCTTCCAGGCTGCCTTTCTTTGAAGGAGAAGCGAGGGCGGATCAAACCGATCCTGGCTGGATTGCACCGCCAATACAACCTGTCGGCGGCGGAAATCGACCGCCAGGACAGCCACACCGAGTGTGTCATCGCCTGCGTGGTGGTCAACAGTGACGGCCGCCAGGTCGACCAAGTCTTGGCCCGGCTCCCGGGCTGGGTCGAGAATCGCTTTCCGGACGTGATGGTCGTGGACCAACACGTCATGACGCTCTAGTTATGGGTTGAGGAAGGAGTTGAGATGGACCTCGGATTGAAGGGCAAAGTGGCCCTGCTGACTGGCGCCTCGCGCGGTCTCGGCAAAGCTACCGCCATGGAATTGGCCCGGGATGGCGCCCGGGTGGTCATCTCGGCTCGGGGTTCGGATCTGGATGAAGCCGCCGAGGAAATCCGCCAGGCCACCGGGGCCAAGGTCCTGCCCGTACCAGCCGATCTCACCCAGCCTATCGATATCACGCGCCTGGTGGAGATAACGCTTAAGGAAATGGGACAGATCGACATCCTGTTTCTGAACGCCGGTGGCCCCCCGACGGGGAAATTCCTCGACCTATCCCCCGAGGCGTGGGAGCAAGGCTTCCAGCTAACCGTGATGAGCGCTGTCCGGCTGTGCTATGCCGTGATCCCCCATATGATCGAACGAGGGAGCGGGTCGATCCTTGCTAACCAATCGTTTACGGTGGAGACGCCCGCCAGCGGCTTGGCGCTTTCGAACGCTTTACGGCTGTCGGTGATTGGCCTGGTGCGATCCTTGGCCAACGAGTTGGGGCCCCAAGGCATTCGCGTCAACGCCATCAATGCCGGCTGGACACGAACTGCGCGTGTCGACGAGATCATGCAGTCTCGGGCCCAAGCCAGCGGTTCCAGCTCTGAGGCAGAGGCAGCCAAGATAACCGACCGGATCCCCTTGCGCCGAATGGCAGACACACAGGAATTCGGGCGTGCGGCCGCCTGGCTGGCCTCACCCGCGGCGTCGTACGTCCATGGCCATTCCTTCATCGTCGACGGGGGTCTCACTCAGACAGCATTGTGAGCTCGCCTGCTCGTCCCAAATAAAAACCGCCCGCTGATGCGGGCGGCCAGAGAGAACGGTGTGAGAGAGAACTCAGGCGGCCTGTTCGGCAGCCACCAGAGACCGGCGGCGGACCAGCGTCCGCAGGCGGGATGCCAGCAGGCTGGCGTGCACCGGCTTGATCAGGTAGTCGTCGGCCCCGGCGTCAAGCGCCTTGGCCACGCTGCCGGGAGACCCGAGTGCCGAAAGGATCAGGATCGGGACGTCGGAGAAGGATCGGATCCTTTCGCAGACTTGCCAGCCATCCATCTCGGGCATCAACAGGTCGAGGATCACAATGTCGGGAGACGTCTCCCGGCACATCGTCACCCCGGCTTCGCCTTCAAATACCGCCTGGATTTCGAAATCCTGTCCCCGAAGAAGGGTCCGCAGCGTCACAGCCACATCAGGATCATCGTCAATCATCAGTACATGCAGAGTCATAATTGTTCGCCTGTATCACGGTTTCGATGACCTAATTATTAACCATTTTGGGGCGCGCCCACCTTACAAGTGACTTGCATCATTCGTCCCCCTTGCCCAATGGTGCACCGCGGACTATCATTCTGAATCGAACAGGTCTCCGAAAAAGGGGATGATGAGCGCCAAACCTGAACTCGAGGCCGCGCAGGGCCATATTGCCTGTCCGCAATGCGGCCAGCCTTTGCCGCTTGACGCCAGGATTTGCCCGCACTGTGGGGTCGATCTGGCGCTCGTCGCATTGTTGGCTGAACGTGCCTATCTGGAGGGGCTGCCCAATTCAGCGCCGCTGGATTCAACCCCCGAGGGTCTGGTCCCGAAGATCGGCGAGTATCTTATGGATCAGGGCCTGCTCTCCCCCGATCAACTCGAACGGGCGCTTCGCCGCCAGAAGCAGCTTGCGGACCAAGGCAAGCGCCGCCTGCTTGGCCAGACCCTGGTGGAAATGGAGTTGGTCGACCGCGAGACGCTCGACCGGGCGATCACTCGCCAGATCATTGAACTGCATGCCGCGCTGCAGGAGGTCAACCGCACCCTGGAACGGCGCGTGACTGAGCGCACAGCCGAACTTCGGCGTGCCCTGGAACGGCTCACCGAGCTTAATCAACTCAAGGCCAACCTGATCTCAAACGTTTCCCACGAGCTGCGGACGCCCCTGGCACACATCAAGGGATACACCGAACTGCTCATCGACGATCAGCTGGGCGAACTCCCCAAAGAGCAGAAGGATGCCTTGATGGTCGTTCAGCGCGCCACCGAGCGCCTGGAGCGGCTGATCGAGGACCTGATCGAATATTCGACCGCTTCACGCGAGGGCCTGACGCTGTCGCTCAGGCCGCTCACCCTGTCAACCCTTTCGGCAGACGCAATCGAGAAATCCAAGATCAAAGCCTCCAAGGCCGGCGTGGATGTTCAGCTCAGTATTGCGCCTGATCTTCCGCCATTGATGGCGGACGAATCGCGTCTCCGCTGGGTCCTGTTCCAGTTGATCGACAATGCCGTCAAATTCACGGCCCCCGGTGGGAAGGTTCGCCTCCAGGCGAGCGGCACGGACGGCGGAGCCCTCATCCAGGTGATCGATACCGGGATCGGCATCCCGGCCGAACGCATGGAGGAAATCTTCGAGCCGTTTCATCAACTCGATGGCTCAGCCACCCGCCGCTTTGGGGGGACCGGGCTGGGGTTGTCTCTGGTGCGGCTGATCCTCAGCGCTCATGGGACCGAACTGCGCGTCCAGAGCGAGGAAGGCAAGGGAAGCGTGTTTTCCTTCGAACTGCCCCTCGCGGTGGCTACCGCATGACCGGCCCACTGGTCCCGTCCGGCTCTCTGACCCACGGCAATGAGCTCAACGCGGTTTATGCCATCGCCCGTATCGTCGCCGAGACCTTTGACACGGACGCCGGCCTGGACGCTGTCTTCCGGTTGGCGCGCACGATCTTCATCTTCGATGTGGTCGCCCTGTACCTGCGCAGTGAGGAATCGGATGAACTAGAGGCGATCTACGCTCGGGCGCTTGGCCGAGGCCGAACACGCGAGTCTGATCTTCCCTGGGGCGAAGCCGCCGCCGCCGAAGCCTACCGCTCCGGCCAGACGGTGCTCCGGCAGGAAGACGCCGGCCCGACGGTGGAAGGCCGGGATCGGCGGCGGGACTACTTAGGGTTGCCGATGATGGTCGGCGGCCGCTGCGTGGGAGGCCTCATCTTTGGCCGATTTGGCGGACCGGCTTACCCTCCCGAACACATCCGTCTGGCCGAATTCGTCGCCTGGCACGTCGGCCAGCTTCTGGAAAATCGGCGCATGGCTCGCCGCATCGCCACCCTGGAAGCCCAGCGAGAGTTGGCCCGCATGCAGGAGGAGTTCATCTCGACGATCTCTCACGAACTGCGGACCCCCCTCGGGTTCATCAAGGGCTATGTCACCACCCTGCTTCGAGATGATGCGAAGTGGGAGCAGCCAGCTCGGCAGGAGTTCCTGAAGATCATTGATGACGAGGCGGACCGCCTGCGTGAGCTAATTGACAATCTGCTTGACTCGTCGCGCCTGGAGAGCGGAAGTCTGGGGATGACGCGAGAGACCGCCCAAGTGGGTACCGTCGTGCGTGATACCGTCCAGCGCGCCCGTTCGATGTACCCGGAATTGACCCTCGAGGTCCAGCTGGACAACGACCTTCCGCCGGTTGAGATGGATGCCACCCGCATTTCACAGGTGTTGGACAATTTGATTTCCAATGCCGTCAAGTACGCCCCAGCCTCGCCAGTGAGCTTGAGCGTGGCCGCCGACGACCAGTGGATGACGCTTGAGGTGCGCGACAGCGGCCCAGGCATTGATTCCGAGCACATGGCCCACCTGTTCGAGCGTTTCTACCGGGTCCCCAACAGCAGCCGGGCCGTGCGCGGCACCGGGCTGGGATTGTACATCTGCCGCAAGATCGTCGAAGCCCATGGCGGTGAGATCGGCGTCGACAGCCTCCCTGGCCAAGGCACGCGCTTCCACTTCACCATCCCCATGATCCCCAACGATGTGTCGCTAGATCCGGAGAATGCCCTATGACCGAGCAGGAGCAGGAGAACGAGGTCAAGACTATCCTGGTTGTTGACGACGAACCTCGCTACCAGCAGCTGGTCCAGGTCAACTTGGAGACCGAGACCTACATTGTCCAGACGGCGGACAACGGCCAAGAAGCGGTCGAGGCCGTCGCCAACCAGCAGCCTGATTTGATCCTGTTGGATGTCATGATGCCAATCATGGACGGCTTCACCGCCACGGAACGAATCCGCGAATTTTCCACCGTGCCAATCATCATCCTCACCGCCAAAGGCGAGGAACGTGATCGCGTGCGTGGCTTGGACGCCGGGGCTGACGACTATATCGTCAAGCCGTTTTCTGCCCAGGAACTGCTGGCCAGGGTACGGGCGGTTCTGCGCCGCGCCGAACGAGGCGGTATCGAAGATTTCCACCACCCGCTCTTCCGCCACCACGAGTTGGAAATCGATCTCGCTCGCGCCCGGGTCACCTGCAACGAAGAAGAGGTCTCTCTGACGGCCACCGAGTACCGGCTCCTACAGACGTTTGCCGCCGCCATCGGCCGAGTTCAAACCCCCGAGGATCTGCTGACCAACGTCTGGGGGCCGGAGTACAAGGACGACAAAGAGATCCTGTGGGTCTGCCTGAGCCGGCTGCGCCAGAAGATCGAACCGGACCCCAAGGACCCCATCCACATTGTCACTCGTCAAGGCATCGGCTACCTCATGCCACCGCTTCCGGATGACGACTGATCGGGCCCGGGATTCCGAACGTCAGCCCAAGCTGCTGCTGATTGAGCCGGATAAGAGCAGCGCTGCGTTCCTGCGTCACATGTTGGTTCGGGCGGGTTACGAAGTGGTGTACGCCCCCGGAGGGAAAGAAGGCTTAATCGCAGCCTGGCGCGATCAGCCGGAAGCCGTGGTGCTCGAACTGGAGCTCCCGGACCTCGACGGCCTGGAAGTCATTCAACGCCTCCGCGCCGACCCTCGAACCGAGAAAATCTGGATCCTGTGCCTGACCCAGCGCAGCTCGCCCCAGGCGGCCGAGCGGGCGTATGAATTGGGTATCGAGGAGTACGTCGTCAAGCAGACCGACGCCGTCGATCTTGTGTTGAGGCGCCTGTCGGAGCTCAGACACGGAGCCCAGGTCAGCCGAGGTGGCACGTCGCCTCTCAAGCCAGGCCGCATGATCGTCTTCTTCGGGGCAAAGGGCGGTGTGGGAACGTCGTCACTCTGCCTCAACTTTGCTCATGAGATCGCCAGCCTCGATCTTCAGCATCAAGCGGTGGTGGTCGACCTGGTCCTGCCCATGGGCGATCTGGCCCCCCAGACTGGCACTGTCAGCCCCGTCGACATCGTGCAATTGACCACCGGGCCGGACGCGGCGCTCACGCCGGATTCCTTGAGGTTCCACCTGCCGCGCCCCGAAGGATGGCAGTTCCAGCTCATCCCGGGGGCTCATGACCCTGCCCACGGCGCCGAGCTCGTCCCGGACCGGCTCGCCCCGCTGATTCAAAGGCTTCGCTCCACCTTCAGCCGTGTATACGTCGACGTCGGCCGGAATCTGTCGTCGCTGGCCATGCTGGTGCTTCGGCAAGCGGACGTGCTGGTGGCGGTGCTCAGCCCAGCGGCGAACGTCTTGGACCACACAGCGGCGACCCTGGCCTACTTGCAGGAGGAAGGCATTCCCGAAGAACGGTTCTACCTGCTGTCCAACCGCCCGCTGGGCATGGAAGACGTTTCATCCGAAGAGGTGGTCAAAGCTCTGGGGCGGACGCCCAACGCCGCCGTACCCCACTTGGCGGACAACATGTACCTCAGCAACCGGCTCGGCCTGCCCCTGCGGGCACGATTCGAAGGCAACAACACCACCCGAGGCATGCAGCAGGCCGCCAGTGACCTGGCGGCGCATATGCACCAAGCTGTGCGGGCCGGCCCGTGAAACTGGCTTTCGGCTGGTATGGCCGCATCGCTCCTGGTGGGTCGCCCGCCGGCGGTCTGCTATAATCGTTTTGCTCACCTGTGACATCCCAATCGGAGCGTGCGATGACCGACCAACAATCCCTCTCTTTGCGCTCCAAGATGCTTGGTGCGATGCTCCGCGAAGCCAGGCTCGAACTCGGGGAAGAGCATCCGAGAATCGGCCGAACTTCTGGGCATCAGCCCCAGCACTATGTCTTCCTATGAACACGGCGTCAAGGCGATCACCCTGCCGGAGCTGGAAGTTCTCGCATACACGTTTGACCTGCCGGTAAGAGCGTTTTGGAGTCAGGATCTGTCCGTGGTAGATCAACGACCCGCCGTCGACGCATCCCGGGCCATTCCCCTGCGGGGCCGGATGATCGCCGTGCAATTGAGACTCCATCGCCAAGCAGCCGAACTGACCCAGGCTGAATTGGCTGAGCGTACAGGGATTTCCGCCAGCCGTATTTCTGCCTACGAGCGGGGCAAACGCGGCGTACCGCTGCCGGAACTCGAAGTCCTAGCCGCCAGTCTCGGCCACCAGATTGGGGACTACCGGGACATGGATGGGCCGATCGGCCGTTGGGCAAGACGCAACCAGGCCTTTGAGAGTTTTACCCAGCTCCCAGATGAGCTTCAGGCTTTCACATCTGAACCAGGCAATCGGCGCTTTCTCGAGCTGGCGCTCGACCTCAGCCAGCTGCCGGCCGATCGCCTGCGGTCGATGAGCCGGGCGCTGCAGGATATGACACCGTGAGCGATCCCCGCTCCGCCGGCCAGCTCGAAGACTCCGCCGGGCAAGCCTATCAGTCTCAGCGCTGGATGGAAGCCGCCGAAGGATTTGCCTCCGCCAGGGCCGCCTACACCGCCGATGGAAACGAGCTCAAAGCCGCCGAGATGGGAAACAACGCTTGTGTGGCTTTTCTGAAAGCGGGCGATGCCGAGCGGGCTTTTGATTCCGTCGATGGCACATCTGAGGCCTTCGATCGCCTGGGAGATCGCCAGCGCGCCGCACAGGCGCTTGGCAATCTTGCTTCGGCTCTGGAAGCGAGCGGCCGGTTCGAAGAAGCCGAACGCACCTACGCCGAAGCTGCCGAGCGGTTCAAGGCCTTGGGCGATGCCGAGTCCCGAGGCGATACGCTCAAGGCGCTTTCTCAGATGCAGCTCAAGCGGGGCCACGCTATTGAGGCGCTGTCCAGCATGCAGCAGGGCCTCGAGGGCGGGCGCAAGCTCAGCCTTCGGGAGCGCTTCCTGCGCTGGCTGGCTCGGATACCCCTTCGCATCATGGGCGGCTGAGCCCGATCTCCACAGCCATGCAAAGATCTGATTCTTGGGTCATTCGGGCGACCGATCTCAACGATCGGGATCTCGTTCGGGGGCTGATTGAAGGCGCTCGTTGGCGTCATCAGCATCTTGATTGGTCCAATGCGCTTAGCCTGCTGGACCACCAGCCTTTTCTGATCGCCGAGGAGCACGGGCTCCCGGTGGGTTGCCTTGCCTGCCCCCCCGACCCGCCGGCTGTTTCCTGGGTGCGGGTCTTCGCGGCCGCCTCCGGCTACCGCGTGGAAGATGTCTGGTCCACACTCTGGGAGGCCGTGGCTCAGGAGGCCGGGGACATCGGTATCGAGCGCGCGGCTGCGCTCAGCCTGCACCCCTGGATGGAGCCTTTGCTGACCGATTCAGGCTTTACGCAAAACAACGCTGTGCTCTTCATGGCTTGGGAGACAGATCTACCGGAAGCAGCGCCCGCTGGTCCCGCCAAGCTGCGGGAGCTGACCCCGTCCGACGTCGAAGCGGTCGCACTCGTCGATCACCGCGCCTTCCAGCCCATCTGGCGTCACTCCATCGAGGCCTTGCATCTGGCACTCGATCAATCCTCGTATTCAAAGGTGGCCGAGATCGACGACCAAATCGTCGCCTATCAGATCTGTACCGCCACAGCGTTCGGAGCGCACCTGGCACGCCTGGCGGTCGACCCGGGTGCCCAGCACCAAGGCCTGGGCAGGGTGCTCGTGACGGATGTGCTGCGCACATTCTCCGAGCGTGGTTATGGGCGAGTGACGGTCAACACCCAGGCCGACAATCTTACGAGCCAGGCGCTGTACAAACACCTGGGATTCCACGAAACCGGACAGGTCTTTCCGGTCTTCGAACGCATCCTGTAACTAGAGGAATTTCTGGAAGCCTAAGCGGCTGCGGCGTCGGGGGATGAATAGACCCTAATGACTGTGTGCAGCTCCTGCGCCGAAAACGGCTTGACCAGATAGCCGTCGGCCCCGGCAGCTCGCGCCGCATCTCGATCCTTCTGTAAGGCCTTGGCGGTGACGGCAATGGCCGGGATTTTCGCCCATGCGGGCCGGCTCCGAAGGTGCCTGATGAACGACAGGCCATCCGAGTCGGGCATCATGATGTCAGTCAAGATCAGGTCAGGGGTGAGGCCAGTCAGAATGACCAACGCCTCCGAGACATTGTGGGCCTGCTCAACGCTGTGTCCTCTCAGCCTCAGGATCTCCGATATGGCGAAGCAGAACGCCGGCTCATCGTCGACAACCAGCACGGTAAGGCTCCGAGGTGGATAACTGACGTTGGTAAGGGTTCCGCAAGGAGGGGTTTCAGTTGGAGAGTCGAGCTGCATGGCCGTCACGCTTCCATAAGACCAGCGCCAAACCCTCCGGCTGATTCAGCATGACAGCGATGGTACGGGCATTCAAGGGGACAAAGGTCGCTGTAACGCCCTGCGATGCTGGAGTCCGCTCTGCCCGAATCGGCACGCGCCTGTCCCGCCACGTCAACCAACGTCAAGATTCAACTTGTGAACGATTTCACAAGCTAAGCGGGAGTGCACCAGCCTGCCGGTCCAAGGATGCGGTGCCGTGGCGCAGGCAGATTGCAGCGCCGGTCAGTCGAGGGTGCGCCGGGCGCGGCGGCGTGCTTTGGCCCTGTTCCCACAGGTCGCCATCTCGCACCAGCGCCGGCTGCGATTGCGGGACCGATCGACGAAGAGCCAGCCGCAGCGTGGATTCTCACACCGCTTTAGGCGCTCACGATGGGCCCTGAGCGAAAGAAGCCCTGGCAGAGTGCTGGCCACAAGGCCGCCCCATCCTGCATCGGAGGATATGAGACGGCCCTGACTATCGAGCCGATAGTGCGACCCTTCTAGCAGGTTCTCCAAGGCGGTCTCCCACGCCAAGTCCGGCTCGTCCTCCCACAAGCGCCAGACAAGTGATCTCACCTGCCGCAGTCTCGCCAAATCATCGGGCCCGGGGGGTGATGCTGGGGTCTGGACACGACCCTCGAGGTATGCCGTCGTCGCCTCTCCGTCGGTCAGATGATCGTGGGGCTCGGACCATCCGGCCTGGGCCCGACCGCGATGCGACCCGGGACCGTGACGCGTGTTGGCCACCGCCAGCAGCGTTTCCACAGCCTCCGCCTCATGCCAAGGCCCTTCATCTTGACCAACCATTCATCTAACCCGTATTATGCATGATTGATAGTTAATTTGACCCCGGCTTCAAATCCGATATCCGCGCAGGTCGCCCCGGAGGGGTATTCTAGCATGGCGAGGCCAGCTGCCGCGGGAGAGCCTTTCCCCTCGTCGCGGACGACGCCAGCCCGGCCAACCCGGAAATGACGCCGTGCCTCAATGGGGGCCAGACTTGGCGGGCAGGATGCCCAGACATGGGCCCACTCAGGAGATTGTTATCATGGCCGAGAGAACGCGAAATTGGGTTGATGCATACGTAGCAGCCTGGCAGAGCAATGAGGAGGCGGACATCCGCTCCCTATTTGCCTCCGGCGCTGCCTACCGGACCAGCCCCTTTGCCGAAGCCTGGGAGGGCTTGGACGATATCGTTCACGGCTGGCTCGCCAGGCAAGACATTGGGAGCGATTGGGCCTTCCGTTATGAGGTTTTGGCGGAAACGGCAGACACTGGGGTCGTCCGGGGTTGGACGACCTACTTCCATCCCGAACGTAACTACAGCAACCTGTGGGTGATCACGTTTGACGGACAGGGACGCGCCACGGGGTTCACCGAATGGTGGATGACGCCGCCAGCCGGAACCGGGGAAGACGGGTAGTCAGCGGTCCCGGCCGCCGCCAAACCCCAACCAAATCCGACGCCTGCCGGTGCCCTTCCCGAGACCCGGCGCCCCCCAACAAACCGAGAAACTTGGGAGTAGAATGAACCCCTTGGGAAAGGGGCGGCCTACCGCGGCCCATAGAGCGACCGTTCCCAAACAGAGTGGGGCGCTCTCGCAATGCCATCGGCACGCATACCATGCCAATTGACCCGCGATTTCTAAAATACGCCATCACGCCGCCCTCCCCCGAGGCCGCACGCGTCCACCGGCCTCGGCTCGTCGATCGGCTGCATGAGTTCTTGCCTCGTCGCCTGATCCTGATCAACGCACCGGCGGGTTACGGCAAGACGTCCCTACTGGTGGATTTCAACCAGCACACGGATGTGCCTGTTTGCTGGGCGCGCCTGACCCACGCCGATCAGGATGAAATCCGACTGGCCGCCGTTCTGGAGGCTTCGCTTTCTAGGCGCTTCCGCCGCCTGCGCGGTCGCATCACGGTCGAGGCCCTGGCCGGGAGCCCGCCCAAGGGCCAGGCTGCGGCTTTCGTCGATCCCATTGCTGAGCTCATCGACGAACCGTTCGCCATCATTTTCGACGACGTTCAACATATCAACGCTTCACCCGAGGCTTGCGGGTTCTTAGATGCCCTGGTTACGGGGCTTCCGGAACATGTGACCGTGATCACCGCCGGCAGGGAGCTGCCGGAAATCGGGCTGTCCCGCTTGGTGGTGGACGCCGATGTGGGCGGCCTGGGTCCCCACGACCTGGCCATGAGCCAGCAGGAGACGAGTGCCTTCCTTGAGGAGCACTTCGGGCTGCAACTGACCCGCGACAACTTGGCCCAGCTTCACCAGCACACCCAGGGCTGGGTGACCGGCGTGTACCTGATGGGCCGTGAAGTGGAGCGGCTCGGGCCCGACGGCGCCGGCTTGGATTCCGCGCCGCCTATGCAGGCCATCTTCGGATACATCGGCCAGAACGTTCTGGCCGATGTGCCGGCCGAGACGCGCGCTTTTCTGCTCCACTCGTCCATCCTCCCCTATATGACCTCCGAGCGGTGCGACCGGGTGTTGGAGCGGAACGACAGCCTGGAACAGCTCCAGAGCTTGTTTCAGAAAGGCATGTTCATCACTGCCACCGAGACCCAACCCAGGAGCTATGAGTATCACCCGCTCTTCAGGGGTTATCTGCTTGATACGATCCGCCAAGAAGACCCCGACCAGGTTGCCAAGCTTCGTCAAGCGGCGGCCGCCGAACTTGCTGATGAGGGATTGGTGGAGCAGGCCTTTGATCTTTACATTGAGAACCGCAATCAAGCTGCGGCGGCTGAACTGGCCGAAGCTCACGCCCAGACCCTGTTTGTACAGGGGCGATCGCGCACCCTTCAAACATGGATGGAAGCCATCGACGACGCCCCCGCCCGAGCGCCCCTGGTCTGCTTGTCGGTCGCAGGTTCATGGAGCGACATGGGACGGTTGGAGGTCTCGCGTGAGCTTGCCGAACAGGTGCTCCAAGTAGGGGAAGGGGAAGCGCTGGAGCCCGCCACGATTGCCCGATCGCATTCCATCTTGGGCATGAATGCCCTGCACCGCAGCAATTACGCCGAGGCCCTTTCGCGCGCCGATCGAGTGGCCGAACTGGTGAACAAGAACGACGAGCCGTCTCGATGGGCGACGATGTTGCGCCTGCGAGGCATGGCTCTAGCCCGCCTGGGGCAGGACCTTGAAGGCGCCGAGGCTGCGTGCCTGGAGGCTCATCGGATCTTCGAATCCGTCGGCGATCGGTTCAATGCCGCCAACGCACTGATCGACCTCACTGTGATCTACGCCGCCCAGGCCAGACTCCTCGACCAGGAGCGGGTGGTGACCCAGGCGCATGAGATCCTGGATGAGATCGGCGCCCCACTGGCTTTGGCCATTTCGTTCAACAACCTGGGCGTGTTGGCTCACCAGTTGGGGCAGTTCGAACGGGCGCTGGATTTGTATGCCGAGGGGCTTCGCCGGGCCCATCGGGCCGGCAGTCCAAGATATGAGATCAGCCTGCTGTACGGACAAGCCGATCTGTTCAGCGATCTGGGGCTGCACTTCCAATCCGGAGATTTGTACGGTGATGGCCTCCGGTTGGCAACACGCCTTCAGATCCCAAGGCTTGTGAGTTATGGCTACCTGCAGACGGCCGCCCTGCATCGCCGCTGCGGCACGCGGCGGCTGGCGAGTGAGTGGCTTGAACGCGCCCGCTCGTCCGCCCAGCTCCCCGCTAAGATCATGTCGATTGACATCCAGGCGGCCTGCCTGAAGGTCGACCAGGATCCCGGGGCCGCGCTGGAGGAGCTGCAGGCGATAGGGCGAGCGCAACCAGACCCCTTCCGCGGCCCGGATGCAGCCTTGGTTTCCAACTTCATCGCCCTCGCCCAGCTGCTCTCCGGTGACGAGCAGGCAGCCCAGGTCAGCCTCGAATCGACCCTCTTCATCGCAGAACGCGATTCGGCAGAACAAGCCGTGGCCGGGGAGTGGGTCTATGACGACAGGCTGATCGATTTTGGCCACAAGACCCTTGGCCGCCACCCGGTGTTCTCCGCCATCCGCCAGCGGGTGGACCTCTTGCACGCCGTCGCCCGCCAATACCAGGCCCCGGACACGCAAGATGCACCCCCGGATGAGCTAAAGCTGGACGCCCTTGGAAGATCCAACATCCGCGTTGGGAACAGAGGCCCGGGGGAAATTGAACCCCTCCAGCGACAGCTGCTTTTCTTCTTGACCGACCGGCAGCCGGTGGAACGCGATCGGATCCTGGAGACGTTTTGGCCCGACAGCCCTATCGGTCGAAAGGTCTCCAGTCTGTACACGGCAGCCCACAGCCTGAAGGTCTCGTTGGGCAAGGACGTGATCACCAATGAGGGGTCTTTGTATCGCCTCAGGCCGGACCTACCCGTGCGTTACGATGTGTCCGCCTTCACCGCCGAGGCCGATCGGGGCCTGGGGATGGCCGCCGGCGACCCGCGGCGTCTGTTCGCTCTCTATCAAGCCGTGGAAGGTTACGGTGGAGATTTCTTGCCGGAGTTTTCCGCAGATTGGGTGATCGACCGCCGACGCGAGCTGGAGCGGACCTATCTCCAGGTGCTCACTGAGCACGCTTCCGAGAGCGAAGTCCATGGCCAGATCGAGCGCGGCCTGCAGAGCCTGGTCAAAGCCCTGGCCATCGATCCTCTCCGCGATGATCTCAACTACCGCTATCTGGACATCCTGGGCAAGCTAGGAAGACGCAACCAGGTCATCGGCCATTACCAGAGATACGTCCGCCGCCTGGCAGACGAGCTTGGCCTCGATCCCCCCGAGGCAACCCAGCGCCTGTACGAGCAAATCATCACCTGACCACGCTTTATCCCTGGCTCGGCCCCAACTCCCATGATGAACATTTTGCAACCCATCCAGGTTGAGGAAATCCTGAGGGGTGATTGCGTATTCTGGCACTGAAACCAGAGTGGCGTGGAGGTTGCCAGAATGCCAAACGAAGGCGGCGGAAACGGTTAGTTGCCGTAATTTTCCTAAGAAGAAAGAGGCAGGGGGCCCTCTGGCAGCGAACCCCTCGCTGCCATCTTCTTTTCTACGGGCAATGTGCGCCTGGTGCAAGGAGGAGGAAGTCACATGTTGCGTTCATTGGATCACCTGCTAGGACGATCCACCTTCGACCCCGGGATACGCTCCGCCTTTGAAGCCGGCGAGGTCGCTCGCCTGCTCAAGGAATTCGATTTCCCCGCAGCCGTTCAGGAGAGCCTGTGTCGGTTGGAGACGGAGTCCTTTGATGCGTTTGCGCTCCTGGCCTACCAATGGATCTTGAACAACTCCGGGCCGGATGACGCCGGCCCCGACCCCTGGCCGACGCAGGGATTGCCGGACGTCCCCATGTGCTCGGAAAGGCGCGGCCGGGCCGCCTGACTCGAACCCCCGGACGGGGCAATTCGACCCCTCACCGGCCGCCGTCCGCTAGCCCATTCGCAAGCCCATCCTCCTGACCAGAGTGTGCTTGGGGGCCAACCACTTCTAACTCTCCCCGGGGCCATTTCTACCCGGCGGCATCCCCACCGATCTTCGCTCGGCAGGGCCGAGGCGAGGGCGCCCCTGACCTCCAATTGTGAAACCCTTCACAAATAGGTTGGCGGACTGACAAACTTCCTGGGACGCGATGACGGCTGTCTCTAGCGCATGCCAGCCGTGTTGGCCTAGTATGGATGCAGAGCGCACAGCTGCCGGAGGACGGTTGTTGCGCGCCCGCCTCCATCTTCCTCCGCCCCTCCAGGAGAACATCCGAACATGAACACCGCACTGCTGGTCGATGACGCCAGCTCCATGCTGGCGCCGGCGGGCCAAGAACTGACCTGGCTTCTCCTGGTCCCGGGCGTTGGCATGTTGCTGGTCGGCTCGGGTTTTTTAGTTTATGCGTGGCGGCGCCGGCAGGGCATGCGTTACGCCGGTTGGGGCGTCCTCGCATGGGTGGTTGCCGTTTCCCTGAAATTCGCCTGGGCGATTCCGATCAACCCCGGGGTCTATCAATTACTGAGCTCCCTTCCTGCCCCTCCAACGGGAGCGCTGTTGTTCGATGTTTACGTGGGATTACTGACAGGTGTGTTCGAAGTCGCCCTGGTTTGGGTGATTCTGAGCCGTACCCGCCTCGGGCGAGCTCCGTGGAACAAGGTGCTGGTGTTTGGGATTGGATTCGGAGCCATTGAGGCCATTTTGCTGGGAGTTTCCGGTTTGGCCTACGCCCTGGCGGTCTTGCTTGCCCCCGACCAGGTGCCGGCCTCCAGCCTCTCGCAGTTCGCCATGACCAACAATCTGCTCTTTGATGCAGCCCCCATCGTCGAACGTGCCGCCACGATCTATGTGCACATCTTCAGCGCCGGGCTGATCTTCTTTGCGATTGCAACCGGCCAGCAACGATGGGGGTGGCTCGCCATGGCTTATAAGACGGCGATCGACAGCGTGGCCGCTTTTGCCCAATTCTGGGGTGTCAACAGTGTTGGCCATATCTGGACGATTGAAGCGATCGTGATCGTGTTCGGCTTGATGGGTTGGTGGGGAACGCGTTGGCTCGCTGAACACTACCCGGAGGAGATATCGCCTTCTCCCCTCGAGCCCGAACTTGCTCCACTTGGCTGATAACTTCGAAGGAGGGCAAACTATGTCGCAACCCATTCTCGTGGCCTATGCCACCAAGCACGGCGCCACCATGGGCATCGCCACGGCCATCGCCGAGGAGCTTCGCAAGGCGGGGCTGGAGGTCGAGGTCCATCCGGCGGCTCAGGTCAATGGTTTATCGGGCTACGCAGCCGTCGTGCTGGGCAGCGCCGTGTACATCGGGCAATGGCGGAAGGAAGCCGTCAGCTTTCTTGAAACCCATGCGCCTGCGTTGGCCCAGCTCCCCACTTGGGTCTTCTCCAGCGGGCCAACCGGCGAAGGGGATCCTGTCGAACTCCTACAGGGTGTTCGCATCCCCGAGAAGATTCAGACCATCATGGATCAGATTCATCCTCGGGAGATCACCGTGTTTCACGGTGAACTCGACCCCGAAAAGCTCGGCCTGGGTGAAAGACTTATCATCAGGGGGGTCAAGGCGCCCACCGGTGACTTTCGGGATTGGGAGGACATCGCCGGTTGGGCATCATCCATCGCCGAGAGCCTCAAGCGGGAGACCGCCTGATCCGACGATGTCTCGGCTGTCGCTTGGTGGCTCCGGCCCCGTTTTGCGGACGGTTCGCCTAAGACCGGCGCTCCGGCGCCGGCAGCCGACCAGCCGTATCTGACCTACAGGCGCATCCGGTGTAAGCCATGGGTCAGGTGCCGGCTGCGGCACTCAGGTGCGACAAGTCGTGCCGGTACCCATATTCCGAACCACCCAGGGGGGTCTATCGTGAGCGGCCACTGCGAGCTTGTCCTTTTCCTGACGCTGTTGGCCTCTGCTCGCTGGCGACCAGACATAGATTACTGGCTGGCCACGACAACTCCTCTGCCCCTTCGACCTACACAGCGACGGGGACTTTCACGCCCTCACCGAGCATGACCCCCCGCATCTACGCTGACACGCACACCTTTCCCCACCCCGACCACCGAGATCTTGCCAACGCCCAGCCGTGACGAGATCATCCACAACCATCCAGGAGGCAACACCCTCCAGCCGCTCTTGGGTTACAAGACTGCGCTCGACAACTCCATTACTGAGACGACAAGCCCCTATGGCCTGGAGTAGTACTCCTTCAGCACCACCGAAGTGCCAACCTACGAAACGGACTGCCGAATCTTCATAGGGTGGTTCATGGACTCCTTCTTGGCGTCGCGTGGGATCGTCTACGAAGCGGATGAACCGTTTCTGGTTCGGATCGGGCCCCTGGACGGAGTAGGCATGTCCATCCTGTGGCAGGAAGATTCGTCAAGACTTCGTGGTGATGAAGCCATGGTCAAGCTCGAGTCCAACGGATTGTTCGCCGCGTGGGGGTTGTCCGACATAAGCTATCTGAACCACAGCTGGGAGAATACGGGCAGCATTTCAGCTATCGACGCCTCCGATCACTATCCGCTGGGGGCACCCTATTGGACGAATGTGAGTTGACCCACGATGGGGCGGTGGACCGCTTGAGGTTTATCTTGGTCAGTCCACCTATGATGCGCCGCTCCTGCCAGACCTGCCCGCCAATCGGTCCCGGAATCCCAACCCCCAAGCCGCCTGTTTCCACGCCATCGATCGCCCTTGGACGGCCTATCCCACCAGGCTCCAATCCACCTTTGACGGGACTGCAAACGATCCCTCGCTGCCGTTGATAGGCGGCTCTCCCCTGTCGCATTGCCGCCTGGCCAGCCTATGCGACAATACCCCCTAGATTTCTGGACCCATTCAAGAGCCTGTGATGGAATTCCATTTGGGAGGCTTACTGTGAAGAGCGCTCTCCTGGTCGGTGCGCTGGTGGCTACAGCCACAGGTGTGGCAATCGGCATTCAATCCACTCTGAGCAGCCGCATCGGCCCCCTGATAGGCGACATACGCACCGGTCTTCTGATGAACCTGATCGGCGGTTCGCTGGCAGGGTTGTTCGTGGGCGGAATCCTGCTCATGCGAGGCACCGCCATCCTGCACCCTCCCCGGCCAGCCTTGGTGATGCTGGTCGCGGCTGGCGCACTCGGAATCGCAATCATTACGGGTGTTTCGTTTGCCTTCCAGCGGATCGGCGTGGCGGCGGGTCTGGCCAGTTTGATCCTCGGTCAGCTGGTCATCTCGATCATCGCCGACACGACCGGCTTTGGCGGGGTGGAGGCCATCCCCCTCACACCATCCCGCGTGCTCGGCGGATTCGTCATGCTGGCGGCCGTCTATCTCATGCTTCCGAGGGGCACATGATCGAGTGGCCGCGCGGGACAGTCCCCGCCCAAGCGAACAACTAGGTCTCCGATGGCCAAGGCGAGGATTCGCGTGCGCAGGGCCGTGCCTGAGGACTTGGTGTGGATTGAAGCCGTCGTCTCTCAACACTTCGCCTCCCCCGAGGTCGTCTCGCGAGGCAGGCTTCACCGGGTGCGGGATTTGCCAGGCCTGATTGCCGAATTTGACGGCGCGCCTGTCGGACTCCTCATGTATCGCGACGAGGGCGACTCCATCGAGATCGTAGTTCTGATCTCCCAAATCGTGCGCCGTGGTGTGGCCGGCTGCCTTGTCGAGGCTCTGCGCCAGCAGGCCGCTTCGACGGCATGCCGCAGGATTTGGCTCGTCACCACCAATGACAACCTGGATGCGATCGCCTTCTACCGCGCCACCGGCTGGGAGCAGGTGGCGGTTCACGAGGGCGCCATGCACATCGCCCGTAAACTCAAGCCACTGATTCCGAAGATCGGACCAAGCGGTTTGGCGATCGAGGACGAGATCGAGTTCGCCATCGAACTCTAGCCGAAGGCGATCTTCCGCCCGCCGCGCTGGGTGCGGGATTCCGCCTCGTGTTCAAGCCCCCCAATCAAACGCGCCCTCCCCGACGTCCACCGTCGCGCCTCGACCCCCCCATGGTGCAGTCTCGCACAACCGTAACGCCACCTGCCGTGAGCGCGCCCCTTGCCGATTTCGATGAAGACATAGAAAGCGCGCGGCTGGCGCGCTCTTGAAAACGGGGCTTGGGTTGGGGCGCCGAAACGCATCAATTACCGGCTGCTCTGGACAAAAGCCGCCACATCCGACCGGAAGGCAGCCAGCGACCGCCGATCCAAGTAGAACATGTGGCCGGCTTCGTAAAACCTGGTCGTGATGTTCGGCATCAGTTCCGAATCCACGTTCATGTGAGAGATCATGTACTGGGTGGCGAAATGTGGCGTCGCCAGGTCAAAGTAGCCTTGCGCCACGAACGTCTTCATGAACGGGTTCTTGGCGATCGCACTCCTCAACGCTTCCCCCGTGTATGGCAGTTCGCCATTCTCCCAGGCCCATTTCTCGTTGACGTCTTCGCTGAGTGGCTGATAGCTCAAATCGGTCTCCACCCCCAAGTCATCTCGAACGTAGGTCATAAAGGCGGCCATGAAAGGTGGCAGAGCGGATGTGTTTGCGGGGTCGAACTCGGGTTTCTCGGTCACGGCCAAGGCTTCGACACCCTTGAACCTCGAATCTAAACGGCCCACACTGCGCTTCTCAAACCGGAGCAACTCCTTGCAAAACCTGAAGATGTCGATCCGCAGATTCGATCCAAGGACGTAGTCGAGGTCCAGGCCGGTGTACCGCGCCAACGTCTCGCCGACCTCCCGCGCCTGGGTCTCATCCAATCGGTCACCCTGCATGAGGGCGGCCGTGTACTCGTGCTCCGACCAGGCTTCGACCTCGCCCAACAAATCGGCCAGTTCCCGCTTCTGAAGATCGTCAGGCAGCTGCTGGTGATACCACGCCGTGGCGGCATAGGTGGGGACGAAAAGCGAGAAGGGGAGATCATCGCCTTGCTCGAAAAAGATCGGCCGAAGGTTCAAAGCCGTGGATACCAAGACAATGCCGTTGAATGCAATGCCTTTGTCCACCAGGTGGCCGGCAAGCCCAGCGGCGCGGGTGGTTCCGTAGCTCTCCCCCGCCAAGAACAGGGGCGAATCCCAGCGGGAGTGCCGCGTGAGGTACAAGCGGATGAATTCGCCAACCAACTCAACGTCGCCTTTCACGCTCCAAAACTTCTTGTCCAATTCTTCCTTACTGGCGCGGCTGAAACCGGTGCCCACCGGGTCGATGAAGACCAGATCGGTGAAGTCGAGCCAGGTTCCTTCGTTCGGCTCCAGACGGTAGGGCGGGGCCGGCATCCATCCTTCGTCCTCCATCACCACCCGCTTGGGACCCAGGGCCCCCATGTGGAGCCAGATCGAAGCCGAACCCGGGCCCCCGTTGAAAGCGAATGTCAGCGGGCGTTCGGCGGAGTTGTCTACCCCATCCAGCGTGTAGGCAGTGGAATAGATCTCCGCCTCGGTTTCCCCAAACTCATCCGTGAGAGGGATGACACCGCTCGTGGCCGTGTAGGCCAGGGTTCGCTCTTTGAGTTTGAGCTGGTGGTGGGTGACCACCGGTTCGATGCCCAGAAGTCGGCGCTTTTTGGCTTCGACGGGTTTGGCTTCGAGGGCGGATTTATCTGCTTCTGGGGACGTGTCGTCGTGGTGGCTCATTCTCTTCTCCGCAGGCTGGCTCGAAAAATGGTGTGAGGGCGTTGCGCCAATCTTACATCAGGACCGGAAGAAGCTCATAAAAAGACCGTACGGGCGCCACGATACAGCGCCCGTACAGATGACATTGGGTCCATCCCCGCCCAGTAAATGCCTCCAGCTCTGGCGAACGAGGCGCCGCCCTGGAGCCGGCGGAGTCGCCTACTCTTCGCCCAGGCTGCCCATCTTTTCAACCAGGCTTTGCATCATATTCACCGGCACCGGGAAGATGATCGTGCTGTTCTTCTCGGTCGCAATCTCGGAAAGCGTCTGCAGGTACCGCAGCTGAATGGAGACCGGCTGACGATTCATCAGCTCGGCGGCTTCGGCCAGGCGCTTGGCAGCCTCGAATTCGCCTTCAGCATGGACGATCTTGGCGCGCTTCTCGCGCTCGGCCTCGGCCTGGCGGGCCATGGATCGGATCATGGTTGGTGCCAGCTCAACGTCCTTAACTTCAACCGTGCTCACCTTGATTCCCCAGGGCTCGGTGTGTTCGTCGATGATCTCCTGCAGCCGATGATTGATGCTCTCGCGATTGGAGAGCAGAGTGTCCAACTCAGATTGGCCGATCACGTTTCGCAGCGTGGTCTGGGAGATGTTCCAGGTCGCCCGGCTGTAGTCCTCCACTTGAACCACGGCCGCATTGGGATCAACAATGCGGAAGAACACCACCGCATTCACCTTGACGGTGACGTTGTCCATTGTGATCATCTCTTGGGTCGGGATATCGAGCGTGATCACGCGCAAATCAATCTTCACCATCTTGTCAACCATGGGAATGATGAAGAACAAACCGGGCCCCTTGGCCCCGATCAGGCGGCCCAATCTGAAGATCACACCCCGTTCATATTCTTTAACGATCTTGACGGCCGAACTCAGGATCGCCAGCACGAGGAAGATCAGGACCAGCGTTGGCAGGCTGAGGGCTTCGAAGATGCCGATCATGGAGCCACCCCTTTCGATGTTGGGCGGTGAAACCCGGAATCAGTTTGCCCTTATTATAGATGACTGCGGACGGAACTCACCGGATAAGATAGAATGTGCCAAGTTCACCAGTGAGGTTGGAGAGAAGATGAGCAGACGAGCGGAACGACACAGACAGCAGGAGGCCGCCCGGCGAAACCGCAGGTTCGCCTTCATCGGTATCGTGGCGGTGGCTGCCATCGTCATCGTGGTCATCCTGATCCGTCAGGCCCCCTCCGCCGGGGTTGGCGGCGAGGTGATCGTCCCCACCCTTATCGATGCCCCCAGCGCGCAGGGTACCAGCATGGGCGATCCGAATGCGCCGGTCAAGGTGGAAGAGTTTTCTGACTACCAATGCCCGTATTGCCGCCACTTCCAAGAAGACACACTGCCTCAGCTGGCGGCCAACGAGATCGCCGACGGCAAAGTCTATTTCGTCTACCACCCTTTCAGCTTCATCGGGCAGGAATCCCGAGACGCGGCCAATGCCGCTCTGTGTGCCGGCGACCAAGGCAAGTTTTGGCCATTTTCGGAGACCCTCTTCGCCAATCAGACCGGCGAGAATGTGGGGGCATTTTCCCAAAGCCGGCTGCAGGCCTTCGGGGAGGCGCTCAACCTGGACATGACTGCCTTCAACGCGTGCGTCTCAGGCTCCCAGCATCAGAACGAGGTCAACCAGGAGTACGCGCAGGGTGTCGCCGCCGGGGTGCAATCCACTCCGAGCTTCTTGATCAACGGCCGACTGGTCACTGGCGCCCTGCCTTATGATCAGTTCCAGGCGCAGATACAACTGGCCCTGATCCAGTCGGAAGCCAGCCCGACGCCCTAGCCCAGGCCGAGCCCCCGAAAGAAGGGGGCCAACCAGGCGACGATCTGGACCAGCAGAGGTGCCACGACCAGCGCCGGCAGGAGGTTGCTGGTGCGGATGCGGCGCAGCTCGAGAAGTGAACTGATCGCCAGGCCGAGAATGATCAGCCCTCCCACGGCAGTCAACTCCGTCATCATCGCCTGAGACAGGGCCGCCTGCGCTTGCGCAGCCAGCAGGGCGATGGTGCCCTGATAGCCGAGAACCACAGCGGCGGCGAAGAGCACGCCGACGCCCAATGTCGAGGCGAAGGCCAGGCTGGCGAAGCCATCCAGCAGCGCTTTCACCGCCAACAAGTGGTAATCACCGAGAAGCCCGTCCTGAATGGCGCCTACAATCGACAGAGGACCCACGCAGAACAGCAGGCTGGCGGTCACAAACCCCCGCACGAAGGTCACGCGATCCGCCAGCTCGGATTGGTCCCTCGACCAGCGCGATTCAAGCCACCCGCCGGCAGCATTCAAGCGGTCCTCGATCCGAAGCCACTCCCCGATCACGCCCCCGACGAGAAGGCTGGCCACGTCAATCAATGGGCTCTGCGTTTCGAGGAACATCTGTAAACCCAGGCCGGCGACAAACAAGCCAAGCGCCGCCAGCACGGTCTCGCGCAGGCGCTCAGGCAGGCGTGCCCCGAAGGCCAGACCCAGTCCGCCCCCGATGAGCACGGCTGCCGTGTTCAGCAGAGTCCCCGTCAACGGCCGGTGTCCTTCGCCAGACTGGGCCGCCTGACCCCGCCCTGCTGGTTCTCCCAGAGCTCCAACACGAAGCATAGCGTCGACAGCCGGTTCAGGTAGTGCAGGAGATGGTGGTTTTCGACCTCTCCGGCAAGGATCAGCCCGGCGACGGCCCGCTCCGCCCGGCGCACGACTGTCCGGGCCAGATCGAAGTGGGCGCCGTTGACCGTATCGCCCCCCAGGATGAACTCCTTGGGCATCTCGATTTCGTGGCCGAACACGCCGACCTGCGTTTCGAGCCAGCCGACACGCGACTCATCCACGGTCCGAAAAGTAGCCGCGTTTTCAGGGGTGGCCGCCAGCTCAGCCATCAAGCCATAGAGATCCCGCTGGATGGCCATCGTCACATCGGCCACGGCTTGGGAGTCGGTCGAAGCTCGAGCCAGCCCGAGGGCCGCTGAGGCCTCGTCTACAGCCCCATAGGCCGCAGGGCGGGGAGAGTCTTTGGGAACCCTCTCATCGCCCAACAGGGACGTCCACCCGTCGTCGCCGAGGCCCGTGAAGTAGTCAGGCATGGGCGGATTATATCCTTTTTGAACCTTGAACCTTTCCGTGCTAAGATCGGGCAAGAACCGACCAGCCGCGCGAGGGGGGAGCGATGATCCGGCGAGCGGGTATCTTCGTAGCCGGCCTGTTGACAGGGCTGTTGGCCGCCGGATTAGTGGTCCTTTTGATCTCCCCCGACCGCGGCCAACCCATTCGCTTGCTTGCCCCGCCCACACCACGCCCAATTCGAGTCCATGTCACCGGAGCGGTCGCCCAACCCGGTGTGTACCCGGTACCTCAGGGCGCCATCGTGCAGGACGCGCTGCACGCCGCCGGCGGGCCGACCGACGAGGCCGCCCTGGATGCGGTGAACCTGGCTCAACCGATCCAGGACGGGGAGCGGCTGTACTTCCCCACCCAATCGGAAGTCGCCGGCGCAGAAGCCACGGCTTTCCCGGCGATCACTGATGCCGGTGATGAGTTGGCCGGTGATCGCCTCGACCTGAACCAAGCCACCGCTCCAGAGCTTGAGATGCTGCCCGGGATTGGCCCCAGCCTGGCTCAGAAGATCGTTGATTTCCGAGACCAACACGGCCGATTCGGAACGGTGGAAGACCTGCTGAACGTCCCCGGCATCGGGCCCGCTAAACTGTAGGCCGTCAAAGACCTGGTCACGGCCCGCTAACAGCAGTGGGTCAACCGGCGTCATTTTGTGAGTTTCTTCACAAACACTTGACTCTATGTCGGCGATCCAACCAAGGGGGGAGTTTCAAGCCGGCGGGCCCAAGGGTATAATCCCGTTCGATGCCAGAATTGCCTGAGGTCGAGACCATTGTGCGGCATCTGAGGCAGGGCGCAAACGGGACCCCCGGTCTGCCCGGGAAGGACATCGTTGCCGTGCGCCTGCGCTGGCCGCGGCACGTCGCCGAACCGGCCCCGGAGGCTTTCCGGCACCGGGTCGCGGGCCAAACCGTGCTTGACGTCAGCCGCCGCGGCAAGTACCTGATCTTCCCCTTATCGCGCGACACGATGCTCATCCACCTGAAGATGAGCGGCGATCTGGTTATGACGCCGTCTGATTCACCCGCTGAGCGTTACGACCACACCGTGTTCGAGCTGAGCGATGGTTGGGAGCTCCGCTTCAGCGACGCCCGCAAGTTCGGCAAGATCTTCTTGTTGCGTGACCCTGCGCCCAAGCTCGAGTCGCTCGGCCCGGAGCCCCTCTCCGACGATTTCACAGCCGCCGTCCTGGGGAAACGGCTCCGGTCGCGGCGGCGCGCGCTGAAGCCCCTGCTTCTGGACCAGTCGTTTGTCGCCGGATTGGGAAACATCTACGCCGATGAAGCTCTCCACCTGGCCCGCCTCCATCCCCTGCGTCGGTCAGATGAGCTTTCCGATGATGAAGTCAAAGCCCTGTGGAAGAGCATTCGCCAGGCCCTACGCGCCGGGCTCAAGCACAACGGCGCCAGCATCGACTGGGTCTATCGAGGCGGGGACTTTCAAAATCATTTCCGTGTCTATCAGCGCGCCGGCCAGCCTTGTCCGGCGTGCGGTACAACGTTGGTCCGCATCGTTGTCGCTCAGCGGGGGACCCACTTTTGCCCCGCCTGCCAACCCGAGAGGCCCACATGAATATTGACAATCAGCTTCTCCTCGGCCTGGTCTTCATCACCGCCGGGATTGCCCTGGCTCTATTGGCCTACGCCGTGCTCCTCAATCGGCGGAGTTCAGCAGATGAAGCGCCGGAAGACGACGGCGAGTCGGCCGAGTCCGTCACGGAAATGGAGGCCGGTGACGCCCAGGATAATCAGATCGTCGCCGAACCCGTTGTGTCAATGCCAGGGTTCGAGGAGCCCACTCGCCTGATCCAAGAGCCCAGCACCCCACCCCCCATGCCGGAGCCCACGGAGCCGGTCCAGCCCGAGACGGTGGGGCATGACCCGGACGCCGACGCACAACCTCCCGCCACGGTTCCCGCCCAGGCTGACGAGGCCGCAGTCTCGGAAGCGCCCCCCGTTGCCCTCGCCCGGGATCCCAGCTCCGGGAAGCTGACCATCCTTGTTGGGCCGCAAACATTCGGCAGCATGAGCGAGTTGAAGAATACGGAAATCTGGGAGCAGGTGGGCGGCCTGTTTGAAGAGTTGCACGCCTGGATGTCCGTGGTGCCGCCCCAAACGCCCCCTGCCCCTCGCACGTCGAAGCCTGGAATCAGTGAGATGACCAAGAAGACACAGGCGGCGCTGTCGATGGTGGATGAAATCAACGAGATTCTCGGCGAGAAGCTCGCCGCCTCGGCCGACGCCCCCCAGGGCGTTCATATCGCCGAGGGCAGCGACGGATCCATCCGGGTCTTTATCGGCCTTCAGGGGTATGCGATGGATCAGGTGCCCGATGATGAAGTGCGAAGACTCATCCGGGAAGCGGTGTCAGAATGGGAATCTCGCTCCTGAGAGCTTCCGCCTCTTGAATCTCATCTAGCTTCAACCGGCCGTCTTTTTCCTCCAGGCGGGCGACCGGGATGCGGGCGTCGTGCTGGAAAAATAACCACGCCCCGGTGTCCACGGCCCAATGTTGCCACTTCGCCTTGGTCTTGATATTCTCGAGCGGCAGAACGTCGTAGGCCGTCAGCCACGCCGTACGGAGCATGTGCACCGCGAACGAGGCCATGTCGGCCACGAACATTCCGGTCCAGTCACCCGACTCAAAGATGATCGATTGGTGGGCGCGAGTGTGGCCCGGGGTCACCACGCAGCGAATGTGACGATCGAAGATTGTGTCGCCGTGCAAAAGCTTCAGCCGACCGGCGCGCATGATGGGCTCGAAATTCGCCTTGAAGTAGGTGCCGCGGGTGCGCGCGTCGGGGTGGCTGGCCTCCGCCCACTCCAAGCGCTGGACCCAATAGGTGGCCTTGGGGAAGGTGGCCAGGGTGCCCTCGGAGGAATTGCGGGTGTTGCCTCCGCAGTGATCCCAGTGCAGGTGCGTGTTGATGACGTGATCCACCTCGGTGGGACCAACCCCCAACCGCGCCAGGTGTTCAACCAGTCCCCCGGCCGAACGGTCGATCCCCCAGTTCACCGCCTCCTTTTCGGCCAGTTTCGGGCCCAGGCCGGTGTCGATGACGATGGTCTGCCCCTCGGATCGCACGAGCATGCAGGTCAGGCTTTGGGGGATCAAATTCTTGTCATCTACCGGGGCATAGCCGCCATACAGCGCCCGCGGCACCAGTCCGAACATGCCTCCCGGGTCCACATGAACCAGGCCGTCGCTCAGCAAATGGACTTCAAGCTCGCCGAACTTCATTCCCACCGCCCCTGTCTTGACCGCGCAATTCCATTGTGAACCATCACGCCTCAGTTGGAAAGCCAAAGATGGCGTTCTCGAACTCGCGCTCAAGCCGCCTCTTCTGGCGGTGCTCCAGGAAGCTGGCTTGAACGCCGGCCAAAGTCAGGCCGCGCAGGGCTTCCAGGGAAAGGCCTAGGGACTCTGCCGCCAGGCGGTAATCGTCCGTCAAGGTCCCCCCCAACAGGCCCGGCGCCCAGCTGGCGAGGTTGACCTGCATCCCCGCCTGGATCATTTGGGTCAAGGGGTGCTTGTCGTCGCTCGGCCACACGCCCACAGCCCGCTCAGCGTTAAGGCAGACCAGCACTACCGGGCGATGCCGGCGAATCCAGGCCAACGCATCCAAGCTGTGCAGGGATTGGTTTCCAAAGGCGATCCTCGAAGGTGCGATTCGAGTGAGCCGCTCGGAGGCCCAATCGGGCGCAACATCCGGAGACAGCTGGACCATCATGGGCACACCGCCGATCTGGGCCTCGGCCAGCAGAGCGTCTGCCTCAGTCGGATCACCGGCGGCGAGAAGGACGGCCAGCCCCAGCACGCCGTCGTCCCCTCGCTCCCGGGCGAGGGTCACCGACCGGGCCAGTTCGTCCACTGGATCTGCGGCCGCTACGCTGATCAACCAGCCGAAACTGGGAGCCGCACCCGGCTGCAGGCTGCTGCGAGCCACCGCCAATTCATCGAAAGCCGCTTCCAGAGAACCGACCGCCACCCCCAGGGCTGCGGGGGATACAGCCAGTTCCAGATGGGCGATGTTGTCTGCCTGGACCGAGTCCATCACGCTGCGAAGCACTTGCGGCAGGGCCCCGTTCGAAGCCAGCCGGGTTTCGTTCTCCGCCATCATGCGATTTAGGGCGTCCACCGAAGGTCGCCAAGAACCGTCCGGGCCAGACGGCGAAGCGAGCGCTCCGCCAAGGCGCCGGAAGAGGTCGACTTTCGGAAGGGCGATCAACTCACTTGAGGTCGGGGGGGCAGCGGCGGACATCCCGGCTTCCTGACATCCCTTGGAGCGCATGGGGAATCGGCTTGGCCGTCGGAAAAGATGGCCTGATGGTCAGTGGCGGCGGCGTTTGCGGCGGCGTTTACTCGAGCTCCCGCCTGGCGACGCCGCCGGCCGGGCAGCCGACTGTGATGAGGCGGCGCTAGCCGCCGGGGCCGCGACAGCTTGAGTCTGTGCCACCGGCTGGGTCCGGAAAAGGCGTGAAACCACGCCGCTCCGAATCGAGGCCAGCAGAGCCTGGAACATATCGAAGGCACGGCTCTTGTACTGCACCAGCGGATCCCGCTGGCCATAGGCTTCGAGACCGATCGACGTGCGCAGCGCTTCCATCTCGGTCAGGTAGTCCACCCACAGCCGGTCACCGACGGACAAGATCACACCCCGGAAAGCTTCCGTGAGAATTGCTTGGCCCACGATCCGCACCACGTCATCACGCAGGTCGTCGTCGAAGGAGCTGATTGGTCCGGCTTGCTCCAAAGCTGCGAAGCGTTCGTCGCCCAGGCCGCGCTTCAGATTGCGCTGCAGGCGTGCGTCGAAGGCCTGAATGCCGCTCCCCGATAGGCGCCGGAGTTCGGCATCTCCTAAACTTTGGATGAGCGTGTTGCGCGCCCCGGCCAGATGCTCGAGCACATCTTCCGTGATAGCTGCGGGGCCGTCGTCACCAAGCAGGTTGGCGGCCGAGAAGGCATACGAAAGCCGGGGGGTCACGGCCGAGACCTTCTGGTGGGTCCGACGGTCGAATACGGTTTGTTGAGCATAGCTGATCCGCACCAGCATGCGGGACGCCTCAGCCTCGCCTACCGATCCCGCCTTGCCCAGCGCCGTTTCGAGCTCACGGTTGATTTCATCCAGAGACGTCTGGATCTTCTCCGTCCATACTTCTTCAAGGCGGAGCTGAAGCTTGTCGGAGGCCGCATCCCAATCGATGGGAACCGAGAGGGCATCCTGCAGGTCCAGACTCTGCCCAATACGGCGTTCGACGCCCTGGACCATGCCCGCCCACACCCGCATGCCCAGGCTGGCCTCAACCAGCTCGGGAATTCGTTCGCGGAAACCTTCCGGATCGGAAGCCACCTGAGCCGCGCTGGTGTCATCGCTCTCGATTTTCATCCCGGCGGCGTGTTCGACCGCCTGGAACAGCTGCCGCGCCCCGACCGGCGTCCCGGTTTCTTCAGCCTCGATCAGCGCCCCATCGATAGCCATTTCTGCCAATTCGACGCGGCTGTTCACCTGATCATCCAACCTCTCGACGGCGCGATCCAATTGTTCCTCAATGGCGCGAGACAGATGAGCGTGCTGCGCTTTCATCGCGTCGGCGGCCAGATCGAGCAGCGCCTGGTGCAGATCCACCGGATCATGCAGGCCGTCCAGTTCATCCAGCAGAATTCTCAGCATGTACGAAGGGAACGGATCCGGGGATTCGAGGTTCAGCGTCGGCTGTGTCTCCTCCAGCCAGGCGAGCAACTTCCACGGCCCCTCGGTGTCGGCCAGGGCCATGGTCACGTGCTCCTCGACCTCGACCTTGAGCATCTGGTCGACGTCCTGGAGCAGGTCGTCCTTGGAAAAGACGCGATTGCGCTGCCCATAGAAGATCTCGCGTTGTTTGTTGAGCACATCGTCGTACTCGAGCAGATGCTTGCGTGTATCGAAGTTGGCCCCCTCCACCCGCGTTTGTGCCTGCTCGATAGTTCGATCCACGATGCTGTGGGCGATGGGCACGGCGTCGTCGATGTTCAAACGCTGCATCAAGCCGCCTACCTGCGAGCCGCCGAACAGGCGCATGAGTTCATCCTCGAGGGACAGGAAGAACTGCGAGGATCCGGGGTCTCCCTGGCGGGCGGCACGGCCACGAAGCTGGTTGTCGATACGCCGTGATTCATGCCGTTCGGAGCCAATCACGTGCAGCCCGCCGGCCTGGCGGACCTGTTCGCCTTCGGCCATGAACTGGCGGAACAGGGTCATCTCCGAGCCGTAGATGCCGATCGACTCAGGATTGGAACGCTCGACGGCCGCCAGGCGTTCCTCCAAAGTGAAGTGTTCCGGCGCATCGATGCCCTCCCGCCTGAGCACCCGGTTGACCGCCCCCAGCACCTCTTCAGCTACTTCGCCGCCGAGTTTGATGTCCACGCCACGGCCGGCCATGTTGGTGGCAATTGTGACCGCACCCAGCGCGCCGGCGTTGGCGATGATGCGCGACTCTTCATCGTGCTTCTTGGCGTTCAAAACGTTGTGTTGGACGCCCACGTTAAGGGCCTGTTCCAGGCGCGGCAGGTCATCCGGCTCAAGCTCCAGGATTTCAGCAAGGCGCTCCAGGTTCTCAGGCCGGGTGGGGTTCAGGGTCAAATCCAAATCGCGGGCAAAGCTGCGGAGCGTCCCCTTTTGCAGGCTGTCCAGCGGCTCGAACAGCGTCTCAAGCCCCTCGACGCGCATACCGTCGTCGGCGAGGTCGTGCGCCTGCATATAGGCGTCGCGGATCAGGTGGGTCAACACCAGCGTCTGCAGGCTGTCGGCTCGCAAGCGGCTGGACAGGAGTTCCGACATCTCAACCGAAGTGGTGCCAACCAGCAGAGGCTGGCCGTGGACGTGTCGGGCGAGGATTTCGGTCACCACCGAGCGCAACTTGGCTTCCTCGGTGCGGTAGACGACGTCCGGATAGTCCTTGCGCCGCCAGAAGACGGGCGCCTGCTCTTCATCACCCGGGCGCGAGTAGTACTGGAATCGGTTTCCGTCTTCGCGGTAGTCGACCTCCACCAGATCCGTGTCCGGCAGAAGGGCGATGTACTCCAGATTGGTCGGCAGCGGGGTGACGTCGACGTTGTAGATCTTGTTGAACTCCTCCGCCTCGGTGACGGCCGTGCCGGTCATTCCGGCCAGCTTCTCGTACATGCGGAAGTAGTTCTGAAGCGTGATCGTGGCGTAGGTGACATTCTCCTGCCGGATCTTGACGCTTTCTTTGGCCTCGACCGCCTGGTGGAGACCATCCGACCAGCGCCGGCCGGCCATCAAGCGCCCGGTGAATTCGTCAACGATGACCACCCGTCCGCCTTGCACGACATAGTGCTTGTTGCGCTTGAACAGGTATTCGGCACGCATGGCCTGCTCGAGGTGGCCCAAGAGCCGGGCCTGCTCCGGGGTGATGTCCTCCGGCCGGTCGGGGTCACGCAGCGCCATACCCAACAGTTCCTCGACGTGGTTCTCGCCAATCTCTGTCAGGGACACCGTCCGGTCGCGCTCGCTGATCTCGAAATCTTCCGCCCGAAGCTGTTTGACGACCCTCGCCATTTGCTCGTAAAGCGTAGGATCTTCCTGCGCCGGCCCGGAAATGATCAGCGGAGTCCGGGCTTCGTCGATCAGGATGTTGTCCACCTCGTCCAGGATGGCATAGTTGTGGCCACGCTGGACCCGAGCGTCCAGGCTGTGGGCCATGTTATCCCGCAGATAGTCGAAGCCGAACTCATTATTGGTGCCGTAGGTGATGTCCGCCCGATAGGCTTCCGCCCGGTCGACGATCTCGAGCTGGTGGATGTCTTCCTGGGAGGATTCCTTCTGGGGGTCGTACAGGAACGCCTTTCGCCCGTTTTCTGTGCGGGCAGCTTCCTGCAGCACGCCCACGCTCAGGCCGAGAAAGTCAAAGATGGGGCCCATCCAGCGGGCGTCTCGGCGGGCGAGGTAGTCGTTGACGGTGACCAGGTGGACGCCTTTGCCCTCCAGCGCGTTCAAGTAGATGGGCATGGTGGCCACCAGCGTCTTGCCCTCGCCAGTCTTCATCTCGGCGATCTTGCCCTCGTGAAGGACAAGGCCGCCGATGAGCTGTACGTCGAAGTGGCGCAGCCCCAATGTGCGGACGGCGACTTCTCGGACCACGGCGAAGGCCTCAGGCAGAAGGTCGTCCAGGCTCTCGCCCTGGCTCAACCGCTGCCTAAATTCGTTCGTTTTGCCCTTGAGCGCCTCATCACTGAGGGCCTGCATCTGGGGTTCAAGGGCATTGATCTCTTCGACGTCTGGGCCGTATTGCTCGATTTCGCGGCGGATCGGATCGCCGCCGATAATGCGCGTGAGTGTCTTTAACATAGGCGTAAATTATAGCATAGCGACCCGGCGCCTTGACTTGGCTTGCGGCCGGCTCCTATACTCTGCAGTCGAATCGGAGGCCCCCGGAACCACCCGCGAGAGGGCTTGTATGCGTGAATTTCTTCACAAACTGTGGGCCGGCCTTGCCTTATTGGCTTCCGCCTGGACCCTGGCCGCCTGTGGGACCGCCTCGGCGGGCGCGTATCGTGCCGGCCTGGTGGTGGTGCACGGCGACGGCACGGTCCAGACAGCGTGTGTAGACTTCAGCCAGACACAGATCAGCGGCCTTGAGCTGCTCGATCGATCCGGATTGGATTACCGGCTGGACGCCAGCAATCCGATGGGTGCGCTGGTCTGCCGAGTGGGTCCCGAAGGCTGCGACTACCCTGCCCAAACCTGCCTGTGCCAATGTTCTCTCGGGCAGGCGTGCCGCTATTGGGCCTACTTCAACCGGCCGGCCGGCTCGAATTGGGTGTATGCCGTGTCTGGAACCAGCAGCCGACCGGTGCACGATGGCGACGTCGACGCCTGGGTATGGCTGGCAGGCGACGAAACCACCCGGACCGTGCCGCCCGGCTTGACCAACATCAGCTTCAACGAGGTGTGCGGGACAGTGCCCTCCGGAGCAGATCTCTCGCCTTGACGGGCGGGCCGGTGCCGTTAGAATAGGCGGACCGGGGGCGGTGGCGGAATTGGCAGACGCCGGGGACTTAAAATCCTCTGCTCGCAAGAGCGTGTGGGTTCGACTCCCACCCGCCCCATTGGACCCGCACAGGTCCATTCGAGCCTCTGATCCGGCTGGGCAAGCCGGGTTAAAGACCGGTCGCTGGGCAGGCAGACTGGCCGCGACACCCTATCGCAGGCAAGTCTAAGAAGGATCCTGCACGCCCATGGAGCAATTCTTCAATTTGGAGCCCTGGTGGCGGTTCGGCGTCGCGCTTCTCATTGGCGCCCTGATTGGGATAGAGCGCGAATTCGTTCAGCAACATGCTGAACAGCGAAGTTTCGCCGGCATTCGAACCTTTTCCTTCATCGCACTGTTCGGCGCCCTGGCCGCCTTCATTTCCCGGAGCCAAGGTGAAATCGTATTCATCATGGCCTACGGCGGCTATGTCTTGCTGGTGGCCGGGAACCGTTTGGCCATGGTGCTCCGTGACCGGTCGGAGGGCATGACCACCGAAATCGTGGCTCTGATGACGCCGCTGCTGGGCGCGCTGGTAATCTGGGATCATCCAGAAATCGCGGCTGCCCTGTCGGTGATTACCGCCCTGCTGCTGTCTCTGAAATTCCCGCTCCATAATATCGCCCGAAGGATGAGCATTGCCGACCTCAGGGCGACTCTCCAGTTCGGCCTGCTAGCAGTCGTCGTGCTGCCCCTGCTTCCCAACCGGGCGCTTGGACCATTCGGGGTCCTGAACCCGTTCCGGATCTGGCTCCTGGTGGTGTTTGTTTCGGGGATCAGCTTTTTGGGCTACTTGCTGATGAAGCTCTTCGGCCCGGAACGCGGCACGGGGCTGGCAGGGCTCTTCGGCGGGCTGGTTAGCAGCACGGCGGCCACCGTGAGCTTTGCCGGCCGAAGCCGGAACGATCCCCGCCTGGCTGCCGTGTCCGCCATCGCCATCGTCCTGGCATCCACCGTGATGTTCCCCCGAATGCTGATCGAGGTCCTGGTGGTCAACGCACAGCTCTTCACCACCCTTTGGGTGCCGGTCACGTCCATGCTCGCAGCCGGGGTTGTGGTGGCCGCCTTGCTCTGGCGCGGCCGTCCGTCAGCCCCGGAAGGGACCGACAACCCGATCGAGCTCGGCAACCCGCTGCGGATCACATCGGCCATCGGGTTCGCACTCCTGTTCGCCGTCGTCCTGGTGGCTGTCAAGGCGGCCAGCGAGTCCTTTGGCACAGTGGGTCTGTATCTGGCCAGTGGTCTGAGCGGGCTTACCGGCGTGGACACCATCACCCTGAGTGCTTCGGGGCTGGCCGCCCAAGGGGAGATTCAGCCGCAAGCCGCCGCCGGCGCCATTCTGTTGGCCGCCCTGGTCAACACGGCCGCCAAGGCGGCTTTGGCCTCCTTTTTAGACCCGACGGGCTTGCGGCGGACGATGCTGTGGAGCTTCGGGTCGGTGCTGGCGGTCGGCATCCTGGCTGGCCTGCTCACCGTCTGGGTACCTGTCTAGGGCGCGCCATTCAGCCTGGCCATGTGTCCTGGGGGTTTGGTCCTGCCGACTCGGGAGCCCACGGCCCACGCTTCCGCGTCGACGTCGATCCATGGGCCGAGCCTGTTTCCGGTCAACCTCGCCAACTCCGATCCTGACCAGCCTCCATTGGCCTCTCCCCTGGGTGCCCCCCAGCCTCTTGGGTGCCAGGGCAATCAGCGCTAGAATGCAAGCACGCTCGCATTCGACGATCAACGGGGAGGCCCACATGCCCCACTCCAGCCGCATCTTGACTTGCCTGATCCTGGCCATCGGCGTGTCCAGCTGCACCCTTCCCGGCGCAGCCTCCCCCACGCCTTTCGCCTTCCCGACGCCCAATCTGACCCTGACGGCCATCTTCGCCCCGACCGCCAGCCCCAACGCCACGCAGCTGCCGACGACCACGGCCGCCACGTCGTTGATTGAGACCTCGACGCCGCTACCGGCGGATCAAACGGCGGAAGCGGGCACAACGCCGATCACCGGCGACGATGTCCGTCCCAACGGGCTTCCCGTCACGGCTGACTTCTTTAGCGCGTCGCCGGTCATCGATGGTGACCTGAGCGACTGGGACGCCAACCAGTACAGCGCCAACCAGGTCACGTTCGGCGCTGGCGCATGGACCGGCGGATCGGATGCTTCGGCGACCTATTCGCTGGGTTGGGATAGTGCCGCTCTGTACGTCGCCGCTCGCGTGACCGACGACACCTTTGTCCAGACGGCCAGCGGTCGGACTTTATACAAGGGAGACAGCGCCGAGGTACTCTTCGACGCCGATCTGTTGGGGGACTTCAGCGGCAGCACGCTCTCCTCCGACGATTTCCAGTTGGGCTTCTCGCCCGGCAATTTCAGCACCGTCGAGCCGTCGGCATACCGCTGGTTCCCGGCCAGCCAGCAGGGAAGCCTTTCCAGCGCCGAAGTCCGCTCCGCCAAGACCGATTCCGGTTACAACCTGGAAATCAGGGTACCGTGGGTCGTGTTTGGAATCAGCCCGGTCTCCAACGGGCACTACGGCTTCGTTTTTTCGATCTCCGATGACGACTCGCCCGGCACAGCAGTGCAGCAATCCCTGGTATCGAGCGTCGGAACGCGCATCCTCACCAATCCGACCAGTTGGGGCACCCTGGTCCTCGGTCCGTCCACAGGTCAATAGGCGGCAGTGCAATTCAAAGAGCGGCCCCATGCATGGGGCCGCTCTTTATTTCCAAAGGAAGTGTCTAGGATCAGTCGAGAGGTTTTGCTTCGGTCGGCTCCAAGATGGTCTGCCGCACCGCCGAATGCAGACGGCTGCTGCGGCGCTTAACCACCAGGACCGACGTGCTCGATCGGCGAGCGATCTTCTCCGGAAGGGTACCGACCAGGAAGTTGCGGAACACGGGTTCTTCGGTGGCGCCAATCACCAATAAGTCGGCTTGTTTGGCCTGCTCGAGAATGGTCTCCGCTACATCCTGCCCCTCTACCAGGCGGGTCTCCAAATGATCGTAGTCGATGCCTTCCGCTACATAATCCAGGACCTGCTTGGCGCGGACGCGATCGCCGTTAACCGCCCGGTGCGTGACGATGTGTATCAGACACACTCGTGGGTCACCTCCATAGGCACGCGCCAGATCAACCGCCAGGCGAGTGGCCAGCCGGCTGTTTCTGCCGCCGGACACCGGCACCAGGATACACTTCACCGGGCGCTGCTCCCGCATCCTGCAGATGACCACATCCGTGGGAGGATTGTCAACGATCGGGTCGATGACCGCCCCGAAAACGCGACCCCCGCTTTGAACATGCTCTTGCCAGCCGAGCAGGATCAGATCGGAGGCGTTCTCATAAGCCGTTTTGCGCAAGGCCTCGGCAGCGTTTCGTCCCAGGCGGATGACGGTATGCACGGGAACATCGTGGGCCTTGGCCTGCTCAATCACACCATCCAGATAAGCTCGGCCCTCCTTCAGGAACAGGCGCCCCTCCCCCAGGGTAAGCTGAGGCGGGACTTCGATCACATGCAGCGCCAGAAGCTCGCCTCCGCGCGATTTGGCGAAGAGTGAACCCAACGCTCCCAGGTCTTCGGCCTGGGATTGATCGGACACCGGCACCAGAACCGAGAACTCCCGGCTGACCAACACTTCCTCGAGCAAGATCTCCTTCGGCTTCTCCTGGGCTTCAACACGCGAGAAGTAGGCGAAGTAAGACAGCATCCCAATCGTCAGCCATCCGATGGCAAAGTACCAGGCAATGGGGCTGAAGGTGAAGAGGTACAGCGCCAGGAAACCGTTGAAGATGATGGCCAGGATCGGCAGCAGGGGAAACCAGGGGATGCGGAAGCCGCGCTCCAGATCGGGGTGCTTGCGGCGGAGAACCATGACCGCCACGTTCACCTGCAAGAAGAGCAGCAAGAACATAATGTCCCCGGCGGCCGCCACATCTTCCAGCGGCAACAGCCAAGCCATGATCAGCATCAAGGTCCCGGAGCCGATGACCGCCAGATAGGGCGTGTTTTTCTTGGGGTGGATGCGGGAGAAGAAACGCGGCAGGTTGAGGTCGCGGCCCATCGCAAAAGAAACCCGCGACGATGAATAAGTCGTGGCATTGAGCGCCGACATGGTGGACGCCAGGCCGCTCAGGAGCAGCACCACGGCGCCGATTCCCCAGGGAAACGTCTGCTGGGCGACCTCGATGATCGCAATTTCCTTCTGCTGTCCAAGGAACTGGAACGCCTTCATGCCCTCTGGAGGCTGGACGGCGCCGATGGCCGCCACGCCGACGAAGACATACACCACGACCGCAATCCCGATCGAGAAGAAGATGGCGCGGGGAATGTTGCGTTTGGGATCGATCACCTCTTCGCCCGACTGGGCGATGATCTCATAGCCCTCAAAGGCGATGAAGGTCAATCCCATGGCCACGAGCACCCCCAACGCGCCCTTGGGCATGAAGCCGCTTTCGGTCGTGAACCGGGTGACCCACAACCCGCTGTTCGCCATGGCCACGAACCCGAACACGACGAACAGGGCCAGGATGGCAACCTTGGTGAGCGTAACCACATTGCCAATCGAGCCCGTTTCGGAAGCGCCGAGGGAGTTGATATAGACAAAGACGGCGATGATCATGGTAGTCAAGATCAAGGCGAAGCGCTCCGGCGGAAGGCCGAAGGTGGAGACCCCCATCTTGGCCAACAGCGCCGAAGCGAAGCTCCCGAAGGCCAGGGCATACAGGCTGCCCGCCACCGAGTGGGCGAACCAGTCCATCCATCCGGAGATGAAGCCCTGTGCCCCGCCGAGAGCTTCCTTAACCCACGGATACCCGCCCCCCGCTCCGGGGAACGTCGAACCCAGTTCGGCGTAGGACATGGCGGTGAAGCTGGTGACCAATCCGTTGAGAAGGAAAGCCAGGATCAGCGCCGGGCCGGCTTCACCTGCCGCCGACCCGGTGAGGACGAAGATACCCGCCCCGATCATTCCCCCCACACCGATCATGGTGATCGTGAATAGGCTGAGATCGCGGCTCAGGCTTACTTCTCCCGGCCTCGATGGGGGACGAGTAGATGGGGTTACACTCATTGTCTCGGTTGTCCTCGTTCAAAGTTGGGTGCAAAAACAGAGACTGATTGTAACTCATTTCACTTCAGGACCTGCCCGGGCGCCGTATTCGGCGTCGCACGTCAGACGAGACTGGTAGAATCTCCATGCCCCAATCAGGCACGACTTCGGTGAACTTAAACAGCAGGCGGTGCTTCTAATTGCCGCCTGTTGTTTAGTGAGAGATTTCACAAATGGGCATCGAAACCATCAAGAGCTATCTGATCGGCAAGCCGTTTCCATCCAGCATGGAGCTCCATGAGCGGCTGGACAAGGTGCGCGCCCTGGCGGTGTTCGCCTCCGATCCCATTAGCAGCAACGCCTATGCCACCGAAGCGATCATGTCGGTCCTGATCTTGCTGGGGTCGGCCGGGCTGGCCAATACCCTTCCGTTGGCGCTGGCCGTCGCCGGGCTGGTCCTGTTGGTGATCTTCAGTTACACACAGACGATCATGCACTACCCGATGGGCGGCGGGTCCTATCGGGTTTCGCGGGATAACTTGGGCGTGCTCCCGTCGCTGGTGGCCGCCGGCTCGCTGATGACGGATTACGTGCTGACGGTGGCCGTCTCCGTCTCGGCCGGCGTGCGGGCCACCACCTCCGCCTTCCCCGATCTCGACCATCACCGGGTGCTGCTTGCGCTTCTTGCCATCGGCCTGATCACATGGATCAACCTGCGCGGCGTGCGCGAAAGCGGGACGATCTTCGCCATTCCGACCTACGCTTTCGTCCTCGGCGGCTTGTTGGTGATCGTCATCGGGCTGGTGCGGATGGTCGGCCTGTTCGGGGCCGCCCCGCTGGCCCCCGGCCCAAACGTGGTCCCGCCGGCCGCATCGCTGGAAGGCTTTGCCTTCACATGGCTCTTGCTGCGAGCGTTCGCTGGCGGCTGTACGGCCCTGACCGGGATCGAGGCCATCAGCGATGGCGTGCAGGCCTTTAAGCCCCCCGAGTCGAAGAACGCCGCCAAAACGATGATCGTGATGGGCGTGATGGCAATGTCGCTCTTCATCGGCATCACCTTCCTGGCCACCCATCTCGGCTTGCTTCCAGACCAGGCCGAAAGTGTCCTCTCACAGCTCGGCCGGCGCGTGGCCGGGACCGGGATCCTGTACTACTGGCTGCAGATATCGACGACCCTGATCCTGGTTCTGGCGGCCAACACCGGCTTCCAGGACTTTCCACGGCTGGGCTCGTTTCTCGCCCAAGACGGCTTCCTGCCACGCTGGATGCAAAACCGTGGCGATCGCCTGGTTTTCAGCTCAGGCATCCTGGTGCTGGCCCTGGTCTCGTCTGTGCTTGTTATCCTGTTCCAGGCCAATGAAATTGCCATGCTCCCCCTGTACGCCCTGGGCGTCATGATGAGCTTCAGCCTGTCGCAGTCGGGCATGTTCCGGCTGATGGGGCGCATCCGTCATTTGAAGCCGGGCGAAACCCTGAAGACCGACATCACCGAAGTGCATTACGAGACCGGAACCTGGTGGAAGCGGATGGTGAACGGCATCGGCGCGGCAACCACTTCGGTGGTGTTTGTGGTTCTGGCAACGACCAAGTTCCGCGACGGCGCATGGATTGTCATGTTGACCATTCCGCTGCTGGTCCTCGGCTTCATGGCCATTCAGCGCCACTACCAAAAGGTCGCCGCATCACTCCGCACCCACGACCTGACGACGGATGACCTGTCAACGGTGGCTGATGTGGCTATCGTACCTATTGCCGACGTCCACCGCGGGACCCTCCGGGCCTTGATGTACGCCAAACGTCTTTCGGGTGACGTTCGAGCCATATGCGTTACCACCAGTCCCGAGATGCGCGCCCGAATCCTCAAACGATGGGCGCGTTTCCCGGAGATCACGGACACGATCCGCCTGGTGTGCATCGACTACGAGTTCCGGGACATCATCCACCCGCTGGTGAAGTACATCGAGCGGGTCAACAACGATGAGTTCCCCGAGCAGCTCACGACGGTAGTCATCCCAGAGTTCATGGCCGAGAGTTTGTGGGAACAGCTTCTGCACAACCAGACCGCCTGGCGGCTGCGTCACGAACTCAGTCAGCATCGAGATGTCATCCTGATCAATGTCCCCTTCCATTTGCAGAGCGTCAAGGATTGGCGCGCCGAGCGCGACCAGGCGAGGGGTATCTCGGCTCCGAACTCGGGGGCTTCCCCTGGCGGCATGCCTGCGTCGGACGAGCTTCCCCCATCCGAGGCGCCGGTTGAAACGCCCAACGATCAGCGCGAATGACAAAACCGCGCCGGTCGGGTCGGCGCGGTCGGGAAACTCGGGGTGAACTGCAGGGGTCAGAAAAGGACCGATGCCAGCTCGTCGCGGTACTGACGCGTTAAGGGATCCTGATCTCCCATGATGGTGAACAGGGCCAGCAGCACCTCTTTGGGGAATCCGCCGCGGTAGCGCTTGTCCTGGCGCAGGATGTCCAACAAGCCGTCCATCGCCGCCGGAAAGTTTCCAAGTTTGATCAATTCAGCCGCCCGGTGCAGTTGGGCAGCCAAGGGATCCCCTTCGTCATCGGGGGCAACCCCTTCCGCCTCGACCAGAAGCTGCGCCAGCGGCTTGAGTTTCAGCGCTTCCGGCCACTCCGTTCCGCCGGGGAAACCGCCTACCAGGTCCAGAGCTTGTGCCCCTTTGCCCTGCATCACCAGGGACTTGAGCAGTCCCAGGGCGGCGGGCGCATTGGTCTCATCCTCGAGGAGAATGTCGCGGAACGACGTCTCCGCCTCCGCCCAATGGCGGGTCCCCAGCAAACTCAATCCCTGAGCCACGGCTTGCACGGCGGGGCTGGGCGATAGGTTTTCTACGAACCGGCGCACGGTGCCTTCCGGTTGGGCGCCGACAAACTGCGAGGCCACTTCCCCGTCCCGAAAGGCCTTGACCGCCGGAATGCCCTGCACGCCATAGCGCACCGCCAGATTCGGGTTCTCGTCGACGTTGACGCGAGCCAACATGAATCGGCCGCCGCCTTCGATCGCTAGCCGCTCCAGGATCGGGCCCAGCATGCGGCATGGACCGCACCACGTGGCCCAGAAGTCAACTACGACCAGGACGTCATGCGAGCGCATGACCACGTCTTGCTCAAACGTTGATTCAGACACGTCCTGAATGTACTCAGAAAGCGCCATGCTCTATCCTTTCAGATCAGCTTGTGTTGCAGGGCTCATTCTAGGCCCGCCGCGTAAGAAATTCATTGGCATCGGGCTTACTCGGGATCTTCCTCGGCACCTGGCTGCTCGACGCTTAGGACTTCACCGTGCATGTCGATCACAACACGAAACCCGGACATTCCCAGCCAGGCCCGGGCCCCTTCCGGCAACCCGCTCCCAAGCAGAGCATCGAGCTGCTCATCGATGTTCTCCAACGACGATTCAATCATCGCCTTGGTGAAGATGTCCTCCTGACCGAGCATCTTCATCGTACCTTCAGCGATGATCTCTTCATGGCCCTGGATCATGTCGCGCATCTGGTTGAGGACCTGCCGGTCGACGAATTCGCTGTCGATGTGGCGCATGAATCCGTCGTCATCGATGACGTAGACGGCATCTTCGCCAACGTAGGATACGGGGACCGGGCGTTCGAGCGAGTCCGAGACCAAGCCTGCGAAGAGAGCATTCCTGGCCATGGTGTCCTTCACCTCCCGGGAGACAGGGAGCCCAACGCGCCAAATGACTCCTGGCAACTGCTGCCAAGTATACCCTCATGCGGCTTGGGCCTTTAGAAGGCGGAAGTGGGCCGTCTACGTGTGGATGTTGACTTCGGTGCCGTAGCTGAGCCAGACTTCTTGCTCTTCGGCGGGAACGACAGGCGTCGTCCAGCGATAAAGCCACTTGGCGGCTGCCGGGGTCATATTGACGCAACCATGCGAACGAGGCGCGCCGAAGTCATTGTGCCAGTACGTGCCGTGAAAGGACACGCCGTTATCGGTGATGTAGGATACCCAGGGAACCCCGGGAAGATCGTAGCCCGTCGCCAGATTCCCGGCGGCCATGTGGCGCGATCCCCGCTTCCGGAACGTCATAAAACCGCCTACGGGGGTCCAGAAACTTCCGTCGGCGAACTTTCGGCCCGAGGAGATCATGGTCGTCATCACCAAATCCGAGCCTTCAAAGCATCGAACCCACTGGTTGGCAAGGTCCACCACAATCCGCTTGGCGCCTGCGGGAACATTCGGTGATATGGGAGTCAGTTCTGAAACGGCCACCGGACGGAAGGCCTCCGAGCGCGCGTAGTACCGATAGTCCCACTTGTCATCCAGAATCCGATACCACTTGTGTTCCTTGACATCCTGGCTGATCCCGTTGACCCAGAAGGTGGCACCGTAGTAGAAGCGATAGGCTTCGTCGGCTGTCGTCTTCGGTTTCCAATAGGCGTCAACGTAGGGAACCGTGACTTCCATCAGCATGCCCCGGTAGGGCACTCCATAGGTCGGCTTGTTTGGCTGATCACGCACAGGTTGAATCGACGACGAGTGGACGAAGCCCAGATCCTTGACCATGTACCAGATGCGGTTGTGCTCCGGGAACTGATCCCCCAGGGCGGCGCCGTTCAAGTCAAGAATGTCATCCCGCCAGAACGTCCTGACCTTCTGGGCGGAAAACGACGGCCGATTGAAGGCGTCCGCCGTCGGATCGGCCACCCGCCCGAGCTGCCCTGCCGGCAGTTCGAACTCGGGCCTCAACCAACGGACCGGTAAAGCCATGGCGATCATGCCCGTCGCCGACAGGCGCAGAAAACCCCGGCGGGAGAGCGCATCGGGCAGCTCGAAGACGTCAAATGTCACTCATGGACTCCAGCAGAACGGCAAACAAGCGGCAATCTTCACCCCAAAGTCAAGAATGTGCAAGTTCCAGACCACCTTCATTTGTCTATGCGCAGTGTGATTGCGGGGCGGAGGCAAACCTAGGGGTGAACGTTTACCAGCGTGCCGACCGACGCCCAGTTGTACAGCCATTGGGCATCGGCAGTGACCAGGTTGACGCAGCCGTGGCTCATTGGATGGCCGAAATTGTGGTGCCAGTAGGTACCATGGAGGGCGTAGCCCTTGTAGAAATACATGGTAAAGGGCACGCGGGGCAGATAGTAGCCGGGACCAACCATCAAGGTGGCAGTGTACTTGACGTAGATGTGAAATTGTCCGGTGACGGTCGGATGAGCCGGCACCCCGGTGGAAACAATGAACGTGCGCACCGGGTTGGCGCCCTCGTAGGCCGTGACCTTCTGCTCGCTCAGATCGACGTCGACCCAGCGGCCCTCGTCGGCCAGGGCGCTTGGATCGGTGACGTAGTCCCACGAGGTCTGGGGCCGGGCAGTGGGGGTGGGGGACGGCGTCGGCGTGTTGGTCGGCGTCGGAGTGGGCGTGAAGGTCGGCGTGTTGGTCGGCGTCGGCGTGTCGGTGGGGGTCGGAGTGAGGCTGGCCTTGTCCACCGGAGCCGGGCCCAGGTGGCCCTGCTGGGCGTCGGCCGGCAGGCTCCCCACCCAAAGAATCAGGCCCGCCGCCAAAGCGAGCGGGGCGAGGAGTGCCCTGGCCGAGATCAGCCGGCGGCGGGCCAGCCGTTCGTTGGGCACTAAATGAAGCTGCAGATCTTCGGGAAGCCTGAGCCGCTTGGCCTCGGCCAGCCGCTCCCGCGGCGGCAGGCGGTGCATCAGCCAGCGTATCGCCTTACGGGCTACCTGGCTGCGTGGATTGATCTCAAGGGCGCGCGCCGCATAGGCCAGACCCGGCCGCGCCTCAGAAACAGCCGCGAGAGTCAACCAGGCCCGTTCGCTGTTGGGATCGAGGCGAACGGCCAGGCGCGCCAGCCGGCGCGCTTCGGCCCGCCGGCCCTTGCGCAGGGCGGCCTGGGCGGATGCCAGAGTGCTTCGAAGGTCCGGTCCGGTGGGCCGGTAGCTGGAAGCCATGTTCGGTCAGCCGCCGCTCGGAATGTTGACAGGCTCGTTGTTGACGTAGCAAAGCAAGCCTTCAACGATGCCCCTGGCCGTGTCCTCAGGATGTTTGGTGAGGAATTCGCGATCGAGGTAAAGAAAACCGGTCTCGATAATCGCCGCCGGGGTCTGGCTGTTGACTTCGTAGAATGAATGGTAGGCGGTCATGTCCCGGGTGACGCTGTTGGGATGATAGCGCAGCCCGGTGGCCTGGCCATAGCGGTCTGCCAGGCAAGCCACCAGCCGCTGGGCACGGTCGGGAACCGCCGTGTCGAGGGCAGCAGTCACCTTGTAGCCCGTGGCGTCGTTGTTGATAGGCTGGCAAGAATCGGCATGGATTGACACCAGCGCCACCGCCCGGTAACCCACCAGCCGCTTGTCGAACTCTTCCAACAGGTCAGGCTTAAACCCGGCGGCTTCCAGGCCACGGACGACCAGCTGGGCGACCTGCATGTTGATGTCGCGCTCGTTCAGACCATCGGGACAGACTGCGCCCGGATCGGGCAGACCGGTGTCGGGGTTGAGCCCTGAGTGGCCAGCGACAATGCCTATCGTCAGGTTTCGGGAGCCCGTAACGCCCCCGATCTCCGCCTGGGGCAGCGCCGTGGGCGCGCCCGTCCGGTCCACTGCCGAAGCCAGCCGCGACGCCAGCTCGCCTGGACTCAGGCTGGCGGGCGTCCAGGCGGTGAAAACCGTCGCCAACACGGCGGCCACAACCAGCGTGACGCCCAGGTTCCGCATCACCTGGCGCGCCGGCGGCGTGCCTGAAAGACGGCTGTCATCGAACTGTGGACCGGTCATCGCCCATTCATGCTACACTCATGTCGGTTGATTCTCAAGCAGGACTTTCGGTTTTGTGCCCTCGATCAGATCAAACGTTCTAACGCCGTTCCCGTGCCTGCAAACGCGGCTCGACATTTCGATTGGCCAACTTTACCACGAGGGACAAACTCATCTCATGACCGCTCTCCACACTGCCTACTTCGGCCTGGGGACCAATCTTGGGGACCGCCGGGCCAACCTGCTCGACGCGCGTCGCCGTCTGAGCCCGAGGGCTACCGTCACGGGCGCGTCCTCCATGTACGAAACCGAGCCCTGGGGCATTGAAGACCAGCCGATGTTCTTGAACCAGGTGCTCGTCGGCCAGACCGCACTGTCGCCGGAAGCCTTGCTCACCCTGGCCAAGGACATCGAGCGTCAGATGGGCCGCCAGAACACGCTTCGCAACGGGCCACGGCTGATTGACATCGACGTCTTGATGGTTGACCAATTGCAGCTCACGGGTGAGCGCCTGACCCTTCCCCACCCCCGCCTGACGGATCGGGCTTTCGTCATGATTCCTCTGGCCGAACTGGCGCCGGAGGTGCGGATCCCTGGCACCCAAACCACCGCCGCGGAGTGGGCCAAGCGGCTGGAAGGGACATGGGGTGTGAAGCTCTGGACACCGGATGAAGACGATGCCTGACCCGGTCCAGTTGAAGGCGCCGGGCCTCACATTGGGCGACACGCGCCTGGCGTGGGGCAGTCGGACCTACGTCATGGGGATCCTCAACCTGACGCCGGACAGCTTTTCGGGAGACGGCTTGCTCGAGGCCCCGGATTACGTACGAGCCGCCGTCGCGCAGGCGGATGGCTTCGTTCAGGCCGGCGCCGACCTGCTGGACGTCGGGGGTGAGAGCACCCGGCCCGGGGCTCAGACCGTGGACTCCGAGCAGGAAATTGCCCGGGTGGTGCCGGTGATCTCAGCCCTGGTCGCCCGCCATTCCCAACCCGTCTCGATCGACACTTCCAAGGCCGGCGTCGCCCAGGCAGCTCTGGACGCCGGCGCCAGCTGGGTCAACGATGTGTGGGGCCTGCGCGCCGACCCGGAGTTGGCGCCCCTGCTCGCCGAACGTCGGGTCCCGGTGATCCTGATGCACAACCGCCTGACCCCCAACAGCGCCGAACTGGCCGAACGGCTGGGGGGACGCTACGTGGGCGTCGAGTACGATGACCTGCTGGAAGACATTAAGACCGAGCTGATGCGCAGCGTCGACCTGGCCATCGACGCCGGCATCGACCCTTCGCGCATCGTGCTCGACCCGGGAATTGGGTTCGGCAAGACCGTCGACCAGAGCCTGGAGCTGTTGGACCGGCTCGAAGAGATCCGTGCCCTCGGCTTCCCGGTGCTGATGGGCCCATCCCGCAAATCGTTCATCGGGTTCACCCTCGACCTTCCGCCAGACGATCGCGTCGAGGGCACAGCGGCCGCCGTGGCCGTGGGCATCATCCGCGGGGCCGATATCATCCGCGTGCACGACGTGGCGCCGATGGTGCGCGTGGCGCGCATGACCGACGCCTTGGTCCGCCGGCCGAAACCATAATCCGGGGGGCGCTGGGTCATGCTCGGCTTGTGAAAACCTTCACAATTAGCTCAGCCCTATCCACCCACCCCGACGGATGATCCGATCGGGGAGAGGGCCGCTAACAAGGCGGCGTGAATTGGGCATTGATACCGTCCCGGTGGGTCTGTATAATGCGTTCAACTTGGGAGTTGGTTCTTCTCCCGGATAGGGATATGTTATGGCCGAGCGTGCAACCTTCTCTGAGGAGCCCATCAGGCTCTTCCGTTCCGATTTCATGGAATTCTTCAGCCATATCAAGCCCCAGGTCGTGGCCCTGATTTGGACACCGGTGGTGGTGTTCTTCATTGGGTCCGCCCTGCTGGCGGACGAAGCTGATCGCTGGCTGGTCGTCCCGGTGGGCGCCTTCTCCGGCTGGTTTGTGTGGACTTTCGTCGAGTACATCATGCACCGTTTCGTCTTCCATTACCATCCCAAGACCGAGCGGCTCAAGCGCGCTTTCTTCACCATGCACGGGGTGCATCATGCCCAGCCAATGTGCAAGACACGCCTGGTGATGCCGCCGGCGCTAAGTGTCCCCGTGGCGGTCCTCTTCTTCGGGATCTTTCACCTGGTGTTCGTGAGTGGACTCCACATGGAAGCCTGGTTCAAGCCGGTGTTTGGCGGCTTCGTCGCCGGCTACCTGATCTACGATATGCTGCATTACAGCATCCACCATTCGAACGTCCGCTCGGGGATTTTCTTCGCCTTGCGTAAGCACCATCTGCGGCATCACGGCCCCTGCAGTTTCATGCGCTATGGCGTGACCTTCAGCCTGTGGGATCACGTGTTTGGCACGATGCCCAAAACCTCATGTAGTGAGCTCCTGAAGGCGCGGGAAGCCGCCAGCACCGACAGTTAGATCAACCCCGGCGCTCACGCAGCAGGTTCGACGAAGTCCAGCTTCGCGTCTCGAATCCTCCGGCCACCCTTCCCAACCTGCCCCGGCCCAGCGGCGGGGGCCAGCCTGAAGCCTTGACAGCCATCCGAGCGGCGTGATAATATCGCTCAAGTTATTGATAAATATTCGCGGAGGCAACGGCGACCGAAATGCACTATTGCATATGTCTGAGGCGGGGGCGCTAGCCACATCGTCTCGGGCAGAAACGACTGAGATCCGGCAGCTCCAGATCTTGGCGGCCAACAGACGGGCAGTGGCTCGCTCCCGCAGAGCGGATCGAGGGGGGATCGCTTGCGGCGCGCATCACTGCACGCATGAGTTGGCCGTTTTGCATTCCTTGAGAGAAGGACCGTGGCACTGAGCAAACCTGCATTCTCCGACGTTGATTCCTCACGGAAGACCCGGGCAGGGCTCTTGGCCGAAGTCGGGCATACCCCGCTCATTCCCCTGAATCAGATCACGCGTGACCTGCCGCCGGACGTGCGACTGCTGGCCAAAGCCGAGTGGTTCAATCCGGGAGGTTCGGTCAAGGATCGCCCTGCCCGGGCGATCATCGAGGCCGCCATCCGATCCAACGCCCTGGGATCCGGTCGCATCCTGCTGGATTCGACCTCCGGCAACATGGGGATCGCTTATGCTACCTTGGCGCCGGCCCTGGGAATCAAGGTCCATCTGGCGATCCCCGCCAACGCTGGTCCGGCGCGCCTCAACAGCCTGCGCACCCTGGGGGCCGAACTGACCCTGACCGACCCGCTGGAGGGCTCCGACGGAGCACGTCAGGTGGCGGCACAGATGGCAGCCCGGGACCCTGAGCGCTTCTACTATGCCGACCAATACGACAACCCGGCCAACTGGCGGGCCCATCTCGAGACCACGGGCCCAGAGATCGTTGCCCAGACCGACGGCAATCTGACCCATGTGGTGGCCGGTCTCGGAACCACCGGGACCCTCACCGGCGTCGGCCGTTATCTTCAACGCCAACTCCCCTCCGCCCGGATGGTGGCCGTTCAGCCCGACGGCCCGCTCCACGGGATCGAGGGACTGAAACATCTGCCGTCTTCCGAGGTTCCATCAATCTACGACCCGGCCCTGCCTCACCGACAGATGGCCGTGTCAACGGAAGACGCCTACGCCATGACCCGGCGCCTGGCACGCGAAGAGGGTCTGCTGGCTGGCATTTCGTCCGGGGCAGCGGCCGCCGCAGCCGTCGAACTCGCCCGGGAACTCACCCAAGCGGTCATCGTGGTGATCTTCCCGGATTCGGGAACGAAGTACCTGGATGAGTCGTTTTGGGAGATCTCATGAGCCAGCTGAAGCTCTCCATGGATCTGCTCGACCGGATCCAGTCCCATGCCGAAGCGAGTTACCCGAACGAGGGAGCCGGATTGCTCTTAGGCAAGGTCGATGGGGAACGGCGTAGCGTCACCCAGCTGCTCCCATTGGAGAACGAGTTCGAAGAGGACGAGCGCCACCATCGCTACCAAATTTCGCCGCGGGACATGCTGGCAGCCCAACAGTTGGCCGATTCCCAGGACCTTGACATCGTCGGTGTTTTCCATTCCCATCCGGACCATCCGGCCGAACCGTCTGAGTTCGACCGTCAATGGGCGCTTCCCTGGTTTTCCTACCTGATCACTCGTGTGCAGGAAGGCAAGGCCCGGGAGAGCCGGTCGTGGCTGCTCACCGAAGACCGCAGCCGATTCGAAGAGCAAGCGCTTGAAACCCAAAACCCATCAGCTCAGGAGGTCCCATGAGTGCAGTTCGTGTCCCCACCCCTCTTCGTCCATACACCGAGGGCATGAAGGAGATTAATGTGCAAGCCGGGACAGTCGGCGAGGCGCTGAAGGGTCTGGCCGACCAATATCCGGGCGTGAAAACCCACCTTTTCGACGATCGGGGCAACCTGAGAGCGTACGTCAACGTCTTCTTGAACGATGATGACGTGCGCGGCCTGGAGGGTGAGGCCACGCCGATTCTGCCCTCCGACCGGCTGACGATTGTGCCCAGCATCGCCGGGGGAAGCTCGTGAACCGTGAGGGCCAGGTGGTCATAGATCATGCGGCATTGCGAACCAACCAGGCCCTGATCATTTTCGGAACGCTGGCCGCTTTTGTCTTCAACGCCGCCTGGCTGGCGGCGGTCATCGGGGGCGTGATGCTCCTGGGGGTGGCCTTCGGCCGACCCGGTTTTTTGCCCGTCTATCGTGCCCTGGCCCGCTGGGGATGGGTCAAGCCGGATAAGCTTCCGGACCATCCCCAGCCGCACCGCTTCGCCCAACTGATGGGGGGGCTGTTACTGGCCGCCGCCGTGGTCAGTCTATGGGCAGGGTCGGCCTACCTGGGCTGGGCTTTGGCCTGGATCGTCATCGGCCTGGCGGCTCTCAACCTGTTCGCCGGGTTCTGCGTCGGATGTGCCATCTACTACTGGCTCAGCCGCGCCGGCTGGCCCGGGTTCACCCAGGCGCCTCTGCCAGGCACCCCGCCCGGCCAGCGCCCGCGGCCGCAGCAGGGGCGGTGATGGCTATCGAGCGCGCCTTGCTGGCGCTGGTGGTGATCGGCCTGGGCATCGTCGCCTTCCGGCTGCTTACGGGGGCGGTCCTTCGGCTGCGGGCAAAGCGCGGACTCCAGTTGGACGCATACGAGCACGGCCGGCCGGCGATCCTGTACTTCACCACGCCCTTTTGCCTTCCGTGTCAGACAGTCCAGGCACCGGCCCTGCTTGAGCTACGGGCTCGATTCGGTCAGCGGCTGCAGGTGATCGAGATCGATGCCACCCAATCGCCGGAGCAAGCCGATCGCTGGGGCGTGCTCTCCGTGCCGACCACCTTCATTATCGACGCCGACGGCCGGCCGCGAGGCGTCAATCACGGCGTGGCCCGTGTCGACAGGCTTGAGAGCCAGCTGCTTGCGATTGGGGAGCATCGGCCGCAGGCCCAACCGCTGGCGCAGCCCGTGACATGCAGCGTGGACGACTGAACCGGGGAACATCGACAAGGTAGACTGTTAGATGGTTGAAGATGGCTTCCGCAACAGCGGGGCCCCAGGAGGGACAGCTTGACCGACATTCTTTCCCAAGCCAACGGAAAGCCCCTGACGCATGAGGAAATCCTGCGCTACTCGCGGCATCTGCTCATGCCCGAGGTCGGTCTGGAGGGCCAGCAAAAACTGAAGGCTGCCTCGGTGCTGGTCATCGGGACTGGAGGCCTTGGTTCGCCGGTGGGAATGTACCTCGCCGCCGCCGGCATCGGGCGCATCGGTTTGGTGGACTACGACCTGGTTGACTTCACCAACCTGCAGCGCCAGGTGGTCCATGGCACGTCGACGCTGGGCGAGCGCAAAGTGCAGTCCGCTCGGCGCCGCTTGCTAGACATCAATCCCGAGATTCAGGTCGACGTCTACGACGAACCTTTCACATCGGAGAACGCCTTCCGCATCGTCGAACCCTATGACATGGTCATCGATGGGACGGACAATTTCCCGACGCGCTACCTGGTCAACGATGTGTGCGTCATGACCGGAAAACCGAACGTCTATGGTTCGATCTTTCGCTTCGAGGGCCAGGTCAGTGTCTTCTACGCCAAAGACGGTCCCTGCTACCGCTGCCTGTTCCCAGAGCCGCCACCGCCGGGGCTGGTGCCATCGTGTGCCGAAGGCGGGGTGTTCGGCGTGCTACCGGGGACCATCGGGACGCTGCAGGCGACCGAAGCGCTGAAGCTTATCTTAGGCATTGGAGAGCCTCTGATCGGGGAACTGCTGCTCTACGATGCTCTGGCGATGTCCTTCGATAGGGTCCACCTGAAGAAGAATCCCAACTGCCGGGTCTGCTCCGAGCATCCGGAGGTCACCGAGCTGATCGACTACGAAGCTTTCTGCGGTGTGCCCAGCCACGACCACGACGAGGGGCGCCTGGCCGCCAACTGGGAGATCGCTCCCACCGAACTGGCCGATCGCCTCGGCCACGGCGACCCGATGCGCCTAATTGACGTGCGTGAACCCCACGAGCTGCAGATTTCCCACATCGAAGGTGCCGAACTGATCCCACTGGGCTCGTTGGCGGCAGAGATGCACCGGCTGGACAGCGCCGAAGAGATCGTCCTGTTCTGCAAGACCGGCGGGCGATCCGCCCGCGCCCTTGAGCTGCTGGCCGGTGCTGGCTTCCGAAAACTCAAGAACCTGCGCGGTGGGATCAACGCCTGGGTCGAACAGGTCGACCCGAGCCAGCCCATCTACTAGGCCAGGTCACCGCCTCATTCAGGGTAAGATGATGATGCCGATTTGGTTTGTGAGATTAATCACAAGCCCTCCAGTCATCCGGGAGCCCGCCCTTCCATGTCGCTTCAACCCACACCCAGCCGCCGACTCATCCTCGTCCTCTCGGCCAGCCTGATCATCCTCATCGGGGCCGTAGGGCTCCTGGCGGCGATCTTCACCGAGCACCAAGCGCCAGCTTTCAACGGGACCACGATGGATCCCCCGGATCAGGCCGCCGACTTCCGGCTGACCGACCAGCAGGGCCGACCGTATCGTCTGACTGACGCGCAGGGCAAGGTGGTGGTGCTGACCTTCCTTTACACGCACTGCACCGACGTTTGTCCCTTCATCGCAGCCAAACTCAAGGAGACCGACCGCCTCCTGGGATCGGACGCATCTCAGGTAGACCTGGTAGCGGTCACTACTGATCCGACGCGTGACACCCAACAGACGCTGGCCGACTACAGCCGCACTTTTGGCCTTTTCGACCGCTGGCACTTCCTTTACGGGCCCACCGACGCCTTGCGCCCGGTGTGGAAGGCATATGCGGTGGCGTCGGAAAAAGACACCCAGGAGCAAGTCATCGAGACGCCGCATCCTGTGCCTCCGGCGACCCTCCAGGCCTTGGGTCTCGGGCGGGGATTGGATTCAGCCGAGATTGCCACGGCCCAGCTCGCTATCGGCCAATTCGGCGGCGGCTACCATGTGACCCACTCCACGCCCATCTGGCTGATCGACCCCCAAGGTCGCGTGCGGGTTCTGCTCCGCCAATCGGCCAGCCCGGACGAGATCGTCCACGACGTCCGCTTGCTTCTGCCCTAGCTGCCATCACTTCACGCAATGCACAACATGTTGCAGGGGCACGATTAATCGTGCCCCTGCGCTTCGCGCCAACTCGGCGGTCAGGGGTCTCACATGCGGTCCGAAAGCCGGCCAAGCCCTTTGGCCCCGGCCGCAAGCCCTAGTTCGAGAACAGCACTTCCAGGATCGTGCCCAGGTCGTCCTTGCCTTCCAGAGTCTGGAGATTGTAGACTTCCGTATAGCCACAGTTGTGGCATGATGCGAAGGCGTAGCGGTAGGCTTGCACTTCGAACAACCTGGAAATTCCCGTCCCCGACATCGAAAGTCTCTCGACATGAGCTCCTTGGGCATCGCACTTGGGACAACGAAATGTTTTGGATAGTGCTTGTTCCACGTCGGCCATTTGTGAACCTCCATTCAGCACGGTGTATCGCCTGGCTGATCCGTTGGTCTTCTAAATCATAGGCGCCGCCCTGCGTCTTACCTGAACGCCGCCTGCCGTCTACCTGTCAGCCCCGCAGGGTGGCTGACACTCCTGCCTCGCTACACCCTACCCCCGAGGCACTCCGGTCAGGGCAGCCGAACTGACGGTGTCATATCTGTACAATCCCTGCCCGTTGAGCACCGCTTGCTCACCTCGGTGGTTCCTGTAGGGGATTGGCTGGTCCGGCGTTGGATCAAAGGCACCCAGGCTTGCTGCCAAGAACGCCAGGACACCGATGAGCGGGATGATCCAGCGCAGGTACGTCTGATGCCTCATCCTGAGCTCTTCAAGTTCAAGATTGGCGGGCTGGAATGGTTGCCAATGCGGCTATTTCGTCAGGAGCGCCGCCCCGATAATGCCCGGGTTGATCAACAGACCGAGAAATCCTTTTTTAACCAGCATGGATCTTTCCCCATCCCAAAAGATGAGGATCACGATGGTTGAGAAAGCCGCCGAAGCCGCCAGGGCGGGCCCAAACCAGTCGGCCCTAACCATGAGACCCAGGCCACTAACGAGGAGGCCCGCCGCTGCCAGGCCGTAGAGGACCGTGCCTACAAAGCTCGTAACCCTCGGCCCGAAGGGGCCGGTCAACATCCACGACCTGCCATTCCAACCCAGATACGGCTTAGATTCAACCTATCCGCGGCTCAGCGTGACATGCCAGAGATGCACCAGCCCGTGAAGCAAGACCATCATACCGGCCATGACGCTCAGCGTGATACCCCGCATCGATTCTCAGCGAACATCTCATCCAGCGCGGGTTCCTAAAGCAAGTGGAACTTGTGGCTCTTCCCCGTATGCATGGGATGACCATAACCTCCGCGTATCTAAAGGGGCGCCTTCAGGACCACCTGTGAGTATCAGCCTCCAAGATGATGAAAACTGTAATCCGCCGTGTCTCAAGGAACGACAGTGCACCCCAATTCAGTGATCTGGCGGCCTTGGCATGGGAGCTGAAGACCATGCCAAACACGGTTATTGGCCGGTCTGGTCCCTCAGCGGTCTGCTTTTGGGTCGTTCAACACGGCGGGGCCCGAAGTAAGCGTAGTTCTGCTTGCCACGTTGCCGGCATCCTTGCCCATCACCTCTCCGGGCCCCGCACTCTCCAGCAAGGATCCGTCCATCGAGAGTGATTGGTCGGGCCAATGCGCCCGCAGATGGTAGAATAGGTGCATAGCCAAATGCATTGGGTGAGTGACCCAAGCCGTCGAACCTTCACCTTGAGGTTGGCGGCCTTTCACTCTCGGGTGGGAGTTTCCGCATGGCAACCCAAAGCGATCGGGCACGCATGAACGTCGATGACTGGGTCGTTCATCCCCGGCATGGGGTGGGACGTGTCATCAATCTGGAAACCAGGGAGTTCAGCCAGGGTGCCCCACAGCTCTACTACAAGATCGCCATCCCAACCGGCACCGTCTGGGTCCCGGTTGAAGGATCAGGGACTGGCTTGCGAAGGCTAACCGCCGAGGAAGATCTCGATCAGTACCGGGCGGTGCTTTCCAGCCGGCCATCGTCGCTACCGAAGGGGTACCGCGAGCGCCAGAACGCGCTCCAAGAACGCCTTAAACAGACGTCATTCGAAGCCAGATGCAAGGTGCTGCGAGACCTGAGTGCTCTGGGTTGGCACAATCGGCTCAACCAGGGCAACGCCGGCCTTTTGAGAATTGCCCACAAGGATGTGTGCACGGAGTGGGCAGCTGCAGCTGGCCTAACCTACACTGAAGCCGGGGCCCACATCGGTTCGCTCCTGCTCGAAGGCAAGAAAACCTTCGACACGCGATAACGCCCGGCCGTCTTACGGCCTACCCGAAGGCAACCTCACCCATCCGCCGGGCCAACCTTCCATCCCACGACCTCAATATGTAGGTTGGCGAAGAAAGCATCCGAAGTGCTGGCCCACGCGCGAATAGTTGCTTTCAACCGGTCAATCCCCGCCTGATCCAGCTCTCCATTTTGAATCGACCACTTCCCCATGGGCCCATCTAACAGCAAACACGTGAGGTCGGCGTGCTCTCGGACACGCTCGGGCTCGCCTTTCGTATCGGCGGACACGCTCTTGACGATGTGAGAGAAGCCTGCTTGGTGGAGGATGCCCGGGAGCTGCGACCCCAGATTGATGTTGCTGCCGCGGCTGGCCTGCCAGGCTTCCATCATCCGGTCGATGACTTGCAGCTCCTCGACCGGGTGGCCCCAGATGGCCAGGCTGGCGTCAGCATCGCGGGCCGCGAACAGACCTCCCGGTCTAAGCACTCGGTATGCTTCTCGCGCTGCCTCAACAGCTCGATCCGCCAGATGGACGAACATGTCGTTTTCAAAGGCGGCGTCAAAGCGCTCATCATCGAAAGGCAGAGAGAAAGCACTGGCGGCCGCGAACCTGACATTGGACAAGCCACGCTCCACTGCCAACGAGTTTGCCACCGCCACATGGGTTTCATCGTGATCAACACCGATGACAGACCCGGGGGCGACCGCCTCAGCAAGGCCCAGAGTGATACTGCCTGGCCCGCAGCCGATATCGAGCAGATTCATACCGGGTTCGAGATGGGGGAGCAGAAAGGCCGCCTGGTGCCTGGCGACCCGCAGACCATATTCCTGGCTAAGTCCGGGGGTTACGCCATGGGCACGCTGAATACCGGTCATGTTGGCACCACCTCTTTGTTCCTGCATACCGTTGATTGCTCAAACTGAAACCACTGTGTGTCCGGCTGCTATCAGAGCTTTCCGGGCCGTCGCCAGCTGCTCCTGCCGGACCAGGACATAATCCGTGTCATAGGTCGATATGGCGAAAAGGCTCACGCCGGCCTCGGCCAGTGCCCCGGACAACTTCGCCAACACACCCACCAGCGAGAAGTCGAGCGGACCCTCGACCTGCAAGGCGCGCCAGCCCCCAGCCATTGTGACGGTAGCCGGGACAGCCAACTCGATGCACACGACGGATAGCTCGTCGGCCGTCCTCGTCAAGTTGAGAAGGCCGGCCTGAGGAAGCCACCTGGGGAAGGGGGAGTCAGGCTCGAGGCGGCAGACGGCCAGCCGATCGGGCAGGAGGGTCAGGTTCATGATTGCTCACCAGCAAGGTTTGCACGTGCGCGGACGCGTCGCAGACGAGACAACCAAGCCCGGCACGTTCGGGGCCGGTCCACAGCCCGCCGCGCACAGATAGCCGGATTCATACGTGCAACTTTCCAAGGGCTCGTTATCCGTCACCCGCCACACCACCTCACGCCCGCCCATTGCCTGGTGGATCTCGGCCCTCGCCCCAACAAGGCCGGGAAGGTCGACCCGAACATCTTCGATGTGTCAGGCCCAGGCAGGGACGTTCTGCGGGTCGTTGACATTGTTGAAGACCGTCGTTGCAGGACAATCGATGTCAACTCGATAGATACGGTCTATTGTCCCCCCGTCCTCTCTAAGAGAGAAAGCCAAGCTCGGGCTCCGGCGTTTGGTGCTTCCCTGGTGGAGAGACCCATCAAATGCCGGTGGAATACACCAGGCCCACGGCATCCGGGCCGGTGTGGATCCCGAGAACCGGTGTCAATTCGGACGTGATCAACTCATGCGGGCGCAGCTGCTCCCGCGCCTGCTTGGCCAACTCGAAGGCCATCGCCTCGGCGTCAGTGTGCACGACGCCGACGCGGAGCGGACGACGCTCGCCCACGCGGTCGGCGACCAATTCCACCAGCTTGGGAAGAACGCTGGCCCCGCCTCGCACGCGTTCCACAGGCTGGATCGGCCCATTCCGGATTTCGAGGATGGGCACCTGTCTCAAAGTCGTTGCGATGAGCTGCCCAATGTGACTAATCCGTCCACCTCGCCTCAAGTAGTCAAGATCTGAGACGGCGAAAACCACACCGGTGGACTCCTTCATCCGATCCAAGAGATCCAGGATGTCCACCAACGACATGCCCTCCCGCGCCGCTCGCGCGGCCGCTATTGCCATGAAACCCATGCCAAGCGTGTTTGACCCGGAATCGAAAAGGGTTACGCCGACATTTGAGCTCATCGTCTTTGCCTGAGTGGCTGCACTGTATGTACTCGAGAATTGACTGCCCACCAGGATTGCAAGCACAGGGCTGCCATCGGCTCCCAGAACTCTCAAACACCTCTTTGAAGGACCCTGGTGTTGGTCCAGAGGTCGTCGGTAACGACCTTTTGGACCGAAGCCGGGAGTAGAACTCCTTGGGGTTGATCTCACCATCCAGATAGGTATGGTCGTCCATAAAAAGTGGGAGAGGCACGACGGAGATTCCGAGCTCCTGGCACAGAGCGGCGGGGATTCCGCACATGCTGTCGGTCACAACTTGCACATTCGCCATGTCGTATCCTCTCAGATTGGCTGCCGGCGCGGCAACCTGCGCGCGGGAACAGTGGCTCAGCCATCTACCGACACTGGAGTCCATGACCTGTGCGTTCAGAGGGAACCAATGATATGCGCCGTCTCGTTCAAGCTGATGTGCAGAGAATTGTGGGGGCTGGTTTGAGGCTGAGACGGTCCTGGCCACAGATGCAGATACTATACACCAAGAGCGCCGGCTAGCCATCCGTAGGCAGACGCGCAATGGAAGGTCCCCCAGGGATTAAGACGGACCGCCAGGTAATGCTCTCGCCCAATTCGACGGGCTCGACCTCAGATCGATGCCGGCAGCTTTGAGCATCCGGAGCGCCCGCAGCGTGACCATCTTGCTCGGCCTGCCCTGTTGTTCGATATCGATCCACATCTTGCGGCTGAGGCTGTTCTGGAGCCTCCATCGGCCCTTCTCGTCGGCCTTGGCCATGATCCAGTCCATCGCCGCTTGGAGCCGCTGATCCCGACCGTAGCCCATGCCCACCAGATTCTCCACGGTCTCCAGGACATCGCTCCAGTAGCTCAAGGGGAAACCGAGCTTGAACCAGGTCGAGCTGACACGCTCGGTCCAGGGATAGTCTGCTTCGACCGGGTTGCGGCTGAGGAGGAACTCGGCCCCGGCCGCCAGGGCACGCTCGATCCGTGGGGTTCGCTCTTTCTGTGGGCTGGCCAATAGAGCTTTCAGCGCCTTGTTGGCTCCCCACCCACAAGGTTGTCCCTGATTAACGCTGCAGGCGAACCCGGGGCCCGACGTGCCGGAAACGAAGTAGCGTATGCCGCCTTCGCCGATGATGGCACGTGCCAGCCAATCCGTGGCCGCCTTGACCCGCTCATCGGCGCCATAACCCAATCTCCGAAGGGCAAAGAGCATGTTGCCGTTCAGGCACAGCAAGGCTCCGCTGGATTGAGGTTTGCTGTTGCACGAAAACGCGGCGTTCGAGGCAATGCTATGGCTCAGCACGTACAAGCATCCGCGCCGCACTCGCGCATCGCCTGGATCCGCCCCGAGTTCAGCCAACACAACAACCGACCACGTTGTAGCTCGGTACTTGGGCGAGTAACCCCCGCCCGGCTTGACCCAATAGCCTTCAGTCGACTGGGCATCTAGAATGGCGGGTACCGGACCCGTTCGCATGATGTCGTCCCGGGCGGCCAACAGCTCGGGGTCGTCCGCGGGCACATCCATGAGGTCCCTCAAAGCGAAAAAGCGGGCGCTTGGAAGCTGAGCATCTTTTTCGAGCAGCCAATCGAGCGGAGCGGTGTCCATGTTGAAAACCGTCCTTTCGAGCGGAAAAATGCCTGGCGTCAATCGTGTTGGATCCGGAGACCGAGCTGCCGGAAGGTGCTCTTATCCATGAGAGCCAGCAGACACTGAAGCCTCGAGACGGCGGCGTCCTGAGAATGGTTCTCACGCCAACACGAGTATGCGCTTATCACCATCTCGAGATTGAAATCGGATGGTTGTTTTGCGTTGCTGATTATCCATTCTGCGTTATTGAATGCCTAAAGGCAAATCTTGCCGCCAATCGACGCCGACCGCCTTGACCTGACAGCCGCCGAGTCCGCCCACCAGCAGAACCCAAACGAAAGAGTTTGTGACAGAATTCACAAGATCGGGGGATCTGTGGCCTTTGAGGGGCAAACCGAATGTAGAATGGGAATGCCATCCGGCGCTGTCGTCAGGCCGTCAGTCCTCCGTCAGGGCGGCCCGGCGGAATGTGTGTGAATAGTGTAGGCAAGATCACGGTGACCCAACCTATCTCAGGGACTTCCCCTACCACAAGGCGACCCCAACCCATGAACAACACCATCGTCCAGGCCACCGACATTTTCAAAACCTATCACACCGGGACGGTTTCTGTACCCGCTTTGCGCGGCGTCAGCCTGAATGTGCGGCGCAAGGAAGTGATCGCCGTGATGGGACCATCAGGATGCGGTAAGACCACACTGCTGAACTGTCTCTCGGGCCTTGACGCCACGGATTCGGGTGAGATCGTCATCGAGGGCAGCCAACTGACCGAGATGTCCGACTACCAGCGCACCGATTATCGTGCCCGGCGGATGGGTTTCGTCTTCCAGTTCTACAACTTGCTCCCTGTTCTGAGTGCCGTAGAAAACGTCGAGATGCCTCTGTTGGTCTCCGGCGTCCGGCCCAGCACTGCCCGCCAGCAGGCAGTGGATGCGCTCGCCCAGGTGGGGCTGGCCGAACGAGCATTCCATCGCCCGGCCGAGCTCTCGGGCGGAGAACGCCAGCGCGTGACTCTGGCGCGCGCTCTGGTCAACGACCCAGCGATCGTCTGGGCCGACGAGCCCACCGGCGACCTTGACTCAGAGACGGCCGACCAGGTGATGGACCTGTTGATCCGCCTCAACAACGAACGTGATCTGACTTTCTTGCTGGTGACACATGCGCGGCGAGTTGCCGCTCGCTGCACCCGCATCGTCCAAATGCGCGACGGACAAATCGTGGGAGAGCAGACGCCGGCACAGATCCTTGCCCAACTCAGCCAAATCCCGTCGATGGATGACGGGGCGGCGGAGTAGGACAGCCGTCGGCGACTCGCCCTGATCGCCGCGTCTAGCTGCGGGCCCATGGCCCGGGGTGGCTTCCATGGAGAAGCTGTTCGGTCTTGAAATGACGACGATCGCTGCTGTACTTGGCGCCTGCCTGGTGACCGTGGTGCTCGTATTGGCGTTCATGGGCTGGCGCAACAACGTGATGCTCAAGCTCGGCCTGCGGCCCATGACCCGCCGGCGAACGCAATCGACTCTTATCATCGTCGGCTTGATGCTGGCCACCCTGATCATCACGGCGGCCTTCGTGACCGGCGACACGCTCTCCTACACCATTCGATCGCTGGTCTTCGAACAGCTTGGCCCAGTCGACGAAGTCGTCCATCTGCGGACCAACGGCAATTCGTCCCCCTATTTCAGCCTCTCCAAATACCAAGACCTGGCGGAGCAGATGGCTGACGACCCGATGGTGGACGGCATAGTCCCCGTCATTCATCTCAACTTGCCGGCGGTGGATGTGACCCAGCGCCAAAGCCTGCGCAACATGGAAGTCATGGGGTTGAGGCCGGAGGACCTGGCCGTGGTTATCCCGCAAGGCGAACGTGCGGATGCCGAAGGCCGACCGCTCCAATTGGAGGCCTACGAGGGGCGGCAGGTCATTCTCAACCAGGCGGCGGCCGAGGCTCTGGCTGCCCTTCCGGGTGACAAGATCAATCTCTATGTTGGATCGGCACCGCGCGCTTTCACAGTGGCTGCGGTGGCCTCAGCCGGCCGATCGCCAAGGGCGGTCCTGGATCTGCGCCTGGCGCAGGCGCTGCTCGGCCAGCGGGGGAAGATTAACGCCATCATGATTTCAAACCAGGGCGATCAACGACAGGGTGCCCGGCTGAGCGATCAGGTCACGAGGCGGCTGCGCGGACTGCTGACGGATGACTTCGCAGCCCGTCGGCTCTTCCATCGTCTGGCCGGGGACCCGGATGCGATCAACGCGCTGCGCAGCGCAGCCATCACCTACCAGGGATACACGCGCTCCGACCTTCTGCGCCTTACCGCGGGCCTCGAGTCGGGTGAGATGAACGACGACGTACGCAGCCTGCTGGCAGATGAGGGCCTGGGCGGCGAGGTCCAGTCCATCCTCGAGCAGGCAAACTGGCAATCCGCCACCATGCGGCAAAGGCTGGCAAGCGAGTTCGACAACATGTCGAGATACAGCGTGGATGATTGGAAGCGCGATGGTCTCGACAGCGCCGAATTGGCCGCCAACGCCTTCACGACGATCTTCGTCGTCACCGGGCTTTTCGGGATCGCATCGGGATTGCTTCTGATCTTCCTGATCTTTGTCATGTTGGCCGCCGAGCGCAAGTCCGAGATGGGCATGACCCGCGCGATCGGCGCCCAACGCAAACACCTTGTGCAGATGTTCGTCTACGAAGGCACCGCCTACGACCTCGGCGCCGCCGCGGTCGGGGTCGTCCTGGGAGTCGCCACGGGCCTGATTATCGCCATGACCTTGGGAAGGGCCTTCGCCTCCACCGATCTGGCGATTCGACCCAACGTCACGTTCACTAGTCTGGCCGTGTCCTACTCGCTCGGCATGCTGGTCACCTTCGGAACCGTGCTCTTCTCAGCCCGGCGCGTGAGCCAGCTGAACATCGTGGCAGCCATACGCGACCTTCCCGAGCCGCCGCCGCCCCCCGTGCCGTTCAAGGCCCGGCTGCTCTCGCCTCTGTACGCGGTCGTGGATGGATTTCGCCACCTGCGGCACCTGAGGCTGGGACGGGCCGTAAGATCTTGGGCCGTGGGCATCCCAAAGAGCATCTTCGGACTGGTCTGGGCCGGCTTCCGGGGTGGGCCCCTGACCTTGCTCATGGGTCTGGCGATGCTCTTCGGAGGATTGGCCGCTCAAAACGGATCCTTGTTCACATCTGGCTTCTCCTTCGCCCTGATCGGCTTCGGCCTCGTTCTTCGCTGGATCCTGAACACCGTTTTCCCGAAGAAGCGCGACTTGACCGAACGCATTGCTTTCACCCTGGTGGGATTGTCGGTCACGATATTCTGGTCGCTGCCGTCGAGCGCCTTCGATTTCATCGGTGTGGACGACCTCAAGAGTGGGCCGGAAATGCTGTTTATCGCCGGCTTCATGATGGTCGTTGGCGCCGTGATGGTGGTCATGTACAACACGGACTTGTTGTTGCGACTAATCCTGCGTATCTTCGGCGGCAATAGCCGCTTGGCCCCGGTGCTCAGGATGGCCGTTGCCTATCCGCTGGCCAACCGCTTCCGAACCGGATTGACACTGGGCATGTTCGGTGTGGTCGTTTTCAGCGTGGTGTTTATGGCCACGCTCTTCAAGGTCAATGAAGCCTTTTTCGCCAATACAGAAGGACTGACGGGCGGATTTCAGATCCGTGCGCTGGCCAGCGCTGACAACCCCATCCCCAATCTGGCCCGGTCCGTCGCCGCTAAGCCTAAGCTGCGAGAAGGCGGCTATGACGTGATCGCCAGCGAATTCGACATGCCGGTTGAGGTCCAACAAGAGGGCGGGAAGTGGTTCCACTACCAGGTGCGGGCGGTCGACTCACCCTACCTGGACACGGTTGGCTACAACATCGCTGTCAAGGCCGAAGGCTACGAAACCACGCAAGACATCTGGCGCATGATCCGCGATCACCCAGGATACGCCGTCGTGGATAGCTACCCAGTTCCATCGCGCCAGACGACATCCATCGTCATTGGCGGTCCAGATTTCAAACTGAATGGGGTCTATCTGGAAGACGAGTTGATGAGACCGATCCGCCTCAGAGTTCGGGATGCGAACGGGGACTCATTTGACCTGACTGTGATCGGTGTCCTGGAGCAGGGGACGATGTTGAACCTCGGACTCGTCACCTCCCAATCCACGCTCGACAAGGCGATGGCAGACCCCCCATCGCCTACTCAGTACTACATTCGGTTGGCCGACGGGGTGGCTCCCGGCCCCGCCGGATCTGCACTCGAAGCGGCGTTCATGGAATACGGGCTGGAGACAGTCGACCAAGTCCAGGAAATCAAAGATGCCCAGGTTTCCCAGCGCGCCGTCGAACAACTGCTCTTGGGTTTCCTGACCTTGGGTTTGATCGTCGGGGTGGCGGCCCTGGGTGTGATCAGCTCCCGGGCCGTGGTCGAACGCCGGCAGCAAATCGGTGTCCTGCGGGCACTCGGTTTTCAAGCCAATATGGTGACGGGGAGCTTCATGGTCGAAGCATCCTTCGTGGCTCTGCTCGGCATCGGACTTGGCGCTGCTCTGGCGCTGATCCCTGCCTACCAGGTGATCAGCGACATGGCGAGCGATTTGCCCGGTCTGCACTTTCAGGTGCCGTGGGGTTCGATCGCGCTGGTGGTCGGCCTGGCCTACGGCATGGCCCTGTTGGCCACATTTATTCCCGCCCGGCAGGCAGCACGCGTGCTCCCGGCCGAGGCTCTCCGCTACGAATAGGCGAGCACTGCCAACAGACACGCCTGCCGCTGGGTTTGTGAAGCTCGTCACAAAGCCGACCGGTCAGAGCAGGTTGACATCGTTCCCGCCGGGTCGTATACTCGCACCACAATCGAGACCTTCACAGGCTTTGACGAGGAAGAGTAGACGCCGGACCGGTGGCGCAGAGAGCGGGCGCCGGTGAGAGTCCCGCCCACACGGCGGCGTTGAATGGGCCTCTGAGCTGCACGGCGAACGGCCCCGCGATGCGGATCGCCCACTAGCCGATGCCGGAGCTGCCACCGTTATCAAGGCAAAGGGCATCGCGGCCAAGGCTGCCGTGCTCGAAGAGAGAGGTCTTTGCAGATGGCGTGGTGCCCAACTCGGTCACCCTTGCATGAAGCGAAGACCTAAGCAGGGTGGCACCGCGGGCCAAGTGCGCTCGTCCCTTCCGGGGATGGGCGTTTTTGTTTTCCCCTGGCGGCTAAACCCAAGCGGGCTGCCGAAAACGCCTGACCCCGTCCGGGTCCTCGACCGGTCCGCATCATGCTTTACGCAAGGAGGTTGTGATGAGTGAAATGACCAAGTTCGTCTTGACCGAGAAGGACCTCCCAACGGCCTGGTACAACATCAACCCAGACATGCCAGCCGACCCCGGGCCGGTCCTGCACCCCCAAACCAAGGAGCCGGTCACACCCGAGTTCCTCTCGGTCCTGTTTCCGATGAAGTTCATCCAGGAGGCGGTCAGCATGGACCGCTGGGTGGATATCCCGGGTCCTGTGTTGGACATCTACAGGCTGTGGCGGCCGTCACCCTTGTACCGGGCTCGACGTTTGGAGAAGGCGCTCGACACGCCGGCGCACATCTACTACAAGTACGAAGGTGTCTCGCCGGTCGGCTCACACAAAACGAACACTGCCGTAGCCCAAGCCTACTATGCCAAACAGGAAGGCGTAGCCGGCTTCACCACAGAGACCGGCGCCGGCCAATGGGGTTCGGCCATGGCGATGGCATGCAGCTTTTTCGGGCTTGAGTGCCACGTCTACATGGTCCGGGTCTCGTACGACCAGAAGCCCTATCGCCGGATCATCATGGAAACCTACGGCGCCGATGTCACCCCCAGCCCATCCGACAAGACCAACGTTGGGCGCCACCTGCTTGAGGATGACCCCAACCATCTGGGCTCGTTAGGAATCGCCATCTCGGAGGCCGTCGAAGCGGCGGCCACCTCAGACGGGAAGTACAAGTACGCCATTGGATCAGTACTTGGGCCTGTTCTCATGCACCAGACCGTCGTCGGGTTGGAGGCGTTGAAGCAGTTCGAGTTGGCCGGCGAGTACCCCGACGTGCTGGTGGGGTGCATCGGCGGGGGGAGCAACTTCTCGGGCTTCAGCTTCCCTTTCCTGCACCAAAACTTCACCGCCGGCAAGACCACCCGCATGCTCGCTGTCGAGCCCGCGGCCTGCCCCACCCTCACCAAGGGCCTGTACACCTTCGACTACGGAGACTCGGCCGAGATGGGGCCGGTCGTGAAGATGTACACGCTTGGCCATGCTTTCGTCCCACCCGGAATCCATGCCGGCGGGCTGCGTTACCACGGCATGGCACCCCACCTTTGTGCTCTTTACGACCACGGCGACATCGAAGCCATCGCCGTGGATCAGGTCGACACCTTCGAGGCGGCGGTCACCTTCGCCCGCTCAGAGGGTATCCTGCCGGCGCCCGAATCAGCCCACGCGATTCGGGGGACGATCATCGAAGCGCTGAAGGCCCGCGAATCCGGCGAGAAGAAAGTCATCGCCTTCAACCTCTCCGGCCACGGGCACTTTGATCTGGCCGCGTATGACGCTTATCTCAAGGGTCAACTCAAGCGTTATGCGTACCCGGAAGAACTGGTGAAACAAGCAATGCTGGATCTGCCCGAGGTCGAACTGACCTGATCTGGGGTACAGCGGGGTCCGGGCAATGGCGCCCGGACCCCGCCGGCAGCCCCCGGACGGGTTCCCAGGCGGCCGGCTTTCAAGTAGCATGTCGTTATGCGAGCCCCCTTTCGCCTTCTGACAGCCGCTGGCCTGGCATGGGCTCTGTCTGCCTGCACCGCATCTGGGCAACCGACACCCACCACTGTACCCGGGACACGGCCCTCGGCACCCACGCGTCTCCTGCCTTCGCCCACCCCCACGCTCCCGGCGGCGATCGATGGGCTCGTCCTTCGCCCGGGCCAGCCGCCCTACACATGGACCGCGATCGGCCTTCTCACCAACCAGGGCGACCGACCGGTCCAAGGACTGGATCTGCGCGTGAGCTTGATGGACTCCCAGGACAGAATTCTGGAGCGGTCCGACGCCACACTGGCCATTCCGATATTGGGGCCCGGCGCCAGCGCTCCTTTTTCAGCCATGTTCAGGGCCGAGGGGGGAACCCAGGTCAGTGCCAAGATCTCCGGCTACCGTCCGGCTGATCGGCAGCCGCTCCCGATCGACGTGGCGCTTAACAGACGAACCTCTTCCGGCGATGGGCAACTGGCGGTTGTCGGGACCATGACCAACCCCAACAGCAGCCCGGTCAAGTTGATCGGGTTCACCCTGGCAGCGTCAGACCCCGATCACGTGCTGCTGAGTTTAAATTCGAACTGGTTTGGGCTGGTCGGTTTGGCCGCGGGCCAAACGGCGCCCTTCCTCGCCCTGCTGCCTTCAAGCGATGACTTGACCCACCTGCAAAGCTATGCTGCTGCCGAGCCGGCGGCGGACCTGCCGCAGATAGCGATCGATCTTCCCGTCCAGCCCGTGCTTCAGACGGACGACCAGGGTAATCCCATCGTCCTCGCCGTCGTCCATAATCACGGCAAGGCCCCTTCCATGGTGCGCATTCTGATCACGCTGACCGGCCCCCTTGGGCCGGCATCGGCCGCGCTGTACGCCTCCCCGATCCCGCTCGCACCGGACGAACAGCGCCCGTTCAGCTTGACCGAATTTCCCGGCCTGGCGCATCAGCTGGCATCCGGGGACCAAAACCTTTCCGAGCTGCAGCCGGAGGCTCTGATCGATCCCTCCGGCTCTTCACCCGCCAGCCAAGAGGCGGTGCCGCTTGAGATCGAGATCACGACCTACGAAGCTATCGGCGGGACGATTCTCGTCCACGGAACGGCCTACAACCAAAGCCAAGCTCGGGTGTTACAACCCACGGTGATCGGCGCGCTGAGATCGACGTCGGGCGACATCTGGAGCGCCGGTGAGGCCTCGCTGGGCCAAGAGCTCGCCTCCGATTCACAAGTGGCCTTTCTATTGGTCATGCCCAGGCCGGCCAGGATCGAGCCTTCTGAGGGCGAGTTTGACGTTCGCGGTCTCGGGCTTGTCCCCTGACCGTTTCAAGACTTCCTGTCGGATGCCGACCACCTGGCAGCCCGCCGCCATTTGTTATAATTTCCCCCGTCCTCTGACCTCGGCCCGCGGCGCGCCCGGCCTTCGCCTGAAACCGGGCCGGGTGTTCTTCCGCCAGGGGCACGCCCTCATTGCACCGATGAATTTGGGAGCTGGATAAGGAGTCATCATGGAGAAGAAGGAACTTCTGCGGATGTATCGCGAGATGGTGATCATCCGCCGCCTCGAGGAACGCGCGTCTGAGCTCTACCAACAGGGCAAGATCGGCGGCTTCCTCCATCTGTACATCGGCCAGGAAGCCGTCGGCACGGGCGTCGTATCGGCCCGGCAGCCCAAGGACCGCCTGCTCACGGCCTACCGGGACCATGGAATCGCCATCGCCGCCGGCATCGAGCCCAAGGTGGCCATGGCCGAACTGCTCGGCAAGGAGACAGGCTGCTCGCACGGCTTCGGCGGGTCGATGCACATGGCCGACGTCACCAAGAACTACTGGGGTGGCCATGCCATCGTGGGATCTCACTTACCATTCGCCGCGGGAATGGCGCTGGCGGACCAATACAATGGCTCAGACGCCGCCACAATTTGCTTCTTCGGCGACGGCGCCACCAACATCGGTTACTTCCACGAGTTCCTCAACCTCTCGAAGGTGTGGAACCTGCCCGTCCTCTGGGTTTGTGAGAACAACAACTACGGCATGGGCACCTCCGTCGAACGGGCCTCCGCCGTCAAGGAAATTCGACAGAAGGCCGAAGGCTATGGCATGGCCAACAGCCGTGTGGACGGGATGGATGTACTCAAAGTCCATGAGGCCACGGCCGATGCCTTGGAGTATGTCCGTGAAAATGGCCCCTATCTGCTGGAAGCGATGACCTACCGCTACCAGGGACACTCCATGGGCGACCCGGAACGGTACCGAACCAAGGATGAAATCACCAAGTGGGAGGAACACGACCCCATCGGCATCTTTCGCAAGTACCTCATCGACGACAAGGTCGCCAGCGAGAAGGATCTGGATAAGATCGACCAGGGCGCGGCACACGAGATCGATGAGGCCGTCGAATTCGCCGAGGCGAGCCCCGAGCCCACCTTTCAAGAACTGGTTGACAGTGTCTACGTGGAAGGGGTAGGTTAGACAGCCATGGCACAGATCACAATGCGCGAGGCCATTTCACAAGCGCTCATGGAAGAAATGGAACGGGATGAGAAGGTCTTCATCATGGGCGAAGAAGTCGGCGTCTGGGGCGGCACCTACGCCGTGACACGTGGCTTCTACGACAAATTCGGCGGTAAGCGCGTCCGCGATACGCCCATCTCCGAGATGGTGATCGTCGGCGCCGCCAACGGAGCTGCTATGGCCGGCCTGCGCCCCGTCGCCGAGCTCATGACCATCAACTTTGCATTCGTGGCCATGGATCAGATCGTCAATCAATCCGCCAAGCTGCACACCATGTTCGGCGCGCAGATCACCGTGCCAGTTGTGATCCGCGCTGTCGGCGGCGGTGGCCGCCAGCTGGCGGCTACCCACTCCCAGACGCCAGACGTGGTGTTTGCCCACTTTCCCGGCCTCAAGGTCGTCGCTCCCGGAACACCTCATGACGCCAAGGGCCTGCTGAAAGCAGCTATCCGCACCGACGACCCGGTCATGTTCATCGAAAACGCCACGCTTTACCAGATGCGCGGTGAAGTACCCGATGGGGATTTCGTCGAGCCGATCGGCGTTTCGAAGGTTCAACGCCCGGGCTCAGACGTGACCCTGGTGGCCTACTCCAAGATGGTCCAGTACTCCCTTCAGGCGGCCGATGAACTGGCTAAAGAGGGCATCGATGTGGAAGTGGTCGACCTGCGCACACTCCGGCCTTTGGATATGGGCCCGGTGATCGACTCATTCAAGAAGACCAACCGGGCGGTCATCGCCGAAGAGGGCTGGCGCTCTTACGGCGTCGGCGCCGAGGTGGCCTCCCGACTGTACGAACAAGCCTTTGACTACGTGGACGCACCCATCCGGCGAGTGGCCCAAAAGGAAGTCCCCTTGCCGTACAACCGCAAGCTGGAACAGATGGCCCTGCCTCAAGTGGGGGACATCGTCGAGGCGGTGAAAGGGGTTCTGTAATGGCTGAGATTATCACCATGCCCAAGCTGGGCTTCGACATGGCCGAAGGCACGCTGGTCCGCTGGGTTAAGGCAGAAGGGGAAACTGTTGAACGGGGTGAAGTCCTGGCAGAAATCGAGACTGACAAAGCCACGGTTGAGGTTGAATCTCAGGCCTCCGGCACAATTCTCAAACACCTGGTCCAAGAGGGAACGGCTGTGCCGGTGAGTGAGCCGATCGCCGTCGTCGGTGAGAAGGATGAGGACATCGACCTTGGTGCCCTGGTGGGCAGCGGCGGTGGCAGCACAGCGCCCGAGCCCGAACCCAGTTCCGCCACGCCGACCCCTGCCCCGGTCGCTTCCCGGGCGGAAGCAGCGCCGGCGGGGGTATCCGCCGGCCCAAGCCCGTCGGACGGGCATCTTCCGGGCGGCGTCAAGGCCTCCCCCGTGGCCCGGCGCATGGCGGCCGAAAGAAAGTTGGATCTGGCCACGTTGTCCGGATCCGGGCCCGGCGGCCGAATCGTCAAGAGCGATGTCGAGTTGGCCGGCGAGGGCCCCAAGGCCGGCGAGGCAGGCTTCGGAGTCAAGCCCATGACCCCCGGCAAGACCGAACGCGTTCCGCTCACTCGCCTTCGCTCCGCCATTGGCCGCCGCATGACCGCCTCCAAGCAGCAGGTCCCACACTTCTACGTCACGGCCGATCTTGACGCGGGCCCGCTGATGTCCTTGCGCACCGAAATGAACGACTCCCTGCCTGAGACCAACAAGATTTCGGTCAATGACTTCATCGTGCGGGCCGCAGCCCTCACCTTGCGGCAGTTCCCCAACCTGAATGCCTCGCTCGAGGAAGATGCCATCGTTCGCCACGGCGATGTTCACGTGGGGATGGCCGTGGCTGTCGGAGACGGCCTCCTGACGGTGGTCCTGCGCAACGCCGACCAAAAATCCGTGCCCCAGATTGCCCAGGAGGCCCGGCCCTTGTTCGAGCGGGCTCGCGATGGCAAGGTGCGCCCGGAGGACATCGAAGGCTCAACCTTCACCGTGTCCAATCTCGGCATGTTTGATGTGGACAATTTCATCGCCATCATCAACCCGCCCGAAGCGGCGATCCTGGCCGTGGGAAGCGTCCAGAAGCTGCCTGTGGTCGTGGATGATGGACTGGCGGTGGGTCAGCGGCTCAAAGTGACGCTGGCCGCCGACCACCGCGTGACGGACGGCGCCGAAGCCGCCCGCTGGCTCCAAGGCTTCCGCACCTTTATTGAGCACCCGGTCCGTCTCTTGATGTAGCCAAGAGGGCCGACGAGGTGGTCTGGGCTTTGTCAGGATGACGCTGGCAGGCTAGAATAGGCGAACCGAGGTGGCAAATTGACGGTTCCCAAGCGCATCCTGGTCGTGGATGACGAGCCCGACACCGTCGAGCTCATTCATCTGACCCTCTCGACAGCTGGCTACCAAATCGATTCCGCCATGAGTGCCCTCGAAGCCCGGCGGAAGCTGGAAGCCGACCATTATGATGTCCTGCTCTTGGACGTCATGATGCCCGAGGTGTCCGGATTCGACCTGCTCATCCAGCTTCACGAAAGCGGGATGTCCGTTCCACCGGTCATCTTCCTCACCGCCCGCAAGACAACTCAGGATCGCGAAACGGGTGAAGACCTGGGTGCGGTCGGTTATCTCACCAAGCCGGCCACGCGCGGCAACCTGCTCGACGCGGTTTCCAAGGCCCTGGGCTAAAGACTGACCGCTATCGGCATAAGAAGAGAACCCCCGCCGTGTGCACGGCGGGGGTTCTCTTTTGCTGCTTGCCTTCGCCAGAGTTATTTGGCGTAGTCTACTGCCCGGGTTTCGCGGATCACAGTAACCTTGATTTGGCCCGGGTACTGCATCCCCTCTTCGATCTTCTTGGCCACATTGCGGGCCAGCCGAGTGGCATCCAAATCGTCGATGTCATCTGGCTTTACGATGACCCGGATCTCACGGCCAGCCTGCAATGCGTAGCTCTCGATGACGCCCCTGAACGAATTAGCGATGTCCTCTAACGCTCGAACTCGCTTGATGTAATCTTCAAGGCTCTCACGGCGGGCGCCGGGCCGCGCCCCGCTGATGGCATCGGCCAATTCGACGATCACGGCTTCGACCAATTCCTGCTCCACCTCGTGGTGGTGAGAGGCGATGATATTGACCACCTGGGCGTTAACCCCGTGCCGCCGGGCAAACTCGGCACCAATCGCAGCATGCGTGCCCTCGACTTCATGGTCCATCGCTTTGCCAAGGTCGTGGAGCAGGCCGCCGGCGCGGGAAAGGTCCAAATCGGCCCCCAGCTCAGAGGCGATGACGCTCGCTATCTGCGCCGTTTCCACGGCGTGCGCCAGTTGGTTCTGGCCGTAGGAGGTGCGGAACTTCAGGCGGCCCAGCTTCTTGATGATTTCAGGGTTGAGGCCGTGAACGCCGGCCTCGTAAGCTGCCGACTCTCCTTCTTCGACCATCAGCTGGTCGACCTCTTCCCGCACTTGGCCCACGACCTTCTCGATCTGCGATGGGTGGATGCGCCCGTCCAGCACCAGCGATTCCATCGAGCGCCGAGCGACCTCCCGCCGGACCGGATCGAAACATGAGATTGTGACCGCTTCCGGCGTGTCGTCGACGATCACGTCGACCCCGGCCGCCTGCTCGAAGGCGCGGATATTGCGGCCATTGCGCCCAATGATGCGTCCCTTCATGTCGTCCGAGGGCAGCGGCACGACGGAGACGGTGATCTCGGAAACGTGGTCGGAGGCCACACGCTGGATGGCGTCAGCGATCAGCTCCCGCGCCCGGCGCTCGCCTTCGACTTGGGCTTCCTCCTCAATCTGACGGATGATGCGCAGCATATCCGCCCGTGCCTCCTGCTCGACTTCGTTCAACAAGTGCTGTTTGGCTTCTTCGCGGGTCATGCTGGAGACCCGTTCCAACTCGGTCATGATCTCGGTGTGGCGTTCCTCAATTTCGTTAGCGCGCTTGTCGATGGCACCCTGACGTTTGCTGAGGGCTTGCTCGCGACCCTCCAGGTGCTCCAGTCGGTTGTCCAATTCTGCTCGGCGCCGCTGCAGCCTCTCGTCTTCGCGGTTGAGCTCCGTGCGCCGTCGAGTTGCCTCTGCTTCTGACGAGTCACGGATCCTTAAGGCATCATCACGCGCCTTAAGTTCGATCTCCCGCGCCTGGTCTTTGGCGGCCTCGGTAATCTTCTCTGCTTCGGATTTCTTCTCTTGAACCATCCGGCTGTGCTGCATCTGGCGGACGAAATAGCCAATCCCCGCGCCCACAGCCAGACTGATCACAATAGCCAGGATCAGCGTCGGTGTGTTCACTCACGATCCTCACTTTCCCTTCCAGCGACCTCACGCCAAACACGTGGTATCACCGTTCGGATTTGGTGGTTATGAAACCCGCGCCGCGACAGGTAGCCGCGCATGCGCTTGTGAAATAATTCCCAATCGAGGCCTTGATAGCGGTGAGCGGCCTTTTGTGCCGCTCGATAAACGGCCTCATCCTCATCCAGGTCCGAGAGCGCCTGTTCAATCACCTGCCTCGATACACCCTTACCTCGAAGCTCGGCCCTCAGCGCAGCCGCACCCCTGGGCCGAAAAGCCATGCGGTTTTCAACCCACGCTTGGGCAAAGGCCCGGTCATCCGCCAACCCGGCCAGGCGAAGGCGCTCGATGACCCCTTCCTGGGCCGCCTCTGATATGTCCTTTCGGCGCAGGAACCGCCTGAGTTCTTGCTCGGATCGCAACCGGCGCGCCACCCATCTCGTCGCCCACCGATAGCTCGATTCCACCTCGTCTTCAGCCTGCAGCTCAGCGATACGCTCCGGGCCGAGACGCTGGCCGAGCTTGAGGCCGACCGCCAGGATCTTGGCCAGCCCAAAGGCGAATTCGCCGTCCAATTCGACACTCACCCGGTCCTTGTTTCGTCTTTGGAGCCGAATGGCCGTCACTTCCCCTTGCGTCGGATGCCTCCCGTCGATAACCAGCGAGCCGCGTCCCGGGATAACCCGAACGCGGCTCGCGCAACGAACCCGACAATCGTGTGTATCGGTCGTATGTGATTTGACGCCGCTTGGCGTAAGGCCCAAAGCCTACAGGCCAGCAACGTTACGATGACGCCTCTGCGTTATGAGGCTTGATCCAGCTTCGTCACCTTCCGCTTCAAATCCAACCACACATCTGCGGTGTCAAATCGCATTCTCGTGTTTATCGCAACGCCAGGCCGCGCTCTTAGGTCTTGGACCCCCTGCGCAGCACCTTAGATTGTTCGGCGCCCGATGGTGGGCGCCTCAGGCCTCAACATCCTCGAATTCTGGTTCAGTTGTCGGCAGATCTGCTGCCGTACGGATAGCTTCTTCTAATGATTGCGCCAGCTCGGGGTTGTCTCGCAGGTACTCCTTGGCGTTCTCTCGCCCCTGCCCCAGCCGGGTTTCACCATACGAATAATACGACCCCCGCTTTTCGATCAGGTCCGTCTCCACCCCGATGTCCAATAGATCCCCCGCCTTCGAGATCCCCTCGTTGTACATGATGTCGAACTCCGCCACCCGAAACGGCGGCGCTACCTTGTTCTTCACCACCCGCACCCGCGCCCGGTTCCCAACGATCTCCTGCCCCACTTTGATGCTCTCGATCCGCCTCACATCCAACCTCACCGACGCATAGTACTTCAACGCCACCCCCCCCGTCGTCGTCTCCGGGTTCCCAAACATCACCCCTATCTTCTGCCTCAACTGGTTGGTGAAGATCACCGCCGTGTTCGTCTGCTTGATCGCCCCCGACAGCTTCCTCAGCGCCTGGCTCATCAGCCGCGCCTGCGCCCCCATCGTGGCGTCCCCCATGTCCCCCTCAATCTCCGCCCGCGGCACCAACGCCGCCACCGAGTCGATCACCACCACGTCCACCGCCCCGCTCCTCACCAGCGTCTCGGCAATCTCCAGCGCCTGCTCCCCCATGTCCGGCTGCGAGATGTACAGATTGTCAATGTCCACCCCGCACCGCTTGGCATACGCCGGGTCCAGCGCATGCTCCATATCGATGTACGCACACACGCCCCCCAGCCTCTGCGCTTCGGCCACGATGTGCTGGCACAGCGTCGTCTTCCCCGACGCCTCGGGACCGTAGATCTCCGTTACTCTCCCCCGCGGAATCCCCCCCACCCCCAGCGCCAGATCCAGCGCCAGCGATCCCGTCGGAATCGCCGCCACCGCCTGGTGCGCCGATTCCCCCAACCGCATCACCGCCCCGTCGCCATATTGTTTCTTGATGCGATCAACCGCCGCGTCAAGGGCTTTTTCGCGTTCTGTGGACATTGGGATGGACTTCAGCCTCTTTTAAGACAACCTAGTACGGGAAGTCTACCTGAGATTAAAAGCCAGCGCAAGACGACGACCCTCCGAGGACCGTCGCGGATCAAAAAGAGGGATGCGAGCCTCTCCGCATCCCTCAAACGAGGTCAAAAATTCTCTCTCGGCGCCTTTCAGAAAACCCCCGCCATGCCGTGTGCCGCCAGGTTTTGAACCTGCTATTGCAGGTGGGGACCTACTCGTGCGTTTCGCCTTGGCCGCAGCCTATCGCGTCACACACCGAAGATCGGTTCCCTCTTATTTACTGTTGGCTCAAAACGATATGCCGCATCACGAACACGGCAGGGTCTGACTCTATGTATACCACGACTCATTTCGCGTTGGCAATGGAATCGGCCCGGTCGCTCGGCGCGTCGACCCTGAGGTGCAGCTCGTCGAGCTGTTCCGGTGAGGCCGGCGAGGGCGCGGCGGCCATAACGTCCCTTGCCGCTTGGTTCTTCGGGAAGGCGATCACCTGGCGGATGTTAGGCTCATCGGCCAAGAGCATCACCAGACGATCAATGCCGGAGGCAATGCCGCCGTGGGGTGGTGCTCCATACTCGAAGGCGTCCAGCATGTGGCCAAAAAGCTCACGGGCCGTCTCCAGATCTTGCCCGATCAAGGGGAAGATCTTTTCCTGGAGCTGCCGGTCATGAATTCGGATGCTGCCCCCCGCCACTTCGTTGCCATTCAAGATCATGTCGTACTGCGAGCCACGCACGGCCCCGGGGTCGGAATCCAACAGGGCGACATCCTCCTCGAGAGGCATGGTGAATTGGTGTTGGCTTGGATCCCATCGGGACTCGTCTTCGTTCCAGGTCATCAAGGGGAAGTCGATCACCCAGCAGAACGCCAGCACTTCCGGATCGCGCAATCCGAGGCTGTCACCCAGGTGTTCGCGAAGCCGCCCCAAGGAGCTGAAGACGACGTCCGGCTGATCAGCCACACACAGGAGCAGATCCCCCGGCTGAAGCCCCGCCCGGCGGCGTAGCTCCTCCAGGGTCTGTTCCGAGAGGAACTTCGCGAACGATGAGCGCTCCTGGCCATCGTCGTCGATCGCCAGGTAGGCCAGACCTCTGGCGCCGAAAGGCGCCACGTAAGCTGTCAACTCGTCGATTTGGCGCCGGCTGTAGTCCCCGCAGCCGCGCGCATTGATTGCGCGCACGTGGCCACCGGCTGCTACGGCCTTCTCAAACACCTGGAAGCCGCTCGTTGCGGCCATGTCGGTCAGATCGATCAGCTCCATGCCAAAACGGAGATCGGGATTGTCTTTTCCGAACCGCCGCATCGCCTCAGGGTAGGTCAAGCGAGGCCACGGCGAAGCCAACAAGTGTTTGTGCGGAACCAATTCAGCCACCATCGACGTGTACATTGGCTCTACCAGATCCAGGATATCCTCCCGCCGCACGAACGACATTTCGATGTCGAGCTGGGTAAACTCAGGTTGCCGGTCTCCCCGCTGATCTTCGTCCCGGAAACAGCGGGCGATCTGAAAGTACTTCTCCATGCCCGCCACCATGAGCAGCTGCTTCAGTTGTTGGGGGGATTGCGGTAGAGCGTAAAACTCACCCGGATAGAGCCGGGATGGCACCAGGTAATCGCGCGCACCCTCAGGCGTGGTCTTAAAAAGAATGGGGGTCTCGATTTCCCAAAAACCACGTTCATCTAGCGCATCGCGAATGTATTTAATGACACGATGGCGAAGTTCGAGGTTGCGCTGGAGGCGTTCACGGCGCAAATCCAGGTAGCGATACCTGAGACGCACATTTTCGTCGACCTCGGTCTCTTCGTTGACCGGAAAGGGGGGTGTTTTGCTGGGGTTGAGAATGGTCAGTTCGTGCGCCTCGACCTCAATCTCTCCGGTCGGCATATCGGGGTTCTGGCTGCCTTCGGGCCGGCGGCGCACCTTGCCTGTCACTTGAATTACCCATTCCGGGCGCACCAGCTCGGCCTGCTGATGGGCGTCGGCTGACAGGTCGGGATTGGCGACCACCTGGACCAAACCGGACCGATCTCTTAGGTCCAGGAACGTCACCCCGCCGTGATCCCGACGCCGGTGAACCCATCCGGCAAGCACGACCTGATCGCCGGTGTGTTCAGCGGTTAGCTCTCCGCAGTTGTGGGTCTTATACATGCTGCCTCCCGATCAAAAAAAGGCGCCGCCCGAGTTGTCGCATTCGGGCGGCGGAGGGGTCATCACCCGCGGGGTTACTTTGCGGAGATGCCTGCCTTCCGCCGCCGCGGATTCAAATTCGTGTCGGGGTCTTGCACCATCGAAACTCGATTCATGGATTTAGCCTTCAGGTGGCGGCGATTATAGCATTCGAATTTCCCGCGGGTCAACGCGTTTCTTCCGCCCCCGGCCCGAGTGCCGCCTCCAGGCCTTCCAACAAATCAGCCTTGGAGATCGGCTTCATCAGGTAGACATTGGCTCCAGCATCCATCCCGGCCTGCACGTCTTCCGGCTGGCTCATGGCGGAGGCGATCACGATCGGAAGATCGCTCAGATCTGGTTCGCGTCGGATGTACCGACACAGCTCGAGGCCCGAAAGCCCGGACATCATCACATCCACCAACACCAAGGTGGGGCGGTGCTGCTGGATGGCCCGGATGGCCGTTCCGGTGCCGTGTACAACGACCGTCCGATAGCCCTCGTTCTCAAGCATCAGGCTGAACATCTCGGCCGTTGTGGCTTCGTCGTCGACGATCAGGATGGTCATTCCGTCCAAGTTGACCTCCGCTGAGCCGGCTCTCGCCGGAATTCGGAGTATACCTGACACCTATCAGCCCAGCAATGAGCGGGGAGGGAAGGCTGGCCCTTCATCCGGCTCATGGCTGGCCCTTCAACCAGTCCAGATCCTGCTGGGTGTCGAGATCGAAGAACCCCCGCGCCTCAGCTTTGATGGTCAATATGTCGAACTGGTCGAACACCGCCCGGCCGCCTTTATCCCCCTCAACCTGAACCAGGGCGCTGAAGGTTGAGCGATCGAAGAGTACCGGATTGCCACGCCGCCCCTCCGCATTGGGCACGACGATTGGCGCCAGGCTCGAAGCGTGAGCCCGAACAAGAGCCTGGATAAGCGCCGGATCGACGAGCGGCATATCACCCAGCAGAAACACGGCGGCTTCCACATGGTTTCGTATCGCGTTCAGTCCCAGCCGCATCGATGCCGATTGGCCCGCGCGCCAATCCTGGTTAAACACCGATCGCACGCGCAAGTCGGCGATCGCCTGGCGCGCCTCCTCGGCATGGTCCCCCAACACCACCACGATCGGCCGGAGACCGCCCGCCGACGCAGCGCGTACGGCATACCGCAGGAGCGGCTCGCCCTTCCAGACCTCGAGAAGCTTCGGACGGCCCAAGCGCTGGGAGCCGCCGGCGGCCAAGATCACCCCGCCGATCCGGCCGAGCACCTGCTGGACCGGATCGGCGCTGGCCAGCGACGCCAGGATCACCGCTTGCACCTCGTCGGCTTGCAACAGCAGGTCGGCACAGCTCGCGGCCAATGCCAGCCGCCCCGGATTATCGACCTGGTTGATGAGCACACGCCCTTCGGCCTGCGGCGGCCGCCCTTTCAGCCCGCCAACCGGCGACAAGACCAGCTTGGCGACGCGTTCTGGCGTGAGATCCATGCCGAAACTGATCCCGAGGAGCTTAGCAGCCAGCTCTGGACGATAGACCCAATCGTCAGATAGCGGTCGGCCAAAGCTGGCCGCACCCACGACGGGCACAAGAGTGTTTGTGAAATTTGGCACAAGCGGTTCGTGATCCGCCGGCGCTTTGAGGGATTTACCGCGGGATCCGTCGGCTTCGATCGCCAACACGGCTCCGGACTTCCGGGCGAGCTGTTGAAGCTGGTTCAACTGCGTCTCGCCGGGAGAGGTCCAGCGGAGTTCGCCCTCGAGGCGGGGTCCGGTCACGAGCAGGCTCCGATGGCGTGCCAATTCGGCGTCGACGCGTGCCATTCCGGACGCAGGGGGCAACGCAATGTGCGCCTCGGCCAGATCGGCCTGCTCGATCCCCAGGTGGGTTGTCGTGGTCAGCAGCACGCGAGCTTCCGCCGAGGCTTCGCCAGCCAGAGTGCGCAGGGCGCTCGACTTTCCGCCAGCACCAGTGAAAGACGTTGTCGAGCCAGCGGTGACCCGCAGCGCCTTGGAGAGTCGCACTCAAACCGCCAGCCGACGTCGAATCTCGGACCTGGACAGCAGGGCTTCTAGAACACCGCCCCCTACGGCCAGGGATTTGTCGGATATCTGGATGCAGTAACTGGGTTCGCCGCGAGGGTCTAGATCGCCGATCTTCATGCCTTCCCGCACTTCAAGATCGTCGTGGATCAGCCCGCGCAGCACCCCGTCAAAGGCTGCCTTCACGGGTCGGCCGCCAACGGTGGCGATGGTTTCCCCCCGCTGCACCAGTTCCCCGAGGACAGCCTCCGACGCCAGAATCCCGTCCGCCGGCGCACGCAGGACTCGGTCAACATCGTATCCCCAGACCGACTCGGGAATGCCCGTATCGGCTTCGGCCGAGCCTTCCCAATAGACGCGCCCCATATGGTGCCCACGATTGGTTTCCACGACGGCGTGACAATCCTTACCGGCAGTAAAGCCAGGCCCGAGCCCGATGACCATCGGCCCGGCCGTAAGCAGAAGCTCGGGGGGACGTTTGCGCATCCGGCCATCGACCAGGCCGGTCCAATCACCGCTTGACAACAACCGCGCTTCCGGGTCGGCGATCACCGGAACCGCTCCGGCATCAAACGCGGCCTGGATGCCGCTCTCGTCCAATGCTCGGACGCCGCGCATGCCCTCGATTTCCACGGCCCCGGCGTAGATCGCCTCTGCCAAGGCCACCAAACGTCGTACGGCCAGGGGCTGCTCAATTTCGGAGACAAGCACGGAAAAGCCAGCTTGATGCAGGCGGTAGACGACGCCAGTCGCCAGGTCCCCTCCGCCACGAACAAATATCCGGGGGCCGGATTCGGTCATCGGTCTTTCAGGGGTCGAATGCCGGACAGCACCCTCTCGGGAGTCAGCGGAAAGGTGTGGAACCAAAGCCCAATCGCGTTCTGCACCGCCGCCGTCAGGGCTGCGGCCAAGGGGATGAACGGCATTTCAGCCATGCCTCGCGCTCCCCAGGGGCCGCGCGGATCCGGGTACTCGACGATGACACTTTTCACTGTGTCAGGAATGTCGAGGATGCCGGGGATCAGGTAGGTTGAGAAATGGGCGGATTGTACGTAGCCGTCTTGCTGGACGAAGTTCTCCAAGATGCCATAGCCGGCCGCCTGAACCACGGCGCCTTCAATCTGGCCCTCAACCTGTTCGGGATTGATGGCTTTTCCCACGTCGTCGGCGCAGACGACATTCAAGATGTGCATCTGCCCTGTCTCGGTGTCCACCTCCACGGTGGCCGCCTCGGCCACATAGCCGTAGGCGAAGTTGGGCATCGACTCCCCTGTCTTCGGGTCGAGCATGGTTGTCTTGGGTGGATGATAGACGAATTGCCCAATCGCCGGACGTTCCTCGGCTTCCCACTGCTTGAGCGCCGCCTCGACCGCCCCCTGGACGGCGTTGCCGGCCATGAAGGTCATGCGCGAGGCAGACGCAGAGCCTGAATTGCCGGACGAGGCGGTGTCGGACATATCAAGACGCACTCTTTCGATCGTAACCCCGGCGGCTTCGGCTGCCATTTGCGCCATGGCCGTGTGGGCACCCTGCCCCACATCTGCTCCAGCGTGGCGCAACCAAAGCTCTTCGATCTCGCTGCCGCCACGGAGCTCGACGTGCGCCTCGCAGCTCTCCGGCGCCCCAAACGAGAAACCAACGTTTTTGTAGCCGCAGGCAAATCCGATCCCGCGCTTGAGATGTGGCTCGGACGGTTCACCGAGCGACTCTGCGGACGGTGCTTCCCAGCCCTTCCTTGTGTGACGCCAGCCCGCCTCTTCGGCACAGCGCTGAATCACCGTCGCCATCGACACTCCGCCCGGTAGCCGGGTGCCCACCGGCAAGATTGAGGTCTCTGTCAGGGCGTTGCGCATGCGAATCTCAACCGGGTCCATGCCAAGGGCTTGAGCCAAGCGTGAGATCTGGGTCTCGGCGGCGAAGATTCCTTGGGGCGCCCCAAAACCGCGAAAAGCGCCGCCAGGGATGTTGTTGGTGTAAACGCTGTAGGCATCGACCGAGACATTGGGGATCTCGTAGGGGCCGCTGCACATCAGCGTGGCGTTGCCCAACACCTTGGTCGAGGTGTAGGCGTAGGCGCCACCGTCCTGGACGACTTCCATTTCGGCCGCCAGGATCTTGCCGTCCTTGGCAGCCCCCCACTTCGCCCGAATCACAAACGGGTGGCGCTTGTGGTGGCCGAGGATGGACTCTTCTCGAGACCAGATCATCTTCACCGGGCGCTGGATACCGCGCTGGTGAAGCCGCCAGGCTGCCAACGCAAGCACAATCTGGATTGACATGTCTTCTCGGCCGCCGAAGGCCCCTCCGATGGCAGGGTAGATGACCCTGACCTGGTCTTCGGGAAGGCCCAACGCATGCGCAATTTGCTCACGGTCTTCATGCGTCCACTGGCCCCCCGCTTCGACGGTAACACGCCCGTCATCATCCATGTAGGCAAGCCCGGCCTCAGGTTGAAGGAACGCGTGTTCCTGGGCGGGCGTCCGATACTCTCCTTCGACGATGACATCAGCTTTTTCGAACGCCGAGGCGACATCGCCGTGCCGTATGTGGTATTCGCAGAATAGGTTGTGTTCTCGATCGGGGTGGATTTGATAGGCTCCGTCTTCTCGGGCCCGCAGCGGATCGGTTAGCACGGGGAGATCTTCGTACTCGACCTCGATCTTGGCCACGGCCGCCTCGGCCAGTGCTTCGGTTTCCGCCACAACCATGGCGATCTGGTCTCCAACGAAGCGCACATGGTCAGCATCCTGCTTGGCCGAGCCCGGACCGCACAACACGGGTTGGTCGGGCATGATCAGTCCGTACTCGTTGACGGGCACGTCCTTGGCGGTGAAGATCGCCAGCACGCCGGGCATGGCCTCCGCCTTGGTTGTGTCCAGCCGAGTGATTCGGGCGTGGGGTCGGCCGGCGAAGAGGATTTTCGCCATGACCTGGTGGGGACGGTTAATGTCGCCGGGGTAAAGCGCCTTGCCGATCACCTTGTCCCTGGCGTCCAACCGCTGGAGAGATTGACCGATCACGGACATCCGTTAGACCTCATTTCATTGATGTGTCGATTTTCCCGCCTCGCCCATCGAGGCGCCCGGGACCCCAAGCCGTCTGATTTCGGATCTGACGATCCGCCTCAGAACGGCCAGGCTGGTGGCATAGGTTGGATCCATCCCGTAGTAAGAGAGGGTCCCTGCACCAAGATTGCGCCCCTTGCTTAGCGGGGTATCCGATGCGTAATGCAGAATGCCCAGCTCGAAGGGAAGTTCATGCAGATTCACGATCTCGTTATCGGGGTAGCGTTTGGGGCGAGCCACTTCGTAGATCGCCGACAGATAGGGTCCGGCCTCCATCTCGATGTCGGTGTAGCCTTCCCTGTAGAAGACATCCATATACCTGGGTGTCTGAAGGAAGGTTCCCCGCACGCTGACGGCTTTCTGATTGTCGAGTACAGTGCCATACATCAGTTCCTGATCGACATCGGAAGCCTTGAAGCAGTTTTCAAACAAGTAGGTGTTCTGAGACTGCTCGTCATAGACCACCTGGGGGATCATAACGTCCCCCACGATGGCGTTCAACGTGGCCGCCTTACCCAAAACATATACCCCGCGCAGCTCCCCGACTCGGGTGGCAATGTAGGCCAACACCAGGTAGGCGGCCATCCCCAGAGGGTAATCGATATTCACGACCAGGGCATCAGTCTGCTTGAGCAGTTCCAGTTCTTCGCCTGCCAGGCGAGGATCCACCCATTCCGCCCGGATTTTTGACAAATCGAAGACCTGAGCCTCAAGATCGAAGCTGTGCTCGCTGGGAACGCGAACAATTCCGGCCGCGGCCTCATCCTCTGCCAATCGAGCCACCAAGCCGAAGGGGTCGTCCGAGTCAATGTAGCGCTTGAGCGCGTAGTAGAGAAAGTTTTCGCGGCTGGACCGAACCTGCTCGGCTTCGATATCCTGCCATTCCGCCTGCAAGTCGGGGTGTCCCGTGTCGTCCACAAAGCGAATCAATTCTTCTTCATGCCGCAGGGCAAAGCCGGAGAGCAGGTTCGCCAGGCTGTGGGTGTTGCTGGAGACGAAGTACACTGGCCGGTTGAGCAGGCTTGGCTCCAACTCCTCCACCCGCTCCCACCACAGCTGAGTGGCTCTCCGATATTCGTTCAGGGAACTTGAGAGCAGGCGGATTTTCAGGCGCTTGCCTTCCTCGGCAATGGCCCGCATGAGCGGCCAGAATGAGTCACCCCACACCCTTCTCAGACGGCCCAACTCGTCGGCATCGACTCCCAGCCCTTGGGCGAAGACCGCCAGGTCATCATCGTCATCCCCGGCCTGGGCCAGATAGTTGCGCACTTGCCCACCGGCCATCAGACGGTGGAGCTTGTTCCACTCGATCTGGAATGAAGTCAACAGGGGAACAATGTCGTCGATATCCGAGCGGCTGGCGATATAACAGGCCAGGGTATCCTGGCCGTTGAAATAGCTCAAACGACGCCGGGCTCGAGCTGTCGCCAGGGCCCAGGACTCGACATCCCCTACGCCCTTTAGCCTGAACACGTCCTGACTCTGGCCCAAGATAACCCTGTTCACCTGCGCCATGCAGAACGGGAGGCGAAGCGAGCTGTAGATGAACGCAGAGAAATCTGGCAATATGGCTCGCGCGTCCGGATGCAGCGCCGAGCCCATGCTTGCGTGGACCTCTTCCAGTGTGCGGATCTCGACATCGGCTGTCGAGCGCAGCAAAGAATAGTAGGTCCGTATGTAGAGTTCGATTTCTTCGGAACCCGTCCGTGGAACCGTCCGATCCATGTCGTCCTAGCGCCCTCTGCTCCGATAAACCCCGCGCTTCTGCTTGCGCCGCTTCGGAGTCGGAGCGTCGGCCTCACCCGGCTTGATGGGAAACAAGATGGCATACACGAAACTCACCAGGCCGAACCCCAGCAAGAGAAAGAGAATGCCGATGACAAGTCGCGGTGTCAGACCATACGGCAGCCAGGATGGCATGAAGGCAGGCTGCACCGCTTGCGGCGGGATGTAGACCCAGCCATTCGCCGCATTCGCCGCCAAGAACCATCCCGAAAAGGCGTAACCTGCCACGGCAAATGCCACCATCATGAGGCATCCAACGCCGCGCCAGATGGGATTCATCCGCTGTCGTTGTTCGCGCTCTTTGTCAAGCTGTCGGTAGCGATATGTTTCGCGTCCCATGAGCTTTCCCTTCGGGCGTCACTCCGGCCCAGGGCGGAGGGCTGAATCGCCTCGGACTAATCAGCCGCCGCGCGGAACGATCGGTCTGCTTCCCTCGCCGCCTGTTCGACGGCGTCGATAATCTTATAGTAGCCGGTGCAGCGGCAAAGATTCCCCGTGATCGACTGCTGAATATCCCAACGCGTCGGGTGGTCGACCTCTTCCAGGAGCTTGGCCCCTGACATCAGGAAACCCGGAGTACAGTAGCCGCACTGTACGGCGCCCTGGTCGACGAACGCCTGCTGGATGGGGTGGAGCCAATCGCCGTCCGCCAGCCCTTCAATCGTAACGATTTCTGCGCCGTCGGCGCGTGGTGCCGGCACCATGCAGGCCATGACTGCCATCCCGTCGAGGAAGACCGTGCACGCGCCACACTCGCCCTCGGCACAGCCCTCTTTGGTGCCTATCAGTTCCCCCTCTTCGCGCAGCAGGCGTAAAAGCGTCTTCCCCTGACCCGACGTGAATGTGTGCACCCTGCCATTGATGGTCGTGCGAATCGGCTGTCGGGAGTCATGGGTCCCGGGTGCTTCCAGCGGGCGGACCCAGTGGTACTCAGCGGGACCCCACAGAGCGACAGGGTGATCCGGATAATCCTGGCGTTCCTTTCCAGCCGCCAAAGTTCGCAGCGCGCGCCGGACGATGGTCCGGACCATTTCGGATCGGTAAGCTCGGCCGCTGCGGACGTCGTCAATGGGATGCGCGGCGTCGAGTGCCGCCGCGGCAGCGCGGTCGATGTTTTCAGGCGTCAGTGCCGCCCCTTCGAGCACATCCTCGGCTGACTTAGCATGGACGATGGTCGGGGCCACCGAGCCCAGCGTGATACTTGCCCGGCGAACGACGTCCCCCTCCATCTCAAGAACCACGGCAGTGTTGACGATCGAGATGGCCTGCGCCTTGCGCAGACCGAGCTTGAGGAAAGTGCTTCGAGTGTTGGCCGCCGGCAGACCGAACAAAATGTCCACCAACATCTCATCCGGCCGCATCACCGTCTTGCGAACACCCTGATAGAACTCAGCCAGCGAGACAAGCCGTTCGGTTGCTTTAGACCGCAAGAGCACCTTCGCCTCGAGCGCCATCAAAGGCGTGATCGAGTCATTGGCCGGTGAAGCTGTGATCAAATTTCCGGCCACGGTGCCCCGGTTGCGGATTTGGGGCGCACCCACTTCCCAGCATGCCCGCGCCAGGGTGTACGCCCGTTCCACGATCAGAGAAGCCGTGGCGCAGTGGTTGTGCGTCACAAGCGGACCCAGGTGGACCATCCCGTCGTCGTCCAATTGGATGTGGTCCAACCCCGGGATGCGGCTGATATCGATGAGCGTTGTCACATCAGGGCGCTGACCACGTTCGAGTTCGAGGATCAGATCCGTCGCTCCGGCCACAATCCGGGCGGTACCTTGGTTGTCGTGAAGGGCCAGGATCGCCTGATCCAGGCTGGTTGGGGTGAGGTAGCGGTCCCACAGACTCATTCCGACTTGGCTCCCTTGCTGCGGCGCTGAACGGGTGTGTGCGCCATGGACTCCCCCGATCCTCCTCGACGCAGCATGATCACCTGCCCAAGCACGCTGACGGCAATCTCTTCAGGTGTCTCAGCGTTCAATTCTAAACCCATCGGCGAGGTGATACGCGAAATCTGATCTTCGGAGATTCCCGCCTGCCTGAGCTGCTCCACTGTGGTTTCCCAGCGACGCCTTGACCCAATGACCCCGATGTATGGCGCTGGTGTGGCCAGCAGCCGGGGCAGGCCCACCACGTCCAAGTCGACGCTCCGGGTCGTGAGCAAGACGTACGTTTGAGAATGGACATCGACCTGATCGGTGATGTCCTTCATCGGGCAGGTCAACACGCGGTCCACGTCTGGCACAGTGTTGGGTTCGGTGAAGCTCGGTCGATCATCCACGAGCGTCACTTCAAAGCCCAACCATTTCCCCAGGTAGGCGGACGCATTGCCGACATGGCCTGCGCCAATCACAAGCAGCCTTGGCTTGGGTTTGAGCGGTTCGATCACCACTTGAATTTCTCCTCCGCAGACCCCGACATCACCTTGGGATGGATCTTGAAAGACGTAGTCCTTGACGCGCAGCTGGCCGGCATCCAGGGCTTCTAGCGCCTCCGTGATAACGCGATTCTCCATCTCTCCGCCGCCAATGGTGCCCTCGATTGACCCGTCCGGCAGGACGAGCATCTTGCTGCCCTCATGCCGTGGCACAGAGCCCCGCGCCGCGACCACGGTCACCAGCACGGCCCGTTTGCCTTCTGCCTCCAGCGCCGCCAGGCGTGAATAGATGCTCATCTACCCCTCCAGCAGCGCCAAAACCGTTGGCAGGAGCTGCTTCTTGCGGGAGACGACCCCTCGGGCGTCCAATGTGCCGTCCGCCAGATGGGGAAAGGGCAGCTCATCCAGCGCCGGCGGCGCAGATTGCAGCACTATCCGGCTCGAGCCTCCAACCACGTCTGTGATCATGAGCATCGTGAAATCCAGGCCTTGTTCCTTCTTGAGGTTTTCCAAGGCACTCTTAAGGCCATCGAGATGATCAGCCAGCTCCAGATGATCGGTGACCTCCACCTGAGCAATGGCGAATTTCTGGCGGCCCTCTTCGTAGATCTTGAGATCCCCATTGACGACCGAATCTGGATCGCGCGACACGAGGCCAGCCCCCGCCTGCAGCACTTGGCGGCCAAAGGTGTCGATCGTCTCTCCGGCCAGCGGTCCGCCGCCGACAAGAGCCCAACGCGCCAGCACGTCAGCGGCCCGGCGATCGCGATCGGTGGTTGTCGGCGAAGCGAGGATCAGCGTGTCGGAGAGCATGCCCGCCAACAACAGCCCGGCCTGGGCCGGCGGGGCGCTCAGACCGGACTGCTGAATGCGCTCGGTGATCAGCGTGCTGGTGCTGCCCACCGGCTCCACCCAGAATCGAATCGGCGCCCTTGTCGCCGGATTGTCCAGGCGGTGATGATCGACCACCTCGATCAACTCAGCCTCATTCAGTGACCGCACCGATTGTTTGGCTTCATTGTGATCCACCAGAATGAGCCGTATGCGCGGGGGGTTGAGCAAATCCCGCTGACGGCAGACCCCCTGGTAGGCTCCGCCGTCATCGATCACCCAGAATTCATTGCGCTCTTCGCGCAGAATGCGGGGGAGGAGATCCCTGATCCTCCAGTTGGCGTGAAATTTGGGAACGCCCTTGTCTGCGGCGGCATCGCTCGGTTGGTTGAAGATCTCCGCCAGCTTTTGTTGAGGCTGGTTGGGTTGGTCTCCGACCAACCGACTCAGATGGCGAAACAGGCTGAAGGCGGTGATCAATCCGTAGGGCATGCCATCCGAGTCGACCACCGGGGCGGCAAAACCGGTCCTGCCGGCGATGGCCCAGGCCTCCCTCAAGGGCTGGCTAGGGAGCACACTATCTAATCGACGGGCAACATCACCGAATCGGGGGGAGGCATCGGCCAGAAGCTCGGGGGCATCGAGGCCGAGGCGCTCGAGGGCCCAGGCCGTCTGGAGGTTGATATTGCCTGCGCGCGCCGCGAGCACCTGGTCCCCATTCTTGGCGTTCAGGAGCCAGGCATATCCGACAGCGGACGCAATCGCATCTGTGTCGGGATTGACATGACCAACGACGTATGTCTTGTTCATGGTGTACTCCGCCGCGCCAGGCCCGCTTGCCCATCGGATGGGCAGCCCCGGTGTGGCTCAGCCTTCCCGTCCCTGCGTCGAATTATCAGGATACAACCTCCACCCCAAGGAGTCGAGCAGGGCACCGTCCTTGCGGTCTCCCGGCATCGGCACCAGCACGGCTTCCGCCTCAGCGGCTACCGTACCATCCGGAAGACGGATTTGGGCGGTGGCTGTGGCCATCCGCTCAACCAGCCGCGTGAGTTGGGCCTGAAGATGCAATGCCGCTCCGGTTGGAACCGGCTTGCGGTAGCGAATCTCCAACTTGGCCGTCATCATGAAGCGGTTGGCTTGGCCGATCATTGCCGCTCGGCTGACCATTTCATCCAACATGGACGCCACAATGCCGCCGTGTACCACGCCGGGGTACCCCTCGAAGTGCTCGGAAACTGTGTAGTGGGATTCGAGACGGTCGGGGCCCAGTTCGTAGAACGTTAAACCCAAGCCGAACGGGTTCTCAAGGCCGCAGGCGAAGCAGCTGCGCGAATTGGGCTGTTTGACTGGCCTGCCATGGTCGCCGTGCGGCTCAAGTTGTTTAGCCATCATTCACCCTCGAATGGTCGAAGAGGGTGGCGATGGACGCATGCCACCCCGGTTAAACGGACGGACTGAAGGTGTCGATCAGGAGCTCCACGCTCCCGCCCACGGGATACAGGATCGGGCAAGTGCAGCCGTGATCGATGTATTCTTGTACTTTGCGCCGGGCGTCCTCTGGCGTGCCTGAGGCCGTGATCCGCTCGACCAGGTCGTCTGGAACGAAGTGCTTGGCTTGCTGGATCTGCGCGTGGGTTGCGGGCCAGCCGAGAACCGCCTGGATACTGTCGACCACATCCTGGGATACGCCGCTGGCCTTGGCGATATGGGGCTGCTGGGCCAAGTACTGGGTGAGCAGTTCGCGGCTCGTGTCAAGCGCCTTGGCGCGGTCGTTATCCACCGACGCTACTACCAGCTGCGGCCGATCGAAGCTTTCCAGGGTTCTTCCCGCCTTGGCTGCCCCCACCTCAAGCTGCTCCAGGCAGGCGTCATTGTACGCAGGGGGAACGCAGTAGTTCAGGACCACGCCATCGCCAATCTCGCCCGCCAGCTCCATCATTCGCGGACCCGTGGCCCCGATATAGATCGGCACATTGCGAGGCTCCCGGCGCCCATGGACCACGTCCAGCTCAATGCCTTCTACATTGTGAAACTCCCCGTGGAACGTCACGCGTTCCATGTTGAGCAGTCTTCGCAGCACCTCAACGGTTTCCTTCATCGCCTTCAGCGGCTTGTTGCGCTGGATGCCCACATTCTGCGCCAGCGGATCCCACCAGGCGCCGATGCCGCAGATCACCCGATTGGGCGCCAAGTCGTCCAATGTCAGGAAAGTGGATGCCAACAGGCCGATGTTCCGGGTCCAGTTGTTGATCACACCCGAACCGACTTTGATCTTCTGGGTGACAGCGGCGTAGGCTGCCATGGGCACGATCGCGTCCCGCACCAGACGTGATTCAGCCTGCCAGACAGCTTCAAACCCCTTTTCCTCTGCGTAGCGAACGTAATCCAATCCTTCTCGCAGGTCATGTGCATCTTGAAGATAGAGCGCCACTCGGTTCATGTGCCTGGGATCTCCTCGGCGGCTTTGATCGGCTGACCTTGCTCTAACCTGAGGATCTCGAGATCCTCAGGCAAATCCACGTCAAGGGCAAGCGACGGCAGTTCGCATATTTCCAGCCTCGCACCGGAAGCTTTGGCCCGAGCGACATGTCGGGAGAAGCTGTCGGGGCCGAAGTCATATTCTATCAAACCGGGCGGCGAGGATAGCAGGGCGTTCGTCCCTGTCCCGTGCCGATCAGGGGCGACCACAACTACAGGAGGATCTTGGGCCAGCGACAGCAGCCGCTCCACGTCTCCCCGCGAGATCAGCGGCAGGTCAGCCGGCAAGATGAGCACCCGCGAGACGCCATAGCCCCGCGCCACCAGTGTGGCTCGGATCAAGGCACGGTTGAGCTCCGGAGTGCCGTTTTCCTGGACGGTTCGCGCACCGTATTCTCGGGCCACCGAAAGGGCCATCGAATCCCGGCTGATTACCAGCGTGTGTTCGACGTCTGGGACCTCCCTCAGCACATCCAGGGTGTGCGTGAGAAGTTCCCGGCTCAAGAGAGCCCGCTCCTCGACCGACAGCACGCCGGCGAGCCTGGATTTTGAACGCCGCAGTGGTTTGACCGGTACAATCGCCCAAAGTGTCACGGAGTTGTCTCCATTTCCAACAAGGTGCCAGCTAGGTTCAACACATCTTCGGCCAGAGATGCCCGCGCCGCACCGTCATGCATGACGGTGCCCGTCACGAGGGTTTGGATCCCCATCTTCTGGATGTCCTCAGCTTGAGCCTGGTCCTGGCGGTCAATCACAAACCCATCGACCAGGCCTTTGAAATGCTCGGCAACAGCTATCGCCTCGGCCTTCAACCCGAGCTCGCGGAACATCTTGGCGGCGGGCCCTTTGATGGCCCGTCCACCGACAATGGGAGAAACACCTACCACCGTCCGGGAGGCGATGGCCTGTCGGATGCCGGGTATGGCCAGGATGGGATCAAGGCTGACCCATGGGTTGGACGGACAGAAGAGGACCAGATCGGCCCTCGTGAGCGAGTCCAACACACCCGGCGCCGGCCGCGCATGTGAGGCACCCTCGAAACGAAAACCCTTCACTTTGGGCTCACAGCGCCTGGCCACAAAGTATGTCTGGAAAGGAAGATCGCCTTCCTCGGTTTCAACCACGGTCGGCACGGGATCATCGGTCATCGGCAGCACAGGCACCCGTATGCCCAGGGAATGCGAGACCCGTTGAACAAATTGGCTTAGAGTCATTCCCTGGCGCAGGGCCTGAGTCCGGAGGACATGCAGGGCCACGTCCTTGTCTCCCAACTGAAACCAGTCGGCGCCCTGCATGGCCTTCACGCTGGCCATGAAGTTCCAGCTTTCGTGGTCGCGCCCCCATCCCGTGGTCGGATTGGCGATTCCGCCCAGCGTGTACAGCACCGTATCCAGATCGGGGCAGATACGCAGGCCCAGATGGTCGAAATCGTCGCCGGTATTGACAACCACCGTCAAGTTGCCGGGCGGAAGGACAGCCGCCAGGCCATCCACGAGTTTGGCCCCCCCAACTCCTCCCGCCAGGGCAGTGACCCTTAACGCCACTTGACGACCTCGTTCAAGCTCATGCGCTCCCGTTCTCGCCCCAGTTCGTCCGGGTGACCCAGGGCAATCATTCCCTGTGCCTCCCATCCTGACGGCAAGTCCAGAATCTGGCGCACGATCGCCGGCGTGAACAGCGGCGAGCAGACCCAGCATGCCCCCAAACCTTCGGCATGGGCAGCCATCAACAACTGGCCACCCGCCAGGGCCACGCTTTGAACAGCCATGGCGTGCTCAGCCGCCTGCCGGAAGTCGTCATCGTAGTGATCCATATCTTCCATGGTCAGGAACAGCATGATGACCGCCGCTGCCCCCAGCATCCGGTCTCGTCCCCGGGCCACGATCCGTTCGATCTCAGCCGGAGGCAGTCCATCCTGTGCCAGATCGACCCCAAACGGCTCGGACATCGCCGTTATCAGCCGCTCGCGCAGGTCGACATCCTCAAGCACGACAAACCGCCAGGGTTGCCGATTGTGGGCCGACGGTGCACGGCATGCGGCCTCCAGAAGTCGCTCAAGGGCGACCCGGCCGACAGGGCGGCTGGTGAACTTGCGGATGGAGCGCCGAGTGGCAACAAGCTCCTGGTAGACGTACTGAGTATCTGTCACCTGTTGGTAAGAGAGGAACACGCCCTATTGGTGTAGATGACCCGGGTTTGACCTTCTGTCGAGTTTGGATAGCGCTCGTGGCCTTGGTGTTTCAGGGCCAGGTGATCGAGATGAGCCCTGGTGCTTTCCTCTTCTTGTCCGACGACCTTCCCACGCACTTGAAGATAGCGAGAGGGATGGTCAGGGTCGAGAACGGTGAAGGCCACAGTGCTTCGTTCCCTCATGTTGATATGTTTGACGCGCCCGTGCGCGGTGTTCACTCTGAAGTCACCGTCCTCGACATCGAACCAAACCGGCGTTGCCTGAGGGCTGCCATCGGGCATCAGTCTGGCCAGCACCGCAAACGCCTTCTTGTCGAAGGACAACAAATCCTGTGCGGTTTCTGGGATCTCCATGCCTGCCTGAACCTCCCAAACCAACCGCGAAAACTCGACGTGAAAGCGTGCGCCCATCCACAACAGCGCCGGCCCTGATGGGCACCGGCACATCCTATTCTAACGGATTGGCGCCAACTGCTGAATCACCCCTTTGTCTCCCTTAACGGAACAGGTCCACCGACTTAGACCTCAGGAGCTCGGCCAGCGAACCTTCCCGCAGGGGATAGGGGAGACCCCGCACGTGCACAAAAGGACGGCCCTCATCGGCTTGGCCCATGAGCGACGATGCCGCCGCAGCAATTTCATCCGCCAGACCCACCTGAGTAATCCTGAGCGGCTCACCGAAGAGATCCGGGTGGCCCCTCAGGTCCAACAGGGCAGGGAATTGAAACACACCAATGGCCACACCCACCGTTCCCATACGCCAGGCTCGCCCATGAGAATCGATGATCAGGACCCCCACGACGGCGGCCGTGGCCGCCTCGAGGGCTTCTCCGAGGTGGCGAGCCGATGCGTCCGGGTCCTCTGGCAGCAGCAGGACCCATGGTTCGCCTTCCCTACCCGGTTCGCCGGCCACATTGGAGTGGTCAACTCCGGCGTTGGCGCTGACGAACCCAAGGCGGTGCTCGACGACCAGCAGGCCCGGGCGAGACCGAACGACCTCGGAGCTCTCCCCAAGGATGACCTCTACCAAGCGCGGATCCTTGCCGACCTCTTCCGCAAGGTTCAATGCCGGCGGGGAGGGGACGACGTCGTTGAGGCAGACCAACCGCCCCTCAGCTTTCGAGACCACCTTCTGGGCAACCACAAGGACGTCGCCGGATTGGAGGGTCATGCCGCCGGCCCTCAGCCCGTCAAGCACCAGAGCCGCCAAGTCGTCCCCCGGCTGCACCAGCGGCACATCGGGCAGGGCTGTGAGTATGAGTTGATGAGGGGCGGTCACTTCTTCAGTCCCACCACCTTGATCGATCCCCGCAGTGATTTGTAGTGCTTGTTCATTCGGATGATCACGGCAGTCAAACCCTCAATGACCACGGCGTTGTCAAGTTCCCCTGCATAGTACCCGTTCATGCCGGCGCCCTCAGCCAGCTTGATGATCTCCTCGGCAGCCGCCTGATCGTCGGCGCAGATCAGCACGTCCACATCGATGGGTTCCTCGGGATTCTTCTTCAATACGAAGGCAGGCGCGGTTTGGAAGCCTGCCACAACGCGCACCCCCTCCCCCAAGATCTGCTGCGCGGTGCGCGCCGCCGCCGGAGGTTCCGGCGGTCGAGCATCACGGTAATCCACCCGGGCGGTGGTATCCACCAGGATCTTTCCCTGCAGGTCGTCCTTGAGACTCTCCAGGGCGGCGTCGTGGGCCGTGTAATCGACGGTCAAGATGGCGATGTCCGCTTTGCGGGCCGCATCCGCGTTCTCCATGCCCTGAATGGTTTCAAGGCCAAGTTCCTGGTTGAGTTCGGCGGCCACGGCCTGTGCCTTCTCTTTCTGCCGGGAACCGATCAAGACCTGATAGCCGGCCTTGGCCCAGCGGCTGGCAAGAGCAGGCCCCGATTGCCCGGTGCCTCCCAAAATAGCCAGGGTCAGGATCAAACGATCTTCACTCATACGGCCTCCAAATCTCGCCCAGCATTTCAGTCGGGCGGCACGTTCTGGTTGTATCGCTCCCACACAGCCGGTACACGCTGGCGCGCCTTGGCCGTGATCTCCGCCTCGTCCAGGGTCAGCAGCTCTCGGTCTCGCATGAGCAGGCGACCCTCAACCATGGTCGCGGTCACCTTAAACTCGTGGAAACCGAACACGATATGCCAGGGAAGGTTGCCCTCATGGACAGGCGTCGTCGCATGGTAGTCCACCAGGATCAGGTCGGCACGGGCGCCGGGCTGGATGACGCCAAGGGGTGCCTCGGGGAAGAAACTTCCAGCCAGGGCAGCGTTGTTGACGACGGCGATTTGCACCAACTTATCGGCCGGCATGCGCCGAGGATCGCGGTGCCACACCTTGTGTAAAAGATACGCCGTCTTCCACTCCTCCCACATGGCGTTGGAGAACCCATCGTTTCCCAGACACACGCGGACGCCCATGCGCAGCAACGAGTCTACATCCGCCACACCGACTCCGTTGTTCATGTTGGACCGTGGCTGGTGGCTGACCCAGCACCCGGTTTCCGCCAGCAGCTCCATCTCGCGGCCATCGACATGGATGGCATGGGCCACAATCGATCTCTCGTCCAGAATGTCGTGTTCCAGCAGCCGATCAACGATGCGCTTCCCCGATTTCTGCAGGCTGTCGTACTCGTCGGCTTCGTGCTCGGCGACATGGATATGAAATGCCGAGCCGGTGGGGGCGGCCCGCCGACAGGCATCCAGACTTTCGTCCGACAAGGTCAGGCTGGCATGCAGGCCAAAGGCGGCGGCCACGCGACCCCCGGCCACCGGCTCGGCGGCACAGCGCTGGATGAACCGCAGGTTTTCATCGCGGCCGGCGCTTGACTTGGCCTTGCCGTCTCGGTCGGTGACCTCGTAGCACAGCACGGCCCTCAGGCCGGAACGATCCACGGCATCGGCGATGATATCCAATGAGCCGTCAATGGCATTTGGAGAGGCATGATGATCGATGAGTGTGGTTGTGCCGTGACGAATCGCATCCACCAGGCAGACCAACGCCGAGCTGCGAACATCTTCGCTGTCCAAAGATTTGTCCAGCGGCCACCAGAGCTTGCGGAGCACGTCGGGGAAATCCCTCGGGGGGCGTCCGGGGATAGCCATGCCGCGCGCAAAGGCCCCGTAAAAGTGGGTATGGGCGCAGATGTTGCCCGGCAGCAGCCACTGACCCCCGGCATCCAGAATTTCCTCGTCTGGATTCGCTTGCGCCAATTCGGGGGTTGGCCCCAAGGCGCTGATTGTGCCATTTTTCACAAGCAAAGCGTGATCTTCGAGAATCCGGTTGGGCTGCCCCCAGGTGACCAAACGGGCGTGGGTGATGAGCATCATTTACTCCTGCGCGACATGCGGCCTGTGTTGAGCTGACGCCTCACCTGCCGGGGTAGCAACTGGCGGCAGACGGCAGCTGGACGCTTGGGGGGCCGATCGAAAGACTGTGTCCGATAGTTTGAGGCAGGCGGGAGCATTATCTCCCTGGCGTCGCCAGTGGCGGCTGTGATTGAAAGTTCGGCAATTCGGGCCTCAGGCTTTGCCGTGCCCAGCCTCGTCTCGGACACGGGTTGGTGCGTGTCGGACGCCCATGATGGACGCGGCCGTGAATTCAACCGGCGGACTCGAGAGGCCAAGCATGCCGCAAAGGCAGGAGTGAGGGATGAATCCGCGGCAAGTGCCATTCTAGCATGCAGGCCGGCTGGGAACAAACTCCACGGTGGTGCTATCCCTTTTCGATGGACGGCTAGACTACGACGGCGCCGGGAAGACGGTGTTGAAAACGTCCCATGCCTGGCTTGCCCAGCCAGCGCTCACCATCGACGATCATCACCCCGCGCAAAAACACCTTCTCGGGGAACCCCTGGAGCTCCCAGCCTTCAAACAGATTGTAGTCCGTCCGGTGCTTGGCCCGAGCCACGCCATAGGTCAACCGGCGATCCATGTCCCAGATGGCGATGTCGGCATCTGCCCCGGGCACCAGCGCCCCCTTGCGAGGGTATAGGCCGAAGATCTTGGCGGGATGTGTGCTGGTGAGCGCGACGAACTGGTTGGGCGTCAGGCGCCCCTGGCCGACGCCATAGGACCAGAGAATCGGGAGCCGGTCCCCTACCCCAGGCAGCCCGTTGGGAATCTTGGTGAAATCGCCTGCCCCCAACTCCTTTCCGGGGATGGCCACCGGTTGGCCCTCGTACTCAATCGGCTGCGTGCCATCCCAGAAGAAGGGGCAGTGATCGGTGCCCACGGTCTGGATGACATTGTGACTGAGGCCCTGCCACAGACCGCGTTGGTCTTCCGGTTTGCGAAGGGGAGGCGAGCACACCCACTTTCCGCCGTCGGGGCGGGTGAGCAGGTCGTCACTGAAGAAGAGGTACTGCGGACAAGTTTCGCCCATCACGGGGAGCCCCCTCGCCCTCGCGTAGGCCAGCTGGTCCACCTCACCGGCAGTGTTCATGTGGACAACGTACAAGGGAGATTCGGCCTGAGCCGCCAGAGCGACCGCTCGCAGGAAGGCCTCGACGGCCCCCCACGCGGGGCGGGTGCGCGCATGGTATTCAGCCGATGTGTGGCCGGCGGCCAAGGCTTCACGGACCAGCACATCAATCACATCCCCGTTCTCTCCGTGCAGCATGGTAAGCATGCCGTGCTCGGCGCCGCGTCGCATCACCTGAAAGATCTCCCCGTCCTGCAGCCTTAGCCGGCCGTTGTAGGCGGTGAACACCTTGAGAGTGGTGATGCCCTGGTCAACCAGGGACGGGATCTCTGCCAGCACCGCCTGATCGAGGCGGGTGATGTTCGCGTGAAAACCAAAATCGATCGCCGCCCGGCCGTCTGCCCGCCCGTGCCAGGCGTCGACCCCGTCCCGCAGCGTGCCCTCCTCTGGTTGGGGCACAAAATCCAGGGCAGTCGTGGTGCCTCCAAAAGCCGCTGCCTTGTGACCGGTGTAGTGGTCGTCTGATGAGACCGTGTCGAACATGGGGAGGTTGAAATGGGTGTGCGGATCGATCCCGCCGGGCATCACGAGCTTGCCCGAGGCATCGACCACTTCCGCGCCAGGTTCATCGACGTGATCGGCAATGGCGGCGATGCGCTCGTCATGAATGAGGATGTCGGCGGTGAACGTCTCTTCGGCGGTGATCAAGGTGCCGCCCTGGATCACAGTGCTTCGCATGTAACTCTCCTGCGCCCGGGCGTGTCAAAGCGAGGATGGCGGGCTTTCACATTATAGGCCTTCCAACTGGGAGTTCGCCTCGCACCGTCCCGATGATGGGCGCCAAATCCAACAAGGGCAGCCCCATGGGCTGCCCTTGTCCCTGATACCTAAGCCGGATTCAGTTCAAGAAATATTCGGTGCCGCAGTAGGGACAGGTAATGACGCCTTTCCCCACCAGTTTGAGTGCGCCGCCACAGTTCTTACACTTATCGAGTTCGCGCAGGGCCGAGGCATCCTGCGAGTACAGCACCCCTTCATCCCAATTGATGAAGCCGGTGAAGAGCCCCATGCCTACCAAGGAGTGAATTTCTTCCTGCACCTGATTCCGGCTGGAGCCGAGTTCGAGCACCAGGTCGCTGATCGGCATCTGACCCCGGCTTTTCACCACGTCCAGAATTCGTCTCAACTCCGTGCGCTGGGCGTCATCCGCCGCTTCCCGGCCGCTGCGAATCAGGAGAAAGATTCCGCCGCCTATCAGGGGCAGGACCACGATGGCCAAGAAGGCGCCGCCAAGCACGGCTCCGGTCACTTGCAGCCTGCCTCCGGTTACGCTCGTCGCGAGCCAAAGCACTCCGATGAGCGCCAGGGCCGACCCGCCGACGATCAGGAGAATTCCCATCAACTTTCCGCTTCTCATGGCTGGTATGCTCCGTGTTTGGTCGCGGGCATCATCCGAACCCGGCGCTGCCGCCCCCACCGCCGCCTCCGCCGCTGAAGCCGCCGCTGCTGAAACCGCCCCCACCACCGCTTCCGCTGGAGGATGGGGCTGAACCCAAAACCCTGCCCGTGCTGTTAAGCATCTGGGTCAGGCCGTCGCTCATGCTCTGCAAGCCACCCGACAGATTGTCGGACATCCCCTGCAGACCACCGCTGCCGGAGCCACTCAAACCCGGCATGGTGCTGGCCAGACCGCCGGGCCGGCCACCTCCGCCCGTCCCATAGGGTTGGCCGTAGGGGATATACCAGATCGGCGCCGGCGTGTTGGTCAAGGTGCTGAACTTGTGCACCCACGATTGATTCATCCCAAAGGCAATGGCATAGGGAAGGTACTTTTCGAACAGGTCGCTTGATTCTTTGATGTCCTTGAGTTGGTCGATCCGAGCCAGGTAATTCTTGAAAGCCTTCCAACGTTCGGCCGCCTCGGCTCCGGCTCGGGTCTTGGCGGGCATGAAACTGCCCGCCACCAGGGCCGCCACGCCGGAAACACCCAGTGCCAAAGGCAGGCAGGTCAAAGCGCCGGCGTAGGTGGCCAGAGGGATGAGGATGAAGCCCGAGACGAAGGCGACGGCCAGAACCGCTATCCCGATGCCGATCCACAACTTACGTGTTGTGTCCGGGCTGGCCTTGAAGAAGCCGTGTGTCACGAGCTGTTTGTAAAGGCCCTTTTGGATGTCGGGAAGACGAGTATAGAACTTGTTCTTCAGGTCGCTCAGATCGCGCTCGGTCTTACGCCCGGTGAAGATGCCGTGCATGATCTCGCGCTCGTAGTCATTCAGCTCGCTAAACTCGTCCTTCGTCTTGTGGAATACGAAATCGGTGGACCCCAGACCGAGGAAGCCCTTTGTCTCAAACTCTTCAATCGTCATATAACCGCGACGGGCCAAATCAACGATGCTGGCCACGACGTCCTGCATATCCGCCCGCTCGTCGATCAAGGTGCCCAAGATTCCCGGCGGCAGGTCACCCGGGGGTTCAGTAACGTACTCTGGGACGTCAGCTACTTTCGGATCCCTGCCACGTACGTACCACAGCAGGTAGACGCCCAGCGGGCCGCCCAGAGCGAGGAGGACGGCCACCAGCCCGACCAGAAGATTGAGAGCGGGGCGAACGGTGCGATCGTAGGCCTCCGCCTGATCCACGTTGGCCTGCCACGCAGGCGGCCTGGCTGGGACGATGCCGTGGGTGAACTCAACTCCAATTTCCATTCGGTCGCTGGCCGACATCCCGTTGTCGGCCACGAAGGTAACCGATGTGCCGTCGGGGCTCTGCCGCCACTGTGTGTTGACACCAGCCGAGTCGATGGTCATGAATTTGGCCCCGGGCGGGAGGAATACGGTCGTGCTGGCTTCCTCAATCGGGAAGTCCCGCTGGTTGTCAATGGCGATCCACTGCAGCTTGTCGCCAGGGTTGTAGATCCTCACACCGCCGTGGACCGTGTAGGCGATGTCATACGCGCGCGTCACATCGCTCACCTGCGGGAAATACCAGTAGATCTCCAGGTTGCTACCGCTCTGCTCTGCCGTGAAGGTGTACGGCGTGCCGCTGTATCCCACCTGCTGGTAGGCCTGGCCGCCGGGCTCGCTGATACTCACATCGCTGATGCCAGTGGTCTTGTCCAACGGAATGACGCGATAGCCGTGAGTGAAGCTGCCCGATGTGAACCGGATTTGTTGGTGCTCAACCACACGGATGTCCCCGTTGGATTGGATGGTCAGGGCGACGTCATAGCGGTCCCAAACCAGGGTCTTGGATTGTGCGAGGGCATGGAAATTCGGTGCGAGGAACAGGGTCGCAATGAGCGCCAAGGCAAGCAGACGCAGTTTTCGCATGAAGGGCCTCACATCCTGTGACGGAACAATTCCGAGGCACGGCGCCTCAAGATCAAGGCAATGATACACGCGTCAAAGATGGCTGTCGAGCCTGTTAGTATGTGCCCCTTTCTTCCAGCAATCGCCACAACTCATCCCGATCGGCGGAGGGCGGGACCGTCAGATCCACCAGCATCTCCGCAAGCAGCAGACGCCTTCCAGTCGTGAACAGAAATGTGAAACGCTTCCAATCCCCACTCAGAATTGGCTTCGGCAGCTTCTCGAGCCCGCCAATCCGGATTCTGAAGTAGGGCTCGTCGGCTCGAGGGTGGTTGGGTTGATCCCGCAAGAGGTCCAAGCGGGTGGTGAGCTCGAAGCCGCGCACAGGCGCCGCGTAGCGTACGCTCCAACGTTCGTCCCCGAAAGCACCTGTCTGGTAGAACGCCAGCCAGTCAACGCGCACCGTCTTAGGCGCCGTTTGAAGGGGGATCCTGTACCAACCAAGCATGCGGGCGATTTCGAGATCCCGGGGTCTCTTGACGATCGCCACAAGCACCAAATCATCGGCTTCCATGGCCATTGATCACCCCCTTGGCCAACCTGCCATTCTCCGCCACCCGCCGGCCGAAACCTCCTAGGAGCAGTCCCCTAGAGCCTCCGTTGTCTGGCAACCATAGCACACTCCGCCAGCAGCCAATCCGTGCCGCTCTGAACTCCAAACCTGAACAACCAGGGCCTGGCGCCGTTGGCGCCAGGCCCAAGGGTCAGACTGGACCCGGAGATCAGGTCTGGTCAGGCTGCGTCGACGTCAGCGTTGAAAGCCTCGATGAGCTCATCGATGGCACCTACCTGGCCTTGGAAGCTGGTCCAGTAGTCGGGGGCATGCCACTGGTCCGTGATTTCCTCAAAGGTTCGCCCTTGCTGTTCTACCCAAGTGTAGTACTTGAGGTTGTGCACCCGCCGCCGATCGGTGTAGCGGAGTTCCTCCATGTGGTCAGTGGTGATGCCGGCCAAATACTGACCATGGGCTGCGGCGGCTTCCCGCTCGCCAAACCCCCCAATCTCAGCATGCATTTCCTCCAACCGGCTCTGGTAGAGATCCATCGAGTCGGTCAACACGGTCAGAACCACGTCATCCGGGCCGAGCTCGTAGTATTTGGCGAACTTGATGGCCATGGTCACATTGGCGATACCTGAGAAGCCAAGCAAACCCAGCTCGGAAACCACGTCCTCGGGGACACCGGCTCCCGCCAGATAGGCTCGCCCGGCGGGCTCGTTGAACAAACGGGCCAAGTTAACCACCGTCGCATCGTCGATATCTACCACAAGGTCCGTGTTCTTGACGTTGTGGATCCAGGGCACATGTTTGTCCCCGATACCTTCGATGCGGTGGGCACCAAACCCATTCTCAAGCAACGTCGGACACTGCCAGGCTTCACCGGCGGCGATCTTGCTGGTGGGAAAGACCTGCTTCAAGTAGTCGCCACAGGCGATCGTTCCGGCAGAACCAGTCGTCAAGACCACGCCCCGGTAGGTCCCACGCTCACCCAATTCCCGTTCTAGGACTTCCTGCATGGCGTGTCCGGTAATCTCGTAGTGCCAAAGGTAATTGCCGAACTCCTCGAACTGGTTAAAGATCATCAGATCCTGGCCGGAGGCGCGCAGCTCCTTGCACTTGTCGAAAATTTCCTTGACGTTGGACTCGCTGCCCGGAGTCTTAATGGTCTCGCCGGCGATGTTAGCCAGCCAATCGAACCGTTCTTTGCTCATGCCCTCAGGCAGGATGGCGATCGACTCGGTGGCCAGCAGAGCTGAGTCGTAGGCGCCGCCTCGGCAGTAGTTACCTGTAGATGGCCACACGGCCTTCTGTTCCGTGGGGTCGAACTGGCCGGTGACCAATCTCGGCACCAAGCAGCCGAAGGCGGCTCCGACTTTGTGGGCACCAGTTGGAAACCATTTGCCCACCAGGGCAATCACCCTGGCTTCGACGCCGGTGAGGCTGGAAGGCAGCTCGAGGTAGTTGACGCCACCGAAACCGCCGCCGGTTTCGACCGGTTGGTTCTTCCACGTGATTCGGAACAGGTTGCGCGGGTCAACGTCCCAAAGACCAACGCTCCTGAGTTGCTCCTTGGTGTCATCTGGCACCAGGGATGGGTCCTTCATTTGGGCGAACGTGGGTATGCGGATGCCGCGCTCCTTGGCGCGCTGGATGGCATGTTTGCGTCGTTCGTTGTCAATGCTGAGGTCGATCATTCGAAGGCTACTCCTGTGATGTGGGATGGTTTGGCCCATCGTTGGGCCCGTGACTTACGATGTAGAGCGGCCGCGCCTTGGACTCGTCATACAGACGGCCGATGTATTCACCCAGAATGCCGAGCGAAATCAGCTGAACGCCGCCCAAGAAGAGCACGGCCAGAAGCGTAGACGCCTGACCGAAGAATGCCTGGTTGCCCATCAAACGCAGAATGATCACCACCGGAATGGCAATGGCGCTGATCCCGGCACTGACGAAGCCAAGGTAGGTTGCAATCTGCAGCGGAAAGTAGGAGAAACCAGTAACCGCTGTCAGCGCGAATCGCACCATCTTGCCGAAGGTGTACTTCGTCTCGCCGGCGATACGGGCTTCGCGGCTGTATGGTACTCCGATCTGCCGAAACCCGACCCAGGCTGCCATACCCCTCAGGAACCGATGGCGCTCCTTCATCAACTTGAGTGCTTCGACCACTTTGCGGTCGATAAGGCGAAAATCGCCTGTGTCGAGCGGGATATCGACATCCGTGATGCGATAGATGAGTCGGTAGAACAGCGAAGCCGTCACACGTTTAAACCACGTCTCGCCTTTGCGTTCGGTTCGAACGGCATAGACGACTTCGTAACCCTGGCGCCATTTGTCAACCAGCTCGGGAATGACCTCGGGTGGGTCCTGCAAGTCGGCGTCAATGATCACGGCCGCTTGTCCGCGGCAGTAGTCGAGACCGGCGGTTACGGCAACTTGGTGGCCGAAATTGCGCGAGAAGATGATGGGACGCACATGATCGTCTTCTTCGGCGAGCTCCAGGATTTGCTGCGTGGAATCGTCCTTCGACCCGTCGTCCACCAGCAGTAGCTCCCAGGGTTCGCCCAACCCTTCCATTACGCCCTGAATCCGCTGGTGAAGTCGTTCCACCGAGTCAGCCTCGTTGAAGACGGGGGCGATAATCGAGAAGGTGACTCCACTCTTGTCGCTCATCAAATCGATGTCTGCCTCACTAGCTTTCCAACGCCCCAGCCAATGCTTCCAGGCTGGGCTCGATCACGGTCGCCTCACCGGTGGCCTGCATGGCGGCATCCACGTCTTTCAATCCGCTGCCCGTGACCATGACCACAACCTGCTCGCCCGGCTGGACAAGCCCATCGGCAACCGCCCGGAGTAAACCGGCCTGTGATGTGGCCCCGGCGGGTTCGGCGAAGACGGCCGCCTGACGCCCCAGCTGGCGCATAGCGTCCAGGATATCATCGTCTTCTACCTGCACGTAAGCCCCCCCGGTCTGCCGGGCAGCTCTGAGTGCTCGGAGGCCGTCACGCGGCAGGTCGACGGAGATACTGTCCGCCAGCGTATCCGCTTTCACGGGTTCAATCGTATCGGACCCTTGTGAGAACGCATTGTAGATCGCCGACGAGCCCTTGGCCTGGACGCCAATCAGTCTTGGAATCGCATCGATCCATCCCAGCGAGTGCAAATCCGTGAAACCTTTGTGGAGTCCGCTGATGATGTTGCCGTCGCCTACGGACACCAGCACGACGTCGGGCGCCTTCCAGCTGGAGCTGTCCCCATGACCGGCTGCCGCACCAAGCTGTTCGCAAATCTCGAAGGCCGCCGTCTTTTTGCCTTCCGTGGTGAATGGATTGTAGCCCGTGTTGCGGCAATACCACCCAAAGGCATCTGAGGCCTGCACAGAAAGGTCGAAGGCATCATCGTAGGTACCATCCACCAGAATTACCCTGGCCCCGAACATCAGAAGCTGGGCCACCTTGGCTCTCGGCGCCGAGTGCGGCGCAAGGATCACCGTCGGCATCCCGGCGGCGGCGCCCATCCCCGCCAAGGCTGCGCCGGCATTCCCGGTGGAAGCTGTGACGACCAGGGAGGCGTGGATTTCCTCAGCTCGGCGGACGACCACCGCGCTGGCTCGATCCTTGAAAGATGCCGTTGGGTTGCGGCCATCATCCTTGACCCACAGATTGCGCATCTCCATGTCCCGACGCAGGGCCGGCGGGCCAAGCAACGGCGTCATGCCCACCGCCCTTAGGGCCGTGCCGATATGTCCGGGTTCAGACACTGGAAGGAGGGGCAGATAGCGCCAGATGGAGGCTTCAGTCGATGCGCCAATCGATGCGGGGCTCACAGCTCGACCCAACGCCTGATGGTCAAATATGACATCCAAATTGGCGCCGTCTTGAGGGCACGTGTAAATCGGATCGCCAAGCGAGTATTCTCGCCCGCAGGCTGAACAGCGGTAACCAGCTTCAAAGGCCATCTTCAGATTCAATCCTTCTCGAATGTCGTTCCCAAGGCTGCGGGAGGCGAGACGCGCATCGAGCGTAAGACGCTGGCAGCGAGCTTCCTTGCGTCCGGGGGCAGGCCAGCTAGGGTACGATCGACCCAATCGGCATTGCCAATGTTGACCAAGAGCAGGGTAAGGATCATGAGCGGGAAGGGTGCCACCTGCAGAACCTGGGAAGGCACGTTGGGCAGACTCGGTTGGAGCACCACGCCCAGCCATTGGAGCAGGCCAAACAAGTACGCGCCAACCGCTCCGCGAATGGGATCCCAGCCTCCGAAGATCACCAATGCCAGGGCGATCCAGCCAAAGCCGTCCAGACCACTGATGGTCCCCTTCCAGCCTGCCTTAACACTGAGCGAGAAGGTCGGACCCGCCAGGCCGACGAGAGCTCCACCGATCATCGTGTACGTGTAGCGCATCAGCGGGACATTCGCGCCACGCACAAACGCCGCCGCCGGTCGCTCCCCGATCCCCCTGAGCATCAACCCTGGCCTTGTCCGGAACACCCAGAACCATGCGGCGAAGATCAGAGCAAAGCTTAAGTAGACGAGAACATTCTGATTGAAGATCAAAGGGCCAATGATCGGGATTCCGCTGAGTCCGGGGATGGGGAGGGAAGGCACACGCGGTCCCTGCACACCTACGAATGGGTTGCCGAGGAAGTAAGCCAGGCTCAGGGTCATCAGCGCCAAAACATAGCCAACGGCCACCTGCGATTGCTTGAGGGTCAGGCTGGTGAAGGCCAGAACCAGGGCTACCATGGCTCCTGTGAACATTCCAGCCGCGAAACCCAGCCAGATGTTGTCGGTCGTCACGGCCACGGCAAATGAGGTCATCGCCGAAAACACAATCGTGCCGTTGACGGATAAGTTGATGACCCCTGCCCGTTCAGTGAGCGTCTCGCCGATGGTGGCAAACACGATCGGCGCCGCCGCTGCCAGGACTCCGGCCAATCCAGTAAGGATGGCGGCGGTTGTCATGACCTGACCTCCCCTCGTCCCCGGACGAACCGGCGCCGAGCACCCTCCATTATCAGAAAGGCGAGCACCAGAGCGCCCTGAAGCACGCCGGACAGCGAGGAGTCAAGCTTGAGCACGATAGGAAGCTGGATGCTGCCAATGTTTAGGGCGGCAAAGAACAAGGAAACCGGCGCCGCCCACACAGGCTGGTAGTTAATCAGCATCGCCACCAGCAGCCCGAGCCATCCGTAGTTGCTCGAAATCGAAGGGATGAGGCGATGGTAGACGGATGTGACCTGAATGGCGCCGGCAACACCGGCGAACAGGCCACAAATTAAGAACGCGTTCATCATGTAGCGCGAGGTCGGGATGCCCGTCAGATTGGCGGCGCGCTTGTTGCGGCCGACTGCTTTGAGGCGGAGGCCGAAATATGTTCCTTGAAGCAGAAAATACACGGCGATCGTACCGAGGATTCCGATGAACAAGGCCCAAATGCTTAGTCGCAGGTGGGGGAGCATCGGCATCCACATCTCTTGTGGAAACGGGATCGTACCACTCATCGATCCGATTCCCGGGCGCTTCCATGGCCCGAAGATCAGCCACAGCGTTATGGCTGTGGCCACGAAGTCGAGGCCCAAGCCCCCGAAGATCTCGTTGACACCACCGAACGTCTTGAGCGCCCCGGCGAGTCCTGCCCACAGGGCACCACCGATGGCGCCGGCCAGGATCGCCACCAAGATCATGACCAGCGGAGGGAGCCCGCTGTCCTGCATCATACGCAACGCCCCCGTGGCGAAGATGGCTCCCAGGGTTATCTGGCCCTCCATACCGATGTTCCACAGTCCGGCTGCAAACGTTACCAGCAGCCCAGCCGTCGCCAGAAGCAAGGGCACCCATGCCACCATGACATTGGCGAAGTTGTCGATTGATCCGAAGGCACCCAATGCGAGCTGGCCAAACGCCTCCAGGGGCGGTGCACCGGACAGGAGGAGAACCGCCACAGTGAACAAGAAGGCCAGGATCACGGCCCCGAACCTGAAGCTAAGGTTGAACCAGCCTGTGTCTTGATTTTCCATCACGCGCCCCCATTGGGCTGGTCCAGCCCGACCCCGCCAATGAGTTCCCCCAATCGCTCGACGCTGACCTTGTCTGATTCGATGGGTTGGGAAACCTTTCCCGCGAAGAACACGATGACCCGATCGCTATAGTGCAGGAGTTCTTCCAGGTCGGACGAGACAAAGACCACAGCCGTGCCCTCCAAGCAGCGCTCCTTAAGCTTCTCCCAGGTAAAGATCGCGGATTCCATGTCCAGCCCGCGTGTTGGCTGCTCCATCAACAGTAACCTTAGATGTGCCCGCAGGAGGGCAAGCAGGGCCCGCTGCTGATTACCTCCCGAGAGGGACTCCACCGTCGAATGGGGCTTACCGCGGACCTTGAACTCGGCGATGCCCACCCGGGCGCTGGCGCGCCCCTCCTCCCAATTGACGAACAGACCCTTTGAAGGTTGGGTCAAAATGAAATGCTCGGTGAGGGTCATCCCTGGAATCAGGCCCTCTTCCAGACGTGATGCCGGCATGAACGCACAACCTCTGTCTTTGAAGTCATGGTAGTGCTTGCCCGCCATCTCCTCCCCTTCGAGCAGCACTTTGCCAGCTACCGGGCGCACGAGCCCAGCGCAGGCCTGCAGTAAGAGACGTTGTCCGCTCCCCTCCATGCCCGCCAAACCGACCACCTCCCCGGCCCGCACTTCCAGGTTGACACCCTCGATGTGCAACCGGGGATCTTCGATGGATACTCCCTCAAGCTGAAGCACAGGAGTTTCACCGTAGCTCGGTATGCGCGGGATCAGAGCGACCTCTTTGCCAAACATCATCTCGACCAGTTTGGACGTAATGTAGGGCGCCTCTGTCTCTCCCACCAGCCGGCCCTCCCGTAGCACCGCCACGCTGTGGCAGAGACCCTCAACTTCTTCCAACTTGTGCGAAACAAAGATGATGGTCCGACCTTCGTCCGCCAGACGCTTGAGTGTCTGGAACAGCTTTTCGCGCTGTGGCGCGCTGATCCCGGTGGTCGGCTCGTCTAGGATCATCGCCCGCACACCTAGCCATAGGAGACGAAGTATCTCGAGTTGCTGCCGTTCACCCACTGTCAGGGTGTCTACATAGGTATTCGGGTCCAACGAGAAACCAAATTGATTCCCCAGGTCCCGCAACGCCCGGCGCGCCTTGCCTCGTTGGGGTAGCAGCGACGAATCGCTCCCAATGAGGAAATTGTCGATCACCCGCATAGGAGGGAAATCGAGTGGATCCTGGTGCAGCATGCCAACGCCGTGAGCGATGGCGTCGGCGGGGGATTTCATGTTGACTGGTTTTCCACCCAGCAGGATCTGCCCGCTGTCGGGTTCGATGAAGCCAGACAACGATTTCATCAACGTGCTCTTCCCGGCGCCATTCTCACCTAGGAGGCCTTGAATGGTCCCGGCCGGGATATCCAGTGTGATCCCGTCGTTGGCATGGACCGGCCCGAAGGACTTGTGGATGTCTCGCAATTCGACTCTCATGCTAGCCCCATCAGGAGGGGGGGTGGTGCGGCCTATGGCCGCACCACCCCCCTGGCGATTCCTACGTCCGCCTAGTTCGACGGAACGCTTTGGCCATCCATGCCTTCCAGAAGCTGAGGCAGGTACCAGATCTGCTGGTCGGTTGCCTTCTCACCGTCCTGGAGATAGGCGGTCCCATCCTGCAGATTGAGCGGACCGGTCCAAAGGTTGAGACCGGAGCCCAGTTCGCCGATTAGCTTTTCCACGCCGGACTTGGCATCCGCGCTCAGCGCGTCACCGTAGGTGAAACCAGCATAGGAGGCGTCGGGGTTGTTAATGTCAGGATAGGTTGGGCCCTTCCATTGGAACGAAGGTTCCCAAGTTCCATCCATGATCTTCTGCAACTCATCCCGGTAGAAAGGCTTCCAGTTGAAGTATGCAGCACCTAGACAAACATCAGGGGCCTCGTCGCAAGCTTTCTCATAATCGTAGGCAACGTTCCAGACCTGGGTCCCGCTATCGGTCATTGCCTTGGCCTGCGTCAACGCCTCGGTAGTGTCGATTCCCGAGATGACCACATCGAATCCAGAGTTGTAGAAGTCATTCGCCACCTGAGTTGGATCAGAGGTGACCCCGGGGATGTTGAACCAGAATCCGATCCATGTGACCTTGAACTCCAAGGTCGATGCGTCTTTGCCAAGATAGTTCGTCCAGCAATACTTGGCGCCAAGATAGGCAGACGAAGCAAGTCTGCGTGTTTCGTCATTGATCAGGGGTCCCAGATAGCCGATCTTGCCTGTCTTTGTCGTGAGTGCGGCCGCACACCCTGCCATCATCTTGACTGGCTCAATGAACGGCATGACATTCCCCAGATTTGGCAAATTAGAGTAGTTCTTCCCATCCTGCCAAGCCTGGTCGCCAGAAGCCATAATCACCGAGATATCAGGGTGGTTCGTCGCAAACTGAGTTGCAGCATCCTTCATGTCATCTGAGTTGAAGATGATCGCGGTCGCACCCTGGCCCATCAGCTGCTCAGCGAGTTGGTCGGCTGTCGTGCCCGGTCTGTCCGCAGGGTTGACCTTGTCGATGTAGACCATCTTGGTTCCTGGAACCTGATCCTCGACGTACAAGCCGGCGTCGTAATGGGCCTGGCTCCACCCACGGTCGTTGTATGGCCCAACCATCAGCAAGCCGAAGGTGAGATTCCCTCCCGCGGGAGCAGATGTGGCCTCGGGAGCCATTGTGGCCGCCTCGCTCGGCATCGCAGCCGGGGCGCCAGATGTCTCCGCCGAGGGGGGAGCACTCGTTGGAGCAGTTCCCCCACATGAGGCGAGCGTGGCGAACAACGCAACGGCCAAGGTCGCCTTCCAGAGCGTGCTCTTCATGACTTGGATCCTCCATGGTAAAACTCAATTTTCGTGAGACTGATTCGGGCTCGAGTCGCTATTTGTTCAAGCCGCCTCCTTCCGACGATGAGCATCTGAGAGCATTTCTCGTTTGGAACGAGTTCGCCTCATGATTGATCAGCACCCGAAAGCACAAGATCTACATAAGCCGGGGGTTGTCCTGGCTTCAATGCCACCAGCCCCCTGTTTGAAATGTGGAGTTCGACCAAGACGATGAGCGGAATCAAACTCAAGGTCATTTCCACCGAATCGTGGGCGACGCCAGCCTCCTTGAAGGCCCTTTCCAGGTCATTCAACTGAGCTGAAACCTTATCTGCCGACTCGAGTGACATCAAGCCAGCAAGGGGGAGTGGCACAGCGGTTACCTTGTCCCCTTGAACCACCACCATCCCCCCACCCAACTCGATCAGGGTATTAGCTGCTTTGGCCATCGCCTCATCGCTCGTGCCCATGACCATCAGATTGTGGCAATCGTGAGCGACCGTTGAGCCAAAGGCACAGTTAGGCTTGAATCCCGTGCCGCTCACGAAGCCGAAACTCTTCCTGGCATCGGAAGCGACTTCGGGTTCGTGTCGGTAGAAGAGGGCAACCTTGGCCAGATCTCTGGCTGGATCTGCTACGAGTTCACCGTTCTTTACGGTTACTTCGACCACTTCCTCTTGGGTGTGCACCATGCCGGGGAAGATTCGCATCACCCGTATCTGGGCCGTATCCTGATCGCACACGATTTTCAGATCCTCGGTGGATATAGGTTCCACATGCACCGAGTTTAATGCCCAATCCGGGTAGTTGTAGGGGGCAATGTCAACCAGCATTTTGCCGGCCTCGGCCACAAGAACTCCGTCCGAGAAGACCTGATCCATCTTAAGGGATTCAAGATCACTGGACAGAATGATGTCGGCGGCTCTGCCAGGCGACACGGTCCCGATCCAGCGTGATTCTTCCAGCATCTGGGCTGCGTTGATCGTCACCATTTGAATGGCGCGGATGGGGTCCAGCCCTTCCTTGATGGCGTCTCTGACGACCCGGCTCACATGCCCGTCCTCGACCAGAGTGGTTGGAGTCACATCGTCTGTGATCAGACAGAAGAAACGAGTATCGATGTCAGGGTTGTCGAGCACGGCCCGGATGGTCTTCGGCATGTCCAGCCACGCCGTCCCATAGCGTTGTTGGGCATAGCACCCGAGCTCTGCACGGCGAAGTGCTTCTTCTGCCGTTGTCGCTTCATGGCATCCTGTCATACCTGCCGCAACAAATGCCTGAAGTCCCACGTCGATTTCGGGGCTGGCATAGTGCCCGGTCAGGACGACACCTTCCTTCAGTGATGCGGCCGTGATGGCATGGACCCCGGGATCTCCGTAGATCAGCCCCGGAAAGTTCATTTGCTCGCCTTGAAGCTGGGCCCACCCCTCTTTGTAGGCTCGAGAGACCTCTTTGTCGGTGATTATGGCCCCGGCATCCTCGAATCCCGGGATGGATGGGACACAGACCGGCATAGCCACCAGGACTTTGAGCGGCAATCCCTTCGCCGCTTCGTGAAAGAGTTCTACTGCCCTGAGCCCAAAAACGTTGGTAATCTCGTGATTGTCACAGGCGATGGTCGTCGTGCCCTCGGGCAGCACGGCCGCCGCAAAGCTGCGTACATCCACCATGCTGCTTTCGACATGTTCGTGAGTGTCGATGAACCCAGGAAGTATGTACCGGCCAGCGGCATCGACGATTTTGGTGTGTTCGTCCGCTAGAATGTGCGAACTGTTGGGTCCGACATAGGCAATGATCCCATCGCGGACCGCCACATCGATACCCTCTTGGATGCGACCGACGTTGACATTGACCAGCCGACCATTCTTTATGATAAGGTCAGCCGGTTCACGCCCCATCGAGGTTGCGACGACTTGCTGGGTCAGTTCATACAACATCTTTCGTTGATGAACGTAGCCGCCGCCTTCAGACAATGACATAGTGTGCACTCCTCTCGCGGAACAGATCCAAACGATCCATCAGGTCCATGTGCAGAAAGGCCCAAGCCTCGTTCAAATCAGGCCAAGCACCGCCGGAAGCTCCATCGCCTCAGCGGTTCGACCAGTATCGAGCGAATGACCCTGTGAGCTATTGGTCTCAACGGCAGAGATTCAAGGAAGGCCACGATCAGTACCCTGACGCCTCAATGGGCACGTTTCGATGCCGACTCGATCTCGGTCAGACCTCCTCTTCCTGGTCGACCCTCATCTTCAGGGGACGATCCGAGTTCCGGTTTCCCCTTGCAAAGCCCGGCGGATGTTGGGCGGATCCGTGATCAGGGCTTCTTTGCCCCCTCGCTCCAGGTAACCAATCACCGCCCGTATTTTGGGCTCCATGCTTCCTTTGGCAAAGTGTCCTTCGGCGAGGTAGCCTTTGGCTTCGGCAAGTGTCATGCGGTCGAGCCGCTTCTCGTCCGGCTTGTTGTAGTTTAGCGCGACTTGTTCCACCGCAGTGGAAATCAGGAACAGATCGGCGCCGATGCTCGAAGCCATGAGTGAGGAGGCGAAATCCTTGTCGATGACGGCCTCGACACCCTTGAGCGCCCCGTCGGGGTCGGCGACCACGGGGATCCCGCCGCCGCCCACGCTGACCACGATGAAACCGGCTTTGATCAGGGTTTCGATGGCGTCGCGCTCCACGATTCGCTTGGGGGTTGGTGAAGGGACCACGCGGCGCCAGCCGCGGCCAGCGTCTTCCACGACAGCCCAGCCTTCAGCGTCGGCGTGCTGCTTGGCCATCGCCTCATCCATGAAGGTGCCGATCGGCTTGCTGGGGTGCTGGAAGGCGGGGTCATCTTTGTCGACCTCCACCTGGGTGACCACAGTCGCCGCCTGGCGATCCATGCCGCGTGCCTTGAACTCATTGTGCAAGGCGCGCTGGAACATGTAGCCGATGGCGCCCTGCGTGTCCGCGCCGCAGTAATCCAGCGGCACCGAATGAAGCTCACCCATGGACAGCTCTGAACGCCGCAAGATAAATCCCACCTGCGGCCCGTTCCCATGCGTGACCACCACGTCCCAACCGGCTTCGATCATGTCGGCCAAGTGGGACATAGATTCACAAGCCGCGGCGTACTGATCTGGGATCGTCTGGTGGGTCTTGTCCTTGATCAGGGAATTTCCCCCGACCGCCACCACGGCAAGCTTTCGCACATTATTGGTTTGATCCATGGGTCTCCTCAAGCCATCGTCAAGGCCATGACGGCCTTCTGGGCATGCAGTCGGTTCTCGGCTTCGTCAAACACCACGCTTTGGGGGCCATCGATGACGCCGTCCGTCACCTCGATGTTGCGGTCAGCCGGCAGGGGATGCATGTAGATAGCATCCGAGTTGGCCAACGACATCTTCTTCTCGTCGGTGATCCAGTCCTTGTACTGGTCCTGAATCGCTTTGCCCTTGTCCCCATCGGTCGTCGTGAGCAAGGGTCCCCACGACTTGGCATAGACGACGTCGGCGTCCTTGAAGGCTTCTTCCATATTGTCGGTCACTTCGAAGCCGGTGCCAAATCGTTTCGCCTGTTCCCGCGCCTGATCCATGATCTCCGGCATCAGCTTGAACTCCGGCGGATGAGCCAGGGTGAGGTCCATGCCGAAGCGCGGCATCTGCAGGATCAGGGATTGGGGAACCGAGATGGGCTTCAGATAGGATGCGGCGTAGGCCCACGACACAACCATCTTTTTCTTGCGCAGATCACGGCCCTTCTTCTCGATGATCGTCATCAGGTCGGCCAGGATCTGATGCGGATGATAGTAGTCGCATTGCATGTTGAGCACGGGCACACGTGAGGCTTCGGCCACCAGGTTCAGATAGCGGTTGCCAATCCCCCAATCGACATGCCGAATGGCGATGCCGTCGAAGTAGCGGCCAAAGATCTCCCCCATCTCCTTCTCCGTATCACCGTGTGAGATCTGGGTGGTGCGCGATTCTATGAAAGCCGCGTGACCTCCCAATTGGGCCATGCCTGCCTCGAATGAACCACGGGTTCGGGTGCTGCTGAAGAAGAAAAGCATCGCCAGCACCTTGTCCCGCAGATAGGCATGAGGCTCGCCCAAGGCCCGCTTGCGCTTCATGTCGAACGCCACGTCAAGGACCGTCTCGACCTCTTCGCGGCTGAAATCAAGGTCGCTGATCAGGTCACGACCACGCAGATTGGTTTGCATAATCACCTCCCGCTCACGAAACGCCCGGCCGGGTTCTCACCCGCCGGCCGTCTCGGCTCGTTACTCCATTTTCCCAAGGACCAGGGCCAGCAGCGACATGCGCATCACCACCCCGTTGAACGCCTCCACCCAATAGCGGGCGTGGCGCGTGGCATCCACTTCCGGCAGGAGCTCGTCCATCCGCGGCAGTGAGTGCAGAATAATCGAATCCGGCTTGGCCTTCTTCATCACGTCCAGCGTGACCTGATAGTTGGCTGGGGTAAGGCCAACGTCGCCCGAGCGCTCGTCGCGCGCCTTGGTGTAATCCGGCTGCACGACCGGCTCCATGTAGATGACATCGGCGTCGGCGATAGCATCGTTGATGTGGTCGACTTCCCGGTAGCGCAAGTTGAGCTTGTCGATTTCGGCCTTGAACTCATCCGTCAGCGACATTTCGGGCGGCGAGATGTAGGTGGCCTGGATGTCGAATTGGGACATCGCATAGCTCATGGAGTGCATAGTGCGCATCCGCATATCCCCCACCAGGAGGAAGTTCAGGCCGTCCAGCGTACCTCGCTCCTTGTAGATGGTGTACATATCGGTCAGCACCTGGGTGGGGTGTTCGCCCCAGCCGTCTCCGGCGTTGATGATAGGAATGCTCGCCCAGCGGGCCGCCTCGGCCGGCGCCCCCTGCTGAAAGTGGCGCATCACGATCACATCGCCGTAGAACTCCAGCATGTGGACGGTGTCCTTGATCGTCTCCTGATAGAAGTCGCCGGCCCGCGTGTTCTTGACGTCGGCAAAGCCGAGGACGGCGCCCCCCAGCCGGTGCATGGCGGCTTCATGCGCCATGCGCGTCCTGGTGCTGGGCTGGTAGAACGCGGTCAGCATCGTCTTCTGTGCCAGCAGGTCCGTGTTGCGTCGATCGCGGGCGAACGGCGCCAGGTCGTCGGCCACTTGGAACACCCGGAAAAACTCTTCGCGTTCAAAATCCTTGAGCGACAGAATGTCGCGCCCTGCAAAGCTGCGCATTATGCAATCTCCTCTTTTGTGAAAAGGTGCCTATCGTCGATCGAACGACGCCTTCGGCGTTTATATGTGAAATATTCCACAAGTTGTGCCTCTTGCCGCCTCCTCCCTTGATCACTTTGCCTTGTCCACCCGGCGCACCACGTGAAAGCGAAAGGTGCCGGGCAAGAAGTAACTGCGCGAGTGGTCGACCACACGGCCGGTCAAGTCGTACAAGCAGGCTTCCAGATACAGCAGCACATCGCCCCGCTGAATGCCCAGGCTCTTGGCGATCGGCGCTGTGGCTGTGATGGCTGTGATCTCCGCCTGAGATCGGTCGAGTTCTGGTTCGCCGCGCATCTGCAAGATCTCCAGCACCGATCCCCCGAAGTTTGCCTGGAAGGCCTCCGCCGAGAGAATGTCCTGCGGTACGCTGTCGACCAGATAGGCCACCGGCCGCCCTTCGGCAATGATCACGCGCGAGACATCGATCACAGATTCCCCCAGCGGCGTCTGGAGCGGGCTCTCGTCGGGCCCGGCAACTCTCCGCACGGTGACTTCGAGGTCCTTCATCTCGACCGTCATGCCCATGCGGGATGCAAGGGCCTGAATGCTGGTGAGCACCTCCAGCCCGGTCTCGATAACCTGTGGCGGCTCGACGACGTAGGTGCCCACCCCCTGCCGGCGAACGACGCGCCCCATGGCCTCGAGGGGCCGCATGGCCTCCCGCAAGGTGGCACGGGAGACGCCCATCTTCTTGGCCAATTCCGGCTCGGAAGGCAGGAAGGTGCCCGGCGAAAGCCCAATCAGCATCACTTCCAATGCGTCCGCCGTCTTCTGGTACAGGGGCCGGGTCCGCTTGACCCGCTTTCTGCGTGCCAAGCTAGTGAGCCTCCTCGGCAACTACCGGGATGATAGCGAAGGTCTCGACGTCCACCAGTCCCTGATCGGAGATTCGCAGCTCGGGAATCACCACCAGGGCCAGCAGGCTGAGCTGCATGTTGGCGTTGTTCAGATGGCACCCGCAGTCTCTCATGGCTGCCAGGACCGATTCGGCCTGCTCGGCCACAACCTCGGCGCGCTCGTCCGACATCAGGCCGGCGATGGGCAACTCGACCAGGCCCCTGACTTGCCCCTCGCGCACGACGATCTGCCCACCGCCCAAGCGGGCCAGCTCGTTGGCCGCCATCGCCATATCCTCATCGCTGGTACCGACGATCAACATGTGGTGGGAGTCATGCGCCACGGTAGATCCGAAAGCGCAGGCCACGTTGATCCCAAAACCCTGGACAAAGCCAACCTGCACCTCGCCTGTCCCACGGTGACGCTCAACCAGTGCCACCTTGGCCACATCCTGTTCCTGGTCGGTCAGCGCCTCTCCTCCCGCCACCGGCAGGCTCAACCGCAGATGCCGCGTCGGCGCTTGATTCTCAATCACCCCGATGACATGCGCCGTCACCCTTGTCTGGGACTCGGTGGGGACGGTGAAATCATCGGCATTAAGCTGCCGGCCAAGTCGCACCGAAGCCATCACTTCCGCCGGGTAGGTGAATTGGGGCGCATCCACCTCCAGCACTCCCTGGCTGGCCGCCATCCGTCCCCGAGCAATGACCTGCTCTGCACGGAAGTCGTGCAGGTCGCGCGCCAGCACGATGTCCGCATACCGGCCGGGAGCAATCTGGCCGATGTCCCTGGCCAGCCCAAAATGCTCGGCTGGATTGAGGGTGGCCATCTGCAAGGCGACCATCGGAGTGAGACCCTGATCGATCGCATGCCGCACAACTCTGTCCATGTGACCGTCGTGCACCAGGGTGCCGGAGTGAGAATCGTCAGTCACCAGGATGAAGTGCCGTGGGTCGAGCCCTAGCTCGGTGATCGCCGGGAGTTGGCTGGCGACGTCGTACCAGGCCGATCCCAGGCGGAGCATAGCTTTCATTCCCTGCCTGACCCTGGCCACGGCGTCCTCGACCCGCGTTCCCTCGTGATCGTCTTCCGGTCCACCGGCGGCGTAGCCATGAAACGGAAGTCCCAGATCGAGGGCAGCGTAGTGCCCCCCGATGACCTTTCCCGCTTCCCTTGTGCGCGCCATTTCGGCGTGCATCTTCTCATCGCTGTTGAACACGCCAGGGAAGTTCATCACCTCGCCCAGCCCGATGATCCCCGGCCAGGTCATGGCCTCCGCCACGTCATCCGGCCCCAAAACAGCGCCCGGCGTTTCAAGGCCAGGCGCAGACGGAACACAAGAGGGCATTTCAACCCAGACATGGATCGGCTGGAGTGCGGCTTCATCCACTATCATGCGCACGCCCTCGAGGCCGAAGACATTGGCAATCTCGTGCGGGTCAACGAACATGGCTGTCGTCCCGTGCGGCAAGACGGCACGCACGAACTCCGTCACGGTCACCATGCCCGACTCGACGTGCATGTGCCCATCAATCAGGCCGGGCACCAGAAACCGGCCGTCGGCTTCAACGATCTCGGTGTCAGGGCCCAGGCAATGGTCGGCGGTTTGCCCGACGTAGGCAATCCTCTCACCCTTGATGGCGATGTCGATATCATCGATGACCTCGCCCGATTGGACACACACCCACCTTCCCCTACGGATGAGCATATCGGCCGACGTGCGCCCCATGGCGACATCGGTCAACTCACGCGAGATCTCGCTCCAATCACGTTCCGTCATGCCAATCCCTCAGGCTGACCCACGACAACGCGGGCGATATCAATCTCCCCGCACCAAGGCCGACGCGGCCCGATTGTGCTTTTCAATCAGGATCTCCTCGTCGACGCCAGTCAGCCGACCGTCCTCAACCACGGGGCGTCCGTGGACATAGTTGAAAGCCACATGGGTCGGCGAGCACAACAGCGCCGCCGCCACCGGATCGTGCAGGCCCCCGGCATAAGCCATTTGACTCAGGTCCAGGCCTATGAAATCGGCACACATCCCCGGCGCCAAGGCGCCGATGTCCCCCCGGCCAAGCACGGCGGCCCCACCGAGGGTGGCTATCTCCAGCACCTGCCGGGCGGTCAGCATGCCTTCTTCCGGATCAATCTCGGGTGCAATCGCCGAACCGAGGCGCGACAGGAGCAACGCCTGTCGGGCTTCTGCCAGCAGGTGCGAGCTGTCGTTGCTGGCCGAGCCATCCACTCCCAGCCCAACATTCACCCCGGCCCGCCGGTAACGTCTGACCGGCGCCAGCCCACTCGCCAACCGCATGTTGGAACCCGGGCAGTGGGCCACACCGCTGCCGGCGGCTGCCATCCGGCCTACCTCTTCCGGGTTGATGTGCACAGCATGGGCGAACCACACATCGTCACCCGCCCAATCCAGCCCCTCCACAAACGCCAAGGGCCGATGGCCGAAGGCCTCCATACAGAAGGACTCTTCGTCGGCTGTCTCGGCCAGGTGGGTGTGCAGGTGCACGCCTGCCGACCGGGCCAACTCGGCGGATTGACGCATCAGGTCGGGTGTGACGGAGAACGGGGAGCAGGGGGCAACCACCACCTGGACCATGGCACCGGGGTCCGGCTGGTGGTATGCCTCGATCACTCGCTGCGTGTCGCGCAGGATGACGTCCTCATTCTCCACCACCCGGTCCGGTGGCAGGCCGCCCTGACTTTCGCCCAGGCTCATCGATCCGCGCGAAGCGTGGAGCCTCAGGCCAATGTCCCGGGCTGCCAGGATCTCGTCGTCCAGCCGACAGTCGTTGGGGAAGATGTACAGGTGATCGGAAGCGGTGGTGCAGCCGGATAGCGCCAGTTCGGCCAGCCCGAGTTGGGTCGACAGCCGGATGTGCTCGGCTGTCATGCGGGCCCAGATGGGGTACAGCGTCTTCAGCCAGCCGAAGAGGCCGAGAATCTTGCGCCGCCGGGACCGCCCGCGTCAGAGTTTGATACAGATGGTGATGCGTGTTGATGAGGCCGGGCAACACAAGGTGGCCCTGGGCATCGACCACAACATCGGCCGCGGTGGGCAGTTCGTCGGACGGGCCGACCCTTTCGATCCACCCATCCCTGGCAAATAGCCCGCCGTTGGCGATCTCCCGACGCTCCTCGTCCATGGTGACCATGACCGAGGCGTTGCGGACCAGAAGCGTAGGCATGGCGCCTCCTGGGAATGTGGATTCAGTCTAGCACCGGCAAGTTCCCTCGTCAATTGTCTGACAATTCGACCTGCACATGACATTCGTCCCCATTCTCAAGGAACCGCTATTCGCCTACCGAGGCACGTTGGGCTGCCTTCAGGGTGCTTCGCAGGAGCATGGCGATCGTCATCGGGCCGACGCCGCCAGGCACGGGGGTGATCGCCCCGGCCACTTCGACGGCCTCGTCGAACGCCACGTCGCCGGTCAGGCGATAACCCTTCTCGCGAGTGGGATCATCGACGTGGTCGATCCCAACATCGATCACATACGCACCGGGCTTGATCCAGTCGCCGCGGATCATCTCTCCCCGCCCGATGGCGGCGACAAGGACATCCGCCCGCCGGCACACGCCGGGCAGGTCCTGGGTGCGGGAGTGGCAGATTGTGACCGTGGCGTTCTCGCGCACCAGCAGCAGGGAAACCGGCATGCCCACGATGTTGGATCGGCCGACAACCACGGCATTGGCGCCTTCGAGCTTGGCCCCGGCGTGCTTCAGGAGCTCAATGCAGCCTGCCGGCGTGCAGGGCACGAAAGAGGGCTCGCGCCCCTTCTGGGCCAGACGACCCAAATTGACCGGATGAAAACCGTCCACATCCTTGTCGACGCTGACCGTGTTGAGCACGGCTTCTTCGTCGTTGCCCGGCGGGAGGGGAAGCTGGATCAGGATGCCGTGGACCCGCTGGTCGGCATTGAGTTCACGGATGAGCTCGATGATTTTCGATTGAGGCGTGTCCGCCGGGAGTTCATAATGAAAGGACTCGATCCCGACTTCTTCACAGGCCTTGCGCTTGGATCTCACGTACCTGTGTGAGGCCGGGTCGTCTCCCACCAAGACCGTTGCCAGGCCGGGCTTGGGCATGCCTTTGGCCGCAAGCGCCTCTACCTGGCGCGCCACATCGGCACGAATCTCGGCCGCAATGGCCTTTCCGTCAATCAATCTCGCAGTCATTTTCTTCACCTTCTTGAGTGGAGCGTGGCGTCGTTACGGCCGCCACGCAGCGTCAAAGTTGAGCCCGGTCTGCGATGTCAGTTCGGTGTAGTTGGCACAATTTGACGTGACCAGCGCGATCTCGTGATCGCCACCGGTTGGCCACGTTTCGAACGCCAGCCACTGCCCGTCGGGGGACCATACCGGTTCCGCCATCGGCTGAACCGAAAGGGGGCCTTCCGGGCAGATGCGCGACTCGGGCGAGTCACTGTCCTTGAACTGCATCGCCACCAGGCGCGAAACACCCCCAACAACTTGGTCAAATGCCACGTACTTGCCGTCCGGCGACCAACTCGGCTGAGAGTCCTCCCGCCCGCCACTACGCGAGTAACGGCTCGGGCTGCCTCCACCAACCGGCATGATCCAAACCTCCGCCACCTTGTCCCGAACGGAGGTGAAGATAATCTGGCTCCCATTTGGGGACCAGCTGGGATCGCTGTCGCTGGCCCGGTTGTTGCTCAAATTGGTGCGCCCCTTTCCGTCAGCGCTCATGACGTAAATCTGGGGGTGACCATCTTCCAAGGACGTGAAGGCCACCCGATCTCCTCCCGGCGACCAGGCCGGATCGAAGTCGCCTCCCGGTGCCGAGGCCAGGGCCCTCCGCCCGGTGCCATCCACGTTGATGATCCAGATGCTCGAGCCCGCGTAGAGGCTGCGATTGGCCCGGCACGGCGATGTAAACGCCAGTCGCATGCCATCCGGCGACCAGGCCGGCTGACAGGCACCATCCGACAGATCGGTGACCTTGCGAACCCCCGTGCCGTCAATGTTCATGATGTAGACCTGGGGCAGCCCGTCGCGGTTGGAGGCGAATGCCAGCTGGCCGATCCCCCCGCCGGGTGGCGTTGGCGTTGGGGCCAACGCCTGCGTAGGCTGAACCACATTGGCCACGGTCGAGGTGGGTGACCCACTGGTTCCGGATTGCGTAGCGACCGTCGTGCCGTCACCGGACCCTCCGGCCAGGGTGGGCGGGCTCTCGCCCGTCGTTGCCAAAGGAGTCTCCCGGCCGCGGCTGAGGCCCGGCAAGGCATAGACCGCCCCGGCGGCGATGGTGACGATGGTCCCAATCACCAGCCCGTAGATCGGCCAGCGGCGCCGCCCGGGTCTGGGCCCGAAGGCGGGAGCGGGCGATGAGCGTACCACGGTCTTGGCAGCGGGCACCACCGTGCGGTCCAGGTAGTGATAGCCCTTGGTGTTGGCTTGGCTGGTGGCCGAGCCGCTGGCGGCCAGGGCCGCAGCGAACTCGCTCATCGTCTGGAAACGCTCTTCCGGCTCCAGCGCCAGAGCGCGCTCGATGGCCCGCGACAGCGCCGCCGAGACTTTTGGGTTGCGCCGGCGAATAGGGGTGAGCGTCGCCCGGCCCATGGCCCGCTCCAATGAGTCTTCGGGAATCGAGGCCGTCAGGGCAGTGTACAGCGTAGCCGCCAGGGCATAGATATCGGTTCGAGGGTCCGTCCGGCCGGCGCCGTATTGCTCCGGCGGCGAAAAACCCGGGGTCATCGCCTTGGCCCCGGTGGTGGTGCTTCCGCTCTCCTCAAGGACCTTGGCCAGGCCAAAGTCCACCAACACCGCGTGGTCGTCGGGCGTAATCTTGATATTCCCCGGTTTGATGTCCCGATGAACGATGGGGGGTGTACGGGTATGGAGGTAAGCCAGGGCGTCGCAGACTTCGACAAACCATCGGACAGCCATGTCTTCGCGAACGGGACCATCTCGTTCGAGCAGTTCGCGCAGATCTTCCCCTTCGATGAAGTCCATTACCAGGTACTGGCCTTCGCCTTCAAGGACAAAGTGATCCGTCACGCGTGGGAGGGCAGCGTGCCGCAGACTGGCGAGGATGGTAGCTTCGCGCCGGAACTGGCGGGCGTATTCCTCGGTGGTGAAAAGGTTTTCTTTCACAGCGACCTGGACCCCAAGGTTGATATCGGTGGCACGGTAGACAGCACCCATGCCCCCCTGGCCGAGGGTTTCTTCGATGCGGTAGCGGTGCCTCAGCATTTCGCCGACTTTTAGCGGCATTCAACAATCAATCCGTGGGTGGTCCGAGGCGCTTAGTGGCAAGCAACGAAGCTATTGTATCGAATGGGGATGCTTTTGACCACCATCACGGGTTGATTGACACGATTCTGTAAGCTCCTGGAGAAGGCCCGGTCCCTCTGCGTGGGCTCAGGATGACTTGAAGATGTTGGTGACCGTCGGATCGAATTCCGGAAACACCTGATCCACGGCGGGATTGTTGAGCCGCTTTCGGCACAGCTCACTCAGGACATCACGGTAGTCGGTCGTGACCGCCAGATCGCCCGGCCCAAAGAGCTGCCCCTCGGCCATGCCGGGCCAGAGTCCGTGAACTTTGCCGCCATGAACTTGGCCGCTGAGCAGGAGCATGGCACCTGCGTGGCCGTGGTCGGTGCCCAAGCTTGCGTTCTCATAGGCACGTCGGCCGAACTCCGACATGACCACAACCGTGACGCCGCTGATGGCATTGCCCAGGTCGGCGTGGAGTGCGCCCAGCCCTCCGGCAAGGTCGTCCATGAGACCCGACATCAATCCCTGGCTCCCCCCCTGTGAGAAATGGGTATCCCATCCGCCAAGGTCGATCGCCGCCACTTCGAGGCCGACCTCGGACTTGATCAGCATGGCCACCTGTTTGAGGCCCATGGCGAAATCCGCTGCCGGATAGCGAGCCCCGCCGGACGGCACATAGGTCGATGGATCAAGCTTCTTAAGGGTCCTCAACACAGCGAGGGTCTCCTGGCCCACACCGGCCAGAACTTCATCACTCTGGTACAGGCTCGAAAGGATGGTTTGCATCCGGGCCGTTGCCTGGAGGTCGCCATGGAGGTGGAAATCGGCGATCGATTTCAGGGCCGTCACGGGCACCCGACCCCGCAGGCTGCGGGGCGCCTGTTCGCCCAGACCGATCGCTCTCAACGGTGAGACATTGCCAGTATCCAGGCTGGCAAGATGACGGCCGACCCAGCCGGAGGCTGGGCCGCGCTCGTCTGTGACACCTCGCTCCATCAGCTCCATGGCTCGGAAGTGGCTGCGGGATTCATCTGGGGCCCCGCACGCGTGGACGATCCCTAGGTGGCCCGCTCGCCATGCTGGCAGAAGTGGGGACATCGACGGGTGAAGCCCAAAGAATCCATCCAGGTCAACGGCCCGATCGGAGGTCTTGGCGCGCTGGTCATCCGGCCGCGGGATCCCAAGCGTGGGGCGCATTTGGTAGTAGGCCTCCTCCCCGTGCGGAATGACCATATTCAACATGTCTGCCGCCCCGCGCAGGAAGACCACAAGCAGCACATCTCCCCTGGGCGCCTTGCCGCGTGGCGCAAAGGCCATGCGCGGCAGCCAGCCCGGCCAATTGGTTTCTTCGGGGACATGCACGCAACAATCCAGCACCCGCTCTCGAGCAGCTGACCAGCTCATCGGGTTACCTCCATTGAAATGCGGGGGAAGCCAGCAGGCCGGCGCTGAATACGGCTGCCAAGTCATCGGGTGAGTCCACCCCGGATTGGCCAAGGCCATCGGAGAGGGCGCGGGCGACATTCGCCGCCGGTGGCCTCCCCATGAGCAGCACGTTGAACGCCGCCAGGATGTCGATTGGAGACGAGGCAGCCGAAGCTTCGATCAGCGCCGGCAGGCTCACCTGGCTTCCTTCAAGTTCGTCCTGGGCCAACTCGAGGGCGAAAGACCAGCGGGGAAGCAGATTCGACGCCCATGCTTCTTCCACATCCGGAGCACCGTCCGGGGTCGGCCAATCGAACATCCCCTGCCCCATCGCCGACAAGTGGCCTTGAACAGCCGGTCCCCCATCCGTCTCCACGTTGAGCAGCCTCAGGGCAGTGGACACGAAATCCGAAGGCCGTTTGAACTTCGGCGGAGGGTTGAATTCGGGACGAGCCAGGTTATCCAGCAAGATAACCTTGAGCACGGCCTTGATTTCGCCTCCCGACTTCAGGAACGCATCCGCCGCGGCCGTCACCAGACCCGGTGCGGCCTCCAACGGATGGTCGACTACAAACCTCTCAACGAGCTGAGCGGCAAGGTGTCGGGCCGTTGCCGGGTGCAGCGCCAGCCCGGCCAGCACTTCTCCGGCCTCAAACTCGCCTCCAGGCTGGATCACTTGCCCCAGCACCTCCTTGACCCCGTCCGCATGCTGGTCGGGGTCAAATTGGTACTGGCCACGCCAGAAGTGTCGTTTGACCCCCCAACCCGTCAAGCAGCGCGCCAGTTGCATGACGTCGGTTTGGGTGTAACCGCTACCCACGCCCAGGGTGTGCAGCTCCATCACCTCGCGGCTGTAGTTCTCGTTGGGGGCCGCCATCACATTCGCCTGATTGTCGAGGTAGACGAGCATGGCCGGAGAGTGGGCAGAAGCCATCAACAAATCTCGAAAGTTGCCCAGCGCGTGTTTGCGCACGACCTGGCGGTCGTCCACGACCTTCAAGAACCAGCAGTCGCCCTTGGCCACATAGATGTTGAAATGGTCCGTCCAGAATTCGACCATGCGCTCGTAGAGCTGCCGGGTGCTGTACCGGCGCCTGATTAGGGTGGCCCGACGGAGTTGATCGACCACGGTAGCCTGCTCCCAATCGGCCAGCACATCCGCCTGAAGCGCAAGCGCGTCAAAGGGGCGCAGCCGGACCTCTGCGCGCCGATCCTCGAGCATCTCGGGGGCCAGTTGGGCTTCGATCCAGGCCGCCAGGCCGGCCTCGGCCACCTGCCGACGCTCGGTCGGCACAGGGCCGTAGGTCAAGCGAAGGAGCTTGCGGAAGGTAGACTCGCCCGCTTCCGGCCACGCCACACCCGCAGCACCGATCTCCGACAGCCGGCCGTAGGCGGGGGCGCAGGCGGTGACGGCCGCCGTGCCCGCCACCCAGCCGCTCAACCGCAGAAAATCACGCCGACTGAGGCTCACCGGTCAGGCTCCCTTCGACCGCCAACGGGTTGGTGCTTTCCGGTCTCGAGGCTGGAATCCACCCCAACAAAGCGAAAAGGCTGGCTCCCAGGCAGGTGATGATTGTGAAAGGGATCACAATCAGCCAGCCCAGAAACGGGAAGGCGGCGGCAAGTTCGAGGGCCAGCGCACCGCCCAGGAAGGACTTCAGGTTGGATGGGGACCGGCCCATTTGCTCGGCGAGTCGACTGCCCATGGTGGCCGCCAACCCCGCCGCGCCCAAGCTGGCTACAATCAGGACGGCAATCAGCAGGAAGCTGGCAATCAGTTTGGTCGGGCCGAAGGGCATCGCAAACAGGATCAGAAGCGGCACCGCAATCAGCAATGCCCCTGCCAGGCCAAAACCGAACGACCTCCCCGGGGTCTGGCTCAGCCGAACTTCTGCTCGCCCGACAATCCCGGGAAACAACAACCACCAGGCTGTCAGCATGCCCGGAAAGACGATCCCAAGGGCCAAGAGCGTGCCAAACACCGCATACACGTCTGCCATCACAGCCTCCTCGCGTTGACGTACTCATCGGCTTCACAGTTAACTACAAACTCTGCCCCCGGATTGTCGCGTTCAGCATCCGATCGGACCGGCAGCGCAGCGGTTGGAAGTAACGTGGTTGGGATCCAATGCTCGACGGTTGACGCTTCGGATCGGGCGGTTGATGGTGCGGGAACCCAGGTCCGAATGTTGACCCGCCCCAGGCTTGGCGGCATTCCCCCGGTGGAAAAGACTCGCCGACGGGTGGCGGTCATTTCCATCCGTTGGTCCCCGGCCGGTTCAAGGCTAGCTTGACATCAGATGGGACGGGAGGCGCCCGATCCCGAGCGCCTATCCGCCCGGGTAGGCACGCGGGCCCAGGCGAGGTATGAACGCCACCAAGGGTGGCAGACGCCGGAAGAGAGGGTGACTGGATTCCAGGCAAACAAAATCCCGCGCCGCCTGGATGCCAATCCAGACTGCCCGGGAGGCTTGGTTAATGCTCGATTGATAACTTCTGGCGCTTTATGAGCCTGCCGACAACCCTATCCCAGGACGGGCCGAGGCGAGAGCAGAGCGCATGCCAGGAAGAACAGGACGACCAAAAGGATGGTCATGTGTCCTCCAATCTGGCTCCAGCGTAGCATGGAATTTATCCGATTTCAATAGGCAAACTACCCGTCAGTATAGGAATATTGGACCAATGACCTACCCTTAGGCTGAACTGCTCCCCTGCCCAGGGGTAGGTCGCGGTGGGTGTATGGGTGCAGGTTGATTGGATAGAGGTAAGGAAGGATGGGGGAGATCTTGCCCGAACGGAGGTCTCAGGCGTCGGTTTCCTTCAACGCGTCGGTCTCTTTTCGGAACAGGCCGAGGATGAAGCCGCCAATTCCCAAAAAACAGATGTACGGCAGCACGCCGAACCAGCCCACGAACGGAGTCAGACAAGCCAGCACCAACCCCGTGCCGCCGAGGAGCCCTCTGGCCGTCGCCGAGCGCTCGGGAAACAGCCGCGTGCCAACCATCAGGGATGAAGCCGTCAGGCCAAAGGTCAACAAGACGACAAGAATCGCTAGCAGGGCCAAAGCCGGAGCGCGCAGGAGTCCGAGCCCCAGCCCGTTGGCCAGCCCGGCCAACGCCAACGCGATCCCACCCATGAACAGGCTGTTGACCAGGCCGATGGCGAATGCCGCACCGGGCGTGGCCTCCATACTGCGGCGTGTGCGGGCCGTCGCCGACGGGAACAGGGCTGCCATGACGGCGAACAGAGCGACCAGCGTCAGCCCGATGGCGACGATCAGCAGCACAATTGAGGCTCCGTTGTTCATGTTGATCTCCAGTGGGAAGGCATCATGCCGATCTTCGGTCTTTGCCTCGAGGCGAGCCTGCGCGGGTCAGGATCACACCGTTGGCGGCCACGCCGACGATCACCAACCCGGCCAGGAAAACTGCCCAGCCAGTCACTGAGAGGGCGGCCGCCAACGGCACGGTCGCGCTCGCTGTAAGCGATCCGAAGGCCGAAAGCCCGTTCTCCACCGGTGTCTCCAGCGATGTCAGCCAGCCAACCCAATCGGCCGGCTCGACCGAACTGTGCAAGCTCGTGGTCAGCCAGGCAATCCACGCCGGGGTAGATAACTTCAGCCAACTCAGGGCGGTGAACAACGAGGCCGTCCCCACAGCCAACTCGGCCAGTAGCAGCCATCGCATCCTCGGGCCGATGGCGATCTTGGGCTCAATCCCGGACAGGACGCCAGGAACCAGGTCTTTCTGTAGGGCCATTTCCGGCAGGGACTCCACGCTGGCAAACAGACCTCGGAATGACTTTAGCCTTGTCGCGCAGGCCTGGCAGACCTGCAGGTGATCCGAAACCAGGCCGGCTGCCTCAACCGGCAGCTCTCGGTCGAGGAAAGCCTGGAGATCGGCGTCGCTGATATGCTTCATCTCAGTCCCCCCGATCGCAGCTGATCGGCCAGCGCCTTGCGGGCCCGATAGAGATGCGTCTTAACTTCACTCATCGTCAACCCCAGCGCTGAAGCGATCTCGGCGTAGCTCAGGTCCTGATAGTGGCGCAGCTCGATCACCGCCCGGTAGTGTGGAGGCAGACTGTCCAGCGCCGCTCGGACGCTCTCGGCCATCTCTCTCCGCTGCAGTTCTTTCTCCGGCTCCCCCAAGCTGGCAGCCGCATACTCGCCGAACTCCTCTTCCAGAGGGGCCGTGGCGGGGTCTGCGCGGTTGAGATGATTGAGGCATACATTGGTCGCCACCCGTCGGATCCAGGGGCCAAACGGCCGTTCGAGGTCAAACGTCTCAAGCCGTCGGTAGGCCCGCACAAAGGCATCTTGGGCCCGGTCTTCTGCGGTTTGACGCTCCCCCATCAAGCGGTAGCAGACATTGTAAACCGACGTCTGATAGCGCCGCACCAGTTCTCCGTAGGCCTGGACCTCTCCGCGCAGGGCGCCCAACACCAGGGCTTGGTCGGTCAGCTCGGGCATTCGTCCTATCCATCATACACGTCGGGGCCGACATAAGTCGCGCCCGTCAGGCCCGCTGGCGTCCATCATCTCCCCCATCAATCCCCAGCCGCCCCGTGGACGTTCCCGCCAAGCCTGTGTTATACTCGTCTCCCGCGCCGCCCGCAAAGGGCGGCCGGTTATCTGAACACAAAGCGTAAGGGTGACGACGATGAGCGATCAGACAGACAACAGCGCACCAGTCCGCGTGCCGGTAGCTCCGGACAACGACAACATTCCTCAGCTGCACCCCGGCGACAGCGTGAATGTCCACGTCCGCATCAGGGAAGGCGACCGTGAGCGAATTCAGGAGTTCCGCGGCACCGTCATTCGCATCCGGAAGGGCGGCAACAGCGCCAACTTCACCGTTCGCCGCGTCGCTTCCCACGGCATCGGCGTCGAACGCACCTTCCTAACACGGTCGCCTTTGTTGGACAAGGTTGAGATTGAGCGCAGCGCCCGGGTGCGGCGCGGGCAGCTCTACTATCTTCGTGAACGCACCGGAAAACGCGCCCGGCTCAAGGAAAAGCGTCAGTCCTGACATCCACCTGAAGATCCAGGTGCAGCCGGCGGCTGCACCTTTTCTTTTTTCGACTCTCCTATTAACCTGCTGTCTATGCCGCGCCAACGATACGAGCCGGCGGGATCCATATCGTCCGCCACCCCCTTCGCAAGAGGCATGCCATGAGCGATCGCCGACCGATCGGCGTTTTCGATTCGGGTGTGGGCGGGTTATCAATTTTGGAAGCCCTACGTCACTTGCTCCCCGCCGAAGACGTGCTTTATTTTGCCGATCAAGCCCACGTCCCCTATGGTCCCCGGTCGTTAGAAGAGGTGGGCCGCTTCAGCCTGGGTGTTGCCCGGTTCCTGTTGGCGTCTGACGCCAAGCTCATCGTCGTCGCCTGCAACACGGCTTCCGCGGCGGCGTTGAAGGGACTTCGGGAGAGCCTGCCTCAGGTGCCATTCGTCGGTATGGAGCCGGCCGTGAAACCGGCCGCCGGTGTCACTCGGAGCGGCCACATTGGCGTGTTGGCCACGCCGGTCACTTTCCAGGGACAGTTGTTTGCTTCGTTGGTCGAGCGCTATGGGGAAGGGCTGGACATCCATCCGGCAACTGCTCCCGGACTGGTCGAACGCATTGAATCCGGCGACCTCACCAGCCAGTCTACCCGGAAGATCCTGGCCGATGCCGTTGAGCCTCTGCTCGAGGCGGGGATCGACACCCTGGTGCTCGGCTGCACCCATTACCCTTTCATCATTCCCTTGCTTGAAGAAATCGCTGGACCAGGCGTGGAGGTGATCAACCCGGCCCCGGCTGTCGCCCGTCAGACTCGTCGCCTGCTTGAGTCGGACGATCTCCTGGCCGAGGAGGGCGCCCAAGGCATGGTGACTTACATTTCTTCTGGTGACGCAGATCACCTGGCGGCCCTGGCCCAAAGCCTGATCGGCACCGTGGGGGAGGCACGTCGGGCTGAATGGAGGACCGACGCCGAGTTGGTCTTCGCCGAATAGCGGCCACCCGCCAGCCGCAACCTGGACCGGCTTCAGCTGCAGAAAACCCGCCGACCCTGGTTAGGCCGGCGGGTTAAGACAAACACTGGGAGCGAACGGGCCTAGCTCTTCTTCCCACGCCCTGGTTTCTTGGGTGTCTTGTCCTTCTTGGTGGTGCCCCCCTTGGCTTTGCCCTTGGCCACTGCCTTGCCCTTGGCGCTGCCCTTGGGCTTGTCGTCTTGCTTCACCGTGGCGGCCGGCTCAGACCCCTGGCGTCCGTCGGGATCTGGCGGCCCGGCCTCACCCTGCACGCCAGCCTGTTCGAGCTCCCGCGCCGAAATGCGCGCCACACCAGCCACCGTCTCACCCTTCTTAAGATCGATGGCATGCACCCCCATCGTCGCCCGGCCGGTTTGGCTGATGGTGCGGACCTTGGTGCGAAGGATGATTCCGCCAGAAGAAATGATGCTCAAATCGTCGTCCTCATCCACGACACGGGCCGCCACCACCTTTCCGATCTGACTGATCTTATCCCGGCTGAGAGTCAACACCCCGAAGGTGCCTCGGCCCTTGGTCGGGTACTCATCCAGTGGTGTACGCTTGCCGAAGCCGCGTTCTGTCACAAGCAGCAGATCAGCTTTCGGATCCACGACATCCATGGAGGCCACGTAGTCTCCCTTGCGCAGCCCGATGGATTTCACGCCAGCTGCCGGCCGACCCATGGCGCGCACCTGCTTCTCGTGGTAACGCAGCGCCTGACCATTGGCTGTGACCAGGATAATGTCATCCTTGCCGCTCGTCAGCCGCGCCCAACCCAGTGTGTCCCCCCTGGCCAGGTTCATGGCAATCAGCCCTGACGGCCGCACGGAGGAGAACTCCGACAGCGCCACGCGCTTGATCTTGCCCTTGCGTGTGGCGAGCGTACAGAAACTGGCATCATCAAAATCCGCGACCACGGTGATCGCAGTGATGGTCTCATCGGCGTCCATGCTCAGAATATTCACCATTGGAATGCCGCGCGCCGTGCGGTCGGCATCCGGGATCTGGTAGACGCGCTCCGAGTACACCTTGCCCTTGTCGGAGAAGAACAGCATCGTATCCAACGACCGCGCTGGGACGAGCATGACCACCTCATCCTCTTCGCGCATGGTGTGGCCAATCAGACCGCGCCCGCCGCGGCCCTGGCGTCGATAGGTTGAAGCCGCCACTCGTTTCACATAGCCGCGCTCCGTGACGCTCACCAACACGGCTTCGTCGGCCACGAGATCTTCTTCGTTGAACTCCTCGCTCGCATCAGGCGCGATGCGCGTCCGACGCTCGTCGCCGTACTTCTCCACCGCCTGGTCGAGCTCGTCTTTGATGAGTTTGAGCATCTTCTTGGGGTGCGCCAGCAGGTCTTCCAGGTACTTGATCTGCTTGACGATGTCCTTGTGCTCGTTTTCGATCTTCTCGCGCTCGAGCGCTGCAAGGCGGCGAAGCTGCATATCGAGGATGGCCTGAGCCTGGGGCTCGGAGAGCTTGAATTGGGCGATCAAGTTCTCTTTGGCCACATCCGCATCCGCCGACTTCCGAATGGTCTTGATCACCGCGTCCAGATTGGCCAAGGCGATCAACAGGCCTTCCAAGATGTGCCCGCGTGCGCGTGCCTTCGCCAGATCAAACTCCGACCGGCGCGTGATCACGCGCTGCCGGTGGGAGATGTAGATCTGGAGCGATTTCTTGAGCGTCAGTGTTCGCGGTTCGCCGTCGACCAGAGCCAGGAGCTGAACCCCAAAGGTGCTCTGGAGGGCGGTGTACTTGAACAGCTGGTTGAGCACCTTCTTGGGCTGGGCGCCGCGCTTTAACTCCACCACCACGCTCATGCCGCGGCGATCGGACTCATCCCGCAGATCGGAGATTTCATCCAATCGCCCCTCACGTGCAAGCTGGGCGATGCGTTCGATCAAGCTTGACTTGTTGACCTGGTAGGGGATTTCTGTAATCACGATCCTGAAACGATTGCCGCTCATCTCTTCGATGTGCGCAACCGCCCGCATCACGATTCTCCCCCGGCCGGTGCTGTACGCCTGCTTGATCCCTTCAATCCCGACGATCATGCCGCCGGTTGGAAAGTCTGGACCGCTCACGAACATCATCAAGTCTTCGACGTTCACCGAATCCTGATCATCGTCGTGGTCGATCATGAAGTTGATTGCTTGAGCCAGTTCCCTCAGATTGTGGGGCGGAATGTTGGTGGCCATGCCAACTGCGATACCCGAGGCGCCATTTAGAAGCAGGTTAGGGAGCTGAGCCGGCAGAATGGTTGGCTCCTGGAGGGAGCCGTCAAAGTTGTCGGCGAAGTCAACCGTGTTCTTGTCGATATCCACCAGGAGCTCTTCAGCGATCCGCGCCAGGCGTGCTTCCGTGTACCGCATGGCCGCCGGGGAGTCGCCGTCGATCGAGCCGAAGTTGCCCTGTCCATCAACCAGGGGATAGCGCATCGAGAAGTCTTGCGCCATGCGGGCCATGGCGTCATAAATCGCAGAATCACCATGAGGGTGGAACTTGCCAAGCACGTCACCGACAATACGAGCAGATTTGCGGTAGGATGAATTGGCCCTGATCCCCATGTCGTGCATTGCGTACAGGATTCGGCGCTGCACGGGCTTCAGGCCGTCGGACGCATCGGGGATAGCCCTGGCGACGATGACGCTCATCGCATAGTCGAGATAGGCGCCCCGCATTTGGTCGTCGATATCGACTTGGCGAACAGTTCCAATTTCCATAAAAGCCTGTTCTTTCAGGTGAGTTCGGGACCGGGAAGGCCCAGTCTCGGGGCCAAATTCTTAACCTCCTAATTATACCGCGGCAGGCTCCGTTTCGCCCTTGGGATAAGGCTATTTTAGCCCATTTGTTCTAAGCAGGCGGACCGGAAGCGGGCCCTGCACATGGCAGTGTATCCAACCGGGAGCCATCGAATTGACAAGGGCTGGCCCTGGTGCTAGAAATCAACGTCATCCCCAAGGCTCGGAGGCGTCCATGTCTGTCCCCTCGCGTCGCTGGTGGTTCGGTGGTCTGTCCGTCGTCGCGATCCTGGCGATCATTTTGGGCGGGCTGGGATGGGTGACCGTCCAGCGATCCATGCCCGTCGTGCATGGGAGCCTGACAGTGCCCGGATTGCACGGGCAGGTTGATGTCTTCCGCGATGAAGCTGGCATTCCCAACATTTACGCCTCCGACGAACACGACCTGTTCATGGCGCAAGGCTACATCCACGCCCAGGACCGTTTCTGGCAGATGGACTTCTGGCGCCATGTCGGCGCCGGCCGCCTGGCGGAGATGTTCGGCGCCTCTCAGCTCGACACCGACAAGTTCCTGCGCACCCTCGGATGGGAACGCGTGGCCCAACAGGAGCTGGACCAGATTGACCCCGACACCCTGGCCATCCTCCAGGCCTACGCCGACGGCGTCAATGCCTACCTGGCCGATCACCAAGGAGCTTCCCTTTCCGTAGAGTATGCAGTCCTGAAATTCCTCAGCCCGAGCTATCAACCCGCCCCATGGTCCCCCATCAACACCCTGACCTGGGCCAAGGCGATGGCCTGGGATCTGGGCGGGAACATGGATGGCGAAATCGAGCGGGCCCAGCTCCTGAAGTCCCTGACGCCGGCGCAACTCAACCAGCTTTATCCGCCCTATCCCCCCGATCACCCCACGATCGTCAAGGATTTCGGCCCTGCCGGCGCCCAGGTGACGGGCTCGCAAGCCAGCGCTATCCTCCAGTCCCAGTCGGCTCTGCAAACGCTTTCGGGGCAGGTTACCCGCCTTAACACGCTTCTGGGAGGCGGCCTTCCCGGGATAGGATCCAACAATTGGGTGATCGGCGGCGAGCGAACCCAAACCGGTCAACCTATCTTGGCCAACGATCCCCACCTCGGCATCCAGCTGCCATCGATCTGGTACCAGATCGGCCTTCACTGCCGAACGGTGGATGCCAGCTGTCGCTATGACGTCGAGGGCTTCTCCTTCGCCGGCGCGCCCGGGGTGATCATCGGTCACAATGGCAGCGTTGCCTGGGGGTTGACGAATGTCGGCCCCGATGTTCAGGATTTGTTCATCGAAAAGATCAACCCGAACAACCCGGACCAGTACGAGCTAAACGGCCAATGGCAGGACATGACGGTGGTGCATGAGACGATCAAGGTAGCCGGCGGGCAGGACGTCGATCTCGCGGTACGCTACACGCGGCACGGACCGATCGTCAGCAGCACCTACGGGAAGCTCGAAAACTTCACCGACGATGCCGGGATCGACCTCCCCGAGCCCTATGCCCTGTCGCTTCAGTGGACGGCGCTCCAGCCCAGCAGAGTGTTCGCTGCGGTGTTGGAATACGACCGCGCTACCGACTGGGATGCCTTCCGCAACGCGCTCAGGGATTTCGCCGTGCCGTCCCAAAACTTCGTCTACGCCGACACCCAGGGGAACATCGGCTACCAGATGCCGGGCAATGTCCCGATCCGGGCGGGCAGCGATGGCTGGCTCCCAGCGCCAGGCTGGACCACGGACTACGATTGGACGGGCATGATCCCCTTCGATCAGCTGCCGTCGGCCTTCAACCCCGATGACGGCTATATCGCCACCGCCAACAATCCCGTGGTCGGCAGTGAGTATCCAAACTTCATCAGCCGCGATTGGGACTACGGTTATCGGGCGGCCCGCATTACCCAGATGATCGAGGCCACGCCGAAGCTCTCGTTGCAGGACATTCAATCCATCCAGGGGGACGATCTTGACGCTGCAGCCGCTATCACCCTTCCTTACTTGTTCAAGCTCAAGTTTGACGATCCGGTGATCAACCAGGCTCTTGACAGCCTCAAGACCTGGGACCAGCAAGACACGCTGGGCTCCAGCGCAGCCGCCGTGTTTAACCTGTTCTGGCGCCAGTTGATTCTCGCGACCTTTTCGGACGAGCTGCCCGACGGCCCGCTTCCCGACGGGTCGCGCGCCTTTGCCATCTTTGACAACCTGCTGGCTGCGCCCAACAGCCCCTGGTGGGATGACCACTCGACCGACACCGTGGAAACTCGGGACGATATTCTGAGCTCGGCCATCGCCCAGGCTATCAATGAAGGGACGGGCATCGGCGGGCCGAACCTATCTCAGTGGACTTGGGGCGCATTACACACGGCAACTTTCCGCAACCCGAGTCTGGGGGAGTCAGGAGTGTCACCCATCGAAGCCCTCCTGAAATCGTGGGCCCTTCGCCGTCAACGGCGGCACCTCCATCGTCAACGCCACAGCCTGGAAGGTGGACAAAGGGTTCGAGGTCACCTCCCTCCCGTCGATGCGCATCATCAATGACTTGTCAAACTGGGACAACACCTTGTGGATTCACACCACGGGCCAATCGGGGCATGCTTTCAACCCGCACTATGTGGATCAGACGGAGGCCTGGCGGCAGATCAAGTACCTTCCGATGGCCTGGTCCAAATCAGCCGTTAAATCAGCCGCGACGGATCACCTTTTGCTTAGCCCATGATGGGAGGCAGGCTGTACAGCACCAGACAACCTCTGGCGGAGACATGAACGATCTCACCATCCGCCCCACACCAGATCAACACCTCGAGAGGCTCAGCCTGCAGGCCCAATCGCTGCGTGGGGAGTTGGAAGCCTTCGCCCGCGCCCATGGCGCCCCAGTGCCCCAGCAGATCCTGACTTCACTGACCCAAATGTCCCATCTGCTCAGTGGGATCCAGTCGGAGGTCGCCAAGTCGGAAAAGCAGCGGGGCAACCTGCTGGCGCTGGCAGAGATCAGCCGGATGGTCAATTCCTCCCTCGACTTGCAGACTGTGCTGCGCGAAGTAATGGATACCATCATCCGGCTGACCGGAGCAGACCGCGGCTTTTTGATGCTCAAAGATGAGGCTGGTGAACTCCAGACACGCGTCGCCCGAAACTGGGAGCGCGCATCGCTCAAGCCGCAGGAAATCCACGTCAGTCGAACGGTGGTCGAGTGGGTCGCAGCCCATGCCATGCCCATCTTGACGACCAATGCGCTGGATGACCCGCGGTTCTCAGCCCAGGAGAGCGTGGTGGCGTACAGTCTGCGTTCGATCTTGTGCGTGCCACTCAAGGCCAAGGACCGCATGATCGGCGTGCTGTATGCTGACAGCCGCCTTCGGGAAGACCTGTTCAACGAAGAAGATCGCACCCTGCTGACGCTCTTTGCGCACCAGGCCGCCGTGGCCATCGAAAATGCGCGGCTGTTCAACGCCCTGGCGGAGGCTTACGACCAGACCCTTGACGCCTTGGTTGCAGCTCTCGACGCCCGCGATCGGGAGACCGAGGGCCATTCACGGCGCGTGGTCCGTTTCGCCATGCTCATCGCCGCCCAGCTAGCCTATCCCGACAGCGATATAGATGATCTGCAGCGCGGTGCCCTGCTCCACGACATCGGAAAGATCGGGATCCCGGATGCCATCCTGCGCAAGCCCGGGGTCTTGGACGACGACGAGTGGGAGATCATGCACAAGCATCCGGAGTTCGGCAGGCACATACTGGCTGGCATTCCGTTCCTCAATCGTCCCATCGATGTCATCTACGCCCACCAAGAACGTTACGATGGCACAGGCTACCCCCAGGGACTGGCGGGTAACGCCATACCCATTGGAGCACGTATTTTCGCTGTGGCGGACGCGTTCGACGCCATGACCTCCGATCGCCCCTATCGCAAAGCCCAGCCCCTGTCCGTGGCACGCCAGACCGTCAGCGACAACAGCGGCACCCAGTTCGACCCTGAGGTCGTTCAAGCCTTCCTGGCCATCCCCGATGATGTTCTGATGGCAGAAATGCAGAACTCCCGCCGAGAATCACGCGGCGGGAGCGGTCTGTAGAGTTGTCAGTTCAAGGACCCCTGGGGTGGGCTCGGCTGGCGGCCTGAGTCTGACGAGCTGAAACCGTCAGTATGGCCAGATCTTTTGCATCACCAGAAGGACCATCAGGCCCATCACGATCACGGCGGCCAGCAGGAGCACCGACAACAGGAGCCGTTGCCCGGCGGTCATCCCGAACATCCGCTTCTGCAAGGTGGGTTCCGTGTATGAATCGATGGCCTTCTCCTCGTAGGGAGAATCTTCCTGGTCGGTCAAGTTTCGAAGATCATCATACATCTTGAGCTCCTCCCCTCTCCGGGGTGCCCCCATCATACCAGTCTAAACCCTTCGCCCTAGCTGTCAACCGGCCGCATTGAGGCGCCTTCGCCGCCGATTTCGGTCGGGCCAGAGCCTTTGATATCGAGCTGAATGAACCCGCTTGGTGAGAGACCAATCAGCACGCCCTCGACGGCGCCGGAAGGTATCTCTACCCGCACATCCTGGCCCTTGAAGGCCAGGCGGTCTTCCCACGCCTGCACCAGCGCCGCTGAACCAAGATCGCCCAACCTGGCTGCCAGATTCTCCAGGATGGCGATCAACAGCTGCAGCCGATCAACCTTCTCGCGGAGAGTGGCATCCAGACCAGTCGCAGGGAAGGTAACGTCAGCTGAATCGGGAACCGACTCAGGCCGGACGTTGACGCCCACCCCGATGACGACCCACTCCAGCCCGCTCCCGAGCCAGCTCGCTTCCGTCAAAATGCCGGCCACTTTGGCGCCTCCGATCAAGACGTCATTAGGCCACTTGATCTCCGCCCGGCCGCCCCACCCTTCAATGGCTTCCGCCACGGCTAGGGCGCCCATCGCGTTGACTTCCCCGATCTGATCGTGCGCAAGGCCATCAGGGCGGAGGACGAGGCTGCAGGCGATGGCGCTCTGAGGTGGGGTGGACCACTGGTTCTCCCCCCGCCCGCGCCCGGCGGTCTGTTCATCGGCCACGACCAGCGTCCCGTGAGGCGCCCCCTGCTCGGCCAGTTCACGTGCATATTGACTCGTTGAGCCAATCGTGCTGAAGAAATACAGCGGCTCTCCGAGGCCATGGACCGGCAGCATGGCACGCAACCCTTCAACGGTCAGCATCATCGCATTGTAGCTTGGGTGCAATCCCCGTGCCATCGGGACCCACGAGCTTCTATGTTAGAATCGGAAAACTGACCATGAAACATGTCTGGGCGCCCTGGCGAATGGCCTATATCGAGGACGACTCCAACAGCGGCGTCTGCATTTTTTGCAGAGCCTTGAGCCAATCCGACGGCCCCGGCAACCTGATCCTCCACCGCGGCGCCAGGGCCTTTGTCATCCTTAATCGCTACCCTTACACCAGCGGGCACGTCATGGTCGTACCCACCGCTCACGTACCATCCATCGAGCGTCTTGACGATGACACCCTCGTCGAGCTGATGCAGCTCTCTAACCTGGCGCTCGCCAACATCCGTCTGGCTTATCAGACCGGGGATTTCAACCTGGGGATCAACATCGGCCAGGCTGCTGGCGCCGGAATCGTGGACCATGTTCACATCCACATCGTCCCTCGCTGGAATGGGGACACCAACTTCATGTCGACCACATCGGACACACGTGTGCTCCCCAAATCGCTCGAGGAGACCTATGCCCGGCTCAGCCAAGGTTGGAGTCAACCGCCAGGATGACCCGTCCGCCCTTAGGGCTTGATCCGCGGCATGGAGAGAACCCATGACCTCCACCCTCGACGGAAATCTGCCCGTCATCCTCAGCGCCGTTCGAACCCCAATCGGGCGCTATCAGGGGGCCCTGTCCAGTCAATCCGCCACAGATCTCGGCGCCGCCGTCGTGCGCGCTGCGGTGCAAAGGGCGGGCATCGAGTCTCTGGCCGAGATCGATGAAGTCCTGATGGGCAACGTCGTCTCCGCCGGCGTGGGTCAGGCACCGGCTCGTCAAGCCGCCATCGGCGCCGGGCTCCCACCTAGCGTGGGGGCCACGACCCTCAACAAAGTCTGCGGGTCGGGCCTGAAGGCTTGCATGATCGGCGCGCAGGCCATCAAGGCGGGTGATGCCCAACTGCTCGTCGCCGGCGGCATGGAAAGCATGAGCAACACCCCGCACATGGTCAGAGGCAGGCGCGGCCTTGGCTACGGCGACCACCAGCTGGAGGATGCCCTTCTGCATGACGGCTTGTGGGATCCATTCGAGGACTGGTCGATGGGGATGGCCGCCGAGTGGATCGCCGACGAATTCGAGGTCACGCGCGAGGCGATGGATCGGCTCGCGCTGCAGAGCCACCAACGCGCCCTGGACGCCACGGACAGCGGCGCCTTCGATAACGAGATCCTGCCGCTGGAAATCCCGCTGGGCAAGGGGGGCACCCATACCGTCGACAGCGATGAGGGCCCGCGGCGAGACACGTCGATGGAAAAGATGGCCGCCCTGAAACCGGCCTTCAAAGCCGGCGGACGGGTCACGGCCGCCAATGCCCCGGGGCTCAACGACGGCGCGGCTGCGCTTGTGCTGGCCGACAGCGGCTGGGCAGAAGCGCGAGGGCTCGACCCGATGGCGCGGATCGTGGGCTACGCTCAGGCCGCCGTCCCGCCCAAGGAGATGTTCACCGCGCCTGCCCTGGCCGTGCCCCGGTTGCTCGATAAGGTGGGCTGGTCTCTGGAGGACGTTGACCTCATCGAGCTGAATGAGGCGTTCGCCGCCCAGGCCCTGGCCAACGGCTATGCTTTGGCCGACCAGGGATGGGACTGGGAGAAGGTCAACGTCAACGGTGGCGCGATCGCCCTGGGGCATCCCTTGGGAGCCACCGGCACGCGGATTCTGACAACCCTTCTGTACGCCATGCGCCAACGCCGCGCCAGCCGCGGCCTGGCGACCCTGTGCCTGGGCGGCGGTGAAGCCGTGGCCCTGGCAGTCGAGATTGCATAGGACGCCTCCCTTCTACTCACGCCCCCCTTCAACCAGGAGTCGTTACCCAATGGACATCAAGAAGATACTCGTGGTCGGCGCAGGCACCATGGGCAACGGCATTGCCCAAACCGCCGCCGTCTCTGGCTACGACGTCACCATGACTGATGTGGCCGCCGAGGCCGTCGCCCGCGGCCAGAAGACGATCGCCAAATCCGTAGAGAAGCTGGCCGAGAAAGGGAACATCACCCAGGAGCAGAAGCAAGCCGCCTTGGGCATCACTACCGCACTCGATCTGGAGGCGGCGCGCGAGGCCGATCTGGTGGTCGAGGCGGCTACCGAAAACCCTAAGCTGAAGTTCGACCTGTTCGCTCAACTGGACGGGTTGGCTCCCCAAGGTACCATTCTGGCCACCAATACCTCGTCGATCTCACTCACCCGGATAGGAGCAGCCACCCAACGGCCCGATCGCGTGGTGGGCATGCACTTCTTCAACCCGGTGCCGCTGATGCGCCTGCTCGAGATCGTGCGCGGGCTGGCCACGTCCGATCAGACGACCGAAACAGCGATCCAGGTCGGACAGCGAATGGGCAAGGAGCCTGTCGAAGCCGCTGATTCCCCCGGCTTCATCTCCAACCGCATCCTGTGCCCGATGATCAACGAGGCCGTCTTCGTCCTCCAGGAGGGCATCGGAACCCCTGAGGCCATCGACACGGTCATGAAGTTGGGGATGAACCATCCCATGGGTCCGCTGACGCTGTGCGATCTCGTCGGATTGGACGTCGTGCTGTACGTGATGGAAGTTTTGCAGCGGGATCTGGGGGAAGACAAGTACCGGCCGGCACCCCTGCTTCGCAAGATGGTGGACGCCGGCTATCTGGGTCGCAAGTCGGGCCGAGGTTTCTACACCTACGACTGATCCCTAACCAAGAGACCACGCCCGGCCGACCCAAAACGCTGGCCACGCGTCGTTTCTAACCATATCAAGGTCCAGTACAATGCTGGATCGTTCAATTACGTCCGTTTGTGACATATTTCACAATGAGGTGGTTATGCGACCAAGACTCTGGTTGACGGCATTCATGCTCGTGGCGGTGGGCATGGCCTGCGCCCTGCCCAGCACGCCGCCGACACCCGACACCCAGGCGCTGGCGACCGGCGTGTCGGCCACCCTCACCGCTATCGCTCCGGGGGCCAAATCGCAGGACCAACCGGCGCCGACCGAGGCTGCGCCGCCCCCAACAGCGCCTGCGCCGACGGCCATTCCGACCTTGGAAGAACCGTTTGGCCCGCCGCCCGCGCTTCGCGTCGTTTACACCAACTCGGGGAATGTGTGGTTAATCGACGGCGATTCTCCGGCCGTCCAGCTCACCAGCAGCGGACAAGCTTACCAGGTCCTCATATCCAGCGACGGTGAGCGCATCGTCTATCTTCGGCAGCCGCCCAACCAGGCCGTGCCATCCGAGATTCGCGTGGTGCACAGCGATGGCTCAGCCGATACAGGCTTGATAAGCCCTCAGCAGTGGGATGCCCTCTACCCCCTCGGCGACTTCGATCACAACAACGTCTCGCAGATTGCCTTTATCCCCGGCACCCACCGTTTGCTGATGAACACCCGGGCTTTTGGCAACTTTCCGGGGCTCTTCAAATACAATGACTTGCTGCAGCTGAACGTCGATACCGGCGAGCTCGACACCATCTTCGCGCCTGATGCCGGCGGCGACTTCACGCTCTCCCCGGACGGCACGCACGCAGTGATCGTGCAGCCGCAGTCCGTGAGCCTGGCCGCCGTGGATGGCTCCGATCTGCACTCGAATGTCATCACGTACACCGCGGTGACCACCTACAGCGAATACCAATACTACGCACAGCCGGTCTGGCGGCCGGACTCGTCCGACTTTGGCATCGCCATTCCGTCTGATGACCCCTTGGCGGCTCGGACCAGCGGCACGATTTGGTCCGTGTCTTCGCCCGATGGTGCAGCCACTCAGCTGGGGCAGATCGGCGGGGACTTCTTCTTCATCCAATCCGGAGCTGCCCCGAGTTTGTCACCCAATCTCGACTGGGTCGGGTTCTTGCGGCCCGGCGCATCGAGCAGCTCCCCTCCGAATCTGATCATGGCTCATCCCGACGGTTCAGCTCTGGCCACCTATGATCAGGGCCAGGTCCGGTGGGAGGGCTGGTCACCCAACGCCGTTCGTTTCGCCTATGGCTCCGGCGGGCCCTTCCAACTCCACATTGGGGTCCCAGAAGCACCCGCCCTCCAGATGGGCGAGGGCACGGATCTGAAATGGCTCAACGATGATCAGTTCTTCTACCTTGAGGGAGCGACTGGGAATTGGACCCTGGCGCGGTTCGAGGGCGGGCCGGTACCCAAGACGCTGGCCACGCCGGGCGGTGATATCGTCAGCTACGACTTCGCCGCGCCGGGCCCCTAGGCGGCGACCCGTCGGGTTTATCTTGGTCCGGCCATACCATCACGGCCAACGTTTGCCTGGCACCTGCCAGGGTCATCAGCACGCGCGCCAAACCCCGGATGCGGCGAAAGTACGGGGGTAGATCGCCTGAGCCCGTCGCGTCCACAAATCCAAACTGGTTGTAGAAGGGGATCAGCCCTGAGCGACAGGTCAGCCAGAGGGGCGGCTCAGCCTCGACCTTCAGCTTAGAGATCATCGCCGCTCCCACCCCACGACCGCGCCATGCGGGAGTAACCACCAGTGACGCCAGTTCTCGACTGCCATCATTGTGGGGCTTGACCTGGCCGCAGGCGATGATCTCGCCATCCGGTGTCTCGGCCAACCAAAAATGGCGCCAGTTCAGACTGAGCGGGTTGAGATGTTCGCTGCGGACAAAGGCCTTAATGAGGGGTTGGTCTTCTCCACGGGCCGGCCGGAGTAAGACCCCGATTTCTCCCCCGGTTTGAGGTTTGTTCGGCACACCACGAGCCGTCATTCGGAGAGCAAGTCCTCCAGGACCTTCTTGACCGCCTGTGGGTTGGCTTTGCCCTTTGTCTCCCGCATAACTTGGCCGACAAACCATCCGATGACCGTCGGCTTTCCGCCCCTGTAAGTGGCCACCTGTTCGGGGTTGGCGTCTACAACCTGTGCCGCAATCCGGGTCAGCGCCGCCTCGTCCGAGACCTGAGCCAACCCTTCGGCTTCTACAATATCCAGCGGCGCCCTCCCGCTCTCGTCGACCTTCTCAAGCAGTTCCTTGCCTGTGTTGGCCGTGATGTCGCCGCGTTCCACCATACTGACAATCTGTGCCAATTGGTCAGGTTTCAAGGCCAGGTCAGCCGCCACACGATGCCGCTCTCGGATCAACCGCAGCACATCGTTCATAAGCCAGTTGGACATGGACTTGGCCCCAACGCCCCCAGCAGCAAGCGCGGCTTCGAAGTACTCGGAAAGGCTTCTCTCTTCGGTCAGGATCTCGGCGTCGTATTCCGGGAGTCCGTACTGCTCGGTGAACCTCTTGCGACGCGCCAGGGGCAGTTCAGGGAGGTCAGTTAGGATATCGGATTTCCAGGACTCGGTCAGGATAACAGGGAGTAGGTCCGGCTCGCGAAAGTAACGATAATCCGCCTCCGTCTCTTTGGAGCGCATCTTGTGAAGCGTGCCTGTGTCCTCATCCCAATTCAGAGTCCAGGCTTTGACCGTTCCGCCCTGGTTCACTTCTCGAGCCTGCCGTTCGATCTCCACTTCTATCGCCTGGCGAACGGCCTCGATGGAGTTGACGTTTTTGATCTCGGTCTTGGGGTTCAGACCCGTGCTCCCTATGTCGCGAATCGAGACGTTGGCGTCACACCGGAGCTGGCCCTTCTCCATGTCTCCTTCTGATATCCCCAGCCAGCGCAGCAACTGGCGCAACCGGATGAGATACTGGGCCGCCTGATCCGCCGAGCGCAGATCCGGTTCGGTCACCATCTCAACCAGGGGTACTCCGCAGCGGTTGAAATCGATCAACCGCCGACCCGTCTCTCGGATGGTCTTGCCGGCGTCCTCTTCCAGATGGAGTTTGGCAATCCCGACGGTGAGCAACTGGCCGTCGTCCAGCGGCACGACCATCGCGCCACCGCGCGCCAGCGGCTCGTCATACTGGCTGATCTGATAGCCCTTGGGCAAATCAGGGTAGAAGTAGTTCTTGCGAGCGAAGTATGAGAGAGGCTGAATGGAATCGGCCCGCATGGCGGCGGCCAACAGCACTGCCTTTTCCACCGCCGCCGAATTCAACGTCGGAAGAACGCCGGGCAGGCCGCAGCACACAGGACAAATGTTGGTGTTGGGCGGGTCCCCCCACGAGTCGGCCTTGCAAGCACAAAAGATCTTGCTGTCTGTGTTGAGTTGAATGTGGGTTTCCAAGCCAATGATGGCTTCGAATTCAGGCATCAATTGTCGATCCTGGTGACTCCGCAGGCAGGAATGTGAAGTCGCATATGCCGCCGACAGGCGCGAGGCGGGCAGAGTGAAATGCAAAACACGGCCACATTATACCCATGGCCGTGTTGTCAGAATGACGTGTGGCGTCCCGCCGAAAAGGCGAGGCACAGCGACGGTTCAGGGGACAGGGGCCAGCGCAACTCGGGTGACAAAGTCCCCGATCGTGAGGACCAGCAGTATCGACAGCCAAAAGAAGCCGGCGCCGGCCACCGCCCAAGTTAGGCGATTGCCCCCCTTCAAGTGCATAAAGAAGATCATGACGATAAGGGCCTTGGCAATCGCCACCACCACGGCCACAGTGGCCCGCCAGGCACCCACGTTGATAAAGGAGCCCCAAACCGTCAGGGCGAGAAGCACCATCAGCCCAAGGAAGGCGAAGATCAATGTTCGGACGGAAGAAGTCTCGTGGCTCATCAGCTTCTATCAATCAGGTAGAGGAGCGGAAACAGAAAGATCCAGACAATGTCGACAAAGTGCCAGTAGAGTCCGATCAGCTCCACTGGAGAATGTTTTAAAGGCGTGAACTTGCCGCGCCAGCCAAAGACGGCCAAAACCAACACCAACCCAATTCCGACGATCAGGTGAAAAGCGTGCAGGGCCGTCATCACGAAGTACATTCTCAGGAACAGCCCCACTTGAACCGGCATACCGGCCGGGAGCTCGAAACCTAGGCCCGGCAGGAGATGCTCGGTGTACTTGTGATAGTACTCAAACCCCTTCACACCCAGAAAGAGCGTTCCCAACGAAGCCGTCACCAGCAGGAAAAAGACCATCGTCCGGCGATTGCCCAACCTGGCCGCGTGGAGCGCCAGGGCCATCGTCAGGCTGCTTCCAAGAAGGACGGCCGTGTTCAACGTGCCCAGGTTGAGATCAAGGATCCTGCTCCCAGCATCCCAGGCGCCGGGAAAGATCACCCGATACACCGTGTAAACGGAGAAGAGCCCACCAAAGAAGAGCACCTCCGTGGCCAGGAAGACCCACATGCCCATGGTCTCGGCATCATGTTCCTGCTCGAGCGTGGAGAAGTGGTGGGCGACCAGCGATTGGCTTTCAGCCATCCAGCGCTCCTTGGGTTTGGGCCATATGGGTGTAGTCATAGGCCTCGTGAGTCATCACCGGAGGTACATCGAAGTTGTCCTTTGGCGGCGGCGAGGTGGTTTGCCACTCCAGGCTGGGGGAGTCCCACGGATTACTCGGCGCCGGTGCGCCCTTGAACAGCGACCACACTAGGTACAGAACAGGCAGGATGTACCCGATGGCCAGAATGGAAGCCCCGGCCGTCGAGGCGACGTTGAGAACCTGGAACTCGGGAGGATAGGCATAATAACGCCTCGGCATCCCTTCCAGGCCCAGGATGAACTGCGGGAAGAACGTCAGGTTGAAACCAACGAAGATGATGATCGCCGAAAACTGGCCCCAACGCTCGGGGTACATTTTTCCGGTAATCTTCGGGAACCAATAATGCATGCCTCCGAGGAAGGCCATCACCGTGGCACCGACCATGATGTAGTGGAAGTGCGCCACCACGAAGTAGGTGTCTGTGACGTGGACGTCAAATGCCAGCGAGGCCAGCATCACGCCCGTTAAGCCGCCGACGGTGAACAACCCGATGAATCCAAGGGCATAGAGCATTGGCGTCTTGAAAGAGATATGGCCCTTGTTCAGCGTGGCGGTCCAGTTGAATACCTTGATCGCCGAGGGCACCGCCACCACGAAACTCAGGAACGAAAACACTGTGCTGGCGTAGGGGGATTGCCCGGAAACGAACATGTGATGCCCCCAGACCATGAACCCGAGGGCCGCGATCGCCAGGCTCGAAAAAGCCACAACTTTGTACCCGAAGACACGGCTCCGACTGAAGGCAGCGATCAGTTCGCTGATTACCCCCATGGCGGGCAAAATCATGATGTAGACGGCTGGGTGGCTGTAGAACCAAAACAGGTGCTGGTACAGGATGGGGTCACCGCCGGTCGACGGATCGAAGAAGCCAATTCCGAAGGCATGGTCCACGCCGATCAACAACACCGTGATCGCCAGAATCGGCGTAGCCAGAACCATGATCAGGCTGTTGGCATAGTTCGACCAGACAAACAGCGGAATCCTGAACCAAGTCATGCCCGGGGCCCGCATCTTGTGGACCGTGACGATGAAGTTGATGCCGGTGAAGATCGACGAAAACCCGACGATGAACACTCCGGCGGTGGCGATCACCACCGATGTGTTGCTGTAGAGCGTGCTGTAGGGCACATAGAACGTCCAGCCCGTATCGATCCCGCCCGTAAGCACGGCCCCCAGGGTAAACACGCCGCCCAGCATAAAGACGTACCAGCTGGCGAGGTTGAGCCGGGGGAAGGCCACATCCTTAGCCCCGATCATCATAGGGATGAGGAAGTTGCCCAGCACGGCCGGGATGGCCGGGATCAAGAAGAACCACACCATGATGATCCCGTGCATCGTAAACAGTTTGTTGTAGGTTTGCGGCTGGACCAGGTCGCCCTGGGGCGTTAAGAGCTCCAGGCGCATCATGGCGGCCGCCGTCCCGGCGATCGAGAAGAACACGATGACCGAGAGCAGATACAGGATCCCAATCCGCTTATGGTCCGTCGTCAGCAACCATGAACGTATGCTGGTGCTGATGTTCAAGTAGTTGGGTTTTGACTCAGAAAGAGTTGTTTCCATCACCTGCACCTGGATTCTACGTTCATTGCGGTTGGGCCAACGACTTGATGTAATCCACCAGGTCGCTCATCTGCGTGTCGTTGATCTGGTCATTGAAATCGGGCATCACCGGTTGGTAGCCGGCCACGATCGATGCCATCGGGTCACGGATGGATTCTATGATGAAGGCTTCGTCCGCCGTGACCGTTTGCCCCGATTCAAGCGCCACCTGGCTGCCGAACAGCCCGGACCAGGATGGGCCGACGCCCGAGCCATCCGGTTTATGACAGGATAGGCATCCCAACTGAGTGGCAAGCTGTTCTCCAGGTGACATGTCGGCCCGGGCTTCCATGCCCCCCAGATTGAGCCAGGTCTCATAGTCCACCTGAGTCATCACCACAACCTCGCCGATCATAGCCGAATGGGCCATGCCGCAGTATTCGGCGCAAAACAGATGATACGTGCCCGGCTGGGTGGGCTGGAACCAGAGCTCGGTCGTCCTCCCCGGGATGACATCCTGCTTGATCCTGAAGGCGGGCACGTAGAAACTGTGAATGACATCTTGGGACGTCATAATCAGGCGCACCGGGCGGCCGACGGGCACGTGCAGCTCGTTGATCTCCCGATACCCGTTGGAGTGCTCAACCTTCCACATCCACTGCTTCCCCACCACGTAGATATCGATCGTGTTGGGGGGCGGTGAATGGTCGGTGAAGAACAGGGATCCAGCCCAATAGAACACGCCCAGGCTGATCACAAACGGCACCGCCGCCCAGAAGAACTCCAGGCGATAATTGCTGGTTTGTTTGCCAGACCGGTCGGCGTTTGAGCCTTCCCGATATCGGATGCCGAAATACAGGATCAGGCCGGCGATGAGCAGGATAAAGAAGACACTCAGGCCGAGGAGAACGTAGAACAAAGCGTCCACCTGGGTGGCCATGGTCGAGGCCTCAGGGGGCAAGGGATTGAAGCCGGTCATAGTCTCTTCCAAATTGTCATGATAACTAGGTCATTCGCTCCCACGTCGGACAGTTGGCAATCCACCCTACCGGCCATGCTAGCCCCCACCGCTTCCGGTTGTCGGAGAAGCGGTCGGGGTTTCGGATATGGCGGGTGTCGGCGTGGGCGTCGGGGCGCGCGTCGGCACGCCTTGATCGGCGACAATTTCCATTGCCCGGTCGATCGGCATATGGATGATGCCTGCGCCCTTGTTCACCCAGCCGTAGCTGCTCAGTTGCGCCTGCTGTGTCGCCCGGACCTCCTGCAAGTCCTTGGCGGGATCGACCTGCAAACGCGGCGCCGGCGGCTCGATCGCCGTCGGCGTCGGACCGGTGCCATAGGCACTTACCTGACGCTGCCGAAAGAGGGAAAACAGCCCAGCGACCACGGCCAACGAAAGCACCAGCAGGATCATCAAGCCGATCCCGGCCAAGGTGACCCCTCGAGGCGAGGCGTCCTGATGCTCGTAACCCGGCCGTGCTGCGTGATCGCCTGCGTGATGGGGATCCATATCAGCCACTTTCAAACGCTCCCCTGGGACTCGATTGCGGCACATTGATCAGCGGTGCCGGAGCCCGTCTCAAGGCGGTCACAAACCAGGCGACCCATAGCCCACCCACGGCAACGCTGAGCGCGATGTCCATCCAATGGATGGTCAGGCCATGCGTGTAGTAGGCTGGCATGGCCATCCAGTAGGTCTCCACCCAGCGCATCAGGAAGATCACCCCTGCCAGCCCGGCCAAGGCTCTGAAACTGCGTTTGATGACCGGCGAAATCAGCAGAAGCAGCGGTGCGAAGAAGTGCAGCACGATCAGAGAAATGGTGACGGCTTGCCAGCCAGCCGTGCCCCGATGTAGGACCCAGCTGATCTCCTCGTCGGTGTTGCCGGACCAGGTGATGATGAACTGTGAAAACTGCATGTAGGCCCACAAGATCACGAAGGCCACCGTCAGGTTCCGCAGGTCGGCGATTGGCCGAGGGTAACCTTCGACGCGCTTGACCTCGGCTTCGGATTTCAGATCCCCACCAATCAGACGGGAGAGCAACACGATCGTAAAGGTCAGGGCCGCCAGCGCTTCTCCCATCACGAATATCAATCCGTAGATCGATGAGTACCAATCGGGCTCGAGGGTCATGACCCAGTCAAATGATGCAAACGAGGCCGTCAGCACGAAGATCACCAGCCCCAACCCGCCAAACCCCTGCTCGAGGCGGATCGACGGGCCTTCGCCTCCCTCATCCCGTCTTCGCCACCATCGGTTCATCACCCAGGCGAATCCGATCCACACCACAAAGTAAAAGACCGTGCGGCCGATAAACGCCATGGGGTTGAGATAAGGCGCCTTGTGCTGAAGCAAGGGATCGGCTGCCGCGGCGCCCTGGACCGCCCATGGGTAGATCTTGTCCAGGTTGAATGCGATGGGGATGAAGGCCAAGGCCATCAACGGGAGGGTGTTGGTGCCGGCCTCGAACAACCTATGGACTGTGTTTCCCCAGCGCCCGCCCGCCATTTGGTGAAGAAGCGTCAGGCCGAGAAAGCCCACCGTCAGGTTGGCCCAGAAGACATAGGCAAGCAGATATGACTTGAAGAACTGCCCGCTGTCGACAAACGATCCGTACAAGCACAGCGCCCCCACGCCCACGGCCAGGAGCACACTCCAACGTTGGATCTTGGTCAAGGTTTCAAGGGCAGAGTCAAGGACTTTCACTGCGACGCCTCACTTTTCAGTTGCTGCTGGACATCTGCAGGCGCGCTCTCGATCGGTGCGTCCTGGCTCAGCTGGAGCGCGCGGATGTAGGCCACAATCGCCCAACGATCAGCTGGGGCCACGCGGTCCGAGTAATCGAACATTCGCCCAAAGCCGTTGGTGATCACATCGAAGAAATGGCCCGGTGGGGCATTGCGCAGCCGATCGATGTGGTAGCTCGGCGGCGGCGGGAAACCGCGTTGTACGACGATGCCGTTGCCATCTCCCACCAGCCCGTGGCAAGGAGCACAGTAAATCTCGAAACGCTGCTTCCCCCTCTGGAGCAGCTGAGCATTGACCTCCACCGGAATGTCTTGTACCAATTCGCCATCGGCCGTCTTGCCGGTGTAGAAGGCAGGATCAGCGTTCAGCTGGCCGCGCGCCACGGTGTCGGGCACGAGTGGTCGCGAGGCCATGCCGTTGCTGAAGAAGGCATTGGCTTCAAGGGGCTCATACCTCGCCTGATCGGTCATCGACGGCTGGCAGGCCGACAGGGACAACAAACCGCCCGCGGCCAGGGCGAGCCAGACCAGGCGACGCGTTCGCTTTTTTGTGAGGGTTCGTTGATCAGGGCGCAACTTCGGACACCTTCTCCGGCCCCAGGCCTTCCAAGAAGGCGCGGGTCTTGTCGAGATCGAATTTAGGATCATCCGCCTCTATGCACAAGAAGAAGCGGTCCTGGCTGGCACGTTGGAATTCTGGCACGTTGAACACAGGATGATAGGGCATGGGCAGTTTGTTCAGGAAGAACATGCTCACCACGGCCGTCAGAGCTGCAAACAAGATGGTGAGCTCAAACGTGATCGGAATAAAGGCCGGCCAACTGTTGAGCGGCCTCCCGCCGGAATTGATTGGGTAAAAGATTACAGCCGAGGAGTACATCATCCCGAAGGCGGTCAAGGCGCCTATCAAGCCGCCGGAGAAGACAAGGATCGGAATCAAGCTTCGTTTGTGCCCCACCGCCTCCCCAAGCCCTTCAATAGGAAAGGGGGTGTAGGCGTCGAAAGCATGAAAGCCCGCGTCGCGCACCTTCTCCGACGCTGCCACCAGGTCGTCCGGCTCCTCGAATTCCGCCATCAGCCCATACAGCTGAGGACCGTCTTGCGCCATATCGCCACTCCCCGACAATGATGCCGTCTCCGCCACCTAAGCCTCCGCCTCAGCCTGATGAGTCTTGTGCACCAACTCGCGCACCTCGAAAATGGAGATCGAAGGCATGGACCGCACGAACAGGAACATCATGGTGAAGAAGAAGCCCATAGATCCGAAGAGAATTGCCCAGTCCCAGATCGTCGGCGTGAAGAACCCCCAGGCCGAAGGGAGGAAATCTCGAGACAGGCTGACTACGATGATAATGAAGCGCTCCAGCCACATGCCGATATTGATGATGATCGACAAGATGAACAGCACCACCAGGTTTTTGCGAACCTGCGGGAACCACAAGGCTTGTACGATGACCACGTTGATCAGGATGAGCAGCCAATACCACAGCGCGTAGGGCCCAAAGGCGCGGTTTTGAATCAGGTAGGACTCAAACGTGCTCCCGCTGTACCAGCCCATGAATAGCTCCATGGCGTAGCCATAGGCCACAATCAAGCCAGTCGCCAGCATTACTTTCGCCATGTAATCCATGTGTTTCATGGTGATCAGGCCCTCCAGATGGAAGACCTTGCGCAGCGGGATGGCCAAGGTGAAAACCATGGCGAAGCCGGAATAGATGGCTCCGGCCACAAAGAATGGCGGTGTAATCGTCGAGTGCCAGCCGGGCACAAGGGCGTAGGCAAAGTCGAGGCCAACGATACTGTGTACGGAGACCACCAGCGGGGTGGCCAGCGCCGCCAGCAGGAAGTAAGCCACCTTGTAGCGCTCCCAATGCCGGGCCGAGCCTCGCCAGCCCATGGCCAGCATGCCGTAGATTGTCTTCAAGATCTTGGGCTTGGCTCTGTCACGCATAGTCGCCAGATCGGGCAGCAAGCCGATGAACCAGAAGACAATCGACACTGTGCCGTAGGTGGAGATTGCGAACAGGTCCCACACCAGCGGACTGCGCCATTGGGGCCAAAGGCCCATGGTGTTAGGGTAGGGCATGATGAAAAAGGCAAACCATGGCCGGCCCAGGTGCAGAATGGGAAACATTCCGGCTGCGGCCACAGCGAAGATCGTCATGGCTTCGGCGAAACGGTTGATCGATGTCCGCCATTCCTGCCGGAACAGCAGAAGGATGGCCGAGATCAGCGTCCCGGCATGGCCGATACCGATCCACCACACAAAGTTGGTGATGGCGAACCCCCAGGCCACGGGGACCATGATCCCCCAAATTCCGACACCCTGATAGAACAAGTAAGTGACAGCCAGCAGAAAGATCATAAAGAACATGCCGACCACGGCGAAGCCGATCATCCACGCCAGCGGGGTGTCGCGGGTCAGAACCACCTCGGTGATCTTTTCCGTCACCGAGAGATAGGTCTGCCCAGGATGGAGCAGCCCCTTAACCACGGGGTTGTCGTTCACAGCTTTCTTGGCTCGCCCTTCGACGGTCATAAAGTCTTCTCTCTCTTCAAGCCTGGGCTAGGCTGTGCCGTCCAAATCGGCCATCTCGGGGTTGGCATTCCGGAATTTGTAAAGATACGTCGTCCGCGGCCTCGTGTTCAACTCGGCAAGCAGCGTGTAGTTGTGCTTTTGGTGTTTGAGATCCGCCACGTGAGACTTGGTGTCATTGATGTTGCCGAAGGTAATCGCCTTGGTTGGGCAGGCCTGCTGGCATGCCGTCTGAATCTCGCCATCGATCACCTCCCGGCCCTCCTCCTCGGCCGAGATCCGGGCGTGGGTGATCCGCTGAACACAGTAGGTGCATTTCTCCATGACACCACGCGAGCGCACGGTCACATCGGGGTTGCGAACCATCTTCAGGCTTTCGGTTGTCTGGTCCGCGAACTGCAGGAAGTTGAAACGCCGCACCTTGTAGGGACAGTTGTTCGAACAATAGCGGGTGCCGATGCAGCGGTTGTAGACCATATCGTTCAGGCCCTCGTCGCTGTGCACTGTGGCGCCGACGGGACAAACGACTTCGCAGGGTGCGTTTTCGCACTGCATACAAGGTACGGCCTGATGATAGATCTCCGGGTTCTCGGGGCTTCCGGCAAAGTAGTCATCCACCCTCAGCCACTGCATCTCCCGGCCGATGTTGACCTGTTCCTTTCCAACGACCGGAATGTTGTTTTCGGCGACACAGGCGGCGATGCAGGCATTGCAGCCAGTGCATGCGCTCAGGTCGATCGACATGCCCCAGGCATAGCCATCTTCGTAGCTGAATTGGTTGTACAGAGATGGCTTGCTTGATTGTGGTTCTTCAGGTTGGATTTTTCCGGAGGTGAAGGCCGTCAAGTCTTCGACACGTACGAGATCGCGGCCCTCCATCGTGTGATGGTTTTGGGTCGTGGCCAGCGTATAGCTGTCACCCGTGGCTCGGATTTTCAACCCGCTATCGAACCAGGGATGTTGGAGACCGCGAAGCTGATAAGCGTCATAGCCAATGCCCTGGCCCACTCGGCCCGAGAGCTGGCGGCCATAACCAAGGAATACCGTCACTGTGGCTGGCGCCTGTCCTGGCATGACCCAGACCGGCGCCTGTATCTTGCGGTCCTGATACTCGAGTTCGATCAGCTGACCGTTGTCGAGCCCCATCTGACCGGCCGTGGCGGGCGAAACCCAGGCCACGTTGTCCCAGGTGACTTTTGTCAGGGGCTTGGGCAACTCCTGCAGCCACCCATTGTTGGACAAACTGCCGTCCCAAATCGTGGGGTCGGGCCTGAAGACGATCTCAAGATCCTGCCCGGAAGCTGATGTGGCGGCCTTAGGTGCTCCGCCCAACTCATCCTGAGGCGTGACATCCACCTGAGGCAGCGCCGAGTTTGCCACCATTCCGTCATGGAGCGTAAGTCGCCAGAAGGTTTCGAAGTCGGAGCCCGACGGCGCATTGGCCTGCCAATAGCCCTTGACAACATCGTGACTGGTGGCATCAGCCTTTCCGAGCAACAGGGCCAGCAATTCATGTTCCGATTTGCCCGAGTACAAGGGCTCGATCAAGGGCTGCACAATGGTGATTGTGCCGTCGAAGGCCCGCGCATCGCTCCACGTTTCGAGTGGGTGGGTCGCCGGCACGTGCCAATCCGCCAGGACCGCCGTCTCGTCAACATAGAGACCCTGGTAGACCTTGAACGGTACCGTGGGAAGGACCTCGGAGAAGCCCAGATCACCCGGCGCGGAGTAGGCAACATTAATCCCCAATATGACGAGCACCTCGACTTCGCCATTCTTGATGGCCGCAACCAAATCTTGCAGCGATTTCGATTGAGGTGCTGGCGCCGCTTCCACCGGTTCCGTGTAAGTCACACAGTTCCCGACGGCGTTCAGGGCGTAGTTGATGGCGTGAACCAACGCGTGGACTTCGGCAGGCTGGCCCCGGCCGGCCATGACCACAGCATGGCCCGATGCGGCTTTGAGATCGGCCGCCACGGCCTTCGCCCACTGCGCCGCGTCCTTGCTGAGATCGCCCGGGACATCAATCCCCAACCCGAGTTCAGCTGCCACGGCCCGCGCCATGCCGTCGATGTTCCCGGCTCCGAGTGGCAGACGGTGGTCCGCCATGGTTCCGGTCAACGTCGGGGACGGTTCCGCCACGTACAGCCGGTTCATGTCCGTCTGGCCCTCGCGGACCTTGCGCCGCGCGGCAAAATCATGCGCGTACCGGACGCGGTCGGGCCCTTCTGAAAGGAAATCGGCGTCCAACGCAAGGATGACGTCGGCTTGGGTGAAATCGACCTGTGTCGCCACCGCGCGCCCAAATGCCATTTGGGCCCCACCCAGAATGGCGTCTCGGGTGACCGGCTGGTACTGGTGCCAGGTGGCGCGAGGATAGGCGCTTAGCAGTTGGCCAATTTGGTCAGCCAGCGTGGGCGAAGTGACCATTCCGGTCAGGATCCGAAGCCCCGCGCCCTGCTTGCTCTCTTGTCCGTTCAGAGCGTGGGCCATCTCCGAGGCGAACGCCTGCCAGGTCTTGATCTGGTTCCCGCTGGTGATAACCTGGGCGCGATCGGGGTCATACAGATCAAGCACGCTCGCCTGGGCGAAGCTATCCGTCGCTCCCAAGCTTGCGGGGTGATCAGGGTTGCCCTCGATCTTCGTCGGCCTGCCCTCGTGGCTTTCGACCAACACCCCGTTGGCAAAGCCGTCGTGAAGCGTCGCCGAGGCGTAGAACTGAGGCTTGCCGGGAGTCATCCCCTGCGGCTGGTCGACGTAGGGGACGATCTTTTCCTCCGGATAGCGAACGCAGGCCGTCAACCCAGCCAGGCCAAGCGAGGCGGCCATAAGCTTGAGGAAGCCGCGCCGCGTGACCGTGTCAACCCATTGATCCGCACCAGCCGGAAACTCGTACTTAAGCCAATCCTGGAAATTGGCTGTTTTGGCCAGCTCTTCCAGGCTGCGCCATTGGCCCGGATCGTCCGCTTTCAAAAAGCGTTGGCGAATGGCGTCCGGGTTGAAGGATTTCTCCACTTGCCCTCCTTGGCGCGTCATCGATGGCATGTCGAGCAACTCGTGAGCAGACTCAGATTGATGTCGTTCTGCTTGACCAGCTGCTCACCCAAGACAGCTTGATTCGCCGGAGGTTGGTAGTCGGCGTTGAAAACCTGGTCGGCTGGCCGCAGGTACTTTTCGGGGTGGCGGTGACAGTTGAGACACCAGCTCATCTTAAGGGACTCACCCTTCCAGGTGATAGGCATTTTGCCGATGGGACCATGGCAGGTCGTGCACCCCACACCCTTGGCAATGTGGATGCTGTGGTCGAAATAGACATAGTCCGGCAGGTCATTGATCCGAGTCCATTGGATGGGTGTGTTGTTCGCAAAGCTATCCCTGATCGGAGCCAGGATGGCAGCGTTGGTCCACACTTGCGAGTGGCAGGTCATGCAGGTTTTGGTCGGGGGCACGCCGGCGAAGGATGCGTCTTCCACCGAAGTATGGCAATAGCGACAATCGAGCCCGAGACCTTCGACATGATGCTGATGGCTGAAGGGCACGGGCTGCGGAATGACCACATTCTGCTGGGTCAGGTACGGTGACCAAACGATAAGCCACCAAGCCCCGGCGATTGCGGCCATGAGCAAGCCGCCGCCGACAATGCTCAGTAGAGCAATCGAATTCGCGGAACGGTGGAAGATTTGCCCCATTAGGCAACCTCTCAACGGTAACGCAAACGAATGCAAAGGCCGGCATCGGCCTTCACGCCACCTCGGATTGGCTTTTAGAAGTTCTGCAAACTGCCTGCGTGGTACTGGGTCGTTGTGAGCAGGATTTCCGGTCCTTCGACCCTGCAGGAATTACTCCGCCCTCCCGGGGCGAGGTCTCCGGCCTAGCCGGACCCGTGACATTATAGCATCACGACCCGTGGCCAATGCAAGCCCGGGGTCCCAATATTACGGGTGAAGCGGCCCGGGCTCATCAGACCTTGGCAATAATACTCTATTTCACAATCATCGCACATTAAGAGTACATGACTGTAACACCGCAGGTCAAGGAAAGCCTCTGACCGCCGGTGGGAAACGAAGTCGGGAAGGAGTCCCTATCTGGTCGCAACAATCCCGGGACGGCGGCCCCGCCAGGTCTCGCCCTCACTGGCAATTTCGAACTGGCGTCCAATGCGAAGCAGTCGGCCCTCGGAAAAATCTGGGCCCAATAACTGCACACCGATCGGCATGCCACCCGAGTCAAACCCAGCCGGGATTGAAAGGCCCGGTATGCCGGCATGGTTGGCGGGAACAGTTAACAGGTCAGCGTACTGCATTAACACAGAATCCCCATACACCCGGCCCAACTCGAACGCCGTAGTGGGGGTGGTCGGAGTCAAGAGGGCATCCAGCCTGTGCTCGCCCTGCGCGGTGAAAGCGCCATCGAAGTCCTGGCGGATCAACGAGCGCACCCGCAATGCACGCCGGTAGTAGTCCCGTTCGTACTGTGCCCCGGAAACGTACATGCCCATCAGGATGCGTAGTTTGGGCTGAACCCCAAAACCGTGCCCGCGTGTTTCGCGGTACATCTCGGCCAAACCATCCACCGGACCCGGGAACCTGTAGCCGTATTTAACGCCATCGTATCGATGCAAGTTGGAGGCAGCTTCAACGCGTGAGATCACGAAATAGGCCGGGATACCCAGGTGGGTATGGGGCATCGGTACGCCCTCGACGATTTCGGCACCGGCACTGGCCAGGGTCTCAGCGGTTTGGTGCACGACCGCCTCGATCTCGGGATCGATCGATTGCTCCCTCAGTTCGCCGGTCTCGGGATCGGGGTAGGCCAGCCTAAAGTAGTTCGGTGAAAGCCCGATTCTCAGGCCTTCGACCCCCCGCTCCAGTTCGGCCAAGTAGTCAGGGACTTCAACCGCGGCCGCTGTGGCGTCCGCCGGATCGGCGCCAGCCATCGCTCCCAGCATGGCGGCCGCATCGGACACGTCTCGCGAGACAGTCCCCGGACAGTCCAACGAAGACGCAAAGGCGATCAACCCATAGCGTGAGACGCGTCCGTAGGTCGGCTTTAGGCCGACCACGCCGCAGAAAGCTGCCGGCTGGCGGATCGATCCGGCCGTATCTGTGGCCAAGGAGAGCGCGGCCTCACCCGCAGCCACAGCCGCCGTGCTGCCGCCCGAAGACCCGCCCGGAACCCGCGTCGGATCCCAGGGATTCCCGGGTGGAGGCAGGAACGCCGAAGACTCATTCGAAGATCCAAAGGTGAACTCGTCCAAGTTAACCTTGCCCACCGTCACGGCACCGGCAGCTTCCAAACGAGCAACTGGAGTGGCGGTGTAAGGGGCTGTGAAGGTCTCAAGGATTCTGGATCCGGCAGTGGAACGGGTCCCTTCGACGCAGAAGATGTCCTTAACCGCCACCGGCACACCGGCCAATGGGCCGGGATCCTGACCGGCTTGGACGGCCCGATCGACCGCCTCGGCCTGGCTGCGTGCGCGCCCTTCCGCCAAGCTGACATAGGCGTGGATGTAGGCCCGGTCATCCGGCTCGGGCTCGTAGGGCTGGCTTGTCGGCGCCCGCCCATCGATATCTTTGATCCGCCGCAGGGTTTGAGTGAGCACCTCCGAGGCGGATGTTTCTCCAGCCCGAACACGTCGGGCGATTTCCAATGCGCCCAGGTCCACGAGGGCTTCCGTCACTCTAGAGCCTCCTGGGGGATGTCGGGGACGACCAGGTAGCGATTTTCAACTTCTGGAGCCTGGGCCAGGATGGCATCCGCCTTGTCGGCCTCCTGGGCCCGGTCTTTCCGGATGCCCGGGCGCGTCGCGTCCGAATAGGGCACACCATGGGATGTGATTGGGAGAGTCTCATCCACGTCGATGGCATCCAGAGCACGGATCGCCCGCAATTGGCCATTCAGCTCACGCCGGAGATAATCTCTTTCCTCCGGCTCCAAAGCCAGCGCAGCCAGCTCGACCAAGCGATCAAACACTTCGGCCGAGATTTCGCCTTGGTCAGGTGGGGTTGGGGCCACATGTACCTCCTGCTTCCAACGGCGAACATTGTACCCTTGCGCCGCTGCCGGGTCAAAGATCGGCGCCGTCAACCCGCATGCTATAATCCCGTCGTAAGTTCCTCGCCAGGGAGGTGATCGCCAATGGGCGTCCCCGCAGCCTTGTCCTCCAGCCCGTCATTGGAGCTGTCTGACGAACATCAGATGATCCGCCAGGCAGCCCGAGATTTCGCCCAAAACGAGATCGCGCCCATCGCCGCCGAGTACGATGAGAGCGGCGATTTTCCGCTTGAAACAATCCGCAAGATGGGTCAAATGGGCTTTATGGGCGTCGAGGTCGCCGAAGTCTACGGCGGATCCGGAATGGACACGCTGGCCTACACGCTGGCACTGGAGGAAATTTCCAAAGCCGACGCAGCGCATGGCACGATCATGTCGGTCAACAACTCGCTCTTTTGCAACGCCGTCGAACGATTCGGGTCGGAAGACCAGAAGCAACGCTACCTCAAGGCGGTGGCCTCAGGCGAGGCGATTGGCGCATACTCCCTGACGGAGCCGATGTCCGGCTCCGACGCTGCCACCATGGCCTCTCGGGCCGTGCGAGATAGCGAGGATTACATTATCAACGGGCGAAAATCCTGGGTGACCAACGCTCCGGCAGCCGACTTCATCCTTCTCTTTACCATGACTGCCCCCGAGGCGGGTCACAAAGGGATCACAGCCTTCATTATTGAGACGGATCGAGAGGGGTTCAGTCGGGGGAAGAAGGAGCCCAAGCTAGGTATCCGGGCCTCGGCCACCAGTGAAATCCTCTTCGACAACTACCGCTGCCCGGCCGCCAACCGTCTGGGGGAAGAGGGGGCAGGTTTCAAGATCGCCATGACGGTGCTCGACGCCGGGCGAATCGGAATCGCCGCCCAAGCGTTGGGCATCGCCGAAGCAGCCTATGATGCGAGCCTTGGCTATGCCCGTGAAAGACAGGCCTTCGGGAAAGCCATCGGAAGTTTCCAGGGCGTGGGCTTTAAACTGGCCGACATGAAGACCCGAATCGAAGCCAGTCGCCTGCTGATGTACCGTGCCGCCATGGCCAAAGAAAAGTGCAAGCAGACGGGCGGCAGATTCACCCTGGAAGCTTCCATGGCCAAGCTGTTCGCCTCTGAAACCGCCATGTTCTGCGCCCATGAGGCAGTGCAGATCCACGCAGGCATGGGGTACTCCAAGGAACTTCCTGTGGAGCGCTACTTCCGGGATGCCAAGATCACGGAGATCTACGAGGGCACCAGCGAGATTCAACGGCTCGTGATCTCGCGCCTGGAGCTCGCAGGAGAATAGTCCCGCACCCCGTCTCTAACCCCAAGCCACCGCCAGGCGGCTGAGCCCTGCTCGGCCAGCCGCCTGCCATTTTCACCATCGTAGGATACCGACCCGAAGACACCTTAGCAATCCGCGCCGCCCCTCCGCCCAGTGCGGCCTTGGCGTGGGGCAAGGATGGGCGATAATGGGCGGTATGCAGCAAGAACCTCCCACATCATCGGAAAATACGCTCACCCGCCGGCTGGCAGTCCTCCTGCTCCTGGCTGGTCTCGTCTCCACCTACGTCGGACAGTCCATCACCGTTGGCCAAGTAGCGAATGTGAATGCGGCCGGCACATCGTCCCTGGTGGTGGGGATCGTGTGTCTTCTCCTGGCCCTACTGGGACTGACACGCTTCAACTTGCCGCGCAGGCTTGAAGATTGGCTGGTCCGTTTGAGCAGCTGGTTCAACCTCTCACCGACTTGGGTCGTGGCCCTCTTGCTCGCTCCCTGGCTCAGCTTCGAGGCCTGGACGACAGCCGGGGAGAACAGCCTAATGACCCTGCCCTACGTCTCGATAAGCTTGTGGGTGGGTGCCATCGGCGTGGCGCTCCTTGTCTCTTGGCAACGCGGAAAGGACCGCACAAAATCCCCGGGTGAGACGCGACGGCGCGAGTATGGGCTGATGCTGCTGATCGGCCTGTTGGCTCTGGGCCTCCGGGCGTGGCATCTCGGCTCGGTGCCTTGGGTCCTGGCTGGAGATGAGGCCTCGGCCGGACTGAGCGGGATCAACTTCATCAAGGGCACCCAAAACAACATCTTCGGAATGGGTTGGTACTCCTTCCCGGCGCTGTATTTTCTGGCCCCGGCGACTTCGATCAAACTCTTCGGGCAGACGATCGCCGCCCTTCGATTGCCCTCCGCCTTGGCGGGCGCCCTGACCGTCCCCCTGCTCTACTACTTTGCGCGGAAGGTCTTCAGCCGCGGGATTGCTGTCATATGCAGCATCTACCTCGTGGCATTCCATTTCCACATTCATTTCAGTCGCATTGGGCTAAACAACATCTGGGATCCCTTGGTTATGGTCCTGGTTTGGGGGCTGCTGTGGATGGGCTGGCAGGAGAATGACCGGCGGGCTTTCGGCCTGGCGGGCCTGACTCTAGGGGCCGGATTCTATCTCTACACAAGCTTTCGAATCCTGGGCCTGATGATCCCTGCCTGGTTGCTCGTCGCCATGATGGTCCGGCGTTCACAGTTGAGGCAGCGCCTCCCCGGCCTGACCCTAATGGCGGTCGCCACCCTGGTGGTGGCCCTTCCATTGGCCCTGTACTACTCCCATCACATCAACGAATTCTTCGCCCCCATGCAAAGGGTCAGTGTGCTTGGTCCGTGGCTGGATGCCGAAACACAACGAACCGGCCTGTCAGCAGGGCAGATCTTATGGAACCAGACGCGCCTGTCCGCCCTGGCCTTCACCACTGTCAGCCTCCGGCACTGGTATGCCATCGACCATCCGATGCTGTTTCCCCTTCAGTCGACCTTCTTCCTGTTGGGGGTCTTGCTGACGATTACACGCCTCAAGGACCTGCGCTATGTCTGGTTGGCCCTTTGGATGCTGGGGGTGGTCACAGTGGGGGCCTTGAGCGAGAGCACCCCAGCCGCTCAGCGGTATGTCATGGCGGTTCCCGCCGTATGTCTTCTGATTGGGATCGGACTCAGCCAAACAGTCCAGTGGTTGGCCGGCTTGTGGCCGCAATGGCGCAGAATGTTTGTTGGGCTGGCCGCACTCGTCGTGGTGGCGATGGTCTGGCAAGATCTCCGCTTCTACTTCGGCGATTACACGCCCAGTCACCGGTTCTCCGATCAGAATACGGCCATCGCACAACGCGCCGGATACTATTTGTCATCGAAAGAACTCGGCCACCAAGTCTACTTTTTTGGAGCCCCCCGGATGGGCTTTGATTCAATTGCCACCCTTCGCTATCTGGCCCCACAGGTCAAGGGCACGTCGATCGACAAGCCGGTGCTCTCACGATCCATGCTTGCCGTTGAAGGACCGACTACTTTCATCTTCACTCCCTGGAACTTGAATCTTATTCCCCAGGTTGAAAGCCTGTATCCGGAGGGTCGGCCTGTCCTAGAACTGGGCAGTCAAGGGAAAGCGCTCTTTGTCGCCTACGAAGTTCCCTGATCCACGTCCTCTGGGCCAAAGCCCACTGCTCAGGTACCTCGATCGTCCAGCGTTTGCCCCGGTGCTTTCCAAGATCCCCAGGCGCACGCCAGAAGCCCAATCGCCGCCAATCCCATCCCAAGCGGGAGGTCCCAGGGCAGGTCCGTGGCGGAGCGGAGCCCGCGGCCCTTGCGTATCCGGATCGGGCTGAGGCTTAACTGCCCCGAGACCAAGGGTACAGCAAGAAGCCCCAAGACGGCCAGCTCCTCATGAGGCTGCTTAAACCCTGGACCAGCCTTTCGAACTGCCGTGCCGAGGGGGCTTCTGATGTTTGAGAGGAAAGGTTGGCGTCCGAAGTCACTCGGTCGGCCAGTGTCCTCTGCCATCTTGCCACCCGTATGGTCATACAAAGTATCGAAGGCCGATCCCTCCCCGGCCCAACCGGGCCCGGCCATCTGCACTAGCGTCGGATGCCGGCCCGACGCCCCATTCCCGGGCTGGGGCCCGCTGGTCCGCCAATCGCACCAAAGTAGTGGTCGGCTTTTCTCGGGCGGCAGGGGCCGGGTTATGATAGGAGGGGATTCATTGGCCACGGGAATCCCCGAGCGAATACACCTGTCAGGAGCACACATATTGAAAGCCGTTTACTTCAACCGGCACGGAGGGCCAGAGGTCCTTGAATACGGGGATCTGCCCGACCCCGAGCCCGGCCCAGGTGAAGTCCTGGTTCGCCTCAGAGCGGCCGCACTCAACCACGTCGACCTTTGGGTACGGGTCGGCTGGCCGGGGCTCGACCTGCGCATGCCTCACGTTCCCGGCTCGGATGGCGCCGGTGAGGTTGTTGGCATCGGGGACGACGTTGAAGGCTTGAGCGTCGGGGACCGCGTGGTCGTCGACGGCAATCTCAGCTGCGGCGAGTGTGTATTCTGTCGAGCGGGCCAGGATCACCTGTGCCTGAAGTGGCATCTGTTGGGTGAGACGGTGTCTGGCACGGATTGCGAGCTCATCGCCCTTCCCCGGCGGAACTTGTATCGGTTTCCGGAGACCCTGGGTTATGGGGAGGCTGCCGCTGCCGCGCTGGTCTTCCTCACGGCATGGCACTCCCTGATCACGCGGGGACGACTCACCGCTGGAGAAACCGTCCTGGTGATCGGCGCCTCGGGCGGTGTCAACACGGCCAGCATCCAAGTGGCCAAACTTGCCGGGGCGCGGGTCTTTGTGGTCGGCTCGGACGCGCATAAACTCGAGCTGGCTGATCAGTTGGGGGCGGACGTGCTCATCAATCGGTCCACCGAGCGGGATTGGTCACGTGCGGTCTACATGGCCACCGAGAAGCGCGGCGTGGATGTGGTTGTTGACAATGTGGGCAGACCGACGATGGCGTCGAGCATGCGCTCGGTTCGCAAGGGCGGACGGATACTCACCGTCGGCAACACGGGCGGGGCGCATTACGAAATCGACCACCGATATTTGTTTGCCAAGCACATCTCCATCATAGGCTCCAGCATGGGGCCCCGCTCAGACTTCGATCAGGTCATGGCCCTGGTGGTCGGCGGGCGCTTGCATCCCGTGATCGACGAGAGCTTTCCCCTGGAAGAGGCCCGGCGGGCCCACGAGCGATTGGGGGCCGGCCATCAGATGGGAAAGATCGTCCTTGAGATCTAACCCAAGGCCATCGCTCGTAACCTTGTTGGCCCTGGGGGTGTTAATTCTTGCGGCGGCCAGCTGGATGCGGTTCTTCCTGGCGCTATCCCTGCCGGACCTGCCTCTTTCCGTCCCTGTGTGGTACCTGGCCCTGGTCGGCATTGTCTGGGGAGCTGCCGGGGTCATCGCCACCGTCGGAACTCGTGATTGGGCGCCCCTGGGCGCCTGTGATCACGAGATGGGGCGGCGTCGTATATGTCGTATGGCTGTGGGCAGATCGCTTCCTGCTTGCCCGCTCAGATTACGCAGCCCGAATCAGACCCTTTGAATTTGCACTTTCGTTGCTCTTGTTGGGTTGCAGCTGGTGGATACTCCGCCGTCCCGCATCGACCGAGTACTTCCGAAAGAGGCCGTTATGAGTGATGAGAATCTGGAAGAGCTGCGTGCCCTCCGACAGGAGGCCGAGCTGGGCGGGGGCCAGGAACGAATTGACGCTCAGCACGCCCGTGGCCGGCTGACCGCCCGCGAGCGTCTAGACTTGCTGCTGGACAAGGGCTCCTTCCGCGAGGCAGATATGTTTGCCACGCATCGCACCTCCGATTTTGGCCTCGATCAGCACAAGGTTTTGGGGGATAGCGTGGTCACGGGATGGGGGACGATCGAAGGGCGACTGGTCTATGTGTATTCACAGGACTTCACAGTTTTCGGTGGGAGCCTGGGTGAGGTTCACGCCGCCAAGATCTGCAAGATTCTCGACATGGCCCTCAAGAACGGCGCACCCATCATTGGTCTCAACGACTCCGGTGGAGCACGAATTCAGGAGGGTGTGGTCTCTCTGGGTGGCTACGCCGACATTTTCCTGCGCAACACACTCGCCTCCGGGGTCATTCCTCAGATCAGCGCCATTATGGGCCCGTGCGCCGGCGGCGCCGTCTACTCGCCGGCCCTGACCGACTTCATCTTCATGGTTCGCAACTCGTCCTACATGTTCGTGACCGGCCCGGATGTGGTCAAGTCAGTGACCCAGGAGGATGTCAGCTTCGAAGAGCTGGGCGGGGCCGAGGTCCACGCCAGCACGTCGGGCGTCTGTCACTATGTCGCCGAAAGCGAAGCCGACTGCCTAGGCTTAATCCGGGTGCTTCTCTCCTTCCTGCCACAGAACAACATGGAAGACCCGCCCTTTGTGCCCACACAGGATGACCGACTCCGCACCGAGACAGCGCTGGACTCCATCGTCCCCGAGGATTCCAGTAGACCCTACGATGTTCGAGACATCATCCGCCTGATTGTGGACGACGGGGACTTTTTTGAGCTCCACGAAACGTATGCCCAGAACATCGTGATCGGTTTTGGCCGTCTGGGGGGCCACAGTGTGGGCATCGTCGCCAACCAACCCGCCGTACTGGCCGGCGTGCTCGACATCAACGCCTCGGACAAAGCCGCTCGCTTTGTGCGCCTGTGCGACTCGTTCAACGTGCCCCTGGTGACCTTTGTGGACGTGCCCGGATTCATGCCCGGCACGGCGCAGGAACACGGCGGGATCATCCGCCATGGGGCCAAGCTTCTGTACGCCTACTGCGAAGCGACCGTCCCCAAGATCACGGTGGTCACCCGAAAGGCCTACGGCGGCGCATACGACGTCATGTCGTCCAAGCACATCCGGGGCGATCTGAACCTCGCCTGGCCGGGTGCCGAGTTGGCGGTCATGGGCCCCGATGGGGCCGTGAGCATCATCTTCCGCAAGGAGTTGGCCGAAGCCGAAGACCCCGAGGCCAGGAAAGCCGAATTGGTCGCCGAATACCGGGAGAAATTCGCCAATCCCTACATCGCCGCTTCGCGTGGTTTCCTGGACGCCGTCATCGAACCCCGGCACACGCGACCGAGGGTGATCAATGCGCTCGAGATGCTGTCCAACAAGCGTGACGCCAATCCGGCCAAGAAGCACGGCAACATCCCCCTGTGATGAGGCGAAACCATGTTTAACAAAGTCTTGATCGCCAACCGAGGAGAGATTGCCGTCCGGATCATCCGCGCTTGCCGCGAGCTCGGGATGAGCACTGTGGCTGTCTTTTCGGAACCGGACCGCTCCGCCCTACACGTCCGCTATGCCGACGAGGCCTACGAGCTGGGCCCGGCACCGGCGCGTGACTCATACCTCCGAGGCGACAAGATCATTGATATCGCCATGAAATCCGGAGCCAAGGCGATCCACCCAGGATATGGCTTCCTGGCTGAGCGGGACGATTTCGCCCGGGCGGTCGTAGACTCTGGCCTAATCTTCATCGGCCCCAGGCCTTCAGCGATCGCCGCTATGGGCGACAAGGCGGTCGCCCGGGCCACCGTGACGGCAGCCGGGGTACCCGTCGTGCCGGGCACCGAAGGTGAAGGCGATCTTCGGGACCAAGACCTGATCGACATTGCCCCGTCCATCGGCTTTCCTCTGTTGATCAAGGCCACCGCCGGCGGCGGTGGCAAGGGTATGCGTGAGGTGCTTGCCGCTGAGGAGCTTCCATCCCTGCTGACAGCAGCCCGGCGGGAGGCCGAAGCGGCATTTGGCGACGGCAACGTCTATCTGGAGAAGCTGCTTCTCAACGCCAGGCACGTCGAATTCCAGATCCTGGCCGATAACGACGGGGACACAATTCACCTGGGCGAACGTGAATGCTCCCTGCAGCGGAGGCATCAGAAGCTCCTCGAGGAAGCGCCCTCCCCCGCCGTCGACGACGAGCTGCGGATGAAGATGGGAGAGCTGGCCAAGAAAGCGGCCAAAGCAGTGGACTATCTGAATGCCGGGACCATCGAGTTCTTGCTCGACAAGGACCAGAACTTCTACTTCCTCGAGATGAACACCCGTCTGCAGGTAGAACATCCGGTGACAGAAATGGTTACCGGGATCGACATTGTCAAGGAGCAGATCCGGATCGCCCGGGGCCGTAAGATGCGTTATACGCAGGAAGACGTCCAGATGAAGGGCTGGGCCATCGAATGCCGAATCAATGCCGAGGACCCATACAACAACTTCATGCCCTCCACCGGGCGGATTGGCCTTTCCGTCGGCCCGACCGGGCCCGGCGTTCGCATTGACACCGGCGTGTATCCGGGATTCGAAATTTCGCCCTACTATGACTCGTTGATTTCCAAACTGATTTGCTGGGGCGAAACGCGGGGCGAGGCCATCCTGCGCATGCGGCGCGCGTTGGAGGAGTACCGGATCCTGGGCGTCAAGACCAACATTCCATTTCACCAAAACATCATGGACTCGCACCGCTTCATCGCTGGATCCTTTGACACCCAATTCGTCGAGGAGCGATTCTCGATGGATGAGATGGATGAGGATAAGGAGGACCTGCGTCACATCGCCGCCATCTTCGGCACGCTGTATGCGCACAGACAGACCCAGGAGGCATCGCAGATCGTCCGCCGTGGCGAACGCGACACAAGCAACTGGAAGTGGGTCGGCCGCTGGGAACGGCTCCATCGATGATCCGATTGTCTGATGTGACTTCCCCCAACGAGCAAACCGGGAGCCAGCGAGCGTGAAATACATTGCCACAATCGGGGACAAGAGCTACGAAATTGAAATCAACGAAGGAGGCGAAATTCTCGCCGATGGCAAGCGACTGCCGGCCGAGTTCCAGGCCATAGCCGAGCAGGCGGTGTACTCCCTCTTGCTGGGAAATCGGTCCTTTGAAGCCCATATCAGTCCCGGTCAAGAGGGACTCGACGTGCTGCTGCGCGGCCAGCTGTATGAAGTGTCGGTCGAAGATGAGCGGCAGAGACTTCTCAGGAAGGCGGCAGGGGGAGACGTCGCACAGACCGGAGAGTACAAACTGAAGGCGCCCATGCCCGGCCTGGTCGTCGATGTGCCGGTGCAAGAAGGCGACGAAGTCATCAAGGGGCAGAACCTGGTGATCCTCGAATCCATGAAGATGCAGAACGAGCTCAAGTCGCCGAGAGACGGCGTCGTCGGCCGCATACGGGTTAAGAGCGGAGACAGCGTCAAGCAGAACTCGGTCATGCTCACCCTGTTCTGATATGCAGACCTCAACCGAGATCGAAGTCAAGTTTCCGGTCTCCAGCCTGGCCGGCGTAAGGGTGACGCTTCAGGACAAAGGCGCTCACATCCTCGCCCCTCGTTGCCTCGAGCGAAACTGGCGATTCGATACCTCCGGCGGCGAGCTGACCAGATCAGGCCGCGTGCTCCGCGTCCGCCAGGACCGGGCCGCCACGCTGACCTACAAGGAGCGGACAGGCCGAAGCTTGACCCGGCGCGAAATTGAGCTCCCCATCTCGTCTTCCAACCAAGCTGTCAATCTCTTGGAAGCGCTCGGCTACCAGATCGTTCTGGTCTACGAAAAGTTCCGAGAGGTGTTTCAGCTTGAAGATGTCGAGATTATGCTAGATGAGGTCCCCTTCGGATGCTTCGTTGAAGTCGAAGGACCGGACATAGCCAGCCTCAAGCACGCCGCACTTCGGCTCGGCTTGGCCTGGGAGGCGGGCATCGATCTGAGCTATGCCGAGATCTTCGAAAGTTTGAAGGAGGCTGCGGGGCTCGGCATCCAGCATATGACGTTCTTCGATTTCGAAGGCTACGAATTGGACGCGATACCAACGCTTGGTCTGCGCGATGCGCTGGCCGAAGCAGGAACACGGATTGAGTGATGGCAGAATCCTTTGACGAAGCCTACTCCGCGTGGGAACACGGGACCCTCGAGGACGCCCTCAGGGACCACCCTGAGCGGCGGGAGTCTTTTCAAACGTCGTCTGGGATCGACCTGCAACGGGTGTTCTTGCCGGATGATCCGGACGAGGCCTATCTAAGTTCGCTTGGTCTTCCGGGCGATCCTCCATTCACTCGGGGTGTCCATCCCACCATGTATCGCGGGCGTTACTGGACTATGCGCCAGTACGCCGGCTATGCATCCGCCGCCGAATCCAACGCCCGCTACCGATATCTGCTTGACCACGGGCAAACCGGTCTTTCAGTGGCCTTCGATCTGCCGACACAGATTGGCTACGATGCCGATGACCCGATGGCCGAGGGCGAGGTGGGCAAGGTGGGGGTATCGATCTCGAGCCTGGGGGACATGGAGCAGCTGTTCGACCATATCCCGCTGGACCAGGTCTCCACCAGCATGACCATCAACGCCCCAGCAGCCGTGTTGTTGGCGATGTACATCGCCGTAGCCAGGAGGCAGGGTGTGCCGGAGGCCAAGCTCCGAGGCACGATCCAGAACGACATTCTCAAGGAGTACATTGCCCGCGGAACTTACATCTTCCCGCCGGCGCCGGCGATGCGCCTGATCACAGATGTCTTCAGCTACTGCAGGGAGCACATTCCAAGCTGGAACACGATCTCCATCTCCGGGTATCACATTCGGGAAGCTGGGGCGACTGCTGTTCAGGAGGTGGCCTTCACGTTGGCCAACGGCAAGGCGTATGTAAATGCTGCCCTGGAAACCGGGTTGGCCATCGATGAGTTTGCACCCCAACTCGCCTTCTTCTTCAGCGTGGACAACAATTTTCTAGAGGAGATCGCCAAGTTCAGGGCAGCCCGCAGGATCTGGGGCCGGTTGATGCAGGAGTCCTATGGGGCACGAGATCCGAAGTCGTGGCGGTTGCGGTTTCACGCCCAGACAGGCGGTTCGACTCTGACGGCGCAGCAGCCTGAGAACAACGTCGTGCGCGTCGCCCTGCAGGCTCTGGCAGCCGTACTGGGTGGAACGCAATCGCTGCATACCAACAGCATGGACGAGGCCCTCGGCTTGCCAACGGAACACGCTGTGCGCGTGGCGCTGCGAACCCAGCAGATCATCGCCCATGAGAGCGGCGTGGCGGACACCGTGGATCCCTTGGGCGGGGCCTACGCACTCGAGCATCTCACGGATGCAATCGAACGGCGTGCTCTTGAGTACATGGCAAGCATCGATACCATGGGAGGCGCATTGCGGGCAGTCGAGTCAGGCTTCATCCAGCAAGAAATCCAGGAGTCCGCCTACCTGGCCCAAAAGGCCATCGAAGCCCGCGAGTCCATCGTGGTCGGGGTCAACGCATTCGCCCTCGACCAAAAGGTCCCTATCGAACTGCTGCAGGTCGACCCTGAAGTCGAGCAGGCCCAGCGCAAATCGCTCGCCGACCTGCGCCGACGGCGAGACAGCACCCAGGTGGAGGCGCACCTAGAACGCCTTGGCGCTGCCGCCCAAGCGGGTGACAACCTTTTGCCTTACATGATTGCCTGCGTGGAAGCCAACGTCACGCTGGGGGAGATTTGCGGGCGGCTCCGAAGCTTGTGGGGAGAATATCAAGCCCCGCCCACCCTCTAGCGCCCGGCATCCTCGCCAGGGCAACCTTTCAAGCTACAATGGGTACGAACACGCACTCGACGCCGAGAGGGCCTAATGCCGCGAGTCAACCGCATTGATCATGTTGCCATCGTCGTGGACGATATCGATCAGGCGCTCGCCTTCTGGCGGGATGGACTTGGACTCGAGGTCAGCCATGTCGAGGATGTGCCCGGGCAACAATCCGTGGTCGCGTTCTTGCCGACCGAAGGGGGAGACATCGAGCTGGTCAAACCGACCGACACCGACAGCGGAGTCGCCCGCTTTCTTAAGAAGCGCGGCCCGGGCGTCCACCACGTGTGCCTTGAGGTCGATGATTTGCAGACCAGCCTAGACGCACTCCAGAGCCAAGGCGTGCGCCTGGTCCATGCCGAGCCCGTGATTGGGACAGCGGGCAAACGGATTGCGTTCATCCACCCCGAATCCACCCATGGCGTGCTGGTCGAGCTGTATGAGATGACCCAGCAAGAGCCCGAAATCCGCATTGACCGAGCCCGCCATCTCGCCGACCGGGCGTTGGCACAGAGCCAGGTCATGGCCGCCGGTGTGCTCGGCTTCTTGCGCGGCCTCCGAAGCAACGGGGCGGACGAAGAACCACCCTCCAAGCACCAAAGCTGACTTTGGTCGATTTGCGGGCTGCCCTTAAATGGACAGGACGGGTCGAAAAGAGACCCGCCCTGTGGTTATTCCCCGCCAGGCCCTTCGACTGGCGAGGGCATCGGTTTGTTAGTTAATCTCTGTTGATGATGCGGTGCGCAGCCATTGCCAAGCCGCCGGTAAAGCCCAAACCGATGCCGACCGCCATCACGGCTGTGATGGTAATCAACACCGGGGCGAGAACAGCGAACGTGATTGAACTTCCGATCTGGACCGGTTCATATGCGCCGGGGGCCAACAACCCGACCATGATCCCCAAGGGGGCAAACAGCACATAACCGAAGACCACCAGCCATCGGCCCAATCTGTTATCCATGTTTTCGGCCACCGAGAGCAGCAACGCCCCGCTCAAGAAACCGGCCAGGAAGAGCCCAAGAGTCTCAGTCACTAGCGCCAATCCTTCGGGAAGGAAATGGAACTGGATGCTCATGTACCCCATTCCAATGAGGGCCCACGAGAGGCCGATCAGACTTAGCGCAGGCGTGTTGTTCTTGTTCATGCTCGGCTTTCCTCCACTTTTGGTCACGCACCTTGTCTATGATTGTGCCATGACAGATCCGTCAGGTGATGGATATGCAAGCCGGCTGTAAGGTCGCCGAAGGGCTGACGCCCCCATGCTATAATCCGCGAAATCGGGCCGTGGGAGGTGTGAATGTACGATCCTCAGAAGATCGAAGAGCTCAAGCTCGCCCTTGAGAAGTGGGAAGAAACCACCCTGCATCAATCCATGGCTCGCAGACCCGAAGGGCGCGAGCGGTTCATGACCACCTCTTCCGAGGACGTCGATCGTCTTTACACGCCCGTCTCAGTTTCCGAATTGGACTACATGCGGGATCTTGGCCTGCCTGGTGAGTACCCTTACACGCGGGGCATTCACCCCAACATGTTTCGGGGTCGTCCCTGGACTCAGAGGATGTTCGCCGGGTTCGGAACGGCCGAAGAGACCAACGAGCGGTTTAAGTACCTGCTTGAGAAGGGTCAAACCGGCTTGTCGGTGGCATTCGATTTGCCCACCTTGATGGGTTACGACACGGATGACCCTGAAGCCCTTGGGGAATTTGGAACATGCGGTGTGGCGGTTTCTTCTCTCAGGGACATGGAAATCCTCTTCGCCGACATCCCGCTGGACAAGGTTTCCACCAGCATGACCATCAACTCGCCGGCCGCCGTGATCTGGGCCATGTACGTGGCGACCGCCGAGAAGCAAGGCATTCGGCCCGAACAGCTGCGGGGGACCATTCAGAATGACATCCTCAAGGAGTACATCGCTCAAAAGGAGTACATCTTCCCACCCCAGCCGTCCATGCGCCTGGTGGTGGACACGATCGAATATGGCGCCCAGCGCTTGCCCCAATGGAACCCGATATCCATTTCTGGATACCACATCCGTGAAGCGGGATCCACGGCTGCCCAGGAGCTGGCCTTTACCCTCGCTGACGGCCTGGAATATGTCCGCTGGAGCCTGGATCGGGGCCTGGACATCGACGAATTCGCGCCCAGGCTGTCGTTCTTTTTCAACGCCCACAACGACTTCTTCGAAGAGATCGCCAAGTACCGCGCGGCGCGAAGGATCTGGGCCCGCGAAATGCGTGAGACGTTCGGAGCCAGGCAGCCGCGCTCGTGGTTGATGCGCTTCCACACCCAAACCGCCGGCGTCAGCCTCACCGCCCAACAGCCCGAAAACAACATCGTACGCGTCGCCTTCCAAGCGCTGGCGGCCGTCCTGGGAGGCACGCAATCGCTGCACACGAATTCAATGGACGAAGCTCTCGCTCTTCCGTCTGAGCACGCCGTCAAGATCGCCCTGCGCACCCAGCAGATCCTGGCTGAGGAATCCGGCGTGACCAATACGGTCGACCCCTTGGGGGGATCTTTCTTCGTGGAGGCCATGACCAATCGGATGGAATCCCTCGCCAAGAGCTACTTCGAACGCATTCGGGATCTGGGCGGCGTGGTGCCGGCGCTCGAGGTCGGATTCTTCCAACGGGAGATCTCCGATGCAGCTTACCGCTACCAGCAGGAGATCGACCAGGGTGCCCGACAAATCGTGGGCGTGAACGCCTTCGCCGAGGAGAAGCACTACGAGATCCCCATCCTCCAGATGGACCCCAGCGGTCACGAGCGCCAGGTCACCCGACTTAGTGAGCTGCGGAAGTCCCGTGATCAAGCCGCCGTGGGGGAGGCTCTCGACCGCCTGCGCCTGGCCTGTCAGGGCAGCCAGAACGTGATGCCGCATGTGATGGAAGCCGTCCACCGCTACGCCACTCTTGGTGAGATCGTCAGCGTTATGAAGGATGTCTTCGGGATATATCGCGAGCCCGAGTGGATCTAACAGCCGCTTTTCCTGCCGCATGCGACGCCAAGTTGCCATCTCCCATACAACACTTCAAGCTGGCGCTAACCCCATCCGGCTTGTGAGATAATTCACAAGCTGGCCGGTTGGCTTTTCCCTTTGAGAGAGGTCCATGGCTTGCATTGTGACCAGTAACAGTGTAAGCTTCGCGCCCGTGAGAATGCGCCGTGAAGAACCCCAACCGGCCGAGCAAGCCAGCACCACTTGTAGATTCTCCAAACATCGACTTCTGAGGAGGAAGGCATGGACTACGGGCAATCATTTACTTTCGTTTGGAAGGACGCGGATTGGGTCAAGAAGATGGCCATCTCGTCAGTGGTCGTCCTAGTCGGCATCATCACCGCCGGCCTGGCAATGATCCCCCTCATAGGCTGGACGGTGGCGATCACCCGCCACGTGATCCGTGGTGAAGAACCGGCGCTTGCCGAATGGTCCGATTTCGGCGCCCTGATCATCGACGGCCTGAAGGTCATCGTGGTGGCTATTGTATGGTCGATACCCTTGATGCTGATTGTCGGCTGCTTCTCTGGCGTAGCTGCGATCGCTGCCAACCAGGATCAAGGCGGAACCTTTACGAGCATTCTGTCGATCCTGAACGCCTGCGTTAGCCTGCCGTATGGCATCATCGTTGGCCTTCTGCTCCCGGCCTCGATCGGCGAAATCGCTGACCACGGCCAGCTTGCCAAGGCGCTCAATCCGGCCAACGCCTTCAAACTGGTGCGCACCAACCCGGGCGGTTACATCATCGCCTGGCTCTTGGCCGGGATCGCCAGCGGCATACTTAGCACCGTCGGCGTGTTAATTTGCATCATCGGCGTGTTTCCAGCCATCGCCTATGGCGCCGCCATTACGGGCCATTTGTACGGCCAAGCCTACAAGGTGGCCCAAAGCGCCGCCTAAGCAGGTTCCCATTTCTCTTTCTAAGCAAACCCAAAGCAAGAGGCCCCTGGAGTTCTTCAGGGGCCTCTCTTCGTTTGTGCGTCCGCCCACGGCCAGCTTATCCCCCGGCGGGACAACTTGCGACTCCGAAGTACTTGACCGCGTCGTTGAGGATCATCGTCATGTTGAGCAAATACTCGTCCCGCAGGTCGGGATTGAGCTCGTCAAGAAATTGGCCGATGTCCTGATCCAGGTCGGTGAACGTGCGAGCTGCGCAGCGTTCAATCCAGGCTATCGTATTGCCGCGATAGGGCTCGCTGAGTAATTCAAGGCGCTCCACCAGCGCCTCGGCTGTGGTCAGGCTGGCCGCTTTGAGCATTGGGGGCTCCCTCCGGGGGATCAGGGTATTCAACGGCATCTGCCGGAAGGGATGCAAGCTTTGGGCCAGCCCCACCGAGTGCCGGGTCAGCGCCCGGCGGCGGGTATCCAGGTGATCTCAGGTTCGGTTTCGTCGTGGAGAGGCAGGCGGGGACAGAACTCAGCGGGCCAGCATGCGAGCCATGTCGAAATACTCGATGTTGGCTTCGCGCTGGCGTGAAACCACCTCGCTCAAGGGGACCGTGGCAATTTCGCGGCCATCCAGACCGATCATGGCGCTGGTCTCGCCGGCCAGAAGGCTTTCGACCGCTTTGACCCCCATCCGAGTGGCCAGCAGCCGGTCAAAGGCACCCGGCCGACCGCCGCGCTGGATGTGGCCCAAAATGGTCAGGCGCGTCTTGAAGCCGACCTCCAGCCCTTCCAAATGATCCACCACTTCTTGAGGTGCCAGGCTGTTGCCCTCGGCGGCGATGATGATGGCGTGAGTCTTCCCCTCGCGTAGGCATCCTCCACGGCTTCGGCGACCTCGGCCAGGCTGGTCTGTCGCTCCGGGATCAGGATCACCTCAGCGCCGCAAATGATTCCGGCCATGAGGGCCAGGTAGCCGCAATTCCTGCCCATGGTTTGGATAAGGAACGCCCGCTGGTGCGATGAAGCCGTGTCGCGCAGCTTGTCGACGGCCTCCATAATTGTGTTCAACGCCGTGTCTACACCCAGGGCCATATTGGTTCCCCAGATGTCGTTGTCGATCGAGGCTGGGACGCCCACCACGGGGAAGCCCATCTCAGTCAGCAGAAAGGCACCCTGCATCGACCCGTCGCCGCCGATGACCACCAGGCCCTCGATCTCGGCCTCGTTCAGCTCCCGCAGCGCTCTCAGACGGCCCTTGCGCTCTCGGAATTCCGGCGACCGCGCCGTCTGCAAGATCGTCCCCCCGCGCTGGATGATGCCGCCAACATCGCGCGCCGTCAGGCGCATCCGTTCCCCCCGCAGCAGGCCATCGAAACCCTCTCGGATTCCGACCACCTCGACATTTTTGGAGTGGGCAGTCCGGACGACGGCGCGCAGGCAGGGATTCATCCCCGGCGCATCGCCGCCTGAAGTGAGGACGCCTATTCTATCCATCGGGTTTAGACGGGGACAGACTCGACGAGTACGGTGTTCTCGCCCAAGATGCCTTGCAGTTGTGAGACGAGTTCGTCGCACAGGCCGGTTGTGAAGCTGGGGAATTCCAGCAGATATTGTCGGGAGGACTCATGCACATGGAATGCAAACCTATCTTCGCCGGGATAGGATGTCAGCAGACCGTGAACCCGCCGCATCCGACGGGCATCCCGATCGGCATTACCGGTTGATTTTAGCACCACCGTCAGCTTGCAGCGTGCGCTGGCGTCACCAGCCCCGGCCATCACCGCCGTGGCTAAAGCCGCCTCAACGACAACCTCCGCCGCCTGGGCAATGGCGCTCGCCGGCAGCGTCCCAGCCTGGGGCGGCCGGGTCGGGCCCGAGTGAACGGGCACCACGTCTTGGCCGGGTTGCGCCTCGGGCCGCTCCTCGCGCCGCTTGTTTGGCCTCCCCGGCAAACCATTCGCCGCCGGGCCATGGTCAGACGCAGCCTCGCCGCCCGATGGGGGCATCGAAGGAGGCAAAGGCTTTTGAGTGCCCGAGGCGGGCTCGGCCGATTGCACCAACTTCACCTCGGTTGTGATCTCATCCACCAGGACCTTGGGGTCACCTCGCTCGCGATCGATCTTTCCCCTGACGACCACTACTTTGTCAGGGGCGAGCCAGTCGGCGACCTCCTTCCAGGTACGGCTGAAGATCACCAACTCAAGGCTGCCCTGCAGATCTTCAAGGCTCACGAATCCCATCGGTTTACCCGAGCGCGTTTGGTAGGGCCGGACATGGGTCACCATCCCAGCCACGCACACATTCTGTCCCTGAGCGGTGTCGCCCAGCTCTGCGCTGAAGTGCGAAACGATCTGGGTCAGATCGTCCATAAGCGGGGTCAGGGGATGATCGGATACGTACAAGCCAAGCAGCTCCTTTTCCCAACCCAATTGTTGACGGCGCGAGATTTGCTGCGTGGCCGGTGGCAGCTCGAACTTCTCCTGCACGCCTGAGCCGGCACCAAACATGGTGAGTTGGCCAACTTCCTTGGCCCGGAAATGGGATGTCGAAACAGCCAGCAGCCGGTCCAGGTTTTCCAACACCGCCAGCCGGGATCCAAGGCTGTCGAACGCTCCCACGCGGACAAGGCTCTCCAAAGCGCGTTTGCCTACTTGCCGCAGGTCCACCCGGGTGGCGAATTCGTTTAGATCCAGGAAGGGGCGGCCTTGTCGGGCATCGAGGATCGCCTGGACGGCGCCCTCGCCGACGTTCTTGATCGCAGCCATCCCATAGCGGATGGCCGGCAGGGGGCCCGAATTATCGTCTATCTCAAAATCCATCCCGCTGGCGTTGACGTCCGGCGGAAGCACGTCATATCCCATGCGCCGGCAGTCGGCCATATAGAGAGCCACCTTGTCGGTGTCCCCTCGAAAGACCGACATAAGGGCCGTCATGTACTCGACCGGATAATGGGCTTTGAGGTAAGCCGTCTGAACGGCAATTACGCCGTAGTCGGCAGCGTGGGCTTTGTTGAATCCATAGCGCGCGAAGTTCTCCCAATCATCGAAAATCTCACTGGCAATAGGTTGGTCCATCCCGGCATTGACCGCGCCCTGGATGAACTTCTCTCGATGCTTCACGAGCTGCTTGGCCTTCTTTTTGGCGATGGCCTTGCGCAGCCCGTCCGCCTCGGAGGCGGTGTAGCCCGCCAGCTGCATGGCGGCCGACATGATCTGTTCCTGGTAGACCGGGATGCCAAAGGTCTCGCGGAACACTGACTCGAGGGCGGGGTGGCGATAGCTGACTTGCTCCTCGCCATGCATCCTGCGAATGTAGGTCGGGATGAACTCGAGTGGGCCAGGGCGATAGAGCGCCACCATGGCGATGACGTTGGCCAATTCCTTGGGCTTCATATCGACGAGATAACGGCGCATCCCGGCGCCTTCCACCTGGAAGACACCCAGCACATCGCCCAGGCCGAGCAAGTCGAACGTCTCGGGGTCATCGACCGGGATGGTGTCGATGCTCAGATCCACGCCATGTCGATGTCGGATCATCTCACATGCCCGCGCCATCACGGTCAAAGTGGAAAGCCCGAGGAAGTCGACTTTGAGCAGCCCCAAGGAGTCCAGCACCTGCATCTCGAACTGGGTCACGGCGCCGATCGGGCTGTCCTCCAGGCTGCCGCGCGTCGGACGATGAAGCGGGATGTACTCCGTGATCGGACGGTCGGTGATGATGACACCGGCGGCATGTGTGCCGGCGTTCCGCACGGTTCCTTCAAGCTTAATCGCCGTTTCGATCAGGTCCTGCATATAAGGTGCCGACCCGTAGGCGTCCTTGAATGCGGTGACGTCCTCGAGCACGTCCTTGATGTGGACGGGCTTGCCCGGGATGTTGGGCACCAGCTTGGCCACCCGATCGACCTCCGGCAGTGGGATATCCAGCACCCGGCCGACATCGCGGATGGCTGCCCTCGCACCGAGCGTGCCAAAGGTGATGATCTGCGCCACCTTGTCATGGCCGTATTTGTTGGCCGTGTACTCGAGCATGACGCGGCGTTTATCGTCCTGAAAATCCAGGTCGATGTCAGGCATCGACACGCGGCTCGGGTTCAGAAAACGCTCAAAGATCAGGCCATGCTCCAGCGGATCGACAAGGGTGATGTCCAGACTGTAGGCCACAATCGACCCAGCCGCCGAACCCCGCGCGTTGTACCAGATGCCCTGGTCGCGGGCGTGGCGGCACAGATCCCAGACGATCAGGAAATAGGTGTCGAACCCCATCTCGTGGATGATGCCGAGTTCGTAGTCGAGCCGCTCACGGATGGCGGCCACCCCAGAATCGGCGCCATAGCGCCGCTTCAGACCCCCAAGGCACAGCCGGCGCAAGTACGATTCGGCGGTCTCACCTTCGGGAACTTCGAACTGTGGCAGGTGGTAGCCTTTGAAATCCAGATCGACCTCGCAGCGCTCGGCGATCAACAGCGTGTTCTCCAAGGCGCCCGGCACGTGGCCGAACAGTTCCTGCATCTCCATCGGGCTGCGAAGGTAGAAGGTGCCGTCGGCCATCCGCATCCGATCCGGTTCGCTGCGGATATTGCCCGTCTGGATGCAAAGCATAATGTCCTGCAGGTCGGCATCTTCAGGGTTGACATAGTGGACATCATTGGTGGCCACAAAGCGTGCCTGGTAGCGGGGTGCCAACTCCAAGAGCTTCTTGTTCACCTCAATGAGTTCGGGGATGCCATGGGACTGGAGTTCGACGAAGAAACGATCGGGGCCGAAAACCTGATAGTACCAATCGAGGCGCTTGGTGGCCGTCTCGACGTCTCCCCTTTGCAGGGCGCGGGGCACGTCGGCGGACAAGCAGCCAGTGGTGCAGATCAGCCCCTGGCTGTGCGCGGCCAGAAAGTCGCGGTCGATGCGGGGTTTGTAGTAGAACCCCTCCAACTGCGCTGCGGAGGCAATTTGCAGTAGATTCTGGTAGCCGGCATCGTTCTCAGCCAAGAGGAGCAAATGATAGGCGCGCGAGTCTCTCTGCGGATCTCGATCGGACATCGTGCGCGGAGCAAGGTAAGCCTCCATGCCAACGATGGGCTTGACTCCGGCAGCTTTGGCCGTCCGATAGAATTCGATGGCGCCGAACATCGTGCCGTGATCGGTCAGGGCGACGGCCGGCATATCAAGGGATTTCGTGCGATCGATGAGTTGTGGGATGTGGCTCAGGCCATCCAGCAGGGAGTATTCAGAATGGACATGGAGGTGAACGAAAGACATACGCTGGACCACCCGCTGAGACCGACTATGACCGCTCGACCGATTATAGCCAAGCAGCCCGCGCGGGGCCAGTGCCCGGCCCCACAGCGCATCATTTTTAAGGTTGCCCCCGCCTATCGGGAGTTGGCCCTGATTCCCAGCCGGATGCCATGGGAAAGCGACGTCGCATGTCCCTTTTGACGAGGCTCTTCGACGGGGTTCGAGTCCTGGGATGGAACGATGTGCTGAAAAGCGTACGCTTCGCCCGCTACCGAGACCGGTGGAATCCAGCCCATCCAGATCCACCCTCCAGACCATCGGACATCGGGAGCCTGGTCGAGATGCGCGACGTCGAACAGGGCGTGGAGCTCAGGTTTCGCAACGCTACAGTGCGGGTCGAGTTCTTGGCCGACGATCTGGTGAAGCTCAGGTGGACCCCCGGCAAACGATCCCCTGATTACGCCATCTCCCGGCACACGTGGCCCGCCGTCAAGATAAACCGTACGCGGGGCGAAGAACATATTGTCCTCACATCAACCAGGCTCAGCCTTCGGCTAGCGCACACCGGTGCCGCCGCCTTCTACGATATGGACGGGAACCCGCTTCGGCAGGACGATCCACCACAGCGAATCGACGACGGCTGGTCGGTGCAAAGCCCGCTTCGCCCCGGGGAGTGCATCTTTGGATTGGGGGAGCGTTCGGCCGGCCTCAACCTGCGTCCCGGTCGCTATCGCCTTTGGAATGCTGACCCCTCGGGCGGCTATCTGCCCGGCCACGATCCCCTCTACCTGAGTATCCCGGTGTATTCGGGACTCCATGCCCGGGGCGCCTATCTGGTCTTTTACGACAACCCCCATGACGGCTGGGTTACGCTCGGGGATCGTGCCGAAGCCAGGTTCTCGGCGGGTGAGCTTGTCTCGTATTTCATCGCCGGTCCCCTTCAATCGGCCCTGCCGAGATTCATGGAGCTGACCGGCCGGCCGCCGCTACCACCGCGCTGGGCCCTCGGGTTGCATCAATCGCGGTGGGGGTACCGAAGCCAGACGGACATTCAGGCCGTGTTGGATGGATACCGTGCCCACGAGCTGCCCCTGAGCGCCGTGCATCTCGATATCGACCACATGCTCGGTTACCGGGTCTTCACGGTGGATCCAAAGCGATTTCCCGATGTCCCCAGACTTGCAGAAGAGCTCCATGAGGTGGGCGTTCGCCTGGTCGCCATCCTCGACCCCGGCGTGAAGCAGGTTGAGGGTTATGACATCTACCAATCAGGGCTTGAAGGCGGGCATTTCTGCCAGCTGCCGAACCACCAAATCATGCGCGGCCTGGTCTGGCCCGGGTGGGTGGGTTTCCCAGACTTCACTCGCCCAGCGACGCGCACCTGGTGGGGTGATCTCTATCGCCGCATGCTGGATATGGGGATCGACGGTTTTTGGCACGATATGAACGAGCCGACGTGCTTCGCCGCCTGGGGAGACACAACCTTCCCCACTTACACCCGCCACGATCTGGAGGGCCTCGGCGGAGATCACGCAACCGCCCACAACCTGTACGGCCTCCAGATGGACCGTGCAGGTTTCGAGGCGCTTCAATCCCAGCGACCCAATCGTCGCCCGTTTCTGCTGACACGCTCTGGTTGGGCTGGCGTCCAGCGCTATGCATGGCATTGGACGGGCGACACGGTGTCCTGTTGGGAAGACCTGCAGAATACCGTACCCAGTCTGCTTGGCCTTTCCCTTTCAGGGATCCTGTTCTCTGGATCCGACATCGGCGGCTTCAATGGCCATCCCGATCCCGAGCTCTACCTCCGCTGGTTCGCCCTGGGCTGCCTCGTGCCGTTCTGCCGCGTGCACTCGGCTGCTACCTCGCCGCCCCGTGAACCCTGGCGCTTTGGGCCCGACGTGACCCACGATGTTCGCCAGCTCTTAGACCTCAGGAAGTCCCTGGAGCCATATCTGTACACACTCTCGGCGGAAGCTGCTGAGCATGGGCTGCCTTGGATGAGGCCGGTCTTCTGGTTCGATCCATCCGACCGACATCTTTGGTCCATCGAGAGCAGCTTCGGACTTGGCCCCCACCTTTTGGCGGCGCCGATCCTCAATCCCGGCCAAGTTTCACGGGAGCTGCGCTTGCCCAGCGGGGGTTGGTACACCTACTGGGACGATGGACGGCGGCTTCAAGGTGGCACTCGAGTTAGGGTGCGATCGGATCCCCCCATACCTCCACTCCTGATGCGTGAGGGGAGCATCCTGCCTACCGACAAAGGAGGCACGCTGGCTCTGACCTTGTGCCTCCCCAAATCCGGCGAGTGCGAAGGGAGTCTGTACGACGATGCCGGGGATGGGTATGGCCCTCACCGATGGGATCGTTTCCTCGCCTCCGGCACAGGGAACAAATGGCGCCTCACCTGGTCGTCCACCGGCGACTACAAATTCGATTACCCAGGTGTCCTGATCCGCGTTCCCTCGGGCAGGGGCCGGATTGCCACCCTTTCTGTGGACGGAATCTCGGTCCCTCCGGGCGAACCTGTCCCGCCCTTCGATAAGGCCGAACTCACTCTGGAGGATTGACCCAGCGCAGCACCGGCAGCAAGCGGAACAAGCAGAGCGCCCTCCGATTGGAGGGCGCTCATGACCTTACGCTGGACAGTTGGTATCGTCAGCTCTTCTCACCGGAGGAAGTCCGCTTTCGACTGCTGGCCGGTTTGGGGGGTACCGGGGGTTCAGAGACGGCCACCGCCGATGCCGGCTGGTAATCCCGGCTGCCAAAACGGGTCAGCAGGACGGCGCCCAAGCCAATACACACCACCACAAACGGCGCCACCCATCCAATGCACGGAATCAGCCCGACGCCGCCGATGACCAGTGTCATCAGGAAGCCTCCAATACCGGCTTCCGCAGCAGGGTGCATATCCCAGTTGAAGGCGAGCCCCAGCCGGCGTCCGACTTCCAACCCGAGAGCCACCCAGCCGAAGAGCGCCGACACGAGCAGAAGCAGCAGACCGAGGAAACTCAGGGGTGAGAATAGGATCGTCAGCAACAGAAGGATTAGGGCCGGGATGCCTATGATCTGGGTCAGCAAACCCAACCCGCCAGCCGCGAAGGGTTGTCCCACGGCCGCCCGCCCCACGCGCAGTGTAGGTTCAGGCCAGAAGATCACGACCAGCACGGCCAGCGCCGCCAGCATCAGGGTTCGGAAACCAAACCACAATAAGTTGAACACCGGGCTGAGCCGCAGAGACCAGTTCGGAATGCTCGGCTTGATGATCGAGGGTCCAAGGCGGAAGTTGAAGGGCACATCCAGCCCCTGTCCGCGTACAACCTGGCCGTCGACTTGCGCCCCCGACGAGCGTTTGAGATTACCGCCCACACTTGACACATCGCCGTGGATGTGGGACGTGTCCAACAGTTCGGCGTTACCCCCTAGGATGGCGACGTCACCCGTGACTTCTCCGGCTGCCGAGACGCTGCCACCCATGACCAGGATGCTCCCCTGGACCGTCGATCCCTCCAACAGATTGACGTTGCCCCCCAGGACAATCAGGTCGCCATCCTGCACCTGCCCCACCTCCAGGGTGTACGAGTCCCCGAAGATCACGCGCCCGTCAGCGGGGCCAGCTGCCAGGACGGACGTCGGAAGCAGGACGACGAGCAGCGAGACCAGCACCAGGCTTGCTAGCAGCTTCCTCTTCATTTCAATTCTCCTTGGCTTGAGTTTGCAGGACGGCCAGGTAAAACGATGCCGTCCATAGCGCACTAAATCCTGTGTAGAGCATGATCAATCCCAGGGCGACCGCCATTCCCGCCCACATCAGGCCGAAGCTGGCGAGCGGAGGCAGGGCGCTGGACACGATTCGCAGCGAGTCCACCACCAGCCGGAGTTGCGCATCAAGCGCCGCCAACTGACCCAGAACGATTCCCACTGCCTGGGCGGGGGCACCAAGCACCCACCATCCCATGACAGCCAGGGTGGCGGTGGCTCCGAGCCCGGAACAGGCAAGAGCCAGCGCTGTCTGGCGTCGGTGCCGCAGGCGACGCGCCACACGTAGTCTTTCAACCCAGCGCTTTTCAAAACCCGCTCCGGGCATCGCGGCCGGTCGGGCTTCAAGCGCCTGCCGCACCCCTGCCCATTGCGCGGCGAACGCCCGACATTCGGTGCAATCCGCCAGATGCTCCGTGGCCATTCGGGAAATTACTGCATCGGTGGATTCGCCTTCGAGGATCCAGGACCTCACCTGCTCATGATTCATGGCGCGTCTCCGCTTCATCGGCAGACCAACCCAGCGCCAGAACTCGGCGCGCACGAAACATACGGCTCTTGACGGCACTCGGGCTCAGGTTCAAGCTGCGGCCGATCTCATCCAACGGCATGTCAAACCAGTAGTGAAGCACAATGGCCGCGCGGTCCAGAGGGTCAAGCGCATCGATCAGCGCCTGAAGCCGACCGGCCGTTTCAGATTCGATGACCTCCGCCTCGGGAGCCTGCACTTGGGTTCCCTTTGTGCCCGCCGAGTCGAGGGGAAGCGTGCGCACCCGGCGGCGGCGCAGCGTGTCAACGCAGTGATTGGAGGCGATGGTCAACATCCAGTTGGCGAATTTTCGGCGCGGGTCATAACGCCGCAGATGGCGGTAGGCTTTCAAGAAGCTCTCCTGGGCGGCATCCTCGGCAGCTGCAGGCTCGCCGAGGATCCGGTAGCACAGGTTGAAAACCGGCGCCTGGTAGGCACCCACAAGGTTGGCGAAAGCCATGTCGTCCCCGTTCCGGGCACGCGCAATCCACACGGCCTCTTCTGGGTTGTGCGTGGTCGGCATGCCCCGAGTTGCCTTTCTTCCGCGCTCTCTACCTATCTATACGCAGGAATGGGGAACGGGTTGCATCTGAATGGCAGGCGACGGTCTGGCCCTGGGGATCGAAAACGGGCCGACCAGTGATCAGACGGGGGACGTCTGAGGGTGAAACTGGGTCTCGTACAGGTTGGCATAAAGGCCGCCTTGAGTAAGCAGGTCTTCATGCCTGCCCCGCTGCACCAGCTGTCCCTTTTGCATCACCAAGATCTGGTCCGCCCCCCTGACGGTGCTCAGCCGATGGGCGATCACAATCGACGTCCTGCCTTGCATGACTTTCTGCATGGCATCTTGGATGAGCGCTTCGGACTGGGAGTCGAGGTGGCTGGTGGCCTCATCCAGAATCAGAACCCGAGGATCTTTGAGGATCACACGGGCGATCGCCACGCGCTGCTTCTCTCCCCCCGAGAGGCGATAGCCGCGCTCGCCGACCACTGTCTCATAGCCTTCCGGCAAGCTGGCGATGAATTCGTGTATGTTGGCGGCCCGGCAGGCAGCCTCGACCTCCGACATGGCAGCACCCGGCCGCGCGTAGAGTAGATTGGTCATCAGTGAGTCATGGAACAGGTAGGTCTCCTGTGTGACCATGCCGATGTGCTCGGCCAGCTCGTCCAGAGACAACTGTCTCAGGTCTTGGCCGTCGAGCTTGACCTGCCCACGCAAGGGATCGTACAGGCGGGGGACCAGGTAGGTGATGGTGGTCTTGCCGGCCCCGCTTGGCCCGACCAAGGCTGCCACCTCACCAGGCCGGATTTCGAAGCTTACGCCGCGCAATGCCCAGCGGACTTCGGGCTCGATTGGCGGGAGGGCGGTGCCTTCGCCTGGCCTATCGCTATCGCCCTTCTCCTTCTGCTCCTTTGGAATGTAGGTCGCATTGCGGCGAAAGCGGCGAACTTCTTCCAGTCCTACGGGACGGTCATCCTGCCCCTGGTAGGAAAACCAGACGTCGTCGAACGCTACATGGCCACTGACCTTCTCGAGCCGAACGGGCACCGGCGGGTCATGGATCTCTTGGGGAAGGTCGAGCACCTCAAACACACGTTCAAAACTGACCATCGAGGTGGCAAAGTCCACCCGCACGTTGGTCAGGGCCATCAGCGGGCCGTAAAGGTCGGAAAGGTAAGCGGTGAAGGCCACGATCGTCCCGATAGTGAAGGCACCCTGCAAGACCAGGTGTCCGCCCATCCAGAAGATCATGGCCGTTCCCAGCGCGCTTACAAGGCTAAGGCCGAGAGAGAACCAACGGCCAACCACCGCCTGCCGTATTCCAATGTCACGCACAGCCGCTGCCCGGTCGGCGAAGCGGTCGACCTCCGTTCGGTAGCGGCCGAAAATCTTAACCAACAGCGCCCCGCTTATGTTCAGGGTCTCGTTCATCATGGCGTTCATGCGGGCGTTGTTTTCCATCGACTGGCGCGTGATCTGGCGCAGCGTCCGACCGACGCGGCGCGCTGGGATGACGAACAGGGGCAAGATGGCGATCCCCAGCAAGGTCAGGCGCCACTCAAGACTGAACATGATGGCCAAAGTGGCGACCAGGGAAACGGCATTGCTGATCAAGGTCATCACCGTGCCAGTGATGGCCCGCTGAGCGCCAACGACGTCGTTGTTAAGACGGGACATCAACTCACCGGCATGCGTGTGAGTGAAGAAGCGCAGGCTCAGCCGCTGGAGGTGGGCATACAGATCCCGCCGAAGGTCGTAAATCACACCTTCGCCGATGCGCGAGCTGGCGTAGCGCTGGGCAACCCCAAGCAAGCCATTGATCAAGGGCACAGCCACCATGCCCAAGGCCAACAGGTTGAGCCGGCCTGCGTCTCGATTGGGCAGGGCGTGGTCGATGAGATCTCGAATCAGGAGGGGCGGAAGGAGCGAAAGCAGCGAGATAGCCACGATCGTGGTCAGAATGACGGCTACACCCCGCCAATAGGGCCGAGCGTAGCGGGCGACACGCAGGATGAGCTCCCGGCTTACCTCCGGCTGGTCCTGCTCTTCGTCGTACCTGATGAACGACCACCAGTTGCCGCTGTACCAACCCATCTGGTTGTCCTACCCTTCCGAATCTCCTGTCTCGACCGGGGATTATATCAGTCACCTTGCCGACCCATCGATCATGGGGCGAAGGCAAGTGACGATTGCTGCGGCCCCCAGGTAGGCTTTGTTATGGTCTGGGCCGATGACCGTACTCAGAGCCGTTGACGAACCGACCCACATCCTGTCCGTCGACGCGGCCAACCGGCGCTATCGTGACTTCGGTCTGCGCAGCTTCGCCGGGGACGGTAACCACAGTTCCCCAAGCCGGAAGACATCGTGCTCGGGTATCCAACCAACCTAGCCGGCTTCGCAGGCGCCTTGGAGGCCTTCTGCCGAACCCACACGGTCGGCGTTCTGTTCCTCGACGGCTCCCACTGGCCGGGCGCCATCCGCAATCCCCCATCGACCAACTTGCCTTATGACGAGCTTCAAGCGGCCATCGTCCAGCGGCTGGGCAAGGCCATTGTCAACGGGGACCCCGGCGGCGGCGTTCTAGCCGGCGTGGACCCCATTTGGGAGCAAGGGGAAGTGTTCGAGGGGTTGATCGCCTATCCCGGGCTCGCCTGATCGACCCAAGAAATCTGGTTCAGATTGTGAAAAATATCACAATAGCGTCTTGAGCATGTAAGTTTCGCCCAGTGCGTAGCCCAACCGTGCATAGTAACCCCGGGTCCCCAGAGCGGCGATGATCGCCATCCGGGCGAAACCCGCCTCTCTTGCCAGGCTCTCGGCGTGGTCGACCAACCGCCGGCCCAAACCAATGTGCTGGGCGGCGCCCCGCCGGGAGCGCCCCATCCCCACGGATTGGCCATAGACGTGGACTTCGCGGATCAGCGCCGCCGAGTCCAGATCTCTCATATCCAAGTGGGGTGAATCCACGCCAGGCAGTGAGAGCCGTAGGAATCCGGCCAAGCGATCGTCTGGAGTCACAAAGGACAAGAAGTGTTCCTCAGCGCCACCGGCAGCATAGGTCTCGTCCTCCAGGCGCAGCGCACCCGCCCTCACCGACCGCCCGCGGATTTCCCGGCATCGAATACAGTTGCACTCCAAGCCCCGCCGCTTCAGCTCGATGTGAACGTCTTGCCGCAGGCTGGTTCGCCGGTTGCCTGCCACCACATGCGTCGAAGGAAAGTCCCGGATGATGCGGTTGACCCGGCAGTAACGAGGGATAGTGGGCTTGATGCGGACCAGGAGTTCGATCAACTCCTCGGTCGCGTACGGCTGATAGCCGCCTTGCTGCCAAATGGTGAAGAGCTCGGCCTGTTCGAGGAGCTGATTGGGGTAGATCTTGAGTTCATCCGGCCGCAGATCGGGGTCGTCCCACAGCCGAGCGAAATCATGTTCGTCCGAGTCAAGGCTGGCACCCAGGAGATTGGGCATCCAGTGAAGGACGATCTTGAAGCCGGAGGCCCGCAGCAGGCGCACCGCCCGGCGTGTGGCGTCGACGCTGTGGCCGCGCTGGTTGATGGCCAGGATCTCATCATCCAGGCTTTGGGCTCCCACCTGGACCTTGGTCACGCCCAACGACCTCAACCAGGTGATTTCGTCGGCGTCCACATGATCCGGGCGGGTCTCGACCACAAGTCCCACATTGCGATGGTCGGCGTGCGCGTTGGCGGCCTGAGCATCAGCCAAATCCTTTGAGTCGAAGCCGTTCATGGCATCCAGGCATCGTTTGACAAACCAGGCCTGATAGTCACGCCGATAGGAGCTCCAAGTGCCGCCCAAGATCAGCAGTTCGATTTTGGCCGTCGGATGGCCGATGCTGTAAAGCGCCTCGATCCGGGACGCCGTCTGATCGAAGGGATCGAAACCATTTTGCAGTGCGCGCATGGCGCCAGGCTCATCCGGAAGATACGACTTGGGCATCCGCTGGTCGGTCGGGCAGAACACGCATTTCCCGGGGCACGGATAGGGTTTGGTCAGCACGGTGACCGTGGTCACCCCCGAAAGGGTTCGGCTCGGTTTCATGCGAATCCGCCGGAGAAACGCGGGATCCCAGGCCCAATCACCGGCTTCCGTCAGCTGGCGGTAAGCCATCACCAGAGCGTTCTTGCCGATAAAGCCGCCTTCCGGCTTGGGGTGGCGCCGGATGGCCTCATGCGCCGGTTGGCCATCCCGGATCTCCTCCAGGATGACCGCAGCCAAAGCCAGGTGGGCGTCGGTGACGTCGTATCGCGGGTGGGGAATGTGAGCCTGGTCCATGAAACGTATAATCGCCTTATGCTTCCCGAAACGGCAGAGCGCTTGCTCGATCTTAACCAGCGATTCTACCAGAGCTTCGCCGAGCCCTTTGCCGAAACCCGCCGTCGCCCCCAACCGGGCGTGTTGAGCGTGGCTGAGCGAATTGCTCCCTCGACGTCTGTGCTCGACCTTGGGTGCGGCAATGGCGGTCTGGCCAAGGTTCTGGCCGACCGCGCCCACAGCGGAGGCTATCTCGGCATCGACGCCGAGGGCGCCCTGCTGGATATCGCCCGCCAGGGGGCGGCCCCAAGCGATGCGAGCTGGCTCCGGTTGGATCTGGGTCGTTCGGGTTGGTGGGCATCGATCGATCGGCAGTTCGATGTGATCTGCGCGTTCGCCGTCCTGCATCACCTCCCCGGCAACTCGCGGCGCATCGCATGGGCGGAGGCTGTGCGTCGGTTGGTGGCTCCTGGCGGATGGGCGGCGCTATCCGTATGGGACTTCCTGGCCCTCGACGATGCCGACGAGCGAATCGTTCCCTGGGAGGCCGTCGGCCTGTCGCGAACGGCGGTGGAACCCGGGGACTACCTCGTCGACTGGCGGAGGGGCGGCAGCGGCGTACGTTATGTCCACCACTTTGCGCAGGATGAACTCACAAGGTTGGCCGAGGGCGCCGGATTCCAAGTGGTCGATCATTTTCGATCCGACGGCCACGGCGGCAAGCTCAGCCTGTATCAAATTTGGGCGCCGGATGTCCCAAGAGAGGGCATTCTTTGACAGCCCCCTACCCCCATGGTAAAATCCTACGGCTCGGGCAGGGAGCTCTTCGAACCCGGAGGGATGGCCGAGTGGACGAAGGCGGCTGTCTTGAAAACAGCTGTGGGGCAACCCACCGGGGGTTCGAATCCCTCTCCCTCCGCCAGACAACCCAACGCCACTCGGGGAGGTGCCGGAGTGGTTGAACGGGGGCGCCTGCTAAGCGCCTGTAGGGGCAAATACCTCTACCGAGGGTTCGAATCCCTCCCTCCCCGCCACGTTACTTGATCAGAGTTGGTTGCACGCCCTCGTAGCTCAGTGGATTAGAGCACTTGCTTGCGGAGTAAGGGGTCGCAGGTTCGAGTCCTGCCGAGGGCGCCAGACGCGGCAACCCTGTCCAAGGGCCTGCCAAGCTACAAAGGGTCATTACCATCCAGAAGCGGCCGCCAGGGCCGCTTCTCCTTATCCCCCTCTGGGATGCCGTCCGATCTGTCCGTAACGTCTCCTGAAAATTGACGTTGTCATGGGTGCACCTTAACACGGGCGACCTCCGCCTGTGATCCCACTCTCGCCCTGGCTGCCGCATGGCAGCCTTGTGCGTTCCCCATGAATCACAGAGCGGCCCGGCAAGATGCCGCGCCGCTCAACCTGGGCCACTGTCAAACTGCAACCGGGCCTATAATCTACTGTTCCCGACGGGTTGGCCCCCTAGATCGCAGCGCGCCGGTAGCATTCGCTCTTTGTGCCCTCGTCGGGAACGCAGCAGGCCATCCATAACCATGCCAGCCCGTTATGGGGCTCGCGCTGGAGCACCCAGCTTAGAGCCGATTTGGCCTTGTCATGCTCGCCTTTTTCGATCGCCATGACGGCGAATTCCATAGCTTCGTCCACGGTGGAAATCGTGCTGATGGCCATTTTCGCCCTCGCTCCGCAAAGATGTAAAAAAGGTCGGCTCTCGAATGAACTGGCAAATGAAGTTGCCCGGCATTTTCATCATAGATAACCAAAATGTACATCCGGCATTACACCTGTGGACTTACAGACAACTTACGACCCCGGCGGCGGCCGGGCCAAGTCCGGCACCACCCAAAATTCACACCCAGATTCAGGAGTTCATCGACCATGCCTATCGATCTCGACCGGCTTAAAGCCCGCTTGGAGGAAATCTATGATTTGGAGGCTATCGCCTCGCTGCTTAGTTGGGATCAATCCACCTATATGCCTCCTGAAGGGAGTTCAGCCCGCGGCCGTCAGCTGGCACTGACAGCCAGGCTGGCCCACGAGCGCCAGATCGACCCCGAGCTCGGCCGGCTGCTCGACAAGCTCGAGCCGCTCGCCGCCGATCTCCCGTATGAATCGGACCAGGCGAGCCTCATGCGAGTGGCCCGTCGAGATTTCGACCGGGCGACGCGCGTGCCCGCTGATCATTTGTCGGAGTTCTATCAGCACATTTCGGTGTCCTACGATACCTGGCGTCTGGCCCGCCCAGAGAACGACTTCGAAAAGGTTCGCCCGTGCCTTGAGAAGACCCTCGATATGAGCCGGGCCTACGCTCAGTTCTTCCCCGGCTATGAGCACATCGCTGATCCCCTGATTGATGTCCACGAATTCGGGATGAAGGCTGCCCGAGTGCGTTCCTGGTTTGCAGAGCTCCGACAGGCCCTGGTGCCCATGGTGGAAAGAATCACCCAGCAACCCGAGCCGGATATGTCTCCGGTCCATCAGGTCTTCCCGGCCCCCGAACAAGTTGACTTCGGACAGCGCCTCATCCACTCCTTGGGTTTCGATCCCCAACGGGCCCGTCAAGACAAGTCGGCTCATCCTTTCATGACCAAGCTGTCATTGGGGGACATCCGGACGACTACCCGGGTCAAAGAGCACGATCTGACCGAAGCCCTGTTCAGCACCCTGCATGAGACCGGTCACGCCCTGTATGAACTCGGCATCGACCCCACCTTCGAAGGCGGCCCGCTGGCGGCAGCTTCGTCTTCAGCCGTCCACGAAAGCCAATCCAGGCTGTGGGAAAACCTGGTCGGCCGAAGTCTGCCGTTTTGGGAGCACACCTTTCCCCAACTCCAGGCTGCGTTTCCGGATCAACTAGGAGAGACCAACCTGGAGGCCTTTTACAGGGCGATCAACCGCGTGGAGCGCTCACTTATCCGCACCGACGCCGACGAAGTCACCTACAATCTGCACGTGATGATTCGCTTCGATTTGGAACTCGACCTGCTGGAGGGTCGCCTGGAGGTGAGACATCTCCCCGATGCTTGGCGCAGCCGCTACCAACAGGACCTGGGAATCGAACCCTCGGATGACAAGGATGGCGTACTGCAGGATGTACATTGGTATAGCGGGAGGATCGGGGGTGGTTTCCAGAGCTACACGCTGGGGAACATCATGAGCGCACAGTTCATGCAGGCGGCCAAGGCCGCCATCCCTACCATCGACGACGATCTGCGGCGCGGCGACGTCAGCGGCCTGAGCCAATGGTTGGTCGAGCACGTCCATCGCCACGGGCGCAAGTTCACACCTGAAGAACTCGTGGAACGGGCTACCGGGCGGCCGTTGGAACTGGAACCGTACACAACCTATCTTCGGGACAAGTTCGAGGCTTTGTACCCGGCATAGTTCGGCGAGCCTGGCGGCCAAGCCAGATGGTCGCAGCAAGAACGTTGAAGGGATCCCTATGGACCCGCGGTCAGATGTAGTGATCCTTGGCGGCGGCCCGGGCCGAGTTCATTTCAGGTTGAAGAGCGATCCGGTCAGGGCAGGAACTGGAGTGGATCGACAGGTCCGCCGAATTGGTCGCCGTGCATCTCAAAGTGGAGGTGTGGTCCGGTGCAGTTGCCGGTACAGCCCATGGCGCCGATAACTGTGCCCTGAAACACCGACTGACCGCACCCAACGCCAACGGCGCTCAAGTGTCCGTAGACCGTCTGCCAACCGTTCCCGTGATCGATGATGATCAGGTTGCCGTAGCCATAGGTGTTCCAACCGGCATACACCACGACCCCGCTGTCGGCAGCGTAGATCGCATTTCCAATGGCCCCGCCAATATCGATTCCGGGGTGAATGCCGGGAATGAAATGGTAACCTGAGAGCCAGTGGCCTGGGGTGGGCCACACAAAGGATCCCGTCCCGATGGCCCCATCCACGATCTGACCACAGAAGCCAGGGCCCGCCACCCTCGCTACGGCTGGGTTGCTCCGATAGATGCGTGGAGCTTGCCAGCTCACCATCTCGCGTCTTCCACCAGGGATGACCAGCATCGTGCCTGAGGCAATATCCGTGTTCTCGGGATCCAACGTGGCGGGCAGGTTGTTACCCGGCCAATCTAGGATATCCTCCGGCGTCACGCTGAAGAAATCGGCGACCCCGCGCAGGCTGTCCCCCTCGTGCCACTTGTAGTAGGTGCCGTCGACGGGCAGAATGTTGAGCTCCTGCCCCGGGCTCAGGAAGTGGACGTCGTCCTTGAGGGTGTCGTAGTTGCCCCAAAGCACGGTCTCCGGCTTAAGTCCATATTTGTCAGCGATACCAAAGAGCGTGTCCCCATCTTTGACTTTGTAGGTGATCACCTTCATCCGCGGCCGATCGGGAATGATGGTGTGAATATCCGAGGTGCGGGTGATGTCATCGGTCTGAGTTGAAGGCGTGGCGTACGCCGGGAGGTCGGCCAATTTGATCTGGGAAACGGGTGCGTTGGTGGGTGTGCTGGCGGCAGAGCCGGCCGGAGGGCTGATGGCGGCATCCACAGGCAGGGTCCGCAGCCCCATCCGGGCGGCGAACCCGCCCAAGACGATCAGAGCCAGGATGGCCAAGTGCCTTGCGTATCGGGAGAACCAGGCCTTGATGGTGGAGGTCAGGCCGCGACCATCCTGACGCTGTGGGCCTTGCGCAGGTGGCTGATTATCTTTCGGGGGCGAATCGGATCGACCGGACTGCCGATTGTGTGTCATGTTGTCCTCTGCCGTCTACCAACGAAGGGTGCCGCCAACATCCCAAGCGCACATCGGTGCATCATAACAAGCCGGCCTGGGGGCGTCAAGCTAGCCCGTTTGGTCCTAAGGCAGGACAAACCAGGGGTTGATGAAACCGCCCTCGAAGCGGGTCTCAAAGTGGAGATGCGCTCCGGTAGAATTGCCGGTCGACCCCGCCAGCCCGATCGTCTGGCCCTGTGACACGCTCTGGCCGCAGTGCACCAAGACACTGCTCAGGTGCGCGTACAGCGTCTGCCAACCGTTGCCGTGATCAATCATGACCATGTTGCCATAACCGCCGATCGAGGGACCGGCGAAGACGATCACGCCGCTATCGGCCGCCCAGACCGGATCACCTAGAGCGGCGGCGATGTCGATGGCCAGGTGCCCACTCCAGAAGTCATTGCCTGATAGGAAATGGTTTGCGCTGGGCCAGATGAAGCCGCCGGTTCCTACAGCGCCTCCCGAGAAATCTCCGCTGCAGCCTCCCGCACCCAGCGCTGCCCCGACGCCTGCGCGGCCGCGGGCGATGGTGGGCACGAGCCACTGCTTGAATTCTCGATGCCCACCAGGGATGACGATCCAGGTTCCTGTGGCGATATCGGGCTGGAAAGGATCAAGATGATTGCCGGGGAAGTCGACGATGTCTTCGACTTGGGCACCAAAACGGTCAGCCACAGCCTGAAGGTTGTCATCAACCTGCCACTGGTAGTACACACCGTCCACCGGAAGGATATTGAGCTCCTGGCCCGGCTTCAGCAGGTGAGGGTCGTCGTTGAGCACGTCGTAGTTGCCCCACAGCACCGTTTCGGGCTTGATGCCGAAGTGGTCGGCGATGCCAAACACGGAATCTCCCGACTGGACCGTATAGCGGATGACCTCCATCCGGGGACGCTGTGGGATGACCGTGTCGAGGTTGATGCGGCGCGTGATATCGAACGCCGAACCGGAGATGCCTGAGAAGGGGGGCAGGGGCACCTTAGTGTCGACGGTTGATGCACCGGGAGCGGTAAGAGTTGGGGGAGGATCGTTGAAGGGTTCTGTCGTCTGGGGCCGACCGAGATTCAACCAGCCGGCCCAGATGGCAACCGAGAGTCCGAGGACTCCGAGAACATACGGGCCGTGCGACTTCAGGAAGCGTCCCGCCCGTATGAGCGAGTTGGGCATCGTGTTAGAGGTTTTCCTCCGTCAACGTTTCGACGAACTCCATGTTGTCATCGGTTCTCGCCATGCGCTGAATCAGAGCCTCTGTGGCGTTGCCGATGTCCATGCCGGCGCCGCTCGGCGGGCTGGCGATCATCTGTGAATACATGCGCCGCATGAGCCACACGCGCTGTGTAATATCGGGGCCGAGCAGGAGCTCTTCCCGCCGGGTGGAGGAGCGATCGATGTCGAAAGCCGGGAAGATCCGGCGCTCCTGTAGCCGCCTGGAAAGGTGCAACTCCATGTTGCCGGTTCCCTTGAACTCCTCGTAGACCACATCATCCATACGGGAACCCGTATCCACCAAGCAGGTGGCGATAATGGTCAGAGATCCACCGCCCTCGATGTTGCGGGCGGCGCCGAAAAACCGCTTGGGCGGGTACAGCGCCGCCGGGTCGAGCCCGCCGGACAAGGTTCGCCCGGATGGCGTCACCATGAGATTGTAGGCACGGGCCAGCCGAGTAATCGAGTCGAGCATGATCACCACGTCCCGGTCGCACTCGGTGAGCCGTTTGGCCCGTTCGAGGACCATCTCGGCCACCCGGACATGCGACGTCACCGGCTCGTCGAAAGTGGAGGATACCACTTCGGCGTCCACGGAGCGGTCCATATCTGTGACCTCTTCCGGCCGCTCGCCGATCAGAGCCACCATCAGATGCACTCCCGGATAATTTTGGGAGATGGCGTTGGCCACTTGTTTCAGCACCGTTGTCTTGCCGGCTTTCGGGGGGGAAACGATCAGACCGCGTTGACCCTTGCCTATGGGAGCGATCAAATTCAGCAGCCGTGTAGAGAGTGTATAGCGGTCGGTCTCGAGATTGAAACGTTCTTCGGGGAAGATCGGCGTCAGTTCTTCAAACTTCGGCCGGTGCTTGGCCTGATCTGGGTTCATCGCATTAATCGATTCCACCCGAAGCAGGCCGAAGTACTTTTCCGTGTCTTTGGGCGGCCGGATCTGACCGATCACGAAATCCCCTGTCCGCAGGCTGAATCGGCGGATCTGGGACTGAGAAACGTAGATGTCATTCGGCCCCGGCATGAAGTGGTCGGCGCGCAGGAAGCCCATGCCTTCGTTCATGACGTCCAGCACGCCACCGCGCAACTCGAGGCCCTTCCTTTCCGCCTCCGCCTGCATGATTCGCAGCACAAGGTCTTCTTTTTTCAGATTCTTGGCTCCCTGGATGTCGAATTCTTTCGACAGCTCCCTGAGGTCGGCCAATGTCTTGGTCTCGAGTTCAATGATATTCATGTTGATAAGCTCCAAAAGGCATGGTAGGTCGAGTCTGGGCACGCCGGGGGCAGGGCCCAATTCGGAATGTCAAAGGGATGTGGATTCGTCAGACTGCTCTCAGAAGAACGAGGGTTGACTATTCAAGAAAGTCATCAAAAAAGGACGGAAAGTCTTCGCGGGGTGGTTGCCGTCTTCAATCCGCGGACGGCCCTCATACCACTGCGATTATAGCACGTGCATTCTAGGTCCGCAAGGCAGCTCGCCGGCCGTCAAGACGTTTCAGATTCCTTGACGCTCGCGGCGGCCCAAAAGCCACACGGCGTACTGGTTGACGGCACCAATCCACAGCAAGAACTCTAACACCCCTGCACCGATCCAGATCCAGAACGGCAGCCGGTCGGCGGATCGATCCATGCTCTCGGCCAGCCCGTCCAGTTGATCTGCCTCATTCCCGAGGTCCAGCGCCATCGTGTCGATCTGTGCCGACATGTTGGCCAGATCATCGGACACCTGGACGACATCCCGGCTCACATGGCTGATGTCATCTTGGGTCGTGGCAAGGTGGTCACTGGCCTCAGACAGCGCCGTGGGCAGCGGCGCCAGGCTGTCGGCCGTATCAGCCAAGCCCTGAGCAAGAGGTTGATCTGGATTGTAACCGAAGCCGAGAATGCTCAGGCCGCGCAAGAAGCGGTCGATGGATTGCGCCCCGGATTGCGCGCTGATGAGGGATTGTCGGGCGGTTGAAATGGCATCCGGCGCCTGGCTGCCGAGGACATCACCAATGGAGGTGAGGAGCGGTTGGGCGTCACTCAAGCTGGTGCCCACGGAGCGCAAGGCCCGGTTTGAACTCCCCAGAGCGGCCGAGGCCGAGTGCAACCCATCCGAGCTCTGACGAAGCATTCCGGCCGTTTGCGTCGCCCATGCCCTGCCCGTGCGGAGCCCGGCCTGGCCGATTTGGATCAAACGCCCCGCCGCAAGCGGCGTGGCCAGCATGGCCAGAACAATGATGGCCATGCCCAATGCCCCTGCCGAGCGGAGCAGCCAGTTCCCCAACCGGGTTCTTCTGGGCGACCCGCCTGGCGGAGTGGTGGCCACTTGGTCTGGAAACTCAGCCCTAAGCAAGGCCGTCACCCAATCCTTCTTGCGAGGCTTATCGCCAGCCTGGGCCCCGCTCGCTTTGGCCTGGCGCTCAAGCTCATCGACCCGCATCCGGTTCAATGCATGGGCCCGGTTCAGCACAGCGTCGAGGCCCTGTCGATCCCATTCAATAACCCAAGGAAGGCCGAGGGCCACAACCTGACGGCGCATCTCTTCCAAGGACATGGCCTCTGGAGAGGGTTGGGTCGGCATCGGCTGGTGGTCGGTGGCGCCCGTCAACCGGTGCGTTCAGGTTGGGGAAGGTCGTACTCGATCTGACTGATCTCCATCAGCTTTTCCCAGCGGTGCTGGGCCCGAATTTCCCGCACCGTGCCCGACTTCGCCCGCATTACCAGGCTGTGCGTTGTAGCCCCTGAGCCAAAGTACTTCACACCGTGGACCAGTTCACCGTCCGTGATCCCCGTCAGGGCGAAGAAGACATCCTTGCTGTTGACCAGATCCTTGTGGGTCAGCACCTGGTTCATGTCGTAGCCCAGATTCTTGGCCTTGGCAAGCTCATCATCGTTGCGTGCAAACAGGCGTCCTTGGATTTCCCCATCCATGGCTGTCAATGCGCACGCCGCCAGAACCCCCTCCGGGGTTCCCCCGATGCCTATCAGCATGTCGATGCCGGACTCGGGGCGGGCGGTCATGATCGCTCCGGCCACGTCCCCGTCGGTGATGAGGCGGATTCGAGCGCCGGCGGTTCGCACTTCTTCGATGAGCTCCCGATGGCGGGGCCGTTCTAAGATCATCACCGTCAGATCATCGACATCGGCGCCCTTGGCCTTCGCCACGCTCTTTAGGTTGTCGGTTGCCGGCGCATTCACGTCGATGTGCCCCTTGGCGCTCGGTCCAACGGCGATTTTGTGCATGTAAACCATGGGGCCCGGATTGAACATCGACCCGCGTTCGGCCACGGCGACTGTGGCGATCGAGTTCGTTCGTCCCATGGCAAGCAGGCGGGTCCCGTCAATGGGATCCACGGCGATATCCACCTTCGGGCCCCTGCCCGTGCCAAGCCTTTCGCCGTTAAACAACATCGGGGCTTCGTCCTTCTCGCCTTCTCCAATGACAACCAAGCCGTCGATATCAATCGTGCTCAACATCAAACGCATCCCATCAACGGCGGCTTTGTCACCGCCCTCTTTGTCCCCCCGGCCCATGAAGCGCCCCGCCGACATGGCCGCCGCCTCGGTCACCCGAACCAGATCCAACGCCAGGTTACGGGAAGGGGTCTCGTCGTGAGTTTCGCTCATTTGACTATCTTCTCCTTCGGGCAGCCCGCGGCTGCCGATCAGCTCGTGAAAATTGTCACAAAGTAATAGGCCAGGACCCCTGCCCACACCCAGCTGTCGGTTCTGTCAAGTGCGCCGCCGTGTCCAGGCACCAATCCGCTGGTGTCTTTGACCCCGATTTCGCGCTTCATCATGCTGATGCCCAGATCTCCAAGAGGAGTCAGGACGCCAAGCAAGAGGCCCAGCTCAAGACCGTGAGCCGCGTTGACCTGGGAAAGACTGCCGGCGGCGATACTCCAGAGCGAGGCCAGACCTGCCCCGCTGGCTGCGCCAGTCACAACGCCTGCCAGGTAGCCTTCCCAGGTCTTTTTGGGGCTCAACCGGGGGGCCATGGGGCGGCGTCCCCATCGCTTGCCGACGAAAAAGGCCGCCGAATCAGCCAGCCAGACGCTGGAAAGAGTGAGCAGGACCCACCACTTTCCGTCTGGGATCTGCCGCAGGGAGATCAGGTACGCTCCGATCCATCCCAGGTAGAGGGTCCCGGCCACGGTGAGAGCGAAGTCCAGGCCCGAGTGGGCGGCGCCACGCTCATAATCGACCAGGTGCCAGATCATGGCGAGCAGGATAACGGCTGCTACGATGGACGGCCCGACCGAAAACTCGACCAGGGCGCGGCCGGCGCAGATGGCAATCACCCCGACCAACAGCAGGGGCAGAGCGGGCCGCTGGCTGGCCCGCTGGTACATCTGTCCGTACTCGACCGCTGCCAGACTCATGAAGAGCGTGATCATGAGGGGAAACACCCAACGGCCGTAGGCGACGGCGGCGAATATGGTGGGAACGGCGACGATCGCGACGAGCAACCGCTGTCGGAGCATCCTAGCTGGAGTGAATGGGGCCGGGGACGCGTCCAAATCGCCGCTCACGGCGGGCGAATTCACACAGCGCCTGGTACAGCTCGTCCCGGCCAAACTCCGGCCAGAAAGTGGGTGTGACGTACCATTCCGCGTACGCCCCCTGCCATATCAGGAAATTGCTGACGCGCAGCTCACCGGATGTGCGTATGATGAGATCGGGGTCGGGGGAGTCAGAGGTGTAGAGGTAGCGGCTGACAAGGTCTTCGTCAACTTCTTCCGGACTCACGCCGTCGGAGATGATGTCGCGGATGGCATGTACGATTTCGTCCCGGCCGCCGTAGTTGAAGGCCACGTTGAGCACCAATCGCCGATTGTCGTGCGTCAGCTCGATGGCGTGCTTGACTTTCTTCTGCAGCTTGGGGTCCAGGCCTGCCAGCCGGCCAAGATGGCGGAGTTGGACCCCGTTCCCGTGGAGCTCGGCCAACTGGGTGTCGATCACTTCCTCGACGATTCCCATCAACCCGCGAACTTCGGCCGGAGGGCGCTCCCAGTTTTCGGTCGAGAACGCATAGATCGTCAGAGTGGAGATGCCGAATTCCACACTGGCTTCAATGACTCGCCGCAGATTCTCGACGCCGGCGCGGTGGCCGGCCAGGCGAGGCAACCCCCGTGAGCGCGCCCAGCGCCCATTGCCATCCATGATGATGGCCACATGGGAGGGGACCGGTTCGGGCAGTTCTTTCTTGTCGGGTGCTGTGGTCATGATGGGCGAAGTGCGCTAGACCTCAAGGACCTCCGCTTCCTTCTTCTCCGAGACAGTGTTGATGGCTTCGATGTGTTCGTCGGTGAGCTTCTGAAGTCTCTCCTCGGACCGATAGAGCTCGTCCTCCGAGATTTGTTTCTCTTTTTCCAAATCCCGCAATTCGTTCTGGACATCACGGCGGACATTGCGAACGGCCACGCGAGCTTCCTCGGCACGCGAGCGGACGAGCTTGACCAATTCGTGCCGGCGCTCTTCCGTCAGCGGCGGGATGCTCAAACGGATGATCTTCCCGTCGTTGCTGGGGGTCAGGCCCAGTTCCGAAGCCTGGATCGCACGCTCAATGTCTTTCATCGTGGACGGGTCAAAAGGCTTGATCGTGATCAGCCGCGGCTCGGGGGCTGAGATATTGGCAATCTGTTGAAGCGGTGTGCGGGTTCCGTAGTACTCGACGTCCAGCCGCTCGACCAGCGCCGGGGAGGCTCGACCGGTTCTGATGGCGGCCAGGTCCTCCTCGAGCGTCTTGACCGCTCCGCGCATCCGGTCGTCGCCCTCGACCAACCAATCCTCAACCATCTTGGGCTCCTGTGTGTGGGTTTGGCCGTGAAGGATAGGGTCCTAACAGGGTCCTATAAGCATAATGCAAAACCCCCGAAAATGCGAAGCAGCGCCTTCTCGGGAGGTGTTGGGCCTGCGCTTATTCGGAAATCAGGGTGCCGACTTGCTCTCCAAGCACCGCCCGGCGCAAGTGATCCTCTTGCCACATGTCCAGCACTACGATTGGAAGCTCGTTGTCCATGCAGAGCGAAATGGCGGTGCTGTCCATCACCTGGAGGCGGCGGTTCAAGGCATCGATGTAACTAAGCCGATCGAACCGTTTGGCATTCGGGTTCTGTTCGGGATCGGTGTCGTACACGCCGTCCACTTTGGTAGCTTTGATGACCACCTGTGCGTCAATTTCCATTGCCCTGAGCGCGGCGGCGGTGTCGGTTGAGAAGTAGGGATTCCCGGTTCCACCGCCCAGGATTACAACCCTGCCCTTTTCCAGGTGCCGGATGGCACGCCTTCGAATATAGGGCTCGGCCACGGCGCGCATTTCCATGGCCGACATCACGCGGGTGACGGTGCCCATGCGCTCGAGCGCGTCCATCATGGCCAGAGCGTTGATGACCGTGCCGAGCATGCCCATATAGTCTGCTGTCGCTCGCTCCATGCCGCGCTCAATACCCTCGCGACCGCGCCATAGGTTGCCAGCGCCGATGACCAGGGCCACCTGAACACCCATACCCAGCACCTGCTGTACCTTGCCCGCCACAGCCTCGGCCCGTTGAGGGTCGATGCCAAAACCCTGCGGCCCCGCCAGGGCCTCGCCGCCGAGCTTGAGCAGGATGCGTTCGTAGGCTGGTTCTGCCATGAGACGTCTTTCCTTCGCTGGACTGCTCTCCATAAAAACAAAGGGCCAACTGGACGTTGGCCCGGAAATCTAGCTCGCTTCTTCTCCGACGCTCCACCGAGCAAAGCGCCGGATGGTTATGTTTTCTCCCGTGGTGGCGATCATCTCTTTGAGGATCTCGCCGACGGTACGTTCGTCGTCCCTGATGTAGGACTGCTCCAACAGGCAGGCCTCCTCGAAGAACTTGCCCAGGCGTCCCTCAACAATCCTATCGATGACGTCGGGGGACTTGCCTTCAGCCTCGGCCTGCTGGCGGCTCTCGGCACGCTGCTCCTCCACCACATCTTCGGGCACATCTTCTACGGTCACCCATTGAGGCGAGGTCGCCGCCACCTGGAGCGCCATCTCGTGGGCAAAGCCGCGGAATTCCTCCGTTCGGGCGACGAAGTCGGTTTCGCAGTTAACTTCGATCATCACGCCCACACGGCCTTCACCATGGCTGTACAGGTCTAACACCCCGGCGGACGTTTCTCGCCCGGCGCGCTTCTCGGCCATGGCCAGCCCCCGTTCTTGGAGGATATTGGCCGCTCTGGCCATATCGCCTCCGGCTTCGTCCAGCGCCTTCTTGCATTCCAAAACCCCGGCGCCGGTCTCCTCGCGAAGCTGTTTAACTTGGTCTGCGGTGGTGCTCATTCGTCTTCGCTCTTATCCGAAGACGCCTCGGATGATGCGTCTTCGCTGGTGTCATCGGCTGCTTCTTCAGCCGGCGCGTCCACGGGCTGAGCCTGGATCTCTTCATCGGCCGGCATGTCATCGACCTCAGCCTCGGCCTCGGCGCCGTCCTGTTGTGGTTCCGCCTCTGCCTCGGCCGCGTCGTCTTTACCGGTCTCGTCCATGGTGCCTTCTTCACCCTCATCGCCGTAATCGCCACTCTTGATCTTGGCCAGCGTGGCCTCACCCAACAGCTCCTCGTCGGAGACTTCTTCGTACTCGTGCTCCTCGTCGCCTCGATCGGCAGGACCGGCCTCTGCGGACTCTTCGTCTTCCATGTCGTCCTTGCGCAGGGCCTTGCCTTCCAACACGGCATCGGCCACCTTGCTGGTCAGCAGCTTGATGGCGCGGATGGCGTCATCGTTGGATGGGATCACATAATCAATATTGCCGGGATCGCAGTTGGTGTCCACCAAGGCCACCACCGGTATCTCCAGCAGATTGGCCTCGTGCACCGACGTTTCTTCGCGCCGCACGTCTACCACGAATAGCAGCTTGGGGACGCCCTTCATGTCCCTGATACCGCCCAGCCGCTCCTGGAGCCGATCGATCTTCCGGTTGAGCATCAGGGCTTCCTTCTTCGTCAGAAGGTCAAACTCGCCCTCATCCCGTCGCCGCTCCAGATCCTTGAGCTCGTCGATCCGGCTGCGGATCGTCCGCCAATTGGTGAGTGTGCCACCCAGCCAGCGGGCGTTTACGTAGGACATGCCGGCGCGCTCGGCTTCGACCTGGATCGTCTCTTGGGCCTGGCGCTTGGTGCCTACGAACAAGACGGTGCCGCCGGCGGCGACGGTGTCCCGCACCAAGGCGTACGCCTCTTCCAGAGCCTCCAGGGTTTGCTGGAGATCGATGATGTGGATGCCATTTCGTTCGGTGAAGATGTAGGGCTTCATGTGGGGATTCCACTTGCGAGTGCGGTGACCGAAGTGGACCCCTGTTTCAAGCAGGGCTTTCATGCTGATGACGGCCATCAGAGCCTCCGATTCGTTGGGCCTCCGCTCCCTTCAACTCCACTCGGAACCGGTTGGCCAACCGGCACGGCCGAGAGGATCAGGAAGCGTGCGAATTTTGCCCTCTAGGGGCATAGTCGCTCCCGCAGGCTGACGTGCGCCAGCGGGAGTTGGCAAAGTATACCACGACAAAGGGCGGACCGGCCGGAACGCGGCCGTTGTCCGCCCGCTCAAATCAGCACCCCTGGCGGCTAATCCGTAGAGTCAAACCCGGGTATCAAGGCCACGGCAACCGCAACGGCGTGCTCGTGCGTGTGGCTGAGGCTCACGGACCAGAACCGCAAACCCAGCCCTTGGGCAACCTGCTCGGCCTGTCCATGGAGGCGTAGATGCGGCTCGCGGCGCTCTCCGTTGACGACCTCGATCTCTTTCCACCCGATGTCGCCAATCCCGGTTCCCATGGCTTTGGCCACGGCCTCCTTGGCCGCAAACCGAGCGGCCAGGGCCGGAGTCCGGCCCCCGCAGTCGATCAACTCTCGCGGCGTGAAAAAACGATCGAAGAACCGCTGGCCGTGGCGCAGGATCGCCCGATCGATACGCTCTATCTCGATGATGTCCACCCCGGATCGTAGCATTCTTAGGCTCCCCGAAGCTTCGGGCCCGCCACCGCGACCGCCAGTCGATCCGGATCGAGATAGCGCCGGGCGGCTTCGAGCACGGCATCGCGCGTGATGCCCAAGATGGATTCAGGGTACCTCTGATAGTAATCGAGCCCAAGCTGGTGACGCTCAATGTAAACCAGTCCGCCTGCCACGCCACCGTTGGATTCCAGTTGAAGCGGAAGCCTGCCGATGAAATTGGCTTGATTGTCGGTCAATTCACTGGCGCCGATCCTCTTCTCCGTAAAGCGCTTAACTTCGTCCTTGATCAACTCAACGGCGCGGTCCACATTGGCGGGATTGACCCCGGCGCTGATCTTCCAGGGCCCGGGACCCGTGCCTCCGGTTACGCTGCTGTAAGCGTAGTATGCAAGCCCCTCTTGCTGCCGAACCCGATCTCCTAGGCGTCCATAGAGTCCAAATCGGCCCAGGACATTGTTGCCCAAGGAGGCTGCAAGATACTCCGGGGCGCTTCGCCTGGGTCCGGCGGCACCGATGACCAGGTCCACCTGCGTCTTGCCCGCCATGGCCACATTCTTCCGTATCGGCTTCCGCAGCCGCGGCGCATCGGGAACATCGGGAGACGCCACCTGGTCCTTGACCGACCAATCTCCAAAAAGGGCCTGCACCGCATCCAGCGCTCGCTTGGCCTTCACCGCGCCTACTACGACCAACACGGCTCCCCGCGGGCCGAAGGCTCGCCTGTGGAAAGCCCTGATATCGGCAAGTGACAGGTGCTCGACTGTCTCCGGGTATCCGTCTGAGGCCTGGCTGTAAGGGTGACCTTTGTAGATCAGCTTATCAAAGGCCATGTCGGCCACGGAACTTGTATCTTGATCCCTCAACGCCAGCCCGGTGAGCTTTTCCGCACGCAACTGCTCGACGTCACGCTTGGGGAAAGACGGCGACCGCAGCACGTCGCTGAGCAGGTCGAGGATGACCTGCAGGTCTTCGGCGAGCGCCTTCCCTCGGAAGCTTGTGTGATGGCTGCCGGCGCCGATCGACAGGCTGGCACCGATCGACTCGATCGTTTGATAGATCTCGTCAAAGGATCGGGAATGCGTGCCCCGCATCAAGGCCGAGGCCGTCAGATCGGCCAGGCCAGCCTTTTCGGGCGCTTCTGCTAGCGAGCCAGCCATGAGGTTGCCGGCCACCACCACTGAAGGGCTGGCGAAGTTCTCTCTGGCCAGCAAGACCATGCCGTTCGGGAGCTCGCGCCGGATTATGGTGTCGGGACCGGGTAGGGCATGAATGTCAAGTTGAGGCATGCTCCCACTAGCTGCCGGCATAAGCCACCCCCGATGACGGACGGTAAATTCCCGCCACTCGATTGGAGGGACGCAGATATTTGTGGGCCACCCTAAGGACGTCCTCCGGCGAAATACGGCTGATCCTATCCAGGTAAGTCTCGAACCAGGCGTAGGTGGAAAACATCTCCGCGTAGCCAAGCCACATCCCCTGGTGCGTGATGCTTTCGCTGTCGTAGGCGAAAATCGCCTTGGCCTGCTTGATCGCTTTCTCAATCTCCGCTGGTGCAACGGCTGCCTGGAGAAGGCTGTCCACCTCCTCGTCGAGCCTTGTGAGCACCGCGTCGGGAGATCGATCGGGCCTAACAGTCACTCTGAGCGAATAGAGATAGGGATCGATCGTGGCTGCCATACCACCTGAAACCGCTGCCGCCAGACCACCCTGCACCAAGGCCCGGTATAGCCGGGAAGTCTTGTTGGGCAACCCGCCCCCGAAGGGGCTCAGGCTGGAGGCCCCGGCCAGAACACTGTCCATGACGCTCAAGGGGACAAAGTCGGGATCCTTGGCCGGCGGCACCCGGTAGGCCACTTCGACGATCGGCGTGGGGTCGGGGCCTTCGACGGTGACCCTGCGTTCCCCGGGCTGCTCAGGCTCGGCGCGGACGGATGTTTCGGGCCGTTGCTGATGGGGAAGGCCGCCGAACAGCTCTCGGATGCGCTTGAGCATCGGACCCGGCTTGAAATCTCCCGCCAGGGCCAGAACGGCATTGCTGGGCGTGTAGTGGGTCCGGTAGTAACCAAACAGATCATGCCTCGACATGGCCTCTAAATCTGCCATGTCGCCAATCACCTCGTGATGGTAGGAATGGACTCTGAAGGCGGCCGCTTGGACCTCTTCAGCGAGCCGAAACGACGGATCGTTCTCATGACCCTGGCGCTCGGAGATAATCACCGTCCGCTCGGATTCAACCTCAGCAGGATCGTAACTGCTGTTGACCATGCGGTCCGCTTCTAGTCTCAGCGCCAGGTCGATGCGGTCAGCCGGCATGATCTCGTAATATGTGGTCCAGTCAATCCAGGTTCCGGCGTTCCATACACCGCCATCGCGCGAAATGGCCTTGTCCAGCAGGCCGCTTGGGAAGTCAGGGGTGCCTTTGAACTGCATGTGTTCGACCCAGTGGGAGACCCCAGTCTGGCCGGTGCGCTCGTTTCTGGAACCCACCCGATACCACAGCCAGCTGCTGACCAGAGGCGCCGTGTGAACTGGCTTCAACCGGATTTCGAGGCCGTTTCGGAGACGATGCTTGACGATATCTGATGCGCCCGCCTTTGTCATCCGGGTGTGCCTTGCATGGATTGGCCTTCCGGATCATAGCCTCGACCCATTCCAAAATAGCGGATTCCCAAGCCCGCCATCACCTTGGGGTCGTAGATGTTGCGGCCATCGACGATCAAAGGGGCTGGCATGGTCTCGCTCAGCCGCTCGAGGTCGAGCTGCTTAAATTCGTTCCACTCGGTGCACACCACCAATGCCTGACAGCGCTCAGCCAGCGTGTATGGATCCGGGGCCATCTCGACGGCCGGCATCGCCGCTTTCGCCCGGTCCATGCCCACCGGATCATACGCTAGTACCGTGGCACCGGCGTCGGCCAAGAGCCGGGCAATTTCAATCGAGGGAGCATCGCGCATGTCGTCGGTGTTGGGTTTGAAGGTCAAACCCAACAGCCCGATCGTCTTGCCGTTCAGGTCCCCCAGGGCAGTGCGGACCCTATCGACCAAGCGCTGGCGGCGGTCGGAGTTGATTTCCATGACCGCACCTAGTAACTGCGGGTGCCGCCCCTTCTCCTCAGCCATGTAGGCCAGGGCCTTGACATCCTTGGGGAAACACGAGCCGCCGTACCCCAGTCCTGCATCGAGAAAATGCGGCCCAATGCGCGGATCATAGCCCATGCCTGTGGCGACCTCTTTGACGTCGGCGCCCAGCGCCTCACAGATGTTGGCGATTTCGTTGATAAAAGAGATCTTGGTGGACAGGAAGGCATTTGAGGCGTACTTGATCATTTCCGCCGTTCGCAGGTCGGTCACTACGATCGGGGCCCGCAGCGGCAGATGCAGTTGGGCGACCTTCTCGGCAGCATCCAGGTCGAGCGATCCCAGCACCGTCCGGGCCGGGCTCATAAAATCCTGAATAGCCGAGCCTTCCCGCAGGAACTCCGGGCAGGAGACGACTGAAAAGGGGATCGGCTGGGGTTGGTTGGCCTGGATCACGTCGGCGACCCAGTCCCCGGTCCCGACGGGCACGGTGGATTTGTTGACGATGATGCAAGCGGCGGACATCAGCTTACCGATGGATTCAGCCGCCGATCTCACATACTTGAGGTCCGCTTCGCCCTCGCCACCTTCCGGCGTACCGACAGCAATGAAGACGAATTCCGCTTCTCGAAGCGCATCTTCGTAAGATGTCGTGAAGTTCAACCGGCCGGCAGCCATATTGCGTTCGACGAGCTCTTCGAGCCCTGGCTCATAGATCGGGAGTTCGCCTCGCATGAGACCTGCAATTCGATCCTCATCGATATCCAAGGCGGTCACCCGGTTGCCAAGATCTGCAAAACAGGCGCCGGTCACCAGGCCGACGTATCCGACCCCAACAACTGTGATATTTTTCACAAATCCTCCTTGTTCGACCTGCCTCCGGCAGAAGGCAGGCGCAATGATACCATGGTGCGGACGACATCGGTCATGCCTGAGGCGGGGTTGGGCCGGCCGAACGAAGTTGCCGTATCCGACCAGAGTAAGGTTGCGGATTTCTGGCTCTTCTGCGACATTAGGGGTTGAGGTTGCCTATGCCCAGCGGGATACCGGTTCCCAGAGATCTCCTATTCGTACTCAAATCAGGGGAGTATGTTTTGGATGTCGGCGACGCCCGAGTCCAAGACGTGCAAACGGGCGAATTCCTCGCCTTCCGCGAACGAGACTATGGCCGGGGCATACTCGACGGCGACCTCGAGACGCTAAAGAACAACGGCGTGGTGATCTCCTACGGACCGCGCGTCGTTTACGTCCGCCCCCTTCCAGAACCTCCTCGCCGCACGATCGAATAAACTCTTTCCGACCTGACAGGATCCATCCAGGGGCACCCCACCGTCCGGCCACTCCCGATTGGGGATTGGCGGTCGGCGTATAATCGAGGCGACGCCGCCGAAAGAGAGGATAGCCGATCATGGAGGTCGCGCAGGCCATTCGAACCAAACGCGCCGTTCGGACCTTTTCTGATGAGCCCATCCCAGATCCGGCACTCATAGAGATCCTCAACGCCGGACGAAGAGCACAGTCCTCCAAGAACACACAACCGTGGGCCTTCATCGCCATTCGGGATCGCACCCGGCTCGAGGCCCTCTCCAAGCTCGGCCATTTTGCCGGCCATCTGGCTGGCGCTGCGGCAGCAGTGGCCGTCCTCACTCCGGATCCCGCCCAGCGCTGGTCGATCATGTTCGACGCCGGCCAAGCGGCGGCGTACATGCAGCTGGCGGCCTGGAGTATGGGAATTGTCTCCTGCCCGGCGACCATCTACCAGCCCGAAAAGGCGCGCGAGCTGTTGAAGTTCCCTGACGAGGTCCATCTGCACGTTGCCCTTAGCTTCGGCTACCCGCTTGATCCAGGTGATTTGTACGCACCGCCAAAGCGCAGTGGACGCCGCAGTCTCCAAGAAAGCGTGCACTTCGAGACCTGGGCCAACCAAAAGCCTGGCACACCGTCCCAGATCTGAATGTCCTGGAGCGACGGCGCCCAGCGACAAAGCCTTCCACGGAGGTCCATCCATGCCCAAGATCGTCCGCGCCCCTCGCGGCACGCAACTCCACTGCAAATCCTGGCAGATCGAAGCGCCATACCGCATGATCCAGAACAACCTCGACCCGGAGGTCGCCGAACGCCCGGAAGACCTGGTCGTGTACGGCGGCCGTGGTCAGGCGGCTCGCAATTGGGAGAGCTTCGACGCCATCCTTCGTAGCCTGGAGTCAATGGAGGAAGACGAGACGCTGCTGGTCCAATCGGGAAAACCCGTCGCCGTGTTCAAAACTCATCGCGACGCCCCCAGGGTGTTGATCGCCAACTCGAACCTGGTGCCTCATTGGGCCACCCAAGATCACTTCGACGACCTTGCAGCCAAGGGCCTGATTATGTACGGACAAATGACGGCCGGCTCATGGATCTACATCGGCACGCAGGGCATTTTGCAGGGAACATATGAGACCTTGGGGGCCCTCGCCCGTCAGAGGGGCTGGGGGTCTTTGAGGGGCAAGTTCGTCTTGACGGCCGGTCTGGGAGGCATGGGCGGCGCACAGCCGATGGCGATCACCATGAATGAAGGCGTAGGCCTTGTGGTCGAAGTCGATCCCCAACGGGCCGAACGGCGCTTGAAAGCCGGTTATGTGGACGCTGTAGTGGACACATTGGAAGAGGCCATGACATGGGTCGACGAGGCGATCGCCGACCGGCGGCCGCTTTCGGTCGGCTTGATCGGCAACGCCGCAGACGTGTACCACGAACTGGCCCTGCGCGAGGTGACCCCCGATGTCGTCACCGACCAGACGCCGGCGCACGATGTGCTGTCCTACATCCCGTCCGACCTCTCAGCTGACGAAGCGGAACAGCTTCGCCGTTCGGACCCCAGCCGCTACTCGGAGCGCGCCATGGCTTCAATGGCCCGGCACGTAGAGGCGATGCTGACCTTCCAGTTACGGGGCGCCGAAGTGTTTGACTATGGCAACAACCTCCGTCAGCGAGCTTATGATGCCGGGGTCAAGGCCGCGTTCGACTACCCTGGATTCGTCCCGGCGTATATTCGTCCCTTGTTCTGCCTGGGCAAGGGACCCTTCCGCTGGGTGGCCCTTTCCGGCGACGAAGAGGACATCTACCGGACGGACGAGGCGGTCATGGAGCTGTTTCCAGAAGATGAACACTTGCACCGCTGGCTCAAAATGGCCAAGGAAAAGGTCCCCTTCCAAGGGCTGCCAGCGCGGATCTGCTGGCTGGGCTACGGTGAGCGGGCTCGAGCTGGACTGAAGTTCAACGAGATGGTCGCCAACGGCGAACTCAAGGCGCCCATTGTCATCGGACGGGATCATCTCGATGCCGGCTCGGTTGCATCGCCGAATCGGGAAACCGAGGGCATGATGGACGGCACGGACGCTGTCAGCGATTGGCCACTCCTCAATGCCATGTTGAACGCCGTGGCCGGGGCGACGTGGGTATCTTTCCATCACGGAGGCGGCGTGGGCATCGGCTTCAGCCAGCATGCCGGCCAGGTGATCGTGGCCGACGGCACCCCCGAGGCGGCTTTGCGTCTGGAACGCGTCCTGACCACCGATCCGGGTCTGGGCGTGGTCCGGCACGCCGACGCAGGTTATCCTGAGGCGATTGAGGCGGCCCGCCAATTCGGCATTCAAATGCCGATGCTCGAGCAAGGTGGCTGAGGCCCAGCATGACGCCCGTCGCTTTCCGCCTGCCGCCTGTGGCGGGATCGGCGGGCGGTTGACTATCGCGCCCGATCGATGATGAATCTCTCCCGGCAGCCCCGACGCCATCGCCTGCGCGTCCAGCTCTTGGCCATTTCCGGCACCCGCAGCGTGCTCAATACGTCCTTTCGCATGGTCTATCCTTTCCTGCCCGTCTTCGCCCGCGGTTTGGGTGTCAGTCTGGAGACGATGGCTCTGGCGGTAACGGCTCGTTCCCTGCTCGGACTGTTTGCTCCAGCTATCGGCTCGCTAGCGGACCTGCGGGGCCGCAAGTGGACGATGCTCCTCGGATTGGCCTTGTTCAGCGGCGGGTTGTGGTTGATCCCCATCCATCCCGTCTACTCGTTTGTCTTCGCCGGGATGATCATCTCGATGGCCGGTAAGCTGCTGTTCGATCCGGCCATGCAGGCTTATATTGGCGATCAGGTCTCCTACGCCCAGCGTGGTCTGGCGATTGCGGTGACCGAGGTGGGATGGTCAGCCGCCGGGCTGGTCGGAATGCCGCTGGTCGGGTGGCTGATCGCGGCCACGGACTGGTCGGTGCCTTTCCCAGTTTTGGCCCTGCTGGGCCTGGTCGGCTTGGCCCTGCTCTGGAGGATTCTCCCCGCTGATACCAAGCCGCTCGGGAAGCCCCGCGGCCTGCTGAGCGGTTTGGCCCTTGTGGCTGCCCACACGCCGGCGGTAGCCGGCTTGCTCGTCAGCCTGATCGTCACCGTCGCCAACGAGTCGGTCAATATCGTTTACGGCGCATGGCTTGAGGATGCCTTCGGTCTGCAGGTGGTGGCCTTGGGGGCAGCTTCGACCGTGATCGGTTTGGCGGAACTCAGCGGCGAGGGGTTGGTGGCGGCCGTGTCAGACCGCTTGGGCAAACGCCGGATTGTTGGGCTGTTTATCAGCGCCAACGCGCTTTCTTGTTTGGCGATCCCCTGGCTGGGGTCATCTGTTGCTGGCGCGCTGGTCTCCTTGTTCCTCTTTTACATAAGCTTCGAGATTGCCATCGTGGCCTCGATCCCGCTCATGACCGAAATCCTGCCTTCAGCTCGGGCGACCGTTATGGCTGCCAACGTGGCTGCGCTTTCACTCGGCCGGGCAGTGGGCGCCCCGTTGGGACCAAGACTCTTTCACCAGGGACTGGGGGCCAACGCGGCCTTGGCCGCAGGCCTGGATGTGCTGGCCCTGGTCATTTTGATCACTCTGGTAAAGATCGACAAATCGCCGGCTCCGAGAAAGGCGGTCCCATGACCATCGATTTGCTGATCCACTCAGCACGCCAACTCCTGACCGTGGCCGGCGGCCCACAGCCGGGGATCTCGCTGGGCCGTTTGGGGCTCGTCGAAGATGGGGCGGTAGCCATCCATCAGGGCCAGGTGGTTGAAACGGGAACGAGCCAGGATCTGGTCCGGAGACACGAAGCCGAGCGGAGCCTTGATGCCTCCGGCCGGCTGGTCATGCCCGGCTTTGTCGATCCACACACCCACCTGGTTTGGGCCGGTGACCGTGCAGAAGAGTTCGAACTGCGCCAGCAGGGCGTCAGCTACATGGAAATTCTGGCCAAAGGGGGTGGAATCTTATCCACCGTGCGCCGGACGAGGGCGGCCAGCGTTGGGGACCTTGTGACGCAGGCCCTCAGCCGTGCTCGGCGGATGCTGGCGCACGGCACGACGACGGCTGAGGCCAAGAGCGGTTATGGCCTGGAGTGGAAAAGCGAGAAGAGCCTCTTGCAGGCGATCGTGGAGCTCGACGAATCCGGTCCATTGGAACTTGTGCCAACTTTCCTGGGGGCCCACGCCGTTCCGCCGGAGTACCAGGGCCGAGCGGATGATTACACCGCGGTCGTGGTCAACCAGATGTTGCCCGACCTCAAGGACTGGTGGCAGACCGACTACCCCCATCGGCCCCTTCCCTTCGTCGACGCGTTCTGCGAAGAGGGGGCATTTACCCTCGAGCAGACGCGGCGCATCCTGACCGGCGCGCGCGACTTAGGCTTTCCACTCAAACTCCATGCAGACGAGTTCAAAACGCTGGGCGGCGCCGCGCTCGCAGCCGACTTGGGTGCCGTATCCGCCGATCACCTCGTCCAAACGCCATCCAAGGACATCCGGAGTTTGGCTGACTCGGGCACGGTCGCCGTCGCCCTGCCCTGCACGCCGTTTGGCCTGAACGAACAGGGCTACACACCGGCGCGGCAAATCCTGGATGTCGGAGGGTTGCTGGCGGTGGCGTCCGATCTCAACCCGGGCACGGCCTGGTGTGAGTCGATGCAGTTTGTATTGGCCTTAGCCTGCCGCAAGATGGGCCTGACGCCGGCGGAGGCGATTGCCGCCGCCACGATCAACGCGGCGGCCGCCATTGGACGGCACGATCGCATAGGCAGCCTCGAGCCTGGCAAGCAGGCGGACGTGATCATCCTTGACGTTCCTGACTACCGCCATCTCGGCTATCGTTTCGGTGCCAATCTGGTCTCAACCGTCATCAAGATGGGGAACGTCGTCGAAACCAGATCTCAATGAAAGACCCCAGCCTTGCAGGAAACAATGCGGGGAGGGCTCTGAACCAGCCCTCCCCGCATTGGGTTTGGTGTCCCGCATCGCAGCTTTCAGCGGGCTGACGGAATGATCAGCCACAGCAGCACGTAGAGACCAAGGCCAGGCACACCGCCCGGGATTAGGGCGATAAGGAACGCCAACCGGAACCAGGTCGCGCTGATTCCGAAGAACTCGCCGAGGCCCCCACACACGCCGGCCAGCATCCGATTGTGGCTCGATCGCCGCAGGGCACGCTTTTCAGTTTCTGTCATCATGAGAGATAACCTCCTTCTGTCTGCGCCCATTCTGTATCCAATTGGGATCGGCCTCGTGACAATCGCCTGACATCAAGCCGAAAGCACATCGGCCCCTTGCGGGGGCCGATGTTGGACAGCGAAGGTGCGTTGTGCGTTCAGGTCGCCGGTCTAGTAGTCCGGCATCGGCGGACCCGCCGGTGCCTTGTCTTCTTCCGGAACGTCGGTGATCAGGGCTTCGGTGGTCAGGATCATGGCCGCGATCGAGGATGCGTTTTCCAACGCTCCCTTGGTGACCTTGGCCGGATCCATGATCCCTGCCTGGATCATATCCAGATACTCCCCGGAGATGACATCGTAGCCGATGTTCTCGTTCTTCTCAGTCTCCTGGGTGCGACGGACCGTGTCGAGCACGACCGCCCCATCCTGGCCGGCGTTCTCGGCAATCTTGCGCATGGGGACTTCGAGCGCCTTGCGGACGATATTGACGCCAATATTCTCGTCGTCAGATCCCATCTTCAACTTCTTGATGGCGCTCAAGGCATTGATCAGCGCCACACCGCCGCCCGGCACCATGCCTTCTTCCACACCGGCGCGGGCTGCCGAAAGGGCGTCCTCGACGCGGTGCTTCTTCTCTTTCAGTTCGGTCTCGGTGGCCGCCCCGACTCGGATAACTGCCACACCGCCGGACAGCTTCGCCAGGCGCTCTTGCAGCTTCTCGCGATCGTAGTCGCTCGTCGACCGATCGATCTCAACTTTGATCTCTTCGATCCTGCCCTTGATCTTGGCCGACTCGCCCTTGCCTTCGACGATCGTGGTGTCTTCCTTGGTCGCCACGACCTTTCCGGCCTGGCCGAGATCGTTCATCGTCACCGATTCCAGTTTTCGGCCCAACTCTTCAGTGATCACCGTTCCACCGGTCAGGATGGCGATATCCTGGAGCATGGCCTTGCGGCGATCACCAAAGCCCGGGGCCTTCACCGCCAGCACATTCAGCATGCCGCGCAGCTTGTTGAGTACCAACGTCGCCAGCGCTTCGCCGTCGATGTCTTCGGCGATGACTACCAGATCTCGCTTGCCGATCTGGACCAGCTTCTCCAGAATAGGCACGATATCGGAAGCGGCGGAGATTTTCTTGTCGTGAATGAGCACGTAGGGCTCATCGATGACGGCTTCCATATGTTCCGATTCCGTCACGAAGTAGGCCGAGATGTAACCGCGGTCGAACTGCATGCCTTCCACGTACTCGGTCTCAAACTCCAGGCCCTTCAATTCTTCGACGGTGATCACGCCGTCCTTGCCAACCTTGTCCATGACTTCGGAGATCAGGTTTCCGATCTCTTTGTCCTGCGCCGAAATGGCAGCCACGGAAGCGATTTCTTCCTTGGTTGTGATCTCGATCGCGTTCTTGGCAATGGCTTCAGAAACGGCCTTAGAAGCGGCTTCAATTCCCCGCTTGAGCATCATCGGGTTGGATCCGGCAGCCAAACTCTTCATGCCGTCCGTCACCATGGCGTGAGCGAGCACGGTGGAGGTGGTGGTCCCGTCTCCGGCGATGTCATTCGTCTTGGTGGCCGCTTCCTTGAGCAGTTGGGCACCCATATTCGCATACGGATCTTCCAACTCGACCTCTTTGGCCACAGTCACCCCGTCATGCGTAACGGTTGGTGATCCGAATTTTCGATCGAGCGCTACATTGCGCCCCTTGGGCCCTAGCGTCGTCGCCACGGCCTTGGCCAGGATGTCAACCCCTTCTTTAAGATGCATACGAGCATCATCTGAGAACGCAAGCTGCTTTGCCGACATAGTTTCTAAACTCCTCTCAGGGAATGGGCGGGATGGGATAAGCCCCGCCGGATAAATCGAGATCAGCCGTGCTAGTCTTCAACGATGGCAAGAATGTCACTTTCGCGCAGGATCAGGTGCTTGTCGCCATCAAGCTTGATTTCAGTGCCTGCGTACTTGGCAAACAGCACCTGGTCACCGACGGAAACATCCATCGGGATGCGCTCCCCTTCTTCATCGCGAGCGCCGGGACCTGCGGCGATGACCTTACCCTTCTGGGGCTTCTCTTTGGCGGTCTCTGGCAGCACGATGCCGCCCGAGGTCATTTCCTCTTGTTCGAGCGGCTTAACGATCAAGCGATCGCCCAAAGGCTTGAGATTGAGGGACATTCGGATCCTCCTGAATACGTATGATTTTTGAGCCGTCAGGTACACACATTGCAAGTTAGCACTCTCGTGGCGCGAGTGCTAACTCGTAGGCTCAGTTTACCCAATTTGCACTTGGGTGTCAAGAGTTGGGGATGGCGGCGGGGGTTTGCTGCATGCTGGATTCGGGCGTGGGCGAAGCCTCGGGGCCGACGGTACCCGCCGGTGTTCTCGGCCCGGCACCTGCCGAAGCACAGATGTCCCGGTTGTCGGAGACGATGGCAACCACCGTCGGATCGTTCCCGAAGGAGGACATGAGCTTGGTGAACAGTCCGTCGGCAATCTGGCAGTTGCTTTCGTAGCCCGGCGACCCCGAAAGGAAGGCCAAGGCGGAGGCATACGTATAGTAGTACTCCAGGCTCCCCGAATCAAGGGGAAGCCCCGGAACCGCCTGGCCGTAGTCGTCGACGGTCTGGTTGGTGAGGTCACAGTTGAGTATCTGGATTCCGTTACAGAGCAGATCGCCGATCTGGTGGGCATCGCAACCCTCTACGGAACACTTCAACACCTCAAGAGAACTCTCATAGTTCCTGGCCCGATAATAGACTTCGCCCAAGAATCCATACAGCGCCGGATTACCCTTATCCAGCAACACTGCCCTTTCCACGTTCCTGGCGGCGATGAAGAATTCGCCTTCTTGGAGATAGGTACGACCAATCGCCAGGTAGGGGACAGGGTCCTCGATCTTGTTTTGCTCATTGATGCGGGCGGCACGGTCGAAGGCTGCTAGCGATTGGTCCACAAGGCTGTTGCGCTCGGTGAGATTGATGGCGCTCCCAGCCAGCTGTCGGTAATTGGTGCCCAGTCGCAGATAGAGGAAGGTCAGGTTGGGATTGATCTGCACGGCCTTCTGATAGGTAGCGATGGCCGCACGATAATCGCCGTTGTTTTCCGAAACGATGCCGAATACCCAGTAGGCATCAATGGCATCAAGGTCAGCTGAGCTGGACCCCGATTGCGCAGCCGTTCCGTTTTCAATCTGGTCGACGGCGCTCCTGGCCGAGTCGTAAGCCGTAAGGTAGTTGCCTTGATCGACCTGGACTTCGGCCTGGTATGCCTGCGCCAAGGCGCTGTTCGGGACGAGATCCTTGGCCTGCCTGGCGCTTTGATCGGCCTCGGTCAAGTAGGCATCAAAAAGCGCTTTGTCGTCTCCCTGATAGGCCGAGGCCGACCAATCGTAAACTCGGGATCGAATGGTCCGAACAAAGCCATCATCAGGAGCGAGTTGGGTTGCCTTGTCAATCGCTTGGCGGGCCTCCGAAAGTCTCGCCAGCCGATCGACATTGCTCGCCTGGAGCGCACTGTAATATGTTTGAATGCGCGCCAACTCCGCCCATAGGGCTGCATCCTCGGGATTGACCTCGAGTGCCTTCTGGTAGGCCTCGATAGCACCGGGGAGGTTGCCGGCCGACACCCGCGCAGTGGCCTCTTCTTCGAAGGATTTGACCGTGCGAGTCGCCGTGGGGGTCGCCAAGAACAGTGGCTTGACCTGGCCCGATTCGCGCATTTGGAGCAGGTAAAGCCCACCTCCAATAAGCACGATCAGGAGCAGGATCCGTCGTACGTTGATCCCGCGTCCGGGTCCCAACTTGAGCTGATCACCGCGTAGTTGCATGGTTGACCGCTGTATCGCAGCGCCCTCAGGGCGCGGCGGTCGCCGCCGGGGTCGGGGTGGATGTCACCTCAGCCCCGCAGGTGCGCAGTGCTTCCTCGGCATTGAATCTGGCAGTGTCATCATTCTGGATCCCCAGCAGAATGGCCTGCGACACCTGGATTGCGAGATCGCATTGACTGTTCTCGGCGAGGGCTAACGCATAAGTGTAATAGAGCTCCACCGAACGCGAATCCCCGGGGTCCAAACGCAGTCCTTCGATGGCCACCGGGTCCTGGATGGATTGGATCTCCCCGGTTACGGCAGATCCCGAAGGATCGACCACGGGCGTACCCGGGCCGATCACGGCGACGGATTGCGCCACCAACGCCCCATTCACATCCGTAGTGGTCTGGATCAGCACCTGGTCGCCGACCTTGAATTGTCCCTCAAAGGTGGTGCTGTCGGTGATCTGGACCGATTTGCCGTCGACCGTCCATTCGCCGGGGATTCGACCGCCGCGGACGGCCCAGCCGAGTTCGACGACGGCCTGCTGAAGCTCATTGTTCTTCCTCAGCATCTGACCCAAGAGGCCATGCAGATAAGGGTCATCGGGGGCCAGGTGAACGGCATCGGCCGCATATTGGCTTGCCCGAGCGTACTGCCCGATCCTTGAATAGGCCTGGACAATCCGCCGAAGCGGGGTGCTGTCATTGGGCGCCAGGGAAGAGGCATGCACATAGCTGCTGATGGCCGAGTCGGTCAAGTCTTGCGGCGAGGCGTCACCGATGCCCTGGGTCGCTTCCGCCAGGTACATATCCCCGACCTTGAGATGGAGCAGGGAGAGGTTGCCATTCGCCCTCAGTGCCGTTTGATAGGCATCCAAGGCATCTGGGTAGTTGCCGGTGGATTCCATGACCACGCCCAGCGCATATTGCGCGTCAAGCGACGATGGGTCAATCGAAACGGCTTTCCTTGCCTCGTCGCCTGCTTGCTGATAGGCATCCTGCTCGTTGGCAAACAGGTACTGGTCGATCAAGATCTGGGCATTGATCGCGTGCACCAGAGCCGAGCCCGGATTTTGTTGGAGAGCGCGATCGATAGACTGCTGGGCTTGATCCAGAATCCTGAGGCGATCTTGATTGTTCGCCGCTTGATTGGCCTGAAGGTCCTGCACCCAGGCCAGCATGGACTGGGCCCCGGCCGAATTTGAATCAATGAGCAGGGCATCGCGCGCGCTCGTCTCGGCCTTGTCCAGCTCACCCGACAGCGCCTGAATCCTGGAGAGTTCGATGTAGTTGTTCACCTGTTTGGGGTCGACGCTGATCGCCTCTTCGTAGGCGGTTTCTGCCTGAGCCAGCTTTCCGGCTTGGAACAAGCTCTGCGCCTCGAGAAGAACAGCCCCCGAACTCCGCGTGGGCGTCGACGTGGGCACAAACAACGGCGGCACGCTGGGAACGATCGCCCGCTCGAAGTAGAATGCGGCGCCGATCAGGGCCACCAGGGCCACGATGCGCCATGGGTTGGGCGGCTGACGCCGCTTCTTGCGCATACTCCACTTGCTGCCACTCAGATACATTTCACCTGCTCATTGGATGGTCAAAGGATTGAGGCATGCCGTGCATCCTTGACCAGAGTTATGGCGGGAATCGCATCTTACCACCCCCTTAAAGCGAGCGTCAAGGCGGCCGGATCCATAAGGTATAATCTGCGACATGTCTCCCGAAACAACCCCCCAATCTACGGGTGAAACGCAACCAACTCCCGCGGACTCCCTATTGCCGGTCTCCGAAGACATCGGTCCGGAGGGTGAAAGGGGGCGGTCGGGCTTGTGGCGTATGGCCCGCTGGTATGCACTCGGTTTTGTGCTCATCGTGGTGGTGACCGGGACGATCGGTTACTTTGCCGGCATACGCCAACGGGAGGCTGCCCGGCAAGAGGCCGTCATCCAGGTGGCCAAGGAGCAATTCGATCTCGGCGTCCAAGATTTGGACGCAGGGCGCTATGAGATCGCCCGCCAGCGTCTGGAATACGTCATCAAGATCTATCCCAGCTATCCAGGGGCGCCTGACCGCCTGGCGCAGGCGCTATTGGCCCTCAACCAACCTACCTCACAACCCACGTCTCAACTGACCCCCACGCCCAACCTCGCTCCGGTCCAAGATCTTTTTGAGCAAGCCAAGGCATCGATCCAGAACGGCGATTGGTCGACAGCCATTGACACTCTGGTACTTATGAAATCCAAGGACGCGGGGTACAAGGCGGTCGAAAGAGACGGCCTGATGTACCTTGCCTTGAGAAACCGCGGCATCGATCTTATCTCGAATCAAGGTCAGCTCGAACAAGGCATTTATGACCTGTCGAGGGCCGAACAATTTGGACCCCTGGACCGTGACGCCGACAACTGGCGAAGCTGGGCCCAGTTGTACCTTCAGGCCAACAGTTATATGGGGCTCAATTGGGCTCAGGCGGCAGCAGCTTTCGCCCAGGTCTATCTGGTGGCTCCGTATCTCAACAACGACGCCTACATCAAGTACGCCATCTCTGCGCAGAGTTATGGTGACCAATTAATCGACGCCGACGACCCATGTGCAGCCGACGCGATGTACGCCGAAGCCCTGGCGGCTTGGGACAATGCCACCCTCTACCCTACCGCCACCAAGGCGCACAGGGCCTGCAAGACTGCCACAGCGCAGCGCCCCAAGCCCAAGCCTCCCACCGACACGCCCACCCCCGGGGGCGGTGACTCCCCAACGGATACACCCGAGCCAAGTGCAACCCCGACCGATGCCTGAAACAGCCGCGGGACCATCCAGCCGGGACCACTCTTTGTGACCACACCGGCGTGGGTGCTGACGGCAGCCTTCTGGGTCCACATGGCCGCCACAGTTGCCTGGATCGGTGGCCTCCTGTTCCAAGCTGTGGTGCTCAATCCTGTCTTGGCCAACAGTTCTCACGTTGAACTATGGGAAGATGTCTTGCGGGGCATGCGGCGCCGATTCGAGCCGATCGCATGGCTTAGTCTGAGCGCCCTGGTCGTCACCGGCTTGATTCAGATGGAAGCCAGTCCCCAGTACCAGGGTTTCCTGGCCATCACCAACCGCTGGGCGCAGGCCATCCTGCTGAAGCACATCACCATTGCGCTGATGGTCACGGCCGCCGCCTATCAGACATGGTTTCTGCAGCCAAGGCTCGAACGGGAGCTTCTGCTGCGCGCCAAGCGTTCCGGCGCCTCTGCCCCGCACCCGGAGACCGTGCAGGGTCAGATGCGCATGACCCGGGTCAACCTGGCGCTGGGCCTAATCGTGCTTGCCCTGACAGCCATCGCACGCACCGCCTAATCCCCCCACAGCCCATCGGCACGCGACTTGCACCCCCCTCGACCACTATGGCAGAGTTGTCTTCGATTTCCCCCACCGCATATGTGCTTGGCGCCGCATCGCTTTACCTTGGCTTCAGCGGCGTCCTCGGTATCCTGATTCGGTATGTCAACCAGCACCGATCCAAACTCGCGATACTCCTGGGCACCGGGTACGTCTGCTTGCTCTTCTTACCGGCCACGGCATTTGTCGTCCAGCGCTCAGGTTGGCCCCTGTTTCTCAGGTTGACTCTGCTCCTGCTTGCGGCATTGGTGGCCGCGCTCGGCCTTCTGCAGCCAGTTTGGGCACCTCGAGAACTCTGGCGCCCCGTGTTCGGCCGGCGCTACTTCGCCGCGGCAATGGCCCTGTCGGCCCTCTGGGGATTCAGCCTGGGCATATCTACGAGCACGCTGTTCCCCCAGCTGGTGGGCGCATCGGCGCTTGTCGCCGGCCTGGCCGCCTTGTTTACGCATTCAAAGCCTACCTGACCAGATTCGTCCGATAAGGTACAATGGCGCCTAAGGGTCCGTCATGGGTACGGGCCCATACCTTATCCCACGACGGATCGACGCCCCGTGTTTGAATTCATTTTTCTGGGAACATCGGCTTCTGCCCCCTCCGTTCACCGCGGGCTGTCTTCACACGTGGTCAGCTTTCGAGATCAGCGCTTCTTGATCGATTGCGGCGAGGGTACCCAGCGCCAGATCCTACGTTCCGGCATCGGCTTCCGCCGTCTGAACCGCGTCTTGATCACCCACGGCCATCTGGATCATATCCTCGGTTTGGCGGGCCTGCTTTCCACGTTTGCGCGCTGGGAGGCCATCGAGACCCTCGAAGTGTTCGCCGGGAGCTGGGCGCTTGAGCGCATCCGCGATCTCGTATTCGGGGTGGTGCTGCGTGGCGCCCGCCCTCCCCTCGACATCCGCCTGGTGCCGGTTGAGTCCGGAACAATCTATGAGGCGGATGGCGTGCGTGTGGATGCCTTCCCAGTGGCGCATCGAGGACCTGATTGCTACGGCTATGCCTTTGTGGAAGAGTCCCGCCGCCCCTTCCTGCCGGAAAAGGCCGAGGAACTGGGTGTACCGGCTGGGCCCATCCGCAAGGAGCTGGTAGAGGGGCGGGAAGCGAAACTGCCCGATGGGCGCGTGATCCCTCCCGAAGCCGTACTGGGTCCGGAGCGCCGCGGCGCCAAGCTGATCCACGTGGGAGATTGTGCGCGGACCGACAATCTGTTGGAGGTCTGCCGAGGCGCAGACGCGCTGGTCATCGAATCTACCTATCTGGAATATGAGACCCAGCTTGCCCGCCAGTTCGGTCATCTGACGGCCAAAGACGCGGCATCGCTGGCCAAGGAGGCCGGGGTGGGCCAACTTCACCTTACCCACATCTCGCGCCGCTACCGAGAGAAAGACGTGCTGGCCGAGGCGGTCGAGGTTTTCCCCAACACCAGCGTGGCGCGTGACTTCGATCAATTCCAGGTGCGCCGCCCGGATTAACCCCCAACTGCCCCCCAGCCAACCCTCCCCCCACAGCCTTGCCGGTACCCGGACACCGATCGGTGCTTGGCATGAATCCATCCCTCGCCCAATTCATGGTCGATGGCCGCATGGCCCAGGTCAACCTAACCACCCGGATTGAAGGTTCGCACAGGATTGACGACATATTACAAGTGAAGATTTTCACAAAGTAGGTGGTCGGGCCGCCGGCGGTGAAGATTGAAGAACAAGTATCCGGGTCTGATTCCGAGCGCTCGTCGACGACAAACGATGGTCGGGCCTCAGCCACTCGTGGGCGAGGCATCACGATGCGCATTGACGGACATGTCGGCTCGGAGCGCTGCGTGAGGTCTTATCGTGCAGGCACAGGTTCTGTCACCCGAAGCAAGCTGCGGCGAATGGCCCGAGGTGGTGATTCCGGCTGGACTCCCTTGCTGGCATCGTTGTGCTGGGTGTGGGATCTTCGGATAGATCCGTGATTTCGGCCCGGCCCAACCCGATATGCGGGTTTGGCCCCGGACCGAGGTCAGGCCCTCTTAAGCAAAAGCCGCAGATATGCCAACCGACCCGAGCGGAAGCCGCGATAGGCGATCGATCCTCGCACTCCCGCTAACTGGCCCATGAATGGGCGCAACCATACGGGTCCATACCGTGCGATCCACTGACTTCGTTGGTCATGGGTTTCATCCAGGGCTCGCAGAACATTGGCTGTGATGTCTGTAGTCTCGACCAGAGTCAAACCGCTATCGGCCATCTGCCGCTTCAATTCAGGGATTTCCGGCTCCGGCCGGTAATCCGCCAGCACAAAATATCCTGAGGGCCGTAGGACCCTATAGACTTCGTTCAAGAAGCCCGGCATACTCGGATAGCAGTGCGATGCCTCAATGCTGATCACGGCATCGAAGGCGCCCGATACCAACCCGAGTGACCCCGCCCGGGCCGTCATGAATGACAGGGTACCAGATGGAAAGCGGCGCCTGGCCACGCGCAGGGGGGCTTCCGTCATGTCGAGGGCAATGTACGATCGAGGATGCCACCGGCTGTTGATGAAAGCTGCGCCGCCGCCGTAGCCACAACTGATCTCCAGGGCGTCCTTTCCAGCCAAGTCCAGCGCGCTGGCCACATACGCGTACAACTGCAAGTAGTGGCGCATGGGCTCCTGTGATTCGGATAGGTCCGGGGTCTCGGCACCAGCCACCAGCGGAACATAGCCGTAGTTTAGGCAGACGATGGGCGTGGTGAGAAGCAGTGTGGCCAAGTAGCTGTACCAGTGCCCCAGCATATCCGCGCGGGCGCGCCTCAAAACGGACGGCATCAAGCTCATGGGCGCCGGCTCAAGATTGCACACCCCGAACAATGGAGAGTTCGCCCCAGGCGGATTGCTGCTCAAAGAGTTGGGCTGCCTGCTCAAGATGACGCTGCCTCATCGGGTTGTCAGCTAGGAGGTGACGCCCGAGCTCAAGCTGCGCCAGACCCAATTCGTAAGGCATCTTCAACTCCTCAGATCTCTCTAACGCGCGCCGCCAGCCTTTTTGGGCCGCCCGCTTGCGCCCCTCCATCCAATCCAGAGAGGCGTGCCAGACAAGTGCTCGCGGATCGCATACCGGAAACGTCCGCGCCAAAAGATCCAACGCTCGAACTGCGCGCTTGGCCTGCGTCTTCACCTGCTCCAAAGTTTTCCCACTGGGCAGCTGCATACGCTCCCAGGCCGAAAGGAATGTTCGGACAACGGCGGCATAACCCTCAACTTGGGAAAAGAAGTTGGGCGCTGATTGCTCGAGCAGGGCCGAAGCGGATTCGGCTGCCTCAAACGCCGCGACCGGGTCACCAGCACTCCAACTCGCGTAGGCCAAGAATCCCAATGCTTCCACCTCCTCTTGGCGCATCTTTTCAGCTTGGAGGATCTCCAGAGACTCCCCCAGCTCGACCAACGCTTGGCCAACATCCTCACCCATCCCGCGTCGAATCAAGCACTTGGCTCGTCCATCGATCCCCCATGTCAGATGCTGAGTGTTGCCGCTGCGTCTGGCCAGGCTGCACAGTCGATCGTAGGTCTCGAGGCTTCGTTCATTCTCCCCGCGCAGGGAGTAATAGTTGGCCAGGAGCATGATGCCTACACCCAGACGATTCCAGTCCCCGGCCTGCTCGTGTGAGCGGTTGGCTGTTTCCAGGGAGGCGAAAGCTGTCTCCCAGTTCCCTTCCCCCAGGGTGAAGATGCTGGTCGACAGCTGGACATAGGCCTCCGCCCGCTGACCATCCTTGCCCGCCACCTGGGCCACGGCTTTTCTGCGGTAGAGCTCACCCAGCCTTGACATCCTAAGCAGCGGCGCAATCACCGTGGCGTCGGCATAGGCGCGCGCCATTTCAGGCGCCGACCCGGATCTCTCCGCCAGGTTCAATCCCCGCAAACCTGCATACAGGGTCAGCAATGTTTGATTCCGCACCAGATAGATTTCGGCCAGGAGTTTGAAGGCAAGGGCCGCCTGCCGGATCGGCTCTCCATCTAGGCGAGCAGTCGGAAGTAGACGGCTCAAACCCAAATGGAGCGCTTGGATCACTACCTGGCGCGCCAACCCGAGGCCGATCCTCGGATCCCCATTGGGCAGGGGCATTCCCAACAGGCTCACGGCCTTCTCCAGGTAGGCTGCACCCTGCGTGATGTCACCTAATCCGTAGTGGGCCTCGCCAAGCAGGCGCTCAACCCTGGCCATGGGCAAGATGCTCGAGTTTCCCTCTCCAACCTGATTCTGCTGGATCTCCCTCGCCTGCAACAGATGCGAGATGGCCTCTGGATATGCGGATACCCGCAGAGCCTGCTCGCCGGCCAACTGAAGATAGCGAGCTGCCTTCGGCGCCATTCCGGCCCCGACAAAATGCCTGGCAAGCTGACTCGCGGGGGGAAATTCGCTCTCCTCGTAAAGTCTCTCGAGGACCAGGCCCGTCGCCTCGTGCAAATAGGCCCGCTCCCCTTTCCCCAAGCGTTGGTAGAGATATTTCTGGATCAACACATGGCGGAACGCGAAGCGTGTCATCAACTGGCCCTGAACCCGCTCCGTCCCCAGCTCTTCCACCAGGCGATGTTCCCTTCCCAGCTCCTCAGTCAGCCGGCGCACTAAGGCGCCCGGGTCCACACCCTGGACTTCAGCCACAACTTCCGCCACGAACTCATCGCCCTGGACACTGGCGATGCTGGCCGCTTCCTGCAATTCGGCTTCAAGCCGCGCAATCCTGGCTTCAACCACCGCCTCGACTCGCGTCGGCAGTACTCCGAGATCAAACTCTTCTTGACTCCACCCACAACCCGTCCAGCGTCTCGACAAGTCCGCCTCGTTCTTGCAGGTCCTTGATTAGCTCGCGCACAAAGAAAGGGTGACCGCGTGTCGTGGTTGTCAACGACTTGCGAAAGTCCACTTCGGCATCGACGGAGAGAGACTGCAGCATCTGGTCGACAAAAACCTTGGCGCCTTCCAAATCACTCTGTTCGACATCCAGCCACACATCGCCGAAAATGCGCTTGAGCTCTGGCAAGACGTCTGCCAAAGGATGAGGACTGCCATCGGCCGCCGAGCTGACCTCATCGGGCCGATAAGTCCCTATCAGCAGCACACGTGACGACCGTATCTGGCTTACGAAAAAGCGCAGCAGACTGGCTGATGAAGGATCGATCCAGTGAAGGTCATCGAGCACCATCACCAGCGGGCGGCGCGTGCTGTACTCGAGCAAGACTTCGGAATAGGCCTCCAGAACCCGGTTGCGATGCAGGGCCGCCGGCGATTCAGATCCAACCTCCGCCCCCATGATCCGCCCAACAGCTCCGGTCCAAGATTGAGGTTGGCCGCCGGATCTGGCCATCGACGCGCTCAGCCACTGCTGAGGTATCAGGGATCCAACGAGGTCGGGGGGGAAAGCCATGACGCGTTCTCGTATCCAGCCTGTGGCGGGTTCTACAGGAAGATCGCCCTCACGGCTATTGCCCATCGCCCCGCTGGCATCTTCGAGCAAGCAGCCCAACACTTCTTGGAAAGGGGCGTACGGATTGCCGCCGCCCGTATAGACATCACAGCGACCCATGGCCACGGACACGTCGGACCCGGCGGATAAAGCACGCCGGGCGAAGGCGGCCGCCAAAGTCGTCTTGCCGGTTCCGGCCTCGCCCACGATCATCGCCAGCCTACCTTGACCTTGCAGGGAGGCAGCCAGCATGCGGTCCAAAGTCATCAATTGTGATTCTCGACCGACAAATGCCTCGGTTACCCCCTCTTCCAGCCAGATGTTTCTGCTTGGTTTGGGGCTGAAGGACCGCCCTGCATCTGCCTTGCCGGGGATTGGTTCAGATGGCGCGCTACGGTCGAGTTCGGTGCCAGATCCAGGATGTGTCAGGTCCACGAAAAGCTTTGTCGTCTCTGCAGACGGCTCAACATCCAATTCCTGCCGTAGTATTGTCCTGCATCGATCATAAGTGCTGGCGATCTTCGCCGAGTCACCCAGGGCACGATAGGCGATCATGAGCGAACGAAAGGCTGTCTCTGGCACATGTCCTTGGGCAATCCACCGCTCCGACCACTGGATGGACGCCGCCCAGCGTCCGGCGTCCAGCTGGAGCGAGATCAGACGCTCAATTTTGCGATCGTAGACAGCGCGCAGCCGCTCGCGCTCGAGCTCAACCCAATCCTCGTAGAACCCCGGCAGAAGCTCTCCCTGGTACAGCTGGACGGCCGAGAGGACGCTCTCAAGCGTGTCATCTTCTGAGTCCGCCTCAAAGGCGGCAACATCAACCCACACATCTACATCGGAATCGATGGAGATGCTGAGCTTGTCGGCCACGAACACCTCCTTCCCGACACCTTCCCCCAGGCGCCAAAGGGCATGGCGCAGGTTGCTCCTGGCATTGGATTCATCCGAATCCGGCCACAGCATGCCGGCCAGCTTTTCGCGCCGGTGCTGCACGCCGGGATGGAAGCAAAGATAGGCAAATAAGGATTGCGCCGGGCGCGAAGAAATGTCAATGGTTTCGCCATCGACTTGGACGTCAAACTGCCCTAGTATGCGAAGTTCCAGCATCTGTGGTGCTGGGGTCCGGCCTTTCTTCGTTGGTCGGTGGTGGGATCGGTACTGGGGTAACGGTCAGGCCCACGAAAGTATAGCATCATCCAACTTCACTCTCAATACGGCCGGGGCTGGGGGACCATCAAAAGCGGACATTGAAGCTCGAGAATTCGCCGGTTGGCGCCTCCCATGCGAAGTCGACGTGTTCGACGCCAGCACCCGGCGGGCCCACCCGGCACCAGTCGACCATCGATTCAACGTCGTGTTTGCCCCCTTCGAACACCGCCTCGACCTTCCCATCCGCCAAATTGCGAACCCAGCCCGCCACCTGACGCCGCTGCGCCATCTGGGCTGTGGCGTATCTGAAACTCACGCCCTGAACCCGGCCGCTAATCAGCACATGCGCTCTTCGTTCTTCCGAATCGTGACTCACCCCGCTCCCTCTCTCGCTCGCGCCTTCGGGTGTGCCTTATCCTAGCCGAACCTGTGTCTTACTTCAAAAGAGAAACAGGCACCCGGGCGGGTGCCTGCTGGTGGCCGGTCATCGGCGGGTGCTATGAACCGAACAACATGAGCACTGAGCGAGAAGCCAGGTTGAATAGGGGAGCCGGCAGGACGCCCAGTACCAGGGTGACCGCCGCCGTCAACCCCACCGCGCCGTTCAGCCAGAATTCCGAACGAGGCTGCGCATTGCCAGACTTCATGTACATTACGACCACCACCCGCAGATAGTAGTACGCAGACACAAGGGAGGTGAGTACCCCAATCAGCGCCAGGCCGATCAGATTGGCATGCACAGCGGTCTGGAAAATGTAGTATTTGCCGACAAATCCCAGCGTCGGCGGCACCCCGATCAGGGAAAACATGAATACGGCCATGGCGAAGGCCAGCAGGGGATGTCGAGATGCCAGCCCGGAGAAATCGTCAATTGCGCCGCCCTTCCCATCTCGCTTTTCCACGGCCAACACCACGCCCCAAGCTCCCAGGTTGGTTGCCATGTACGCAAAGAGATAGAAAAGCGCCGAGCTCACCGCAGCGGTGCCCAGCGCGCCTTGCATGGCAGCCGGCAAGACCATCAAGATGTAGCCCGCGTGGGCGATGCTGGAGTAGGCCAGCATGCGTTTGATGTTGCTCTGAGCGACCGCAGCGACGTTTCCCCAGACCATCGTCAGTGCTGAAAGGCCGATCAAGACCGGCGCCCACGCCCCGGACAGGGCGGGGAACCCTACAACGAAGAACCTCAGCAGGGCAGCGAAGCCACCCGCTTTGGCGCCGACCGTCATAAAGGCCACGATCGATGATGGCGCGCCCTGGTAAACATCCGGCGTCCACATGTGGAAGGGGACCGCCGCCACTTTGAATGCCAATCCGACCAGGATCAGCGCCACGCCACCCAGCATCAATCCGTGGGGGTATCCGCCCGACCCAAGGATCGTCGCCAAGCCGTCCAGCCGAGTGGTCTGAGCGGCACCGTAGACCAAAGCGATGCCGTACAAGAGAAACCCAGAAGAGAAGGCGCCCAACAAGAAATACTTCATGGCCGACTCTTCGGATTGCGGATCCGGGCGCGCGAAGCCTGACAGAATGTAGAGCGGGAAGGAGAGCAGTTCCAGTGCCAGGAACACGATGATAAGATCCCCGGCCATCGCCATGAGCATCATCCCGCTCACGGTGAACAGCAGCAGGGTGTAGTACTCGCCCTTGTCCAGACCCAGCCGCTTCAGGTAGTCATATGCCAGGGCGATTCCCAGAATGGCCGTCAGCAGGAAGATCACTTGCAGAAAAGAGCCGAACGGGTCTTGGATCAACATTCCGCTGAACAATTCCGCCTGGCCCCCGAACTGAAAGAGCACGACGACCAACGCTGCCACCAGCCCCAAAGCCGCCAAGGACGGTGTGATCCAGCGGCGGTGCGAGACAAACAGGTCAACGGCAAGCAGAAGGATGCCGCCACCGGCAACGATGATCCAAGGAGCGCTGAGAAGGATGGACTGCGAGATCATCAATAAGCCGCCTGCAGCGTGGCTGCCAGATGATTTACCGTGGGCGCGATCAGATGAAAGAACGGTTTGGGGTAGAGCCCGATCCAGAAGATCAGCACCACCAGAGGCGCCAGGCTGACAATTTCGCGCCAGCTCAGGTCCTTCAGCTTTGCATTTTCCTCCTCGGTCACCTCACCCAGGAAGGTCTTCTGAAACATGGTCAGGAGATAAATGGCAGCCAGAATGACGCCCATGACGCCAATGACAGCATACCAAGGCGATCCGAGCACCGACGAGTGGAAGGCCCCGAGCAGAATAGTGAACTCCCCTACGAACCCGTTGAGGCCGGGCAGCCCGATCGACGAAAGGGTTACGATCAGTGTCAGGCTGGCGTAGATTGGCATTACTTTCCACAGACCGCCAAAGTGCTGCATGAGCCGCGTGTGTCTTCGCTCATAAATCAGGCCGACCAGCAGGAACAGCGCTCCCGTGCTCACGCCGTGGTTGACCATCTGCAGGATGGCCCCCTGCAGACCTTCCGTGTTCAAAGCAAACATACCCAGGATGATGAACCCCATGTGGCTGATGGATGAGTAGGCGACCAGGCGCTTCATGTCCGGTTGCGGAAACGATACGATCGCGCCGTAGATAATCCCAATCACCGCCAGCGCCGCGACCCAAGGCGCCAATCGGACTGTAGCCTGTGGAAAGAGCGAGAGATTAAAGCGCAGAAAACCATATGCCCCCATCTTCAACAGGACACCTGCCAGGATAATCGATCCGGCGGTCGGGGCCTCGGTGTGGGCGTCGGGCAGCCACGAATGGAAGGCCCACATAGGCACCTTGATGGCGAAGGCTACAGCGAAAGCCAGGAACAGCCAGACCTGGATGTTGAAGGGAATCCCACCCGCCGCTTGGAGTTGAGGCAACGAAAATGTGCCGCCCCGGATCCCCAGCCACAGGATCGCAAGCAACATCAGGATCGAACCAGCCATCGTATACAGGAAAAACTTGATGGCGGCATAGATGCGGCGGTCACTTCCCCACACGCCGATCAAGAAGTACATCGGCACCAGGCTGAACTCCCAGAAGACATAGAAGAGGAACAAGTCCAGAGAAAGGAAGACGCCCATGACCCCAACTTCCAGCATCAAGAAGAAGAGCATGAACGTCTTGACGTCGTCTTCGATGGCCGTCCAAGTGGACAGGATGGCCACCGGAGTAAGGACGGCGGTCAGGAGCACCAGAAGGATGCTCAGGCCATCAACTCCGACCTGGTAGGCAATGGGGAGCCCCGAAACTTCAATCCAGGGGATGCTGACCGTCATCTGAAGGTCCGGCCTTGAGGCGTCGAAGCTCGCCAGCACTGCCACCGCCAGACCCAGAGTGAGCAAGCTGGTGAGAAGCGCCACCCAGCGGATGACCCGCTTCTGATCAGCCTTGACAAAGAGGAGGATGATCATCCCCAGGGCCGGGGAAAAGATAACCAGGGAAAGAAGATCCATCAATGGGCCTCTCGCGAGTTCCTTGCGGTGTCACATCGTGTCGGATTCATGTCCGGTCCCACGTCCCCTCCGTCTAGCTTGCCCCGAAGAGCATGAAGGCTAGGATGGCCACGATGCCCAGCAGAATGGCTAATGCGTAGTTTCGGATAAAGCCTGTTTGGAGTCTTGAAAGGCGTTGTGCTGCGCCTTTCGCCAGATCGCCGGAGGTGATCATGAAGGAATCGACGAACGATAGGTCAACGAGCATCCCGAGCAATCCCCGGACCGCCTGTGTCCCCCGGCGCATGCCGATCTGATCGAGCCAGCCCGTCCAGAACTTGTTACCAGCGATTTGAGCGTCCTCCCCCACCACCATTAAGCTGGCCAGCCCCTCGTAGCCCCGCACCACCGTGGCGGCATACAGGTCATCGACCCACCACTTGCGTGACAAGGCGGTGAACAACCCACCCAATGATGATCGCAGGGGATCCTGAACGCCCTCGGCGAGTGGTTTCCTGCCGTAGATCCACCAGGCCAAGGCCAGGGCCACAAGGGCGATGGCGGTGGAAATCCCGGCGACTTGGACGTCGAAACCAGAGATCTCGATCTCGGAGATGGTCAGCTTCAACCATTCTCCCAGAGCATGCCCGCCGGGGAAATTCAACGCCCCGCCAACCGCGGCCAGCAGAGCCAAGCCGACCAGAGGCAGAGTCATGACCGGCGGGTTTTCCTTGGCGCCCTTTGCTGACTCGGTCCTAGGCTGGCCGCCGAACACAAGGAACAGTTGGCGTCCAATGTAGAAGGCCGTCAAGAAGGCGGCTGCCGCCAGGAGCGCGTAGACGATGACATTGGCATGCAGTGCGTCGAGCAGAATCTCATCTTTGGAGAAGAACCCAGACAGCGGTGGCACGCCCGCCAGTGAGAGGCCGGCGATCAAATAGACCCAGAATGTGGTCTTCATCCGCGTCCTGAGCCCTCCCATGTTCCGCATGTCTTGCGGGTCAAACGGCTGGTCGTGTCCGTGTTCCGCATGGGAGGCTTCGTGTGCGTGCTCGACGCCCTGAATCACTGAGCCGGCTCCAAGGAACAGCAGCGCCTTGAAGAAGGCATGCGTTACCAGATGGAACAGGCCGGCGACGTAGCCGCCCAGGCCAACGGCCGCCAACATGAAACCCAGCTGGCTGATGGTTGAATACGCCAGCACTTTCTTGATGTCGAACTGGGCCACGGCGATGGTCGCCGAGAACAGGGCCGTGAGTGCGCCGATGTAAGCCGCCGTATTGGAGCTCACCGGGGCAAGCGCAAACAGGACGTGATTTCTAGCCACAAGGTAGATTCCGGCAGTCACCATCGTGGCTGCGTGGATCAATGCCGACACCGGCGTTGGGCCAGCCATGGCATCCGGGAGCCACACAAACAAAGGGAGCTGGGCCGACTTTCCCGCCACACCCAAGAGAAGAAGCAGGGTGATAAGGGTCGCCGGCCCGACGGCAGCCGAGCCCATCGATTCGGCCTGATGGAAGACGGTATCGAAATGAAGGCTTCCAAAGGTCCAGAAGGTGACAAACATCGCCAGCAGGAAACCGACGTCGCCTATCCGGTTGACCACGAAGGCCTTCTTGCCAGCAACGGCGTTGCCCAGGCCCTCAAGCCCGCCTTCAAACCAGAAGCTGATCAGCAGATAGGAGCACAGCCCCACCCCTTCCCAACCGACGAACATCATCAGGTAGCTGTCCGCCGTCACCAGCACCATCATCAGAGCCACAAACAAGTTGAAGTAGACGAAGAAGCGGCGGTATCTGTGGGGGTCTCCCTTAAAACGCACGTCCGCGTGCATGTAGCCGATGGCGTAGACGTGGATCAAGGCGCTCACTCCGCTTACCATCAGCATCATCATCACAGAGAGGCTGTCGACCTTTAGCGCCCACGGCACGCTTAGGCTGCCCACCGAAATCCACGTGGCCACCACAACTTCGCGCCCGGCCGGTTCTGCCTGGACCGCCAGGAACTGCAGCACCGCCACGACGAAGGCCATCCCGACGGCCGCGCTGGCGATCCACCCCACCAGCCGCTCCGGGATCTTGCTCCCAATCAAGAGGTTGACGATCAAGCCGAGGATCGGGAATCCGATCACCCATGGGGCCAAACCGAACCAGCCGACGGCGCCTGCAAGTTGACCTATGAGCATGAACTACTCCGTATCGGCCTCATCCGCGCATTGAGCTGATCTCATCGATGTCGATGGTGCCGCGAGACCGATAGATGGCGACGATCAGGGCCAGGCCCACAGCCACCTCGGCTGCCGCCACCGCAATCACAAAGAAGACGAATATCTGCCCCTCCATTGAGCCCGCTTCCCGGGCGAACGCGATGAAGGCTAAGTTCGCAGCGTTGAGCATCAATTCGATGGACATGAAAATCACAATAACGTTCCGGCGGACCAGGACTCCGGTTACCCCAAGCGCAAACAAGACAGCCGAAAGGCCGATCACATACACCGTGGGCACGTTCACTCGGAGCTCCTTCGCTTGAAGGTAGACAGAAAGATGGCCCCGACCATCGCCACCAAAAGCAGAACGGAGGTGACTTCAAACGGCACCAGGTACTGGTTAAACAACACCCGTCCCACCTCGGCGGGGCTCCCAAAGCCCGACTGGAGCGGCTCAAGCAATGCGCGGCCGACGCCCTGCTTGTTGACCACGGCATACACCAGAGTCCCCGCCAGGATCACTGCCAGAAGCACAGATGACGGGGCCTGCCACCTGAGCTTGGACATCGTCCTTGTCTTCTCCAGCCCGAGCAGCATGATCACGAACAGGAACAGGACCATGATGGCCCCGGCATAGACTGTAATCTGGATCAGGGCGATAAACGGCGCATGGAGCAAGAGGAACAGCACCGCAATCACCAAAAAGTTGAGCACCAGAAACAAAGCCGAGTACACGGCATGACGGCTGGCGAGGGTCATGACGGCGGACGCAATGGCCAGCACAGCCAAGAGACCGAACACGATCAGATCAGGCGTCGGGGTCATTCTGGACCTTCTCCTTGGACCGCCCTACGCCCGCCACACGATGACCCCCATCGGATTCGCGTGCTCATTTCGGATTCTCCATCTCGGGGATCGGCTTATCGAACATGCCCGGTTCGGTAATCTGGGGGGTCGGCTGCCCCCCGTCTGGCACCGGCTGAAGCAACCTTTCCTTGGTGTAGATCGCGTCCCTTCGCCTGGTGAAAGACAGCTCGTAATTGTGCTCCAGTACGATGGCTTCCGTCGGGCAGGCGTCCTCGCAATAGCCACAGAAAATGCACCGCAGCATGTTGATTTCGTAGGTGCTTGCGTATCGCTCCCCAGGTGAGAAGCGCGCCTGGTCGGTGTTCTCCGAGGCTTCAACGAAGATGGCGTCCGCCGGACAGGCGGCCGCGCACAGAGAGCAGCCGATGCATTTCTCCAGGCCATTGGCATAGCGCTTGAGCTCATGCCGACCCTTGAAGCGTTCCCGGACGGGTCGTCTAATCTCCGGGTACTGGAACGTCACCGGAGGCGCTAACATGTTCCAAAGCGTGGTCCACATGCCGCGAAGGATTTCAAGAGGGTTCACGAGCCTATACCTCCCCGAACCACAACGTAGATGGCTGTGACTATCACATTCAGGAGAGATACCGGCAGCAGGATCTTCCAACCCAAAGCCATCAGGCGATCGTAGCGCAGGCGCGGCAGGGTACCCCGTATCCAGATCATGATGAACAGCAAGACGACGATCTTGATCAGGAAATAGACCGGACCAAGAATTGGAAACTGGGAGACGTACGGTCCCCAGTAGCCTCCGAAGAAGAAGGCCACGGTGATGCCGCTCACAGCGATCATCTTGATGTACTCAGCCATGAAAAACAGGGCAAACTTCATGCCCGAGTACTCTACGTGATACCCGGCAACCAGCTCTTGCTCTGCTTCCGGCTCATCAAACGGCGCTCGATTGATCTCAGCCATGAAGGCGATGAAAAGCACGAGCAGGGCCAACGGCTGCCGGAACACATACCAATCCCAGAGGTTCTGCTGGGCAGCCACTATGGCGGCCAGACTCATCGAATTGGCCAGGAGTATCGGCACCACGAAGGACAAACCGAGCGCCAGTTCGTAGCTCACCATCTGCGCCGCCGACCTGAGACCCCCGAGGAGCGCATACTTGTTACCCGAAGACCATCCTGCCAGGGTGATGCCGTAGACGGCAATCGAACTCACCGCCAGGATGTACAGCGCGCCTACGTTGACATCGTCGGCGACACCCAGCCGAACAGTCAGGCCAAAGAGACTAACCGGCGGTCCGAACGGCACCACGGCCATGATGATCAGTGCCGGTATCACAGTCAGCACCGGGGCCACGATGAACAACACCTTGTCCGCCCTGGCCGGGATCAGCTCCTCTTTGAAGATCAGCTTGACACCGTCGGCCACTGGCTGGAGCAGACCCCATGGGCCGACTCGGTTGGGCCCGATGCGCGACTGAATGCGTGCCAGTGCCCGTCGCTCGAAGAGCGTCAAATAGGCAAAGCCGGTGACCAAGATGGCGATCAGCAAAATGGACTTAACAACGGCCTCGATGACAAGTATCCAGGTCATTCGATCGGCTTCTCTCGCGCAGACTGGATCTTGACCAGCCTCGGCTCGACGGCGGGCACACCGACCGATCGAGGGAGCAGCGCCGCCCCATCTGGGACCGAGGGATGGACCACTACTTCGATCCTGTGAACGCTTCCGTTCATCTCGACCACAGCCTCGGCTCCAGCCTGTAGGCCAAGCCGAGAAGCGTCGGCGGGATTGATTTCCAGATGCCGTGTCTGAAGGCGATTGCCCAACATGGCAGAAGGCACAACCGTGGTGCCGCGATCAAGCAGACGATCTACTGGGACAAGCAGGATCTGATGGTCGGCGGGCGTCATCTTAGTTGGCTTCCAAGGCGGATGAGGGGGCGTTCCAGCCTTCTGACGATGGACCAACTGGACACCCAACCCAAGTCGGTTGGCGTAGGACGTGCCGCCGAAATACAAATCATCGCCTCCGACGGGGGGCCATTGCGTCTCAAATTCTGCCAGAGATTGGTAGGCAAGGCCTTCGTAGGCCGGGATGCTGGCGGCGATCTCAGAAAACAAGGAGGCGGCCGCCCCGGCGTCGAAGGGCACGCCAGCCTGCCGGCCAACCTGACTAATGATCAGCCAATCCGGCCGTGAATCCCCCAGCGCGGGCAGCGGTTGATAGGCGCGCTGGACACGTCGCTCTCCAGTAGTATAGGTGCCCTCGCGTTCGGCGAACGCCTGAGCCGGGAGAAACACGTCCGCCTCACGAGCCGTCTCCGTCATGAACAGATCCTGAACGACAACAAAGGATGCCTTGCTCAGCTGTTCTGCCAGTTTGGGATCGTCACCCACAGGATCGCTCGCCATCAAGTAGACGGCCTTGGCCTCGTCCAACGCGCTGGCCAACCCTTGCGATGCCGGCCTCAAGCCCATGTCCCATGCACCCTGGGTGTTGTTGTGGGGCCAGACAGGGATCAAGCCGTTGTTTGGCGTTTGTACATGCCCGGAGTTGATCAACAACGCGGCACATGCTTCGGCAAGGGCCTGGCTGCCCGCAAGAGGCAGCCCTTCTCGTCCATAAAAAGCCACCAGGTCCTTGGCTGCCGATAGGCTCTTGGCCGCCAATTTCAAATCGCTTGCAGCACCTTCCGGGGCATCCAGCGCTTCCGCCAGGGCCAGAACTGTCGCCGGTGCCTCGCCGTAACCGCATCTCACCCGCGCAGCGGCAAACCTATCCAATCGCGTTTCCCTGGAGTTGACGAGCACGAGCGCCGCGCCGCGCTCACACGCTTGCTTGACTCTCAGCCACCAGATGGGGGCTTCTTCGTGCAAGTCGGAGGCAACGACAAGGATGGCGTCCCCTTGGCCCAACTCGCGGAGGTTGGTTCCAGGACCAACACCGACCCGCTGAACCCAGTCTCCGCCTCCCATCGAGTCAGCCAAGAACGTCTTACCCCCTATCCCATCGACCAGCTTCTTGAAGGCGAACAGGTCTTCGTTGCTCACCCTTCCGCCGGCCACGCCCACCAGGCCATCGCCCGCTTTCTTCACCGCCTTGGCCACTGTCTGCATAGCTTCATCCCAGGTGCTCTCAACCCATTCGCCGTCGCGGCGGATCTTGGGCGAGCTCACACGCTGGGGGCTTCGAGCGTACTGATGGCCAAACCGACCTTTGTCACAAATCCAGATCTCATTCACGGCTTCATTGTGACGAGGCATCACGCGTTGAATAGAAACTCGGCCGTCTTGATCCGGTTGGCGGCGTGTGTTCACGGTGAGATTGCAGCCCACGGGGCAGTGGGGGCAGATCGAGCCCGTCTGCTTGAGTTCCCAGGGGCGGGCCTCGAAACGGAAATCGGCCGTTGTGAGGGCCCCCACCGGGCAAATGTCTGTTGTATTGCCCGAGAAGTACGAGTTAAACCCAGGGTCGGAGTAGGTCACAATCTGCAAGCTCCGGCCGCGCTGTTCGAATCCAATCACCGGATCCCCGGCGATCTCCTCTTGGAACCGCGTGCACCGTCCGCACTGGATGCAGCGCTCTCGATCCAGGTAGATCAAATCGCCCAACGGGACATGCTTGGCAAGATGCATCTTTTCGTCGTACAGGAAGCGACTCTTGCCCGAACCGAAATCCATGGTCAGTTCTTGCAGAGGGCACTCCCCGCCCTTGTCGCAGACGGGGCAGTCTAGCGGGTGGGAGGTGAGCAAGTACTCCACGATCTGCTTCTGGCCCTGAAGCGCTCTCTCGGACGATGTGCGGACCACCCATCCGTCGCCCACCGGGGTGGTACAGGCGGTTTCGAGCTTGGGGCCGAACTCTATGATGGGTTGGCCCGCTTCGTCGGTCATCACCTCACCGGTTTGGCGATCTTTTTTGGGCCTGCCGATCTCCACCAGACACATGCGGCACATTCCCACGGGATCAAGCTTGGGGTGATAGCAGAAGACGGGGATGTAAATCCCGGCTTGCTTGGCGGCATCGACCAGGAACGTCCCCGCCGGAACGGTCACTTCCAGGCCCTGAATTGTCAGGCTGACAGTCTTCTCGGCCATCATTGGCTCGCCACTTTGAGATCGAAATCTGTGCGGAACCGCTCGACTCCGGCCATGACGGCCCCGGACGCAAATTCTCCCAAGGCGCACAGGCATTTTCCTTGAACGCCCTGGGCAACCGAGTCCAGGAGTTCCACATCGTCAGGAGTCGCAACGCCTTGGCGTATGCGTTCCAGGATATGCAGCATCCAATAAGTTCCCTCTCGACACGGGGTGCATTTGCCGCATGATTCGTGCTTGAAGAAGTTGGCGATCTTGTATTCCACCCATGAGATGTCCACGCTCTCATCGATGATAATGACGGAGGCCGACCCCAGCTGCGATCCAACTTGCGGCACCGACTCATAATCCATGGTCGTATCGAGCACTTCGTCCGTGGCCATCAAGATCGGGGCTGAGGCGCCAGCTGGCAAAATGGCCTTGATCTGCTTGCCATCCGGTATCCCGCCGCCATGTTCGAAGATCAACTCTCTGAAGGGCCTGCCCAGAGGCAGTTCGTAATTGCCCGGCCGAGCGACCTGCCCAGATAGGCAGAAGACCTTGGTTCCCGGGCTCTTTTCGGTTCCGAAACTGCGGAACCAATCCGACCCGCGGGCGATGATCAACGGCACGTTGGTCAGCGTTTCCACGTTGTTGATCACCGTCGGCGCACCGAATAAGCCGTTCACCGTCGGGAACGGCGGGCGTAAGCGAGGCATGCCCAGCTTGCCTTCCAACGACTCCAAGAGCGCACTCTCTTCGCCACAAATGTAAGCGCCGGCGCCCAGATGGACGTGCAAGTCAAGATCAAAATTCGTCCCAAACAAACCCTTGCCCAGCAAGTTCCGATCGTAGAGCTGGTGGATATGTTCTTCCATCCGGGCTGCGTTGTCCCAGAATTCGCCGCGCATGTAAATGTAGGCATGGTTCGCCTCGGCGGCATAGCAGCAGATGGCCACACCCTCCAGGAACTGGAAGGGATTGCGTTCCATAATCTCCCGGTCTTTGAACGTCCCTGGTTCGGATTCGTCGGCGTTGACGGCCACATAGCGAGGCTTGGCTTTGCCCAGAAAACTCCATTTCAATCCGGTGGGGAAACCGGCGCCCCCGCGCCCTCGCAGGCCGGAGGATTTGACGACGTCGATGACCTCTTGAGGGGATTTGTTCTTGACCACATCTGTGAAAAACTCAAAACCGCCGTGCTTGAGATAGATCTCCAACTGATCGATATCTGCAATATCGCGATGGCGCAGGACGATGTGCTCATCCATCGGTCGCCTGCTTTCGCAAGCTTTCGATGATCTCCATCGCGGATTCGACAGTCTGGTGTTCATGATAGTGAATTCCTTCACTATCTTGAACTTGGAACATCGGGGCGCGATCGCAGCCGGCCAAGCACATCACCGCCTCAATCGTCACGGCACCATCCTCGCTGGTCCCACCTAGCCGCACGCCGACGTTTGCACACAGGGCTTCGGCGAAGGTCTCGGCGCCGCGCAGCGCACAGGGAAGGTCGGTGCAGATCTGGACCCGTGATCGCCCACCGGGTTCATCATGAAAGAGTGTGTAAAACCGGATAAGTTTGCCCACTTCGGTGGGGTCCAGATCCAAGATACCCGCCACCTCGCTCACAGCCTGCCTAGAGAGGTGGCCGTATTCGTGCTGCGCCAAGTACAACAAGGGCATAATGGCCGCCCTGCGGTGTCCATCCGGATACCTGGCCAGAATCCCGTCGATTCGTTCGCGATACTTTTCCGCCAGCAAGAGCATTACTCCTGTGCGCGTGAAATCTGGTCTTGCGGGCTAACGATCTGAGTCGCCCAGAACAGGGTCCACGCTGCTGATGATCGCCACAAGATCAGAAACGAGATGACCCTTAGCCATGGCCGGCAGTCCCTGCAGCCCGGCAAAACTCCCGGTGTGGAAATGGACCCGATAGGGATGAGAGCTGCCATCACCTACCAGGTAGCACCCCAGAATGCCGCGCGGCGATTCGGTAGCGACGTAGACTTCCCCGCTCGGGGCACGGAAGCCCTCGGTCCACAACTTGAAGTGGTGGATGACGGCCTCCATGCTATGACCCAATTCGGACCGCGGCGGGGGCACGAACTTCCGATTGTCGCTCCTAAATCGCCCTTCGGGGAGGCCGTCCATGGCCTGTTGAATGATGCGCAGCAATTCCCGCATCTCGCGCATGCGCACCTGGTATCGATCGTACACATCCCCGGTCAATTCAGTCGGAATATCAAAGTCGTACTTCTCATAGCCGCAGTAGGGTTGAGCTCTCCTCAAATCGAAAGCCAACCCGGTGGCCCGCAGTATGGGACCCGAAAGCCCCTCTTGCAGAGCATCTTCGGTCGACATCGGGCTTATCCCGCGCGTGCGATCGAGCCAGATGGGATTCTTGGTGAGCAGGGCCTCGTACTCATCCAGCCGGGTTGGGAAACCGCTAAGGAAGCTACGAAGTGCCGGCTCGAATTCTTCAGGCAGGTCCCGCCACACGCCTCCCGGGCGGATGTATGAGCCCATCATCCTGGCCCCCGACAGGATTTCGAACATGTCGAGGACAAGCTCGCGCTCGCGAAACGTGTAGAGGAAGACGGACTGGGCTGCCAAATCCAGCGCGTGGGTTCCCAACCACACCAGATGAGAGTTAATTCGCTGGAGCTCGATCCCGATGACGCGGATGGCCTGGGCGCGCTCGGGCACATCCAGTCCCACCAGCTTTTCAATCGCCAGGCAGTAAGTGAGGTTGTTCCCAAGGTTGTTGAGATAATCCATCCGATCAGTCATGACCAAGGCCTTCTCGTAGGTCTTGGCCTCCATGTTCTTTTCAATCCCGGTGTGCAGGAACCCGATGTCAGGTATGCAATTGACGATCTCCTCGCCATCCAGCTCGAGCAGCAGGCGCAAAACCCCGTGCGTGCTGGGATGCTGAGGTCCCATATTCAACAGCATCGTCTCGCCGGTGAACGCGCGTTGCGAGACAAGGTGTCTCAACTCTTCGGGAATAGCCTCTTCGCCAATCGGGGACACGAGGCGCTCGTCGTCAATTTTTCCGGTCATCATTCCTTCGCATACGGCTTGCGTCGGTCGATCTCGTCGAAGTTGAATGTGAACTGGACCTCTTCATACCCCAGGGGATAGTCCTTGCGCAGAGGATGGCCTTCCCAGTCCTGCGGCATCAAGATCCGGCGCGGGTCGGAATGGCCTTCGAACTGAATGCCAAACATGTCGAAGACTTCGCGCTCATGCCAGTTGGCGTTCTTGTACACTGATTCGACTGTCGGCACCTTGGGCTCTTGACCCGTTACGGGAATCCTCAGCCCGAAGAACACATTCTGGGTCGTGCTGTACAACCGGTAGACCACGCCGAAGCGCGGCTCTGCCGGCCAATAATCAACGGCTGTCAGCAGAGCCAGGAAATCGAACCCGAGTTCGGGATCATCACGCAGGAGCTTGCATGCCATGACGATAGCCTTAGGCTCGACCGTCACCGTCGTATCTTCCCGGAATGTGGAAACGTCAAGGAAATCGCCCCCCAGGCGTTCTTTGAGCAAGGCGACGGATTGATCAGTGACGCTCATGGTTCTCCTCGTTGGATTTTGATTCGCGCCATTTCGCCCGGGATGTTGCGGCGACCGCTGGCACTCGGCGACAACTCACGACCAATCAGCCAGCTTTTCCTGCTTGACTTTCTCATGCAGCAGCAGGACGCCGTGAATAAGTGCCTCAGGCCGCGGCGGACACCCGGCGACGTACACATCCACCGGGACCACTTCGTCAACACCTTGCATGATGGCGTAGTTGTTGAAAACTCCGCTGCACGAGGCGCAGTCCCCCATTGAAATCACCCACTTAGGCGACGGCATTTGGTCGTAAAGCCGGCGCAGCACGGGGGCCATCTTGCGGCTCACCCGGCCGGCGACGATCATCAGATCACTCTGGCGAGGGCTGCCCCGCATCAGTTCCATGCCAAACCAACTCATGTCATAGTCGGGGGCCTGGGCGGACATCATCTCGATGGCGCAACACGCCAACCCAAACAGCATCGGCCACATGGCACCGGTCCTGGCCCAATTTACGGCTTTCTCGAGAGGCACGGCCACGGCACCAAAAGAACCTGTCTTCTGACTCACAGCTCCCATTCAAGAGCGCCTTTCCGCCACGCATACAAAAATCCCACCAGCAGGATCAAGATAAACAGCCCCATTTCGATAAGGCCGAAGACTTTGAGGTCCCTGAGGACGATCGCCCAGGGTATGAGAAAAACGGTCTCGACATCAAACAGGATGAAGAGCACCGCCACCCGGTAGAATTGGACTGGCATCTGCCGTTGTCCGGCGCCATAGGGTCGCATGCCTAATTCGTAGGGTAGGGACTTGCGGAGGGTGGGTTTCCGAGGGCCAAAAGTGTGCCCGATGATAACCACCAAAAAAGCCACCGCCGTGGCGAGGACTAGCACGATTGCGATTGGCAGGTAATCAGCGAGCATGCGCTCCTCGATGGTGGACCCAGGGCAAACCTGCCTCCCGGGATGGCAATAAGTTCATTTTATCACAAGCGAATTGGCGGTCAAATTCGAGGGGCTGCGGGTCACCAAGGGCAAATCATGGGCCGGCCATCGGCCGCTTGAAGGTCCGCTGAACGATCCCTAGATATGTAGATGTTCAGGAGAGGTAGTCGCGCAGGTGGCGGCTCCGCGTCGGGTGACGAAGCTTTCTCAGCGCTTTGGCCTCGATCTGCCGGATGCGTTCTCGAGTTACGTTGAAGTACTTGCCGACCTCTTCAAGCGTGTAGTCTTTGCCATCCTGCAGGCCGAACCGCATTTCGAGGACCTGGCGCTCACGTTCGGTCAGCACCGCCAGCGCATTTTGAACCTGCTCTTTCAGCAGCTGTTTGGCAGCCGCGTCTACCGGCTCAGGCATCGTCTCATCTTCGATGAAGTCGCCGAGCTGGCTCGATTCTTCGGTGCCGATCGGGGTCTCCAGCGACATCGGCTCCTGAGCGACCTTGATGATCTTGCGCACCTTGGCGGCGGCTCGTCGCCATTTCCGCAACAGCACGGGGTCCGGCGCAACCCCTTCCTCAATGGACGTGCGGATGCCGGCGATCTCGTCAGGCTCGAGCAACTCCATCTCCAAGGCCAGCTCTTCGGAGGTCGGCTCACGCCCTAGGTCTTGCACCATTCGGCGCTGAATGCGCATCAGCCTGTTGATGGTCTCAAACATGTGGACCGGGATGCGAATCGTCCGCGCTTGGTCGGCAATGGCCCGGCTTATCGCCTGCCGGATCCACCAAGTGGCGTAGGTACTGAACTTGTAACCCTTCGCCGGGTCGAACTTCTCGACGGCGCGCAGGAGTCCTATGTTGCCCTCCTGGATCAGGTCTTGAAAGGCGATACCGCGGCCCATGTAGCGTTTGGCCACGCTCACCACGAGGCGCAGATTGGCCCGTATCAGATCGGCCTGGGCCTCGTCCGCCAGAGCGTGCACCACTCGGGCATCGTCGTCGATCACGTCCGGCTCAGGAAGCCAACGCCGGAAGGTTCGCTTGGTCGGGACTCCTTCGCCTTTGCCGAATCGCTCCGACAGCCGAGCTTGAACATCGGGAAGGAACAAGTAGAAGGCGATGAAGACTTCGATGGCGTTCCGCGCAAGTTGTTCCCAGGCTGGGTCGCTTCCCCACATGCCGTTGTCCAGCCAGGCCCTTAGATAAGAGGGGGTCTCCACCATCCAATCCTGTCGCAGTTGGCGGGCTTCCTCCAGGATGAGCCCCAGATCGGGTTTGCCATGCCCCAGCCGCTTGCCGTCCTCAACGACACGATTCCACGCCGTCTTAAGGTCTTCGTAGATTTCCTCTTGGACCGCCAGGGCTTGCTTGGCTTCATCCTTGACGGTTCGAGTAGCGCGCCCTGCACGCAACACATCCAGCCGCCTGGCTGCCTCCATGCGCACGCTCAACCAGAGCTCCTGATGGGACTCTAGGAGATCGACCCGCCCGATTTCTTTCAGATACAGGCGGACGGGGTCATTGGTCTGATCAACCGTCAGATTAACCTCCTCGTGACCATCCCCGTCGTCACGCGCATGGGAGGATTCATCCTCGTCATGATCATCAGATTCCATTTCGAGTTCGCCGCCGTTCAAATCCGGATCCACGTCCACCGGCAGGCCGTCGACCACGTCCACCGCATCGTCATCCTCACGACGCAACCGGCGCCTGCGCTTGGTCAACCTTGCGGGGACGGATTTCTTGCTCTTGGCCATACCTACCAGGTCCCATGGCGGGATGTGGCGCCCGCACGCTCTGGCCGCCGGGGGGCTTGTGCCCGGTCCAGCTTCCGCTTCTCGGCCGCCAGAAAACCAGCCCTCTCGTCCAGATCATCGGTTGGCCCAGGATCGTCGGATTCGCGGGAAGTCTGCTGGCGAAACTGGATCTGCAGGAGTTCGTCGCTGATCCTTCGCTGCCGAATTCGAAGTGCGTTTTCAAGCACCGATGTCAGGGCCGACGGGGGCGCCAGATCTTCTTCGTGCACGCCCGCCATCAACCCTTCAGCATACTCAACCAAGCTCGGCTCCAGGTCCACGCGCCACGCTCGATCAGGATCCACGTCTTCTTGTGCCAGCCCCTTCTCGAGCGCATTGAAAATCAACTGCCTCTCAGTACTCGTAAAGTCTTTGCGCTCTAAACGCTCCAATTCAAGGGACTGTAGCTCCCGATCCAAACGATAGATCAGGCCCGGTTGATGAAGCAGCAGTCCCAGACAAAACCTCTCATGCTGCGCCTGCATGCCCTGCCGGGACGGCCCGCGCGGCTCCGGGTCTGCGGCCATTTTCCCTCGGGTGCGCTGCGGCTTTGTTGGACGCCAGGCCATCAGGACCCGTTCATCCACGTGCAAGGATCGGGCCAGCTTCTGCCGGTAGGCATCACGTTCCACGGCGTCGGCGACATCCTCGATCAGGGGAAGGACCTGCCGGGCCACGTCGGCTTTCGCCTTGGCGTCATCCAGATCCCGCCCGCGCATGGCCACGTCCATTACATAATCGACCACTGTTTGCGCATTCTTCAGCAATTCGGGCCAGGCATCTGGGGATTCGGCCACGACCTCGTCTGGATCTCGACCTTCTGGCAGGCTGACAATCCTGAGTTCTGCGTCCAGGCGGCCCTCGTGCCGCACTAGGCCGCGGGCATCGAACACCGGGTCGAACTCACGGTCCAAGGCCTCTCTAGCAATGTCCAGCCCGCGCAAGGTCGCCTGATCTCCGGCTGCATCGGCATCGAGCGCCAGAATCATCCGTCGGCTGTAGCGTTTCAATAGCGCCAGCTGCGGCTCCGACAAGGCCGTCCCCATCGGGGAGACGGCGTTCTCGAACCCGGCCTGGTGGAGGGCGATGACGTCAAGGTAGCCCTCAACGATGACGGCTTGATCTTCCGCCCGAATGGCTTTGCGGGCATGATCCAAGCCGTAAAGCAAGCGGCCTTTGTCGAACAGCACCGTCTGCGGGGAGTTGAGAAACTTGGGGACGTCGTCGGGATCGACTACCCTTGCGCCAAAGCCAACCATGCGATCGCGGGCATCGCGGATGGGTATCATGATTCGGTTGCGGAAGCGGTCGTAGATCCCCCTGATTTCGCGCTCGCTTACCAGGCCGACCGCTTTCAGATCATCGGCGGGATACCCCTTGTCAAGCAAGGGGCTCAGCGTCGCATCCCATGAATTTGGCGCATAACCGATTTCGAAAGACTCGAGCGCCGAGGCCTCCAGGCCACGGCCGAGAAGATAGGCCAGGACCGGCTTGCCTTCCTCGGTGGCGTTCAGCTGATGTCGGTAAAACGTGACCGCCGACTCCAGAAGCTCTCTCAGCTGTTCGTGGGCCTCGGCCTCCGCTGCCCGTTCAGGCGTCATCGGACGGACCTCGACACCCGCTCGCTCGCCTAGAACCCGAAGGGCTTCGGGGAAGTCCCACCCTTCCCTTTTCATGATGAAGGTGAAGATGTCGCCGCCTTCATTGCAGGCCCCAAAGCAACGCCATGTCCCACTGTCAGGGAAGACGACGAACGCCGGCGTGCGTGTATTCGAGTGAAATGGGCAAAAACCCGTGTAGTTTTTGCCCGATTTCCTCAATTTCACCGTCTCACCGACAAGCTCGACGATGTCAATACGATCCTTGACCTCGTCCACAACGCTCATGCTGTCCCTCGAGGGTCACGCGATCTGCTCTCACCGCTGCCCCAAGCGGCGACGGAACGAGAGCCGCCCCAGCCTGACTGGGCCGGCATTATAGCCTCTACATCAAATCCCAAGCAAATCCGGGAAGGGCCAACCTCCCGGCGATGTCAGAATCCCTCCAGCTCGCTCAGGTCAGCGACACCAGCGGCGAGTGCGACGATACGATCCAGCAGCCCCAGCCGATTCTGCCGTAAGGGGACATCATCGGCCATGACGAGCACCTCTTCAAAGAAGACGTCGATGGACGGGATCATGGGTATGAACGCCTCGAGAAAGTCATCCACCGAGCCGGCGCCTCTCTCCTGGGTTTCGGCTGTCCTCAGCGCTTCAAACAGAGCCTGTTCCGCCGAATCCTGCAAGAGCTTGGGGTCCACCTGGCGTTCGCCTGGCTGGCCCCGCGTGATGCGCACACAGCGGGCATAGGCTTGGAGCACCGCCTGCCAATCATCGCGACCTACCCATCGTCCGAGTCCGGCCACCCCGCGCGCGGCACAAGCCGGATCGTGCCACTGTTCGCCCAGGATTGCCTTGACCACGTCATGCCGGTGTCCTTCGCCGAGCAAGAGGGACTCTTCGCGGGCGCGAATGAAATCCAGGCAATGCTGCAGTGCTCCGGGGGTTGCTTCGATGGGCAGCCCGGCGGCAGCCTGTGCGACGCCCCACGTCAAGTCGAACGACAGATCCTGCCCCATAAGGATCTGGAGCAGGCCGATCGCTGCCCGCCGCAGGGCGTATGGATCGCTTCCCCCTCTGGGCTCCAAACCCACAGCAAACAAACCAACAAGCGAATCCAGCCGATCAGCGACGCCCACCGTCAGCCCCGGCATGCCCTCCGGCAGTCGGTCACCCGCAAACCGCGGCAAGTAGTGTTCAAAGATCGCTTGAGCTACGGCTGGAGGCTCTCCGGAGGCCACCGCGTAAATCCGGCCCATCTCTCCTTGCAGGGAGGTCATTTCGACCACCATCTGTGTCGCCAGATCTGCCTTGGAGAGGTGGGCAGCCCGTTCGGCGGCGCCAGCCTGCGCCGCGTCCAGGCCAAGTTGAACGGCCAAGATCCGGGTTAGTTTTTCTATGCGCTCGACCTTGTCCAGCATCGATCCCAGCTTGAACTGGAACACCATCGTGTCCAATCTGGACAGATAGGTATCCAGAGGCTGGGAAAGGTCATGATCAACGAAATAGACGGCATCGGTGAAGCGCGCCCTGACGACGGCTTCGTTGCCGCGGACGACCTCGTCCATGTGCTCCGGGCTGCCGTTTCGAACCCCGATGAAAAAGGCCTTGAGCTTCCCATCGGCCTCCACCGGAAAGTAGCGTTGGTGCTTCTTCATGACCGAGATGAGGACGGGCCGAGGCAGTGTTAGGAACTCTTCCGGAATCGCACCCCGAAACACCACCGGCGCTTCCACAAGGCCCGCGATCTCGGCCAGCAAATCCGGATCGCTTTGCACGTGACCACCGACCTCATCCGCTAGCGCCTCAGTCCGTTGCCAAATGAGCTCCCTTCGCCGAGCGATGTCCGTCACGACACCCTCGGCTTCAATCTGCTTGAAGTAATCCACCACATCTTTGACTTTGAGTTCGCTGGGGCCCTCAAACCTGATCCCGAAAGTCCCACGGCCGGCCGTGAGATTGCCAAACTGCATACGCACAACGTGTGAGCCGTGCAGCGCTAGCAAGTTCCTGATCGGTCGGGAGAAGCTCAAGCCGCTGTCATCCCAACGCATCGTCTTGTCGAAGTGCAGGCTGCCCATCAGTTCCGGGATCTGCTTGCATAAAGCCACGTCTGCCGATTCGCCTGGTCGGGTGACTTCGGCCACCACGTAGCGACCGCCGTCGAGGTCACGCACTTCGAGATCCTCGACCCGGATTCCCTGGCCGCGAGCGAAGCCTTTCGCCGCCTGGGTGGGCTCTCCAGACTCGTCAAAGCCGCGGTCGGCCGGGGGACCCTTGACTGTTGACACAGCTTCGAGCTGCCCGGGCGCGAGCGCCAACACATGCACAATCAGCCGCCGCGGCGTGGCCATGACGCGTACGTCCCCGTACTCAAGGCGCATGGCTTCGAGTGCCTTCGGCACGCCGGATTCGAGCTGCTCGACCGCAGACGCCAGGTCGCCGGCCGGAAGCTCCTCGGTGCCGATTTCGAGCAGGAAGTCGGCTGGCCCCGCCGGGGTCGGCCCATCATCCCGCTCATCCGCCGGGCTCGTATCGGTCACTTTCGGCCACTTTTCGAGCCATGGGTACCCAAGTTGGCGACGTTCTTCAACATAAGCCTCGGCCACGCGCTGGGCCAGGCTGCGCATCTTTCCGAACATCGCAGCGCGCTCGGTCACACCCACCGCGCCGCGGGCATCCAGAAGATTGAATGCATGCGAACTCTTGAGGATGTAGTCGTGCGCGGGCAGAATCAACCCGGCTTCGATGGCAGCGTTGGCTTCTGCTTGGTAGGCGGCCTGCAGCACCTTCAGGCGCTCGACGTCGGCCAACTCAAAATTGTAACGACATGCCTCGACCTCAGGGACCTTGTTCACATCACCGTAGGTCAGATGCTCATCCCACTTGATATCTAAAAAAGTATCGACCCCTTGAAGAGCCATGACGATTCTTTCGAGCCCATAAGTGATCTCAACCGACACGGGTTCCAAAGTCAGCCCGCCGGCTTGCTGGAAATAGGTGAATTGGGTGATTTCCTGGCCGTCGAGCCAAACTTCCCAGCCCAGGCCCCACGCACCGATGGCCGGTTGCTCCCAGTTGTCCTCCACAAAGCGAATGTCGTGCGCCTGGAGATCGAAGCCCAAAGCCGTCAGGGAATCGAGGTAGCGATCCTGTGGATTCCCCGGATCCGGCTTCATGATCACCTGGAACTGGTAATAGTGCTGCCAGCGGTTGGGGTTTTCGGCATAGCGCCCGTCGGCCGGCCGAATGGACGGTTCGACGTAAGCCACCCACCAGGGTTCAGGACCGAGCACACGCAAAAATGTGGCCGGATTCATCGTCCCGGCGCCGACTTCCGTGTGGTAGGGCTGCCAAATGAGGCAACCTTGTTCAGCCCAGAATTGCTGCAGTTTGAGGATGACGGATTGAAAACTGGCGGAGCCTTGGCTCGTCAAAACCGGGTCCTTCCCGTGTCCTAGGATGTCGAACGCGATAGAAATGGCGGCTTGGGGAGTGCTCGGACACGGTCCAGGAAGGCCGGCGTATTCAGGTCACGCTCAAGCTGAAATATCAGATAATGCAGCATCAGCTTCTCAAGTTCGGCGTGCACCCGGGAACTGACCGCTGGGGCCAGGGCGGCCTTCAGCGGGCTCCTTTGGAAGTGCCGCAGCACCTTCAACGCCTGGAGCGAGATTGGAAGTACCGATTCGTGTCCGTGTCCACAGTCCGGACACATAACGCCACCCTCGCTGGCCGAAAAGAATTGATCTTGCGGCCGGACCTCATCGCCGCACCCCAAGCAGCGGAACAGCTCCGGGCGGTATCCCACCAAATCCAGCAACCGCAGCTCAAAGTAGCGGACCAACGCATGAGAAGGGGCCCCAGACGCCAGGAGCCCGAGTGTTTCGGCCAAGAGAAGGTACAGGGCCCGGCTTTCGCCTTCTTCGACGGTAAAACGGTCGAGCAGCTCGACCATGTAGGCCGCCTGTCCTAGCCGCTCAAGGTCCCCTTGGATGCCAGTAAACAGATGGAGAGATTCAGCCTGGGTGACGATGTCCAGGTCACGCCCGCGGGCCAGCAAAAGCTTAGCCTGGGTAAATGGTTCGAGGTGACCGGCTTTCCGCGAAGTCGGACGTCTCACACCCTTGGCTACGGCGCGAATCTTGCCGTAATCCGGCGAGAAGAGTGTCAGCAGGCGATCGGCCTCTCCGAGGTTCATCCGCCTCAGGACGATCGCCTCGGTTCGGTAGACCCGCTGGCGCCCAGACATGCGGGGATTATACCAGCGGAGCTTCGGGCCACCTGCCGCCCGGGGGGCGGTCAAACTCGCCTAATTCAGATCGCCAGGGCCAAAGGCGTGGGGCAGAAGCTGTGAAACGCTGGTCTCGAGTTGGATTTCGCCGGCGGCGTCCACCAAGATGACGGGCATGCCCACGTTGAACTCCGCCAGGACCTGTCGGCAGGATCCGCACGGGCTGCCGGCATTGTCGGTGGCCACGGCAATGGCCGAGAACTTGCGCTCGCCGGCGCTCACGGCCGAAAACACTGCCGATCGCTCAGCGCACATGCTGGTCGGGAAAGCGGCGTTCTCGACATTGACGCCCGTGAAGATGCGGCCGGTATCGGTGAGCAGAGCAGCCCCCACGGCGTACTTCGAATAGGGTGCATACGAATTTGCCCGAGCATCGAGGGCCCTCCGGGCAAGATCATTCCGTTGTTGATCGGTGATTGCCATCTGGCGAATCCTCAACTTCCTCTGAGAGATCCGGAAGACGATGGGCGAGTACTTTCCGGATCCGTCGGCCTACCACCTGTTCCACGATCAGCTCCAGCCCGCCGGCCTCCATCCGCTCCCCAGGTTGCGGGACTCGCCCGAGGTGTCCGTAGATGAATCCCCCCAGGGTCTCGCTGGTGTCCTTGGGCAGGTCGGATCCGGCCAACTGGTTGACATCGTCCAGGTCAATCCCCCCACTGAAGATATAGCGACCATCCTCGAGTTCTTGGAATGGAAGCTCTTCTGCCACGTCGTATTCATCGCGCACTTCGCCGACAATTTCCTCCACGATGTCTTCGAAGGTGACCAATCCAGCCGTGCCCCCGTACTCATCGACCACCACGGCCATCTGGATTCGCTTGGCCTGCATTTCGGACAAGAGCTCGTCCACACGCTTGGCTTCGGGCACAAAATACGCATTGCGGGCGAGATCGGCGACGGTCTTGTCTTCTATCCCCTGCCGCCAGGCCCCGAGAAGATCCTTGACGTAAATCAGCCCGATGATGTTGTCGATGGACTCCTTGAATACCGGGGCGCGTGAATAACCCGTCCTGAGCAATGTGTCCGTGGCTTGCTTCAACGACGTGCTGTCCTCGAATCCTAAGACATCGATTCGGGGAACCATCACTTCCCGCGCCAGCGTGTCCCGCAAACGGAAGATGGAGAAGATCATCGACCTTTCTACCGAATGGATGACCCCGCCCTCCTGGCCAGCATTGACCAGGGTCATGATCTCCTCTTCGGTGACCAGCGGGTACTGACGCCCAGAAGGCGCGTTGGCGATGCGCCGGCCGATCTTCAAGATAAGCCAGGCCAGAGGCGAAAGCATGGCTTCTACGCCGTTGACGATTCGCGCCAGGCGAATAGCCCAGGCCACCGGATTGCGCAAAGCGAGGTTCTCGGCCAGGTAGCCGATCATCCCTGTCAACACCCAGGCGATCAGGACCACCACCGCCGCACTGCTAATCACTGAGCCCAACGCCTGATTAACCATGCCGGTGTAGCTGATCAGGGCAATTCCCACCGCCAACAGGTGCAGGACTCCCTGACCGATCCGCAACGTGACGATGAGGCGGGTAGCCTGAGAGGCCACCCGAGCAGCCGATGCGGCGCCTGCGATGCCTTCGTCCTGGAGCCTCTTCAGCCTCGCCGGATGACTGTTTTTGAGCGCGCTCCCGGCGGCCGACAGCAGGCCATAAGAAATCAAGAGCAGCAGAAAGGCGAACGTCCCGACGAGGCTATTCATGGTCATCCTTAAGACGCCGAATCACTCGCGCAGGCATGCCAACCGCCAGGCTGTGGTCGCCGATGTCTTTGGTCACGACCGACCCTGCACCCGTGCGGGCGCCGTCACCAATCCGTATCGGCGCCACCAGCATCGTATCGCTGCCGATGAAAGCCTCCCGGCCGATATGGGTCTCGTTCTTCTGTCGGCCATCGAAGTTGCAGGTGATGGTACCCGCGCCGATGTTCGTTTCCGCCCCGATGGTGGCATCACCAATGTAAGAAAAGTGACCCATCTTGACGCCTTGGCCCAGCCGGCTGTTTTTCACCTCCCCGAAGTTGCCAAGGTGAACCTCGTCTGCCAGCTCGGCGCCCTTCCGCAGATGGCCAAAAGGTCCGATGACCACACGATCGCCGAGCGTGGCGCCATCAAGGTGAGAGGCCAGGATAGTGCATTCTTCGCCAACGCTCGAATCCCTGATGACGGTGTTGGGGCCGATCACCGAGCCCGGGCCGATCGTCGTGGCTCCCTGAAGATGTGTATTGGCCAGGATCATCACACCCGAGCCGAGACGGACGTCGAGGTCAATGTAAGTGGATGTCGGATCCTGCATCGTCACCCCTTGGTCCATCCACTTCACGCCAATTCGCCGCCGGACAACTGCTTCGGCTTCGGCCAGGTGGACCTGCGTGTTGATGCCAATGACTTCACCAACGTCCCCCGTTTCCACCCAAGAGATCTGCTCCCCTTCCCCAGCGGCAGCCGCCACAAGATCCGTCAGGTAGTACTCCCCCTTGGGTGAGACGGGCAGGCGCTCAAGCTGTTCCCACAGCCAATCAGCCCGCACGCAGTAGACTCCAGCGTTCAACTCCTGGATGACCAACTGCTCCGGCGTGGCATGAGCTTCCTCAACCACACCCGTGATCCGGCCGCTGGAGTCCCTCAAGAGCCGGCCGAATCCACGCGAGTCCCGGGTCGTTACGGTGAGGAGCGAGAGGGGGCCGGCATTGGCTTCTTGGGCCCCGATCAGGGCGGACATGGTGCCGGTTGTGACCAGCGGCATATCTCCGTTGACGATGAGGACCAGCCCGTGGTACCCCTGCAAGGCAGTTTTGGCTTGCAAAGCAGCGTGCCCCGTCCCCAGGCGCGCCTCCTGAACTACCCAGGCGGCATCGGGGACCAAAGATCGGATCGCTTCCTGATCCGGCCCCAGCACGATCGTTGGCGGACGGCCCGTCACTTCTCGGCATGCCTCGGCCACCCACACAAGCATGGGGCGTCCGGCGATCGTGTGCAGGACCTTGGGAAGCGGCGATCGCATGCGCGTTCCGAGGCCGGCCGCCAGGACGATCGATTCGCAGGGCATTACCCGTCTCCTAACTTGAACCGGGGAAGGTCAGGATCCCCGGAACCATGCTCAAATCCGTCCCAAGATGGGGCGGGTGAGCCCAGTTGTCTTTCGAGTGGAGTACCTAAAGGAGGATCGTCAAGCACGGGGTTTAAGACATCCGAGAGGTTTTCAACTGAGGCGCCAGGATTCGAACCTGGATCAACGGATCCAAAGTTCGATAGCAACCCTATCACAAAGTACCTCTGAAAGGAAGCATGTCATGGACCACCGAGCATCAAGAGCATCCCGCAAGGACGTTCAAGGCCGCAACTTCATGACCCCTGATTTGGTGCAATTCGAGTTCATCGGCCACGACACGATTGCCTATGAAATCAGCCAGGGCCACGATATCGACAACGACGTGATTTACGGGTTCGCGGTTGGATTGCCCGTAACCGATGAGCGCAGGCGAAAATGGTCGGGATGTTCCCGCAGCTTGTCACAGATCAGCGAATACTTAGACGACTTGGCAAGCCTAGTGTAGCTGGGGCGCCAGGATTCGAACCTGGATAGACGGCTCCAAAGGCCGTTGTCCTACCGTTAGACGACACCCCATTGTAAGATAGGAGTCTACCATGAGGAAGTTCCTGCGAGAGTTCCCAGCAGCCAAAGCGATTGAGCACAGAGCGCCCAATACCTTGATTGAATGCGAGCGATCTATTCGCTTTTTCTTGGAGAGTTCCGGGGGAATTCTCTCCAGAAAGACTGTGAGAGATTGGACCAAAGAACTTCAAGATACGGGGTTGGCATAAAGTACAGTTGCCAAGCACCTAAGAGGTCTAAGGGTCTTCGTCATGTCAAGTGGGGTGCCAAGGAAGGTACCTTTGAAGAAGTCCAGATTGACACCCACCGGATTCGGGAAACAGAAGATCGGTCAGCACTCACCCGCGAGCAAGTTGCCAAGATTGACAAATGGATGCATGAGAAACACCCGACAGGCTATGGCGGGCAGGGTGTCGTGGTAGACACCAATCTGCAAATGCCCATCAGGTTTTGGTTGTCTGTTGCCACTGCCATGAGACTTGGAGACTGTCTCAACGCCAGATGGGGTGATTTGAATCTGGACCCTCCGGGTCGAGAGTCAAACGACATAACGCCACACACGCCACGATGGCATCCAATGCGGGAGTGGCTGTTGCAACTCTGGCAAATCAACTGCAACCTTGCAGCTGCAAGATCATCCAAGATTTCTGCCACTCACACAACATCGAGTCACAAGCCGACGTCTGTGAACGGGCGATGAAGAACGGGGGTCAGGAACTATGAGGGAACCTGTGAGACCAACCCGATACTACACTTGCAGCGAATGTCTAACGTGGTTTACTGCCAAGGTTCCAGTGTTCATTCGCATGAGAAGTGGCCCATTGGCTATCAAAGCGTGCCCCAGGTGTGGCAGCTACAAAATCCAAGTCGGCTTTAGGGGCTTGCCGAAAATGCCACTGGACAAGTTGCTAAGGATTACTGCAACCATTTGCAGGCTGCAACCACTTTAGACCTAAGCCAGTCTGCCTTACCAAGAAAGCCCCCCAAGTCGAGGGGCTTTTTCTTTTTCCAACCCGAAGCTGCCCTCTCTAATCAGTCAGGGGAGGGCAGTGTCCAAAGCGTGGAATCTACCAAGCATGACAGGGTTTGGTAGCCCTCAAGGGGATGCAGGGCGAGTTAAGCGTGATTGTTGTAAGCTCAGGGTGGCTTGGGGAGCGATGGATAGGCCCATTCTGTAACGAACGAGCCAGCGAAGGATCTCTAAGGAGCCCTCTAACTTTCCCGAAATTCCTGATAACAATCTCTCAGGGGAGACACCAGTCAATCAAGCCAAGGGGGAACGCGGGTGGGCGGCGAGCAACCCCGCCCATGCGCAGAATTTCAACAAGAAGGACCCCTCAGGTGCCAAAACGAACCCCCCATGGGGAGTTTCCTGCCTGTGCAGTGCATGGGTGCGGTATGCAATGTCCTCGGTGCTGCCCTTGCACCCCGCCCCAACGGACCCACCTATGAGGCGGGCATAAGAAATTGTAAGATAGCCCCTGGCACGGAACCTTGGCGGTCAAACGCCGTGTGAGGCATCAGTAGGACGCCTGCCGAGCCCTTTCCCCGGCACAGGGAGCGAGGGTCAAGATCCCTCTTCATCGTCCACCAACCCCATCTTGCGCGCTTGTTCGTAGGTTAGTGCATCCCCTTCTGCCTCTGTCCGGGCCGGCAATTCGGAAACGGCCTGTTCCCAGAAAGACTCGGCACCGGAAGAGTCGACGTCTTTGGCCGCCTGCTCGAGTTCCTCTGGCTTGATATCCTGCTTGGCCATATCATCCTCCGTCCCGACAGGTTGAACGACTGCATCAGGAAGTGGCCGATCTTCGGTTTGTGCCCCATTCAGCAGATCCAGCAAGCCCTCTGCGGCCCGCTGGCCGAAATGCACCACGGCCCCCATTTGGCCCGCTTCCTGCCGCCCCCTGAACACCATTAAAAGCACGTGTTGTTCACCAACGTTCGTCAGGTAAAGATCGTGGGTTTCCCCATCAAAATGTTGGAAATTCGACGGGGCGTCCGAGCGCAGAAACCGGCTCACCTGGAGCGCCGCTTGATGGGCAGCCATCAGCGAGGGCAGTCCAGCGTCAAGCTCGAGGTCCTGATCTTCGCCTGCCCGCGCCACCAACTTGCCATCGGCGTCGATCAGCAGCACGGCTTCGGCGCCAAGCTCTTGGCGAAGGTCCATCAGCTTGGACGATGTTCCTGTCGGCAGCCTGAGGTTCGTTTTTGAGTCACGGGCATCGTCGTCCAGGCCGGCGAGGGTGTGTTCGACGATTTCAATGAACATGTTGGTCCCGATAGGCTTACGCAGAAAGGCGATCACGCCCAAAGCCTCCGCTTTGCGGCGAACCGCCTCGGTGGGGTCGCCGGTGATCAGTATGGACTTTGCCTTGGGGTTGATTTCCAGGACGCGTTCAACCAGCTCGAGGCCGGTCATCCCAGGGAGCCGCAGGTCGGTGACAAGCAGATCCAGCGGTCCGCGCGAGATCTCCAGCAAGGCTTCCTCCGCAGAGGAAACGTCGTTAATGATGTAATCCTTGGAGGAAACTTCGAGGGCCGATCGGAGGACTCAACTCACCTGGTGTTGATCGTCCACCAGGAGGATCCTGGGCGGGGTCATGCGGCCGATTGTAGCACACAGGGAGTGGCGGGCAATCCGACTGTGGGACTATGGCTTGCTCGGCGCGATCTCCCGGGATCCGCAGGACATGCATCAACCATCGCCTCCGGTTGTACCAGCGTGTTCACCTCATCGATCGATGGGGATTTGACCCGCGTTGTCGGCGCCCACCTGCGCTCCGTGTTGAACCAGGCCATTTTGTTGGAGGAGATAGGCTGTCAGGGCCCAGTAGGCGTCCTGGTCCAAGACGCCCGGATCTTGGAACGGCATGTTCTGGCTGATGAACTGATGGAGGTCATTGGCGGTGTTGAAGTCGGCCAATGTGGTTGTGCCTATGATGGCTGGCACGTGCCGCGGGAGCAGGAACCCCCCAGGGGGATGATTCAAGCTATGGCACTTCGATTGCCAACAGTTTTGATGGGCCGGGTCCCAGGTTGCTCGCCAGGCATCGGTCAGCCCCTGTCCCTGGTCGCCGTGACACGTAATGCACCAATCGCCGTAGATCTTGGCACCGACATCGGTTTGGGCCAGGCCCGGTTGGTCGTAATTGCCGAAGGTGGTGATACCACTCGAAGGGGTCATCATGCTGGATGGCTCCATGGCGGCCGGCTCATGTCCTAGGCCGGCATAGACCTGCCAGGCACCCACTGCGATCAGGCCGATGGTGACGATGGCGATGACGAACACCCATTGCTTTCGCTGCATGGCACCCTGCCAGAGAGCCGACAAGCACGCCTTCCGGCGCGCCTCAGCCGTATGAACATCTCACAACCACAGTACGAGCCGCGGGTCGGATTTGGATGCACCCAGCCAACGGTGCTAGCCCCCCAAAAAAAAGCGCCGGGTCGCCTGCGCGACCCGGCGGCTGGTATCGAACCGGTTCCGCTTTCTGATCGCGCTAGTGGGTGCCGCGCAACCTCGGATCCAACGCGTCTCGCAATCCGTCGCCGAGGAAGTTGAAGGCAAACATCGTGATGGCCAAGGCGACCGCCGGAAACAGCGCTTGATTGGGATAGCTGCGAACAACTTGTGATCCGTCCGAGATCATCGCACCCCATGACGGCGTGGGAGGGTTCACCCCCAGTCCGATGAACGATAGAAAGGCCTCGGTCAGAATGTAGGTAGGGATAGCGAGTGTTTCCGCCACCACCAGAGGGCCGACGATGTTGGGCAGAATGTGCTTGGTCATGATGCGGAGATTGCCCGCGCCAATGGCGTGCGCCGCTTCCACGTACTCCTTTTCACGAACCGAAAGCACTTGGCCGCGAGTGAGGCGGGCCATGGTCTGCCAGGCGGTCGCGCCGATGCCTATGAAGATAAAGAGCATCCCGCCCATCTTGGTATCCAGCGAGCTGAGCACGTAGCTGAAACTGCCCGGTTCGGGTTTGGCAAGAGTGGATCGAAAGAAGGCCATCAAGAGGATGATGAAAAGCAAACTTGGGAAGGCGTACATGACGTCGACGATGCGCATCATCAAGTTGTCGAGCCGGCCACCGAAGTAGCCCGAAATGCTGCCATAGGTCACCCCCACCAACATGCTGATGAGGGGTCCCACAAAGGCCACGGCCAGCGATACGCGGGCACCGTAGATGATCCGGCTCAGCAAATCCCGGCCGACATAGTCCGCACCCAGGAGGTAGTCATTGCTGATCGGTGCGTAGCCCTTCATGGAAGGGAAGACGCTCAGGATCCAGCCAGGGACCTTATTGTTATCAACCAGCACCTGTTCAGAGAATGTCCTGGGTGCGATGAGCGGCGCGAACACCGCCATCAAGACCAGGATAATGACCAATACGCCACCGATGACAGCCGCCCGGTTGCTGACAAGCCGGCGGTAGGAATCCACCCACGGGCTCTGCCCCTTCCTGGCCTCCTGCTCCAATCGTGGCTCGCTCCCCGCCTCGAGAAAGTCTGCTTCAGTTGCCACGTGTCTCTCCTCAGCCTCAGCTGTACCGAATCCTGGGGTCGAGCCAGGCATAGACCACGTCAACCACTAGGTTGGCCACCACCAGAAACATGGCGTAAAGCAATATCGTGCCCATAATGACGGGATAGTCCCGGTTTGTGATGCTTGTCACAAAGTACTTCCCCATCCCGGGGATGCCGAAGATCAACTCGGTGACGAACGTGCCGGTCACCAGGGCGGCAAACAACGGGCCCAAGATCGTCACCACCGGGATGAGCGAGTTCTTCATCGCATGCCGCAAAATGACGACCCGCTCCACCAGGCCCTTGGCTCGGGCCGTGCGGATGTAGTCCTCGCGCACCACTTGAAGCAGGCTGGCGCGCGTCAGGCGGGCGATGATGGCCGAACTACCCAGGCCCAGGGCCACCGACGGCATGATGGCGTGCTTGATGAAATTGGCGTCCAGCTCCCTGGGCAAGAAACCCAAAAGGTAGGGTGGCTGAGCGCCCCAACCGTTGGTGGGCAGCCACTTCAAGGACACACCGAAGATCCAGACAAGAACGGGCCCAAGAACGATCACGGGGACCGATACGCCAAAGACGGCCACGCCCATCCCCATGTAGTCCCAAACGGTATTCTGCCTCAGGCCAGCCATAATCCCCAACGGCATGCCGACGACCAACGCCACCAAGAGGGCGAACACGCCCAACTGGGCGGAGATTGGGAGCTGGTCGCGGATGATGTCGTTGACCGTGCGGCTTCGTGAAGCGTAAGAGGGTCCGAAGTTCATCCACTTCAGCCAGCGCCCATCGCTGATCTCGAAATTGAAGACGGCGCTGTCCTGGAGCGAATTTCCCGGTGGGACGGTAGAAACATGGGGCACCAACACATCATTCAGAAAGCGAAGGTATTGCTGAGGCAGCGATTCATCCAGGTGGTAGCGTTCGTTGAGATTGTCGATGATCTCTTGTGGCAGGGCCTTTTCTTGATCAAAGGGTCCACCCGGCACCGAGTGTTCCAGGACAAAGGTGACCCCAGAAACGACCAGCAGCACCAGAAACATCCACATCGTGCGCCGAATGACAAAACGGGTCATGCCTCACTCCACTTGATAACTCTCTGCTAAGCACCCATATGAGTCGCTGGGGGAAAGCCAGCGGCGCAGATCGTCGCCGAGCAGGTAAGGGAGATACCGGGGGGTTTCCCCCCCGGCATCTCTCTGTCTTCGAGAGAAACTAGTGGGGCATCACATCCCACTTCTCAAACGACTGCCGCTGGATCACCGAGTAGGTGCGATCGATGTACGGCTTGGTGACCTGGACGGCGGTGTACCAGTAGATCGGGATCATCGCCGCGTCGGTCTTGACCAGGATCTCCTCAGCCTGCGAGTACAGATCGGTGCGCTTCTTGGAGTCGGTCTCGAGGGCCGCCTGGTTCAGCAGATCCTCATACGTAGGATTGTTCCAGTTGAATCCGCCACCCTCGGACGGGTTGGCCGAACCACCGAAGCCAGCGTCTTCCTTGAGGAAGTTATTGGCATCCGGATAGTCCTGGCACCAGCCGAGGCGGAAGATCTGCGGGGTGCCCACGGGGTCACGGATCGTGTTCAGGTAGACCTTCCACTCCTGGTTGGTCAGCTTGACATTCACGCCCAGGGTGTCGGCCCACATCTGCTGGATCGCCTCAGCGATCTTCTGGTGACCAGACGAGGTGTTGAACATCAGGGTGATGTCGAGCGAGTCGGCCGTCTGCCCGGTCTCGTCCAAGTAGGCCTGCAGCTGCGCCTTGGCGTCGTCTGGGTTGAAGTACACGCCCAGATCAGGGTAGTCCGCAGGCAAGGGGGCACCGGCCAGACCTGGCACGGAGAACCAGTGCGCCGGCAGCTGGCCGCCCTTGGTGACGTTGTCGATCAAGCTCTGGCGATCGACGGCCTCCGACAGGGCCAAGCGGACGCGCTGATCACTCACCACTGGGGCCTTGGTGTTGAAACCGTAGTAGTAGGTGCACGGCGTCGGGCCGATGTAGAGCTCCTTGGAGAGCGTGGGGTCGGCCTTCACGCGGTCGATATCAGACAGCGGGACGGGGGCGTAGTCGACATCGCCGGCCTCGTAGGCGGCGAACGCCGGCTGCTGGTCCAGCATGCTGAACTGCACTTCGTCAATCTTCGGCACCGGGATGTCGTCCATCCCAGGCCAGAAGGGGTTCGTGACGATTGTCATGGTCGAGTCATGGACCCATTCCTTCAGGGCGAAGGGACCATAGCTCTGCATGAAGCCGGGCTCGATCCAGCGATCGCCGCGGGCCTCGGTGCAGTCATCGCCTTCGATGACCCAGCTCGGCTCGGCGCGGGCGATCCACATCCCGGCGATATTGGCATTGTAAGCCGCCTGCTGGTTGAAGGTGATCGACAGGGTCGTCGCGTCCGGCGCGGACACACCAACATCCGCTGCCGTGCCGTCACCGCTGTTGAAGGCATCAGCGCCGGCGACAGCGAAGCCCAAGACATAGGCGTACGATGAAGCTGTGGCCGGGTCGATCGTGCGCAGCAGACCGTACATGAAGTCTTGTGCGGTCACCATGCGCGGATTGCCGTCGCAGTCCATTACCTGGACGACCTTAGAGCCGTCCCAGCGCACCCACGGGACATCGCCCTGCAGGTGGAAGGTCAGCGTCTTGCCATCGGCGCTCGTGTCCCAGGAGGTAGCCATCGCTGGCAACAGCTCGCCCGTGGCTTCGTTCTGGCGAGTCAGGCCGACGGTCAGCTCCTCGACCACCTGGACTGACGAGGTGTCGGTTGAGGTTGACGGGTCAATCGTTGGAACATCGCCCACACCAAACGAGTTGGCATCATGGACGATCTTGGGGCCCATTGCTTCGGCACCCGGGGTAGCCGTGATGACGACGGTTTGTGGCGTGCCTTCGACCATGCGAGTAACCTCGACGGTCTGGGGGGCAGCGGCACCGCCGCAGGCGGCCAAGACCATGCTGGCGACAACCAGCAGGCCGAACACCATCATAAACTTGCTCGTTCTCATGGCGCTCTCTTCTCCTTCCAAGAGTTTTAGAATGCGATCCCAAACGGGTCTAGCTTGCCTGAATTTCCTTCCCGATTACACCACCTCCTCTCATCTCATCTCGGCTCGAAAACCCGCGTTCTCGTTCAACAAACAACAGCCTGCTTCAACGAGCCAAGCTGTCCGTATTCTAAACCAGGTGACAGTACACCCAATGCGAGGGCGATACCTCCCGCCACTCGGGACCAACATTCTCGCAAACCTCAACCGCCAGCGGGCAGCGGGTGTGGAATTGGCAACCCGACGGTGGATTGGCCGGGCTAGGTACGTCGCCCTCGAGGATGATCCGCTTGCGCCGTTTCTCTTTGCCGGGATCGGGAATCGGGACCGCCGAAAGCAGCGCCTGGGTGTAAGGGTGCAGGGGATTGGTGTAGAGCTCCTCCCGATCGGCCAGTTCCATGATCTTACCCAGGTACATGACGGCTACCCGATCCGAGATGTGGCGCACCATGCTCAAGTCGTGGGCGATGAACAGGTAGGTAAGCCCCAATTTCTCCTGCAGCTCTTCCAACAGGTTGACGACCTGGGCCTGAATAGACACGTCCAACGCGGAGATGGGTTCATCGCATACGATGAATTCGGGCTCGAGAGCCAAAGCCCGCGCGATGCCGATCCGCTGCCGCTGACCGCCTGAGAATTCATGCGGGTAGCGATTGATGAAATACGGATTGAGGCCCACCAGGCGTAGCAGTTCTTCGACGCGCTCGCGGCGCTCGCGGCGGCTTCCGATATTGTGGACATCCAAGGGCTCCCCCACGATGGCACCCACCGTCATGCGCGGGTTGAGGGACGCGTAGGGGTCCTGGAAGATAATTTGCAGATCGCGCCGCAAATTGCGCAGCTTCTCGGCGCCAACCACGGTTAGATCGGTCTCGCCAAAGAAGACATGGCCGGAGGTGGGGGGGTAGAGCTGCAAAATCGAGCGGCCGGTAGTCGATTTCCCACAGCCACTTTCGCCCACCAACCCGAGGGTCTCCCCCTGAAAGATGTCGAAGCTGACGCCATCGACTGCCTTAACGGCGCCCACTTGCCGCTGGAGAAATATGCCGCGCGTGATCGGAAAGTGTTTCTTCAAATTTACGACGCGGACCAGGGCCTCCCCGTTGGTTTCGGTCATGCGACAGGCTCCGGCATCTTGATGCCCGCTTCAGCCAACATGTCTTGTCTCAACTCGTTGGTCTCTATGTCAACCCAACAAGCCGCACTGTGATTGGGTCGCATCATGTAAAGAGGCGGATTGTGCTGGCGGCAAATGTCCTGGACGTAGGGGCACCGCGCAGCGAAGGGGCAGCCTGTGGGCAGGTCAACCAGGTCCGGGGGCAAGCCTTCAATTGACTCGAGTTTGTTGCCGGCATCCTTGTCCATCCGAGGCAAAGATCTGAGAAGCAATGACGTATAGGGGTGCAACGGCGAGTCATACAGTTCATTCACTCTGGCGTCCTCGACGATGAAGCCAGCGTACATCACCAAAACCCGGTCCGCCAAGCCGGCCACGACACCCAGGTCATGGGTGATCCAGATCAGTGACATACCAAACTGCTCGCGCAACCGAAGAACGAGATCGACGATCTGCGCCTGGATGGTGACATCCAGGGCCGTCGTCGGTTCATCGGCGATCAACAAAGTCGGGTTGCAGCTCAGCGCCATGGCAATCATCGCCCGTTGCCGCATTCCGCCTGAGAATTGGTGGGGATAATCGTCGAGCCGATCCCGACCGTTAGGAATACCCACCAGCTCCAACAGCTGGGCAGCGCGTTCCTCGGCGTCCTCTTCACCCATGCCCAGATGGACCATCAGGGGTTCTTTGAGCTGCAAGCCCACCGTGAGCACCGGGTTGAGCGATGTCATGGGATCTTGGAAAACCATGGCAATTTGGCTGCCACGGATGGTTCGCATCTTCGATTGGGGAAGTTCGAGGAGATCCTGACCGTTGAAAATGACTTGCCCCTCGACCGTCGCCGGGGGTTCGGGCAACAGCCTCATCACCGATAGCACCGACACACTCTTGCCACAACCGCTTTCACCCACGATTCCGACGGATTCGCCTTCTTCAATGCTGTACGAAATTCCGTTGACCGCCTTGACTGTCCCCTCTTCGGTATGGAACCTGGTGGTCAGGTTCTTGACTTCGAGAATGTGTCGTGACAACTGGTTCTCTCCATCCCTACAGTCATGATTTCATGGCCGCTTCGATGCGCCATCCCCCGCCGACGCGCGACCCGGTCACCTCACCCGACTCAGGTGCCTTCGAAAATCGCAAGCCGGGCGTAGGTCGGAAAGGCAGGCCGCGACTGAGTCATCAACGCCCTGCCTCTATCTTCTGAACTCATGTGAGTTAATCCACCTAGCGGGGATTATACCCACAAATGGGCCTCCGTCAACCTTGGGCATTTCCGATTGTCCAGCTTGTTTAGACAAGGTCCCTTCCTGTGCAGGCCCTACGCTCTCAGGCTGAGCATGCCGAACCCCAATGGGGTGGCATACAGCATGATGTTGTTGGACATCCGGTGCTCGATGTCTTTGTAAGTCGGAAGCCGCGCACCTTTTCTGGACGTCTGCTGGGAACCCGGGCGGGCGCATTCCATGGTCAGCGCGGCAGTCTCCAACACCCGCCGCCGGGCCCCGGCCGGGGCCGAGATCTCGTCGCACAACCCGCGCAGCGACCGCCTCAATTCATAATCGAAATCCGGCTCGTTAAACAGTCTAAGAAAACTCATACGACGCCAACGTCATCTGCCAGGCCTCCGTCCGCAGCCGTTTCTTCAGGGCCGCCCGTGCATAATACATCCTCGACTTGACCGTACCCTCGGGAACTCCCAAGATCTCAGCAATCTTGGTTAACGGCAGATCGTTCACATAATACATCACCACCACCACTCGCTGGGGAAACGGTAAAAGGGCAACCGCCCGACGAACGCGTTCGGCTTGCTCTCGGATCTCGAGTTGGTGGTGGGGCGTTGGCCTGACCTCTCGGCTCAACCACTCCCCGAGTTCACCCAGATAGCGCATCCAGCGTTTGCGCTTCTTGATCCACGTGTAGGAAAGGTTGGCGGTCACGCGGTAGAGCCAAGGTTCGAGCGGCCGATCGGGATCAACGCGATGCGCAAACCGATGCATTCTTAGGAAGACGTCTTGTAAAAGATCGGAAGCGGCGTCTTCGTCGTTGGTGATCATCAGCGCGGTTCGATACACCCGCTGTTGATGGCGGTCGTAAAGCTCACCCAGAGCGTCAAGATTACCGCGCTGGAGCTCTAAGATCAGTTCCCTGTCGCTATTTTGGACCAGTGGCTGGGCCATTTCTCTGCGACTTCGTTTCCTTATCTACGGTTGGATGTTCCGGCAGGTTCAAACCAGTTTTCCATCCAGTTTAGCATTTGGTTCTTACGTCTGTATTTCAGACTCGCCTTCAAGGTCCTGGCGGGCAAGCGCCCAAGGCCTCGATGTTCCAAAGCACGCTTGGCGACGATGGATCCAGGCTGACACCACAGAGCCAAGGTGCGTGGGCCACCCATCGGGGCCGGACGTACAGCGGAATCGCAGGCAGTGAATCCCGCAGGATGGCCTGGGTCTGGCTGATGGCATCTGCGTAGGCGCTGGTATTCGGCGCCCCAAGCAGCACCCTTCCGCAGGCGGCGTCATAGGCCTCGTCATTGAACCCGGATGCGTTGCTGCCATAAGGATGATCCTCGGAGGGCACTTCCCAGCTGGCAAACATGTCGCATGGCGGCGAAATCAACGTGGGCCATGACCAAACGACGGCTTGAAATGTCCGCCCGAAGACGGGACCGTCGGGCCAGCTGGCAAACAGCTCGCCGGGGTCCATCGTCTTGGCATGTACTTCTGCTCCGCACTGCGACAGCTCGGTCGTGAGCAGCGTGCCAAGGGCATCATAAACATCACCCGTCGGCATAAGGATCTCGAAGCTCAGCGGTGTGCCGTCCGCTATCCCCGGGATTCCGTTCGCCGTACGTGTCTCCGTGGCAGAGGTGCCGGCCGCCCAGCCGACGGACTCCAAGAGCATTCGGCCAGCAATGGGATCGTAGACTGTCGCTGAAGCAGGCGCCGAATAGCGTGGATGCGACGGTGGTATGTAACTGTCAGCGGGCTCACCCGCACCATGCAGCACCGAATCGACAATCTTCTGCCGGTCAATACAGACGGAAAGAGCACGCCGCGTGCCAACGTCAGAGAACAGGCCGTCTGCCTGGCCATCGCCAACCGGATCCAGATTCATGTCGAGCCTCATCACGAGAGGTCCGGGAACGCTCGAGTAACTCAAATCGCCAGCCGCCTGGGCAGCCTCGAGTTGAGGCACATCGCCCGGCCCCAGGAGGGTCTCGTCCAGAACATCGCACTCTCCTGTCTTGACCTGGTCGATGGCGCTACCAGCCTGATCCCCGAGAAATCGAAAGATAAGGCGTTCAAATGCAGTCTTGTCCGGCGCCGCCGCCCAGTAGGCAGGGTTGGGGGTGAGCACGATTTGTTCCCCTGCCGTCCAATGGTCGATCTGGTAGGGACCCCAGCCGATGGGCATCCTGGTTGCCAGGTCGGAGGACCGCACGTCGTCTGCCGTCATATCCTTGAGCAAGTGGCTCGGCAAGGGAGTCCAAAAGTTCGACTGGTAGTCAGCATCGACGAAGCCCGGGAGCCCGGCCCATTCCACGGTCAGATCATCGACCGCTTTGAAGCTGAAGGTGCGAGCAAAAAGGTACTTCGTGCTGGGCGTGGCCGGGTCACCATCCAGCGTGTAGGAGAAGACCGAGTCGGCCGCCGTGAGCGGCTGGCCATCCGACCAGGTGAGGCCGGGCATGATCGTGAAATCAGCCACTTGCCGATCCATGTCAACTGATCCGCCAGCATAGGTCTGAATACAATCTCTCTGTGCGCAACCGGATGGGAGATAGGGCAAGCCCCGGACAAGCGATTCCGGCTGATCGGTCTCCGGGTTGACGTAGACGTCCCCCGACCGAAGGCTGACGCTCTCGAAGCGGGCCTGGCCGTTGTCAAACGTCGGCAAGCCAGCCAGGATGACGGGAGCAACTTTGAACCCCAAGACATCGACGGGGCCATCGTAAATCGCCTCCAGGATGGTGTCTGCCTCACGTGTGGTGTCATCGTACAGATAGAGTGAACTTGGCTCTTGGGCCAAGCAGACGATGAGATCAGTGTGGGCCGGCGGCGGCGTTGGAGTGGGCGCGGTAATCTGCGCGCTCTCCGTCGGCGCCAGGGTCGGCAGAGGCGGCTCCGTCAGCCGCGAGCAGGCGGTGAGCCCCGCCGCCAGGACGAGCCAGAAGCACAAGCGTACCAAAGGTCGTTTCATCCCCCTACTCTTTTGTCTGGTGATGGTTTCGTCGAGCCGGCCTCCTCCGCCAACTCGGTCAGATAAGCCTGATCGTCTTCGCTGAGGTCCGCTGAGGCGATCAGGTCCGGCCTCCGATCAAAGGTCCTCCACAGCGACTGGTGACGACGCCAACGGGCGATAGCGGCATGGTCCCCTGACCGAAGAATGTCCGGCACGGGCCAGCCACGGAAATCGCCCGGCCGCGTGTAGTGCGGATGTTCGAGCAGGCCCCCGGCAAAGGAGTCACTCTCAGCCGCCGACGCGTCTCCCAGTACACCCGGAAGCCATCGGGCCACCGCGTCGATCACCATCAAGGCGGGCAGTTCGCCCCCGGTGAGCACAAAATCCCCCACCGAAACTTCGTCAGTCGCCAGGTGCTCTCGGACGCGCTCATCGACCCCCTCGTACCGCCCGGCGATCAAAGCCAGGCGAGGATGGTGCGCCAGCGCCGAAGCCTTCTTCTGAGCCAGCGGACGCCCCTGTGGCGAGAGAAGAATCACCGGGGTGACGCCCAGCGCCTCCCCCAGAACGTCCTCCACGGCGGCGAAGATCGGCTCGGGCTTCATGACCATGCCTCCGCCTCCGCCGTAGGGAACGTCGTCCGTCGTACGATGTCGATCGGTGGCGTAGTCACGGATATCGTACAGATGAACATCCAGGAGTCCATCCACCTGCGCCCGGCCGAGGACACTGGCCTTCAGATAGGGCACCATCACGTCCGGCATCAGCGAAAAGACGTCGAAGCGCATCATGCCCAACCCGTCACAGCCACTTTGTCCCGCCCCTGTTCTTTGGCCCGGTAGAGGGCCTGATCGGCCACGTCCACCAGCCCGTCGGCATCCGCCGCATCCTCACCCAAACTAGCGATCCCCTGGCTGGCCGTCGGCGACGGCATCTTCCTCCCCAAGCGATCGACCGGCTCGAGAGATTTCAAAGTGTCACGGATGCGGTCGGCGACCATGCGTGCCTGAGACTTGGTGGCACCGGAAAGCGCCACGCCAAACTCTTCGCCGCCCCAGCGGCCCACGGCGTCACGAATTTTGACGTTGGTCCTGATCGCCTGGACCGTGGTCTTGAGTGCGGCGTCTCCAGCCACGTGCCCGAACTGGTCATTGTAGGCTTTGAAATGGTCGAGATCCAACATGATCAGACTCAGGGGTGTCCCGTCATGCTTGGCGTCCTCCACCATGGCGTGCAGGGTGGCCACAAAAGCACCATGGTTCAATACTTGAGTTAAGCTGTCCAGCCTGGCCTGGGATTGAACCTGGGCGTGATGGCGGGCGTTGTCCAAGGCCACCCCGATTTGTTCCGTCACGATCCCCAGCAGGCGCTCGTCATCCGATCCAAACGCGTCCGGGCTGGCGGATTGCACCGCCAGGACCCCGATCACGCGGTTGTGGGCCACGATCGGAACCCCGATTTCGGACTGAACGTCCCGAAGCGATCGATCGGAGGCCTGGAAGGCATCTCCCGCCATCCGACCCTGCCGTTCGGCTTTGCTGCTCTGAACGATCCGCCCGATCAGGCTCGCCTCATCCACCGGCAGCGTCAGTTCGTCCTGCTCGAGCCCGCCTCCCATCGGCCCAAACCCCGCAGCGTAGCTCAGCTCCGTCCCAGGCTCATTCACCAGCAGCACGTGGACCCACTCGAAATCAAACTCCCCTGCCAACAGCCGGCAGACTTCATTCAGCATCCACTCGGTATCCAGAATGGCGGAGACCCGACGGCTGATCTCAGCCACGGTGGTCAGAAGATTACGCTGTTCCACTTCCCCTTCAAAGGCCATGGCATTCTGAATTGCTGCCGCGGAAACGCTGGCCAGCATTTCGGACACCGACAACTCGGCTTCGTCCGGTCGCCGGTGATCTAGGAATCCGAGCGTCAAAGCACCTAAGATTCGCCCGGTCGCCTTCAGGGGAAGGACGTAGATCGATCCCACATCTCCACGCACGAGCAACTCTCGCAGGTCGGGCATCTCGTGATCGATGTCTTCGACAATCAGGGGTTGGCCTTGGTGAAGAAAGGTATGGACCAGGGGATGGCTCAAGGGAAGGCTCATCGACAGCGCCGAACTGCTCAGGCCGACTTGGGCCGAGAGCACCAAGGAGCCGACCGACTCATCCAGGATGAAGACTGCGCAGGTGGCGCTGTTGGCCAGGGAGGCGCCTCGGGAGACTATCTCGGAGAGCACGTCCCGCAAGCGGTGGCGGGTGGTCAGGGTAGTCGCCAGCTCCGCCAGGGCCGACATCCGGAGGGTACGCGCTCTTTCGGCTTCCTGGCTTCGAGTGTTCTCCAGGGCTACGGCCGCAAAGGCGCCGATGGGCCGCGCCAGGGCCAAGTCCGCCGCGTCGAAGCTTGAGGCAGGGTCGCTGAGCGACACGAGCAGGCAGCCGATCATCTTGCCCACTTGCATCATCGGGATTCCCAAGAGCGACCCTGACTCGTGATTGGCGATGAAGCCTTCTCCAATCAAGCTTGTATACGCAGGGTCCTTCGGGTCCATGATCAGCACCGGTTCAGCCTGGCGCTCCATGGCCTCCAGCAGCGGCTCCGACGCGTGGGTTAGCCTCACGCCGACGGCCGTCCGTCCACCCAGCCCCTCGCCGCCGATCTCCGCCAAGCCGACGAAGTAGCCGCCTGCCGGGGCCAAACCCCATAGGCTCCCGTGGTAACCCCCAAGTGCATCCACGACGGCCAGCAGAATCTGCTCGCGCAATCGAATAGGATCTTTGGATTGGACGATCAGGCGGCTGAGCTGCTCCATCACCCGCAAGCGGCGGGTGACCTCACCTCGGGAATCGGCAAGCTGCTGGACCTCTGGGACGGCCCAATTGGAAACGCCCCAGTCCTCCTCAACCTGCACCCCATCGGCCAGAATTTGATCACGCGCCAGGAGCCACCTCAAGGGCGTCATCACCCCGCGCTGAACAAGCCAATATTCCACCAAAGTCAGAGTCAATGAGAGCAGGAAGATGGTGGCGCCGACGACGGCCAAACTTGATCCCGGCGGGCTCGCGACCCCACCCATCACCCAAGTCAAGACCCCGACCGCCAATATCGCGCTCAGCGCTGAACCTGCGAAGACACAAAGCAGGAGTTGCGTTCGGAATCCCCCGGGAAATCTACGGGGCATCGGGGTGACCTGGCCGTGAGAGCAAGTGAAGGCGATTATAGCACGCCAAATTCGGCCTTCTCCCAGCGCTCGATCAGCGTGCGCGTGGACTCAAACGCCAGGGAGGGCAACTCGTCACGGCTGAAGAAACCTGAGGCATCGATATCATCCCGCGCCGTCAACTTTCCCCCCTCGAGGCGGCCGTGGTACACGAGCACAATGCTCGCCCCCTCTGCCCTCACCGGCTGATGAATGACGTCCAGCAGCCGATCGGCTTCGACCTGCAGACCAGTCTCTTCCAGACATTCCCTCTGGGCGGCCAGCCTCGGGTCTTCGTCCCCATCCACGAAGCCCGCCGGCAGGCTCCACTTGCCCAGTTCGGGTTCGTTCACTCGCCGGACCAGGAGGACGCGTTCGTTCCGCACGACGAACACCGCCGCCGCCACCTTGGGATCGAAAAAATGAACCCGGCCGCAGTTCAGGCACACCGGGCGACTGGCGCCAAACACTTCGCGAAACTCAACCGGGCTGCCGCAAGCCAGGCAGAAGCGAACACGATCGTGGTAGGACATCACTTATCGGCGGTTCATGATCTGAACGGCAAGCAGGAGGAAGAGTCCGGCGCCGAGCAGGATTTCACTCCAGCGCAGGACACCAGCCCTGCTGCTGATTTGACCGCCAGCCGTTTGAGCGGCGTCTTGGCTTAGGGGCGCGGGCGCCGGGCTGGGCGTAAGTCTCGGCGCCAACTCGGTGGCGGACATCGCTGGGGCCGCCAGGGCGACGGGCGGTGTCTCCAATGGTAAGGATGAATTGGCCCCCGAGGGGGATCCAGAAGCTCGCAGCGAATCGGCGAATGGGGTGCCCGCTGCGGCGCCGGCCTCTGCACCCACTGCGGGCTGAGTTTCTTCCTCGGTCTTCTCTGTCATCGATTGTGCCGCCCGCGAGCTATCCTGGGCAACGGCCGGCGCTTGAAACGCCTGAGGCGCGCTGGCCAGACTTACCCCACCGGCCGACCCCAGAAAGTCGAGGCCGATCACAGCGGCCAGGGCCATCGCCACGGCCCCCGTTGCCAGGCGCAATGCCGGCACCCGCCAGGTGCGGGCCCGCTGTCCAACCATCTCCGGAGTTAACCTGTAACGCCTCGGCGCTCGGTGCGCCGGCAGACTCTTCAAGCTGGCCGTCATCCAGCTCAGTTGAGCCAGTGTGCGCTGCAGAACGGGGTCTGCCTGCAGGCGCGCTTCGATCTCGGCCATCTGAGACGGCCCGAGTTCGCCGTCGAGGTAGGCGGATAGTTGCTCGAGATCGTGGTCGGTCAGATGAGTCATCACATTGCCTCATCTTCCAGACGAAATGCGGCCGGAAGAAGTTCCCAGTGGGCCTGAAGGCAATCCCGCATCCGCAGGCGTGCCCGCGCCAGGCGGCTCTTTATCGTGCCCAACGGCTTTCCCAAGACCTGGGAAGCCTCCTGATAATCGTGCCCCTGCACATCTACAAGCACGGCCACGAGGCGGAACTCATCCGGCAGTCCGCTCAGGCAATCCTCCAGGGCCCGTGCCAACTCGGCTTGCTGCGCTTCTGATTCGGGATCCCCGACATCGGTCATCAGGACGCCTGAGGCATCGGCTTCCTCCGGGTCATCCAGAGGGTTCAAGTCCTCCATTCCGATCTCTGGTCGGCGCTTCCGCCGGCGCAGTTCGTCGTAACAAGCGTTGGTCACGATGCGCAGGAGCCAGGACCGAAACGAGCCCCCCCGATAGCGGCGCAGCCCCTTGTAGGCAGAGATGAATGCCTCCTGGGCAGCGTCGTCGGCCGCCAGGGGATCACCGAGAATGCGGTAGGCGAGGTTGTAGACCTGATCCTGGTAGGTCAGGATCAAGCTGTTGAAGGCCTCAAGATCGCCTCGTTGGGCGTCCTCGATTAAGCCGGGTTCATCCATGCGGCCATGATAGCCGACAGGAACGGGCCGATCAAGGCGGGACGTGCCTCGCCAATCGGCCAACCGGGTTTCGGAGCGCGAACCAGCGCCTGAGGGCAATCTCAGGCGCCGGTTCCACGCGGAGGGAACGGCCCACCGAATGTCAGTATTGGCTGTAGCTGGAAGTCGGCTGAGCCGAAGAATCGGAACTGGCGCTGGCCTCGATCGGCTCTCCATTGGGGGACAACAGGTACCACGTGCCGCCGAAGCTCTGGATACCCTGGCCGGTCACATCGCCGGCGGCATGGTCGCCTTTGAACGTGTAAAGAGGGTGACCGTTGTAGGTCACCTGGGTAGATCCATCTGGTCGGGTCAGCGTGCCCAGCAGCGAGGCCTCCGCCCCGCTTCCGGCCTTGGCCTGGCCACTGGTGGTCAGCGGCGGCCAGGCCGTCGTGCACGCGTCGGTGCAAGCCGATTGATCCGCGGAATCGGCCGTCAGCAAATAGAGACTTAGACCTTGACCATCGACCAATATCTGTCCCATGGATGAGTCAGCCGCGGCCACCGTGATCGGGGCACCGGAGGCTCCCCCCTTATCGCCCCCGGCCCCACTGGCCGTAATCGCGTCTCCGGACGGCGACACCACATACCAGATCCCACCGAACTTGTCGATCCCCTGGCCGTTGACGTCACCGGCAGCCTGATCCTTGACAAAGTAGTATAGTGGATGTCCGTTGTAGGTCACCTGCGTGGACCCATCGGCGCGGGAGATCGTGCCAAGCTTGGATGCGTCGATGCCGGCACCGGCAGTCGCACTCCCACTGACGATCAACGGCGGCCAGGCGGTGGCGCACCCGTCGGTGCAGATCGAGGCGTTTGCCGAATTACCGGTTAACAGGTACAGGGTCATCCCCTTGCCGTCCACCAGTATGGTTCCCAGCCCCGAGTCTGCGGAAGACACACTGACCTGGCCGCTCATCCCGGCTCCCGTCGCCTCGGTCGCGGGTGCTGTGGCAGCCGGAACGGCGGGGGTCCCCGTAGCGGCTGCGCTTCCGCATCCGGTCAAGACGAGAGCCCCTATTGTGAAAGCAATCACAAATGAATTCTTCCTGCTGGTGAACATGCTTCCTCCTCCATTGAACAACGCAAGCACATTGGCGGCCGCCGGCGGCGGGCCGTGTCGTCTATCTATACGCCGTGCGGATTAAAATTGGATTGGTGGTAGAGGAGAATGCGAGAAGAAGCCGTGCGATCAGAGGTCGCCGCCCAACACGTTCGGCCCAGTCGGCGCCAAGCTACCTCCCTCAGGCTCGATCGTCACTCCGAATCCTGAGAAATCCTGCAGTGGATCGGGGGCCCTGATCACGACCAGGGTGAACGCCTTCCCGCCGGAAGAATTGAAAGTGCCGCCGCTCACCCGGCCGTCGTCACCGGTTCGGAGCCACACCTGGTAGGTCTGGCCGGCTGGCAGCGGCTGCAGCCCCCAGGTGTACATTGCCGCCACCGGACGGGCAGGATCGTACACCAGCGTGCCGTAGGCATCTTGCCCCTCGATCAGAACCGATTGAGCATCAGGATAGGCAGCGATGGCTTGAGCGATCTGGCCCGCGCCGAGTTCCTGCTGAAGACGCGTTTGATCCTGCCGCAGGCCGATGACCTGCTGGAGCAGGACAAGGTTGACCAGCAGCAAGCCGGCTATGGCCACACCAAAGGCGAATCGCCAAGAAGTCAGGCGTCTATCGGCAGCCCCGTTTGACGCCGGCAAGGCCCCGGCGGGGCCGGCCACCCGGCGAGCGAGCGATCGTCGAAGGTTGTCCGGTGGCATCGCCTCGGGCACAGCCATTAGAAGCCCGTCAGCTACCGCTCGATACTCCGACCACAAGACGCGGCAGCTCGGACAGGCCGGCAAGTGGGCTTCGACCTGCGCCTTTTCATCCCCTTCCAGGCTGCCCAGGGCATGGGCCGCCAATAAGGGTTCAATGTTCTGGCAATCGTCCGCCATGTTGTCCTAAACCTCTCTGTCCATGTTAACGCCCTAATCGCCCGTATCGGATGGGTCGGTTGGGGTGTCTTCAGGCCACTCTGCCCATACCTGACGAAGCTTTTCCATGCCCAACCTCAGCCGAGTTTTGACCGTTCCCAGAGGGACCCCCAGATACACTGCAATTTGGCTGTGGGACATCCCATGGTAGTAAGCACAGGTGATCGCTGCTTGCTGCTCATCGGGGAGAGCCTGTACGGCGAAGTACAAGCTACGCCAGCGAGCCTCTTCTGTCTGGGTAGCCTCGTCGCTCAGCCTGGGCTCCCAGCCGGTGTCAGCGTCGGGAGGCTCCGCCAGTTGTGGTCGGCGGGTTGAACGTCGCAGGTGGTCGAGCGCAACATGCCGGGTGATGGTGAGCAGCCAACCAAGGAGGCTGCCCCTGCCCGGGCGAAAGGTTTCCGCCCGGGTCCACAATCTTAGGAAGGCTTCCTGTGCGACTTCTTCGGCGGCCATAGCGTCACCCATCATCCTGAGCGCCAGGCCGTAGACCTTGGGGGAAGTGTGGTCGTAGAGCGCGAGGAAGGCTTCCTGATCGCCCTGAGCGACGCGGGCTGCCAGTCGAACGAGGTCCATTTCAGGATCCGAACTCACCGGAGAGACACCCTCCCGCCCACCTACCCCTCAGGGCCAGAGAGGCTTTCGACGACCCGGTTCTCGGGGCCAAGCAGCAAAATGACGGCCCGGATCGGGGTGTCGGAGAGCTCAAAGCCCATCACAATGATCTCTTCTCCGACCCTGATCAAATGCGCGGCCGCGCCGTTGATTCCCATCACCCTTGAGCCGCGCTCGCCTGGGATGACATACGTTTCCAGCCGGGCCCCGGTGGTGTTGCTGACCACCAGCACCTTCTCACCCACGTGTAGGCCGCAGCGGTCGACCAGGTCTTCGTCGATGGTAATGCTGCCGACGTAGTGCAGGTCGGCCTCAGTTACCGTCGCCTTGTGAAGCTTCGATCTGAGATACCAGCGCATGGCTCAGCGTCTCTCTTCGGTTTCTGGGAACGTTCCGGATGACAGCATTCTAAAGCTTAGGGACCACGGCCACAAGGTGGGGGCGCCTTTGCCCCAGGCCCGCAACCGGCTTTACAATGTTTTGCCACGTTACGACTGGGAGGACGCCATGCCAATCACCCAGAATCCGGTAATGCTCCTGCCAACGATCTTGCTGTTCGCTTGGGACATCCGCAATCTCGGGATCATTGGCTTCGTCAGATCCGGGAACCTTTTGGCCCCGCTCCCCCTGGCGGCGGTGATCGTCCTGGTCATCCGCCGGTGAGCAACCCAGCGATCAGTTTCGCTCCCCTCACCACAAATCGATGGGATGATCTGACCGAACTCTTTGGTGAACCCGGCCCGTGCGGCTGCTGGTGCATGTTCTGGCGCACCAGTCGGGCCCAATTTTCACGCCAAGGCAATCAGGGAAACCGAAAGGCCTTTCAGGCGTTGGTTGACGGCGGGCAAGTCACGGGTCTCATCGCTTACGGCGACGGCATCCCCGCCGGGTGGATTTCAATCGCCCCGCGCGAGAGCTATCCTTCTTTGGAACGCAGCCGAAGATTGAAACGGATCGACGATCAGCCGGTATGGTCGATCGTCTGCTTCTTCATCAAACACGATTTTCGAGGCCTGGGCTTGATGCCGGCGTTGATCAAGGCTGCGGCGAGGTTTGCCGCCGATCGCGGCGCAAGTCTGGTGGAAGCTTATCCGACGGATCCCGAGCGAGACCCGCGTGGGCCGGCCGAGGCCTATATGGGCGTTCTGCCCAGTTTTCTGGAGGCTGGGTTTGAAGAGGTGGCCAGGCCGTCACCGGGCAGGGTGATCGTGCGCCGGAAGGTCCCATGAGCGGATCCCGATCGCACCGGGCCCGCCAACGGCCAGATTGTGAACAAATTCACAATCAGCGGCTGTCCCCGCCCCGGCCGGCCTCTCGTTGCTTGGCCAACCAGTACTGAATCACCCTCTGGCGGTCGGGCTCGGTCAGGGCGTCGGATCTGTCGAGGACGCGCTTGAGGTCCTTGTAGCCGTCGTCAAACGCACCCTGGTTGATGCGCTGGGTCAATTCGTCGATCACCGCTTGCCGTTCCCAATCGAGTGCCATGCACCACCTTGTCCGGGCCAATGACCGACGCCCGCGTAAGGCACCGATGGACACCTGCCTCGCTTGGCGGATCGCGGCAATTCTAGGTGACTACGCCGGGCCGGTCAACCGAACCCGCCTCGCATCTTTCCCCGGGCATCGGCTCCGTGTAGAATTTGGATCACCTTGGGCATCCCCCTAGCGGGCACCGGGGTTTGCGAACGGGTTGAACCTGAAAGCCCGCAGGATCGTTCATTAATTGACGCCCGTCTGGACTCCAACGGACCAGGCTGGCGATAGCCCTAGAGGTCCCATGCCTGCTTCATCGCATCCTCACCACCGGCTCTCTTGATGGCTAACGCACAGCCCGGAGACCGCGCCCAGAGGGTTGCCCGCGAAAGTCTGGCGGCCCTGCGCCGCGGGAACCGCCAGACTGCCCGCCGCCTTGCGTTTCGCACCTTGGAGATGGATCCACGCAACGAGACGGGCTGGCTGATTTTGGCTGCGCTGGCAAACCCTTCCGCCAGGCGCGGCTATCTCACTCATCTGCTGGTGATCCACCCCGAGAGCCGGCGCGCGCTTCAAGCACTGTCCGAACTCGAGAGCCGCCCGCTCCCGGCCACGCCCTCTCCCCCCACGCCGCCCTCAGACGCGCCCCCGCAAGCCCCACCGCCAGCACCCAAGCCGTCATCGGCGGTCGTCCAGGAAGCTCACCCACTGGAGGTTCCCACCAACCGAGTGGCGCCGCGCGTCGCTACCGGCCTGCTGCGGGGCGGTTTGCGCATCTTGGGAACGCTGGGGGGAATCGCCTACCTGACTTTGTTCGGATTGATCATGTCCCAACGCGGACGCGAAGGGCTACCTGCCAATGTGCTCCAATCCGCCGGCGAGGCGCTGGTGCAGCTGGTCCAATACATGGTCGCCCATCCGCTTTTCTACACCTGGCATCGCACCGACCAGGCCGCGCTCCGCCTGGTAGCGGAGATTTTCGGCAACAGCGCCGCCCTGCTCATAATTGGGGTCGGGCTGGCCGCCGTCCTGGGCGTGCCATTGGGCTTGATCGCCGCGCTGACCCAGCGCCGCGGCGGTGGAAGCCTCGCCCTGGTGTTCTCCGTGGTGGGGATTTCCACCCCCAGCTTTCTGCTGGCCATGGTGTTTTGGGTGGTCAACATCCAGGTGCACAAGACTTTTGACATCAAGGTGCTGCCGACATCGGGGTTCGGATTCGACGCCCACATGATCTTCCCGGCGCTGGTTCTGGCCGCCCGGCCCTTGGCCCAGGTGGCCCAGATCACCTACGTCTCCCTGATCGACGTGTTGTCCACCGACTACGTCCGAACGGCTCGCGCCAAGGGTCTCTTTCAGCGGTTGGTCTATCTCAGACACGCTTTCAGGAACCTTTGGATCCCCATTCTGACCACCCTCGGCTCTTCACTGCGATTCTCTCTCGCCAGCCTGCCCGTGGTCGAGGTCTTTTTCAACTGGCCCGGGGTGGGCTCCACCCTCTTGGAAGCCATCCGACTGGGCTCGGCCCCCCTGGTGACGGACCTGATCGTCTCCTTAGGGTTGTTCTTCTTGATCGTTAATCAGGGGCTGGATTGGTTGTTCCCGCTGCTCAATCCGGTGCTGCGCCAGGCCTCCCATGGGCAACAAAGGCGCGATGAGCGCGGTCTTCTGTCCTTGGTTCGCGATGGGCTTGGCGAGATCAGCGACGCGCTGGGGGAGCTGCGCCATCTGATCCCGGGCCTTCCGCGTCCCGCACGTCCGGCCCGTCCGGGACGGGGCCCCACCCAACCCACCGAACCCGAAGAACGGCCGGACGGACGCCGCTCGCACCGCCGGCTGCGGAGCCTCCTGTACAATCCAGCCCTGATGATCGGCGGCCTGCTGGTCATCGGCCTCGCCGCCATGGCCGTCAGCGGGGGAGCCTGGACGGGAGCCAGCGCGTACGAGCCCCACGGTGTGATGATGGTCGAAGGCACCATCGGCTCCCCCCCTTATGCGCCTTCATCGGTGTTCCCGTGGGGGACCGACCAGCTTGGGCGGGACATCCAGGCGCTGGTTCTTTCCGGCGCACGACAGACTCTGCTCCTGGCCTTTTTCGCCACCTTTGCCCGGCTGCTGCTGGGCAGCGTGCTGGGGATGCTTGCCGGCTGGGCCCAAGGCGGTTGGTTCGATCAATTCGTCACCGGCACCGTGGGAGTCTGGGCAGCTTTCCCGGTCACGCTGTTTGCCATGATCCTGATCCAGGCCATCGGCATCAAGCAGGGCGTATGGGTGTTTGTCGTCGCCCTGTCCGTGGTCGGCTGGGGCGAGGTGGCCCAGCTGATGCGCAGCAAGGTCATCGAGCTTAAACCGCGACTCTTCGTCGAAGCGGCCCGATCGCTTGGCTCCCGCTCAACCCACATTCTCAGGCGGCATCTCCTGCCCAATCTTGTGTCTCCGCTGCTGGTGGTGGCCGCCCTGGAAATGGGCGGGGTGCTCATGCTCCTGGCCGAGCTGGGCTTCCTCAACATTTTCCTTGGGGGCGGCTATCAAGCGATGATCGCCGAGTTGGGCGCCATGGTGCCAGTGATCGTACATTTCTCCGACATTCCCGAGTGGGGCGCCCTGCTGGCCAATATCCGCCAATGGTGGCGGGCCTACCCGTGGATGGCCTGGTATCCCGGGCTGGCCTTCTTTCTAGCCATCATGTCTTTCAACCTGCTGGGCGAAGGCATCCGCCGCCTCGTGGACCGCGGCCAGTTTGACCTGAGCCGGCTGGTCAATCGCTACACCCTCCTGGCATCCCTAGGGCTGGTGGCGGTGCTGGTGATTGGGCTGCGCAGCTCGTCCCCGCTGGGTGTGTATCAGGCCGAAGCCAGCCAGTTCGACAGCCAACGCGCCATGGAGCACATTCAGACGCTGGCCTCGGCGACCTTCATGGGTCGCGAGACGGGAACGGCGGGTGCCCGCCAGGCCGCCGACTACATTTCCTCGCAGATGGCCGCCATCGGTCTAAGTCCCGCCGGCGACGGCACCAGCTTTGTCCAGACGGTTCCGGCCCCCCGCTACCATGTGGTCAGCGTGCCCAGGCTCGACGTGATCAGGCCGGACGGCAGCCTGCTGGACTCTCTCGTCTACCACAAGCAGTTTGTCGACTTGCCCGGTGATGTGAGCGGCACGGAAAGCGCCGAAGCGCCGATCGTCGGATTGGCCCTGGGGCCGGATCCGGGCGGCGCGTCAGGCGATCCCTACGGCCTCAAAAATTATGACCTGTATGACCGCATCGCCATTGTCCGGAAGTCTGATCTGGATCGGTTGAATGAGGGCGCGTTGGCCGCAACCCTGGTCGTGAGCGACGATCCGCTGGACATCACCCGACGTTATCTGCTACCCCAACGGCCCTTGGTCTCCTACAGTGGTGTGATCATCATGATGATCACACCCCAGGTAGCCGACACTCTGCTGGCGTCGGCGGGCAGCAGTTTGGCCGATCTGGAGGCACAGGCGGCCGACTTGGAGCCCGGCGCCATCGCCGTCACCGATCCGGGCGTCACCGTCCGCATGGAGCTGAGCACCGCCAGCTTTGATGAAAGCGCCAGCGAGGACTACTACAATGTCGTTGGCTTCATCGCCGGCACGGGGTCGAGTTTCTCACAAGCCGGAGGCGGACTGGACAGCCAGGTGGTGATGGTCAGCGCCTACTACGATGGCGTGGGAACGTCACCGGACGGGATCTTCTACCCGGGAGCAAACGACAACGCCAGCGGGGTGGCCACCATGCTCGAGCTGGCGCGTGCCCTAAAGAACTCGCCCTTTGAACCTAAGCGTACCGTCGTGTTCGTCGCCTGGGCGGGAGGCCAGCGGCGGGAGGGGCTCAGCGTGGATGCGGTGATGAACACCCACTTGGGTTTCGATCAATTGAACGTCGAGGATGTGATCGAGCTTAGCGGTGTGGGGGGTGGCGATGGACCGTCGATGGTGTTGGGCCAGGACAGCAGCTACCGGCTGGTCCAACTCTTCCAGGCCGCCGCCGATCGCCTGGGCTACTCAACCACAACCCGCGGCCGCGGTCCCCATTACGGTCTGACGATCCAGCCCGGGTTTGGCGGCCGGAAGGGACTGAGCCTGGATGTGAGTTGGGACGGATCGGATCGCCTGGCGTTCACCCCACAGGACACCCTTTCCAGCATCGATCCACAGAAGATCCGGCAAGTCGGCGAAACCACGCTGCTCGGGCTGACCGTCTTGACGCGTGAGACCAATTACTGATGCGGCACGCCGGGCACCCTCTCGACGAGACCCTGCGCACTTCGTGACTTTCTTCAAAAATGATCGGGTACACGAGCCGGCCGGGATGATCACCCGGCTTCGGGCATAGTGCGGCGCTCGATGTCCGGCTCCCACCATGAATCCATCGGGCCCCACGCCGGCCGGCGTGGGGCCCGATCGCCTTGGCTGCGGCCCTGGCGTCGTCCGCCTGCTAACTACGGGTGGCCACGAAGTCCAGCTGCAACAGCAAGGTCTCCTGTACATCAGCCACCTGTGGCACACTGGGGATGTTGAGGTGGAAATCCGCCCTGGGAACGGTGACCGACAGTGAGCCCTGGATCTCATCGGCGGTGCTGGCCGTCACCTGCCCTTCGAAGGTCACCGACTGGGTGACCCCGTGAAGAGTGAGGTCACCGGTTACGGTCACATCGTAGGGGGTGCCGACCTGGGCCGAATCGGGGAGACCGTCGACCGACGTCGGTTGAAAGGTCACGCTGGCGTTGATAGGGTTGTTGGTCTGCAGGATGAAGCGTCGGATGGCGCCATTGCGCTTGTCGTCATCGGTCACAAAAGAATCAGCGTTGATCTCGACCGGGCCGTACTGGGCACCGGCCGGATCGCTCAAGTCCAGGCTGAACGCGCCTTGGATATCGTGGGTTGTGCCCACCACCGTATTCGGCTGCCCAAGCAGAACCTCGTTGATGGTGAACCTGGCCGTGGTCTGATCGGGGACGAGTTGGTACGTCGTGCCGGCGCTGCCCGAACCCGAATCAGCGGCGGCCGTCGGTCCCGCCGCCGACGGCGCCGCTACGCCAGGTGTGGGTGAGTCGACCAAGACTGTGGCCTTCCCGCCGCACGCGGCAAGAAGAAAGCCCAGCAGTATCGGCAAAATGGCCAATCGGCGTATCATAAGTTCCCTCCGTAGGTTGGCGTCGTCTGTGCCGGTTGCCCGCCATAGGACAGCATACCGGCCGGTACTTCGGCCAGTATCAACTACGTATGAAGATAGTGTTTGGATCGGCCGGCGGCCCGTCAACCTCCGGTCATCGCCTTCGGCGCAGGCTCAGGCTGCCAGGCGAGTTGTTTGCGATTCGGTATCAGCAGTGAGCTCAGAGCGCCCAACAACACAAAGATAGAAGCCGTCTCGGCCGCCCGCCGGACGCCGGTGCTTATGGCGTCATCAAAGATCATCCCCACCGTTTGGTCGACAGGCGATTGGGTCATCCCCGGAGAGAGCTGCGGCTGCTGGCCCGACAAGCCGCCCTCAAACGCCTGAGCGACCTGCGCTTTGACCGCCGGCGGAAGACTGGTGGCTTTTGCCAGATCTGCCTGGGCTGTGGTCGAAATCTGATTGGCCAAGACCGCCCCCAGGATGGCCACTCCGATGGCTGCCCCCACCTGGCGCACGGTGTTGTTGGCCCCCGAACCCACACCGCTTTTTTCGGGCGGGATGTCGCTGAGCGTGGTGTTGGTCAGCTGTGAGATGGTCAGGCCGACACCGGCACCGTAGAGGATGAAGGTCGGGATGAACGTCGGAATGGCGGTTTCCGGTTGGATCAACTGGGCCGTGGAGAAGATGCTGACCGCCTCCAGCAGCATGCCGCTGGTGACGACCCATTTGGGACCGATCCGGCCGGACAGCCAGCCCGCCATGGGAGCTACCACGAAATTGGCGACAGCGAACGGCAGGAAGACCAGCCCGGCCTGAAACGCTGTCAATCCGCGGCCGATCTGCAGGTAGATCGTCATGACGAAAAACAGGCCAAACTCGCCCAAAGCCACGATCAACACCGTCATCAGCCCGTAGCGGAATCCGGTGAACCTCAGCAGACTGAAGTCGAACAACGGCTCTCGGCCGTCGCGCCCGCGCCTCAGTTCGTAGCCCACAAAGCCGACCAACCCGGCTGCGCCGATCCCAAACATAACCGGGGTTACGGCCAGCTCCTGCAGCGGCCAGCTCAGCCCAGCGATCGTGAACACCTGGCGCGGCGCCCACCAGCCGTAGGTTTGGCCTTCGATGAGGCCGAAAACCAAGGCGCCCAGCCCAAGTGACGCCAGGACGATACCCAGCGGATCCAATTGGCGGCGGGACGTCGGGTCGAGGGATTCGCGCACATAATGCAGGCTGCCGGCCACCGCCAGGATGCCGATCGGAAGATTGATCAGGAAGGCCCAGCGCCAGCTCACAAAGGTGGTCAGAAACCCGCCCAATAGCGGCCCAATGGCACCGGCAGCGGCGGCCGTACCGCCCCAGATCCCGAAGGCAATGCCCCGGCTGGGGCCGCGGAAGGTCGAGGAGACGATGGACAATGTGGAAGGGGAAACCGTGGCCGCACCCAACGCCTGGACGAAGCGTCCCACCAGCACCCACCCTATCGAAGGCGCGCCACCCACCATGAGCGAGCCGGCCACAAAGATCCCCAGGCCGATGTTGAACATCCTCCGCCGTCCGTAGGTGTCTCCCAGCTTGCCGAAGGTGATAATCAGGGCGGCGTACACCAGGGCGTACAGGGCGCTTACCCATTCCACGCTTTGGAGTGAAGCCCCAAAGTCGAACTGCATGGCTGGGATGGTGACATTGACAATGGTGACGTCAATGATCACGATCATCAGTGCCATGCTCATCACGAACAGCGTGATCCACTGATCCCGGGTGGGCTGGGCAGGGGATGACTGATGGGTTGTGTCCGGTGCAATTGGGCCTTTTCGGCCGGGTCGTGACATGGCGGGAATTGCCTCAGAAAAAAGGGCCGCGCGAGACGGTCTCTCGGCGGCCCCCAGCGAAGGTCAAAGGTAACAGACCGCCCGAGGGCCGTCAAGAGGCCCGCACCCGGGACGGATCAATCGAGGACGTAGCTGAAGCGTGGAATGGCGATGGCAAACGCCACCACGGCAAACCCCAAGAGCACCAGCAACTGCATCCAGATGTCGGGTAAGCTGCCGCCCTGATAGGTCAGTTTGGTGAAGGCTTCCATCGCCCATGCCACGGGCGAGATATGCCCGGCGACCTGCATGAACTGGGGTGAGATATCAAGCGGCCACCATGCGCCGCCCAGCGGCGCCAGGGTCAGGGTGAGCAGCAGGGACAAGCCGCTGGCCTGGGCTGGATTCTTTAACCGCGAACCGAGCGCGAACGACAGGGCGGTAACAGACAATGTGTAGGCGACCACCACCAGGACCAAAGCCAACGGATCCCTTCCGAAATCCATGCCTAAAATGGCCCCCACAATGAAGACGATCAGGAACTGGATCAATCCCAAGGCGAATCGAGCCAGGACTTTCCCGGCCAGCAGTGTCGTTCGCGCGATCGGCATCATGCCCAGCCGCTGCATCGTCCCCTGCTGCTTTTCCACGATCAGCGCAGCCATGCCTCCGAAGACGGTCATCAGGACGAACATCGTTCCCATTCCCGGCACGGATTGGCCGAGACCCTGCTGTAAGCTCTCGGTCAGACCGACGGCTTCGGGCTCGGCCGAAAGCTGAAACGTGACATGAATTGGGTTGGCCGCCCACATGTCCAGCGCCTTCTGATAGATGGCCAGCCCCATTGACGGATCCAGAATCAGACGATGGCCAGCCTGCGCGATTTTGTCCAGCACATTCAGCCCGACATCGGCCGCGGCGGCTGCACTGTTGACCTGCCCGATCGCGGCATCGACAGCCTCCTGCGCCGCCTGAGCGGCGCCGAACGCATTCGAGCTCCTGAAAGTGAGCGATGTGGGCCGGCGCGTGCGGATGGCCGCCCCGAACCCCTTTGGGATTTTGAGTAGCGCCAACGATGTCCCGTCGGCCACTCTGTCCAACGCTGCCGCCTCATTCAGAATCGCCAACTGACTGAGCTGGCACACATCCTGGTCGTTATTGTCCATGGGACACAGCGTCAGGCCCGGGTTGGCCTCACGCACACTGTCCAAGAACGCCGCCGACGCCGGGCTGGCGTCCTGATCGAGGACATCCAGGCGGCGTATGGCCGAGCCGCCCCCAAAAGCGCCTCCACTGACCATGGCAATGATGACCGTCATGATCACCGGGGTGAGCAAAAGGCTGGGAAGGTTAGACCGGTCGGAGAGAAAGACACGCAGATCTTGCCAGACAATAGCCACCACCTTGACCATCTCGCCCTTCATGCCTCGAATCTCCGGCCGAACAGCCACAGCCCGATACCGAACATGAGCACCCCCTGGCCAAACAGCATCAGGAGGTTGAGCGTCACATTGCCGTGCCCGGTCGCCAGCTGATCGAAGGCATCGCGCCCCCAATAGATGATCGAGAAGGCCGACACCGACCGCGGCAGCTGGAAGCCGAACCCTCCGCCCAAAACTCCCAGTGCGATGTTCAATACCGACCCGACCACATTGGCTTGCTCGATACCCTTGAGGACACCGGCCAGCAGCATGCCCAGCCCGGAGACAGCCACGCCTGCCCCGAGCACTGTCAGACCCAGAGCAACCCAGTTGGTTCCCCAGATCAGGGTCGGCCTGCCCTCAATCAGGCTGCCCACGACGGTCAACGCCACGATCAGAGCCACCAACTGGAACAACACGCTGGCCAGCACGCCCACTAATTTGCCGCCCAGGATCGCCCAACGGGGGGTCGGTGATGTCAGCATCCGCTGCAGCGTCCAGTTCTTCCTTTCCTCGTACATACTCAAGATGCCAAACTGGCCCGTAAACAAGGCGAAGAACATGGCCTGGGCCGATCCGATGGTGACCAGCAGCGTTCCAGCGATGCTGCTTTGTGCCGCCTGAACCGGTTCCTCGACCAGGCCCACCAGATCACCGGAGGGCATGAATGCGCACGCAAACAGGTTGCCAAAGTCTTGGTTCACCGCCGAGGCCAAGACGTCGGGGTGGCGGGCAGCCAGTTGGCTCATGGTCGCCCCAATGGCGATATCGCCGCTCACCATCTGACTCACGATGCCTTCGACCACACTGCGAACGATGCCGGCCGAGAGGCCGTCACCCTGGTTGCCATAGACGGCCACGCTCACGGAGGGGGGCATCCGGGTCGGGTTGGTCATACCCGTCATGCTGGACGAAAAGCCTGCAGGAATGATCACCGCTGCCGTGTAGATTCCCTTGTCCACCGCTGTCCGGGCGGCCTGATCCAATGCCTCAGAGGCTGCGATAGCCGGAGAGGCAGCCGGAACGGTTCCAGCCTTGATCAGCTTCTGGGCGGCGGCGTCATCGAAGACAGTTCCGTGGATCAGCTCACCCACCGCCATCCCCCCGGCCGAGTTGCCGCTGGGCGTCTCCGTCGGCTGCGGGCAGGTGGACCCACTGGGGACACTGCCCGAGGGGATCGTGCCTTCCGTCAGCAGGTTGAGCAGCACATCGCCAAACGCCACACCATACTGGCCTCGCCGGTCATGGTTAACTACGGCCACCGGGATGCCCCGAATCGGGCTTCCGCCCCGTCCGAGTCCGCCAAAGGCCAGACCAATCAAGGTGGAGATCGCCAGCGGCGCCGCCAACATGATCAGCAGCAAGTTGCGATCGGTGAACCGCGTGGTGAGTTCTTTCAAGGCAATGACCCATAGCTTGGTCATTTCAATCCCGCAGGGCCCGGCCCGTCAGTTTGAGAAACACGGCCTCCAGATCGGGCTCGTGTACTTCGACGGATTGGATGGATGTACCCGCCGCTTCGATCAGATGCAATACGGCCGGAAGCGCTCTGCGGCCGCGCCGAGCCGTGATCATCAGCAGCCCGCTGGTGTTTGCCCTATCTTGCCCATCCGCTCCGGCCGGGTCGAACGCGGCGTCTGTCACGCCTTCAACCTGCTTCTGAATCCGCTCCAGCAGATCCGCACCAGGCGTCCAATCCCCCACCTTGAAGACCAGCCTATCTTCTTCGCCGACCTTTTGAATGAGATCCCCTTGGTTGCCCAGGGCGATAATTTCGCCATGGTCGATGATTCCAACCCGGTCGCTCAGCTCTTGGGCTTCTTCCATGAGGTGCGTCGTGTAGAGCACGGTCATGCCCCGCTGGTCGCGGAGCAGTTTGACCGTATCCAAAATGCGGCGCCGGCTTTGGGGATCGATGCCCACCGTCGGCTCATCCATGTAGACGACCTGGGGATCGTGCAAGAGTCCGGCGGCGATGTTGACCCGACGTTTCATCCCCCCCGAATAGGTCGAAAGGCGTTCCTTCTGGCGGTCGGTCAGCTCGATGAACTCGAGGGCATCGTCCACTCGGTGCGCCAGGTCTTCGCCGCCCAGTCCATACATCCGGCCGAAGAACTCCAGGTTCTGTCGAGCGTTCAGATTGGGATAGAGTGCGATCTCCTGAGGCACCACCCCTAAAAGGCGTTTCGCCTGGAGCGGCTCTCGGGTGATGGAATGACCGCCGATGAATGCGTCCCCTCGTGTGGGCTCGACCAGACCGCTGATCATGGAAATTGTGGTGGTCTTTCCGGCTCCGTTCGGGCCAAGCAGGCTGAAGATCTCGCCCTTGCTGATTTCCAAGTTGACGCCTTTGACGGCCTCTATCTGGGCACCGTGATCACCAGAAAAAGTCTTGGCCAAATCCCTGGTTTCGACCATCACGTCCATGTCGGGCTCCGATATTCTTGGGGAGGGCTGGTCATCGGTGCCAATTCTAGCATCAACCCCATCTCAGCAAATGGCACAGGGCCGGGCGGCATTGCACCGGCGAGATGCAGGTGGGGCACGGCGAGGTAAACCTTTCCTTCGGATGGTGACAAAGGGCGGTGACAAGTGTCACTGATGGTCATCTGCGACTCTTCGTAGACTCATCTCACGTGATCCAGGCATGGCTTTCCTGGGCTATCGTGCTCGAAGCTATTGAGCCATACGGCTCGGAGGAAACACAACCCATGGCCCTACGCCTTTCCCGCATCCTGCTCGTCATCCTCGAAGGCTTCCTCGCCCTGACCGCCATCGGAGGCGGGATCGGCCTGCTTACCGGCATACTGGCAATGCCGGTGACCTACCTCGCCGGCTCAATGTTCACCAGCTTTCTCATTCCCGGTCTTTCACTGATGGTCATCGTCGGCGGGCTGGCGCTCGCCGGGGCATTCTTGGCCGTTCGGCGCCACCCCTATGCAGCGGCCGTGACGGCTGCCTCGGGCATCGTGATCATCGTCTTCGAGCTTGTCGAAGTCATGGTGATCGGCTCTCCGGCCGGCCTGGCGCGCAACCTGCAGGTCTTCTATTTCAGCCTGGGGCTGCTGATTCTGCTGATTTCCCTGGCCCCTCTGGCGCAGCTTCGTCGGAGCCCGTCTCGGGCCTAGGCCCCCGGGGCGACAATCCGAAGTTGAGATTGGCCTCCGGACGTGAGAGGCGGAGTGTCGTCGTGATTGCCCCCAGGCAGAAGGAGGTGGTCCGATGACGCGTGAAACAGCCTATGTGGCCAGGGCCATTTTCGGATGAAGGTCGCCGGTGCCGGCTTTGCAGGAATCACGGACCAGAGTTCTCATCCACTACGAGCAGGCACTCCTTCGCAGCCGCAAGTCGATGATGCCCATCCCCTACCACCAGATCGTCGGCGTGGCGTCGGCGGAGGAGGGCACCCGATTGAAGACCGGCGAGATCACGCTTCTGACGTCCGCCGGCCAATTCACCTTCGAGTTCCGTGACGCGGAGAAGGCGCACTGGACATACGAGTTTGTCGTGGACCGGATCCTCAACCAGGCGCTGCCGCAGGGCCGCGGATGATTCGGCCCGCAGGACTGCCGCGCCGCTGGCGCCGAATGGTGGGCCGCGTCGGCTGGTGTCTGGCTGCCGCTTGGCTCGGCGCCTGCGCCACGTCCACCCCGCACGCTGAAGGTGAGGACACAAACGTGGCTCCGCCTAAACCAACCCATGCCGAGGTACTTGCGGTCCAGACCAGCGGGAGCTCTGCTGCGTTCACCTTTGCGGTTGAGAACGCCAGCCCCGACACGGGATGTGATCATTACGCTGACTGGTGGGAGGTTGTTAGCCCGGATGGCACGCTGCTGTACCGGCGCATCCTGCTTCACAGCCACGTCGATGAGCAGCCCTTCACACGCTCCGGCGGACCCGTGGCTGTCTCGCCGGACCAGGACCTGTTCGTGCGCGTCCATATGCACCCCGATGGCTACGCCATCTCTGGCGCGCGGGGTTCGGTCGGCGAGGGATTCTCTTCAATAAAAATCCCGCTCGACTTCGCCGCCCATCTCGAATCGGCCCCGCCTCTGCCCGATGACTGTGCCTTCTGACCGTCGTCACCGGTAAAAACTTGTGATTTCTTTCACAAACTGCGTCGAGGGACCCTGGCGGCTGGTCGAATCGGAGGACGTACCTCGGTCCACCCGATCGGACGACCTGCGGTAAGATGTGCCAGCATGCCTCTTGATTACACACTGAGCGTCCTGCTCTCGGCGTTTCTCCTCTTCCAGGTGCAGCCCCTGATCGGCAAGTTCATCCTGCCCTGGTTTGGCGGCACCCCCATGGTTTGGTCTACGGTGCTGCTGTTCTTCCAGGCCCTGCTCACTGCCGGGTATGCCTATGCCACCTGGCTCCTCACCAGACTTCGCCCCAAGCTGCAAGGCTGGGTGCACCTGGTGGCCCTGGGGATGTCGCTGTCGCTCATCGCCCTGGCCGCCATTTCCTGGCCATCTCCGCTGACACCGGACCCGAGTTGGCGGCCGACGCTGGGTGCGCCGCCCATACCCGGTATTCTCAGGATTCTGGCGGCGGCGGTCGGCGTGCCCTATCTGATCCTATCGGCCAACAGCACACTGATGCAGGCCTGGTTCCACCGCCAGCACGGCGATCCTCTGCCCTACCGCCTGTATGCCCTGTCCAACGTGGGCTCTCTCCTGGCGCTGGTCAGCTATCCACTTGTGTTCGAACCCCTGATGAGCTTACCGGTTCAGGCGGATGTCTGGTCGGCGGCCTACGTCCTTTTCGCCGCCGCCGCCGGCGTCCTCGCATGGCGGGCTGCCCGGCAGCCGGACGCCGGCCCGCTCAGCCAGGCTGCCGCCCAGCCCTCAGGGCAGCGGCCGGCCTGGCGCCAGTACGCACTGTGGGTAGGTCTGGCTGCGGTGGCGTCGTCGCTGTTGGTGTCGGTCACCAATCAGATCACGCAGGAGGTGGCGGTCATCCCCTTCCTGTGGGTGCTCCCGCTTGCCGTCTACCTGCTGACTTTCGTCCTGGCCTTCTCCGGAGAGCGCCTGTACAACCGCCGGCTGTATCTGATCGGGTACGGCGGGCTGAGCTTCTTCAGCCTCTGGTCGCTGGTGCGCTATCCGCCCTTCGGCCTGGCCACGCAGCTGACAGCCTACGCTCTGCTTCTTTTCGCCGCCTGTATGCTCTGCCACAACGAACTTTACCGTCAGCGCCCGCAGCCCGGCTTTTTGCCCGGCTTCTATTTAATGGTTGCCCTGGGCGGGGCTCTGGGCGGAATGTTCGTGACGCTGCTCGCGCCGTCCCTGTTTTCCACCGGGTTTTGGGAACTGCAATGGGGCTTGGTGGCAGCCGGCGTGCTCATGGTCCTGGTCTTGCTTCGTGATCGGCCTCCAGGGACGGCCAAACGCAAGAAGCGTGGCCGCCCACAAATTGAGAGTGACCGACGACGGATGAGCCCTGCCGCTTGGGCCACTTCCGGCATGGTGGTGGCGCTGGCCGCCCTCACCCTGGTGATCATGCGCTCGACCGGGTCAGCCGCCTTGCTCTCGCTCCGCAGCTTTTATGGAATCTCGCGCGTCTGGGCCATCAACACCGACCAGCCCGACATCCTGGCCTACCAGTTCACTCACGGCAAAACCGTGCATGGCTTTCAATTTGCCGCCGACCGCTTTCGCAAACTGCCTACTGCCTTCTACAGCGACACAAGCGGCGTCGGCATGGCCTTCCTCCTTAACCCTCAGCGGCCTGGCCCCATCCAAGTCGGCGGCCTGGGAATGGGTGTAGGGGTGATCGCCGCCTACGGCCAACCCGGGGACGCCTTCCGCTTCTACGAGATTAACCCGGATGTCATCCGCATCGCCGAGGGTGAGGGCGGCTATTTCTCCTTCCTGTCCGACACCCCGGCCCAGGTGGACGTCGTCCAGGGGGATGCCCGGCTGGCGTTGGAAGATGAATTAGCCCAGGGCGAGCCGGAGGCTTTCGATCTCCTCGTGCTGGACGCCTTCAGCGGCGATACGATCCCGCTTCACTTGCTCACGCGTCAAGCCTTCGATATTTACCTTCAGCACCTGGCACCGCATGGAATCATCGCCGTCCACGTCTCCAATCGGAACTTCGATTTGGCGCTGGAGGTCTACCGTCTGGCTGACGCCTTTGACCTCAGCGCTGTCAAGATTGAGGACGCCGGCGATGGCCTGCAGAGCTACAATTCGGTGTGGATGCTCCTCACCAAGAACCAGACTTTCCTCTCCAATCCCAACATCGTCAGCCGCGCCTCGCCCCGCCCGGCGATTCCCGCCAGCCTTCCCGTTTGGACAGACAACTACAGCAATCTGCTTGCCGTGTTGAAGTGAGCGTTGAGCTCTGAGCTTTGGGCTCATTGTCTCTGCCGACTTGGGCAGGAGTCCCCCTCCTGTTCATGTCATTGCGAGCGAGCGGAGCGACCGCCTGTCCCAATCTTGATTGGGGCAGGCATCGCCTCACCAGGACATCTTGATGTCCCCGGCTCAAGGGCATCTTCACATCTGGTCTGGGATCACCATCGACTTGCGGTCCGTTTTCCTGGGCGTTTCCCCTCCCGGCAAAGCCAGGCGTGTGATGGACCGCCGGCCAGAAAGGAAGTAGCAGTTTTGTGAATTCCTTCACAAGGAGAATAGACCAGACGATCCCAGCATTTGTTACATTGAAATGGTAGGCTGCGAGGGTCTAGGGAGGTGGGACGATGAGCGGATCGGTCACCAAGCAACAACTCAAGGGGCTTCTCGAGGCTTTCAACCGACACGATATGGAAGCCATCATGTCCTATTTCGCTGACGATTGTGTGTTGTACATGCCAAAGGGGCATGGGCCCCGTGGCGATGTCTACCGCGGCAAAGCTGCCGTTCGCGCCGGCTTGGCCACCCGCTTTGAAGGTGTTCCCGATGTACATTACGGCGAGGATCGGCACTGGGCAATGGAAGACTTCGGCGTCTCCGAGTGGACTCTGACCGGCACACTGCCGGACGGCGAAAAGATCGAGGTACGTGGTGCGGATTTGCTGGAGTTCGAGGCCGGCAAGATTGTGCGCAAGGACTCTTACTGGAAGATCGTCGATCCAGAATAATGGCTCGCCATCACCGGCCGGCCTCTCGATCCCGATTCGCTGGACTTGGTGCATGAAGCTACCAAACACGAGGTAGTCCAGATGAACGATCCACTCGCAATCACCGTCAACGGCCAAAGACACACCGTCCAGTCTCAACCGGAGACACCCTTGCTGTACGTTCTGCGCGACGAGCTCGGCTTGGCCGGGCCGCAGTTTGGATGCGGCTCCGAGACCTGCAAGGCATGCACCGTACTGGTCGGAGCCCGAGAGGTCCAAGCCTGCAAGTTTCCCGTGTCCGAGGCCACCGACGGTGCCATCACCACATTGGAGGGTCTGCAAGCCGAAGGTGAGCTGCACCCTATTCAACGCGCATTCATCGACGAGCAGGCCACCCAGTGCGGTTACTGCGTCAACGGCATGGTCATGACCACGGCCACGTTCCTCCACCGCAATCACCAGCCGACCGATGATGAGATCCGTGAGGCGCTTGAAGGTAATCTGTGCCGCTGCGGTGCTCATTCCCGCATCCTGAAAGCAGTAAGGCGGGCCGCCGACTACATGGCTGAAGAGGGAGGGTGAGCTATGGCATCCCAATGGTCCCCTACCGGCGCTCTGTCCGTGGCCAACCAAGTGGATGACTGGTTGCACATCGAGCCTGACGGTTCTTTGACCGTCTTCAGCGGCAAGGTCGAGCTCGGGACCGGCGTTCAGACCGCGCTGGCACAGATCGTGGCCGAGGAACTAGACATCCCATTCGCACGCATCACGATGGTCATGGGCGATACTGCCCGGGTTCCCGACGAGGGCATCACCGCAGGAAGCACGACGCTCCAAATCGGAGGCTTTGCCCTGCGGCAGGCCAGCGCCGAAGCCCGGCAGGCGCTGCTCGAGGCCGCCTCCGACCAGCTCGACGCCACGGTTGAGGAGCTGACCGTGCATGAGGGGGTGATCAGCGTTATCCGCGATCCGGTCCGGGCAATCTCATACACTGAGTTGATGGGGGGCAAGGCATTCCACCGTGTGATCAGCCTGCATGCGCCCCTCAAGTCCCCGGATGACTACCACGTCGTCGGGCAGGCCATCGCACGCGCCGATCTGCCGCTCAAACTTACGGGCCAGGCAGGCTATGTGCACGACGTCCGCCTGCCGGGGATGCTCCATGCTCGAGTGGTCCGTCCGCCCGATCCCGGCGCCATTCTCGACGCGTTCGATCCGGCTTCGGTATCCAGTGTGGAGGTAGTACAACAGGGCAATTTTCTGGCGGTGGCCGCCGCGAGCGAATACGCTGCCGTCCGCGCCGCCGATGCCCTTCAGGTCACCTGGCAGCAGGTTGAGCATAGACCGCCAATGGGGAAGCTATTCGAGCATCTTCGGCAGCAGGACACGGTCGACGACGTCTCGTTTGACGAGGGCGATGTCGACGCAGCCTGGCCCGAAGCCCACATTCGGCTGGAAGCCACCTACAGCCAACCTTTCCAGGCCCACGCCTCCATCGGCCCTTCCTGCGCCATGGCCGACGTCGGAAGCGACGCCGCCACGGTTTGGACCAGCACGCAGGGTCCCTATCCTCTGCGTGAGGCGCTGGCCGATCTGCTTGAGATGCCCCAAGAGGCGGTGCGGGTGATTTACGCCGAGGGGTCCGGCTCGTACGGCCATAACGGCGCCGATGATGCGGCGGCCGATGCGGCTTTGATTTCTCAGAAGCTGGGGCGTCCGGTGCGGGTCCAATGGTCCCGAAGCGACGAATTCCTGTGGGAACCCTATACGCCGGCCATGCTGATGGACCTGCGGGCGGGATTGAACGCGCAAGGGCGGATTATCGCCTGGGAACATGAGGTCTGGTCCCCCACCCACGGCAGCCGGCCCCGGCTGGCCAATCAGCTTCTGGCCGGGCAGCTCGCCTTTGGCTTGCGCCCACCGGCGCCACAATGGTTCGGCGGTGGAGACCGGAATGCTCCTGTCGATTACGCCCTGCCCAACCAGCGCGTTGTCGCACACTGGCTGACCGAGATGCCGCTTCGCACGTCATCAATGCGCACCCTGGGCGGGGCGGCCAACACCTTCGCCAACGAATCCTTCATGGACGAGCTTGCGGCCGCCGCCGGCATCGATCCGATGTCGTTCCGGCTAAGCCACATGGGCGATGAGCGAGCGATCGCTGTTCTTCGGGCGGCCTCCGATCGGGCGGCATGGGGTGCGCCGCTGCCGGACGGGACTGGGCGCGGCCTAGCCTTCGCCCGCTACGACAATGACGGTGCCTATGTGGCCACCGTGGCCCAGGTTCATGTAAACAATGAGAACGGCAGGGTTCGGGTTGAGCGTCTGATCAGCGCGCACGACTGCGGCGTGATCGTCAACCCCGACGGGGTCACCAATCAGATCGAGGGCAATTTGATCCAGTCGCTGAGCCGCGCCTTGTTCGAGCAGATCACATTCGACGAGCACCGGATCACCAGCCGCGATTGGGACACTTACCCCATTCTTCGTTTCTCGGATCTGCCTGAGATCGAGGTGATTCTCGTCAACCGGCCGCATGAGCCGCTGCTGGGGGCCGGCGAACCGGCATCGATCTGCACCGCCGCCGCGGTGGCCAACGCCATCTTTGCCGCCTGTGGCATCCGCCTGCGGCGTATCCCCCTGGCCGCCGGGGGCCAGATCAAGCCCTCCGGAGCCGGCGGATAACCCCATGGTTTGGTCCCCGTTTTCCAGCCACGTTTTTGGCGGCGCCCTGTCTCTAATTGGCCGCCGCCTGGCGATGTCCTTGCCTGGTCGAGCCCCGTCATCCACTGGGCCTTGTTACCAAGCGAAGGTTAACCTAGCGCTGGGAGCGGGCCTCGGCCCCTGCCTGTGAAACCGCATAGTGGAAACTGTGCCCGAAGGCGATGAACCGCTTTTCAAACAAGTGAAAGCTTCCCAGGGCCAGCAGATAGGTGACCGCCAGCGCCAGGCAGGTAGCCAGCGCAGTGGCCGGGTTGTGAAAACTGGGGACGCTCTTGAACAGCAGGCTGTGGATGATGCCGTTCACGAATTGATGAAGGATGTAAATGCCGTACGAAATTCTGCCAACGCTCATGAGCAGGGGCTGTCGAAAGAAACGTGCCAGCAGACCCGCCTGGTTGGCCAGCGCCAGGGTGATGAGGCCGGCGTAGAGCAGGCCAAACGCGAACAGGTGGTCCAACGAGCCGAAAGGCTCGAATATCGAACTGTAGATGAAGAAGAGCGCTAGGACGCCAAAGCCCGCCTTGATCCACCGAAGGTTCGACCTGACCCAATCCACCGCACGCGGCGCCCGAAAGACCAGCGCCAGCAGGGCACCGAGCAGGAGGGAGTCCAACCGCCAGGGCGTGACGACAAATCCGATGAACGTGCCGCCGCCCAAGAACGTGCGCAGAATCAGGGTGATGCCGATGAGAAAGATCAGGTTGATAGCCAACCGAGACGGGCGGCTCCGCCTCACGAACCACGGGAGGAACAGGTAGAAATGTTCCTCGATCGCCAGGGACCAGGTCACCGCCAGGATCTCATTCCCAAACGTGCCCCGGACGGCCATGACGAAGTTCTGCACATACACGAAATAGGGCAAGAGCGGTAGCGCGTCCGAAAAGAGAGATGAGTCCAGAAACCCCACCTTCGGTGCGATGGCTCGCAGCAGGACGAAGACGATCAGGAATGAGTAGTACAGCGGAAAGATGCGGCTAATTCGTCGGGTGTAGAAGACCCGGAAGTAGTTGTCGGCGCTCCGGTTGTCGATGAGAATGCCGGCGATCAGAAAACCGGAAAGGACAAAGAAGAGGTCGACTCCGCTCCAACCATTGCTCAGCAACTGGCGGATGAAGGCCAAGCCTTTCCCCGCATCACTCGGGATCGGGACGCCGACGTAATGGTAGGCGAGCACAAGCAGGATGGCCAGGCCGCGAATGCCATCCAGTTCGGGGATATGTTTGGGCAAGAAGCGACCCGTCGTGTGACTCGCCAGCCCCGTCACGAGCCGAGCGCAGCCCGTTGATCAGACATGATTTTTTCAGCCTCCAGCGGCGAATGGGACCCTGATCCGCTGACTAGATTGGACCGGATCGTGCCTTACCCGCTTTGCCGCCGAGCAGTCGTCAGCCGGCCTGAGTTTGGGTCGGCCCTGCCTTGGGCGTCGGTCAGCCTAAGGGCCGCCGACGCTTCGGCTCGCTATTCTCACCCCGGTCCTGTTTGCACGCAATGAGCTCCTGCTGATCGGTGACGGGCAGTGGGCTGCGCGGAAGAGGCAGACGGGTTGGGGACGCAGGTTGAAAGCGGCCTCCCGACGACCACCGCCGTTGTCATCGCCGCTCGACCCTCGGGGTCAGCGAAAACCGACGTGACCACTACGGAAGACACTGGCACCATCTGATTGCCGATCACCGGCTCCCGCGATACCATGCGGCGCCGATCTTGAGATCGGCGCTCAGTTCAGAGCGAAGCTCAAGAATGAAAGGGCGACGGATGACCGACATCGATCCCACCAAGCGCTTCTCCAACCGTGTCGACAACTACGTCAGATACAGGCCCAGCTACCCTCCCGAGGCGATCAGCTTCCTGATGGACCAAGGATTGGACCGCAGCTCTTTGGTCGCCGACGTCGGATCCGGAACCGGCATTCTGAGTGGCCTGCTGCTGGGGAACGTGGACCGCGTATTTGCAGTCGAGCCCAACGACGAGATGCGGTCCGCCGCTGAGGCGAGGCTGGGAGGACGTGCGGGCTTCGTGTCGCTGGCGGCGAGGGCTGAGGCGACCACCCTGCCCGATCACTCAGTGAATATGGTTACGGCCGCTCAGTCCTTCCATTGGTTTGATACTCCGCGCGCCCTGGCAGAATTCCGCAGAATCCTGCGAGCACCCAAGCGTCTGGCCCTGATCTGGAACATCCGGCTCAGCGACACACCGTTTCTGGGGGCGTATGAAACGTTGCTCGAAACATATGGCACCGACTATCAACGGGTTAACCATCAGAAGATGTCCGATCAGGACCTGGCCGGCATCTTCATCCGTGAGTTTCAATTGAAAGAGTTCGATAACTTGCAACAACTTGACCTTGAAGGGCTTAAGGGCCGCCTGTTCTCGTCGTCGACGACCCCCACGCCGCAAGATCCCGGATATCAGGCCATGCTCCAAGGGATCGAATCCGCTTTTCGGCGGCATCAGGTGGACGGGCACGTCACGATCAGGTACAAGACCCAGGTCTTTTCCGGCTGCATCTGACTTCCGCCGCCCCCAGGCCAGAGCCGGCGCGCATTTTGCCCGGCCGCAGCCCTCGATCGGCAAAGACAACCCTATTGTGATAATCTTCACACATCGACCGGCGAAGTGCCTTGGCACCCCCGGCCGTTCGCGCGCTTTGTCACTTTCCCCCGGCACGTCCCTGGGCTAGACTGCGCCTCAAGCACCGCGAGAGGCGCAGAAGCAGGCAGCCGTTAGCCCCTCCCAGACGCCGCGCCGGGCTGGGTGTTGGCCTGAAACTCTGCGCGGACCGGCTCAGAACTCTTTTGTGTAGGGTCGACGCGAACATGGTTGTTAAGGATTTCTTCCTCCGCATGGGCCGCACCACCCCGATGATCACAAAGGCGAGTTGGGGAGAGGTGACGCTCTTTCCCGCATACGGGCGCCCTCGCTCAAGGGTTGGGTGGCGGCTTCACACCGCCGGCCTTCCCCATCCTCCAGGCGCCGATCGTGGTGCGTATTCTGGATATCTTTGGCGGGGCACGCCCCCAGCCTTGCGCGCCTCCGATTTGTGCTCGAGGCGCTCCGAGACCACTGAATCAGGCACCAACTTGCCAGCATGGAGGCCTCCATGAACCTACGACCTGTACACCTCCGGAACACCATCTGCCTTACCCTGCTCGCAGCCAGCCTGCTGGCCGCCTGCGGGGGCGGACCCGCTCCAACCACGCCAACGCCGGCGCCCAACGAGAGCGCCAATTTGAGCCCGATCCTCAGCGCAACCGGAATGGTCGTTCCGGAGAGATGGGCGCGACTCAGTGTGCGCACCAGCGGTCAGGTCGTCGAGCTTCCGGCGACCATCGGAGCAACCGTCCAGGAGGGGGATCTGCTCCTGGCGCTCGACAGCCGCCCGGCTCTCCAGTCCTCCGTGGCGGCCACCGAGTTGGAGCTGGTCAATGCCCGTCAGGCGTTGGATGCACTGGTTGAGGGGGCCGACATCGCCCGCGCCCAAGCAGAGCAGGAACTGGCGTCAGCCCGCGACGCACTGCACACCGCCGATTACACTTTGAGCGTCCGGTCCCAGGGTAACCGGGCCAGCGCGGCGACGATTTCGGCGCAGGAAGGCCGGGTGCTCCTGGCCAAAAAGAACCTGGACCAAGCCAAACGGCGTGCCAGCAGCGGGACACCCGACGACCACGACAGCGCCCAGGCAGCCATCAATCTCAGCAACGCACAGCAGGCCTATGACTCAGCTGTCCGTACATTGAACTGGTACACGGGACATCCGACCGATATCGAGCAGGCCCAACTCAACGCGGATGTGGCCGTCACCCAAGCAAGAGTCGATGAGGCGCAACGGGCGCTCGACCGGATGCAGGACGGCCCTGACAGCCGGGCGCTGGAGGCAGCTCAAACTCGTCTCGCCAGCGCCGAGGCATCGCTTGAGGCGGCTCAAGACCTTTTCCAGGCTGCCGAACTCCGAGCACCGTTCGCCGGCACCATCACCGACGTCCAGGTACGACCTTCAGAATGGGTCCCTGCCGGCACCCCGGTCATCGTGCTCGCCGACCTCAGCACGCTGCGGGTGGAAACTACGGATCTCAACGAGGTCGATGCCGCCCGCGTGCGCGTAAATGACGGCGCCCAGGTGACCTTCGATGCCGCGCCTGAGTTCGTGGGCAGGGGGAGGATTCAGAGGCTTCTCCCCATGCCCAGCGTCAGCGGCGGCACCAACTACACCGCCTGGGTGCAGGTCGACTCGATGCCTGAGTCGATTCTCTGGGGCATGACAGCTTTCGTGGATATCGAGGTTCAGGAGTAACGCGCGCGCTATCGACACCTTCGGTGTGAACAGCTGTTTCGGTGGGGACCGCTTGCTATGGGGATCGGGCAGCGTACGATCCAATCGTCCAGGCTGGCGGCTTCTTGGCAAGCGTATGTGGCCGTTACAATCTCGTCAAGCGCCGCACTCGGGAGAGGCCCCACGTGACTTTGCTCGTCCGCCATCTGGCCAGTATGGCGCGACTCTTGTTTAGCAGTTTACCGCTCCACATTCCCACGGCGTTCTCGCCGGCCCAACTGCGGCAGCGCCTGGGAGCAATCCCCTTGGGCTCCGGCCTCATCCTCACCTGGGGTGGACCCGACCGCTTTTACCTGCATGCCGAGTTGGCAGCCCCCCTCTACCGAGGTGCGGCCATCCGGCCCCTCGTACGTCTTCACCTTTCCGAGCGTGACGGCAGGGCGGCGCTCGAAGGGACGGCGGCCCTCCCCGCCTTTCCCCGCAGCCTGCTCATCATCGTGCTGCTTACTCTTTTTCTCTTGGCTATCGGCATCCTTACCCAGCGCATCCCCGCCGCTCAGCCGCTACGGTCGGTGCCCATCTTTGGCCTGATGCTCTCCATCCTCGAGATCGTCCACCTGGCAGTGCGGCACTCCGTGCGAAACAGCCTGGCACGCCTGGCCGAGGCGCTTGGTCCTGGACAAATCTGAGGCGCGCTCGCCATCCCATTCGTCCAGGGCGAGCCTACCCGATCGGCCGATCCACGGCGTGATCCGGCCTGAGTGCGTCGAGGCCAGATCGCGGGACACCCCCAAGCCAACCAGCTGAACGGGAGCTCGGTGTGATCAACTGTAAGCCTGGAGCAATCGCCTTCCTGAAGGGCCAGCGGCTGGGCCGACGGGCGACCATCAGTGCCGACGGGTCGCCTCGCGTCCTGCCCGTCGGCTTCCGCTTCAACGATAACCTGGGCACGATTGACATCAGCGATCAAAGTCTCGCCAAGCGCAAGAAGTATCGTGACGTCCAAGCCAGCCTGGGCGTGGCCTTAATGGTCAACGATGTTGCATCTCTGAACCCCCGGCGGGACCGGGGCCTCCAGGTGCGAGGAACCGCCCAAATGCTTGTGAGCGGCGGCGAGACCATCATTCAGGGTTTCGACTCTGAAATGTTCCGCATCGCCGCCCAACGCATCGGCAGCTGGGGATTGAGTTTGATCGCCGTTTGTCTTCGTAAGGAGCACGCCTGTCCGCCACGCCCTTGCACTTGAGTTCGGGCTGAGCTACCATCGATTACCCACTGAGAAGCCGCCAGGCCATCCCGCACTATGCGTACCTCACATCCCACCCACGCCCTCCACGCCACCGTCTCCTGCGCACCCGCCATGCGCTTGCTGCGGCACCTCTGGATGCGGCCGCGGCTGAGTAGGACGCTGACACGCCAGGAGGACCCATGGATCTGCCCCTCTCCAACAGAGCACCCCAGTTTGTGCTGATCGTTTCCGTGGTGGCCGCATCTCTGGCATGTAACCTTCCTTCGTCCAGCCCGCCGGCCGACACCCCATCTGCAACCAAACCGGCCACGCCTGCCCAGCCGCTTGAACCATCGGCTGCCGCCCCGACCTCGGTGGGCGCCCCGGCTGATTGGATCATCTCAGGCGGCCCCATCCACACCATGGACGCCAGCCGCCCGGAGGTGGGGGCGGTTGGTATCCAGGATGGGACCATCCTTGCCGTGGGGTCGACAGACGAACTACAGGCGCTGGCCGGGCCGCAAACAGTTCAAGTTGATCTTCAAGGCAGAACCTTGCTTCCTGCCTTCTCCGATGCCCATGACCATATTTTCCAGCGCGCCGACGAACTCGGCTCCGGTCTGGATCAGATAGACCAGACCCTATTCGCCAACGGCGTAACCTCCAGCGGCGAGATGTACGTGAATCAGGCATTATTGGACGCCCTTCAGTCACTCGCCTTGCGAGGAGGGTTGCACAGCCGACTTCGCCTTTACCTCTCGATCCTTGACGGATGTGGCCAGCCTGCCGGCGATTGGTGGAAGTCGTACACGCCGGGGCAAGAACTCGGACCCAACCTGACCGTCCAGGGCGTGAAGCTTTACACCGATGGCGGATCTTGCGGTGCCCCGGCGATCAGCATGGAATACCCCAATGGAGTTGGGCACGGGGATCTGTGGATGACCCAGGAGCAGATGAATGCCTATGTCGCCGAAGCCGACGCACTTGGGTTTCAGGTGGCGATCCACGCCCTGGGCGATCGGGGCGTGGACCAGGCCCTCAACGCACTGCAAGCCGTCCTCAAAGGTGGCCCTAACTTGAAGCGGCACCGCATCGAGCACAACGCCGTGCTGCGTGACGACCAGCTCGCCCGCTACAGCCAGATCGGTGTGGTCCCGACCCTCTTTGGCGCCTTCCAGACCTGCGTCTATGTCCACGATACGGGACAATTCAAGTACCTTCTGGCCGAAGGGGACCGTCAATATGAATGGCGTTGGAGAGATCTTCTCGACGCTAATCCGGACCTGACCATGGCCTGGCATTCGGACTACCCGATCCTTCCTATTGATACCGCCACCACTCTTTACAGTTTGGCCACTCGCGAACAAGTGGACAGCGACGGCACCATCTGTCAACCCTCCGCTGACCAGGCCAAACAGACCATCACACCCCAAGAGGCGCTCAGGCTGATGACCAGTGGGTCTGCCTACGCTCTGGGACTCGACGACCGGGTGGGCAGCCTGACCCCCGGGAAGGATGCCGACATGGTCGTGCTGTCCGAGGACCCGCTGGCGGTGGCCCCCAAATCGCTCAAGGATCTGGCCCTCGATATGACCACCATGCAGGGAAACATCGTCTATTGCGCCGACAACGCCCAGGAAATGTGCAGGTCCTTGAGCGACGCTGGCGCCCCTAGCCCCGTCGCATCCGCCTCCGCCCCATTCAAGGACGGATTTGAAAATCCCAGCCTGGATCCGGGCTGGGCATGGGTTCGCGAGGCCCCCCAGGCGTGGAGTTTGACCGACAGGCCCGGATGGCTGCGGATCGACACGACACACACCGGCTTGCTGATGGCTGGCGGTGACGCCCCAATCCTCCTTCGGCCCGCGCCGGAGGGTGATTTCGAGGTCCAAGTGACGATTGATGTCGGCCCTGAAGAAAACTTCCAGAGCGCAGGCTTGATCCTGTACCAGGATGACGACCACTTCGTGGCCGTTTCACGCGCATTCTGCGGGACTTCCCTGTGCGTGGGCGATGGGGTGTATATGGATGATGATCAACGCGCCATGTCTGGCGGCTTCCCGAACAACGCCGTTGGAGGGCTGCCTGCAGAAGGACCGATCTACTTGAAACTGGAGCAAAAGGGCACGCTGCTCACCGGGTACTGGAGTCAGGACGGGTCAAGCTGGATTCGGGTTGCCGATACCCATGCCGATCTTGCCCCGGCCCGCATCGGCCTGATTGCTGACGACAGTCATGCGGCGCGGACCACGGTGGCGGCCTACTTCGACAACTTCATGGTGGAGTCCCTTGCCCCCTAGAGCGAGGCCTGCAGCCGCACCGAGCGCCTCGGAGAGTTCGAGAGGTGGAAATGGTTCCCGAAACGATTGATCTGCAAGCCAAATTCGCAGCCTTCGACGGACAGTGGCAGCCCAAGATCATCGCCGAACTCAACGATTACCATCTCAAACTGGCCAAGATCAAGGGTGACTTCATCTGGCACAGCCATCCCGAGACCGACGAACTGTTCCTGGTCGTCGAGGGTGAGATGACGATCCAGTTTCGCGACGGCGCTACGCCGCTCACCCGAGGTCAGTTGTGTGTGGTGCCTCGGGGAATCGAACACCGGCCCACAGCCGAACACGAGTGCCACATCTTGCTCATCGAGCCTGCCGGGACGACCAACACTGGCGAGGCCGGCGGCGAACGGACCGCCCCGGGCGACGCCTGGATCTAGGTCACCCAACTGAACCTCAGATTCCGCCTTGACTCCCCCAATTTTCTGTTGGAACAGTGCAAAGTGCTCTGCTTCACAAAGTCCATTAGCCTGCAGAGTGTTGAAGCCCTACCATGTCCGATACCCCCACGATCCAGGACATTCAAAGGCGCACCATACGTCTGATGAATCATGAAGACGGGCTCTGGGATTTGCTCCTGGGCGCCGTCTTCATGCTGCTGGCGGATTACCGGATCACGCGAGCCTGGCTGGGGCCAACCTGGAACCTGGGGCACTTGATCGGGCTGATGGTCGCGACCCTGGCCTCCCAGACCGTCCTTCGTCGGGTCTTCGCTCTCCCAGACTTGGCTACGCCAAAGGCCAACGTTCGCCCAAGCTCAAAGTGATGGTGGTGGTGACCGTCGGCTTGGTCAACTTGACCATTGGGTTGGTGCTGCTCACCCTGCTGGACAACGGCCGATTGAGCACCCTGGCTCCCAGCAAAGTGCCATTCTGGCTGCGCAAGTTCCTGGTGGACATCCTGGTGGCGCCCGTCATGGTTGGGATCTTCAGCGCCATAGGCTACCTGTTCGGCGTTGCCAGCCTCTACCTCTACTGCGGGTTGTTTGGGCTCTGCAACCTGGCGGCGGCCATCATCTATGACGGCGCGCCCGAGGGGTTCAACGTCCCTCTGGGAACCGCAGCGGGGGTCATATTGGCCATCGGAGCGACTCTCCTGGTGCATTTCCTTCGCAGATACACGGTGCAGAAATTGGACGCCTGACATGACGTCTTCAAAGCCGTCGGCCGAGGGGTTGAACCAGCTGACCGATGTGGATCGCATCGTGCATGGGCCCGCCCGGCTGATGATCCCCCTCATCCTGTCGACGGTCTAGGAAGCCGACTTCGTCTTTCTGCTCAAGACGAGCGAGCTCACATGGGGCAATCTGGCCTCCCACGTGAGCAAACTCGAAGAGGCGGGTTATGTGGAGGTGGAAAAGGGGTTCGTGGGTAAGAAGCCCCTCACCCTGGCCCGCCTCACTCCCGAGGGAGGGCAGGCCGTCGAGGACTTTCGGCGGACGATGCAGGCCGCACTCGGTCTTGCGAGCGAGGCATCCAAATGACGCAGAGTTCCGGTCATCCCTCGCCTGTGCCCTGATCTCCTCATCCCCCACTCACCCCCCCTTGACAACCCGACGCTGATGACTACAATTCCCGCCTTGACTGCGCGGCCGAATCTCACCCACACGGCTCCATACAGCGCAGCCCAGGGACACCGCTGTGAATACCAGCAAGCGTTGGGGCATCACTCTTACCGCCATCTTGGTTCCGCTGGTTTCGCTGGCCTGCAATCTCAGTAGCGACCTGTTGCCCTCGAGCGGCGGGGCTCCCGCATCCTCGGGCGGCGATCAACAGACCGCTGAGTGGGACGCCTGGCTTGATATCCCGGCAGATCCTTTGCGCCTCGACTTCACCACGGACGATGCCCGCGCCGCCTCGGCCGTCCTCGACTACTCGGGCGGCACCCTCGAGACTTCCGATTCCGGCGGCACAACCTACCGCCTCGAGATCCCCGAGGGCGCACTGGATGTCCCGGTTCAGATCAGCATGACGCCCCTTTCGTCGATCCAGGGCGTGCCTTTCGATCAGGCATCGACCTACGCCGTAAATCTTGAGCCCGAAGGGCTGCGCCTGGCGGACGTCGCCATCCTCACCATCACGCCCTCAAATCCCATCCCGGTTGACCAGCAGATCTTTTTCGGATTCCGAGGGGAGAACCACGAGCTGGGCTTCGTACCACCCGTGCTCAATTCAACGGACCTGGCGATCCCCATCATCCACTTCAGCGGCTATGGGGTGAACAAAGGATTGCTGGCGGACACGGAACCCCTTCGAAAGCGTCTGGGCGGTGATGTAGAAGACCGTTTGTCGACCGTCGCCTCGGATTTCCTCAGCCGCGAACGCCAGAAGCAGCTTCAAGGCAACGGCAACTCCGACGACCTGGCGAAGTTCCTGCAATGGTACATGGAGACCTATTACCGCGAGGTGCTCAAGCCCCGCATGGACGCAGCCGGCGAGAGCTGCGCCGCAGGCCGGCTTGCACTCGAGACCTATCTGAGCTTTGAGCGCGAGATGGTGCTGCTCGGCGCCGACCTGACAGGAATTGACAGGCTACTCGGGCCGATTCCGGGGCCATTGCAGACGGTGCTGGAGACTTGCCTGCAAGAGGAGTACGAGCTATGCCGCGACCAGCACATCATCCACCGGCTTATCCCCGTCTATTTGAGTATCCTTCGGGAGCAACAGCTACTTGGCATGGATGATGAGGGGAAGGCGGAAGCCCTTGGGCAGGATTTGATCCGCAAGTGCATGACCTTCGAGCTCGATATGCAATCCACGGCGACCACGGTCACGCCCGGGCTCGATGCCGCTGCTAAGTCAATCGTAGACTCCAAGGTACAGCTTGGCTGGGAGTTTACCCAGGGCATCTTTGGCGTCATTGACGGAGACTTTGCCCTCATCAACCGAGATTTCTCGATCACCTCACCCCACTGCGCACTTAGCCCGAGTCGAGGCGGGTCCACCCTTCATGTGCAGGGAATGACTTGGGAGGTTGCTTTTGACAAGGACGACGAAATCGGCCACGTCAGGGACCTCACGCTCACGTTCACATCCGATCCGACAACCAAATCCTGGACCGGAAACTGCACCGTGGGGGGTGTCACTTTCCCTTACGAGGCCCCTTCAGCCAACGTCTGGAGCAGCACGTATGGCGCCCTGCACGTCCAAGAGTGCAACGCCGGATCGGGCAACGGCGGCGACACCTCCCCCGCACCTTCGGACCTCAGCGGCCTGTTGGGCCAGCTCGGTGACAGCGAGGATCTCTCTCCGGAGCAAATTCAGGGCTTGATGGGCGCCCTCCAAGGCGGCTCAACTGCTCCGGGGACAGCCTTCGGCTGCGGGGTCGAACACGATTGGCAGGTGCAAGGCGGCGAGACCTTCGCCACCAAGGAGTGGAATCTGTCGAGCTCGAGTCCCCTCCAGATGAGCGAGCAGGGGTCCTTCGTCCTGAAGCACACGCCGCAGTGAGGTGGGCATAACGCACCCCCGAAGCCGCTAAGGTACGGCCCCGTGGTCGGATCACCACAGGCAGCCCGAGTCGGCGCTGGCCGGAGAATCGGCGGAAGTCGCCTTCCGTCAAAAGACACTTCTAAAACATCCCAAGATATCAGCGCCGGTGCCTGATATGCAGGCCTTCGCAAGTCACCAGGCCACGCTTCACCACTGCCCGGTCCGCTTCCCCCACCATTCGAGGGCTTGCAGGATCATCCACAGCAGGACCACTGGGCTCAACCCGGCTACGATGCAAACCACGCCCAGCCCGGCCGCCGGAAGCCCGTAGAGCCAGGCGATGAGGCCTCCGCCGACGGCCATAAGGATCAGAATGAAGCCAGCAATCATCCGGCTATCCGTCTGGGACCGAAAGTCGCGCACATGCCTCCCTGATAGCTGCGTTTGGCGGTCGCAAGGGTCGATTATAGCCGCTGCAAGGCGAATGATCGTTGGCATGCCCGGCAAAATGCGCGATCATGGTCCGCCGACCCCGACGGGTCTGCATTCATCATCAACTCATCGCTTGGGAGGTGCGCTTTGGAGGAACATGGAGGCAAGACCTACGGCTACCGCTGGGTCGTGCTGCTGGTCTTCATGGTCATCACGGCCTTGAATCAGCTCTTGTGGATTACGTTCGCGCCCATCACCCATGACGCGGCCGCCTTCTACGGCGTTTCGGATCTAAGCATAGGCTTGCTGTCGCTTAGCTTCATGATCGTCTACCTGTTTGTCTCCATCCCAGCTTCGTGGACCATAGACCGTTACGGCTTCCGTTGGGCAGTCGGAATCGGTGCCGTCTTGACCGGTGTCTTTGGACTGATGCGCGGTCTCTTGGCTCAGGACTTCGCCTGGGTGATGATCTCGCAGATCGGTATTGCCGTCGGACAACCTTTCATTTTGAACGCCGTCACCACGGTTGCCGCACGCTGGTTCCCCTTCGATGAGCGGGCCACGGCCACCGGCCTGGGATCCCTGGCGATCTACCTCGGGATCCTTGGGGGCCTGGTGCTCACCCCCTTCCTGGTGCTCAGAACCGATCTGCCCAATACGCTGATCCTGTATGGAATCGTTTCCGTCGTCGCCGCCGCCTTGTTCATCGTTTTCTCTCGCGAGCACCCGCCCACGCCGGCCGGTCCGGCCGGCGACGAGGCTCGGGCCCTGATGCTCGACGGGCTCAAGCACGCGCTCCGGGACGGCAATTTCGCTATCCTGATGGCGGTGTTTTTCGTCGGGCTGGGCGTATTCAACGCCGTCACCACCTGGGTGGAGGAAATTCTCAGCCCACGCGGATTCTCCAGCACTGAAGCAGGGACGACCGGCGGGGTGATGATCGTAGGCGGGATCGTCGGGGCGCTGGTTCTGCCGGCCCTCTCCGACCGCTCTCGTCGCCGCGTGCCGTTTATCCTGGCCGCCCTGGTCGGCGCGTCCGTCTCGCTGGTCGGACTCACCCTGGCCAGTGGATACGCGCTCCTGTTGGTGTCGGCATTCGGCCTAGGCTTCTTCTTGCTCAGCGCCGGGCCGATTGGCTTCCAATACGGAGCCGAGATCACTTACCCCGTGCCCGAAGGCACTTCGAATGGCTTACTTCTGCTGATGGGCCAGATTTCTGGCATCATCTTCATCTTTGCCATGGACGCCCTCAAGTCACCTTCCAATGGCTCGATGAGCGTGCCTCTCTTGGCCCTGGTGGGACTGATCCTTGTGGGTCTTGTACTGTCCCTGAGGCTCAAGGAATCATCCCTCATTGGGGAAGCAGGCTCAACCGTCGAGGTATCGTCTCAAGGCTGACGACCTACTGCGGAGGGCACGCGGGACAGCGCGTCTCGGAAGGCGAGCCCGGGGATCAGCGCAGTTCGATGGCGGCCTCGGGGCATTGCAGCACACAAGCGCCGCAGGCGATGCATTGGTCGATATCGTGGAGCACCACCACCCTGTGGGTCCGATCGGGCGTCCAACACCCCACGGGGCAGACTTCGTAGCATTGCCAGGTGCCTTTGCAGCGCTCCGGATCGAGGCTTATCTCCAACCTGCGGAGCGTGCGCGCCAGTTCAAGGTGTTCGGTCAGCGTTTCCCAAAGACCGGGGTCGGCCACGGCGCTATCTCCACCCCAGGGCCAGCGGCCCCAGCCAGTACAGCAGGCCCAGCCCAGCCGCGATCAAGGCCTCCCAACCCCAGTTGGCTTGTTCCCCGCGCATCTTGGGAGACATGCCTTGCAGCTCGGCTGCCGAAAAGACCGACAATCCCGTGAGACCCAACACCCAGTTGAACATGCCCAAGGCGGTCATGGGATCGAAGGCACGCGTGTAAACGAACAAGCCCCCGAGGGCGATCAGCGCAAGCGGAACACTCTTCGCCAATCCGTCGCGGCCCGGGAGCCAGGGAAGCACCAGACCGTAGAAGTACGAGAGCCCCAATAGGCTGAAGGTTATGGGCCAGAACAGCGATCGCCAGAAGATGAGGACCGGCACCAAGATCAGCAGGCCGTAGAACCCCAGGGTGACGGTGACCATTTCCATCCGGTCCTTGAGGGGGAACCCGACCCATCGCATGGCATCCGTCTTCTTGCGCTTGGCGCTCAAGTAGGCGGGGATGTCGACCGCCTTGGCCGGTCCCCAATGAACGCCCCAGCCGATCTCCTTCCGGATCCGCCAGCCGTCAACGCCGTTGGCGCAAAGCTGGGGAAGAATCAACGCGTGGTGATCCACGACTTCGTCCAAATGCGATGAACGCACAGCCGCGATCACTTTCTCGGCGGTGAAGAAGCCACCTCCGGCTGCACACCAGACGTTGATCCCTGCCGAGTCGGCCACCAGGATCCACGCGTCGACGGCACCGTCGATGGCTCCGACCACTCGGCGCACCGTGAGATCAAAGTTGCCTGTGACCAGAACCGGAGAGCCTCGATTGGGTTGGCCAACGGCATACAGGCCGGGACGAACCTTGGGGTAGGGGGGGATGATCCTGAAGAACAGCGCCCACACATCGCTCAACCGGGTCCGCAGGCTTGGCTTGTGGGAAAGATGCCCAACCGCTGTCGGCGGCAGGGTGTCGGTTCCGGGCATCTCGGCGGCGGGCAGCAGCCGATAGAGCGCCAGGCTACCCCCCAGAAAGGTCAACAAACGCTCCGACTGATAGCCACCGCGGCGGAAGAGCTCCTCCGGCCGGCGCAAAGGCACAGTCGTCGTCCGGGTGAGAAGCCATGTCACGAAGACCAGCGGCACCCGAACCATGTTGTACCAGACCCGCTGGAGCCATCCGTTGGGCACAAACTCGTCCGCCAGCAGGATGGCGCCGCCCGGAGCCAGCAATCGGGCGCAGGCCTGAAGCACGAAATCCTGCTCGTCCGGCGGCAGCTCGCTGAAGACCAAAGTAGATACGACCAAATCGAAGCTGGCAGGGTTGAATCGCTCTTCGATCAGGGAAGCGTCCATGTGGATCAAGTCGATCCGGTCGGCCAACTGCTCGTTGTTGACGACCCGCGTCGCCTGTGAGAGCATGGCACTGGAGGCATCGACGCCTGTGACGTGAGCACCTTTCCGGGCCATCATGACCGCCAGGGTGCCCGTCCCACAGCCGATTTCGAGGACTCGCAGCCCGGGGAGCACGAATCGTTGGGCGATGGCCTCTTGCACCCGATGCAGCCGACCCAGCGTGAGCAAGCTGATCCCCCGATCGTAATCGCTCGGGTCGGACTCAAGCCATTTCATGAAGACTGTCGCCATGCTCTCCGTCCTTCGAACACCGCATTAGGCGATCAGGAGCGCCTTCTTCTCCCCCTTGCAGTCTAGCACTTTCGGGGCTGGGTTGACCAACGCAACGGTCAAGAGCGATCCCACGACGAAGCCACCGGTGCCTGCCTCCGACAATGCCCTGCCCATCCACCTCACCCCCGCTCACCAACCGTTAATGTTCAACCAAGACCTGGACATGCTACTATCCGCGTGGTCCCGACCATCATCCTGTCACCGTCGCCAGCCGGGCATGCATACGCAAGCCGCACGCGACCGAATGGTGGCTGCCGGAGGTGTGTTTCGTCTTCGGGACCCCGCACCTGGTGCCAAATTGGTCGATAGCCTTCGAATAGGGCCTCTTGCCCAAGCGTTTCTGCGTGGTGCGGATTGATTGTGCTGCGCACTCTCATCGCAACGCATGTTCGCAAAATGCCGCATGTGTATTGGAGGAGGGAAGATGAAGAACGCTGCAAAGCTTGTGCTGGTTGGCGCCGCGGCCCTGACCCTGTTGAGCTGCTCCCTTCTGAATCAGGTGGCAGGCAATGTGGTCAACAAGGTGGCAGGTTCGGGGTTCACCGCGGCCGGAAGTCTGTGGTCCGACGTCCCGAAGATGGATGGTCTGACCGACGATCCCAATCTCGACGTGCCCGTTTGGGCGAAGCTCTACGTCCAGACCGTTCTTAAGGCCATGAGCGGAGGGACGGGCAGCGTCGACTGGGTCGCCTTCACGACCGAGAAGACGGCGGACGACGTCGCCGGCTACTACACCATCGAGCGCATGACTGGCCAAGGGTGGGATTCAGAACAACAAACGCCCTGCTTCAGCGGCAGCCAGGAGGGAGTGTCCGAAGCCGGAGCCATCTGCCTCTTTGGCAAGACATCCAGCAGCCCTCAGGTGGTGATGGCCATCATAGCTGCCACCGACACCAGCACCAAACAGACCGACGTTTTCTTCCTGAGGCTCACCGAACAGGTCACGCCGACGCCCTAGCGAAAGGTCCGCGCGCGCCTGGCGGGAATGGCAGGCCCTGCGCTTTCTTGAGCGGGCACGAACCTGCACGCACCGGCCGGCCCGGACTGGGCCGGCCGGTGGCCATTCCGCCCACTGACAGAAGATCCGCCGGAGTCACCGGATCGTCCCAAAGGGGCCCGGCGGCCTTGGGCTTTGTTATGATGACACGGGACCCGCCGCGCGCCGACGTTCACACGCGTGCTTCATCTGTTCCTCGTTCTTTCCTGGAGGCCACTTTGCCCGGACAGACCTCAATCGCCCTCAGAACCCTTGGCGCATCCGACCTCAAGGTCTCCCCCATCGGGCTGGGTGTCATGCAGTTTTCCGGCGCAAACGGCGCCTTTCGTTACATGTTCAACGATCTTGCCCAAGACCAGATGAACAGCATTGTGCAGGCCGCTATCGACGGGGGTGTGAATTGGTTTGATACTGCCGAGATGTACGGTCGCGGCCATTCGGAACATGCCTTGTCCCGAGCACTCAAGGCCGCCGGAAAGGCCGATGACGAGGTCGTCGTCGGGACCAAGTGGATGCCCCTGTTCAGGACGGCGGCCAATATCCCCAAGACCATCGACGACCGCCTGCGTGCGCTCGACGGCTATAGCATCGATCTGTACATGATCCACCAGCCTTGGAGCTTCTCCTCCCCCGAAGCCGAGATGGAGGCCATGGCTGACATGGTGAAGGCAGGCAAGATCCGCGCCGTCGGGGTCAGCAACTTTAACGCCGACCAAATGCGCCGGGCGCACCGCGCCCTGGCCAAACGCGGCCTACCCCTGGCGGTCAACCAGATGCAGTACAGTCTGCTCCACCGGGACATCGAGGCCAACGGAGTCCTAGCCGCGGCCAAAGAATTGGGGGTGACCATCGTGGCTTGGGGGCCCTTGGGCTCAGGCTTGTTGACGGGGGAATTCCACAAGGACCCCGAGAGGATCCGTCAAACGCCGGTCGGCCGGCGCATGCGCCTGCGCCGCCAGATCCAACGCAGCCGGCCCGTGGTCGAGGCCCTGCAAGAGCTGGCGGTCAAACATCAGGTCGAGCCCGCCCAGGTGGCGCTCAACTGGATCATTCATGCCCGCGGGGACACGATCGTTGCCATACCCGGCGCTTCAAAGACCGATCAGGCTGAACAGAATTCGGGTGCCATGCATTTCCGGCTAACCGAGTCCGAACTACAGCGCCTTAGCGATCTTTCGCGGGCGTTCCTCTAGCGGCTCAACGTTCAGGCCCGCCCAACAATTTGTGAATTATGTCACAATCACCAACAAAGATCGGTGACGTGATCGGCCCACGTGTTGGCCGTCCTAGGGGATTGGCGTCAACTCGAAGGGTTTCAAAACATCCGAATACTCATGGCGGTCGGGAAGCAGGGGCAGGTCGGCGCCGAAGTAGCGATTGAAGATCACCCGGAAAGTATTGACCGGCGAGATGCTGTCGTAGACCTGGGGGGAGCCGCCGTCCGGAAAATAGTAAGCGTTGAGGTTCTTCATCCGATCCTCGGGCTTGACATGAAAAGCGCCGTGGTCGCCCTGGATGACGATGATCTGCGGCGTCTTCGAGTTGGCTAGAACCTGCTTGACCGCCTCCAGGGTGCGAGTGTTGATGTAGTTGACCTGGTCGGCGTAGGCCTTTTTTTCGTCAAGTGAACCTGAACCGGAGACCTGGTCGGCCAGGGTGAAGACGCCTTGCTGCGAGGCGATCCCGCCATCGGCGGTGAAGATATAGGGCGGGTGGGGCGACATGATGTGGACCCACACGAACTTCGGGCCGGGGATGTTGGGCACGCTGCCCAGTTGGTCGAAGTCGAACAGAATCCGGTCGCGGAACTCCTTGTTGGGGTCAGGGATGTTGGCCCCGAGGAGCTGATTGAGTTTGACGCGTCCGTCGATCACGGCGCGCCCCAAGGACGTCTCCAAGAGCATCGCCTCGAACGGATTAATCCCCAACCTGACCTGTGCCCCTCCCAGCAGGGAGGGCCTTGGGGAAAGGTAGATGTCGGCATCCTGCCAGTCGGTCATCCCGTAGGCGCTTTCGAAAGCTACTGTTTTGTAGCCCAAGCTTTCCAGGGCTCCCCGGACAGCGTTGCTCTTGCAGATCCGATCCAGCCAGGCGGCGTCCTTGGCATTGGGGTCCAGCGGCGGCCCCAGGGCATCGAGATAATTCATGTTCAGCGACGAGGGAATCGAGAGCCGTGTGATGGCATAGTTGCTCCGGCTCTTGTCGCTGACCACGAACCCAAGGTCCCTCAACCCCTGGATGAACGGCTGGTTGTCGTAGCTAAATACCTGCTCCAGTACATCCTGCCGGGTGTAGGCATCCAGGATGATGTAGTAGACGTCGGGGAGAGTCCCTCCGGCCGGAGGCGCAAGCGCCACGGGCGAGGCCGGCGCGGCGTCCGCCTGGCGCCCTGGGGCCAGCGCCTTGACTTGGAAGGACCCGATCTGCAGCAAGGGCAGGATTAATGCCAGGGCCACAGTGATGTTGAGAAAACGCGTCAGCCCCAGGGGGAATGCCCTGCGCCGGACCATCCAGGCCGCCGCAGCGACCAAGACCAGCACCCACAGGGTCAGCAGCAGCCGGTGCCGGCCAAGGGTCAAGCCGCCCAGGCTGATCCCTTCGGCCACCTGATACACGTGGCCATAAGAAAAGAACAGGATCGCCATCAAGCTGGCGAGGAAGGCGCCCTTGGGGGAGCTGTGAAGCAGCCGGCTCAGCGCCCACCAGGTTGCGCCGACCGCCAGCAAGGAGACAGCCAGGGCCCGCAGACCGGCCACTGGCTGCAGTTCGCCCAAGTTCCAGGCCAGCAAGGCGAGTACCGGATAGGCGGCGAACAAGACCGGATGCAGTGGTTTGTCAATCAGGGATTTCATGGTTGGAGGAGAGCCTCGTTCTCATACCGGTAGAAACCGATCCAGCAGCCTCCCAAGCATAACGCATCTGGGAGCAGCGAGCGCTGAGCTTGGGGCCAATAACCAAAAGCACTGAGCTGGATGCTCAGTGCTTGGTGCTTCGTTCGCAACGCTGGCGCCGCGAACGAAAAAGAAAAGCCCCTTGGCGATGACCTACTCTCCCAGGCCGTCTCCAGCCAAGTACCATCGGTGCTGGCGGGCTTAACTACCGGGTTCGGGATGGGACCGGGTGTACCCCCGCCGCTCTAATCACCAAGGGACATTTTCCCTAGGTTGGGTATTGCACTGAAACGAGTCGAAACCAAGAATCCACGAAAAGCGCCAAGTTCTCCGCATCACGCACATAAGCCCTCGGCCATTAGTACAGCTTAGCTTAACGCATTGCTGCGCTTCCACATGCTGCCTATCTACAGGTGGTCTACCTGCGGCCTTACTCCCTTAATGGGATGAGGGACCTTATCTTGGAGCGAGCTTCCCACTTAGATGCATTCAGCGGTTATCCCTGCCAGACGTGGCTACCCAGCGATGCCGTTGGCACGACAACTGGCACACCAGAGGTCTGTCCACCCCGGTCCTCTCGTACTAGGGGCAGCTCTCCTCAAGTCCCTTACGCCCACAGCGGATAGAGACCGACCTGTCTCACGACGGTCTGAACCCAGCTCACGTACCGCTTTAATGGGCGAACAGCCCAACCCTTGGGACCTTATCCAGCCCCAGGATGCGATGAGCCGACATCGAGGTGCCGAGCCTTGCCGTCGATGTGAACTCTTGGGCAAGACTAGCCTGTTATCCCCGGGGTAGCTTTTATCCGGTAAGCCACGGCCCTTCCACACGGTACCGTGGGATCACTAAGCCCGACTTTCGTCTCTGCTCGACGCGTTGGTCTTGCAGTCAAGCTCCCTTGTGCCTTTACACTCTGCGGCTGGTTTCCATTCAGCCTGAGGGAACCTTTGGGCGCCTCCGTTACCCTTTCGGAGGCGACCGCCCCAGTCAAACTACCCGCCTGGCACGGTCCCCCTGCCGGATTACGGCCAGGGGTTAGGGTGCAGACTTCGTCAGGGAGGTATTCCATTGTTGGCTCCACCGAGGCTGGCGCCCCAGCTTCAAAGCCTCCCTCCTATGCTAGACAGACGAAGCCCGAACTCAATGCCAAGTTGTAGTAAAGCTCCACGGGGTCTTTTTGTCCTGCTGCGGGTACGCGGCATCTTTACCGCGACTTCAATTTCGCCGGGTCCCTCGTTGAGACAGCGCTCCGGTGGTTAAGCCTTTCGTGCGGGTCGGAACTTACCCGACAAGGAATTTCGCTACCTTAGGACCGTTATAGTTACGGCCGCCGTTCACCGGGGCTTCAGTTCAAAGCTTTGTCCCTTGCGGGACTAACCTCTCCCTTTAACCTTCCGGCACTGGGCAGGCTTCAGCCCCTATACATCGCCTTTCGGCTTAGCAGAGACCTGTGGTTTTGTTAACCAGTCCCCAGAGCCATTTCACTGCGGCCTCCCTGCGCTCCACCTGAATAAGCTTCACGCTAGGAGGCGCCCCTTCTCCCGAAGTTACGGGGCAATTTTGCCTAGTTCCTTAACGAGGGTTCTCCCGTTCGCCTTGGTATACTCTACCCGTCTACCAGTGTCGGTTTGCGGTACGGGCACCCAGGTTTCATCGCTTAGAGGTTTTTCTCGGCAGCAAGGCTCAGCCACTTACGGCTCTAGGGCCTCGGCATCGCGCCTCACCTCAGGGTACGGATTTTCCTATACCCCTCAACAGCTACACGCTTACAACCCGCACAACCAATCGCGGGCTGGCCTACCTCGCTGCGTCACCCCATCGCTCCACCTAGGTGGTTCCGGAATGTTGACCGGATGTCCATCGCCTACGCCTTTCGGCCTCGGCTAAGGCCCGACTAACCCGACGCGGATTGACCTTCCGTCGGAAACCTTAGACTTACGGCGAACACGGTTCTCACGTGTTTCACGCTACTCATGCCGGCATTCTCACTTCTGCCCGCTCCAGCCGTCCTTTCGGTCGACCTTCAGCGCTGACAGAACGCTCCCCTACCGCCCCCACCGTCCGCAGACGGTGAAGGCCCATGGCTTCGGTGCTGAGCTTAGCCCCGTTATATTGTCCGCGCAGGACCGTTTGACCAGTGAGCTGTTACGCACTCTTTAAAGGGTGGCTGCTTCTAAGCCAACCTCCTGGCTGTCTCGACAGTCCCACATCGTTTTCCACTTAGCTCAAACTTGAGGACCTTAGCCGATGGTCTGGGCTCTTTCCCTTTCGACGACGAAACTCATCTCCCGCCGTCCGACTGCCACGCTATGAAGTATTGGCATTCGGAGTTTGGTTGGGTTCGGTAAGCGATAAGCCCCCTAGCCCATCCAGTGCTCTACCTCCAATACTGAACGCGTGACGCTAGCCCTAAAGCTATTTCGGGGAGAACAAGCTATCTCCGTGTTCGTTTGGCATATCACCCCTACCCACAGCTCATCCCACAATTTTGCAACATTGAAAGGTTCGGGCCTCCACGAGTGGTTAAACTCGCTTCACCCTGGCCATGGGTAGCTCACACGGTTTCGTGTCTAATCCCTGCGACTAGTCGCCCTATTCAGAACTCGCTTTCGCTCTGGCTCCGGGTGTCACTCCCTTAACCTCGCCACAGAGATTAACTCGCCGGCTCATTCTCCAAAAGGCACGCCGTCAGGCATAGCGGCGCGTACCCCGGTTTCCCGGGAACACAGACCCGCCATTAGCCCTCCGACTGCTTGTAAGCGCACGGTTTCAGGTTCTATTTCACTCCCCTAACAGGGGTTCTTTTCACCTTTCCCTCACGGTACTGGTTCACTATCGGTCGCCAAGTGTATTTAGCCTTGGAGAGTGGTCTCCCCAGCTTCCCACCGGATTAGCGTGCCCGGTGGTACTCAGGAACACGGCGGGAGTCCTTCGGCTTTCGCTTACGGGACTGGTACCCTCTGTGGTTGGCTTTTCAACACCATTCAGCTAACCGTCGGATTGGTAACTCCCATCTGCCGGTCCTACAACCCCGCCACAGCAAGCCGTGACGGTTTGGGCTGTTCCGCGTTCGCTCGCCACTACTAGCGGAATACTCTCTTTTCCTCTGGGTACTAAGATGTTTCAGTTCCCCAGGTTCCCTTCCCTTGTCCTATGTGTTCAGACGAGGGATGACGCCGGAGACTTGCGTCCCGACGACGGGTTTCCCCATTCGGAGATCTCCGGATCAAAGCCTGCACACGACTCCCCGAAGCTTATCGCAGTGTGCCACGTCCTTCTTCGGCACTTTGGCGCCAAGGCATCCACCGTACGCTCTTAGTAGCTTAATTCACGTGATGCGGAGAAATTGACGCTTTTCACGGCGCACAACCGTCGGCTGATGGTTGCCGCCGCTCGAACTCGTTTCAGTTGTTAAGGTGCGCTTCGGACCAATGGCTTTGATCGGTCCGGGCGGTCCCCCATGCTTTTCCCTGGGGCTTGGCCGCCTAGGTGCGGGGCCCAGTTACCTGGGCGCCGGACTTAGGAGGTCAATCGCCTGACAGACATCGACCCGGCACGGCGCCGGGTCGGCATACGACCTGTGACGTTCCGGTGGCTCCCCCTGTATTCAGTTCCTATCTTCCAGCATTCGCAGCAAGCTGTTTTCTCACCTCGCTCTGGTGGAGATGAGGGGACTCGAACCCCTGACATCTGCCTTGCAAAGGCAGCGCTCTCCCAACTGAGCTACATCCCCATCCTAGCTGCTATCGGCCAGCAGCCGGCGGCGACTGAGTGGGCCTTTCAGGATTCGAACCTGAGACCTTTCCCTTATCAGAGGAACGCTCTAACCAACTGAGCTAAAGGCCCAAAGAGTTGCCAGGCATGTGCCTTAGCAACTGAGGAGTGATAGGAACCCCAACAACCAGTGTCCAGGCGCTCTGCACACCGTGCAAAGCGGCTTCCGGTTTTCTTGCTGGAGTTTAGAGCGCCGGCCCTCAGGCCTTTGCTCGCGGCTCCCTTTAGAAAGGAGGTGATCCAGCCGCACCTTCCGGTACAGCTACCTTGTTACGACTTCGTCCCAGTCACCAGCCCCACCCTAGGCGGCTCCTTCCTTGCGGTTAGGTCACCGACTTCAGGTGTTGCCAGCTCCCATGACGTGACGGGCGGTGTGTACAAGGCCCGGGAACGTATTCACCGCAGTGTGGCTGACCTGCGGTTACTAGCAACTCCGACTTCACGCAGGCGGGTTGCAGCCTGCGATCCGAACTGAGACCAGCTTTGAGGATTGGCTCCACCTCGCGGTCTTGCTACCCATTGTGCTGGCCATTGTAGCGTGTGTGTAGCCCAGGACATAAAGGTCATGCTGACTTGACATCATCCCCACCTTCCTCCGGCTTGATGCCGGCAGTCTCCTGTGACACTTGTAACACAGGACAAGGGTTGCGCTCGTTACCGGACTTAACCGGACACCTCACGGCACGAGCTGACGACAGCCATGCAACACCTGTGCATGCTCCCCGAAGGGTCGGTCACCTTTCGGATCCCTACCACATGCATGTCAAGCCCTGGTAAGGTTCTTCGCGTAGCCTCGAATTAAACCACACGCTCCGCTGCTTGTGCGGGCCCCCGTCAATTCCTTTGAGTTTTAACCTTGCGGCCGTAGTCCCCAGGCGGTGAACTTATCGCGTTAGCTTCGGCACTGATGGTGTTTAAGCCACCAACACCAAGTTCACATCGTTTACAGCTAGGACTACCGGGGTTTCTAATCCCGTTTGCTACCCTAGCTTTCGCGTCTGAGCGTCAGGAGCAGTCCAGGAGGCCGCCTTCGCCACTGGTGTTCCTCCGGATATCTACGCATTTCACCGCTACACCCGGAATTCCACCTCCCTCTACTGCCCTCAAGTTTGGTAGTTTCGAACGGCATCTCCCAGTTGAGCCAGGAGCTTTCACGTCCGACTTACCATACCGCCTGCACGCGCTTTACGCCCAGTAAATCCGGATAACGCTCGCCTCCTACGTTTTACCGCGGCTGCTGGCACGTAGTTAGCCGAGACTTATTCCGGGGGTACTGTCCTTCCTCATCCCCCCGAAAAGGAGTTTACAACCCGAAGGCCGTCTTCCTCCACGCGGCGTTGCTGCATCAAGCTTTCGCCCATTGTGCAAGATTCCCTACTGCTGCCACCCGTAGGTGTCTGGGCCGTGTCTCAGTCCCAGTGTGGGGGACCACCCTCTCAGGCCCCCTACCCGTCGTCGCCTTGGTAGGCCATTACCCTACCAACTAGCTGATGGGCCGCAGGCCCCTCCCGAAGCGGATTGCTCCTTTCCACCAAGGTACTCTGACACCTTGGAGCACATGGGGTATTAGCAGTCCTTTCGAACTGTTATCCCCCACTTCGGGGCAGGTCACCAACGTGATACTCACCCGTTCGCCACTAGGACACCCTCATCCGAAGAAAAGGGGCCTCGTTCGACTTGCATGTATTAGGCACGCCGCCAGCGTTCATCCTGAGCCAGGATCAAACTCTCCGTAAAGAGTTTTCTCCTACATCCGAAGACGTAGGTTTGTCTCAAAGTACTCTGGACAGGTCTTATGGCAGTTCCTATCACTCTTCAGTTGTTAAGGTGCCGTCGTTCGAGCGGGCCGAAGCATACCACCCGCCTTCCGAACGAGTCAAGGGCAGAGACACAAATGGCCGATGCCCACCTGCGTGCACCGGCGTGGCAACGGACCGGTTCGGCCACTGGCCGCGGTCTCCATTGCCTTGCGCTCTTCCATTGTCAAGGTCTTCCCGGTCGCGCCCGGGCGAGACCTGTTGGGAATTCTTTTTACATTATACCCGATGCATGGGGAGGGTCAAGGGCAATACCAAAACGCAGTCCCGGCCTGTTCGACTTGTGAAGGAATTCACTATCCCTGTTCTAGTCCAAACGACGGATGGCCGGATGGAGCATCCCAACCAATGTCACCAGCGCCGTCAGACCGCCGCCCGCCACCAGCACGGCTTGCACGCCGAAGGCATCGATCGCCCACCCGGACAGCGCGTAACCGATCGGAAGCAAGCCGAACGAGCCCAGGTAGTCGACGCTCGTCACCCGGCCCAACAACTCACCAGGCACCAGCTCTTGGACCATGTGGATCCAGATCAGGTTGAAGCCAGAGAAGGCCAGCCCGCGCACGACCATCACCCCGCCCAACACCGCCAATCCCAGCGGCAATCCCAACGACAGGGTCGCCACACCGGCCAGAACGATCAGCCCATAGCCGAGCAGACCCCGTCGGCGGATCTGGCTCTTCCGCCCCAACCAGACCGAGCCCAACAACGAACCGACAGCCCCCAGCGAGTAGAGCAAGCCCAGGCTGCTGACATCCAGGTGCAGCGTGTCGTTGACCAGAAACGGAAGGCCAACGTTGACCGGCGTGGCGGCGGTGATGTTCAGCAGGGAGAACAAGGTGATCGAAATCCAAAGCCATGGCGTTCCGAACACGGTCCTGAGGCCTTCATTCAGATCGGTCCAGATCGGTGCCGGGAGACGTTCGCCGCGCTCGGGCTTGAGCGCCGGGAGGCCAGCCAGGAAGCCAGCCGAGACCAAAAAAGAAAACCCGTCCAGCGCGAATGCCCAACCGGTGCCTCCCGAAGCGACGATCACCGCCCCAACGGCTGGCCCGGCCACTTCGGCCAATTGCTGGCTGAGGCTGGTAAGGGAATTGGCGCTGGTGAGAGACTCGCCCGGCGTGATCTCGGGAACCACGGCAGCGAACGCGGGCTGAAAGAAGGCGTCCACCATCCCGAATGTGGCCGCCGCGACGTAGACCATCCACATCGTCAAGCTATCCGTCAGCGCCAAGGCGGCCATCAACCCCACCAGCAAGCCGCGCAGCAGATCTGAGGCCAGCATCACGCGCGCCCGCGGCAGACGGTCGGCCAGAGTGCCTCCCACCAACACGGTGATGACGAGTGGGAGCACCGAGACGATCATGACTGAGCCCATGGCCACCGGCGAGCCGGTCTTCTCCAGCACCCACCAGGCCAGGGCGATCCGGTACAGGCTGTCGCCCAAACGCGAGATGGTTTGCCCTGCCCACAGAAGAGCGAAGGCGCGTGTAGATAGGGATCGAAAGAGCGCCATGAGTCCTTGTTGGCTTGTGAAAGCGTGTTGGGGCGCCGGATAGAGATCGGCGCTTCACCGACAGAGGCGGGCCGAGGTTGGCAACGGCGGCCGACAACTTCTGTGTAAACTCAGCTTTGCGGTGCCCCGGGCACGGGCAAGAACTACACGATTCCGATGCCGATTACAGATGGTATAGGGAATCCGTCTGGGTACTTCGGCGCTTCCTGCCGGCAGAGCGCCACGTATTCGGCCCTCGCTTTGGAGACGAGGTCCAAATCCAGCTGTTGCATGGCGGCCTTCGACGGAGGGGACCCCATCACCCACCTATCCCAATATTCAGCATGGTCTCCGACCGGCCACACTACATCCGATAACTGAACTTCCACCTGCCGAAGACCGGCGCCCTCCAAACCTTGCCGCATCTCATCTTGACTGGCCAACCTGTACCGGGCGACCGGGCCTGTCGGCTCGAAGTCCGGTGCCACGCGGCTGATCGCTTTTCCAATCAAGCTGGCAAAGACAGACGGCTTGGATTGGGAAAGGGATGTGATGAAGACTCGGCCGCCCGGTCGGACCACTCGTGCTATCTCGCGTAAGCCCGCGGCCGGATCCTTAAAGAAGACCAGGCCCAGGTTGGAGCCCGCGGCATCGAAGCTGTTGTCCTCAAAGTCCAGCGACTGGCCATCCATCACGTAAGTCACGACTTCATCGAATCCTTTGTTCTTCAGCTTCTCACGCAAGAAGTTGAGCATGCCATCCGAATAATCGACAGCGGTCACCCTGGCACCCGCTTCGGCGGCCAAAAGCGTCACGGCCCCGGTGCCAGCCGCCACATCCAAGAAATGATCTCCTGCTTTGAGACCAATTCGCGGGAGAGCAACGGCGGCTACCCGCGCGCTCAACGGAAGGAACATGTCCTCATAGTCCGGGGCAGCCCGGGACCATACTTCGGGCTTCGTATAGTAAGGCTCCGCCATCATCTACCTCCCATTTGGCAGGGACCGAGGGTGGCCCCATGCTTCGTTCCCCATTTTGAACTCCAGCAGAAGCGGAGAATTGTGAGGATGATTGAACGGCCACCCGCTCACGTTGGCCGCTTGCGCTCAGAATTCCTGCCGCCCCTCCAGCGCTTGCGACAGGGTGCCCGAGTCTGCGTATTCCAGATCACCCCCGGAGGGCAGGCCCCGCGCCAATCGCGTGATCTTCAGGTCCTGACCTTCCAGCCGGCGCTTGAGGTACATCGCCGTGGCCTCGCCTTCCATCGTGGGATTGGTGGCCAGGATCAACTCCTGGACAGGCTGGCCATCGAGGCGTCCGATCAATTCGTCAATGCGCAGATCTTCAGGGCCCACGCCCTCCACCGGGGAGATCGCCCCGTGGAGGACGTGATAACGGCCGCGGAAAAGCCCCGTTCGATCGATGGCCAACACGTCCAGCGGTTCTTCCACCACACACACAACGCCGGCCTCGCGAGAGGCGTCCTGACAGATGGCACACGGATCCTGATCGACGGCGGTGATGTTGTAGCAGATCGAACACAACCGGGTCCCTACGGCCATGGCCTTCAGCGCATCGGCCAGCTCTTCGGCTTCCACGTCCGAGCCGCGCAAGAGATAGAACGTGAGGCGGGAGGCGGTCTTGGGGCCAATGCCCGGCAGGCGGGCAAACGCTTCAATCAACCGCTCGACGACCGGCGGCACACTGGCGTTCAACCGAACAGTCCCCCGCCGCCAATTCCGCCAGCCAATGGACCGAGGCGCTCGGCTGTCAAGGCCTGGGCCTGCTCTATGGCCTGGTTCACGGCCGTCAGGATGGCGTCCTGAAGCAGGTCGACGTCGCTGGCCTCGAAGATGCCGGGGTCGATCTCCACCGCACGGCACACCTGGGTTCCGGTCATGACGACCTTGACCGCGCCGCCTCCGGCGCTGGCTTCGACGGTGGCTTCTGCCAAAGCTGCCTGGGCTTGCTCAAGCTGGGCCTGCATGTTCCGAAGCTGGCCCATCATGTCACCCATGGATGGCTTGTTTCGTCCTTTGCTCACGTTGCTCACCTTTCCCGAGCGAACCCACCGCTGCGGAACATCCTACTGATCACCGTCCTGCGCCGCGGCGGACTCATCCGTGCCGCCACTCTCCGAGCCCAGTTCAGACACCTCGGCCCCCAGTTCTCGCACGGCTGTATCCACCATGCCGCCGTTCTCCATCACGGGTCCACCCGGCGCCGGTTCGAACTCTTCCCACTGGTCGGAGAGGACGCACTGCACACCCATTGCTCGGCCGAACACGTACTCCATTGCTGCAGACACTTGTTTGAGCGCTTCGCCCTTCTCCATCTTCTCGCGAAGCAGATCACTGGCAAACCCGATCACCAGCCGGTCATCATGGATACCCAGAGGCTGCCCCGAATTCAGCAGGGCCTGCGCCCGAGGGTCGCGTTCGAAAACCGCCGACAGGATGTCGCGCCACCGATCTTGCACATCCTGGAAGGTCACAGGACCGGATGCCGTCGGTGGGGCGGCCGCCGGGCTGCCGGCCTTGGAGCCGGCCTCCTCCTTCGCAGGTCGGGGGGATGCCGCAGGGGGCGATTCGGTCTGCTGGGCTGGCGGCTGGGCGGGCGCCGCCGCAGTCTTTCCGGGCGGTGAAGGGGCGGCCGCGCCGGGAGCCTTCGCCTGCGCGCCCTGCATCTCCCGCTCCCCCAAAAACTCCAGGAAGGCCAATTCCAACGGGAGCGCCGGCTGCCAATTCGATCGACCTTCGCGTGCCGCGGCGCTGAACGCCTCCAGTCCTGTGAGCAGCTTGGCCAGACTGATCTGCCCGGCCGCAGCATCCAAGCGCTGTCGCGATTCCGATGAGACCTCTAACAATTCGTCGTTCCCCATCTTCACCATCAGCAAGTTACGCAGGTCATCGACCGTCTGGCGGGCCAACTGGCGTGCATCCGCCCCTCCGTCGAGGGCGTCGTTGATCAGGGTCAAGCCCTGGCCCGCATTGGACTCGATCCAGGCGGTCACCAGCGCCTGCACAGCCTGGCTGGCCGCCGTGCCCAATACCGACTGCACGTTTTGCAGCGTGACCATCTCCCCCGTCGAGGCCAACTGGTCCAACAGAGAGATGGCGTCGCGGAAGCTGCCCGTCGCCTGGCGGGCGATCACCTCCAAGGCGGCAGGTTCCACTTCAATCAATTCACGGACCACTTGCTCAGCCAGATAGTCCGCGATCACGTTAACCGGCAGCCTGCGAAACTCGTGCCGCTGGCACCGCGAAAGCACCGTGGCCGGGATCTTGTGCACTTCGGTCGTGGCCAGGATAAAAATGGCATGGTCGGGGGGCTCTTCCAGGGTCTTCAAAAGGGCATTAAAGGCCGCCGTGGAAAGCATGTGCACTTCGTCCACGATGTAGACCTTGGCCCGACCCTGGTTGGGGGAGAAGTTGATCTTGTCTCGAAGGTCGCGCACGTCTTCCACGCTCGTGTTGGAGGCGGCATCGATTTCGATCAGATCCAGAAACCTTCCCTCGTTGACCGCCACGCAGGCCGAGCATTGGTTGCAGGGCCGGTCAACCGGATCATCGGCCAAACAGTTGATGGCTTTGGCCAGCAGACGCGCCGTGCTCGTCTTCCCGGTCCCCCGCGGCCCAGCAAACAGGTACGCGTGGGCTACCCGTTCGCCCTTGACGGCGTTCCGGAGGGTCTGGATCACGTGGGGTTGGCCCACGACTTCGTCCCAGGTCAGGGGCCGCCACTTTCGGTACAGAGCTTGGGGCATCAAACGCTCACTTTGGGTTGGAGGGATGGTCCTTCAGTTCGGCGGGGTTTCCCGCCTCGGGATCGGGCACGGGGTCAGTGCCGGCCGCGGGGCCGAGTCTATCAGACGCCCATGCCCCATGCAAGTTGGAGCGAAAGGTCGCTGGCTGAGGTGCTATAATCACCTCGACTTGAGAAAGGAATGGTCCGAATGCCTTCTAATTTCGGCGCCCCAGAACTGATTATCATCCTCATTGTTGTCCTGCTCGTATTCGGTGTCGGCCGGTTGAGCCGCATTGGTGGAGAGATGGGCAGCGCGATCCGTGAGTTCCGCCGGGGGCTGCAGGGCGATGAGCCCGCCGAGAAACCCGAGGACAAACCCGCCGAGGGCCATACCGACGACAAGGCTTGATCGAAACCTTCTCATTCCAGCCCAGCTCGCCATGTCCTTAACTACACACCGGCCCTTGGGGCCAGTTTAGTTTACGGAGCAGGCCTTCCCCCGAACTCAGTTGGCGGGGATCTGAAACGTCGACTGCACCTTGCCGGTGTTGTCCCTGAGGGTGATGACTTTGCCCGGCAGCCAGACGGCTTCGGTCAACCCCCAGTACAGGTCGATCACCGTGTCGGTGCCAGTGCGTGTATGGATGCTGACGGCGCCGTCGTGGAGCGTGAAGGCGGGGAACGTGTAGGCGTGCCCCTGGCCGTCATCCAATGTCCAGCCGGCCAAATCGACCACCCCGCCGGAGTTGAGCAGCCGCACCGCCTCCGAATCCAGGTCGCCTGCCCCTGTCACCCCGCGGATGTCGACCGCCGGTGCGTCCTGGCTGGCGGTGGCGGTGGGCTGGGGGCTACTTCCCCCCTGGCCGGGGCTCCCCGAGTTGGTCGCCGCCGGCGTCACCGGCACGATCAGGATCTGGCCAGCGCTGAGTGCATCCGGATTGGCAAGATTGTTGGCCTTCATCAGGGCGTCGATGGAAATCCCCAACTCGACGGCGATATCACCCATCGTGTCGCCTGACCGAACGACGTAGGTGACCGGCGTCGGTGTGGGGACCAGGGTCAGCGTCTGGGTGGGTACGAGGCTGGCCGCCACCGACATGGCATCCATGGTGGAAGTCGGAGGAATCTCGGGCACCGGCTGAACCCGGCCCCAAATCATGAGCACGCCCAGCATGGTGAGCGCCGAAATGATGACATTCAATACAAGATAAGGGAGATACTGCCGCCAGCCGGATCGACGAACGCTGCCCATGGCCGCGCATGATAGCACAGGTGAGGCCAAAACGGAATTGACCGCCGCCTCAGCCCCCCTTAGAATCGGATGACCATGCCCTACATCATCGATGGCCACAACCTGATCGGAGTGCTTCCCAGCATCCAGCTTTCCGACCCCGAAGATGAACGCCAGTTGGCCGACCTGCTGCAGGGGTTCGCTCAGCGGACTCGGCGCAGACTGACAGTTTACTTCGATCGAGGTGCACTCGGAGGGCGGGACATTCGTGCCGGGCTCGTTACCCTCAAGTTCGTCTCCAGCGGTACGGCCGATGACGCCATAGCCGCCCATCTGCGCCGGCTCCGGGGCGATGCCGGCAACTGGACGATCGTTTCATCCGATCGCCAGGTCCAGGCCGAAGCGCGGTCCGCCGGGGCCAAGATCCTCTCCAGCGAAACCTTTGCCGGAATGCTGCCTGGGGAGTCAGATCAGGCCCCCGATGCTCGGCAGACCCCTGACCTTTCGGAGGATGAGATCGCCGAATGGGAGGCCATTTTCGCCCGGCGCCATCGGGGAGGCGGCCATTCATCGAAATCTTAGCAAGCCTTAATCAACATTCGGGATGTCGGGTGCTATCATGCTTCTGGATGGCCCGGCTCTCCCCCCAGTGCTGGTATCCGGGACCATCTTAGGGAGCAATCCTGCCGATGTCATACTCCCCTGTGAATTGGCAGGCCCCTAACAGCCAGGACCGCCGGATGCGACCCCTCAGTCCGGCGGTTCCTTTTTAATTCAGAGTTCGATGGGTACAGCGGTGCAGGCCCCGAGGTCTTTGGAGTTACTGCAACTCAGCCAGCTCCAACTCTAACTCCACAATTTCTCGCCGGAAATCGGCGGCCATCTCGGCCAGCAGCTCGCGCCCCTCGCGTCGGGCGATGCTGGCGTCCAACATAAGCTTCACTTCGGAGGAACGTGTCAATCGGCCGATCTCAGCTTGCAATTGGGCGATCACTCCATCCAGCCGCTTGATCTCCCGCCGAAGCTCTACCAGGATTTGCTCGCGGCTCTTCTCCGGGCCGCTCTCCGGGCGATCGACCCGGGATGCCAACTTTCGCAGAGCTTCCACGTCCCCGTCGGCGTAGGCCTGATTAACCTCGGCCATCACCTTCTCTCGCCACTTCTTTTCTTCCGGATCACCGGTGAGATCGGGATGGAAACGCTTGGCCAGGGCCCTATATTCGGCCTTGATTTGGCTCTTGGTAGCAGCGTCGGGCGCCCGCTTGGGCTCCTTGGGCATCCCCTCGGGGGGCTTGCGCCAGGTGCGCTCGTACTGCGCAAAAACGTCGGGCGGGGCGTCGTCCTCCGATTCGGCGCGCGCTCCCCACTGGGCACGGCGTTCGGCCCGATGCCGTGCCTGGGACACCTCTTTGTGCAGATCGCTCAGTCGGGATTGCAGCGGCCCGATGCGGCGTGCCATCTCCGCCTGGAAGCTGGCCAACTCGAGCGCGCATCTCAAACAGGTCGAGCTCAAGCTCGGCCGCGCGCTCTTGACGCTGGCTGACCTGCGCGTCCAGTTCGGCCAGCTCCGGATCTCTCGATCGGCGGAGGGCTTCACCAAGGCCCCCGGAGCTGCGTCTTCGAAACATTTTTCTCCCCGGAAATACCGCCCCTGCTCAGGGTTGGCTGACGGTCAGGTTGTCGAAATGGATCTCTGTGCCATCCGTCTCATACGAGGTGGCGGTCAGGGCGATTTCCCCGGAAGAGAACGTGTCGTCCTGTGCCGACGCCAGGTGTTGGCCGTTCACGTACAGATCCAGGTTGCTCCCACTGCAGACCGCTCGCAGCAGATTGCTGGCGTTGCCGGTATGGATAACGCTCAACTCCTGCCAATCGACCAGTGGCTCGTAAGAGTCTCCGTTCCCCAGCAGAATGCTGTAGTTGCCGTCACCGGAGATCAGGAGGTAGTAGCCATCCCCATTGTCCTGAGCCCGGCACATGATGCCATAGTCGTTGTTGTTGTTCCCCGGCGCTTGGACCTGGGAAGTCTCTACCTGGATGTCCGCGTCTCCAAATGACTGATTGCCAATTCCCCACATCGTGGCTCCGTCGCCATCCGATGTGACGATGTACTTGCCACCCTGATAGCCGACCTCCCCATGATCGTAGCTACCGATTTCCCATCCCGAACTTTGATCGTCAAAGTTGTCCTGGTAAATGATTTGGCTGCTTGATGAAGATCCCCCACCCAGGCTGGACGACTTGATAACGTTGTCAAACAGGCTGCATGAAAGCGAGCCGGCGACCAGAAACCCCAGACCAATCATCCACGTTTTTCGCATAGCTCCTCGCGTCGGGGACCCTAAGTGCAAGGGCGTTCAGCGCGTCCCCGTGATGTAGTTTTCCAGCTGCTCAATGACAAACTCTTGCTCGGCGATGACCTCTTTGACCACGTCACCGATCGATATGATGCCGACGACCTTGTCGTGTTCCAGCACGGGAAGGTGACGGATCCGCTTCTGCGTCATCAGAGCCATGCAGTCCTCGATCCGCTGGTCAGGACTGATACAGACGACCTGGGACGTCATCACATCACTCACGGGCGTATCGGCCGAGCTTTTGCCGTGGAGGGCGATCTTTCGTGCGTAGTCTCGCTCCGAGAAGATCCCTTCCAGGCTGTCGCTTTCCATGACCAGCAGGGCACCAATGTCCTTTTCGGCCAGCCGTTCGAGCGCATCATATACGCTTGCGTCCGGGCGAATGGACCACACTTTGTTTCCCTTGACCTGCAGAAGATGCCTGACGGTCTCCATGACAACCCCTTTGCTCGTCGGAAGGTCCGGGCCGATAGCTTGCGGATCTCTCACCATACGGGCCTTGGCGAGTGCACCAGGCGATTATGAAAGGGGGTGGAGCAGTGCGGCCGCGCCAATGCCGTAGTCGCATGCCGGCCCGGCGTCTGATGTCGAAGCCGATCCGGCCGAAGAAAACACATTCTACTCAGCCGCCACGGAGGGGGCAAATCGGATGGCAGTTCCCCGTCGAAAAACCAACACCTGCCACACAACCTCCCGGCGCCGGAAGACCTCTTCCAGGCCATTCATCTCGGCAATCCGTTCGATGGCCTCCGGAGGATGGACGAAGACGCGAAAGGCACTCCTCTGAATCCACATGGCGGCGTTGATGGCCCAAGCTCCCAAACGAGTCCACCAAGTACGCCGGGGAAGGACCAGGCCGTAGAGTTTACCTGCTCGCGCCGAGGACAGACCGACCAATCCCGGCATATCCGGATAGCAGCAGACTACCCGGTCCAAACACACAATGTCGGCCATTTCCAACGCCGGAGCCAGGTCGACGAAGTTCCCATGCCGCCACCTCACCCGATCCGCAACGCCACGCTCGTCCGCTTCCCTTTGAGCTGCCTTCAGGAACGCCGATGAAGCCTCCACCAAAGTGGCCGAGCGGGCGCCGGCCTCCAGCAGGCGAAGCGCAATACCGCCCAGACCACCCCCGATGTCCATCACCGTCGAACCGATGACTCCCTGCCGTTCCAAACTCTCGATGAGCCAACGTGTTGTCCGATCGAGCCCATGCAGGTGCATGTGCGCGCGCCGCCTCTCGGCTGAGCGTTCACCAAAGGTTGACTCGACGGCCTGGCAGTGGGCGCACGGCATGCTGAAGGTTGCCTCCTGATCCATCGACTCTAGGCGAAAAGAAGGCGGCGGTCAATGAGGGGTTGGGCGCCGGGCATCCCATTAAGGGGCGTGTGCGATCTCGCGATCGGGATCGCCGCCGTTGATGGGCGTGGGGTTCGTCTCCCCGGTGATCAGGCGCAGCTTCCGCCCGAAGAACAGGTAGTCGTTGATCCAATTGACAAGCACCACCACCCGGTTGCGAAAGCCGATCAGAGAAATCAAGTGGAAGCCCAACCAGACCAGCCACGCCAGAAAGCCCTTGAAGTTGAGACCAAACAGCGTGGCCACCGCTTTGCCCCGTCCGACCACCGCCATCATCCCCTTGTCGCGGTATCGGAACGGGGCTGGCACCTCACCCTCCTTGCGTGCCAGGATCACTCCGGCCACATACTCGCCCTGTTGGATGGCCACAGGGGCCATCTGCGGCAAAGGTTGGCCGTCCTTTTCGACATAGGCTGAGTCCCCAATCACAAACACCTCCGGATGGCCGGCCAGACTGAGGTCGGGCGCAAGCGGAATGCGATCGCCGCGCACGGGCTCGACCGGAAGCTGGTGGACCAGGGGCTCGGCCTTAACCCCCGTGGACCAGAACAGGGTCGAGCTGGGGATCGATTCGCCCCCTTCGAGTTCCACCGAATTCTGAGTGGCGCCGACCACCCGCGCGTTGAGGCGAACCTCAACCCCCATCCGTTCCAGGCGGGCGGCGGCGTACACCCCCAGGGGCCTGGGGAAGGGTGCGAGCAGGGTGTCGAGCGCCTCGATCTGAATGATGCGGACGTCCTCCCGGCTCAGCTCCGCGTAGTCTCGCCACAGTTCCAGCTTGACCAGTTCGGCCAGCGCCCCGGCGAACTCAACCCCCGTCGGGCCGCCCCCAACGATCACAAATGTGAGCAGAGCCCGCCGCTGTTCGGGGTCACGGACCTCCAAAGCCTGCTCGAACGCCCCGAGGATGTGGTTTCGAAGGCTCACGCCGTCGGTCAAATACTTCAGGGCATAGGCGTATTGTTTCACCGACTCCAACCCCAGGAAGTTGGGAACACTTCCCGGCGACAGGATCAACTCATCGTAGCTGATGGTCCCTTGATCGGTATGCAGGATGCGCTCGCCCAGGTCGATTTCACGTACCTCCGCCAGGCGAAAGCGCGTGTGCTGCCAATCCCGGATGATGTCCCGCAGGGGGTAGACGATCGACTCCTGCTCCTGGCTCCCGGTCGCCACCTGATAGAGCAATGGCGTGAAGAGGTGAAAGTTCTGGCGGTCGACCAGAACCAGTTCCATTCCCCGTCCAGCCAGCGCTCGCGCTGCGCTCAACCCGCCAAATCCCAAACCTACAATGACGACCCGCTTCATCTGACTTCCCTCCTCCGCCCGCCGACAAACCGGCTCTTGGTCGGGCGAAAAGCGGCCTCCCATTGCCTCAAGCGTACCCGCTGAATGTTTGTTTCTTCTATGCGGTCGGTTCTCATCGACTTGTTAATTCGCACGCGTTGGCCGGGTGATACGGTTAAGGTACCTGAGCAGTCGGTCCGTCCGGCCGTCGCCGAGCGGAGCGGGTTTAAGGAGGCCAATATGCGAACCATACTCCACGACGTCCACGGTCTGGGGCAATCGATTTGGATCGATTACATGAGCCGAAAGCTCCTGGCCGAATCGTTCCAGACCTGGATCGATCGAGGTCTGCGCGGCGCCACATCCAACCCGTCCATATTTGACAAGGCCATCTCGACGGGCGAGGAATACGACGCTCAGATTGGTGAGCTCGCCCGTGCCGGCCATTCGGCCGAGGAGATCTATCGCCAGCTGGCTGTGGAGGACATCCAGACGGCGTGCGACATGATGCGTCCGGTTTTCGACGAATCGCAAGGCGGGGACGGCTATATCAGCCTCGAACCAAAGGCGCAGCTGGCCCATCAGACGGAGGCGACCATCGAGCGCGTTCATCTGCTCCACGACGCTGTCAACCGGCCCAACCTGATGATCAAGATTCCCGCAACTCAGGAAGGCCTGCCCGCCATTCGCCGTGCCCTGGCCCAGGGCATCAACGTCAACATCACCCTGATCTTTTCGCTCCAGCAGTATGAGGCTGTGGCTGATGCTTTCATGTCCGGCCTGGAGGACCTGGCCGAGCAAGGCGGCGACCTGAGCCGGATGGCGTCTGTGGCGTCGATTTTCGTCAGCCGGCTGGATACCAAGATGGACCAGCGGCTTGACGAGGTGGGGAACAACGACCTTCAGGGGCGGATCGGGCTTGCCAACGCCAAACTGATCTACCAAAAATTCAAGAACTTTTGCTCCAGCGATCGATGGCGCGCTCTGGCCGACCGAGGGGCCGCCGTTCAGCGCGTGCTCTACGGCAGCACTAGCACCAAGAACCCCTCCTATCCGGACACGATGTATGTCGACGGTCTGATCGGCGCTGACACCGTCAACACCCTTCCGCCCAAGACGATCGAGGCCTTTCTTGATCACGGCACGGCTGCAGCCACGCTGGAGGCGGACGTGGAAACGGCACGCGAACAGGTTGCCCGCCTCGATGAGTTGGGGATCAACTTAGATTCGGTGATGGACGAGCTGCTGGTCGAGGGGGTCGACAAGTTCGACACCGCTTACGATGACCTGATCAAAAGCATCGAGTCGAAGCGGCTGGCCATGCTCAAGACGGCCTGACCCGAACCCGGACCCGTCTTGGTCCCGGCCAGGCGACACCGTGGGGCCCGATCGGACCGCAGTCCACGGGTGTTTCCATGCCGAGGCCGGCATCAAACCAGAAACAAGAGCGCTACGCCAACCATCGCCACCACCGTGCCGGCGACGGCGCCCATGCCGACCTTCTCTTTGAACACCACGGCACCGATCGGAAGCAGAAAGACCGGCGGCAGGGCGATCAGGGTACTGGCCACGCCCACTTGGGTCAGCTGCACAGCGATCAGGGACAGCCAGACTCCGATGAAAGGGCCGGTGATGGCCCCACCCAGAATGGGGAGTAGGGCGCGGCGATCGGCTGCCAGCTTGCGCACGGTCGGCCCGGCTCGTCCGCTCAGCAGCGTCACCCCCCAAAGAGCAAAAACCGCTGACGCCATCCGAATCCAGTTTCCCGACAGAGCCGAGAAGTCCCCTTGCAGGCCCTGCTTCGCCAGCACCAGCCCGATCGCTTGCCCGCTGGCGGCGCCGATCCCGAACAGAATCCCCCTGCGGTAGTCACGTTTTTCTGGAGCCGGCCGCGCGCCTCGGTTGCCATCCAGCACCACCAGCGCGATTCCCGCCAGGGTCACGCTCACGCCCAACCACTGCACGACTGAAAGCTGCTCCCCGAGAAAGGCAAACGCCAACAGGGCCGCCATCACCGGCGCCAAGCTCATCATCAACATCCCGAGCCTGGGTCCAACCCAAAGATAAGCTTGAAAGAGAAAGGCGTCTCCAAGCGCCAGCCCGATCACGCCCGACAAGCCCAGCCATAACCAGCGCTGCGGCTCGGCCGAGACCGGAAAGGGTGTGCCCATCAAGATCCAGTGGGTAAGGCTGATCAAGATCAGGGCCATTACCAGTCGCGTGCGATTGACCACGACCGATCCCACACGCCGTCCAGCAAAGGTAAAGAAGACGGCCGTGGCAGACCAGCAGACCGCGGTCAGTAATGCCGCCACTTCTCCCCAGGTGGATGTCATATCCACATCCTAGGGTCCCGCTCAACTCGGCTAAGGTTGATCACACTTGATTGTCCTGTTGAATTCGGGAATGGAGTCCCTGTCTATCTAACCCGTTCGATCAGCGTCTGTGAAATGCGGCGCCCATCTTCCGTCGCCGTTTCGCTCTTGTGAAGTCACCCAGCAGGGAATGGACCAATGTTTGGCAAGCGCCAGCGTCTGCCACAGGCCCTGCCCGGGGGCCCGGCCTTGTGCCGGGAGATTGCCGTCCTACTCGAAGGCAGCCCGTCCGAACCCCGATCCCGATGGACGCCAGCGCAGACCGAGCGCGGAGAGCAGATAGAACATCAGGGCAATAAGGTACAGAATTCGGATCCCATACACGAGCGATGTGTACTCGAAGATTCCGCCCAGAACGGCCCCGATGAGGTTGGACCCAAGCGCGATTTCAACCGAATTGGTTTGGCTGAAAGTGATGGCGAAGATCAATCCGGCGAAGAACAAGGGCAGAGCCAGGGAAAGGCTCGCCAGCACAACTCGGAGCGCCCATTCCATTCCCAGAAAGCTACTGACGGGGAAGAAATAGTTGAAGCAGAGAGCCAGCCCGAGCAAGATATACGCCGGCCAAGGATTGGTGAACTCGAACCTCTCAACCAGCAGGTTGGCCAGGACGATGACAAACAGGATGGCGGCGATGACCACAGCGTTGACGATCCAGGTCGAGCCGAACAGCAACGCCAACTCAGTGATGCTCTTCGTTTCGAGCAGGAAGAAGGCCGACCCAAGGAAGAAGAAATGGGCATCGAACTGGCGGAAGTTGGGAATCCCCTGCTTCGTGAGCAGCAGACCCAGGAGGATCACGCCGGCCAGCCCGACGAGATAGGGGACGGGCACGGTCTTCTGACGCAGGTAGAGATACGGCCAATCATCGCTGGTGATGTCCATCTTCTCCGACGCCCCATAGTCAGGCTGGTAGATCGTCTCTGGATTCTGGAGAAGGGGTCGGTCGAAGGGCTCCAACCCAATCAAAAACAGGACATCATCCTTGGGCATAACGTAGGTCTGAGGCGCGTGGCCGAACACGCGCTCCAAGGTCTGGGACAGCCTATACCCAATCCACTCATTCTGTGTCGGGACGCCGAAAGACAGGGCCAGCAGGCCATCTGGGTTGAGGAGGGAACGGACCTCCGCCAGGCTTTGCTGTGTGTAGACAAAGTTGTCGAGTCGGACGCTGCTGGCGGTGCTGAAAAGGGTGTGCGAATCGAGCAGTCCGAACACGATCAGGTCGTAGTGCTGGTGGTCTTGGCGGAAGAACGCTCGCGCGTCCTGATTGACCAACGTCACACGCGATGGGTCGGCATATGGCTGCTCGGGGTGCAGCTCTTTGCCGAGATCAAGGATCACCGGGTCAATTTCGACCGCCGTCACGTGGCCGGCACCAGCCCGCAGAGCCGCCGCCACATCGTTGCCCGTGCCGGCCCCTACCACAAGGACTTGGCCAATGCTCCCAGCGACCTGATAGGGGGAATCATAGAGCGCGCGGATCTGGTTGAACTGGGCTGGCGCCTGATCGAAGTGTTGAGAAACGAAGCCGGGATCCAGATTCCACAGAATTTGATGCCATGCCTGGTTGACTGAAAGCTGGTATCCGAGCTGGAGGCTCGGCGCACTGTCGGCAAACTGCGGGTTGATGTCGATCCGGTAGTAGGGCGACCAAAGGGTCCGGGCCGCGCCGGTGGGCACAAGCCAGGTGAGCAGCGCCGGCAGGGCTGCCAGGCCGATGGCCAAGGCGCGCTTTGTGGATCCGCCTTGCGGGATGAAGAAGTATGCAGCTGCCAGCCCAGCCAGTGCGAACCAAGCGGCCGGGGGCCAGCCGAGGAACGAGATGAGCGTGTAGGAAAGGATGCCAGCCAAGCTGCCCAAGATGTTAACGATGTAACCCCGCAAGGGCGGAAACGGCCGAAAGCAGCCTGCCGTCACCGCGCCCAAGGGGATAAACATCGTCGTGACAAGGATGAACATCGACCAGAGGACGGCATAGAATGCTGCGCGCAGGGCGAGGGCTTGAAGGCTGCTGGCGGTGACCATCGAACCAGCCCAAATGAATTCCTGCGTGTTGGCTGAGTTGATCAACACGATGTTGCTGATGCCGGAACGCCCAAGTGCCAGGATCAGGACGCAATTGGTGGCCAGGATGGGTAAGAACAGGGACCGCAGCCGGCCAAACGATGACTTGCCGCGTGCCGAGGCGAACCCCAGCCCCAAACCCAGGAACGCGCCGATCAGAGCGAAGTTCTTGTAGAAGGCGAAGATTCGGATCTCCGCCGCCAGCCAGCGGATGAAGACCAATTCCAAGAACAGGCCCAACGCACTGGCAAGGAACAGATCAAAAACCGCTCGTCGTCTTTCCATGCGTCTCCCCCGTGGTCCCAAAGCTGTCGATGGTCGGCCATTCTAGCGTTCGAATGAAGATGCCGCCAGCCTCTCGCTCGTCGGCATCTGGTGCCCACGGCACCAGGCTGAGCCAGGGGCATTTGTGAACTTTTTCACATACCGGGTGGGGGATTTCTCGCCCCAAAGAGCGGGGCGATGATTGGGGGAAACAGTGGGCCCGGCAGGGATCGAACCTGCGACCAACCGGTTATGAGCCGGCCGCTCTGACCGCTGAGCTACGGGCCCTCGAGCACTGAGTTGGTCGCTGAGTGCCGAGCTTTCCCAGAGGGTCGGCTCAGCGCTCAGTGCTCGGTGCTCCTTGGAGCGGGCGACCGGATTCGAACCGGCGAATGTCAGCTTGGAAGGCTGATGCCTTACCACTTGGCGACGCCCGCGGCGGCTGAATTCTAATGGGGGGTTGGGAACGGGTCAAGCTGTTGGCCGGCAGGGGCTGCCCGATGCCCGGACGTAATGCGGTCATCCGACGGAGTTCTCACATCGACCCGCCGGCCGATCATTTGGAAAAGATGAGGGGTCGGAGCCGGCAAAGTTGCGACCGGCTCCGACCTTGATTGGATGCAGGATGTCGGCTATGCGGTGACTGGTTCGGCCGTCGCCTCTTCAGGTAGGTCCGCTTGGACAAGGTAGCCGAGCATGACCAGCGCCACGCCCATGACGGCAGACATTCCAGCAGAAACCGCCGCCATTGGATCGGGAAAAGGATTGGGCCCGTTGCCGGCGGATCCTAGTATGACCACGAGCACAGCCACAACGGTGATGGGCAGCCCCGCCACCAACGCCAAGGCATTCCATCTGGCTTGCGGTGTGTGCACCAGAGCAAGAACACCGTACAGCTCAAGTGCAACGAAGACAGCGAACAGGCCATACATGAAGGTTCCAAATCCATTGTCGTCCAGGTTGTTGGGGAGGGATTGGATTACATTTCCGATCACGATCAGCGCTGTGCCGGCGGTTCCTCCGATCAGCAGCGCCCCCTGGCCCAACCCCCCCACGGCCGGTCCGAAGCGAGCTCGGATCCCCAACAATCCAAGACCCACGCCAATCGGACCGTAGAAGAATGCCACAACGAGAATGGCTTCCAACGCCGTGCCCTTCGGGACGGTCATCATCCATCCGGTGAGCATCAAAAGCGTGAATCCAATCCCAGAGGCGGCGCCGCCGATCACCATCGCCCAGCCGCTCAATCGCACCAGTGTGTTCTTTGACATGAAAGTCTCCCTTTGTAGATGCTGCTCGACCGTGCTTCGCAGCAGGTCCAACAAGGTTAGCGCCCACAACGAGAGCATTCCGGATGGCCCACTCCGGCGGTACGTCCGAATGCTGCAGTCCCGGAAGACCTGCAGCATGTGCGGGCCATACTCACGTCGGAACGATGTCGGATACAGGACCAAGAACAGCCGGTAGAACCGGACCGACAGGAAGACCGTCGCCGCATCTTCGTTTCGGTCGTTCACGACCCCGACCACCCGGCCAATAGATTCTTGGCTCTGGCCAGCCTCACCTGCGACACCAGGCGTTCCGCCTCAAGCCGCAGGGTCTGTTCCCCGAGCCCACTGAGCTGGTAGTAGCGGCGACGTTGATCGTCAAGCTCAGGATCCGGCCGTTCATCTGTCTCCTCAATCAAGCCGGCCTTGAGCATGCGCTTGATCGAGCCGTACAGCGTGCCGGGTCCCATCAACATTTGCCCTTCCGTGTTCGTTTCCACCTCGAGCATGATCCCGTATCCATGCTTTTCCCCGTCCGCCAACGCCAGCAGGATGTTGAACACGGTGGCAGTGAGCGGAAGAAGTTCGTTGACGTTCTTGGAAGACGGGCTCATGAGCGGCTCCTTCGAGTGACAAGCTTATATCTGTTGTGGATATATCCGTGGAGAATATATTAGGGGGGGGTGCCGCCTTGTCAAGAGGCAATATCTGGATCCTTTGCGCTGAGGGAATCTGAATACATCACCCAGACGTAGGTTCAAGCTTGGATAACCCGCGAGCCGTGCAGGACTATTGAAATGTGTATTGTGGGATTGGATTGCGGAGATACCGGCCTGCTAGAACACGGGAAGTCCCAGGTCATCGTGGGAGGCCGTGGTTCCTTTGACAGCCAGGCGGTCACGCCCATCGGTTTGGATCAAACTCACATTCGATAGGAGCGAGAAGTCGCCGGCCAGGTCCTTGGAGATGGCCGTGTCCACGCGCTTGCCGGTCTGTAGCAGGTCGACCAGCGTCCGCCGGTCAAAGAGCTGCACATCGCTCCAGATCTGGTCATGCCGGACATTGCCCCTGGCGATCATCAGCCGGCCCTCGGCATCGTAGCGGGCCGTCACGAGCAAGACATCTGCCTTGGCCCTGCGAGCTGGCAGGGCCGCCCGAACGCCTCTCACCGTCACTTCTCCCGACCTTGGGGTTTATACATTCCAAGCGTGTCGGGGTGGGCGGACTTGAACCGCCGACCCCCGCGTCCCAAACGCGGTGCGCTTCCATCTGCGCTACACCCCGATGAAGGTTCAGTATAAGTCCCGCCTATGGGCCGGTCAAGGAGGACAGCCGAGATGAAGAGCATTCTTTATGAAACGCGGCCGGACCACACGGCCACGCTGTGCCTGAACCGCCCCCAGGCGCTAAACGCGCTGACCTGGGAGGCGATGGATGAATTCTCGGCCACGATCGACCGTATCGCAGCTGACGGAAATCTGCGCGCCCTGGTGATCCACGGCGCTGGGAATGCCTTCTGCTCCGGCGGGGACCTGCTCGAACTGCACGCTTTCCCCTCCCGGGCCGACGGGATGCGGCTGGCGCAGATCATGGGGGACGCCCTGGCGCAGCTTGAGGCGCTTCCCTTTCCAACGATTGCCGCCATTGAGGGTCCGGCCTTGGGTGGAGGGGCTGAACTGGCGCTGGCATGTGACTTGCGGATCATGGCCGAAGGCGCCAGCCTGGGCATGATGCACATCAAACTTGGGATCACGCCCGCCTGGGGCGGCGGACAGCGCCTGCTTCGGCTGGTGGGCTATCCCCGCGCCATGGAGTGGCTGTCAACCGGCGTTGTGCACGACGCCGGCCAGGCCGCCTCGCATGGCCTGGCCAACCACGTGACCGATCGGGGAGGCGCTCTGCCGCACGCGCTTTCGCTGGCCTCGCACATCGCTGAGGCGTCACCGCAGGCCGTGGCCGCCATCAAGACCGCGCTTCGCGCCGGCCTGACGATGGCGGTCGATGCCGCCACCCAGGTCGAGCGGAAGCTCTTCCCCGATCTGTGGGCGTCGGAACCGCACCACGAAGCTTCAGCCCGCTTCGTGTCCCGCAAGGCCCGGCGGCCAAGCCCGAATGGATCCGAAGCCTGACTCTTGGCCGACCCTTGCTCCGATTAAATTTTTCGGGAGAAGCCCCTAGGGGCTTCTCCCGTCTCGCCATGAGAAGTGAACGGAGCCGGAACGGCAACCTCAGGCCATCTGGCGCACCACAAGCATGACTTTACCCTGGACTTGAAGGCCTTCCGGGTTGTCAATGTATATCGGACCCATGGTGGGGTTGGCCGGCTGAAGGCGAATGCGGCTGCCCTCTTGGTAGATATGCTTGAGCGTGGTCTCTTCCGAGTCGCTCAACCAGACGGCCACCATGTCCCCGTTGTGCCATTCGAGCTCGTTCTTCATGACAACGATGTCGCCGTCGCCCACCATGGCGTCTACCATCGAATCGCCCTTGACCTGCAGGGCGTATAGACCGTCGTCGCCCTTCAATAGGTCGCGCGTGATTTCAATCGCCTCATCGGCGCCGAACATGGGGGCGCTAGAGCTCGGAACGGGAACCGGCTGGCTGGCGAAGATCCTGCCCACCAACGGGATGCGGATCACGTCCCCGATCTGCTGGGTGGCGCGAATCAACTTGTCGGTGAGACGAATGCCGCGCGACACGTTCTGGTCCCGATCAAGAAACCCCTCATCGACCAACCGGTTGAGGTTGTAGTTGACGACCGATGTCGAGGAAATACTGACCGCCTGGCCGATCTCCCGGATGGATGGGGGATAGCCGTTCTCATCGGTGAAGCCCACAATGAAGTCCAACATCCGTCGCTGGCGATCCGACAGCTTGCCTTTGACCATCTGCCACCTCCTGCCGGCCGGGCCCGTGACTCGCCTGGGGAACCCCGCCGGAATGGCGCACGCTTGTTCGGATTTTAGCGGAACATGCGTTCTATGTCAAGCACCGATTGCCACAGATGGCGAAGCGTCGGCAGGCGGCGTTTCCATTCCCCGGAGGCAAGATGTAAAATGGCTTTCCTCGCAAGGAGGCCGCTGATGCAGGACCTGAAGATGCGCATCCTCACCGACGGAAAAAACCTCGGCGATGGCATTCTCAAAGTGGACGGGTTTATCAATCATCAGGTGGATCCGGGATTGATGGACAGCTGCGGACGTGTGCTGGCCGAACGATTCGCCCATGTCGGCGCCACCAAGGTCCTCACGGCCGAGATATCGGGCATCGCCCCGGCCCTGACCACCGCGGGGCATTTAGGAATCTCGGTCGTGTACGCGCGCAAGGCAAAGCCGATCACCATGCCGGATCAGATCTTTCTCACCCTGGCGCCCTCCCACACCAAGGGCCGCACCGTCGAACTGATCGTGTCGCCCGAATATCTGGGCCAAACCGAGAAGGTGCTGATCATCGACGATTTCTTGGCCAGTGGTCAGACCATCATGGGATTGGTGCGGCTGGCCCACGCAGCCGGAGCGACCCTGGTGGGGATCGGCGCATTGGTCGAGAAACGCTTCGAGGGCGGACGCCAGCTGCTCTCGCCGTTGGGCGTGCCGATCGAAGCCCTGGCGGTCATCACCGACATGTCCGACGGCAAGATCGTCTTCGCCGATTGAGCACAATGGACAGCATCGTCGTCCTCGACTTCGGCTCGCAGACCACGCAGTTGATCGTGCGCCGTGTGCGTGAAGCGCACGTCTACTGCGAGTTGTTCGCCTTCGATGCGCCCCCGTCCACCGTGATGGCATTGGCGCCCAAGGGTTTCATCCTGTCGGGCGGACCTCCCTCAGTGTACGAAGCCAATGCGCCCCAGATCCCGGCCTATGTTTTGGAGTCGGGCCTGCCCATCCTGGGCATATGCTACGGCATGCAGGCCTTGACGCACGCTTTGGGCGGCAAAGTGGCCGCTTCAGACCGGCGCGAATTCGGTATGGCCGAAGTTGAGCGGCTCATGGATTCGCCGCTGCTTCGCTCGCCGCGCCAGCAGGTGTGGATGTCGCACGGGGACCGGATCGAGGCGCTGCCGGGCGGCTTCGAAGTCATTGCCCGCACCGCCAACGCGCCCATCGCCGCCATGGCTGACGGGCCCCAGCGTCGCTTCGGCCTCCAGTTTCATCCTGAGGTGCGCCACACGCCCGGCGGCGCCGACATCCTGCGGGCGTTTGTCCTGGACGTATGTCACGCTGAACAGGGATGGACCACAGAATTGATGATCGATCGGGCCGTCCTAAAAGTCCGGGAGCAGGTAGGTCACCACCCGGTCCTGGCCGCCGTCAGCGGGGGTGTCGACTCGGCCGTGGCTGCAGCCCTTGTGGCCCGAGCCGTGGGGGGCCAACTGGTGTGCCTGTTTGTCGATACCGGTCTGCTGCGCGCCGGCGAAGTCGAGACGGTCGAGGGCGCTTTCCGCAGCGCCGTGGCGGCCCAACTGGAACTTGTCGATGCCAGCCAAACCTTCCTCGAGGCTCTGCGAGGGGTCACCGATCCTGAAACGAAGCGGCGGATAATCGGGGAGAAATTCATCCGCACGTTCGAGGCAGAGGCCGAACGCCTCGGCCGGCCTCCATTCCTGGTGCAGGGCACGATTTACCCGGATGTGGTCGAATCCAGTGGACCGGAAAGACGGGGGGCGGCGCGCATCAAGACCCACCACAATGTGGGCGGGCTGCCCGTCGACCTCAGGTTCGAGCTGGTTGAGCCGCTTCGCTACCTCTTCAAGGACGAAGTGCGCCAGGCCGGACTCGAGCTCGGCCTGCCCGAGAGCCTGGTGATGCGCCAACCCTTTCCCGGCCCGGGGCTGGCGGTCCGATGTCTGGGAGACGTCAGCCCAGAGCGCTTGGATCGGCTGCGTGCCGCCGATAAGATAGTGACGGACGAATTGGAAGCCGAAGAGCTGCTGACTGTCGGCGCCGACGGGTTAGGCACCTCTCAGGCCTTCGCCGTGCTCTTGCCCATCCGCTCGGTGGGCGTGATGGGGGACCAACGTACGTACCAGGAGGTGGTGGCCATACGGGCCGTCACCAGCGATGACTTTATGACCGCCGACTGGGCCAGGCTGCCGGAACACGTGCTGGCGCGCATCAGCAGCCGGATCGTCAACGAGGTCCGAGGCGTCAACCGCGTGGTGTATGACATCACCAGCAAACCGCCGGCGACGATCGAATGGGAGTAGCCGTCTTCGCCCCAGCGCGGCCTGAGCCTCTTTGCACATGAGGGGTCCAACGGACCCGAAGGAGTCAACGCGATGGATTACGCGGGCGTACTGAGCCGCGCCTGGCACATCACCTGGCGCAACAAAGCGCTCTGGATCCTGGGCATCCTGGCCGGTTGCAGCGGGAACGGAGCCGGTGGAAGCGGCGGCCGGGCCTCATCAAGTTTCAACTACAATTTCGGAGGCGGCGGCCATGGACCCGGCCCCGAGTTTCTCAACAACATCCCCGAGCAAACCTGGATCATCATCGCCCTGGGGCTGGTGTGTCTGGCATTTCTGCTGGTCGTGTTGTTCGTCGTGTTGGGCGTCATCGGCAAGGGCGGACTGATCGCAGCTTTCAACCTGGCCGATGAAGGCGAGGCGGTCAGCTTACGCCAGGCGTTCGACCTCAGCCTGACCTACTTTTGGCGCATGCTGGCCATCCAGCTCCTGATCAGCCTGGCGTGGTTGTTGAGTATCCTGGTGTTCGCCGTCGTGGCCTTCCTGCCGGTATTATTCACGCTTGGACTGGCACTGTGCTGCCTGGTGCCGTTCATTATTCTGCTGGCCCTTGCCGTCCACATCTATGCCACGCTGGCGCAGAACGCTCTGATCGTCGAGGAAATGGGCGTCTTCGAAGCCCTTGGCATGGCCTGGGAAATCATGAAGACTCACGTTGGGCCGGTGGTGGTGATGGCCTTGATCCTGATTGTGGGCGGTTTCATCGTCGGCGTCCTGGTCGGCCTGCCGGCGCTGGCTCTTCTGGCGCCGCTCATCACCGGCCTGATCATCGGAAGCCAGGCATCGATTACATCGGGTGTGGCGATCTTCGGGCTGTGCCTGATCGTCTACATCCCAGTGGCGATCCTGCTGAACGGCATTCTGCAGACCTTCATCAGCGGATCGTGGACGATGACTTACCGCAGAATGACCGGGCGCACCGGGGTCGAGACTCTGCCTGAGCCTGCCGTCGCAGGATAGACGTTAACAGTGCACGCAAGAACGGGCCCCTTAATGGCCCGTTCTTCGCTTAAAGGGACCGTCTCCCGCTTCGTAGGCGGGAGACGGTGCCGGAGGACGTAGCTCTAACGGTCGCCGCAACCAGTTAGAGCCGGGAAGAGAGCAAAGCGATTCGGGCGGGGGCCCCAATCAATACCCGAACCCGCTCTTTGGTCTAGGTGAGGAACATTTGCACCAAGAGCCAGCCTTCGAGCAAAAGGACGGCGAAGAAGCCCAGCAGAAGGGCCCTGCGCACCCCACGCTCGAACCCGGATTGCGCCGGTTGAAAATGCTCTTGCGGGAGCTCCAGTTCGGTGAAAGGCTGTTCCCTGTCTGTGCTGATCATGCTGCCCCTGCCTCGTTGACTGAGTGCTTGTCAAGATGAATCCATCTTAGCCTGCCCGGCGGAAGCCGGCGGGTTTTGTAAGGCGCCTGTAACGTCATCGGTCGGGACGGGTCGCATGCTAAAATGGCGCCATGCACCGGGGATTTCGCCCAACCATTGCCGGCCTGATGGTCCTTGGCCTGCTCGCCTGCGCCGGATCGGCCGGTAGCGCCTCGGCCCAGACACGTGCCGCCGCCCGACTTACCCAGGCCCTGAGCGGGAGCTTCCCGCAAATGAACCTGTATGTGGCGGTGGACGACGCTTCTGGGGCACGGGCGCGCGGCCTGACATCAGACCAGTTCCAGGTCATCGAAGACAACCAGCCGCGCGTGCCGGATTCGGTGGTTGAGGAGCAGGTGCCCACACGCCAGGTGTTCGTCGTCAACACCAATGCAGGCCTGGCCGTGCGCGACAGCCGCGGCCGGACCCGGTTCGACTTCGTCCGCAACGCCATGCTCGCCTGGTGGGCCAAGCCTCAGGCCGCACGCTACGGTCAGGATGACTTATCGCTGCTGACCGGCGACGGCACCCTGGTGCGGCACAGCCCGGCAGCCGCTGAGCTGGCTTCAGCCATTGATCACCATGCGCCCACCTTTGACCCAACCAAGGCCGGCTACGATCTTCTGCTGGACGGCCTCAACCTCGTCAGCGAGGGGGCCAACCAGCCGGGGACGGTTAAGATTGTGATTTTCTTCACAAGTCTTCCCGCCCAGGCCGATGTTGCCGCACGCACCAACGCCATCGACCGGGCCAAGCAGATGGGGATCAGCGTGTATCCGGTTCTGATTGACACGCCTCAGGCTCTGGAGACCCCCCAGGCGGAGGCGCTTCGCCAGGTAGCGGAACAGACCGGCGGACAGTTCATCACGTTCGACCCGGATCAGCCACTTGGCGGTTTGGGGGACCGGCTCCTCCAACAGCGGATCCAGTACCGTGTCGACTACACTTCTCAAGCCAACATTTCCGGGGCGCACGAGGTTCGTGTCCAGGTCGCCTTCGATGGTCAGTCCCTGGCCACCAACACCGCCGTCTACTCGATCGAGCTTGAGACGCCGCAGGTTACGTTCATCCAAGCCCCAACCCAGATCACGCGCAGCTCCGACGACAAGTCGCTGGCGCTCGACAGCCTGCCCCCCACCCAGACGTCTCTAAGCGTGCTGGTCACTTTCCCAGATGGCCACCAACGGGCCATCACCCAGAGCGAACTGCTGGTCGACGGCGAACTCGTCGACCAAAACACCGCTCCGCCTTTCGACAGTTTCCAGTGGGACCTCACACCGTATCGCCAAAGTGGAGATCACACGCTGCAGGCCCGGGTGACCGACAGCCTTGGCATGCAGGCCAAGTCCGTCGTCCAGCCAGTGAACGTCGATGTGGTTCCGCCGCCATCCGGGCTTCAGGCGATCGGCCCCGCCCTGGGGTCGCTGCTGCTGGTGCTGGTCGTCCTGGTGGGCGGCGTGGTGGGTGCATACCTGTTCTTGTCTTACGGATCACGCAGGAGCCGTGCGCCGGCCTCGGCGGCCGCGCCCCCTCTGCTGCCGGGCTTCGCCGCCTTCAGCGGGCCAGCCTGCACCCAGCCAACTCTGCCGATGCACCGGAGGCCTTCTTGGTGCCGGTGAACGGCAAGGATCAGGAGGCACCCATCCCCCTGGTGGGCGCCGATGTCAGCCTCGGGCGCGACCCATCCCTGTCGGCCTTCCCGCTGGACGACCCGTCAGTATCCAACCTACATGCGCGTCTGATCCGGCAAGCGGGGGGCGAGTACCTGTTGCGAGACCAGGGCTCGGTGGCCGGGACGTGGATTAACTACGAACGGCTGTCGGACGATGGGCAGAACCTTCACCACGGCGACTTGGTCCACCTGGGCCGAGTGGCCTTTCGCTTCCGGCGCACGGGCTCGCCGGACTGGCCCGATATTCGGGTTGAGCCCGCCGATGACGAGGCTTTCCCAGCCCTTTCAACCAAGGAGCCTGAGGCATGATTCCCTCCGACCAGCCCCACCTCCGCGTGTCCGCCGTGTCTAATCCAGGCAGAGTGCGCGACCACAACGAAGACAGCTATGGTGTGACCGCCTATCGGCTGGAGCCCAAGAAAACTCCCGCCCTGTTGGCGGTGCTGGCGGATGGAATCGGGGGTCACCAAGCCGGCGAGGTGGCCTCGGCCCTTACGGTGGACTGCGTCGTCAGGACCGTCGAGAGCCAGCCCGGCGGAGACCCCCAAGTTGTCCTGGCGGCCGCCGTGCGGGAGGCAGCACGCCAGGTCTACCAGGCGGCAACCAGCGACAAGGCCCGCGAAGGCATGGGGTCCACCCTGGTGGTCGCCTGGATTATCGGCTCCCAGCTGTACACGGTGAACGTCGGCGACAGCCGGATATACTTTCGCCGCGACGGGGACCTCCACCGCATCAGCGTGGACCACACCTGGGTCCAGGAGGCGCTCGACCACGGGATCATCCAACCCGACGAAGTTGAGGGGCACCCCAACGCCCACGTCCTGCGGCGGCACATCGGAGGCGCCAACCTTCCCGAGCCGGATTTCCGCCTGCGGCTCCGGCTGGACGAAACCGATGAGGCCTCCGAGGCCAATCAGGGGTTGACCCTCAAGCCGGGCGACCAGCTCCTGCTGTGCAGCGATGGGCTGACCGACCTCGTTTCCGGGCCCGATATCGACGCCGCTTTGGCTCAGCGGGGTCCGATGGCCACGGCGGACCTGCTTCAACTCGCCCTGGATCGGGGCGGTCACGACAACATCACGATCATTGTGCTGGAGGTCCCCAAGCCAATCACTCCCTCCAAGAACAGCCTTCCAAGTTGACCTTGACGTAGCCCAACGCCTGACCCTGCGCGGGCCCGAAACTTGCAGCCTCGATTGCAAGCAACTCGGCGCGTGCGTACAATGGTGCCTATGACCACCGATCTTCAGACTGATGTGGGCTTGCTGCATGTCGCCGGCGGGGCGCCGCGTTCGACGCCTCCGCCGGGCACTCTGGCGCGCGCCGCCCCCCGCCGGCCGGCTCGCGGGCGAGCCGATGACCTGCTCTTCATCACCGTCCAGGTTCAGGCGTCGGGCCGGGTTCCGCCCGGCATGCTCGACCATCTTGCCCAGTCGGGAGCCGACGTCTTCTACCGCACGCCCGGCTCGGTGACCTCGGCGCTTCGGGAGGTCATGCTTGAGGTGGGCGACGAGCTGGCCAATGCCGGGCGCGCCCAAGAGCCGGCGGCCCGCTATCTGGGCCGAGTCGTCGCCGCCGTGATGCGCGACGACAATCTGTACATGGCCCAGTGTGGTCCCGGCCAGATGACGCTGGTGCGCGGGGGCCAGGTGAGCCACCTGAGTTCCCCCGAGGCCGCCAACCGCCCACTCGGCAGTGCCCCCAACCCCTTCGTTCGCTACCATCACTTGCAGGTGCGACCGGACGATACGCTGTTGATGACCCCCTTCGACGATACTCTCTGGACCGAGGGCACGCTTTCGGCCCTGAGCGGCCTGCCCCCGGCTCAGGCCGTGGAGCGCTTGCAGGCCTCCGCCGCCAAGGATTTATCAGGACTACTGCTCAGAATTATGCCTCAAGGCCAGTTGGCCGCGCCGCTTCCAGCCGCAGTGCCGCCCTCGAAGGCGGACTCCACCCGGGCCCGCGCCCAACACGCCCGGCCCTCAGCATCAATTGACCTGCCCAGGTCTCGCGCCTCCGTGCTGTTCGCCAGGGCCCGGACGTGGATCGCGCCCGCCGGATCCGCCGTCGGCAGCGGTCTGACCCGGCTCGGCCAAGGGCTCGTTACCCTGGTTGTGCGCATGGCTCCCGGGCTGGCCGAAACCCCTCGGGCGGGCCAGTTCCCTCCGGCTATTCTGGCCGCCACGGCCGTAGTCGTGCCGGTCGTCGTCCTGGTTGTGGTCAGCGTCGTGTACGCCAAACGCGGCCGGACCCAGCAGTACCAAACCTACATCGCCCAAGCCGCCCAATCCATCGATCTTGCCAAGCGCAGCCAGGATCCGGTCGAGGTGCGGGCCGGCTGGATCCAGGCCCAACGTGACCTCGACCAGGCCGGCACTTATGGGAGCGACAGCCAGTTATCCACGCTGCAATCTGAAGTGTCGGCGGCTATCGACAACCTCGACCTTGTGGTGCGGCTGAACTACCACCCGCTGATCAACGGGGGCTTTGGGGGTGATGCGCACATCAGCGCCCTGGCAGCCACGGCCAGCGATCTGTACGTGCTGGATGCCGCCCATCAGAAGATCTATCGCACGTGGGCGACCGGCCGCGGATTTGAAATCGACAGCAATTTTGAATGCCTGGATGGCGCTTCCAGCTTCCCCGGCATGGGAACTCCTGTTGACCTGGCCGTCCAGGCTGCCCCGGGCGCGTTGGGGGCCGAAGGTGTCGTTGCCCTTGACGCTGACGGGACCCTGCTTTACTGCGCGCCGGATCGGCGGCCGCTCACCTCTCAGCTCACGCCCCCCGACACCGGCTTCGGCCGCATCCAGGCGATTGACGTCTTCAACGACACGCTTTTTGTGCTCGATACCAAGTCCAACGCAGTCTGGATGTACGACGCGACCGGGGGCGTCTTCAGCGGCAATCCTTCGTTGTATTTCGCCGAGCAGGCGCCTGACCTGCAGGATGCGATCGACTTGGCCGAAGCCCAGGAAGATTTGTTTATCCTGCACCAAGACGGGCTGCTGGACCAATGCCAACGCACCACCGAGCATCTCACAGGCGGCGGAGTCCACATTGGCGTGGACTGCCAGAAGGACGAGAATTTCAAGAATGCCACCGCTGCCGGCCAGCCCGGGGGCTTGCTGCCAGGCGCACTGCTGACGCAAATGGACTATTCCCCCCCGCCAGAACCCTCCTTATACTTCTTGGACGCCGCCGGGAAAGCCGTCTATCACTACAGCATGCGGATGGTGTACCAGGGGCGGCTGGAGTCGAACACCGATATCCCCGATCGCATCTCGGCGATGACCTTAGGGCCGCCCAACGACCTGTATCTGGCGGCCGCCGGGCAGGTCTACTACGTTCAACTGAAGTGATGTCGGCGCTTTGACATCGGCTGCGCCACCATCTAGAATTCAACTGTCGTCATTACGGAGGTTTGTGTGAGCCGCTGGGCGGGCAAGTACGTCATCGGATTGACAGGCAATATCGCCACCGGCAAGAGCGTCGTCCGGAAGATGCTCGAGCACTTGGGCGCCTACGGGATCGATGCCGATGCCCTGGCTCACCGGGCGATCTCTGAAGGTGCTCCCGGCTACGATCAGGTCATCAAGAGCTTCGGCCGCTGGGTCCTGGACGAAGAGGGCCATATCGACCGGTCGCGGCTTTCGAAGATCGTCTTTTCCGACCCCAAGGCCCTCGGCCAGCTCGAAGGGATCGTCCACCCCCTGGTCTCGCACGCCGTCGATCTGTTGATCCGGCGGGCCAAGCAAAGCGTGGTTTCGGTAGAGGCCATCAAGCTGCTGGAGACGGACCTGGCGGCGGGATGCGACACCATCTGGGTCGTCAATGCTCCTCGGAATCAGCAGATCGAGCGCATGATGCACAAACGCAATCTGTCGGAAGCAGCCGCCCGACAGCGCATCGCTGCGCAGTCTCCGCAAGAAAACAAGCTCCGCGCGGCCAAAGTCGTCATCCATAACGACGGCAGTTTCGAAAAGACCTGGGACCAGGTACAAGCGGCCTGGACCAAGCTGCCGAAGCCGAAGGAGCCCCTGCTCGCTGAACCGCCCATGACCCACGCCGGCGACATAAGCGTGCGCCGGGGACGGCCGCAGGATGCGGATGAGATTGCCCGCTTCATCACCCACGCCACCCGTGGCCGGCGGCGTATGTCCCGGTCTGATGTGATGGCTTCCTTTGGCGAGAAGGCCTACTTCATGATCGAGAAGTCCGCCGACCTGGCGGGGGTGGCGGGTTGGCAGGTCGAAAACCTGGTTACCCGCATCGACGAACTCTACTTCGAGAACAACCTGTCCCTCGATCAGGCCATCCCGGCTCTGATGGACGCCGTTGAGCAGGCGTCCAGTGAGCTGCAAAGTGAAGCCGCCCTCCTGTTTTTGCCCCCCTATCTGGCCCAGCATGTCGGCACGTGGCGGGGTGCAGGATACAAACCCCAGACCATTCAGGGGCTTGGGGTGCGGGCCTGGCAGGAAGCGGCGATTGAATCCATGCCCCGAGGTGCTTCACTTTGGTTCAAGCAGCTCCGCACCGATCGGGTGATGCGCCCGCTGTAGCCGACAACGGCTAAACTTACGTCCACACGCCCGGCCGGGTCGCTGCGCCGGGCGTGGCTGATTCCCGGCGCTGTGATAGGGATTGGCAGTTTCGTGAGGGAATATGGCAGTCCCCGGCGGCTAGAATGGGCCCCAAGGCGGCCGGTGGGGCCGCCCACACAAAGGACCCCCCACGCGTGGCGAGAACCTCGTTCAACCGGATGCGATCTCGATCGGCCACCTCCTACCGCAAGCTGACCTACCTGCAGGCCGCCTACCTTGGGCTGGTCCCGCTGTTCGCCGGTTTAGGTTTCGCGATTCGAGTTTGCGGGGGTCACGGGGCAGTTTGTCCCCCGGTACTGCTGACCCTGGGTGGGCTGGCGGCGGCGGCTTCGATCCTATCGCTGAGTTTGAGTTCACCCTACCTGATCCCGCTGGGGGCAATGACGCTGCTGACGGGGTTGAAGCTGGCCAGCACGGCGGAAGCTGTCGGCGATCGCCCTTCCGCTCGCCGCCTTCGCTGGCATCTTCTGATTCCGTTGGCGACCATCACGCTTTCGGTTTCTTCGTTGGCTGTACTCTTCTTGGCGGGGGTGGCGGTGCTGCTGCTAGCGCCGGGGTTGCTGACCTGGGCCTAGTCTTCTCCCAGGCGCATCCGCCGATATGAATCGTACCGCTCGAGGTCGATCTCACCCCGCTCAACGGCCGCCAGTACGGCGCAGTCCGGCTCATGCAGATGGCTGCAGTTGCTGAAGGCACAGTCGGCCACGCGGTCCCGTATCTCGGGGAAGTATGCGTCCAACTCCTCGGGCTCGATGTCCCATAGGGCGAACGCCTTCACTCCGGGCGTGTCGGCGATGTAGCCGCCCAACTCCAGGCGCACCAATCTCAGGGAAACGGTGGTGTGCTTCCCTGTGCGGGTTGCCTCTCGGACCTCGCCCGTCCGCAAGGCGAGACCAGGTTGGATGGCGTTAAGCAGGCTGGTCTTCCCCACCCCGGACGGCCCGGCGAAGACGCTGATGCGATCCTTTAGACGGTCCCGGATCAGGTCGAGGCCATGGCCGCGTTTGGCTGAGGTGTAGAGCACCGGGTACCCGATCGGCTGATAGCGATCGAACACCGCCCGGCAATCACTCTCGTCGACCAGGTCGACTTTGTTGGCGCAGATCATGGCCGGAATGCCCTCACGTTCGGCGGCTACCAGCAGGCGGTCGAGCATCCGCGGGTTCGGCGGCGGGTCGGCGCAGGCCATGACGAAGAAGACCTGATCCGGGTTGGCAACCATGATTTGCTCACGATCGCGGGAAGGCATCTGGCGCGAGAGGACGCGGGTCCGCTCGGCCACGTCCTCGATCACCGCCTTGCCGTGATCCAGCAGCCGCACTTTGACCCGGTCGCCCAGGGCGATCAAATCGGTGGATGACTCCAATTCTTTGAGTTGGCCCCGCAGCTGGGCCGTTACCTGACCATGTGCCGTTTCAACTTCAAACAGCCCAGATTGGGCGGTCACAACTAGCCCGTCGATTAGGGATTCGTCGGTCATCGGCTAAGGGGTGGGGGTGGTGTCACCACCCGAGTTACCGCCGTCGGGGGTTGGCGTGGCGGTCCTAATCACACCGATCTGGGATTCCCACGGATACAGCGAAAGCGGCCGGCCGAAGAAATAGGACTCGATGATCCGCCGCACCACCGGTGCCGCCCAGTCGGAGCCTTCGCCCTGGTTCTCAACGATCACCGCCACGGCGATGTCCGGCTTGTCCTCCCGGCCCTCGAACGTGTAGGCGCCGAACCAGGCGTTGGGCTCCTCTTGGGCTGTCTGGGCGGTGCCCGTCTTACCGGCGATGTTGAGATTGAGCCCCAAGAAGCGGTTGCGAGCCGTGCCTTTAGGGGCCCGAACGACCTGGACCATGGAGGCTTCGATGGCTTTGATGTCAGCGTCGCTCAAGGGCAGTTTCCCCTGGGCCTCGGGGGCGAACTCGCTCTTGACGTCCCCGATGGCGTCTTCGACCTTCTGGACCAGCTGCGGCCGGTAAAGCGTCCCACCGTTGCCCACGGCCGCCACGTAGCGGGCCACCTGCAGTGGTGTGGCTTGAAGGAAGCCCTGGCCGATGGCCAGGTTGACTACGTCCCCAATTCCCCAGGGGAGGTCGTTGCGCTGTGCCTTAGTCTCGGGGCTGGGAACCAGGCCGGCTTCGTCGCCAATTTCGATCCCGGTGGCCGTCCCCAGGCCGAAAGCCTTGGCCATGTCGGGCAGCGCCTCCGGCAGACCCTTATTGAACAGATCGAAGCCGATATGGAAGAACCAGGGGTTGCAAGATCGCTCCAGCCCCTGCATCAGGGTGATTTCGCCCTGGGCCGGCAGATCTCGCTCGTAGGTCCAGTCGTTGAGCGGGCCGATGCTGGGATCCTCGTTCCACTGGTTGCCGCAGTTGTAGATGGTCTGCGGCGTGAAGTAGCCGGATTTAAGGGCCGCTGCCATGGTGATGATCTTGAAAAGGGAACCCACGGCATATGTCCCGTGCGTGGCCCGATTGACAAACGGCTGATTGGTGTTCTGGTACAGGTCGGTCAGTCCGGCGCCGCTGTTGGGATTTTGGGCGTTGAACAGATTAGGGTCGAAGCCGGGCGAAGAGGCGATCGCCAACACGGCACCCAAGTCACGGTCCAGCACGACCGCCGCCGCCCTCACTTGCTCGGGCATCGAGGCCAGTGCCCGCTGCGCGTTGAGTTGCAGGTCACGATCCAGATTGGTGTAGACGGCGTACGGAGGCTCCGGATCGCGCGACGCCAGTTCCTTGATCACGTTGTTGCCGGAATCGAGCACATAGAGCGTGCCGCCGGGCGTGCCACGCAAATCGCTTTCGTAGACCGCCTCCAGCCCGTCCTGCCCAACAAAGGCGTCTTTGCGATAGCCGAGGCGCTGGTACTGTTCGACCTGTTCCGCCTGAATCTGAGCAACGTAGCCCACGGAATGCGGCGCCAATCCATCATTGGGATAGTAGCGTCCCTGATACACGGCCCACTGAACGCCGCCGGTGGCCGCCAGGGTTCCTTGGTAACGCTGAAACTCGTCCAAAGACACCTCGCCCAAGTTGACGCGCCAATCCGTGGAGCGGATGTCGTCGTACAGGGCCCGGATGTTGTCTGCCGGGCGGTCAAGCAGGCGGCTCAACGCGGAAAGCATGTTCAATTCAGCGTCTTCATCCCCGATTTGGTTGGGGACGATCCACAAGGCAACGATATCTCCTTGCGTGGCCAGTGCCAGCCCGTTGCGGTCGTAGATGTTGGCCCGGATTGGGGTGTCCACCTGCATCGACAGCTGGTTGCCGTTGGCGAGATCGGGCATGATGTCGCTGTCTGACCAGGCCACCTTCCACTGGTTCTCCTCGCGGGTCAAATCCATAAAGGTCTCGACCACGAAATCTCCCACCACCGAACTATGGAAGGTGACCCGGTAGCGGACCTGGGCTGCGTCCGGATGTACCAGCGAAGAGACGATCTCGGTGTCGATCCCGCTCAGTGCCGCCTGGGTGACGACGGAGTCATAGCGATCGACGAAAGCCTGCTGGCTGATTCCCGCCTGGGTGAGCGAACTGAGCATGGCGTACATGCTGTCGTAGCCGTCCTGTTTCCATGCGTCCAGGAACTGGCCGGCGGCCGCCTCGGCGTCCGGGGCGGGCGTGTTTCGCACCGACGGGCCGGGCAGGCTGGGCGTCGGCGCCGGCGTGCTCGGGCCAGCGCCAAACAATCCACAGCTGCTTGTGAATATTGTCACAATCAGGGCGACGGCCAGCAGGCGTTTCATACAGCACCTTGCACCGCCCCGTGCCAGGGGGCGACCGCATGACGACCATACGATTGACAGATTGTCCCCAAGTCTCGTGGCGGATGGTAGCCGAGCGCAGTCAGCGCCTGGCCCAACCGACACAGGGGGAGGCCCATCACGTTCGTGAAACAGTCAGAGAACACCGCAAAATCCACCGGATTGAGATCCTTGTCCTGAATGCCGTAGGCGCCAGCCTTGTCCATCGGGCTCCCTGTCGCCACATAGGCCTCGATCTCTGCCTGGGAGTAGCCGCGCATGGGAACCCGCGAACGGGTAACGCACGCCGCACGCCGGCCCGAGGCCGGCTCGATCAGCGCCAGCCCCGTGATGACATCGTGAGCCCGTCCGGCCAGATCCCTGAGCATGGCCTCCGCATCGGCCCGCGAGGCCGGCTTGCCCAAAATCTGGCCGTTCTGGACGACAATCGTATCCGCCCCCAGGACCAGTTGGGCGCCTTCGGCGGCCACGACAGCGACCTCCGCTTTGGTGCCCGCCAGCCGCTGCACAAGCACCTCAGGCGCTTCTCCCGAGCGGGCCTGCTCGACGACGCCCACCGGCTGAACTCGCACCTCGGCCCCCGACTGAGCTAAGAGCTGGCTCCGTCTTGGAGAAGCCGAAGCCAGCACAATCGTCAAGCCAGATGCCATCGAGTCCAAGGTCCATCCTTCGTCCTCCGGCGCGAGCCGCCGAAGGCGCATCTGGGCCGAGATTCTAACACAGTGACCGGGTTCAACTCGCCGCATACCACCCTCGCAAGTCTTCAATTTCCGTTGGCTGGGATGACATCATGTCCCTGCCAGATCCTATCGAACCCCCCTATCCGCACGGCGCGCAAGCCGGCGAGGGTGATTGGTCCACCATTGCCGGTGGACGTGGCCGAGTGTTTCACAATGCGTAAACACTTGCCCAATTGTGGTGGTCAATCGCTGGCGCTGGCTCACACTTTGAACCCCATCCCCCCACCAAGCGTGGAGACGATAAGATGCTACGAACTCGAACCGGCTCCATCTTCCCGCGCAGGACAGCGGGCCTCCTGCGACGGCCGCTGGCGGCCGTCGCCATCGGGCTGATCCTCACACTCTCCGGTTGCGCCCCTGGGTCGTCGCAGCCATCCGTCCTGACGTCACCTCCTCCATCGGCAAGTTCCAGCCTGCCGGGCGCTTTATCCCCATCGCCGTCCCCATCACCGTCCCCTTCGCCGGCCGACGTCCACGGGCAGTCCTTCGACGTCGCATCCGTCGGCACCGTCTCCGGCTCGCCCGTGGCTTTCACCAGCTTCCTGGACATCGACACCATGCAGGTCGGCGTCTACCAAGTGCAGGCGGGGGCGACGGATCCGCAGGACTCGCACGCCCAGGACGAGATCTACGTGGTACTCGAAGGTAGCGCGCGGCTGCACACCGCAGATCTCGACGCGCCGGTCTCGGACGGGGCGATCGTGTTCGTCGCGCTGGGGTGGCGCACGACTTCGAGCAGGTGGAGAGCGCCCTGACCGTTGTTGTCCTCTTCGCCAAAGCTGCCGGTGGCTCGGATGAACCGCCGGTCGTCTTAGCCAATTCCACATCCTTCGCGGCGGACCCGTCACCGACAGCCAACCTGTTCAGACGCTTCCTCAAGGTCCCCTCCATCACCGGGGGCGCCTACCTGCTCCCCTTCGAGCACGGGGGTGATCGCAGCCAGACGCACCTGGTGGACGAGTTGAACGTCGTCATCTCCGGCACCGGCATGCTGCACGTTGGTTCCGACGATGTGGCCTACAGGCCGGGCAGCCTGATCTTCGTGCCGGCCCAGGTCGGTCACGCATTCCATGACCTGGGCAGCGACGGCGTAGTGCTCATCTTCTGGCCGGCAAACCCCTGACTCCAGGGCCTATGCACCTCGTTGGGTTCGCCGGACAGTGCACCGGCGACTCTGGCACCCCATCCGGCCTAGGTTGCTCGGCCACAGCCACCGATTGAACGCTGACGTCGGCTCCCCACCGAGCCGAGGGCTGTTTCCGGCCAGAAGGGCCAGCGCCACAACCCAGAAACCATCCTGGACATTGACCATCCTGTGTCCTCCAACGCAAACCGCCGAAGGCGATTCGGCCCGGGATTCTAACCCCCGGACCACCCCCTGTTCCCTGCTGGCCGCTCGCAGGAGGCGCGCTTGCGCGATGGTAGAATGGCCGCATATCCATGCCCGACCTTTTCGATCATGCCATGTCTGCCCGGCTCGCGCAGGAGGCGCCCCTCGCCGCCAGGATGCGGCCGCGGCACTTTGATGAATTCGTCGGCCAAGAGCACATCGTCGGGGAAGGCAAGCTGCTTCGCCGGGCCATCGAAGCCGACCGCCTCTTCTCGTCGATCATCTTGTGGGGCCCGCCGGGCACCGGCAAGACCACCCTGGCCATGATCGTCGCCAACTCCACCAAGTCCCACTTCGAGACCATTTCCGCCGTCCTGGCCGGCAAGGCCGAACTGCGCGAGGTCATCTCCGCCGCACGCGAGCGGCGTAAGCTCTATCAAACTCGCACGATCCTGTTTGTCGACGAAGTGCATCGCTGGAACAAGGCCCAGCAAGATGCCTTGCTGCCCTTGGTCGAGCAGGGGCTGATCACACTCGTCGGGGCCACCACCGAGAATCCCTACTTCGAGGTGATCGGTGCGCTCGTCTCTCGATCGCGCATATTCCAGCTTCGTGCCCTCACTGATGAAGATGTGGGGGCCATCATCCAGCAAGCCCTGGATGACCCGGCCCGCGGCTATGGCCGGCGGGAGGTGGAGATGGACCCGGATGCCCTGGCCCATCTCGTGCAGGTCGCAGGAGGCGATGCCCGCAACGCGCTAAATGCTCTCGAATTGGCCGTGGAGACGACCCAGCCCAACTCGGCGGGCCGTGTCCAGATTACGCTCGGCGTCGCCCAAGAATCCATACAAAGGCGGGCCATCCTCTACGACAAAGACGGCGACGCCCACTACGACACCATCTCTGCTTTCATCAAATCCGTGCGCGGCTCGGACCCCGACGCCGCACTCTACTGGCTGGCCAAGATGCTTTACGCGGGAGAATCACCGCGCTTCGTCATGCGCCGCCTCCTGATTTTGGCGTCGGAGGACATCGGCTTGGCCGACCCGATGGGTTTGGTGGTGGCGGCCGCCGCGTCTCAGTCTTTCGAGTTCATCGGAATGCCGGAAGGCGTCTACCCCCTGGTTGAGGCCACGCTCTACCTGGCCACGGCGCCCAAGTCCAACACCGCCACGGCCTACTTCAAGGCCTACCGGATGGTCGAAGACAAGGGCATCATCGACGTCCCCGATCACCTGCGCGACTCGAACCGGGACGCCGCCGCGCTCGGCCACGGCGAAGGTTACATCTACCCCCACGAAAAGCCCGGCCACCACGTCGGCCAGCAGTACCTTCCCCAGGATCTCCTCGGAACCTACTTCTACGCCCCGACCGATGAGGGCTATGAAGAGCAAGTCACGGCCCGCCTGGAACGCTGGCGCGAGGCCCAGCGCCAGGCCCTGGGCCTCACTCGCCACGAGGTCTTGCCCGAGCTGACCGAGGATGAAATCCAGCATCTGAAACGCCAACAGCCCAGCCGTTCAGGAGGTGAGGCCTAACGCCGAAACCATGACCACCGTGCTGCTCGTCCGCCATGGACAGAATGACTTCGTCGGCAAGCATAGGCTCGCCGGTTGGCTGCCGGGCGTTCATCTGAACGAATTGGGGCTGGCCCAGGCTGAAGCCGTGGCGGCTTCGTTGGCCGATGTGAAACTGCAGGCGGTGTATGCCAGCCCGCTCGAGCGCACCATGGAGACCGCCAATCCGATCGCCGAAGCCCAGGGTCTCAAAGTCCAGGTCCGGCCGGGCCTGGGCGAACTCAGGCTGGGCAAATGGGAGGGACGCAGCCTCAAATCGCTCCGACGCCTTAAGCTGTGGCAGCGGGTTCAAAATGCGCCATCGCGGGCCCGATTCCCGGGCGGCGAGTCCTTTGCCGAGGCCCAGGCCAGGATCGTCGGTGAACTCGACACACTGATCAACCAGCACCGTTCCAAGAAGGCAGTCATCGCCTGCGTCTCCCATGCAGATATGATCAAACTCGCCGTCGCTCACTACGTCGGCCTGCCCCTAGATCTGTTCCAGCGCCTGGTGGTCCAGCCAGGATCGGTCAGTGTGCTCGCTTTCCACGGCGAGCACACCATGCTGGTGAAGCTGAATGACGCCGCCGCCGCGCACCAGGCCAAGGCGCGATGATATACTTCGTCAAACGCCGGGCTGACCATGCCCAAAACCTCTTCAAACATCCGGTTCCCGAGCTGTGCTCATGCCTTCGTTGGAATTCAACCTCAGACCGGTAGATCACATCACCACGGGCGCCATCGGCCCACCGGGCAAACGCGTCTTCTACCTCCAGGCCAGCAAAGACGACGAACTGGTGACTCTGATCGTCGAGAAGACTCAGATCCAATCCCTCGCCGTGGGTGTGGAGCAATTCCTTGATGAGTTGATCACCCGCGTGCCCGGCCTGTCCGATGCGGAAATTGGTGCCCAAGACGCCGAGATGAAGCTGCAGCGCCCAATCGACCCCGCATTCCGAGTAGGACAGTTGGGGCTGGGCTACGACGATGCCGACGATCTGATGGTATTGGTGGCACGCGAAATCCAGCCGGAAGAGGGCCAAGTGGACGAACCCGGTGTGGCCCGCTTCTGGTGTACCCGAGATCAAATGCGCCGGATGTGCCAGTGGGGCGTGGAGGTGGCCAGCCTCGGCCGCACTATCTGTGGAAACTGCGGCCAGCCGATTGACCCGGAGGGGCATTTCTGCCCCAAGCGCAACGGCCACAAGCATTAGGCCCGCGGCGCACCCAGCCGGCTTTCACAAGATCCAGGCGCCTGCATGCCTTCACCCGATCGATCATCCGACCCGGAAATCCTATCCGACCTGGCCGACGGCGACCTGGCCCTCGAGGGCCGGTTCGTGTACGGTTCCAACTTCACCTTCCTGGTTCGGGTGGAGTGCGGCGACCAGTCTCGCCGGGCCGTCTACAAACCTTCCGAGGGCGAGCGGCCCTTGTGGGATTTTCCTGGGGGAACCCTGGCGGCCCGCGAGGCGGCGGCCTACGTCGTCAGCCGTCAACTGGGTTGGGATCTCGTGCCACCGACAGTCATGCGGAGCACCGGCCCCTCAGGCCCCGGATCCGTCCAGTTGTTCGTCGACGCCGACCCCGAGCGCCACTACTTCACGATGGCCGAAGAGGACAAGCCGCGGTTGCTGCCGGCCGCCTTGTTCGATGCGCTCATCAACAACGCCGATCGCAAGGGCGGCCATGTTCTGTTTGACCCACAGGATCACTTGTGGCTCATCGACCATGGGGTGTGCTTCCACGTGGAGCCCAAGCTGCGGACGGTGATTTGGGATTTCGCCGGCCAAGCCATCCCGGGCGATCTCCTCAAGGACCTCCTCCAGTTTCGAGACCAACTTCACGATGAGCAAGCTCGCTCGCAGCTCGAGCCGCTGCTCTCGGGAGATGAGATCCGCACCCTCGATCATCGGGCAGAGCACCTCATTCAGTCCGGCTGCATGCCCTTGCCCGGCCCTGGCCGGCACTACCCCTGGCCCTTGATCTAGCCGGGCGGCGCACCGGCTGACGCCCCCGGCCGGCGCTCGTCAAAGAAGAGGAGATGGTGTGACATGCGAGAAATGCGCCTGGTTTTGCTCGGATTGGGCAACGTCGGCCGAGCCCTGGCCCGCCTGCTGGCTGACAAGCGGCATCATCTCGAGCACCGCTACGGGTTGGCTTGGCGGGTGGTCGGTGTGGCTACGGGGAGTCACGGAATCGTCTTCGCCCCCGACGGGATCGACCTGGAAGCCGCCTGCCTAACCGTTGAAGGCGGCGGCGACTTGACCGCTCTCTCAGGCGCCGAGCCGATGGACAAGGTGGCCTCCTTGCTGCGCTCTTCCCAGGCCGACCTCCTATTCGAGAACACACCCGTCAACTACGCCACCGGGCAGCCGGCGATCGATCACATCCGCACCGCGCTCGGCCTGGGAATGCACGCCATAACCGCCAACAAGGGGCCCGTGGTCCACGCCTATCGCCAGTTGACCCACCTGGCCGAGGCGAACGGCGTGCGCTTTCTGTTCGAGTCCACCGTGATGGACGGGGCCCCTATCTTCTCGCTGTGGCGAGAGTCTCTGCCGGCCGCCAGGCTGAACGGCTTTCGGGGTGTGCTCAACTCCACCACCAACCTGATCTTGTGCTTGATGGAAGACGGCCGCAGCTTCGACGAGGCCGTTGCCCATGCTCAGGACATCGGGATCGCTGAGACCGATCCATCGGGCGACATTGATGGTTGGGACGCCAGCGTCAAGGTCGCAGCACTGGTCAGCGTTCTGATGGATCATCCCATGACTCCCGATCAGGTTGAAAGGAGCGGCATCCGGCCCCTAATGCAAGATGACATTCGCCGGGCGGCCCAAGAAGGGAAGCGGTGGAAGTTGGTGTGCCAAGCACAGGCGCACGCTGGACAGATCACCGCATCGGTCCAACCGACTCTCCTTGCGAGCGACGACCCTCTGTATCAGGTGAGCGGCGCGTCGTCGGCGGTCACTTTTTGGTCCGACGTACTTGGTCCGTTGACCGTTTTGGAGGCTGACCCCGGCCCCGACACCACCGCGTACGGGTTGCTGGCGGACTTTGTTCGGGCGTCGACCGGTGACCTTGGAAGGCTGTTGCCTCAGCCCGGAGAAGCTGGGACTGAATAAGTTCAGATACACGTGAGACGGTAGCGAGGAAAGCAATTTGGGGTCATCCTTAGGTTTGTCGACCGAAAGGAGAGACCCCAAATGCGGCAGTTTGCACTACCACGTCCATTCTACTATCTATCTCAAAATCCTCCCATCGATCTGAGCGACCTGGCCTCGGAGCGGCTCAGGTGGCTCAAGACATGGCAGCGTCTCCGGCAGGAGGGCTACACGGCCGATCGAGCGGCGGAGCTGCTGAAACTTCCCAGGTCGACGATCTACCGTTGGAAGAAGCGGTTGGAAGCGGAGGGCGTGCGAGGGCTGGAAGACAGGTCTCGCCGACCGAAGAACTGTCGCCGACCGCAGTGGTCGCCCGAGCTGGCCCAGGCCGTGCAGGACTTGCGGGAAGAATATGGCTGGGACAAGGTGAAGCTGGCCCACATGCTCAAGCAGGAGGGCTGGCAGACATCAGCTTCGACGGTGGGACGGATCCTGACCCGCCTCAAAGCCCGCGGGGTGCTGCGTGAGCCCCTGAGCAACGGGATCATCCCATTCAGTCAATGGGATCAAACACCACCGCCGCCGTGTGAGGCGTCCCTACGCCATCCGCAAGCCCAGAGGCTACACAGTGAAGCCTGCCAGGGGACCTGGTCCAGGTGGACACACTGGATCGTGCGCCCCCTGCCGGGGAAAGTGATCAAGCAGTTCACCGCCAGGGATATGGTTTCCCGCTGGGATGTGATCGAAGCCTTCCGCAGCGCCACCGCCCGCAACGCCAGCTCGTTTCTGGATACCCTCATCGAGCGGTCTCCCTACCCGGTGAAGGCCGTCCAGGTTGATGGCGGCAGCGAGTTCCAGGCCGACTTCGAACTGGCGTGCGCCGAGAAGGGCATCCGTCTGTTTGTCCTTCCCCCTCGCTCACCCAAACTCAACGGGCACGTCGAGCGGGCCCAGAGAACGCACACCGAAGAGTTTCATGATCGCTACATGGGGGATCTGGACCTCACGAAGCTCAACCAGGCAATGAGGGCAATGGGAACATGTCTACAATCACATTCGACCGCACTATTCGCTTGACCTGCAGACCCCAGCAGAGTATCTTACTCGTCACCACTCGGCGATGGCTCCGCCCCCAAATTCGTCTCATATGTCCTGAACAGATACAGGGACTTGACCTGGCCCGGGAAAGGTTGTAGAGTCGTCGGGTACGAATCAAGGTCAGAGAGGTGCATGATGGCGATGTTTGCGATGTTCCGAACGGAAGGCGATAGCGGCGGTCTGTCCGCTGTTACCTTCTTGGAGTGCGCCTGCTGACGGCTTAGTCCCTTCTCGACCACCACCGCGGGCGCAATCCAGTCGCCCGCGGTTTTCATTTGGCCTGATTCTCAGATGAGGCTGCGGGGTCCGCAGCCTCTTTTGATTCCTGTGTCGCTTGGGGGTACCACGGGGCGGTTGGCGGAAGACTGGAGCGCTCTCAGTTGTCCAGCGAGAGGGCTATGAGGCAAGAGCCGGCGAGCAGGAGGCGGGCCCCCAGACGGGCAAGGCAGGCGGAGGCTGAGCAGGAGGAAACGATGATGAAAACACAGGCATGGACGCCCACGAGCGCCGTGCGGGCGCCGGGCCTGGCCGAGATGTACTGGGCCATCAAGGATCACCTTCCGAGTCAGGGCGATCGATCCTTCGCTGCCTATCGAGCGGTCGTGGAGAGCCATGGGGAGCCGGCGCTGCTGGTGGGTGCGGGCTCCGGGGGATTGCTGATCCACCTGATCGGCAATGGATACGAAGTCGATGCCGTCGAGCCGTCACCGGTCATGCGCGCCTACCTGCTCCGCTTGGCCCTCGATCGCAAGCTGCGTCTCACGCTGTTCGGCGTGGCGATGGAGCAGATGGACCTCGACCGGCGGTACAACTCGGTCCTGGTGCCGCATGGGACGATGATGCTGCTCACTGACCGTCGGCAGGTGCTTCGAGCGATGACTGCCATCTACCGCCACCTGCAACCGGGCGGGGCCCTTGCATTCAACGTCGAGCTTCCGGCGACGCTGCTTGGGGGTTCGGGAAGTCTGGTCCAGGGCGCTTCTCACCACCCGGTGCGCCTGAAGACAACCGACGGAAACTCGCTCATGGCAGAACGCCGCTTCGTGAGCCTCGACCCGGTAGATCAGATGTACACGGAACAGCGGGTCTACAAGCTTTACCAGGACGATCAGTTGGTTCGCCAGGAGTACCGGACCGTGCGTGAACGTTGGTATTCACGGCACGAGATGTCGATGATGCTCGCGTGGGCCGGGTTCGGTGACATCGATGTCGTGGGCCTGGATCCTGAGTTCGCCCAGCCCGACCGAGCCGAGCAAGTGAGCATGCTGATGTTCATAGCCCATAAGTAACCGGGGGAGGCTACAGGCCAAGGCTCGCGGGCCCTGCCTCCCCCGGATCGGCTTCAAGAAGCCGATCCCAAGCCAAAAAAACCTACGCCGCGTGAGGGAGATCCACATGACAACCAAAGACACCCACCGTCGGCGGCAGCCGCACGATTCGGCCATTGTCCTCCGACCATGGCAGGACGAGTCCGATTTGGAGGCGATCGCCTCCGTCACCAACGCCTGCATGGCTGCTGACGGGATCGACATCGTCAGGAATGCCGAAGAAGTGCGCATCCGCCTGGAGCGCACGCCGCACTTCGATCCCAGCAAAGACACCGTCCTTGCCGAGGCCGACGGCCGACTGGTCGCCTACGCTGACGCCTCCTGGAGCGATGAGAATGCCGGCGGCCGCATCTATCGCGCCGACATGTACGTCTTGCCCGAGTATCGAACGACTGGCCTTCCGGTCCGACTTCTCAACAGCGTGGTCCATCGCCTGGAGTCCATCGCAGCCACACATCGCGAGGTCCATCCCAAGTTCCTCCAAATCCTGCTGGGTGAGAGCGAAGATATTCTGCGGGCGGTCGTCCTAGCCCGGGGTTTCAAACCGACGCGCACCTTCTACCGCATGGTGCGAAGTGATCTCAAGAACATCCCTGACCATCTGCTCCCCCCGGGCCTGGAGCTTCGCAAGGTCGAGCCCGAGCACCACCGGGCGATCTACGCCGCCATGAAAGAGGCCTTTCTGGACCATTGGGGCACACGGCCGGTTTCCGAAGACGACTATCAACTGTGGAACAGCTATCCGAAGGCCAATCCGGACCTGTGGCAAGTCGCGTGGGCGCAGGACGAAGTCGCCGGGATGGTCCTCAACTTCATTGACGAGGACGAAAACCGGCGCTACGATCGGGCGCGCGGATACACGGAAGACATCTGTGTCAGGCGTCCTTGGCGACAGAAGGGGCTCGCCAAAGCACTGATTGCACACAGCCTGAAGATCCTTGCCCAGGCCGGCATGACTGAAGCCGCATTGGGTGTGGACTCGGACAACGAGAACGGCGCGCTGGATCTCTATCTTGGGCTTGGGTATGAAACTCGGTGGAAGTTTTTCGCCTATCGGAAGGCGCTCCCCCAGTCCGCATGAGCTAGCGCCCGCATGAGACGGAGGGCCAGGGATGCCGCCAATACAAGCCGTGGTTTGGGATCTGGGTGGGGTGTTGGTCCGCACCGGCGACCGGCAGCCGAGGCGGGCCTGGGAACGGCGACTGGGGCTGGAGCAGCACTCACTGGACGAGATGGTCTTCGGCAGTACGGTCAGTCGACAGGCGACGATCGGCGAAGCCAACGTTCAGGACATCTGGGACGACGTGGCTCGCCGCCTCGACCTGTCCCCCAAGCAGGCCGCGCAACTGCGGCAGGATTTCTGGCGTGGGGATCAGCTCGACCTCGGGTTGGTCGAAAAGATTCGACTGCTGCGTGCGAGTTACAAGACCGGCATGATCACGAACGGATGGAAGAATTCTCGAGAGTCCATCGAGAACGTGTGGCACCTGGATGACGTGTTCGATTCGATCCTGATCTCTGCCGAACTCGGGCTGGCCAAGCCGGACCCAGCCATCTACCGGCTGCTGCTCGATGAATGGTCGCTCCCCGCCCAGGCCGCCGTGTTCATCGACGACTTCGCGGACAACGTTGTTGCCGCCCGCCAACTGGGAATGCCAGCCATTCGGTTTAGGGATCCCGCACAGGCCATGGCAGAACTGAACGCTATTTTGGGTGGTTGATGGAGGAAAACGCCAGGGCGGCCAGCGCCGGGGAAAAGAAAGAGCCCCATCACGCCTTTAGGCAGCCGGCTTTCCACTCTCGCCGGGTGACCCGCGCCTGAGGGCCATAGGGAAGGGCGCTTATCCAACCGCGGCGCTTGCGTACTTCAAACTGCCGCTTACGACAGGCAGCCGGTTGAATGATCCCATGGCCGACGGGGGCCGTGCAGCCTTCGGGTGGCCTGAGGCTCCGTTCACAGTAACCTTATGCAGGCGGCGCTTGAAAGTCAAGGACCGCTTTGCTTAAAGAATGTACTACCACCCTCGGCGGTCCCCGGTTCGATAGAACCGATTGGGCTATAATCGACGCTCCAAATCCACTTGGCTCTCCTTGGTGGGAGCCCTACCCCAACCGCCCAAGCCTGGATGAGCCGCCTGTGGGTGGTGAGCTGAATGCTCTTGGAAAGAACTTGTGGCCTCTGAACAACGCGTTATGGAGAAGTCTTCTTGAGCTCAAAGACAAAACTCATTTTCAATGCACACGCCGATCGGGGCCACGCTTGGGACCTGGTTCATATCCTTCAGGCGGCCATCGATCGGCACGGCGGTGGGGAGTGGGCTGCCACACAGTATCCGGGGCATGCCTCCAAGCTGGCAGCCGAGGCCGCCAATGAGGGGTTTGACACCGTGGTCGGTTTGGGCGGCGACGGCACGATCCACGAAATCGTCAACGGCCTGATGGGCATCCCCGCCGATCGCCGCCCTGCACTGGGCGCCGTGCCGGTGGGTTCCGGCAATGATTTCTGCGCCAACGTTGGCATATCCACGGATCCCGAAATCGCTATCCTCAAGGCGCTTAACGGCACAGAGCGCGCCGTGGACGTTGGGACGATTACCGACAACACCGGACGCACCGAATACTGGGACAACACGATCAACGTTGGTTTTGGGGCCTCGGTGGCGATCTACTCCTACCAGATCACGCGCCTGCGCGGCTACCCGATGTACCTCTGGGCGGTGCTGCAGACCGTGTTCAGGCATCACGACGCACCCATGATGAAGATCAAGTCCGATCGAGAGACCTTCGAGCAGCCGACTCTACTGCTCGCCATCAACAACGGCCGACGAGAGGGGGGCGGCTTTCTTACTTCCCCCGATGCCGTTCCGGATGATGGTGCCCTCAATTACGCTGCCATCGAAGGCATTTCACGGCTGATGATGCTCCGGCTGATACCAGAAGTCATGCGCGGTACGCACGGCCGATTCCGCCAGGTGCGCCTGGGAGAGTTTACGGAGCTCGAAGTCATCTCGGAGAGCCCGATACCCATCCACACCGACGGCGAAATTTACGCCGATTTCACGTCTCAGGTCACGCAGTTGAAAATTACGATCGTACCCAAGGCGCTTCGAGTTCGAGTGTAGGCAACGACCCGCCGCATCTGCCAGAGATACCGGCTGAGGCATGCAAGACCTCCTCCAATCGCTCCAAGACCACGACATCGGGTTCCTGCGCTCCCTTGCGGAGCTTTGGGGATTGGATCCACCGCCTGGGCCGCCGCCCGAGGCCGCCAAGTGGGTCGCCTCAGCCATGCTGCAGAGCGCCGCCCTCGACGAGGAAATCGACGCCCTGGCACCACCTCTGATGGAAGTCATCAGCCACCTCGTCGGCTCCGGCGGCAAGCTTCCCTGGGCAGACCTTGAACGGCGCTTCGGCCCCGTGCGGAGCCTCGGCCCGGGAAGGCGGGATCGGGAAAAGCCCTGGCGACATCCCGTCTCCGTCCTCGAGAGCTTGTGGTACCGGGGCCTGGTGGGCCGAGCTTTTGCCGACACCCCGGTCGGCTTTGAAGAGTTCGGTTACATCCCCAACGAAATCTTGGCTCGTCTGCAAGCCGCATCCGATCCCACGGAGCCGCCCTACGGCCACCCGGCCGACACCCCGGATACGGTTCAGCTTTCATCCTCCCGGGCAGTCGATGACGCCGTAACCTTGATGTCGGCATTCCGCCGGCGCCCCGCCGCCCAGGGTGGCCTTTCCAGCCAGCGGCGTGATCGGCTCTCGAGCTATCTTCTCCAGCCGAGGTCCCTCGAACTCTTAAATCAGCTACTGCTTGAGGTGGGGGTCCTTTCCGAGAACCCGCTCCAGCCTCAGCCTGATGCCGCTCGGCGGTTTTTGGACCAGGATCGGTCGGCCGCCCTGGTCACCTTGGGCCGTGCCTGGCTCGCAAGCCGGCAGTGGAATGACCTGGCTCACGTTCCTGGATTGCTCCATGCCACGCTTCCTTGGCCCAATCAGCCCTTCGGCGCCCGTCAGGCCGCGCTGCAGATGCTCAGCCTCATGCCACCCCGCACATGGTGGGACATGGCCGCCTTTCAGGCCGACGTCAAGGCACGCAGCCCCGGTTTTCAACGCCCCGGTGGCGATTTTGATGCTTGGTACCTTCAAGACGCTCGCTCTGGCCGCTTCCTGCGCGGCTTCGAGCATTGGGACGCCATAGACGGCCGTTTGCTGGCCAGCATGATTTCCGGCCCGCTCCATTGGCTGGGCGCGGTAGATTTGGGCGGGGTCCACACCGGGGGAGCGCCGACGGCCTTCCGGCTGACGCCCTGGTTCGAGGCGTTGTCCAACCCAGGAACCCGGGCCACGATCGAACCGGTCGAGGGGCGCGCCTCGATCAGCATGGATGGCAAGCTCAAGGTGCCACGTTCGACGGATGTCAGCTTGCGGTATCAGATCGCGCGCATCTGCACCTGGATCGGGCTCGAAGGGGATACGTATAGCTATCAACTGACGGCGCAGTCCCTCGAGAGTGCCCGAGCGCAGGGCCTGCAGATCTCGCACATCCGGGCTCTGTTGAACAAGCTCGTCGACGATGATCTGCCGCCGGGGCTCGACCAGGCCCTGGGTCGATTTGAGGCCCGCGGCGCCGACGCCAACCTGTCGCGCAAGCTGCTCTTCACCGTGGTTCATCCGGATGCGCTTGACCGCCTGCGGCGTGAACGTAAGGCCGCGCGCTTCCTCCAACACCCCATGGGAGAACACGCCTACTTGATCGATGAATCCGACCTTCAAGCCCTGCTGCGCCTGTCCTTGCGGCTGGGGGTTTGGATCCAGCCCGGCGGCCCGGCGGTGAACAACTCGCCATGATCGGCAGCAATCTCTCGGCGCGCTTCGAGCAGATCTTCGGGCGGACACCCAGCCTGGTGGCCCGGGCGCCCGGCCGAGTGAACTTGCTCGGCGAGCATGTCGACTACTGCCACGGACTGGCCCTTCCCTGCGGTATCCAATTCGAAGCCCGCGTGGCGATGGCGGAAAGCACCAGTGGACCAATTCGGCTGGCGGCGTTGGATCTTGGAGTTGAGCACGCCTTCCGGACGGCTGATCTCGAGCTACCGCTGGATCAACTGCGCGCTGCCACGCCGGACTGGGCTCGTTATCCCGTAGGCGTGTGCTGGGCATGGGTCCGTTCAGGCTATCGATTGCCAGCCTGGGAGGCCGCCTATATCTGCGACGTGCCCTCTGGGTCGGGCCTGTCTTCTTCGGCGGCCATCGAAGTGGCCTTCGCCGCCGCCCTGCGGAATCTGGTTGCGGTCGATCTGCAGAATCTGGATCTGGCCAGGCTGTGCCAGACGGCCGAACATGCAATGGCCGGGGTCAGCTCGGGCTTGATGGACCAATGGGCGTCGGTGTCCGCGGTTGAGGATCATGTTCTGCTGCTGGATTTCCGGGAGCTGACCTTGCGTGCCGTACCGATCCCGCCTGAAATCTCTATCGTGGTCGCGGACACGGGAGTTCGCCGCGCTCTGGCAGCATCGGCCTACAACCAACGCGTCCAAGAATGCCGCCAGGCCGAAGCCGAGTTGCGCCAGCTTGTTCCCGGGCTGGACAGTCTCGGCGAAATCACTCCGGCAGCATTTGCCTCCCTGGCTCACCGGATTTCCTTGCCGGCCCGCCAACGAGCACAGCACGTCGTCGAAGAAATCGAGCGCGTTCGTCAGGGGGTGGTTTGCCTGGAACAGGGCGATGCGATCGGCTTCGGCAGGTTGATGCGGGCTTCTCATGCCAGCTTGCGGGATTTGTACCAGGTTTCGGCCCCCGAGCTGGAGACCATGGTGGACCTCGCCGATCACTTGGAAGGGGCGTATGGCTCGCGCCTGACGGGAGCCGGCTTCGGAGGGGCGACGGTCAGCCTGGTCGAAAAAGCCAGGGCGGACCAGTTCTGCCAACAGCTCGCCCGCCGCTACCTGGCTGAGACGGGACATCAGGCCGCCACATGGGTTTGTCGGGCCGGGGAGGGTGCCGATGTGCACCCGATCTAGGTCGAACGGCGACCCCGAGGTCAGGCGTTGCGCTGGGGAAGCACCCTGTTGAGCACGGCTTCCAACTCGTCGATGGTCACCGGCTTGAAGACAAATCCATTCGCTCCCAGTGACATGGCCTCGTCCACCTGAACATCGGTGGTCTCGGATGACAGCATCACCACCGGCAGCGTTTTGAACTCCTTGCGCAGCCGAACGAATTCGAGCATGTCGATGCCAGTGACCTCCGGCATGTTGATATCGAGCAGCAGGACATCCGGCCTGCGGCCGGCGAGAAGCTGCCGGGAGGCAGTGCGGGCATCGCGGAACGTGTGCACCTGGAACTCGAGCAGTTCCAGCATCAGCTTGACCGCGTGGCTCATCTCATCATCGTCGTCAACAATCCAAACGGAGTGCACTCGGTCCTCCTGCTAGAGAGCTTCCTTAACGCGCTCGGCCAGCTCTACGCTCATGCCCCGCACCGCGGCCAGATCTTTGGTCTCGGCCGACCGCAGGGCTTTCAGGTCCCCGAAGGCGCGCAGTAACGCCTTGCGGCGCGCCGGGCCAATGCCCGGGATGGCATCCAGCCGCGAGGCCATGCCGGCCTTTCGGCGCTGCGTCCGGTGGTGGCTGACCGCAAATCGATGGGCTTCATCCCGCAGTCGCTGGATGAGATGCAATCCCGATGATCGACGGGGAAGGATCAATGGGTCCGCCTTCCCGGGCAGGTAGAGCTCTTCATGGCCCTTTGCCAGGCCCGCTACCGGCACCTGTTCGGAAAGCTCAAACGCCCGCAGCACATTCACCGCCCGCCCCATCTGGCCCTTGCCGCCATCGACGATCAGCAAGTCGGGCAGGAGGCCGAAGGCTCGGTCCAGTTTGCCCCCGGGCTTGTCCTGTTCATCCTGGGCGATCTTCCAGCGTCGGAACCGGCGCTGGAGCACTTCCTCCATGCTGGCAAAATCATCCTGTCCCTGAACGCTCTTGATGGTGAACTTTCTGTAGAGGCTCTTGCTGGGAGCACCCTGCTCGAAGACTACCATCGAACCAGCGGCAGCCGTCCCTTGGAGGTTGGAAATATCGTAGCATTCGATGCGGTTGGGCGGGACATTCAGGTGGAGCGCCTCCTGGAGCTCAGCCAGCGCCTGAACATGCTGGCTCCGGTCGGCTTCCCAGCGTGTGCGCAGCATGGCCAGCGTGTCGGACGCATTCTCGGCGGCCATTTCCACCAGTTGGCGGTTGGTGCCGCGGCGGGGCACGACCAGCTTGACCTTCCGCTGGCCGGCGCGGCGCTGGGTCAGCCAGGCCTCGATAATCTTGGCTTCCTCGATCTCGGCCGGGAGCAGCACCCTCTGCGGAACGTGCGGGGCCTCGTCGTAGAATTGCTTGAGGAACGACTCGAGCACCTCCGGCGCCTCGGCGTCTTCCGTGCCCTCCAAAATGAAGTACTCGCGTCCTATCAGTTTGCCCGCCCGGATGAAGAACACCTGCACACAGGCTTCACCTTGTTCCCTGGCGAAGGCGATCACATCCGAATCGATCTTCTGCCGCGAGACGACCCGCTGCCCTTCGACGACCTTTTCGATCGCCGCCAACTGATCCCGGATGGCGGCGGCTTGCTCGTACTCCAGGGCCTCCGACGCGCTGGCCATCGCCTTCTTGAGGCGGTCCACGATCGGCTCGGTGTGTCCCTCCAGAAACCGGCACAGATCTTCGATCATCGACCGGTAGCTGGTTTGGTCGATGGCCCCGATGCACGGCGCCGTGCACAGCTTGATATCGAAATACAGGCACGCCCGCTTGTCTTGGCCGGTGATCACCCGGTCACAAGTGAGGTAGGGAAAGATCTTGCGCAGCACGTCCAGGGTCTGATGCACCGCCCAGACGCTGGTGTAGGGGCCGTAGTAGCGCGACCCGTCGTCCGCCAGCCGGCGGGTCATCGTCACCTTGGGAAAGGCATCCGCCCAATAAATCTTGATGTAAGGATAACGCTTGTCGTCCTTCAGGCGTACGTTGTACTTGGGCCGATAGCGCTTGATCAAGTTCATTTCGAGGATCAGCGCCTCCAGCTCAGACCCGACGATGATCCATTCCACATCTTCAATCTTAGAGACCAACTCGGCCACCTTGCGTGAGTGGTTGGCCGAAGCGTGGAAGTACGAACGCACTCAATTCTTGAGGCTGATCGCCTTGCCCACGTACAGGACCTGCCCGTGCTTCCCTTTCATCAGGTAGCATCCGGGTTTGTCGGGAAGGCCCTGGAGCATGAGCTCAACGTCCGGTGATGTGGCCATGGCCTCGGCATTTTAGCACAGCGAGTTGAGCCGCCCCGGATGCTATAATCGCCGTCTATGAAGGCCCTTCATCGTCTGTCGCTGGTGCCGGTGGTCCTGGCCCTATGTGGGTGCGGCGCCACCAACCCATCGCCGCCCGCTCTCCCCTCCAGCCCTGCGCCGACGCCCATCATCGCGACCGCCACGGTTGGCAAACCCGCCTCGGCGGCGGGGCTGACCGTGTGGGTGCCGCCCGAATTGACCCCCGACACCGGCACAACGGCTGGCGCCATGTTCGCCGAACGGCTCCAGGCGTTTCGCGACAGCCACCCCGGCCTGAGGTTGGAGGTCCGCGTCAAAGATCATTCTGGTCCCGCGGGCCTGCTCGAGACGCTTTCGGCGGCCCGTGTGGCGGCCCCGGAGTCCGTCCCCGATCTCATCGCCCTGGACCCGATCACCCTCAACACCGCCATTGTCAAGAGTTTGATTGTGCCTCTGGGCGCCATCGCTCCGGCGCCCAACGCCCCGGATTGGCTTCCCTTCGCCATCGATGTCTCTGCTGAAGACCAGAGCTACTATGGTCTGCCCTTCGCCAGCGACGTTCTGACCTTTGCCTATCGCACCGACCGGTTCGACAACCCCCCGGTGTCACTGCAATCCCTGCTGGATGCGGCCCACCTGTTCATGCTCCCGCTGGGCGATCCTCAAGCCAGTGTCACTTTAGCGCTTTACCAGGCGTTGGACGGCCCGCTGGTCGGCGACGATGGTCGGCCCAGTCTTGATCCCACGACCCTGGCCCGGGTGCTAGCCTTCTACGCGTCGGCCGACCGCACGGGATACCTGCCCCCGACGGCTCCCCAGGTCACGACCACCGACAATTCGTGGCAGGCGCTGCGCGAGCGTCGGGTCGACGCGGCGGTCGTCTCCCTGCAGACCTATCTCTTGGCCGACAACCGGGGCAACTTGTCCATCGTCCCCCTGCCCACCCAAAACGGCGAGGGCATCACCTATGCCTATCCTTGGTCGTGGGCGGTCGCCACCGCCAACCCCGGCCGACAGGAGCTGGTCAAAGAGCTGCTGGCATTCCTCAGCCAGCCGACTTTTCTCGGCCCCTGGACCGAGGCTCTTGGCTTGATGCCTCCGACGGTGTCAGCTCTGAACGCCTGGTCATCAGAAGCGGATCGTTCGGCGGTCCGTCGGCTGGCCAGCGCAGCCACGGTCGCCCCGAGCGCCGAGGGGACGGCAACCTTCGGACCACCCTTGCTGTCCGCCGTGCAGACAGTGCTCGTCGGAGGAGGGACTCCCGATTCGGCCGCCCTGACCGCCGCCCAGTCGGTCCAGAACCCCTGACCCGTCCTCCAATTTGTGACTTTCTTCACAAGTGATCCGGCTTTCCGGCCGGTTGACGCCCCCAGGGGCGCCTGCTACAATCCCGGTCGTTCAACGGCCCGGTGAGGGACGCGCTGACCGCCGGGCCATTCAACTCCCCAGGCGGCGGCGACCCCCAGATTTGGACCTCCATTCTCAAGGAAAGGCGTTCGCCCGAGTACACCTATGACGATTCACTTCGGAACCGATGGTTGGCGAGGCGTCATCTCCGATACGTTCACTTTCCACAACCTGCGTCTGGTGACGCAGGCCATCGCCGACGCCGTGGACGCAGAAGAGTGGCTCAACGGGACGAGCGACCTGCCGGCACCCGACCCAAAACGCATGGTGGTGGGTTTCGACACCCGGTTCCTATCCGACCGCTATGCTGCAGAGGCGGCCCGCGTCTTAGCGGCCAACGGCTACACGGTCCATCTGTCCACGGCCGACGCGCCCACACCGGCCATCAGCTACGCGGTTCGCCATCTGAAGGCCGTGGCAGGGATCATGATCACCGCCTCTCACAACGCCCCCCGCTACAACGGGGTCAAACTCAAGATCGCTTACGGCGGGGCGGCCTCTCCTGAGCAATGCCGCAGGGTGGAGGTCTACCTTAACGACAATGAATCGCGCGGCCGCGGCCCCAATCTAATGGACTTCGACCGAGCCAAGGAAGCCGGCCTCATCCAGCGCTTCAATCCGACCCCCGACTACTACGCCCATCTCCGCAACCTGATCGATTTCGAGGCCATCGCCGACAACCCGCAGCATCTGGTGGTAGATTCGATGTTCGGCTCGGGCCGCGGCCAGATCAAAGGCATCCTTCAGGGCACCGGTTGCGAGGTGTTCGAGGTGCGCGGTGAGATGAATCCCGGGTTCGGCGGCATCCATCCCGAGCCCATTGCCCGGTACCTGGGGGCGCTGGCTGGCGCCATTGCCGCCGGTCATGGACAACTGGGCGTGGCCACCGACGGCGACGCCGACCGGATCGGTGCCATGGACGGCAGGGGCCAATTCGTCGACCCGCATCGCATTATGGCTTTGGCGGTCAAGTACCTGGTCGAAACTCGTGGGATGCGGGGCAAGATCGTCAAAACCGTCTCCACCACGCGCATGATCAACCGGCTTGCCGAGCACTACGGACTGGAGATCATCGAGACCCCGGTCGGTTTCAACCACATTGCCGACCACATGCTGCGAGGCGGCGTGCTGATTGGTGGCGAGGAATTGGGGGGGATGTCGTTCCAAGGGCACATCCCGGAAGGGGATGGCGTGCTGATGGGTCTACTGGTGCTGGAAATGGTTGCCAAAATGGGGAAGAGCCTGGATCAGATGGTGGCGGAACTTCTCGAAGAGGTTGGCCCGTCCCACTACGCCCGCCTCGACCAGCGTCTGTCCCACCCGGTTGTCAAATCCAGGATGGTAGCCAAGTTGACCCAGGAGGCGCCTTCAAGTATCGGAGGGGTCAACGTCCTCAAAGTCGAAGACAGCGACGGCGTAAAGTACATTCTGGACGACAATTCTTGGCTGCTGATACGCCCCTCGGGGACCGAGCCGGTCCTGAGGATCTATGCCGAAGCGCTCCAACCTGAGCGGACCGAGGCTCTGATGGCTTACGGCGCGGCATTGGCCTCAGCCTAGAGCTGTCATCCCTTCTTCGGCCGGGTGAGGAGCTTGTAGCCTCTTCCACGCAAGGTGACAAGGTAACGCGGGTTCGACGGGTCGCTTTCGATCTTTCCCCTTAACCGGCTGACCAGTTTCTCCACGCGTGCGTCATCCACATCCCCCAGGTAGTCCTCTCCCCAAACCGTGGTCACGATCTTGTATTTGTCGGTGACCTTGTCTCGCCGTTCATCCAACAGGGCCATCAGCCGGTATTCGAGGTCGGTGAGGACGGGGATGCGCACGCCGTCCACCCACACATCGCCCGAATCAGGATCGACCTGGATCCCCTGGTCCTCCACCCCGGGTGTGCGGGATCGCCGGCCGACAAATCCCGACAGCACCGCCGAGAACACCTCCCCTTTGCGCACCAACCCCAGGGCTTCCAGCTGGGCCATTTGAGGCGCCGGAAGCCGGCTCTCGGCCTGAGTGGCCAAGGCCGCCAGCCAAACGCGTTCTTCGTCGTTGAGTTGATTCCATATCTTCAAGCATTCCGCCCGAGGCTGCGGCTCACGGCTGACCCGCGTCAATCCGGTGGCCACATCGTCGGTGTCGGTGCCGGACAGCACCTGTGCCACGGCAATCAGCAGTCCTGGGTGTCCTCCAGACAACTGATAGCAGATATCGGGTTGGGGATCGGGGAGGCTCAAACCCAAATCGGCCAAGATCAAATCCACGTCGTCGCGCGCCAGGGGCGGAACGACATGCGTTGACTGGGAAAACATCTCGGCGAACTCGTCTTCGACCACCCGCCCTCGAAGCCCCGGCAGCCGTCGGACAGTGGCGGTGACAAACAACAAGCGATCGGGGAAACGATCCCTGAGCGCGCGCATATTCAGCAGAGCCCGGTCTTCAAGGGACGTGTAAATCTCATCGAATTCATCCACCAGCAAGCAGAGATCCGCCCCCAGCTCCTGGCACAGATCGCTGAGCGCCAAGTTGAAGGAAAGCGAGGCGCCGAACTCGTTGCCGGCTTCGGTAATGGAGGCGTGGTAGGCGCGCAGTCGATCGTACAACTCGGCCGAGGCATCCCCGGCCAGCGCCTCCAGCAGCGAGCGGAGCACCACCTCGTAGAAGGCCTGGACCGAGATCGCCACCGCTCGGTTGCAATCGACGTACAGCAGACGTCCCGGCCGCCCGCGCACCGCCTCGTAGGCCGCTCGTGCCGGCGGGGTGGCCAGGCCGCGCATGAAAGTGGACTTGCCGGTGTTGCTCAGGCCGACGACCGACGCGCAACGGCCTGCCGCCAGGTCTTCCAGCACCCGGCGCGCCAGGTTGGGGAACGGCAGATCGGCCCAAGCGAGGGAAGTCGATTTGGGTGTCACAGGTTCATCCTCAGGCAAACAAGCCAACATGGCCGGCGACATTATCCCACAAGGCAACCGCAGGGCCAAAACAAGCTGGCCCTGCGGGGAAGGTCCTAGACTGCGGGCGAGAAGACGGAGTCAGGAAGTTCTGGTTCGTATGCCTCGAGCGACGATGACCACTGCCAGCAGGCCCAGTGCAAGCAGGAACAGCGTGGGCAACCCGGCCTCATCAGCGAAACCCGTGGTTGGCAAGGCGGTCGGCGTCGCCGTCGGCGTTATCTGCTGCGCTGCGTCCAAAGTCAGCTGCGCCTTGGCCGTGGCCGTCAAAGGCGCCAGCGTGCCAAACGTGGTGAAAGGCGTGTCCGTGGGAATGACCACCACCTGGGTGACGGTCGCCGTCGGCGTGGACGACGGCGTCGGCGTCTGCGAAGGCGTGGGCGTTTGGCTCGCCCGACCGGCCGCCGCCGTTTGCGTTAAGGACTGGGCAACCTGGGTGTTCTGGAGCACAATCTGGGTTGCCTGTTCCACCCGCGCCTGCTGCTGTCGCGGTGCCAGGACAAGGGCGTACACCCCCAAGCAGATCATGCTCAGGACAAGCAGACCACCGATCCCGGCCGCCGCAATCAGGAAGGTCCTGTTGGATGACTCTTCGGGAAGCGGGCCACCGACTTCAAAATCTTCTGCCATGGTCTTCTCTCCTCGCGCTTCAGCCGGACGTCAACGCTCCGTCTGACGCTGCTGTTTAACCCAGCACTTCCAGATTTGCCAGGGGGACCCGTGCGGGCCCCGACCCCTCGATCGACACAACGGCGCTGCGGGCCAGCATGCCGCTGGGCATTTCTTCCGCTCTGGGCAGGATTTCGCGCACTTCCCCGATGACCCCTTGCAGAGGCGCGCGCAAAATGCGCACCCTAACTCCCGGTTCAAGGGGAATGATATCTTCCGGCAATTCCACAGTGCGATCGGATGGGAGCGGGATGATCACCTCGGGCCCATAGGTTTCATACGTAGCGGGCGGTCTTCCTTCGACCGCAACTTCCCGGCCGGCGTTTCCCGCCAACAGGTTGAAAATTGGGGCGCTGATGGGGAAATCCCCAAACCCACCCAGGACGACAATTGGATATGGCAGGCGGCGGGCCATGGGGATCAGGGCGGCCGCCATGCCCCCGAGGATGAGGCCCCGCAGGGAAAGCTCTCCAGCCTGCTGAAGCGGCGCCGGATGGTCACATTGACCTGCAACGATTACTGCCCCTCGCAGTTGAATGTCCATCAAACGCGTCTGCAAGCGGCTCCGAGGGCCATCGCCGACCATGCGCATCAGGCCATAGTCCTGCCTGCCGTTGCCCCAAACACCCTGGATTAAGGACCCCGTGGTCTCCACAGTAACGCGCCTCACACCGTCGGTGGCGATCACCAAGCCAGGAAAGCCGGCGCGCACTTCGACTATCCGACCGCGCGATTGAAACAAGACTCTGCCGCCGCTGAAGCTGATGATCCGTCCGTCTGAAGGGGCGCGGACCGTCCGCCTGGCCACACCGGCCGGCCCGGCGATGATCTCGTCGGCGTTGACCACGTCGCCCTTCTGCTTGACGATGTACCTCTGAACTTGAGTTTCTGGCACCCCCAAGCCGCGGGCCAGATCGAGGAAGAAGTGCCTGGGTGCCACCTCGGCTTCACCCAGGACGTCCTGGGCCTGGACCTTTTCGTTGACACGCACAGTGATAGCGCCGGCCGCGGGCAACTCCCGTGTTCGGCGTATAGTGGTCAGCGGCATGACATGCCGCATTGGAGGAAGATAAGTAATAGCCATAGAACCTCAGGCCCAATGGTGCAAGAACGGTGCCACAGGCCTCATTCCCGCACCCCAATATCCCAGTGCCATTTGCCGACCAATTCCCGACGCGCTTCGGGATCGGCTGGCAGGGCCAGCGGCCTGCCCCGCGCATCGATGATCAATCCCAAAACGCCGCCAGAAACCCGCAACGCGCCGGCTTTGCCGGGTCCGCCAAACCCCACGTCAAAATCCTTCTCCGGCCGCAGAGTCAATCGGCCGGCTTCGCCCAGCCGAAGCGGCAGGATCACCAACTGCCCGGCGCGAACCTCGCCGTCCATGCCGTCGCCGCCGCTCTCAAGGTCCAGCCGAACGCGCACCGCCGGCCGGCCCATTTTGCCCCGTCCGAAGGGAGAGACGACCGTGCCCAAGCTAACGTAGTTGCCGCTATTGAGCACTTGCACGCTGACCATCGGCGCGGGCCCGGCTGCCACTCCCAGGGCTGGCGTCAGGCCGTGCGGGTCCAGCACCAAGGTGGTAATCCCCACCGGTTGAAACGCATCCAGGATGGCCAGCGCAACATACCCTGGATGGGGTGAGCGGGCCAGGATTCCTCCCGAGGCCAGGATAGGTTCCATTGGCGGCAAAAGTATCGAATCCCTGAGGTTGTCCTTCCTCGGCCATCCCCGCCTGGCCAACTTGAGCGAGCTGCGCATGATCTCTCTGGCTAAGGCGAATTCCAGGTGGAGCTCATCTTTCACGGCAGGGATGGTGGCCGGATAATTGGCCTTGTTATGGACATAGTTGAGGATTTCGGCGTCTGAGATTTCTTCGGGCAGCCAGCGGCTGATAGCGTCCAGCGTGGTGTATTGGATCAACCCGGGCAAGGACGCTCCCAAGCCCATATCCGAGCGGACATTCAGCCTAAGATCGCCCGAGAAGCCAGCGGCCAGGGTAGTGTGGCTGCCTCCCAGATCGATCCCCAAGACGCCCTTGGCGGGGTCGTAGACCTGGCTCAAATAGCGGATGACCCGGCCAAAGGCATCCGCCGTCATCATCATATGGCCGCCGCTCCATTGGACGAGTTCGTCGTAGCCGGCTACTTTGCTCGCCCGCGACTCGGAAAGCACCTCCGCCAGCCGGGTCCGGGCCGGCGCCAGATCTTCTTGCTCCAGGTTGGGTCGGATGTTGGCCGTCAGGGCCACTGGCGTCGCCTCTGTGAAGCGCTCGGCCACGTGGGCCGCCAGAGTTCGGTTGCCGGCAAACACTACATAGGGCCGATCGACTTCCGGCATCAGGCCGGTGGAAAGACTGACCAGGTCAACCATCGACAGCACAGATGCCGCCGCCCCACCGTCTGTCCCACCGACCACCAACAACACGTCGGGCTTGGCCCTGAGAATTAGGTCGAGCTTCTCGTCCTCACCGCGGCGATCCGTCAGCCCGATCTCCTCCACCAGCGTGAGGTAGGTGGACTCAGCCAAGCGGCGCCCGCTCTCAAGCGAAACGTCGTCCATGAGGCCGATCAGCACGGCCTTCAAATTTGGGCCGGCAGATCCGGTGGCCACACAGATATCTACCCCGGCCCCTCCTCCGGTCACCGGCATGATCAGCGACTCGGTGTCGTCAATCAGCTGCCTTCCCGTCACTGCCTGCAGCTGGTCAAGCGCGATCCGAACGCCCTCACGCACGTCAAACAGGGGCGCTCCAGCTGTCGACAGCGCTCTCCCCGAAGCCACCAAGCGGTAGCGGCCCTCCACCACGTCGAACAGGATGGCTCGGGTGTGCACGCTGCCGACGTCGATAGCGAGCAGGGTATCGGGCTCGATGTTGGCGTTCATAAACCTCGCTCAGCCTGTGAAAAATCGGGCAACAAAGGTCACCAGGAACTGGACACGCTCGGACAGGACCACCAGGGTGGCCATCAAGACGCCGGCATACATCACACCAAAGGTCACGGCGATGAACAGCCGACCCACCCAAGCGACAGCGTTGACCACCGCCGTCCGCTGAGCTTCCCCCGTCGCCGACTTGCGAGCCGTGAACTGGAAATAGACCAGCGTGCTGACGGTACCGACCAGGAGCATCAACACGCTGAAACTGCGCTCAAGACCGGTCTCGCCCGTGGTCGGCGTCACGGCCGCCGGACTCAGCGTGGCCATGGCGGCCAAGGACTGGGGAATGAGCGTGCCCGTGATGGCCCCTCCGACCACGACGCCGGCTCCGACGCCGACCAGCAGCGCCGTGGAGATGCTCCCCAGGCGGGATGTCGCCGGTGACAGCTTGAAAAGCAGCAGCAGGACGAGCACCCAGGGGACAATCAGGGTGACGTCGAGCAACGCCCCCGGGCCGCGCGTGACCACCGGATCGATGAGCGCCGGCTCCAACACGTTGTGCCAGGCGATGGCGCCGGCATACCCAGAAGCCACCCCGACGAACACGTAGGTCGCCACCCGGAAGAGCGGGTTGTCCTTGATGAGGAAGCTGAGCACCATCAGGGTCAGCAGCCAGGCCAGCAGGCCCCCGAAAAGATCGGCTGACAGCTCAGGCACGGCGTCTCCTCATGATCCAGCCAATCAAACCGTAGGCCATTCCGGCGATGATCAGCCACTCCGCCGCGAAGGCCCCAGCCCCAAAGCCGTTCCAACGGCTGAAGGCCATCCCCTGGCGCCCGTTGAGTTGCTCGTAGGCAAGTGCAGTGGGCAGCCCCGAAAGGATCCCGTTGACCTGTGGTGTGAGCGACTCGAAATACGGCCGGATCAACGGCTCCGCACCCTGGCTCAAGATCATCACGAGAGGTGTGTCCCCCAGCCAGGGATGACTCTGCTCAGCCCAAGTTTGCGCCGTATCGGTCCCGGCGGCCACAACCGCCACCATGCCAAAATCCGACAGACTGTGGACGTCCCTCAACAAGGGAGAGGCCCAAGCCGATTGGCCGGACATCTCCGGGGGCAGTTGGAAACCTTTGAGAATCGCCTCGCGCGGCGCGGCCGAGAAAAGCTGCACAGCGGACGGCCCGCCGGAGAGATAGCCAAGGTGCAACACGTTGCGTCCATTCTCCACCTGGTAGGGCGCGCCAATCTGGTTGATTAGGTCGACCGCCAGCGGCGGCCCGGTTGGCCGAGTGGACACTGTGACGATGTTGATGCCCCGTGCCAGAAGATTTTCTATCAGCGGCTCAGCGACAGCGTCCAACTCCCCGCTGTATCCAGGTTCAAAGTCGAAGACCATCAGCACCGGACGGTCGGTGGGGAGCGTGTTGACAATCCCCACCAGCGGACCCAGATCGCGAGACACGCGTTGCGGGATCGGAAAAACGGGCGTCCCGGTCAACGCCGGGATTAACACTGCCAGCAGCATGACCGCGCTCACCAGCCAACGGGCGATGGGCAAGGTCCGCTTTCCGGCGACGGCAGCCGGTATCTCATGCTCCTCCTGTTCCACGATCCGCTCAAGGAGCTCAGCCTGGGCGAATTGGCGCTCGGTAACTTCCAGCCGGGCTCCGGAGGCGGTGGCGGCACGCGGCTTGGCAACCACCGGTTCGGCGAGCAGGACGCCGCGCAGTCCCGCCAACGGGCCAACGGACTCGATGGCTTGCTCCTCTTCTGGTTCAATGTCCACCACGGGGCGGAAGGTCTCAACCGGCCGCATGGCTTCGAGCCAGTTGGGGATGGTGGCCGGAGCCAGGTCGCCGCGGCCGCCTTCGCCGTCACCCGAATCCGGTCGCACCTCACTCAGCCAGTCAGGGAGCTCCACCGTCGAGAGGTCGAAATCCTGGGCATCGCTCTTAAGTACATCGTCCGTTTCGCCCATGATCAGCGCCGGAACGTGCGGCAACTCACCGGCCACGGAAACCGGGGGCGCCTCGATTTCTGGGAGCTCGTCCTGGGCCGCTTCGGAATCCCAATCGAACTCGACCTCGTCCCAGTCGAATACCCCAGTTTGCTCGTCAGACTGGTCGTCCGTTTGCTCGTCCGTTTGCTCGTCCGACTGCTCGCCCGACTGCTCGCCCGTTCCCTCGGGCGTTCCGGCGGTCTCCAGCGTGTCATCATCCATGGCCGGCGGAGCTGACAGTTCGGGCTGGGGGCCCGGCAGTCCGACCTCTTCGCCCGGAAGAGTCAGGTCGATGTCGGGGAGTTCTGGCGCATCATCTTCGGCCTCGAGGCCAGGCTCGATCTCTTCGGCTTGCGCTTCGCCAGGCTCCGACAACTCGGAGATCCAGTCCGGCAAACCCCCGGGCTCACCGCCTTCCAGATCTCCCAACCAGTCATCTTGCCCTTCATCCTGTGCATCGGCTTCAGGGCTCAGATCGTCTTCGGCCTCTGGAGGCGTCTCGAATTCAGCCCACGGGGAAACGCCCTCGGCTGCCAATCCGGCCGAGGCGTCATCGATGTCGCGTTCTTCGAGCTCGCCAAGCCAGTCCAGCGCGTTGCCCGATCCCGGCTCGAACAGATCCGCCTCAGCTGGGCCTTCCGCCTGGTCTTCGCCGGCTTCGGGCACTTGTGCGGAAGGGGACTCGGCCCGCAGGCGGTCCAACCATCCAGTTTCGGGACGATCGGGGTCGGGGATCCTGACCTCGGATTCCTGCTCGAAGGGCTTCTCGGCCGCTTCGGATGTCTCCTCCAGCCAGTCCGGGATATGGCCCTCTGGTGGACCCTCGTCCTGGAGCGGCTCAGCCTGGCGCAGTCGGCCGAGCCAATCCGGGGATCCACCCCCTTCATCCGCAGGCTTCGGCGCGTCGTCTTCTTCTTCGCCTTCTTCAGCCCGGTCGGCCTCGGCTTTAGATCTGATGCGCGCCAGCCAATCAGGCACAGGCTCGTTTTGGCCGGGGTCCTGCGGCGCACCGGCTGACGACGGCTCGTCAGCCGAACCGACCATCAGCGGTTTTAGCCGTGCGCCGCAAAAGTTACAGGTTTCAGCGTCTTCCGGGTTGGGTTTGCTGCACATCGGGCAGCGAATTTCCGCCATCGGCTAGTCCCCGTACGGCCTGTCGGACGCGAGCAGGACCCTCAATCCGGTGGTGATGGCGCCCAGAGCAACGCCAAGCAAGATGCCGCGCGCCCCGCCCGCAGCTACCACCTGGCTGATCCATGCCCGCAGATCACCCACCACCAGGGCCAACGAACTGTCCGCCCCCACCGGCCACGGCGCCGTCCCCAACAGGGTCAAAAAGGCTGCGCCCAGGAAGACCAGGCTGGCCAGGTCGCGCCGGCGGGAAAGCAGGCGGAACCCAGCCAGGGTGAGCGAGACCGCCAGGAGGGCCAGCAGGCTGGCTTCGACCGGCAACTGGACGTACCGAAACAGAAGCATCACGGCCTGATAGTCCGGGCCAAAGAGCAGGCCAAGTACCAGGGTGACCAGGAACATCAGGATCAACAGCGCGCTGTAGGGCCAGCCGCCTTCCTGCAGACTGACCTTGGCCCAATGAACGGACAACAAGTTGAATAGGCCGAGGAAGAGGGCGCCCGCTGCCAACAACACGGCCCATTGGATCAGCAGCAGCCGCAGGCCGAACAGCAGATCAAGTTGGAAAAAGTAGCCCAGCAGGACGAATAAGCCCGTGGCGGTGGCGACCGCAGCCCAAACGACGTAGATCCCGAGCTTCATGGTGCGATTCCCAGGGTGCGCAGCAAAGCGCCGATCAGGATGGCCCCCACCACCAAGTAGCGGACGACGTCCTGCGTGCGGAGGCTCGCTTTGTGGAGCGGGCTTACGTCAAGATATGCTCCGGCGGCGAACACCTCCTCGCCCACCAGCGGGTACTGCGCCGTGGCGTACAGCAGGGCTTGGGACTGGACGTCGTCGGTGCCAGCCAAGACCATCGCTTGTTTCCGATCGCCAAAGTCGGCTGCCAAGCCGGATTCCGCCCCGAAGGAACCCACCATCAGGTGCACGGCCACATCCTCGGTGTCGAGCATAGTCGGTAGAGTGGCCACGTATGAAAAGGGTGTCGGGCCGAGCATCCGCCCGGAGATGGTTTCAAAGCGATCTTTGGCTCCGACATCGTTGTAGGCCGTGCGCAAGCTGTCCTGAGCCAAAAGCGCCATCGCCCCATCCCCGGTGGTGGCCACGACGGGTTTGTCACTCATAGAGGTGATGGCAGCAATGCGTTTGAGGAGGGACAGCCCCGCCAGAGCAGGGGCGCTGTCGGTGCCGGATACAGAACCGGTTCCCAGAGAGAGGTGCACGCGCTCGCCGGATTCCACGGCTCGCTCAATGGCACTTCCCAGGGCATCCAGACCGGGGAGGGCCCTGAATGTGGACTCCCAGCGTCTTCCCAGGGTGGCAAAAACCAGCATCAGGAAGATGAACAGAAGCAGGATCCCCAAACCGATCGTTCCGGTTGAGCTCAAAGAGAACCTCCCCTTCGAAGTCGCTCGGCCAGCTGATCGATACGGCTGGGGTCCTCCAGCCAACCCGCCAGGTCATGAAGCGGTCCCCCACCGGGACGATCCAAGACCGGCGCCAGCAGATAAGTCAGTTGTGCCGCCAGGGGGCCTAATGGCCCCAGGCCTTCGGCAATGGCGGCTGCAATGCCGCTTAGCCCGCTTGCCTGCAGCCAATCGACGACGCGGTCAGGCACAGGGCGATCGGCGTTCATGGCGCGGAGTATAGCACAAGGCACACATCTGGGCGACGCACCCAAACCTGTAGGGGAGGACCTTCGTACCTACCCCGACGGTTGGGGGGATTGTGGCCTAGAAGGCCAGACTCGTGTGCCTTGCGAGGCATCGCGGCTCGTATATAATGCGGAACAGGTGTTCGACAGGTGCGCACAATGTCCCTTGATCTTCCTCATCTGGTGCCCCAGATTCAGACCGCCGGGGCGGTGATCGCCGAAGAACTGGCCGCGCTGGGTCAACGACTTCCCCAGGCGGTGGATGCCCTGCGCTCGGCCTCGGGCATCGACGCCGACGATATGAAGGCCAAGCTCTCTCGGGCCGGAGACCGCTGGCCTGGCGCCATTCCGATCACCGACCACCTGGCCGAGACCTTCCCCCCGCCGGCACTGCAGCCCCCCCTTCACGTGTTCGGCGCTGACGGCTCCCAAATTCCCCCCGACCGCCACGCCGCAGCCATGTACTATCTGATCAACATCGGCAGTCTGCACTACGTCGCCGGAAGCGGCGAAGCACCCTCGGCCTCATCCACCCCAAACCTGTATTGGGGCCAGGACGAGCTCTACCTGGAGGACGGTGGCCTCATCGGCGCCGAGATCGTTGGCGCTCGCCGGGACATCGCCGAGATGGCCGAGCTCGCCCGGCTGGCCGAAGGCTGTCAGGGCGAACCCTGCCTGGCGCTGCTCGACAACGGGTTAATCCTGTGGATTGCGTTGCAAGTCCAAGGCCAACAACGCAAGTCGGCTGACGCGCTGTTGAAGGACTACTTGCATGGCATGGACCGGGTTCGCGACGCCGACGCCGCACTGGCCGGCGTGATCGATCGGCCACGTCATGCCAACGTCCTGGCCCTGCTGCATCTTCTCGACCTGCCGCTGGATTCCATCGATCCCGACCGGCTACAAGCCAATCCCTATCAGGGGCTGACCGATCGCAGCCTGTTCGCTGGCACGCTGCCTGAGGGCCATCGCAGCGTTTCGTTCATCTACGCGTTCTCCCGTCAATCAAGATTTCAAATCTGCTGGTCACGAAGTGGCCTTCTTCTATTACCGCCCACCCGGCGTCAAGGACCCCATGCGAGTGGAGATTCCTGTGTGGGTTGCCGACTCGCCCGACCTGATGGCCCGCGTACATGCCGGCCTGGTTGAACAGGGCCTGACGACAGCCGGCTTCCCGTATGTGCTGGCCCGGGCCCATGAACTGGCGGTGGTGAACCAGGCGGAACGCCGGGCCGTGGCCGGCTTGTTCGAGGAGAGTTCTGCTAGCGCACGGCCTGCGCCCAGAACGATCGCATAAACAAACCGCCAAGCGCTGGCTCACGGCCCGGCGACGCCACAGCGTGTGAGAGGCAACGGAGCCAACCCATGTCGGACATCCAAGCATTGATCGGACGCGTCACCCGCTGCAGCACGCGAGGCTTCGTCGGCGCCATCCGCCTTCCAGAGCCACAGATCCCCGTCTTCGGGGGTTTCTGCCAGGCTGAAGCCCAGCAGGGCCGGAGCCAGGTGGTCGGCCTCATCTACGACATCAGCATCCAGGACGACGAATTCGCCCGGCAGATGGCGGCCACCGAGACGGCACCGGCCGAAGTCCTGGCCGACGGGCAGGCCAACCGGCAGGTTCCGGTGGAGTTCAGCGCGCTGGCCGTCGGCTACACTATCGGCCAGGCGTTCTACCACCGGCTTCCGCCTCAGCCGCCGCTGACCCTGGCGCCCATTCACCGCATGAAACCCGAGGACATCCTGGCCTTCACTGACCATTTCGATTTCTTGCCCTTGGTCCTGAGCGCACCCCAGCTCCCGGCGGATCTTCTCCTGGCCGCCGCCCTGCAGTCGGCCGCCGAAATCAGGCCCGAGGCCCAGCGACGGCCGTTTCTGATCGACGCCGGGCGAGCTTGCGCCCGGCTGATGGCCGGGGATCTTCCGCAGCTTCAAAATCTGCTCCGATCGCTGACCCCATGACCGCCTTACCACCCGAACGAGGCCGATTTGATGACTGATGCTGCTCATCTGGATGACTTTTTTCCGAGACGCCACGAACGCCCCCTGGGATCGGTGGTGGGCGGGTCGCTGTCGAGCGGCCTCACCGTCCGGCTGGATCCGGGATTCACGCTCGAGCAGTTGGCCGTTGGCCGGTACGTTGTCGCCGAGGGACGCGAATCGGGACGGCGCTTCTTCGGCATCATCACTGACATCGCCCTCGATGCGACCAACCCTGACCTGGCCCACCACCCACCGGACTTCGGCGACGATTTCACGGCCGAGGTCTACCGTGGACAAGTGGCATACGGCACGGTCCACGTGAGCCCGATGCTGATGCTGGATGCCGACGAAGAAAACCCCCGCCCGGTCAAGACCATTCCGGGGCATTTCTCCGCCATCTATGAGGCCACCGCCGAAGACGTGGAGCGGGTGTTTGGGGCGGAGGACGACACACACTTCTTCGTCGGAACCCCGCTGGAAATGGATCAAGTGCAGGTTAACCTCGATCTGCCTCGATTCGTCGAGCGCTCCTCGGGTGTGTTTGGCAAGAGCGGCACGGGGAAGTCGTTCATCACCCGGACACTGCTGGCCGGGATCATCAAATCCGGCCTGGCGTCGACTCTGATCTTCGACATGCACAACGATTACGGCTGGGCGGTCAAGGACGAGAACGGGCGCGAATACAAAGGCCTACGCCAATTGTTCCCTGATGGACGCGTGCGGGTTCTGACCCTCGACGAAGATACTTCCCGGGCCCGCAAGAGCAAGATCGACCGGGTGCTCAAGATCGGCTACCAGCAGATCGAACCGGAAGACGTGGAAATGCTCTCCGGCCTTCTCGGCCTGAGCGAGGTCCAGACTGGCGCCCTCTATTTCCTGCGCCGCCACCTTGGTCCGGACTGGATCGCCAAGCTGTTAGATGAGGGTCAAAGCTCGGATGAGATCGCCGAACTGTTGGACAGCGGCCGCATCGTCGCCGGGACACTGGGCGCCATCCAGCGCAAGTTCGAATTCTTCCGCCGCATGGGCTTCATTGTGCCGGGCCAGGGCGAGGACGCCGTCGACGAGATCTTCCTCAGCCTGAGCAAGGGAACCAGTGTCGTGCTCGAATTCGGAACCTATGGCAACACCCTGGCGGCGTATGTGCTGGTAGCCAACTATCTAACCCGGCGTATCCACGAGCGCTACGTCCACCAGAAGAACATGGCCGCCGGGGCCCAAGCGGACGAGCCCAAGCCGCTGACGATCGTTATCGAAGAGGCGCACAAGTTCCTGGATCCGGCCATCGCCGGGCACACCATCTTCGGAAACATTGCCCGCGAGCTGCGCAAATACAATGTGACGCTGCTGATCGTCGACCAGCGGCCGAGCGGGATCGATGACGAGGTGATGAGCCAGATCGGCACGCGGGTTACCTGCCTGCTTGACAATGAGGCCGATATCCGGGCCGTGTTTTCCGGGGTGAGCGGCGCGGGCGCACTGAGAGAGGTGCTTGCCCGGTTGGACACCCGCCAGCAAGCCCTAATCCTGGGCCACGCCGTGCCGATGCCGGTGGTCGTCCGCACACGCGACTACGACGAAACTTTTTATGCCGCCATCGGATTGGCGGAAGGCGAAGCACTCAAGGCAAGGGCCGAGCAAGGCAAGGATACGCTTTTCGGGGACTAGCACTTTTGCCACCCGCCGTGAACCGGATGTCACTCGATCGGCGCAAGATCATATGTGAAGTTTTTCACAAGTGGAGGTGATTGGCTCGTGGTCTATGCTGACCTCATCCGCCCCCAGGCACGGACGCACGTATTTGCCTGGCGGTGGCACTCTCCGCCCTGATCCAGATTCGCCTGCCGTTCACGCCCGTCCCCGTCACCGCCCAAACCCTGGCTGTGCTCCTGATCGGCGTGCTTTTGGGCAGCCGACGAGGCGCGCTGGCCCTGCTGGGTTACCTGGGTGAGGGCCTGGCCGGGCTGCCCGTCTTTTCGGGCGGCAGCTTTGGATTGGCTCATCTACTGGGCCCCACCGGTGGCTACCTGATCGGTTTCGTGGCTGCCGCGTTTGTCGTCGGCTGGCTGGCTGAGCGCGGCTGGGATCGGCGCGCCATTAGCGCCTTTGGGGCGATGGCCATTGGAAATCTGGTGATCTACGCTTTCGGGGTGAGCTGGTTGGCCTGGACGGTCGGTGCCCACCAGGCCTTGGCGCTGGGTTTGGCGCCGTTTGTGGCGGGCGATGTCCTCAAGATAGCCCTGGGGACGGCTCTGCTTCCGCTCGGTTGGCGTGGATTGTCCATTTTGGGCCTACCCAAAGCATGACATGATTCGTCCTTCCTACCTATCAGGTGCACCGCCCGCCATCCGGCGGGCGCTGCATTGTTCCCCAGATGGGGTGCTTCACCGGCCGGGAGCTAACCTGGGTAGGATTCGGAAAGCAGTGCCTGGATGGCAGCCTCGGTTTCGGCGTAGGCGCCCTCCCCAATGTGCCGGTAGCGAATGTGACCCTGCTTGTCGATCAGGTACAGCGCGGGCCAGTATTGATTCTTATACGCACGCCAGGTGTCACCCTGGTTGTCCTGAGCCACGGGGTAGGGGACGTCCAGATCCACCAGGGCCCGTTTGAGGTTGTCAAGATCCGCCTCATAACCGAACTCGGGATAATGGTTCCCGATGACCACCAGACCCTTGTCGCTGTAAGACTGGTACCAACCGCGCAGCGAGGGGATCACGTGCCGGCAGTTGATGCACCCGAAAGTCCACATGTCCAGCAGCACGACCTTGCCGCGCAAACCCTCCAGCCGTAGAGGCTGGTCGGTGTTGAGCCATACCTGGTTGTCCAACTCTGGCGCTGGTCCCAGATCCTTCAGGGCCACGGGCACCGGCGTTGGTTGGGCGGATGGCGGATCGCTCTCGGTGGGGGTCATGGGGCTCCCCCCTGCCGCCCCACAGGCCGCCAACCCAACGCAGAGGAGCAACGTCGTCGCCTGCCACAGTGCTCTTATCATTCTCTACCTCTCAGTCAACTTGCCTTGGCGGACGGCAAGCTGAAGCTGACCCGGGTACCCTGGCCCGATGGGCTTTCGGCCCAAATTCGTCCGCCATGCGCTTCCACAAAACCGCGGGCGATGGCCAGCCCCAGCCCGGCGCCACCACTATCAAATCCATCGCGTGATCGGCTGGCCTCGCCGCGATAGAAACGTTCGAAGACCCGCGGCAAGTCCTCTTCCGGGATGCCCTCTCCCGTGTCGCTGACCGACACCGCCACCGAACCCTCATGCAACCCGGCCGTGAGCTTGATCTCGCCGCCTTCCGGTGTGTGCCGCAGCGCGTTGTCGAGCAGATTGCGCAGCACGCGGCCGATTTCCCGCGGAGCCAGCCGAACGGGGTCCACCGCCGGATCGATCGAACCGCTGACCTTAATGTGTTTGGCGGCCGCCTTGGGGGCGGCGCTGCCCAGCGTGTCGGAGATCAAATCGGCCAGCGAGCAAGTTTCAATCGCCATTTGCATGTGGCCGGCGTCGAGCTGGGCCAGCTGAAACAGATCGTCGATCAGATCGCGCATCCGGTCCATTTCCGTCTGACACTGCCTCAAGTAGCGCTCGACCGTCTCCGGGTCTTTGACCACGCCGTCGGCCATGGCGTCGATCATCGCTCGCAGGGCGGAGAGCGGCGTTCGAAGGTCATGGGAGACCCAGGCGACGAATTCCCGCCGAGCCCCCTCCAGCCGAGCTTTTTCTTCACCGGCTCGCTTAAGCTGGCGCGCCATGTCATTGAATGCCTGGGCCAGCTCGGCCACTTCGTCCCGACCTTCCGGCTGGACCCGGGCGCTGAAGTCCCCTTCGCTCACGCGCCTGGCGCCGGCCACCATTTGGCGCACCAGGCGCGTCAGACTGCTGGACACCAGGTAACCGAAGGATACCGAAATGCCGCTGGCAAAGACCAGCAGCACACCCGCCAGGGCCAGGTCGTGCGGGCTGGCAAACATCAGCCGGGCACTGATCCATACGTTCAACAGGGTGAGGCCAGCGGCAAGAACATAGCCCAGGGTCAGGGTCATGCTCAGGCTGCCGATGCGCCGCCAGAAACCCAGGCGATGGGCCAGCAGGCCGATCAAAATCGAGCCCAGCGCTGTGATCCCTGAGCTCAGTGTGAGCTGAGCCAGATCCTTCATCGGCGGGCGCATCAGTGCCATGATCAGCACGACGCTGACCGCCAGGGCGGCCAGCACCCCGACCACGAAGCGCGTCATCCAGGTGCGGTCGGTGCGATGATCAGCCATCGAACTTGTACCCGACCCCCCACACGGTCACCAGCCGACAAGGCGAGGAGGGGTCGACCTCAACTTTTTCCCGCAGCCGCCGGACATGGACGGTCACGGTCGACGCATCGCCAAAGAAATCGTAGCCCCATACCTGGTCCAGGAGTTGGTCGCGTGAGAAGACCTGGTGGTGGTGGCGCATCAAGAAATGGAGCAGGTCGAATTCCTTGGCCGTCAGGTTCACGGGGGCACCTTCCACCTCGACGGAGCGGCTGGCGGGATCTAGGCTCAGTCCCTGGATCTCGATCGATTCCCCCGCATCCCCCAGACCTGGCTCCAACCTTCGCAGGACAGCCTTCACCCGAAGCACCACTTCGCGCGGGCTAAACGGCTTGACAATGTAGTCATCTGCTCCTAACTCGAGTCCCTGAATGCGATCCGCCGTTTCGCCCTTGGCGGTCAGCATCACGATCGGAAGCGGCCCCAAATCCCGCAGCCGTTCGGCCAGAGTCAGTCCGTCCATCCCCGGCAGCATCAGATCGAGCACTGCCAAGTCGGGCAGCCCGGACTCGGCTGCCGCCAGGGCCGACCGTCCATCGGGCGCGTCCACCACCTCGAAGCCCTCCCGTTCCAGATAGCGGCGGAGGACGTCTCGGATGGTGGACTCGTCATCCACAATCAATATGCGCTGTGCGGCGGAAGCTCGCGGCACGATTGGACTCCAAGGATATGAGCGGGGGGATGTGATCCCAGTGTACATCATGCGATCGGTCCAACTTGATCCGTCCCTAGGGGCGAGATCCGGAAGACTCATTGTTCGGAAGAGCGCGATCGGCCCTCACTATGGCCACAAATCGTTACGCTATCCTTAACTGAGGCGGCGCCTGGCCCCCAGCCCAAAGCGCTGGCCGTCGGGCGCTGAGTTTGAGAACACCGGCTGATCCGAGCCCTAGCCGCGGGAACCGTTACGTGGATGCGATCCGTCAGGAGGATTTCTCAGCCGGCACCGCCGGCCTCGAAATGACATGCAAAAGGAGCACCGAGCAAGAAGCTTGCCTCAGTGTGGGTATCTCGCCCGGTGCCAGGCGTCCAGAGCTATGCTCCAGAGGCGGGCCTGTAGGGAGTGGGTGAAGGGCAGCATCTTGCATCCGGCTGAACGCTGGGGGGCAATCTCCCGATTACTCCACTCGATTACACGTTATGTGTGAAACTTTTTACAAAGTTCGGCGGTCTTAGTCCGGGCGCGCTCAGGCAGGCTCGCCTCCCGCATGCGGGTCACCTTTGCGCACCACATACTGCTCGACGAACAGCAAATTGGCTTCCCCCGCTCGCCGAACCACCGACAACAACTCGTCCATGGTGGACACTTCTTCGAGTTGTTCGTCCACAAACCAGCGCAGGAACCCCTGCGTGATATGGTCATTTTCTTTGATGGCCAGGTCCATCAGCGCGTTGATCTGACCGGTCACCTGCATTTCCCAATCCAATGAAAGCTGCACTGCCTTCTCGGCCGAACCGATGGCGCTTGGCGGGGCTTCGATGGCCGGAACGGCTACCTTGCCGCCGGCGTCCAACACGTAATCCACAAAACGCATGGCGTGCACTCGCTCTTCGGCCGATTGGCGGAAGAAGAAGCCGGAAAGCTCGGGAAGCCCCACGTTGTCGAAGTAGGCGGCGACATTGACGTATTGATTGGAGGCGCCGAGTTCGCTTCCGATCTGGTGGTTGAGCTCCTGGTTCATCTTGTCACTAATTAACATTGGGCTGCGATCTCCTTGGCAAGAGGGCCTAGAACCTTAATCATACTTGAAGATGAACGGCCTCATCAACCACCGGAGGCATACTTGAGAGCGTACTGCGCGTCCTGATAGTTGGGATTGATATCAAGGGCGTCCTGAAAGTCGGCGATCGCCTTGGCAGATTCGCCCAGTCGGTATTCCGCCCAACCTCGCCAAAGATGCGACTCTTCTGCCTTTGATGTGCGGTACAACGTGGCGTCCGCCAGGTCGATCACGTCCTGGAAACGACCCTGGTTGAAGTAGGCGATGTAAGGGCCAAACTGGTAGCGGGTGAAGCGCCAAGGTAGACCCAATCCGAGGGCCGTGTCGTAGGCGTCGCCGGCCTCTCCGTAGCGCTCAAAATACACCAGGTTGGTTCCCAGGTTGAACCAGGCGAAGGCATCCTTGGGATCCTTTGCAATCTCGGCTCGAGCCTGGTCCAGGGCATTCTGCCGGTTTTGGGCGAGATCCTGATCGGGCCCCAAGAGCGCGTCGATCTGCGCCTGCTGATCGGGAAGGTAGACGAACAGGTACACGCGGTTGAAGGCTTGCCAGCCCTCGTCAACCGTCTCGTAGCTCACCCTCCGGTTCGCACCGCCCGAGATCGGATTGGTGTCCTGGCCGATGAACACACCTTCGGAGTCGTCGTAGCCCGTCAGCAGCAAATAGTGTCCCGCCCAGCCGCCGCCCCCGTCGTTGGGGGAGAGCACCAGGCCCTTCTCTATGATGATTGGGAATCCGGCCGCGATAAACCGTTTGAGGGTATCGAGGGTGCCGCCCACCCGGTAGTCCGCATCCAGCCAGCCGGCACGAGTTTTTACGTAGTAGATCAGCTCCTCGATGTTGACATTTTTGTCCCCTCGGTCGGGCTTGAGTAGGTCTGATATGGCGAATTGATCACCTTGCCAGCCATAGTAGCTCAGCGCTTCAGCCATGGTAGCCGGCCCGCAGTTGTTCCAGTCCTGTTTCTCCCATTTTGGAGGATCCAGGGTCACCGCAGCCGGGATCGGGGTTGGCACGGGCGTGGGAGTGGCTGTCGGTCCGTCTTGTGTGACTGAGTCGAGCTGCGGTGTGCGAGTTGGCAGGGCTGTGGGCACGGCCACGTCGACCACAGCGTCGGCAGGCGCCGGAAGAGTATCCCCCGGATGCAGCCAACCCCGAATGACGCCTTCGGTCATGTCCAACCGCCAACCAAGCCGGTAGTTGACCCACGGGATCTGGTACACGAGCCAGGATCCGACCGCCACCAGCACGGCTCCCAAGATGAACCAACCCAACCAATGCAATCTGTCGCCCATGGGGCTGGATTATAACAAGTGGGCCATCTCCCCAGAGCCACCGCCTTTCGGAGCCTACCGAGCCACCCGGAGGCGGGCCGCTCTCGACCGTGTGGGTGAGACCCGGCCCCGCCCGGAGCCGAGAATCCAACCAATCGGTCTGCTAGAATGAAACTGGCCCCATGAGAGGGGCGCTAGCCAGCAGCACGAGGAGCCAGGCATGACTTACACCACCATAATGGTGATATTTGGCGCATCGGGCGACCTGACGTCTCGGAAACTGGTCCCCGCCATCTTCAGCCTGTACTGTAAGGGACGCCTTCCGGATGGCTTCCGGATCGTGGGGATGGCCCGCAGTGACATGGATGACGCCTCCTTCCGCCAGAACATGCACAAGGGCCTCGAGGAATTCGCTCCAGACAAGATGGACGCCGAGGAGTGGGAGACCTTCTCAAAGCATCTGAGCTACATCCGTGGCGACTTCAACAATGACGAGTCCATCGACGCTCTCAAGAAGCGCCTTTCCGATCTGGAACAGGAAATCGGCGGCGACGACAACCGCCTCTACTATCTGGCCACCCCGCCCCAGGTCTACGAACCGATCCTTGACCGCCTGGGTGAAACCGGGATGGTCGAACCCAGCCGGGGATGGCGGCGGGTGGTGATCGAGAAACCTTTCGGTCACGACCTCGAGTTGGCCGAACACCTCAATCAGGTCGCCCACCGATATCTGGACGAAGAACAGATCTTCCGCATCGACCACTACCTTGGTAAAGAGACCGTGCAGAACGTGCTGGTCTTCCGCTTCGCCAACTCGATCTTCGAGCCGATCTGGAATCGGCGCTATATCGACAACGTTCAGATCACGGTCGCCGAGGAAGTCGGGGTGGGCCACCGAGGCGGCTTTTACGACCATGTGGGCATCCTGCGGGACATGTTTCAGAATCACCTGATGCAGCTGCTCTCACTGGTGGCTATGGAACCTCCACCGTCCTTTCAGAGCACGGCCATCCGGAACGAGCGGGTCAAAGTGCTCAGCTCGATCCGCGCCATCCCGCCCGACGAGGTCGGGCGCCACAGCGTGCGGGGCCAATACTGGGGATACCGCGACGAGCCGGGGGTGGCCAAGGAATCTGAAACTGCCACCTATGCCGCCCTGCGCTTGTACATCGACAACTGGCGTTGGCAGGGCGTCCCCTTCTACCTGCGGTCAGGCAAGAGCCTGGCTTCCAAACGCACCGAGATCCGCATCCAGTTCAAGACTGTCCCACATTTGATGTTTCCGATGACGCCCGGCGAAACTATTCGGCCCAACGCGCTGGCAATCTGCATCCAGCCCGACGAGGGCATGCACCTCCGGTTTGAGGCCAAGGTGCCGGACACACAGGCGACCATGCGTTCGGTCGATATGGAATTCCATTACACTGACGCCTTCGGAAAGGGATCGATCCCTGAGGCTTACGAGCGATTGCTGCTGGACGCCGTCAACGGTGATCCGGCTCTCTTCACCCGGGCCGACACTATCGAGCTTGCGTGGGGCTTGATCGACTCCATTCTGGATGGTTGGTCGGCCGAGAAGGCCCCCAAACTCCAGAAATACGAGCCTGGCTCATGGGGCCCCGTGGCCGCCGACGATTTTCTGGCCTCGGACAATCGCCAGTGGTCTTTGGGCTGCGGTGGCGGCCAATCCAAGTCGGCCGCCAACCCGGAGAAGGCAAATCAGGAGGCCTAAGATTGTGAAGAAAAGCACAATTCGAATGTACGGGGCGGATTGGTGCGCCGACACACGCTTGGCCAAACGCTTCATGCAGGAGCACGACATCCCCTACGAGTGGATTGACGTCGAGCTTTCAGAAGAGGCGCGCGCCATGGTCAAGCAGATCAACCACGGCTACGTCAGCGTGCCCACGATCGTGCTCGAGGATGGCACCAGCCTCACCGAGCCCAGCTGGAGCGACCTGGCGGCCAAGTTCCTGGGTTCGGACAACTAGGGCCTCTGGCACCCCTGCAGGGCGAACCTGGACCTGGGCGCCGATCGCTCTCGGCGCTGTTTTTCATCTTTCCGCCTGGGGCCCCCTCAACGGTCGGCCCCTGCCCCTTGCCGCGGTTAGGTGCCATCAGGGCGGAAGCCCGCCCCCCGTCGCCCCGGGAATCACCTGATCGTTGTGTGGTCCTCCCTCGGTCACAGCCATCTCCCTCCGAGCAGCGCACAATCTCTACGGGGCCGCCGTTGCCCTTGGCCGGTCATCGGGTACTGTAGGCGCTCAGTGCTAGGAGCTTGCGGCCAGGGGCTGTTGATTTGCTATAATCCCGCCACAGCCGATCCGGAGCCCTTTCCATGCCCATCAACAATCTGCGCGCCTTCTTGGAGCGTCTGGAGCAGGACCACGAATTGGTCCGCATCAACCATCCTGTCTCGCGCGATCTCGAGATCACGGAAATCACGGACCGCGTCAGCAAGGGCCCTGCCGCCACCAATAAGGCGCTGCTCTTTGAAAATGTCGAGGGCTTCGACATGCCGGCCGCCATCAACCTGTTCGGCTCAGCGCAGCGCATGTCCGCCGCCCTGGGCGTGGCCGACCTCGACGAACTCGGGCAGCGGCTGGGCGAGCTGCTCGACTTCAGTCTGCCGCAGGGGTTGGGCGGTATGCTCTCCCGGGGTCAGGACTTTCTGGGGGCTTTACGCTCGATCGGTTTGGGCCCCTCAAAGGCCCGCAGCGGCCCTGTGCAGGAGGTCGTCGAGAAGGACCACCCCAGCCTGGCCGGCCTGCCGATCCTGCGCTGCTGGCCCGAGGATGGGGGCCGTTTCATCACCTTGCCGCAGGTCATCACGCGCGATCCAGAATCCGGGGCCCGCAACGTGGGCATGTACCGCCTTCAGGTTGTAGACGACCTGCGGCTGTTGATGCACTGGCAGCGGCACAAGGGCGGCGCCGAGCACGAGCGAGTGGCTCTGCGAACGCACAAGGATAAAATTCCGACCGCCATCGTCTTGGGCGGTGATCCGGCCAGCATCTGGTGCGCCTCTGCGCCGCTGCCGCCCAACATCGACGAATACTTGTTGTCGGGCTGGGTGCGTGGCAAACCGGTCGAGTTCGTCGACTGCGTCAGCCAGCCCCTCGAGGTCCCCGCACAGGCCGAAATCGTGCTCGAGGGATACGTCGATCCGCATGAGCACCTGCCTGAGGGACCCTTCGGCGACCACACGGGGTACTACACGCCGGTCGAACCGTTCCCCGTCTTCCACCTGACAGCGCTTACCCAACGCCGCGATCCCATTTATCCCACCACCATCGTCGGCGTGCCCCCGATGGAAGATGTCTGGATGGGCAAAGCCACCGAACGCCTCTTCTTACCGCTCATGCGCCTGTTCATGCCTGAGATCAGGGACGTGTGCATGCCCGCCGAGGGGGTGTTCCACAACCTGGTGCTGGTCTCCATTCGCAAGCGCTACCCAGGTCACGCTCGCAAGGTGATGCACGGCCTGTGGGGACTTGGTCTGATGATGCTGGCCAAGTGCCTGGTGGTGGTCGACGAATGGGTGGACGTCCAAGACCCCTCGACGTCGGCCTGGCAGGCACTAGGCAATGTCGACTGGTCCCATGACATCGAGCTGGCCCAGGGCCCGGTCGACCATCTGGATCACGCGTCCTACGCACACTCGTTTGGCGGCAAGATCGGGATCGATGCTACCGCCAAGCTGCCTGAGGAAGGCTACCGCAGGGGCTGGCCGCGCCGGATTGAGATGAGCCCCGAGGTCAAGTCTCGCGTGGATGGCATCTGGCAACAGCTTGGGTTGGGGAATTGAATCCGCCGTCCAGCTCTATCCGACGGCCAGAGCCTGGCGGCCGCGCCGCGTCCAAAGCACCCCCTGGATGGTCGGGATCAGGCAGATCAGGGCTCCGATCTGGCCGATGGCAGCGTAGCCAAGCGCAGCGAAGGCAAACCCACTCGACAGGCTTCCGATGGCAGACACCAGGCCCACGAGCGTATCGTTGAGTCCCTGGGTCCGACTGCGCTCTCCGATACCCAGATGGTCGGAAAGCAGCGACGAGCCACCTACATAGCACAGGTTCCACCCAAAGCCGACAAAGAAGAGCGAGACCGCCAGGGGCAGCAGCTCGGACGTCAAGCCGGCGGCCAGGGATGCCGCCATCAGGGTCAAGCCGCCCGCCAGGATCACCGGGGCGCGCCCAAATCGATCCGCCAGCCGGCCGGAAAGGACGGAGAAGGCGAACATACCCAGCGTGTGTGACGAAATCACGATTGACACGCTCGATAGGGGATGCTGGTGGGCCTTCATGTACAAGGCTGTGATGACCATAACCAGCACCATCACCAGCTGCGCACAGACCATGACCGACATGGCGAACGCCACCGCCGGATCGCTGAGTACCTTGCGAAGGGTCCGGCCCGAGGTTTCTTGAGCATGGCCAAGCTGTGCTCGGGAGTCGATCTCTGCCGCCAGGACCTTCGGCTCCGGACGCAGGCCAAAGAACAAGATCGCCGTCGCCGCGACCATCATCAGGGTGGCGGCCAGGAAGCCTCCCGATAGCTCAGGGAGGCCCAAGCCGGCCATCCAAGCGCCCGATGGGCCCACGATTAGCGGGCCAAGGATGGCGCCAATCGTCCCCCCAAACACCACCATCGACAGCGCCCGGGCACGGCTCGCCGACGGATGGACTTCTGCCGCCGCAAAGCGCCCTTGATCCGTGGCCGCCCTCGAGGCACCCATCAGCGTCATCCCTGCGATCAAGATCCAGAAACCCCCAACCAGCACACCGCCCGTGGCGATCGCAGCCCCGACGATGCCCAGAGCCGCCCCCGCCAGCAAGCCCGGGCGGCGGCCGAACTTCTCCATCAATGCGCCCCAGATGAAGGCCGACAAGGCCACACCCGCCAGTTGGCTGGCGGAGGGGATCCCCGCCCACGCCGGCCGCCCAGATAGCTCCGCCCCGACGATGGACGACAGGGTGACCGATGCGAACAACGCCGCCGAGGCCATGCTCTGCGTGGCGAATAGGGTTCGAGTGATGCGAATTGCTGGAGACGGGGCCATAGCGCACCATTGTAACTGGAATTCTGCCACCGGGCATCCCCCAGACAAGCAGGGGTAAGATGGAAAGACTGGGAAGGACGCGTAATCTCCTCGTAAGCCAGGAGTCCTAGAGTGAATGGGTAGCACGCTCAAAATGCGGAGGAACTTGCCCATGAAACGGATGTGGATCTTATCGGCGGCGGCACTCGGCCTGCTCACGGGAATTGCCGTCGTCGCCTTGAACTACCTGGGTTTGCAGTGGCTGAAGCTGCCCTTCATCCCCTTCGATAGCTTCGATTGGATGACGCGTGCCCTGCCCGGCGTAATCATCACGACCGTCATTCACACGATGGTTTCGCTGATTCGCGGGCTCAACCTGGGTTCTACCGACACAACCGCCAAGCTCATCGAACAGACCATTGCCATCAGCCAGTTCATCGTTGGCGGTGCCGTGTTTGGCGTGGTGCTCGCCTATGCCTTGCGGATGCGGCCGGAACGGCGCGGCCTGATCAGCCTGGTTGGCGGCGGCTTGGTGGCCCTGATTTCGATACTGGTGGAAATCGCTCTGGGCATGCCGCCCGTCGGCTGGCTGATCACCGTGCTGTGGATCGCCGCCCTCGGGCTGGCCTGGAGTTACTCGCTCACCTGGTTGCTGCTTGGGGTCGGCCGAGCCCATGAAGAAGCTACCGACATCGGGGTCGTAGATCGGAGGCAATTCCTGTATGTCCTTGGCGCTAGCCTGGGCATCGGCCTTGGCTCGTACGCCCTGGCGTCGATCCGCGGAGGACCAAGCCAGACGGCCTCCGCCACGGCTGCTCCCCAGAACAGTGGCGGGGGTGACACCTCGGGCCCAGCCGCTTCGCCTCCCCAGGCTATGCTCGAAGCTCGCATCCAGCCTGCGCCGGGCACGCGTCCGGAACTGACCTCCAACGCCGATTTTTACCGGATCGACATCAACACGCTCCCGCCTGCGCTTGACGGATCGGCTTGGGAGATGAAGTTCGATGGCCTGGTGGTCCAACCCGCCACCTACAAGATCCAGGACCTGGTCAACCGCCCTTCGACAAGCCAGGTCGTGACGATGCAGTGCATTTCGAATCCGGTCGGCGGGGACCTGACCAGCACAGCCCGTTGGACCGGCGTGCCGCTCAGGAACCTGCTCGCCGAAGTCGGTCTGCGCGAAGGCGCCACGGCCATCCAGATGGAAGCCGCCGACGGCTTCTATGAGAGCCTGACCATCGAAGAAGCCATGGATGAGCGGGTGCTCTTGGTTCACTCCATGGGCGGCGTGCCGCTGCCCACCGAGCATGGTTTTCCACTCCGCATTTACATCCCGGGCCACTACGGCATGAAGCAACCCAAGTGGATCACCCACATGGAAGCCATTGACAACAGCGGCCGGGGATACTGGGTCGAGCGCGGCTGGAGCCAGACCGCCATCCCCAACACCACATCGGTTATCGATACGGTGGCCGTCGACCAGCCCGATCCCGACACCGGCAAGGTCCCGGTGGGCGGCATTGCCTGGGCCGGCATGCGGGGCATCAGCAAGGTTGAGCTTTCGGTGGACCAGGGAACTTGGAATGAGGTCGAGCTGCGGCTGCCGCCTCTCAGCCCGCTGACTTGGGTTCAGTGGCGCACTGAGTGGGCGCCCACCCCGGGCACGCACGAGTTCCAGGTTCGTGCCTACGACGGCAACGGCGACCTTCAGGCGACGAGCAAGGGCGATCCCTATCCCAACGGCGCCACCGGCACCGACAGCATGCGGGTCCGCGTCTGACCGTTACAAGCACCGACATCACGAACTGAACTGGACCTTCCGGCCGCTAGTTCAACGAGTTCTCGAACCAGCGGCCGGTTCGATTCCCACCCATCGACCGCTCTCCGGCCATGTTAGAATGCATCTGTGGTCTAAACCCCAGCCGAACCCCTTCTTGGACTCAGCATGCGTGTCCTAAAGAACACCCGAGCGTTTCTCGAGCTGATCAAGTTCGAGCACACCATCTTCGCGCTCCCATTCGCTTATCTGGGGATGATCTTGGCGGCGCGCGGCCTTCCCAGCTTGCACGCCTTCGTGTGGATCACCTTGGCCATGGTCGCCGCACGTACACTCGCCATGGGGGCCAACCGTCTGGCGGACCGGGAGCTGGATGCCCGCAACCCGCGAACGGCCAACCGGCCGTTGGTGGTGGGAAAAATCTCGGTCCCAACGGCGTGGCTGGGAATGGCCTTTTCAGGCGCCTTGCTGACCCTTTCGGCCTATCTACTCGGGCCGCTCCCCTTTAGACTGCTGCCGGGTGCTTTACTCTTCATCCTGGGTTACCCATTCGCCAAGCGCTTCACCAGCCTTTCGCACCTCATCCTGGGGTTCACCGATGGACTGGCACCCATGGGCGCATGGGCGGCCATCCGTGGCTCGCTCTTCACTCCCTCCGACCTGCCCGCCTGGCTGTTGCTGGGCGTGGTCACGTTCTGGATCGGCGGCTTCGACATGATCTACGCCTGCCAGGACGTGGATGTCGACCGCCGAGAAGGCCTCCACGCCGCCCCGGCCATCTACGGCATTCCGAATGCTTTGCGCCTCTCTATTGCCTGCCACGTCGTGACCGGCCTGCTGCTCATTGCCTTGGGCTGGAGTCTGCACCTAGGCCTTCCCTTCTGGCTGGGGACGCTTGTCACCCTCGGCTTGTTGGCGTACGAGCATGTGCTGGTCACGCCCAATGACCTGAGCCGGCTGGATTTCGCGTTCTTCAATCTCAACAGTGTTATCAGCCTCACCCTGCTCACCGGCACACTGGTCGCCCAGCTGTTGCCTGCGTTGAGAGTATAAAGGAGCTTATGCATGATCAAACGCTTGCTCGGCTGCCTGGGGGTTCCCTGCCTGCTGCTTACCCTCATCCTCAGCGCCTGCTCGGGGGGAACGTCGGGCGGTCGCACCGTGCGCGTCGCCGTTCTGCCCATTCTCGATGCCCTGCCTATGTACGTCGCCGAGGCGGAAGGCTATTTTGCACAGGAAGGCGTTCAAGTTCAGTTCATCCCGGTGTCGTCGGCCGCCGAACGGGACCAGCTGATGCAGTCCGAACAGGCCGACGCCATGATCAACGATCTGGTTTCCACCATGCTTTACAACAAGGACCAAACCCAGATCCAAATCGTGGATTTCGCTCGCACAGCTTCGGCGGATTTCCCCCAATACCGCGTTCTTGCCGCCAAAGACAGCGGGATTGAAACCGTCGCCGATCTGAAAGGCGTGGAAATCGGCGTCTCAGAAGGGACCGTCATCGAGTACACGACGGATCGCTTGCTGGAGAACGCCGGCTTCGCTCCGGAGGACATCCAGATCCTGGCCGTGCCCAAGATCCCGGATCGGATGGCGCTGCTCAACTCGGGTGAACTCAAGGCTGCCAACTTGCCGGACCCGCTGGCTTCGCTAGCGATCCAACAGGGGGCCAGGGTGATTGTGGACGACAGCTCAGACCCTCCCATCGGCAACAGTGTGATTTCTTTCCGCACGGCCTTCATCAATGACCAGCCTCAGGCCGTCCGCGGGTTTTTGGCCGCGGTCCAGAAGGCAGCTGCCGATGTCAACGCCGACAAGTCCAAGTGGTCCGACCTGCTGACCGAGAAGAGCCTGGTTCCTGCCCCGCTTCTCGGCAGCTACCAGATCCCCGACTTCCCCAACGGGAGTGTGCCGACTCAGGCGCAGTTCGAAGATGTGCTGGCCTGGACCCACGATAAAGCGCTCGTCGAAACCGACGTGAGCTATGCAGACTCAGTCACCGCTGACTACCTGCCGCACTAGAGTCGTGCACCTTTCGCCCCGGGCGGACGGATGATCGATCTCCGGGATGTCAGCTTCCGCTACGTCGACGGACGGCCGGTCTTTCGCCATTTTTCGTGGCAGGTTGACCAGGGAGAAGCCTGGAGTGTGCTTGGGCCTTCGGGCTGTGGCAAGTCAACCCTGCTGTATCTTCTGGCCGGGCTGCGGCAACCTATTGAAGGCGAAATCTGGGTGGCCGGAGAGCTGCTCACCCGGCCACGCCCCAAGACGGGGTTGATCCTCCAGGATTATGGCCTGCTGCCCTGGGCGAGTGTGCGCGAAAACATCGCCTTGGGGCTGCGCATTCGAGGCTTCTATGGCCCCGACGGGACGCACGCTCCTCAAGGCGAAACCGTGGGGGGCATTCGGCAGCACGTCGAGCCCTGGCTTGACCGGCTTGGCCTGGGCGCCGTGGCGGAGAGCTTCCCCGGCCAAATTTCCGGCGGTCAGCGACAGCGAACCGCCATTGCCCGCACCCTCGCCCTGCATCCGGACCTGCTTCTCATGGATGAGCCTTTCGCCTCGCTGGATGCGCCCACCCGCGAGGGGCTGCAGAACCTGACCCTTGAGCTTCGCCTGGAGCGCGGCCTGACCACGGTCATGGTCACGCATGCCATCGAAGAAGCCGCCCTGATGGGCACACGGGTCCTCGTCCTTGCAGATCTCCCAAACTCACATCCCGCCATCTTCGACAATCCCGGGGCCGCCACGCCCGGGTATCGAAGCCGAGGCGCCTACACGGACATGGTGAATAGGCTCCGGCAGGCTCTGGAGCGTGCCGCATGACGCGCGGCAAGTTGGGCCTGGCCGCCCTGGCCCTGCTGGTCGTTTGGCAGGCGTTGGCCTGGTTGGTCCACCGCCCAATCCTCCCACAGCCGTGGATCGTACTGGCGACTTTTGCCACCGAGTTGCCGAACGCGCTGGGGATCGATTTCCTGGCTAGCCTGTGGCGTGTCCTGGCCTCAATGGCCCTATCCGTCGCCCTGGCGGTGCCGGCCGGGTTGGTCCTCGGCCAGTCCAGACGCCTTGATCGCATCTTCGCCCCCATAATCTACATCCTGTTCCCCATACCGAAGGTCGTGCTGGTGCCGGTGGTGCTGCTGTTCCTGGGCGTGGGCGACCTGCCAAAGATCGTGATCATCTTCATGATTCTCTTCTTCCAGATCCTGGTCCTGGTGCGGGATCAGGCGGCCGGGATCCGGCCCGAACTGCTGCATTCCGTGCGCAGCCTCGGCGCCGGACGGCGTGCCCTGTTCCGGTTTGTTTACCTGCCGGCCAGCCTGCCGGCCATCCTGACGGCGCTGCGACAGTCGGTGGGCACGGCGGTGGCCGTGCTCTACATCGCCGAGTTGTTCGCCACCCAACGCGGCCTCGGTTACTACATCTATCTCAACGGGAGCACCCTGCTCAACTACCCCAAAATGTACGCCGGCGTGCTGGCCATGAGCCTACTGGGGTTGGGCCTGTACTTTGCGGTGGACTGGGTTCACCAGCGCCTGTGTCCATGGCAGTTTGTGAGCTGACCGGCCGATGCCGCTCCGGTTTCTTCCCCCATCAAACCTTCCCTTACCCAACCTTGCCTGGAAGGAGCCGGCGCGGTGACGCATTTACAGGGAGAGCAGCGCTCCGAGTATGTGCGACGAATGTTCGGACGCATCGCAGGGCGCTATGATCTCCTCAACCGGGTGATGACCGGCGGCCAGGACGTGCGCTGGCGGCGCGAGGTGGTCCGGCGGCTGAACCCCCGAGCCGGAGGGCGCTACCTGGATCTGGGCGCCGGCACAGGCGATTTGGCCTTCGAGATTCGACGCCAGGCGCCCGGGGCCGTGTGCGTCGCCGCCGACTTCACCCCCGAAATGATCGCCGTAGGGCGTGTGCGCCACCTCGCCCACCAGCCCGGGTGGGTCGTGGCTGATGCCCAGCACTTGCCGTTCGCCAGCGCCTCGTTCGACGGGTTGGTATCCGGCTTCCTGCTGCGCAACGTGGTCAATCTGGAGGCCAGCCTTTCGGAACAGCTGCGGGTGCTCAGGCCGGGAGCAACCTGGGTGGCTCTGGATACTTCGCCACCGCCACCCGGACCCCTTCGCCCTTTGATCGAGCTGCACTTGCATCGCGTCGTCCCCCTCCTCGGCCAAATCCTGGCCGGGGATCCGGATGCCTACACCTATCTTCCCGACTCTACGGAGGGCTTTCTGGCCCCGGAGGCATTGCTCGAGCGTTTGGCCGCCGCCGGTTTCTCGGATGGGGCCTACCTGCGGCGGATGTTCGGAACGATTGCCATCTACTCGGCACGCGTGCCCTGACGCGCAGCAACCACCGCCAATGGTAGACTTGGTGCCTTAGACCCCAGTCCCCACTCGGAGGCCCTCCTTTGCAGCCCTGGCAGACTCTCAACTCCCGCCTGCTCCTCGATCGATCGCCATGGCTACGTGTCCTGGCTGAGGACGTCCAGCTTCCCGACGGCCGGGTGGTTGAAGCTTACCTGCGGCTGGACACTCCCGACTACATCATGGTCGTGCCGGTGGACGAGGGCGGACGGATCGGCTTTATCCGCTCCTACAAGCGCGGCGTCGACGACATCGATCTCCAGCCCCCGGCGGGGATGATCGAACCCGGCGAGGATCCTCTGGCCAGCGCACAGCGGGAGCTGCTCGAGGAAATGGGCTGCCGGGCAGACGCGTGGCAAGACCTGGGTAAGTACGTCATTGGCGGCAACATGCGCGGTGGCTGGGCTCACTTGTTCCTGGCCACCGGGTGCCGCCAGGTGGCGGCGCCGAATTCGGGAGATCTTGAGGAGCAGGAGGTCGTCTGGCTCTCGGGGGCCGAAGCGCAAGCCCTGTGGCTTGGCGGCAATCTGGCCCAAATGTCGTCGGCTGCTGCCCTAGGCCTGGCTTTCGCCCACCTGATGGCTTCCAGCGAGGATTAATGGATTCGTCTAATCTGCCGCGGGCTGCCCTGCGCGGCGAGCCTTCCTATGTCTGGCGTGCCGGGCAGGCTCGGCGCTGGGAGATGATCGTGACCGCCGCCGGTGGACGTGAACGCGGACGGGTGCTGGATTGCGGCTGCGGGATCGGCGCCTATTTAGGCCACATGGAAACCCAGGCGGATCGGGCCTACGGACTGGAGTACGACTTCGACCGGGCACAGGTGGCGCGCCTCAGCCAGCACGACGTGGTCTGTGCCGCCTCCGAGCATTTGCCCTTTCCCTCCGGCACTTTCGACCTGATCCTGTCTCACGAGGTCCTCGAGCATGTGTCCGACGACCACCAGTCCGTTCGCGCCATGCTTCGGGTCTTGCGCAAGGGGGGGCGCCTGGTTGTGTTCGTCCCCAATCGCGGCTATCCCTTCGAGACGCACGGCATCTTCTGGCGGGGACGTTATCACTTCGGCAACATACCCCTGGTGAACTACCTTCCACGGAGCCTGCGCGACAAACTGGCACCCCACGTCCGCGTGTACAGTCCTGCCGATATTCGATCTCTGTTCGAGGGATTGGCCTGCGAACCCGTGAGCGCCACGATCATATTCGGAGCCTACGACAACCTGATCGCCCGCTGGCCGACCCCGGGTCGCATCTTGCGCAGGCTGCTTCAGGCCATGGAGGCCACCCCGCTCAGGGCGCTCGGACTCTCCCACTTCTGGGTTCTAGAGAAGCTCTGACCGCCATCTTCTGCGCCCAATAAAACCGGCGCCTTCGGGCGCCGGTTAACTTCATGACAGCCTGAGCGCAAAACCGCCTGCCTAACGCTCCGCCACCGGCACCCAGGTCCTGCCCGTGGCCCCGACATAAGTGGCGCGTGGCCGAATCAGGACATCGTCTTCGATCTGCTCCAGGACGTTGGCAGACCACCCTCCCATGCGGCCCATGGCGAAGACCGAAGAAAAGATGGGTGGCTCGAGCCCGACACCGTGCAGCACCAAGGCCGTGTAGAACTCAACATTGGTTCGCAGATTTCGGCCCGGTTTGAGTTCATCCAGCACGTCGATGAAAGCCGCCTCGCAAGTGCGCGCGTCGTCATACAGTTGACTGTCTCCGGTCCGCTCGAAGAGCTTCTCCGCCGCCGCACCCAGGACGTCGGCGCGCGGGTCGCGCACCTTGTAGACGCGGTGCCCGAAACCCATGATGCGGTCTCCCGCCTCGACCGTTTCCCTGGCCCATGCCCGGGCGATCTCCCCGATCGGCCTACCCGAGTCCGCTGCTTTCTTCTGCAGGGCGAACACGGTGTCCAAGGCCGGGCCGGGCGCTCCACCATGAAGCGGACCTTTGAGCGCACCGACGGCGCCGACCACCGCCGAGATCATGTCGGAGCGGGTGCTGACGATTACCCGCGCGGTGAAGGTCGAGGCATTCATGCCGTGATCGACGACGGTGTTGAGATACGTTTCCAAGCCTCGCACGGCCGCCGTATGTGGTTCTTCATCGAACAGCATGTACAGGAAATTGGCCGCCTGGCCCAGGTCCTGGCGAGGTGAGACAGGCTTTTGACCGCGCAAGAGCCGCCACATCGCCGCCACCACCGTGGGCGCGTGGGCCACCAGCGAAATGGCCCGCCTTAGATTGGCCGGCCGCGATGTGTCGGAAGGGTCTGGATCCACCAGGCTGAGGCTGTCGAGCCCGAGCCGCAGGCCGTCCATCGGCGGCAGCCCCCTTTCGGCGGCCGCCGCCAGCACATCCAAGGTGGCCTTGGGCAGCCCGCGCTCAGCCGCGATGCCGGAAGTTAGGGCCAGGAGTTCCTTGGCATTCGGAAGGCGATCGTGCCACAGCAGGTGGACCACCTCCTCATAGCTGGCGTTGGGCGCCAACTCCTGGACGGGGTAGCCCGCAATCGTCAGTTTTCCAGCTTGTCCGTCGACCTGGCTGAGATGCGTCTCCGTCAGTATCACGCCTTGGAGACCACGTGCGATGTCGGTCATGACCTTGGGGGTCCTTGCCTTTCTATGTGAGAAATTTCACAAACTGCTGCTTGGGCTCACTCGTCCCTTAGATGTGGATGGGTGTGCCTTCGGCCACGTGGGCGGCTTCCATGAGCGCCTCGCTCAGCGTGGGGTGGATGTGCACGTTGCGGGCAATCTCGGCCGGCGTGAGTTCCATCATGTGGGCGAGGGTCAGCTCGGGCAGCAGCTCGGTGACTTCAGGGCCCACCAGGTGCGCGCCCAGGATCTCACCGTACTTGGCATCCACCACCATCTTGACCCAGCCTGCACTTTCGCCCATGGCCAGGGCCCGCCCGTTGGCCTGGAAGGGGAAGCGGCCGATCTCCACTTCGTAGCCGCGTTCCTTGGCCTGGTCTTCTGTCAAACCAAACGATGCGATCTGGGGCTGGGAGAAGGTGCCGCGGGGCATCATCTCATAGTCCAGCTCGACCGTTTCAACTCCGGCGATCCGCTCGGCGCAGACGATCCCCATCGCCGAGGCGACGTGGGCCAGCGGAAGTTTTCCGGTGATATCCCCGATGGCCCACACGCCGGAGACATTGGTGGCCATGGCCGAATCCACCTTCACCCACCCCCTGTCCGTGGTGTTGACCCCAGCTTTATCCAACCCCAAGCCACCGGTGTTCGGGGTCCAACCGATGGCAATCAGAGCCTGATCTGCGTCCAGCGTCTGGTCGCCCTCTTCGCCGGAGATGTTGACCTTGACCTTGGTCTTGAGCACCTCGATGCCGGCGACCTTGGTGCCGACGTGGAACTTGATACCGCGCTTGCGGAAAGCCCTCGCCAACTCCTTCCCGACTTCCGGGTCCTCGCGCGGGGCCAGCCGGTCGAGCATTTCCACCAGCGTCACGTCGACCCCATATGAGTGCCAGATGGTGGCGAACTCCAATCCAATCGGCCCGGCGCCGACGATCACAGCCGAGCTGGGCAGGCTGTCGGCCATAATCGCTTCCAGATAGCTGACCACCCGCTCGCCGTCGGCTTCCACGCCGGGGATCATGGCTGCCCTGGCCCCGGTGGCGATGACGATGTTGTCGCCCGTCAGGGTGCTGGCCTTCCCGGTGTCATCGGTTAGGCTCAGCGTCTTGGCGTCCTTGAATTCCGCAGCGGCCATATGGACGTCGATCCCATTCTTCTTCATCAGGAATCCGACGCCCTTGGTCAGGCGGTCGGAGGCAGCCCGGCTTCGTCTGAAGGCCACACTGTAATCCAATTTCAGGCCCTCAAGTTCGAAGCCGTACTCTTCGCCGCGTTCACGCAGGGTGTGCGCCACGTGGGCGCTGTCCAGCAGCGACTTGGATGGAATGCAGCCGACATTCAGGCACACCCCCCCAAGCCATTGTTTGTCGACGATGGCCGATTTCAGGCCGAGCTGTGCGGCGCGGATGGCGCACACGTACCCGCCCGGTCCCGCGCCGACGACGATGACATCATAGTCTGCCATGCAGGCATTCCTCCTGATCGGTGCTCAGGGCAGCTGGACGGCCGCCCTGCCTGTGACGTTTGTCTTTGGAAGCCGATGGCGCCGAGCTTGAGATCAGGCCCAGGCCTCCAGCGTTTTAACCACCTGTCCAAGGAACGCATCGCCGATGGCGCCGTCCATGATCCGGTGGTCAAAGGTCAAGGTCAAGTAGACCATGGGGCGGATGGCCATACCATCCGCTCGATCGCCGGCCGGGGTCTGGCTTTCCACTACCACAACCCGCTTTTGGATGGCGCCCACGCCCAGGATCCCGGACTGCGGCTGGTTAATGATCGGCGTGGCAAACAGCGAACCACTGACGCCGTGGTTGGTAATTGTAAATGTTCCCCCTTGCACCTCTTCCGGCTGAAGCTGGCGCGCCCGTGCGCGTCCAGCCAGATCTTCGAGCGCCGCCGCCAGGCCGCGCAGGGACAACTGGTCGGCGATCTTGATCACCGGCACGATCAGGCCGTCTTCGCCGAGCGAAACGGCCATGCCCAGATTGACCTGGCCGTGGTACTGAATGCCTTCCCCGGTCAGTGAGGCGTTGACGACCGGGATCGCCTTCAGCGCCTGAACCGTCGCCAGCGCAAAGTACGCCGAGAAGGTCAACCGCACGCCGTCGCGTTCGAATTCGGCTTTGTGCGCGTTCCGGTGGGCGACCACCCGGCTCAGGTCGGCTTCCATGAGCGTGGTGACATGCGGGCTGGTGTGCTTCGAACGCAGCATGTGTTCGGCAATGGCCTTGCGCACCGGACCCAGCGGTTCGATGTCACCAGGTGTGCTCTTTCCGGTTTCGCCCCGCCAACCGGAGGCCGGTCCGAAGATCTCCTCGGACGGCCGGAAGAGTTCCCCAGAGGCCGGCTCCTCCCACGGGGCTGCGATCGGCGCCGCCGCTCCGCCACCTTCGATGTAGGCGAGTACGTCCTTCTTGGTGATACGGCCGTCCCGGCCGGTGCCCTCAATTTGGCTCAGGTCGAGCTGGTGCTCGGAGGCCATGCGGGCCACAACAGGCGAGATAAACCCCAATTCCTTCGCCCGTCCGCTGCGGGTCGGCGCGGCCTGAGGCGGCTTGACTTTGGCGGCCGGTGAGGCGGCGGCCATGACCTTCTGCGTGGCGCCCTCCCCGGCTTCAGGCGCCTCTTCGCCGGCTAGGCCGATCATGGCCAGGAGGCGACCGGCCTCCACCGTCTCGCCCTCCCCCACGTACACCTTGAGCACGACCCCGCTGGCCGGGGAGGGCACTTCGGTGTCCACCTTGTCGGTGTTGATCTCGACCAGGGGCTCGAACTCTTCGACGTCGTCGCCCGGCTGCTTCAGCCAACGGGTCACGGTCCCTTCGACGACCAACTCGCCCAGTTGGGGCATGATGACCTTGGTTGCCATCTTGAATTGCGCCTCCTAGCTTCCGAGCACATTTGCCGAGCGCGCAGGCCGGCCGGACGTTGATCCGAACTAGTAGGCCGCCAGGTCGCGCATGGCGGCGGCGATTTTCTCCGGATTGAGCATGAACCAATCCTGCAGTGGATGGCTGTAGGGCATGGCCGGCACGTCGGGACCCGCCAGCCGTTTCACCGGGGCATCCAGAAACGTGAAGGCCCCGTCCGCCACGATGGCGGCAATCTCCGCCCCGTAGCCGCAGGTTATGTTGTCTTCGTACACCACCAACGCCTTGCCGGTCTTGCGGACCGAGTCCAACACGGTCGCCCTGTCGAGCGGAAGCAGGCTGCGCAGGTCGACTACCTCGACCTGGACGCCCTCACTGGCCAGCTGTTCGGCCGCTTCCAGGCAGTAGTGGTGCATCATCCCATAGGCAAAGACGCTGAGATCGGTGCCCTCACGGGTGACCTTGGCCTTCCCCAGGGGAACCAGCACCTCTTCGTCCTCGGGCACATCCCCCTTGATCAACCGGTAGCCCTTCTTGGGTTCGAAGACCATCACTGGATTGGGATCGCGCACGGCCGATTTGAGCAGACCCTTGGCGTCGTAAGGCGTGGACGGGATGACGACTTTGAGCCCCGGAACGTGAGCGAAGAAGGCCTCAACCGATTGGGAATGGTACAGCCCGCCGCCGATGCCGCCGCCATAGGGAGCGCGGATGACCATCGGGACGGTCCATTCGCCGTTGGACCGGTAGCACATCTTGGCGGCTTCGCTGACGATCTGGTTGAAGGCTGGATAGATGAAATCCGCAAACTGGATCTCGCAAATGGGCCGCATCCCGTACAGCGCGGCTCCGATCCCCACGCCCACGATCGATAGCTCCGCCAGAGGGGAATCCATCACCCGGTCGGCGCCATACTTCTCAAACAAACCCATGGTGGCCCGAAAGACACCCCCGCGCGGCCCGACATCCTCGCCCACGATAAACACGTCATCATCGCGGGCCAGTTCTTCATCCATCGCCTGCCGCAGGCCTTCGATCAACGTGATCTCAGTCATGTCGCACGTCCTCGACATACACGGGATACGTCGCTTCTTCGTCGGAGGGGTACGGCGCCGCCTCGGCATGCTGTGTGGCCTCGTCGACGGCCTGCTTGGCCCGCTCCTCTAGCTCGTCGGCACCGGCCTGATCCAGCAAGCCGTCTTTGTTCAGCCTGTCCTTGAAACGCGTCAGCGGATCGTCCTTCTTGAGCGCATCCAGCTCAGCCTTGGAGCGGTACGTCCGGTCATCGTCATCCGAAGAGTGCGGAGTCATGCGATTAACCCGGGCTTCCACCAGCGTCGGCCCCTCACCGCTTCGGGCGCGCTCAGCCGCCTCACCCACCACTCGGTAGACCTCGAGTGAGTCCAAACCGTTCACGCTCACCCCGGCCAGGCCCAGGCCCTTGGCCTTGTCAGCCACGCTGTGCACGCCCATCTGCAGCTCCTGGCGCACCGAAATTGCGTAGCTGTTATTTTCAACGAAGAAGATCACGGGAAGCTTGTGCACGGCGGCCCAATTCACGCCCTCGTACCATTCTCCTTGCGAGGTGCCGCCTTCCCCCACCGAAGTCAGGGCCACGCCGTCATCTCCACGCAGCTTCATGGCCATAGCGATCCCGGTGGCGTGCGTGGTCTGGGTCGACACCGGAGACGAGTGGCTGACCACGTTCGCGCGTCGCAGGCTCCAGTGACTGGGCATCTGGCGCGCACCTGAGTTGGGTTCACCCTTCTTTCCCAACAGCCCAAGCATGAATTCCTCGGGGGTCATCCCCAGGGCCAGGAGAAGCGCCAGGTCCCGATAATATGGCACAAACCAGTCGCTTCCTCGCCTCAGGGCGAAGGCGGCGCCGACCTGGGCGGCTTCGTGTCCAATCCCGGAGATGTGAAACGCGATCTTGCCTTGGCGATGCAGCACCCAGGCGCGCTCGTCCAACCGGCGCGCCAGCAGCATCGTCCAATACATCTCGAGGACGGTCTCTTTGCTCAAGATGGATTGAGTCTCTTGCGTAACGGCCATCCCGCAGCCTCCTTCGAGCTCGTGACAACCTCGACCGCTTGCTCGCCCACGCACATCCGTCTTGCCGCCAGATGGCCCGGCGTAAAAGCCGGCCGGCTTGGGGGACCGAGCCACCTGCGTGTCACTGTCTTGCACCGGTCACCCTCGGCCGGATAGCTCCCATCCAGCCGCGGCCCACCGGCTTGACATCTTTCTAATCCTAACCGCTTTGAAACCGATGGGGCCCCTCGACGACGGCCAGCCGATTTGTGAAAACCTTCACAAATCGGCGATTAACCCTCCAACCCCATGCGTTGCGCCACGATTTCCACCACATCCCGGATGGGCAGTTGGCTGCTGGCTTCCTGGGATGATTTCGAGCATGATCATGCAGAACGGGCATCCAACAGCCAGCGTCTCGGCTCCCGTGGCCCGCGCTTCCGCAAGACGGGTTTCGCTCACCCGCGCCGTACCCGCCTCCTCTTCCTTCCACATTTGGCCGCCACCGGCGCCACAGCAGAAGGAGGCCCGGCCGTGGTGCGGCATCTCTGTCAGCGATAGCCCGGCGTCGGTCAACGCCTGCCGGGGTGCTGCGATGACATCGTTTTGCCGGCCCAGGTAGCATGGATCATGGAAGGTGATCTTCCCCGCCTCTTCGCCCGTGCCATTGAAACGGATCTTTCCGGTCGCCGACAGCTCCTGCAGGAATTGAGTATGGTGGACGACCTGGTAGTTTCCGCCAAACGCCGGATACTCGTTCTTCAGCACGTGCATGCAGTGGGGGCAGGTGGTCAGGATGCGCTTGGGCGCCACCCCATTCAGCATCTCGACGTTGGCCTGGGCCAGTTCATAGAACAGGTACTCGTTGCCGGAGCGCCGGGCGGCGTCGCCGGTGCACTGCTCGCGGGCGCCCAGGACGGCAAAATTGACCCCGGCAGCGTTGAGCACGCCGGCCAACGCCCGGGCTGTCTTCTGCGCCCGGGGATCAGTGGCCGGCGCACAGCCAACCCACCACAGGATGTCGGCATTCGGATTTTCGTCCACTGTGGGAACCGCCAGGTCCTTGGCCCACTCGAGCCGGTTCTCCGGAGGCACGTTCCACGGATTGACGGTGCGCTCCATGCCCCGATAGGCAACCTGCAGCTGCTCGGGGAAGGCGTTCTCCATTAGCACCAGATCACGCCGTATCTCAAGGATGTCCCGCATCGGCTCGTTGCCGACCGGACAGACCTGGTTGCAGGCACCGCAGGCCGTGCAGGCCCAGACGGCTTCCGGCGAAATGGCGAACTCGGTCAGGGTCTGCGCGCTGGCTTCCCCCCCGGCCAGCCGGGCGCCTTCGAGGTTGATAAAGTAACGTTTGTTGACTTCCAAAGCAGCCGGAGAAAGGACCTTGCCGGTGGCATAGGCGGGGCAGGCCTCCTGGCAGCGGTTGCACATGATGCAGGCGTAGGCATCGATCAGCGATGAGTACGACAAATCCTCAAGCCGCGCCGCTCCAAACTGCTCGATGCTCTCATCTTCAAAGTCCAGCGCGTCGAGCTCTCCCATCGAGGGGCGCTCAGGTCTGAGCAGATAGTTGATCGGCGCCATGAAGAGATGGATGTGCTTGGAGTGCGGGAAATAGGGCAGGAACGCCAGGATCAGGCCCAGCGCAAACCACCACGCGGCGTGCCGTGCGATCTCCAGGGCCACAGGCGAGGCGCCGACCCACCATCCGCCGACAGCGGAGGCCAAAGGCTGCCAGGCATCCGCCCCAACCGAAGCCAGGTGAAGGCTCTCCCCGACAAACCGTCCACCGACGTGCAGCAGGATGAAGACGCCGACGATGGCTGAGTCACGCCAGATCCCCGCTCGGGCCTTGGGGTGGACCAGGGCACGATCGGCCAAGACCAGCGATTCCGGCCGGAAGACATAGCGCCGGATGAGCAGCGTCGTCATCCCCACCAGCACGGAGACGCTGAACACATCGGCGCCCAGACGATAGATGTTGCCGAGGTCTCCCTTCCCCATAAAAACAAAACCGGGGATGTACGCTTCGAGCACATCCCCGATGTTGACCAGGATATAGAACATGAATCCCCAGGCCACAAGGCCATGGATCACGCTCGTCAGGGGCCTGGCTCTAAATGTGGGCGCCAGGGCCACCGTCTTGGTCAGCAACACGTCAATCGCCCTGCGGAACGCAAGGCCCCAATCCGGGTGGCCACGCCCCCGCCCAATAATGGCTATCATCCGGGCGACGCCGCGGGCGGTGAAGTACAGCGATATGAGGACCAGGATCAGGAAGACGATCTTCTCGGGCAGGGTCAACATGGATTGGGCACCGTGGCGAAAGAGGTTGGCAGTCGCATGAGCCCTCGAGGGGACGGGAAAGCACAAAAAGTGTACCACACGGCCTGCCTGCGCCCGGCGTGGAGCAAGGGGGGTTGGGTTGGATTGGTGGAGCGAAAGGGGGGCCGCGGCTCAGGCGGCTCGCGCCGAAACGGTCTCCAATTCGGTCGCTCGAACTTCCACCCTCAAAAACACATGGACATCGTTGAGCGCCTTGTTGAATCGCTCGACGAGATCCTCGTCGGGTGACTTGAAGCGGCGAAGGGTCTGTTGGGCACAGGCCACACAACCCCGCATCGCCCGGTATGAATCCGTCTCACAGCTCAGACAGCCATCTAAGCGAATCATCATCAGGGAAAAAGCCAAGCTCTCGGGGTCGTCTTCCGGGAGGCGCGTCACCCGTTCGACCAGCGCGCGCCACACATCGCCGCGGGTATCCTTCAACTGAGGGATAGCGTAAGGTGGGAAGAGAATCTCGTTTTCCGCATACATCAGACGCTCAGGCCTCCCCTTTGTTTGTAGATCATCATGGCTGATGAAACTGGCTGCATTTTAGGTTCGCCGGATTGGGCACCGGCAGGGTACTTTTGTACCAAACCTGTACCCTTCTTGATCTTTGATAACACTCAAACCGGCCCCAGGATGCGGTTAGGGCGCCCTACGAGCCAAGGCGGTCACCACCAGCGTAGCAAAGTCCACTCTCGATATGGCCCCCTGGGGACAGATCCCCCGGGGTGCCGCTTTTCCGCACCCGCCGATCAACCCGCTGTGGAAGGCCGCCTCGAGCCACCAGGCGGACCAGCGACCGGTGGGGAGATCGGCGAACAAGCCGGTCGGCGGCGGCGGCACGTAGGAAGTTCCGCCCAACAGACGCATGCCTATGAAGGCCGCTTCCGCCCGTGTCTCAGGCTGCTCCGGGCAATACTTCACCGGCTCCACGGCGCAGGCCTGGAGCAGGCCTCGGCGGCTCAGGGCTTCAATCGCCACTCTCTTGGCCGGATCGGTGGGGAGATCGGCGTACGCGCTGCCTTCGTCCGTCACAGGCGGCGCCCCAGCCCTATCAATCAGGCGCCACACCGCTTCCGCCGCTTCTGCCCGGCTCAGTGGCTCAGACGGGCACAACTTCCGTGGGCTCTGGCCACAGGCTGGAAGGCCGCCCACCTGGGCCAGGGTCGCCACGGCCACGCTGCCCGGGTCATCCAGCCGAACGTCGGCGAAGCCGGAACAGATTGGCCCATGGGATGCCAAACCGAACCCATAGGCCTGGTCCATCCAGCCGACGATGGCTTCCGCCATCAGCCGGACCAGGATCGACCGCCGGGCGTCATCCAGCAGGCTGTACGGGACTTCGATCTGCACCCCATCGACCGAACCACCGCTCTGCGTGCCATGCAATACCACACTCAGTCCGCCATCGAAGTAGTCAGCCTGCGGCACGGGGTTCTTCGGGGAAGGGGCGACGCTGTAACCGTGCGCCTCGAGCCGTCCACCCAGGCTTTCCGGCCCCCTCAGCAGCTCCGACTGATCCTCGGCCCCCCAAGTCGCCAGCGATCGCAGGTTCGACTGTAGGACCAACCGGCGACCATCGAGGACCTCATCTGGCTGGTCCAGGTCGACCACCGTCAATCCATAGCCAAACTCGACTCGCGGCGTGGGACGGCCGTTGCTGTGCAGATCGAAATAGGCGCCCCAACCGCACGCGTGGGTCACCAGCCGTTCCGCCCGGTCGATCGCGTTATGGTAAGCCTTCCAGGCCGCCGCCGCAGACGGGTTGTGCTGGGCGCCGAGGCTCAGGCTGCGATTGGGGTCGAGCTTGGTGCGCGCCAGGTGGTTGATCACCACGTAGGGCTGGCGGCCGGTCAAATCCGCCAGCGCTTGCGCCAGTTCGAGTGCAAACTCCATGCTCCCGGGGTCGTTCAGGACAACGGCGGCGTGCCGGTCGGGGATCCCATCGGGGCGGAGCTCTCCTCCATGCGGAACACTGAGGATGATCGGCAGGTCACCGTCGCGGGCTTCGATCCACTCCGTAGCGGCAGCTTCGCCCTCCGGCGTAGGCACACCGGCCAGCGTCGAAGCGGCCACCGGGGCGCGAGCTGACAGGGCGGCGGTCATGGCGACCGCAATGGCCATCCCCATCCAACGGGCGAGCCTCAACCGCGAAGATCTCATCGCCAGCGAGTGTAGGTCTTGCGAGAGCGGAAAAGCAAGGCAAGCTGCGCAAACAAAAAAGGGGCCCGGGGCGGTACGCCGCCCAAGACCCCGAATTCGCCATGCGCTGGCTCAGGCACCGCCAGAACCATACACAGAATCATCGGTGGGAGTCTTGCCGCTGGGGTCCCATACATGCACCCATGTGCCTTGATCCGCCCAGGTATACAACCAGTGGGAATCGGCGGGTGAGAGGTTGACGCAGCCGTGGGATCGCGGGTAGCCGAAGCCATTGTGCCAGTAGGCGCCGTGCAGCGCCCGGGCCTCGTCGAAGTACATCGTCCAGGGGACGTCCTGAAGGTAATAGTAATCCGCGCGGTCGGCGGCGAAGGCCCCGCTCATCACGGTCTTTTCCAGCTTGGTCGTGATCTGGAAGTCTCCCGGCCGGGTCCACCAACCGGGCAGGCCACTGGCCACAAGCGTAGCAAAGACCAACTGGCCCTGATCGTAGACCGCCAGCGTCTGCTCATAGAGATTGATCGAGATCCAGCGGTCCCCCTCCACCTTGCCCGGGCGGGCTGTGTCCGGGACCACCTTGCCAATCAGGCGGTCCTCAAGCCACTCCCCCGGCGCGATCTCGTACCAGGTGGTGCCGCCGGCATCGGCCGAATCGTAGATTTGGACCACCTGGTATTTGTTGACCCAGTCCTGGGTGTGGGTTTCGGTTACGCCGGGGGCGGGCGCCGTGTAAGTTCCCCCGAGTACCCATCCGAAGGTCCGTTCCGGCGTCCGATAGAACGCCAACCCGTGGAAATCCGAAGTGGCGATTTGCCCGCAGTCGCCACCGCCGCGCATGTATACACCCGAACTCAGCAGGAAGACGGCCTTGCCGTTCTTGACGCTGCAGTCGAGGTAGGAGACGAAGTCGAAGCCCTTATCGATCTGGCCGCTGCTGTGCTTGGCATCCCGGGCATCGCTTTCCGAGCTGTAGGTGGGGGTGGAGTGATCGCTGCTCAGGCGCAGGTAGGTAAACGGCAGAAACCCCAAATTGGGATCCAGGCTCACCGTGGGAAGCGGCATCTCCCTAGCCTGGCCCTGGCGAACCTGGGCCGCCAAGGCGCTGGCGGGCCCGTTGGCGGGGCATACCTCACCAAAGCGCAGTTGCAGCCGGGTGGTGCAGAGATAGTCCGCGCCGTGTCCTCTCCCGGGAGGCGAATCCGCCGCTTCCACCGACACCACCCAGGCGGGTAGCAGCCACAGGATAGTCAAAAAGCAGGCTATTCCAGTACCTATGGTCAGGGCACGACGTGCCCGATTTGTTGGCAGCATGTGGTCCATTATAGCCGTTGGCTTGTCGCCGAAGGCTGGACCCTTTCTGTCGCCCGTCAGTCCCCCTTGTCAACCGCCTCTTTCGCCTGGGCCACAAAGGCCTCCAGCGGCATGGCACCCATGTCTTCTTCCGATCGAAGTCGGACAGAGACCTCGCCGGCTTCGGCCTCGCGATCGCCGACGACCAGCATATAGGGAATCTTCTGGTTTTGGGCGTCGCGTATCTTGGCGTTCATACGCTCGGAGCGATCGTTGACCTCCACCCGGAGTTCCTCCGCCCGGAGTTTGTCCGCCACCTGTTGGGCATAGCTCAGGTGTCGGTCGGCGATCGGGATGATCTCCACCTGAATTGGAGACAGCCAGACCGGGAAAGCGCCGGCGAAGTGCTCGATCAGGACCGCCATGAAGCGCTCCGTGGAGCCGGTCACGGCGCGGTGGAGCACAACCGGAACATGTTCCTCGCCGTCCTCGCCGATGTACGTCAGGCCCAGGCGGGCGGGTTGAATGAAGTCGACCTGGATCGTCGACAGCTGCCACTCGCGCCCCAAGACATCCTTGGCCATGAAGTCGGCTTTAGGGCCATAGAAGGCCGCCTCCCCCTCCTCTTCAACAAAGGCCACGCCGCTGGCCTCCAGCGCCGACCGGAGCGCGGCTGTGGCGCGGTCCCACTTCTCGTCATCCTTGACGTACTTCCCTTCTTGGCCGCGCAAGGAAAGCTGGACCCGGTAGTCCGAGAACTTGTACCAGTCCAGTACTTCCTGGATCACCTGAAGGGCACGCGCAAATTCGGATTGGATCTGCTCCGGGGTGCAGAAGATGTGGCAGTCGTCCTGTGTCACGGCGCGCACGCGTGCCAGCCCCGTCAGTTCACCGGTCTTTTCATAGCGGTACAGCGTGGCGAACTCAGAAAACCGCAACGGGAGCTCGCGATAGGAGTGCAGCCCCATCTCCTTGTACAGGGTCATGTGGCTGGGGCAATTCATCGGCTTGAGGCGATAGGCCACGTTCTCGTCGACCATCGCCGGGAACATGACGTCCTGGTAGTTGTCGTAGTGGCCTGAACGTTTGTACAGCTCTTCCTTGACCATGTGCGCCGTCCATACGTGCTGATAGCCGTGGCGGGTTTGCACGTCGCGCACGAATTTCTCCATCAGATGGCGGACCATCTCACCCTTGGGTGTGAAGAGCGGGATGCCGGGCCCGACGTCCTCGGAGAAATGGAACAGACCCAGTTCCTTCCCCAGCTTGCGATGATCGCGCTGTCGCGCCTGCTCCAGCCGCTCCAAGTACTCTTCAAGATCGCTTGCCGATTCCCAGGCCGTGCCGTAGATACGCTGCAGCATCGGCTTGTGTTCGTCGCCGCGCCAGTAGGCGCCGGCGACGTTCATCAGCTTGATGGCGTCGGGGTTGACCTGCCCCGTGCTGGTCACATGCGGCCCGCGGCACAAATCCGTGAACGTGTCATCCTGGTAGATCGAGATCTCCGGGGGTTCATCAATTGGCTCGCCGTTTTCGTCCACCGCGCCTCCCTCCAGTCCCTCGATCAACTCGAGTTTGTAGGGCTGGTCGGCGAAGAGTTGGCGCGCCTCATCCGCCGAGACGACGGTCTTTTCGAAGGGGTGGTCGCCCTGAATGATCTCGCGCATGCGCTTCTCGATCTTTTCCAGATCATCCGGGGTCAGTGTGCGCGGCAGATCGAAATCGTAGTAGAAACCGTTTTCGATCGGCGGCCCGATGGCCAGTTTGGCTTCGCCAGGGAACATCTCCTGGACGGCCTGGGCCATGATGTGGGCCGCCGAGTGTCGGACCCGATAGATGTGGGATTCCGGATACGACTGCTTTTTCTCTGCCATGTCGACCTCCTTCATGCTTGCCAAGATTGGGGCAAGCAAAAAGAGCTCCCGCCCACTGGGACGGGAGCTCCTGCTCACGTGGTTCCACCCAGATGAATCGACAACGGCCGATCCACTCTGAAGGCCGTTAACGGGGCCCAATCGTTCGCCATACTCTCCCGGCTCGAGGCCAGGTTTTCCGGCTCTGGCTCACGGGGGGTTTTCACCGCTGGATCCCGAGGGCGCCTCTCAATCGGTGGACGCCGTTCCCTGTCGGGCTTCCTGGACGGCTACTCGTCCCGGTCTACGCCTCAACGTGCCTCAATTGAGGTGGGCGGTATTGGACTCGAACCAACGACCTTTGCGATGTCAACGCAACGCTCTAACCAACTGAGCTAACCGCCCATGTGAAATTGCATTATACAGAGCGGGAAACAAAGTTGCAATAGGCGGGCAGTGGGCGCGGCCGAGTGGGCTAATCCCGGCCCGGAAGCCACCTGGAGACCGTGCTCATCACTCGCACCTGCCATTCTGGGACGAGGCTGATCGGCGCACGCTGCAGGGTCTCGGACGTGATTTGGCGGCCAACATCGATCAGCAGCCCGCTGTTGGCGTAGTCCCAGAAGGGCACCTCCGGGGGTGCGTCGAGCTGGATGCGGCGCACCGGGATTCGATGCCGCCGCGCCCAACGCTCCTCGATGTCAGCCATATGCTCTACCATCAGCGACAAGGCGGCGTTGCTGATATCGATCATGAACCTCGAATCTCGGGAGCTCATCACCGCATGATGAATCTCGATGGCGATGACCTGTGTGGCGCCCCGTTCGACGGCCGACCGAATGGGAAGATTGCTGTACACAGCCCCGTCGACATACCGGCGGCCGGCCACCTCCCACGGCGGGAGATAGGGCGGCAGCCCGCTGCTGGCCATGGCGCCGTCGATCAGGCGGTCATCATCATGGTCGCCAAAGACCACCAGCTCCGCGGTGTCAAGGCAGGCCGCCAAGGTGTAAGCCCGGACCCCGGAGACCTTGTGAAGATCTCCGAAGGTGGAGATCCCGGCGGGCAAGTTGTTCTCCACGAACCGGGCCAGCGCCAGATTGCTAAACAGGCTGGGTTGGTTGGTCACCAGGCGTTGAAGACTCCCCAACAGGCTGAGCGAACCGACCATGGACTGGTCCACTTGCCGCCAGATAGCCTGGAGACGCCTGGCGCCTTCCGCCGTCGGGTCGGCAGCGAAGTGGATGGCGTTCAGGGCGCCCGCGGAAGTGCCCACCACCAGCCCCGGTCGAAGGGCGCCTTCGGCCAGGGCTTCGAGGGCTCCCGCCTGCATCGCCCCGTAGTTTCCGCCCCCACTGAGCACCACTGCCAACATTCGTCTTCCTCCCTGCGCAGCCCGACCCGGCATTCGCCGCTGCCCGGTGCCACCCGTCGATCTCATTGTATCGAAGCCATCCTCGGGGGCTGAATGATATAATCTCGGCCATGTCTGACACCCCCGAGAATGGGCCGCCCCACAACCCGAATTTCGAACAGGCCCTGGCCCACGCTTCGGACTCTCCCCCTTCCCCCGAGGCGGCCGCGGCCGATGGCCAGGGCGAGTTCATCCGCTTTCGCCGCAGTTCGTTCTATGCCGTGTTGCTGCCGGTGGCCTTCTTGGCCGGCTTGGCGGCCGGATACCTCTTCTGGGGCCGAGGGCTCACCCCGGTGCCGGAGACCCTGGTCGACGGCCCGGCGGCCGTGGCTACCCCGTCCCGCATGGATGTCAGTGCAGACGACGACCCGTCCATTGGTCCGGCGAACGCCCCGATCACCATCATCGAGTTCAGCGATTTCAATTGCCCCTACTGCCGCCAGTTCAATCAGGTGACTTTCAAGGACCTGATGAACGCGTATCCCAACCAGATCCGGTTTGTGTACCGTGACTACCCCATCACCAGCCAGGAATCGTACATCGCCGCCCAAGCCGCCGAGTGTGCGGGCGATCAAGGCGTCTATTGGGCCTTTCACGACGCACTCTTCTCTGGGCAATACAACCTGGGGCGGGATGCGTATCAGGCCTATGCCGAGGCGCTGGGTCTGGACGGGGACGCGCTGCTGGCCTGTATTGACTCCGGCAAGTACGCGGGGGAGGTCCAGAACGACGCTCACGATGCGGCCGCTCTGGGAATCACCGGCACGCCGACCTTCTTCGTCAACGGCATCCCATTGGTGGGCGCCCAACCGCTCGCTCAGTTCAGCCGCGTCATCGACGGCGAACTCAACTAAATCCGCCAGGCGGCAACTCCAAACATCCAGTTTGTGAGATAAATCACAATCTTAGTCGGTTGATGCATCAACCTGGTCTAGGAAATCCACCAGCAGGCGGTTGAACTCCGGCGCCGAATCGATGGGGCTGGCATGGCCCGAGTGGGGCAGGATTTCGAGACGGGCCCGGGGCAGGCCCTCGGCAAGCGCCACCTTGGCCGCCATGGGCACGATCCGATCCTCGGCACCAGCCACCACCAGGCTGGGTTGGATCACACCCGGCAGTTGGTTCCTAACGTCGAAAGCGGCCGCCGCCAGCAACGTGCGAATGTAGCTTGCCCGGTCATTTTCACCGATGCGCCGGGCGGCCCTGAGGCGCAAGTCAGCCTGGGATTCTTTCGGAAAGAGCGAACGTGCCACCCATCGACCCATCCAATCCATGCGGCCGCTCATGAGCAGCAAAATCCGTCCCGCGCCGCTGAACGCCGAGTCCCAATGCAGCCTCAGGCGTGCAAACCCATTCACCAACGTCAGCGAGCGCGCCTGATCCGGGACGTCGACCCCCGCCTGGAGAGCGGTCAGCGCCCCCAGGGAGAGCCCCACCCAGTGGGGTCTTTCCAGGCCAAGATCCCGCGCCAGCCAAGCCACGTCGCCAGCTAGGTCCCGGATTTGGAACCGGTGATCGGCCCTGGGCGACCGCCCGTGGCCGCGGAGATCTACGGCCAGCACGCGGCGATTGGCGCTCAAGACTGAAAGCTGGAGCTCCCAATCATCGGAGCACGACCCGAGGCCATGCACCAGGATCACCGCCGGGCGGGAAGCGTGGTCCGGGCCATGGATTTGATAATAGAGATGCGTATCCCCAAGCTCAGCCAGCGGCACGTCGCGGACCTTTTCCGATGTGCTCTCGATTTCACATTCCGAGTTCTCCTTCGTTATACATGATGTAACCTTGAAGTCCATCCCATGTTGGGAGTGTTCCCTTGACCGACCCACGCTTCGAAGACCTGATCCGGGCCTACCATGATGATATTCACCGCTATCTGTGGCGCTGGGCTCTGACCTCCGATGCATCCGATCCTGGGGCCGAGGCGCAGGACCTCACTCAGGAGACCTTCGTACGTGCCTTCAGTGCCTTCGACCGCCTCCGGCCGGGAAGCAATCATCGGGCGTGGTTATACAAGATCGCCACCAACTGCGCCCACTCGGCGTGGCGCACAGGTCGCCGGATCCCGACGTCCCCCGAGACGGTGGTCGAGATGCTCCACGAGCCCGCCGGGGTGACGCCGGAACAACACGCCCTTGACCGCGGCCGCGACCAGATCTTGCGCCAGGCGCTGGCCGACCTGCCAGTGAAGCAGCAAGCCGCTGTCACGCTGCGCTACCTTCACGACCTTGACTACTCGAGCATTGCCACTGCGCTCGAATGTTCCGAAGACAGCGCCCGCGCCAATGTTTACCAGGGCCTTAAGAAACTCCGGCAGACCCTGGTTGAGCGTGAGGAGGTTTGAATGACTCAAAATCACGAACGTGATGACGCTCGTTGGGCGGAAGATCTCCGCCGCGCGCTTCCTGCGCCGCCGGCGGCAGCGACCGCCACGTCGAGAAGCAGGATCGACGCCTGGTTCGAGGTGGCTGCTCCGACCGTCGCCTGGCAGCGCTGGTCCACACCGATCGGGCCGCTTTTCCTGGCCGCCGGCGACGAGGGTTTGATTCGGATCAGTTACCAAGACTCGCAGCCGGACTTCCTGGCCGAACTTGACCGGCGGGCGCGGCTGGTGGAGGACCCGCAGGCGTTGGCCCCCTACCGGCGGCAATTATCGGACTATTTCGCCGGAGACCGGGACCGATTCTCTTTGCCATTGGACCTGACTCGGCTGACGGACTTCCAAAGGCGTGTCTTGACCACCATCGCCCGTATCCCGGCCGGGGCCGTCTGGTCCTACCGGCAGGTTGCCGAGGCGATCGGTAAACCTAAGGCGGCCCGAGCGGTCGGGCAGGCTCTGGGAAGCAACCCGTTGCCCATCGTCCTGCCCTGCCACCGGGTGATCGCCAGCGATGGCACGCTGGGCGGCTACACCGGGGGATTGCCCATCAAGCTCAAGCTGCTCAAGATTGAAGGCGCTCAGCTGATCTAGGGGGGTTCACCTGATGCCGGGCCGTGCCGCCGGAGTCGGTCACTGGCCGTCGCCTTTGGCCTCCAGCAGTGCTTTCAATACCCGGAAATCTGCTTCGACGGAAGCCTTCACCTGGCGTCTGAGCAAGGGCTCGGCCTAACTACAGAAATCTGAAGCCTCCCCCGCCACGATTGCCGACCCGCTGCAACCTTCGGCCTCACCCCGGACGCCCCTGGCGACCGTGATGGGAAACGAACCCGAGATCCTGTCGATCTTCACCCGTCTGCCCGCCTCGAACTCGGCAAGCTCGATGGGGGTCTCGAACGGCCGGCCCGTGCAGCCGGCATATTGTTGCTATCGAGACCCCACACCATGGGGCGCCGGGTGAGAAGCCGGGCGGATGTGATGCCCGATTGCCATGCCGGATCCTGCTCCAGATCGGCGAAGGTGTTAAAGACTTCCCTTGGCGGCCGCACGAATGGACTGCGCCACTTCCACCCTGATCATGGCCTGGTCCTCCGCCCACCCGTCCGGCCGGCCCACCGGGCAATCGTTATTCCGCCCCTTCTTCCCCCAAGAGGTCTTCGCCAGGGTCACCACCGGAGGCACAAATCCTGAGCCGGGCGAGATAATGGTCCCACCCTTGGGTATGCTGTTCTTGCTGGCCGTCCTCCAGTCCAAAGTGGCGCAGCCGTACGCGCGTGCCCTTGCCGGCCGCTTCAAGGGTGATTTCCACCGTAGAAGCGCCCGGGGGGAGCGCCCCCGGCGAGCCCTCCCAGCCGAAGCTGAAGCGGAAGAGGCTCGGCGGATCAACCTCGAGCACCGTCCCTCGCGCGATGGTACCTTCCCGAATGAACACGCGATAGATTCCACCGGCACGCGGATCGAGCTCGACCTCCGATCCCATCCACTGGATCATCTTGCCGGCGTCGGTCAGGAACGAGAACACCAACTCCGGGGGCGCATCGATCTCAACTTCTCGGTCGATTGCGGCCTGTTCCATCATGACTTCTTCCTCCTCGCCTCGGCTTCCGCCGACGCCTTGAGTTGTTGGAGGCGCGACTCCCAGAACATGTCGAGGAAGGCACGCGCCTCCTCCAGCCCTTCCTTCTCGATACGGTAGATGCGCTCTGTGCCCCGAGACATCACCTGCACGAGGTCGGCCTCCAACAGCACACGCAGGTGCTGCGAAACCGCCGGCCGCGAGATGTCATCGACGGTGTCAGCAATTTCGCCCGCCTTGCGCGGCCCGCTCATCAGCACGGTCAGGATGCGCCGCCTGTGGGGTTCGGAGAGGGCCTTCAGCACGACATCCAACATGCTCGAATGTTAGCATGCACTAACGTAAGTGTCAACTTAACATATAACCGGCCAGGATGGTGTCCGCCCCGCGGGACACCGCCGGATCGGGCACGACCGCGGGACCCAGAAATGACATCCCCTTCCCCATCGGCCATTGTTATTGATCGACGATTTGGCATGATTAGTGGTCAGAAGACATGGCAGTGACCCCCGTGGTGGCGAGAAGTCGAGGCCCATCGGTCCGATGGGAGTTCCTCGACCGTGGTGGGGACTTGGCCTATGCGACACAAGCTTTCCGGATACACGCAACGCACAGCCGGCCGGTTGATCATCGCCCCGCCGTGCTGCTGCTCGACGAGCCGCTGGGCGCGCTCGACCTCAAACTGCGCAAGGCCATGCAGCTCGACGTCAGGTACTTCCAGCTGCAGGTCGGCATCACCTTCATCTACGTCACCCACGATCAGGAAGAGGCCCGGACGATGTCGGACCGTATCGCCGTGATGCAATCGGGCAAGATCCTGCAGGTGGGCCGGCCGATGGAGATCTATGAGGATCCAGGCACCCGATTTGTGGCTGACTTTGTGGGGGAGACCAACTTCGTTGACGGCCGAGTTGTAACTCCTGACGACAGTCAGGCAGAAGTGGATCTGGAAGGCACAATCGTGAGGGCGAGGATTTCACAGTCGGGCCCCCACGCCGGACAGGAAGTGACGCTTGGGGTCCACCCAGATAAGCTGCGCCTGACACCGCTTGATGGGCGCCCGCCGTCCACCTTGCACGGGACAGTGGGCGAGGTGGTCTACACAGACACCGACACCCGGCATGTGATTGAGCTGCCGAATGGCCTGTCCGTGGTGTCACGCGTTCAGATTGCCGGTGGAACTCAGCCGGGAGGCTTTGCGCGGGGTACGCGGGTGCAGATCGCATGGGAAACCGAGGCCGCGCGGGTGCTGTCCGGAGCGGAGACCCAAAGGCGAACGCCTGATGGATAACCGCCCAGCTCCCCGAAGGTCTAGCTGTAGGAGGCTCGCAGCTCGGGCACGGGAAGCGTGATCATCCCCTCCGACGATTCGCCTTCCTGAGAAATCTTCTCCGGATACAGCGCCGCCAGGTAGGCCGTATACGCGCCCACCAAAGCATCCAGCTCGCCTGCCGTCATCAGTTCATCAAGCGGCAGTTCTCCGGTCAGGATGTGGTGGCGGGTGATTTCCTCCAGCGCCCGCATCGGATTGGGGATGTCGAGCCCCTTCAAGAACAGTACCAGCTGGCGCTGCAGGCGGCCCTCGAGCGTGTTTTTGGCCAGAGGTCGGCGCTCAAGGAGAGCCGTGTAGGCCGCGTTGGGGTGGAGCTCGATCAGCATCCGTTGAGACGACGACTCACCGGCCACGAAGGTCCGGTAGCCGAAACCTTTGAGCCGTTGGTGGAGTTGGTGGCCGCGCTGCACCCAGCCGGGGGCCAAGGCCAACATGCTGGATGTGTTGGCAATGCGGATTCCCCTTCGCCGTAGAGCGTACTCGCACACCCGCCAACCGGACCAAGCCGCGCCCTGCGGCGGAAGACCCAAACCGCGGCGGACGTCGGCACTCTGCATCAAGCCGATGGGCGGCCCCTGAGGTGCGTCCACGGCGGCCACCGCCGTCGATTGCCCGGCGGCGAAGGCGAGCACATCCTCCACGCCGGCGCTGCCCTGCGCGACCAGATGCAGGTCCGCGTCCAGGGCGGCATACGGCAGCGGACGATCGCCAGCCGTGGCATCGATCCCGATAAAGACCGCGTCGTCGAACAACATCTCCCTGCCTCGCCGGCGGAGGCGTACGCCCACCCCACGAGCCCGGCATCTGCACCTAGACGATACTGTAACTTGCCGTCACTGTCCAACCCGAGTCGCGGCGTGGAGTTCAGTCCGGGGCGCCGGCGCGCAACGCATTTTCCAGCGCCCGCCAGCGGCTCTCATCCGTCGGATACGGTGACAGCCAGGGGCGCTCTTCCGCCTGCTGCAGGGCGCGAGCCAGGCTGGCACCGCTGCACAGAAGAAACGCCACGAACACCCACCGCGTACGGTGGCGGCTCAGCCGGCTGTGGAGTAGAACAGTGCGTCCATCTTCAAGGCAATCCAAGACGAAGCCGCCCGCCACTCGGCGCGCCTCTAAATCGGCAGCGTCTTCGCTTTCAATGTCCAGCCACAAGAAGGCGGCCGGGACGGGGCCGGCGAAGGGCATCGGCGCGCCAGGAGACAAGTGAACTACGGCGTCGATTCCGGTCTGATCCTGAAACGCCTTCCAGCTCCCAGGAATTTGAAATCCCCCTGCGGCGAAGATGCGATCATGAACCCAGCTCAAGCGGTCTCCTTTAGCCGGCCGGCCCCTACGCCGCCCGAGTATACATCCCGCTTTTGACGCTCGCGAGCCGCACGGATATACTTAAGCCACATCCTTCTCAATCAATCAGCTGCTTCCCAGGCTCTGCAGCTGGCCATTGCCCCGCAGGAGGTACGCCCCATGGCCGCGCCCGACAAACAGAAACAAGGCTTCCGTTTGACCTACGCCACGATGTTCGAGCCGCCGGAGGAACTGCACACCGAGTACGAGACCGCCCTGGCAAAACTCAAGGCTGGCATGGGCACGGATGTCCCGATGCTGATCGACGGTGAAGATGTGTTCGCCGATGAGAAGTTCGAGGACTTCTCGCCCATCAACCGGGAGTGGATGCTGGCCACGTTTCAAAAGGGCACCGCTGAGCACGCCCAAAGGGCGCTCAAGGCCGCTCGCCGGGCGACACATACCTGGTCCAAGATGCCCTGGCAGGAACGAATCGCCATCATGCGCGGGGCAGCCGATAGGATCAACGAGCGCATATTCGAGTTCGGGGCCGTGCTTTCGCTGGAGGTCGGCAAGAACCGGATGGAAGCCCTGGGTGACGCCGCTGAATCGGCCGACTTGATCCGCTACGCTTGCGACCAGATGGAATCCAACAAGGGCTATGTTGTACCCATGGGCAAGGACCCGCTTAAGGGGTACGACGCCACCAACACCTCCGTGCTCCTGCCGTACGGTGTGTGGGTCGTGGTCAGTCCGTTCAACTTCCCAGCCGCGCTCACCGGTGGACCTGCGGGGGCGGCCCTGGTTGCCGGCAACACCTTGGTCATGAAGCCCGCCACCGACACACCCTGGACTGCGCGTCTCTTGGCGGAATGCTTCCGCGACGCCGGCCTGCCTGAGGGCGCGTTCAACTATGTGACCGGCCCGGGCTCCACCTTGGGCGAAGCCCTGATCGACAGCCCCGAGGTGGACGGGATCACGTTCACCGGCTCATTCGACGTCGGGATGCACATCTACCGCCAATTCGCCGGCGGAAAATACCCTCGCCCGACGATCCTCGAGATGGGGGGCAAGAACCCGTCCATCGTCTCGCGCAACGCCGACCTCGAGCGAGCAGCCACCGGGATTGTGCGCTCAGCCTTCGGCCTGCAGGGCCAGAAGTGCTCCGCCAACTCACGGATCTTCGCCGAGCAGCCCGTCTATGACGAGCTGGTCCAACTGATTGTGGACAAGACGAACGCCCTGTCGGTCGGCGATCCCACCGAACGCAGCACCTTCATGGGCCCCGTCATCAACAAGAGCGCCTATGCGTCCTTCAAGGAATTCACCGAGGAGCTTTCGCAATCCGGGTCCTTCTTGACCGGGGGCAAAGTGCTAAGCGGGGGTACTTTCGACAAGGGCTTCTTCTGCGAGCCCACCGTCGCCGCCAACGTAGCTCGGGACCATCGTCTGTGGAAGCAAGAGATGTTCCTGCCGATTACCATGGTCGAGGCCGTGGACAACCTGGAGGAGGCCATGGGCCTGGCCAACGATGTGGTCTACGGGCTGACGTCCGGTTTCTACGGCTCGGAGGACGAGGCCCAGTGGTTCTTCGACAACATCCAGGCCGGCGTGAACTATGCTAACCGCCCTCAGGGGTCCACCACCGGGGCCTGGCCGGGATTCCAGCCTTTTGGCGGCTGGAAAGGGTCCGGCTCTTCGGGCAAGAACGCCGGCGGCCAATATTATCTGCCGCTGTACATGCACGAACACATCCGCACCCTGATCCGCTAGGTCACAGCTGGCCCGCCCCCGCGGGGACGAGCCACACATCCCACACACCATGCTTCGTCGTCTGGGTTCGGCCCTGATCTTGATCGGCCTGGTCGTGATGGTCGTCTATTGGGTTTCCTCCACCATCGGCCAGGGCAGCCCGCTCATGTTGGTGGGCGGGGGTGTCTGCAGCCTGCTGGGGATGTGGCTCCGGCGAAAGGCCGTTGCTCAAGCGGCGGCGGACACCGGTCGCTTCCGGACGCTGAAACGCCTGATGACGCCTCCAGACGAGGCGGAAGGCGAAGCCGATTGACCGACGCCCATGCTCGTGGCGTTGCCGGGGCTTTGTGAAATTTCTCACTCTCTGGCGAGTCCTGTCTGGCGTTCTGCCAAAGCTTGAGTGGCCGGGTTGATGTATGATGTTCCTGCCCCACACACCACTCTCACAGCCAAACCCAAATGACAGGACGGTGCTGAGTCTCAATGCCTGACTACAACTATGATCTGGTGGTGATCGGATCCGGCCCCGCCGGACAACGCGCCGCCATCCAGGCGGCCAAAATCGGCAAGCGAGTGGCGATCGCCGAACGGCGATCCGTCGTCGGCGGCGTGTGCATCAACACGGGAACCATTCCCAGCAAGACCTTGCGCGAAGCCGCGCTGTACCTGTCCGGGTACAGCGAACGTGGGCTCTACGGCTCGTCTTATGCCGTCAAAGAGCACATCACCGTCGACGATCTGGTCTTCCGTGCCAACCACGTTATTCAGAATGAAATTGACGTTATCCACAACCAGTTGAGGCGTAATGATGTGGAACTGTTCGCCGCCGAGGCCGGATTCGCCGATCCTCACACGCTGCGCCTCAAGGATGTGGACAGTTCGGAGGAGCGCCAGATCACCACGAACTTCGTGGTCATCGCTTGCGGCACCACCGCCACGCGTCCCGAGCACATCCCCTTCGACCAGACCCACATCATGGCCAGCGACGATATCATGCATCTCGACACTATTCCTCGCACCCTGACCGTGGTCGGCGGCGGGGTGATCGGCCTGGAGTACGCCAGTATTTTCGCCGCCTTGGGTGTGCGCGTCACCGTCGTCGATCGTCGGCCCAACCTGCTGCCCTTTGTCGACGAAGAGATCGTCGACGCGCTCATATATCAGATGCGCCAGGACCGCATGACTCTGCGTCTGAACGAGACCGTCCAGCACATCTCGCCCGAACCGGACAAGGGGAGATACCAGGTCCGGATCGATCTAGAGAGCGGCAAACAGATCTGGACGGAGAAGGCTCTCTATAGCGTCGGGCGAACGGGTGCAACAGCGGACCTCAACCTGGCCGCAGCCGGGCTCAAGGCCGACGATCGTGGACGGCTTCTGGTGAACGAGAACTACCAGACCGACGTGCCCAACATTTACGCCGCCGGCGATGTCATCGGTTTCCCCAGCCTGGCGGCGACGTCGATGGAGCAGGGTCGTTTGGCCAGTTGCCACGCGTTCGGAATTCCGGCCAACAGTGTGCCCGAATTGTTTCCCTACGGGATCTACACCATCCCCGAGATCTCCATCGTCGGGATGACCGAAGCCGAGCTCACCGAAGCCGGCGTGCCCTACGAGGTGGGCAAGGCCCATTACCGCGAAATCGCCCGCGGCCAGATCATGGGTGATCAATCCGGCTTGCTGAAATTGATCTTTCACCTGGAGACGCGCAAACTCTTGGCGGTTCATATCATTGGTTCGGGCGCCAGCGAGCTGATTCATATCGGACAGGCGGTGCTGGCCTTTGGAGGGACGGTTGATTACTTCGTCGAGACCGTCTTCAACTATCCGACGCTGGCCGAGTGCTACAAAACGGCCGCCTTCGATGGGATCAATCGACTGGGCTGAATCGCGTCCGCCTTCGAGGCTCGAGGCCGCCAGGAGTCAACCCCCATGGGTACCGATTCATCCTCACCACTCCAACGCTCATTTCTTCCCCGGGTCTTCGTCAGCCCAGAGGAAACCCGCCTGCGTGCCGGCTGGCGCTTGCTGATTCACACGATCCTGCTCATCATCTTGTTGCTCATCTTCAGCACGGGCTTGGGGCTGTTAGGAACTGCGCTGGGGATGTTCGATCTTCAGGAGGCTCTCAGCGGCCAGGGTTTTGGGTCCGTCATCCCCGTGCTGGCCGAACTGCTTGCCATCAGCGCTTCCACCTGGATCGCCCGACGATTTCTTGATCGCCGCTCATTTGTCTCCCTGGGCTTCCGACCCGACCGGCACGTCCCGCTCGATCTCGCGTTTGGGTTCTTGCTGCCCGGCTTCCTCTTTGGGCTGGTGTATGCCTTTGAGGCCGGCATGGGCTGGCTTACTTACCAGGGCACGGCGCTTGAGGACGGCTTAGGGACGGGGATGATCTTCGGCTTGCTGGGCGGGTTGGTGCTGTTCATCATCGTCGGCTATCAGGAAGAGCTCCTCAGCCGTGGATACCACCTTCAGAATCTGGTGGACGGCCTCAATCTACCCTTGGGCATCCTGCTCTCCTCCTCGGTCTTCGCCCTGCTTCATCTGGGCAACCCGTCCGCCGACTGGGTCTCAACCGCAGGGATCTTGTTCGCCGGTATCTTTCTTGCCTACGCCTGGGTGCGCACGGGTAAACTCTGGTTGCCGATCGGGCTGCACATCGGTTGGAATTTCTTCGAGGGCACTATCTACGGCTTTCCAGTCAGCGGGACGGGTGGCTTCCATTTCATCCGGCAGACGGTTTCGGGGCCCAAGCTCGTCACGGGAGGCGGCTTCGGCCCAGAAGCGGGTCTGGTCGTCATTCCCGCCCTGGCCCTGGGCGCGCTGGCCATCTGGTGGTACTCGCGCCGTCGCTCCGTGCTGATGCCCCCCATGCCGGGCCCGGACGACCGCCGTTGAGGCGCTCTTTCCATCCCGGCCGCGGGGCTCGTCGATCGAGTCGTGGTCCCCGGCCGAAGTCCTGCAGACGAAAGCGAAGGAGCTGCGGTCCAACCCTTGAGGGGTTCCGCCCTGCCCGGTCAGCTGACGACCAGAGCTTGCTCAGGTGACGGACCATCAACGGCCGCACAAGGGATCGAAGAGAATCCTCGTTCCCTCCTCAAAGAACCCGGAGATCGGATTATCATAGGAAGGGTGCGAGGGCGGTCCCTTGGACTTGGCGGGTGCAAGGGCCATTCTCGCTCCGGACGATCCGCGCACCAGCACGTCACGCCGCCTACGCGTTTGCGACGGTCGGCGTTTAGGGTCACATCCATCCCGCTCAACATGGCACTCGAAAGGAGCCCATCCCATGGCAAAGGTAGCAATCAACGGTCTCGGCCGCATCGGCCGGGCGGCGTTCAAGGTCATCCTTGACGCGCCTGGCCTGGAACTGGTCGCAGTCAACGACATCGTCCCCGTGGAGACCATCGTCTATTTGTTGAAATACGATACGGTGTACGGACGTTATGGCAAATCGGTGGAGCACAAAGACGGCGAGTTGATCATCGAAGGCCGATCGATCAAGTTCTTCAGTGAACGGGACCCAGCCCAGCTGCCCTGGAAGTCGCTGGGGGTCGAAGCGGTCTTCGAATGCACCGGTGTGTTCACCAAGAAGGTCGACCTCGAGAAACACTTGCAGGCTGGCGCAAAGCACGTCATTCTTTCAGCACCGACCAAGGAAGCCGAGGTGATGACGATCGTCCACGGCGTGAACTCACCCGAAGGTGAAATGCCGTCGATCATTTCCTGCGCCAGCTGCACCACCAACTGCATCACGCCTGTTGTGGAGATCATGGGGCGACGGGTTGGGGTCAAGAAGGCTATCATGACGACGGTCCACGCCTACACCTCGACCCAGTCGCTGGTGGATGCGCCTTCCAAGAAGCTCCGGCGCGGGCGGGCGGCGGCCGCCAACTTCGTGCCAACCTCCACCGGCGCCGCCATCGCCACCACCAAGGCCCTGCCCCAGCTTGAGGGGCGCTTCGACGGCGTCGCCATTCGTGCCCCCATCCCAGTGGGTTCGATCGCCGACATCATCTTCGTGACTGAGCGAAAGACCTCGGTGGACGAGGTCAACGCCATCTTCCGTGAGGAGGCAGCCACTGACCGCTACAAGAAGATCCTGGCCGTCGCCGAGGACGAGATCGTGTCTTCAGACATCCTGGGTGATCCCCATGCCTCGGTGGTCGATCCAGAAATAACTCAGGTGGTCGATGGCGATTTGGTCAAAGTCATGAGCTGGTATGACAACGAATGGGGCTACACCAACCAGATGGTTCGCGAAGCATGCCGCATGCTGGGGGTCTGATCCCCAAGTAGGCAGTCCCGTTCGGTTGGCGAACAGTCATAAAGAGCGGGGAGAGGCCATCTCTCCCCGCTCTTTTGTTTTCCAATATGGCGAGCGGCGTTTTTCCGCGTCTTCTCAACGTCGCTGATGATCTTGAAGGACCAGCCGCTCGAGCCTCCGCACGCGCACCTGAACCAGCGCCACCTACGTCCACCCGAACAACAGGTCCAACCGCCGCGTTCATTGCCTGGACCTCGTCGCGTTGCCGGCCCCCAAAACTGCCTCTTGACAGAACAGCACGTCTGTTCTATTGTTGGACCACTCAGAACACCTGTTCTACAGGAGGTTTGACATGTCGGCTATCCCGTCCACCCGTAGAAGCCCGTTCACTGCCCCAGATTGGCGAGGCCTGCTGCGCAGCGCCGTCCGCCAGGTGCCCGCCCAACGCGGGCTGATGATTGGCATGATCCTGGTCGTCGCCCTGGTGGCCTTCGAGACCTTCAACTTCAGCACCACCCAGTTCGCCCTCAACGATCTGTTGGGGGACTTCGCTTTCGCCGGCATCGGTTGGGCCACGATCTTGGCCCTCGCCTTCTGCAGCATTGACTTCGCCGGCATCGCCCGTTTACTGACCCCCGAAACCGGCCAAAAGGCGCCGGCCGAAGTCTGGTATTTGCTCGTGGCCTGGCTGCTGGGCGCCACGATGAACGCCATGCTGACCTGGTGGTCGGTTTCGCTGGCGCTCATCCAACACCAGGGCCTGGGCAACGAGGTGCTGGGACGGGCCGCCTTGCTCGACAGCGTCCCCATCTTCATCGCCGCGTTGGTCTGGCTCATTCGGGTCCTGCTCATTGGCAGCCTCACCCTGACCGGAGAACGGCTGTTCAGCCTCGGCCAGCGCCCGCGAAACGCCGTGCCCGCACGGCGCCCGTCCTCCCTGCCAGCTGCCGGCGTAACGGCTGCGCCCACCACCAACACGTCCCGGCCGAGGCCAGCTCCGCGGCGCGAGCCAACCTACGCTCCGGACCCGATGGTCGCCCGGGCCCAGACGCGCCGGTAATCCATGACCACCCTAGCCGGGAGCGACACCCATCCCGGTCGAGGGGCCCTGCGGCGGCGGAGATCTTGGCGCCCCCAGGGCCCCTCGCCTTCTCTGCTGTTGGCCATGATCCCTATCGCTCTACTGTCTGTTCTCACCCTGGCGTCCCTCAGAGCCTGGTCAGCCCTAAGGCCCTCGCTCGCTGCGCTCAGCGGTCCACCAAGAGGGCCCCTGCTCGCCTCCAGGCCGATGGACCGTGGACCAGGCCACCTTTCGCCGGCCTTCACTCCCCAGGTTCTCCGCTGGGCCAACAAGATACAATCTTGGTCTTTGGAGACGGGGTTAGACCCCAATCTGATTGCCGTAGTCATGCAGATCGAGTTCTTGCGGGGACCCTGGCGCCCGATCGCCGTCCGGCGCTCTGGGTTTGTTCCAGGTGATGCCTTATCATTTCCTGCCGGGCGACGCCCCCCTCGATCCAGACACCAACGCCCGACGCGGCCTACGTTACCTTTCCAGAAGTCTTGAGCTGGCCAAGACCGACCCACGTCTCGCCCTGGCCGGTTACAACGGGGGTCACACCCTGATCGATCAAGCCAGTCCCAACTGGCCCGCCGAAACCCAACGCTACGTCGCCTGGGGAACCGGCCTTCTAGATGACATCGCCAACGGACGAGAGCCGAGCCCCACACTCTCCCGCTGGCTCCGCGCAGGCGGAGATGCGCTCTGCGATCAGACGCAGGGCGCCCAACCGCCAGCCCGGATCGCCCCCTAAGCTGAATCCACCTGGTCAACGTCGCCGTCCATCTGGCTGGGCACGGGCGACGGCTCATCCCGTCCGCTCGACAAGTCAGGCGGCCTTCGCACCCCCTCGCTCATTTCCTTCGCCATCTTTGCCGTCAGCCTGGGTAGCCACACGGAAAAGGTCGTGCCCTGAGCAGGATCGGAAGCCACCTCGATGTTGCCTCCGTGGCTCCGCGTGATCCAGTACGCGATCGAAAGCCCCAGCCCTGCCCCGCCCCCCTTCGAACGCTGGCGGGAAGTGTCCGACCTATAGAATCGCTCGAACACATGCGGTAGGTCTTCGGACGGAATGCCCGGGCCGGTGTCGGTCACGGTCAGGCGCGCCCACTCCCCAACACGGGCCAAACCAATGTCAACCTGCCCACCCTTCGGAGTGTATTGAATGGCATTCGACAAGATGTTCAACAAGACCTGCTTGAGCCGGTCTCGGTCCCCGATCACACGGGCCTGGTCTTCGCGGCCGATATGAAGTTCCACTTTGTCCTGCGCCAGAATCTTGCCCTCTTTGAAGACGTCCAACAGGAGCGTGTCGATCTCGACCACGTCGTGGGCCAATGGCAGACGGCCCGACTCGGCCTGAGCCAGGATCAACAAGTCGTTCACCAAGCGCGTCATGCGCTTGACTTCGGAATCGATGGCCTCCATCGACTCCTGGTCCGGTGACGAGAGCCGCCTCAACAAATCCAGATTGCCCCTGATGGCCGTCAACGGCGTGCGCAATTCGTGAGACACATCGGCCAAGAAACGCCGCTGCACGTCAAACAGTCGCTCAAGTCGCTCAAGCGTCTCATTGAAGGCCAGAATCAAACGCCCCGCCTCATCTTTTCCGGCTCCGTACTCAGGAATCCTCCTGGAAAGGTCGTCTGCCCGGGTGATTTGAAGGGCCGTTTCGGTCACACGATCCAGCGGGCGCAGAGCGGCGCCGGCCGTCGTCCACCCCACCAGTGCGGCGATGATCAGAGAACTCAATCCGCCGCCAATGAGCACAATCAGCAGCAGCCTCTGGGCTTGATCGACCGGCGTGAGCGAGGTGGCCAATTGCAGGTAACCGACCACATGCTCCCCCTCCGTCCCGAGGACCGGGACGGTCAGCACGCGCATGTGCGTCCCGTTGATGTTCAGTGTGGAATAGGTGCGGACGGTATCGGCAAGCTGGTCCGGGTCAAACGCGTGGCCGATGGCCGGGACGTTGGCCGACTGGCTCCGAAGGCCGAATTGGCTGTCCCAGACCTGCACGTAGACATTGGTGGTCAGATCCAGCGCACGCAGTGTGAATGCCAGGGTGTCCGCTGATTGGCTGGCGAGCAGGATATCGTTGGCGGTCTTCGTCAGTGTGTCATCCGCTTGCCGGACCATGCTCAGGGAAACGATCGAGTACACGGCCGATCCGAACAGGATGAGCACGACCCCCAGTACGCTCGTGTACCATACTGTCAGCCTGCCGCGAAGGGTCAAGCCGGCTCCCTCAAGACATACCCTACGCCGCGCACGGTATGGATTAGGCGTGATTCGCCGCCAGCTTCCAGCTTCTGCCTCAGGTAGCGGACATAAACTTCGATGATGTTGCTTTCACCACCGAAGTCATAGCTCCACACCCGGTCGAAGATCACATCCCGCGTGAGCACCTGTCGAGGATGGCGCATAAACAGCTCCAAGAGTTCGTATTCCTTGGCGGTCAACTCCACGGGACGCTCCCCCCGAAACGCCTGGTGGGTACCTGTATCGAGCTTCAAATCGACGTAGCTCAGAACCGGCGGAACTTCGGATTTCGTCCTGCGCAACAGCGCCCGGATCCGCGCCAACAGCTCGTCTAGCGCAAAGGGCTTGACCAAGTAGTCGTCAGCTCCAGCGTCGAGGCCCCGCACCCGATCTTCGACCGCATCCTTGGCCGTCAACATCAGAATGGGGATATCCGCCGTTTGCCGCAGTTGGCGGCATACTTCAAGACCGTCCAATTCAGGCAGCATAACATCCAGCACGACCAGATCGGGAGGGGTGGACTCGGCCAGATCAAGACCGGTCTCCCCGTCCAGAGCCGTCTTCACATCGTAGCCCTCGTAGGCCAGGCCTCGCTTTAGGAACTGGACAATGCGTTCTTCGTCTTCGATGACAAGGATGGTTTCGCGCATCAGAACCTCACCCGCGGAACTATATCACAACCCATTTTCCCGCCTTTCACCGCAGCCAAAAGAGCCGCCCGGTCATGGGCGGCTCTCGTGTTAAGGTGCAAGCAAAACTCGGACCTACGATAGTGCGACGGTGGCTCCAGCAGCCTCCAGCTTGCTTTTGGCGTCCTGGGCCATGTCCTTGGCAGCCGCTTCAAGCACTTTGGCATCTGCCGTTTCTGCCAGATCCTTGGCGTCCTTCAAGCCCAGCGATGTGATTTGCCGAATGGCCTTGATCACGTCGATCTTCTTCGGCCCTACGTCCTTAATGACGACGTCGAACTCAGTTTGCTCCTCGGCCGCCTCGCCTGCTCCAGCCGCCCCTCCGGCGGGCATGGCGGCCATCGCCATCGGCGCAGCCGCCGAAACCCCCCACTTTTCCTCCAGCATTTCGGTGAGCTCGGCCGCTTCCAACACCGTCAGCTCGCTAAGCTCATCAACCAACTTCTTAAGATCTGCCATGATCGCCTTTCTCCTGGATCTCTATTTGTGCGAAGTTTCACAAAACCGACGGTCAGCCGGTTTCGGCTGCCGGCGCGCCCAAATCGGCGTATGCCTTGACGACGTTGACCACCTGGCGGACTGAGCTGGCAACCACACTCGCCACCCGGCGGCCGGGAGCCTGCAGTACACCCAAGAACTGGGCTTGTACCACCGGCAGCGGCGGCAAATTAGCAAGGCGCTCAACCTGCGCTCGAGAAAAGATCTGCCCTTCGACGATCGCCCCCTTGACCTTGAGCAGCTCGCCTTCCTTGGCCAGGTCCACGATGGCCTTGGCCACAGCGGGGATGTCGTCCGTGGCGAATCCAATCGCCGTCGTACCCTCGAAGGCATTCTCCGGCGCGCTCATCCCAGCTTCTTCAAGAACCAACTTCATCAGGCTGTTCTTGACGATGTGGAACTCGCCCCCCACCTCGCGAAGCTTCCTGCGCAGCTCCTCCAGATCCGTCACGGTCACGCCGGAGTAGCTGGTGAGCACATGCCCACGGCTGCCCTCGATAAGCCGCCGATATTCTTCCACCAGTTCGTTCTTCCGTTGCTTGGTGATGGCCAAGTGAGCCTCACCTCCCTTCAAATAGAAAATGTCTTTGCTTCGCTCACCCAGCCTCAGCAAAGACACCGTCAGCACATCAGAAAAGTCATGCGTGCCGCTTGGTCTTCACCTCGGCAGGAGATTAAGCCCTCAGCGGGCACCTGCTGTCTTTGGCGAAGCAGCTTGTATTGTATCAGGCCCACACCTGGACGGCTAGGGCAGTCTGTGCGAATTACATCGCCAACGCCGAAGCCGGATCGACCTTGATCCCCGGCCCCATCGTGGTCGACACCGTGACCTTGCGAACATAAGCGCCCTTGGCGGACGCCGGTCGGGCATGGTTGACCGCCTCCATCAGCGCGGCGAAGTTCTCGACCAGCTGCTGGGCTTCAAAGGAGGCCTTCCCGATTGGGACATGCAGATTGGCCGTCCGGTCCAAACGGAACTCAACTCGACCGGATTTCAGCTCATCAATGACGCGGCCGAGGTCGTCGCCGGGAACCACCGTCCCCGCCTTTGGATTGGGCATCAATCCGCGAGGCCCTAAAATCTTGCCCAGCCTGCCGACCTGGCCCATCATCTCGGGCACGGCCACCGTCGCATCGAAATCGGTCCACCCGCCCTGGATCTTCTTGATCAGATCGGAATCGGCCACGAAGTCGGCACCGGCTTCCTTGGCGGCCCGGGCCGCATCACCCTCGGCAAACACCACCACTCGCACCGTCTTGCCCAGCCCATGCGGCATCATCACCGTTTCACGCACCTGCTGCTCGGCGTGCCGCGGATCGACACCCAACCTGATGTGGACCTCGACCGTCTCATCGAATTTGGCGAAGGCGTTCTTCTTGGCAAGCGCCAGCGCGTCCGCCGGGGAGTAGAGTTGATCCTTCTCGATGGTCGTTGCAGCTTGCTCGTACTTCTTTCCGTGCTTTGACATGCTCGATCTCCTTGTGGTCCAAGCGGGTGGCCACAGGGGCACCCTCCCACGTCTCGCTCGGTCAGTCGCTAACGATAATTCCCATGTTGCGCGCCGTGCCTTCGACCTGGCGCATGGCGCCCTCGATATCGATCGCATTCAGGTCCGGCATCTTGACTTCGGCGATCTCGCGAACCTGAGCCCGCGTAACCTTGCCTACCTTTTCACGGTTGGGCTCGGCGGACCCCTTGTCCACCCCAGCCGCCTTGCGCAGGAGCACCGCCGTCGGTGGGGTCTTCAGGATGAAGGTGAACGAGCTATCCTGATAGATCGTGATTTCGGCAGGGATGATTTCCCCCGGCTTATTCGAGGTCCGCGCATTGTACTCTTTGCAGAACCCCATCAGGTTGATGCCATGGGGGGCCAGCGCCGGCCCAATCGGGGGAGCCGGGTTGGCCTTGCCCGCCTCAATCTGCAATCGAACGACGGCCTTTATCTTCTTAGTTGCCACAGTTCATTCTCCTCCAGTGGTCCTAACGGGCGGCTCAGGCCGCCCTCCCACATCGTTGCCAGGTCGGCTAAGCCTTCTCGACCTGGAGAAAATCCAATTCCACAGGCGTCTCGCGCCCGAAGAATGACACCATCACCCGCACCTTGGCGCGCTCCATGTCGATGTCGTCCACGGTGCCGATAAAGTCATTGAATGGACCGTCAATGATCCGCACTTTCTGGCCGATCTTGTAGGTCACCTTGATGCGCGGCGCCTCAGCTTCCATGCGCTTGATGATCTGCGAAACCTCTTCAGGCCGCAGCGGCGTTGGCTCATTGCCCATGCCCACAAAACCGGTCACCCCTGGTGTATTGCGGACAACGTACCAAGAGTCTTCGCTCAGGATCATCTGCACCAGGATATAGCCGGGGAAAACACGGCGCTCTACGGTCCGTCGCTTGCCGTCCTTGACTTCGATTTCCTCTTCCGTCGGGACAACGACGTCGAAGATCCGATCCTTCATGCCCATCGAATCGATACGCTGCTCCAGGTTGTGACGGACCTTGTTTTCCTGTCCGGAGTAGCAGTGAATCACGTACCATAGGCGATCGTCATCAGGCACATCCGAGGCGGGCGCTCCCTCGTCTTCGTCGAGGGCCATCCCCACCTGGCCTTGGTCTGCCACAGCCTGTTCATCCCCGGATTTATCTTCCATGGCTTCGGGTTCGGCCTCGTCGGCCTGCTCGGCGGATGGTTCATCGGCCAGCTCTTCCGCCGGCTGCTCAGCCGCGTCATCTTCGATAGCTTCGGGTTCGGCCTCGTCAGCCTGCTCGGCCGACAGCTCAGCAGCTGGCTCCTCGCCCAGGCCGGCGTCAGGTTCGATCAGCTGATCCACGCCTTCGTCTTCGTCGACCGCCTCTTCAGCTTCCATGGCAAGCTCGGCTTCGGCCCCGTCGTCGGACGCCCCCTCAACCTCGTCTTCGGACTCCGGCGCAGGCGCCTCGGCCAGTTCCGCCAGCCCTTCGGTTTCGGCTTCGTCGACCACCGGTGCCTCGGGCTCGGTATCCACCGCCTCCGGCTCGTAGACTTCGCCTTGGGCCACCAAAGCCGTCCCAGGTTCAACCGGGCTCAGGTCGTGATCTGCCGTCTGATCTTCCATCGATTCAAGCTGTGATTCCAGAGCCTCGGGCATTTCCGAGGGCTCTTCATCGACCGGCGGCACGTTGGCCGCGGCAGTCTCGGCTCCGGTTTCCAGCTCCTGGCGTTCCTCGTCGCTCATGTCTTCAGACCTATCCACCGAGACTGATCACAAGTCCGATCAGCTTCGAAAACAGAAAATCCAATGAACCCAGCAACGCGCTCATGACCACCAGGACCGCCAGCACGATGATGGTCAACCGCGTCGCTTCTTCACGTGTAGGCCAGCTCACCTTGCGCAGTTCGCCCACCGTTTCTCGAAACAGACGGGCGATCATGTTGGGCTGCCTGCGCGCCGCGGATTGCGCTTTCGCCATAACTTACTCCTTAGGGATCAAACGACGCCGACTTGTGGCGGCGTCGCTCGCTTTGCTAGGCAGGCGAGGCAGGAATTGAACCCGCAACCCCCGGTTTTGGAGACCGGTGCTCTGCCAAATTGAGCTACTCGCCTGTGATGGGCGGATAACCGCCCCTCTTCACTTGGTCTCCCGGTGCAGCGTGTGCTTGCCGCACCGCGGGCAGAACTTGTTCAATTCCAACCGCCCAGGATCATTGCGGCGGTTCTTCTCAGTCGTGTAATTCCGCTCCTGGCACACGGTACATTCCAACGTCGTGACCGGGCGGACATCCTTCTTGGCCATAGTTCATCCCCGGGAGAGCACATTGGCCCTCGACAAGATATCGTCTTACTCCAAAATTTCCGTGATGACGCCGGCGCCGACGGTCAGGCCGCCTTCGCGGATGGCGAACTTCAGACCCTTCTCCAGCGCCACCGGCATGATCAGCTGCACCGTCAGATTGACGCTGTCCCCCGGCATCACCATCTCCACCCCCTCCGGTAGCTCGATCGTCCCCGTTACATCCATCGTCCGAATGTAGAACTGCGGCCGATATCCCGTGAAAAATGCCTTGTGCCTCCCCCCTTCTTCCTTCGTCAGCACGTACACTTCCCCCAAAAACTTCTTGTGCGGCGTGATCGATCCCGGCGCCGCCACCACCATCCCGCGCTCCACATCCTCCCGCTCGATCCCCCTCAGCAGCAGCCCCACATTGTCCCCCGCCTGCCCCTCATCCAGCGTCTTGTGGAACATCTCCACCCCGGTCACCACCGACGACATGCTCTTCTCTCTCAACCCCACGATCTCGACGTTGTCCCCCGTGTGCACTCGCCCCCGATCAATCCGCCCCGTCACCACCGTCCCCCGTCCCTTGATCGAGAACACGTCCTCCACCGGCATCATGAACGGCTTGTCCGTCTCTCTCACCGGCTCCGGTATGTACTCGTCCACCACCCGCAACAGTTCCTTGATGCTGGCGTACTCCTCCGCATCCGGATCCTCACTCGTGCTCTCCAACGCCTTCAGCGCACTCCCCCTCACTATCGGCGTCTCGTCCCCAGGAAACTCGTACTCGTTCAACAGCTCCCGCAGCTCCAACTCCACCAGCTCCAAGAGCTCCTCATCGTCCATCATGTCCACTTTGTTCAAATACACCACGATCGCCGGTACTTCCACCTGACGCGCCAGCAGCACGTGCTCCCGCGTCTGCGGCATCGGTCCGTCCGGCGCCGCCACCACCAGGATCGCCCCATCCACCTGCGCCGCCCCCGTGATCATGTTCTTGATGTAGTCGCGGTGCCCCGGCATGTCCACGTGCGCATAGTGCCGCTTTTCCGTCTCGTATTCCACATGCGCTATGGCTATCGTGATCCCCCGGGCTTTCTCCTCCGGCGCCTTGTCAATCTGATCGAACGGCGTGAAGTCCGCCATCCCCTTCAGCGCACTGTACTTCGTGATCGCCGCCGTCAACGTCGTCTTCCCGTGGTCGATGTGCCCCATCGTACCCACGTTCATGTGCGGCTTCGTCCGCTCGTATTTCTGCTTGCCCATGTTTCCAATCTCCTTAGTGACAAAGGTGGCCAGACCCTGCCACCGAATCGAGAGCCCTCAACGGGATTTGAACCCGTGACCTCGTTCTTACCAAGAACGCGCTCTGCCGACTGAGCTATGAGGGCACTTCGGCTTGCACCTTGGCCGGTCTCCCAGCGCAACAGCAACGCGGAAGACATGTCTCCCAGTGGGCGGTGAAGGATTCGAACCTCCGAAGGCTAGGCCAGCTGATTTACAGTCAGCCCCCTTTGTCCACTTGGGTAACCGCCCAACATATTTGGTTGCCGTTCCGCGACCGGGCACCTGCCACCCCTGTCGCCACCTGTCTCCGGCCTAACCGGAGACAAGCCGACGACGGGAGTCGAACCCGTAACCTACCGCTTACAAGGCGGTCGCTCTGCCATTGAGCTACGTCGGCGTTAAAAACGCGCCCAACCCGCGCGGCGCATGCAAATTATACCAGACACAAGTTGGGCCTCAAGGCGGCCTCAGTCTAACAGGATTTGGGGGGGTCGTCAATGTTCCTGGGCTTGCGGGGCCGCAGGGTCTTCCGCGTCGGAGAAACCGGCATATCCACGGGCTTCCCAGATCGCGTAAAGCCCGATTGAACCGGCCACCGCTGCGTTCAATGACTCGACGTTGCCCCGCATAGGAATTCTGAGGAGATAGTCGCAGGCCTCCCGGACCAGTCTTCGCAGACCCGAGCCTTCACTTCCCACGACCAGCGCCATGGACCCCCCCAGGTCGAGTTGGTGGGCCGGCTGCGCTTGCGGGCTCCCTTCCAGCCCCGTGATCCAAACGTCCTCGCCTTTGAGAGTCGTAATCGCCTGATGCAGGTTCTCGCGGGCGACCAGGAGATGTTCACAAGCTCCGGACGAAGCGTTCACAACCGCCGGTGTGATCCCGGCTGCATGGCGAGATGGGATGACCACACCATGAACGCCAACGGCCTCGGCCGTACGCAGCAGAGTGCCGAGATTCTGAGGATCCTGAACCAGGTCCAAAAGGAGGACGAAGGCGGGTTCTTGCTTTTGCAAGGCGATGGCAAGGATGTCCGTGAGGTGGCTGTACTCGAATGGGGAGCACTCAGCCAGCACGCCCTGGTGGTTACCCTCGTGGGCGCCGAGTGCCTTGCGATCGACGCGGCGGACGGGGACCGAGCGTGTTTCGGCCAACTCGAGGATGTCCCGAAGCCGACCTTTCGGCTCGGCTCGGTGATCGACCAGCAGGCGGTAAATCTTCCGCCGGCCAGCCCGCAACACCTCGTGTACCGCATTCCGGCCGTACACGCCTTCGAAGTTGGCACCGGCCAAGTCGGCCTCGCCTTCTTGGGATGGCGGCTGAATGTGACGCCTAGGCTCGGAAGCGCCAGGCCGAGCCTTCCTTGTTGTCTTCGATCACCACGCCCAGAGAAATCAACCCGTCACGTATCCCGTCGGCGAGGCCAAACTCCCCGTTCTCCCGCAACCGCTGTCGGATATCGAGCAGCAGTTCGATATACGGGCCGGCCTCGGCCGGGGCCGGTTCGTCTTCCAAACGCAGTCCCAAAACCGCCGCCAGCTCCTTGAGCTTGCCCTGGGCCAGGACCAGGTCATCGGCGCCAGCGCCGGCATCGCGAGCCTGGTTGATCGCTCTCACCAGGTCAAACAAATGGCTCATGGCGGCGGCGGTATTGAAGTCATCGTCCATCGCCAACCTAAAACCTTGCTCGGCGGCGGCCACCCGCTGCGCCAAGTCGGCCCCACTTTCCGGATTGCCGCCTTCAGCTATGGCGCCAGCCCTCAGCCCGCCTTTCAGGCGCTCCAGCGCGCTCGTGGCCTGCTGAATCACATCGTCATTGAACACCAACGGGCTTCGATAACTGCCATTCAAGACCGCCATCCGCAGCACGTCCCCGGGGTGATCTTCAAGAAAGGCCTCGATGCTGATGATGTTGCCCACCGAACGCGACATCTTCTCACCGGTCAGCTGCATCATCCCGTTGTGCACCCAGAATTGGGAAAAGGGCTTGCCTGTCAAGCCCTCGGTCTGGGCAATCTCATTCTCGTGGTGGGGAAAGATCAAATCCGTGCCGCCGCCATGGATGTCGATCTGTTCGCCGAGATGATGCCAACTCATGGCCGAACACTCGATGTGCCATCCCGGCCGGCCGCGGCCCCAAGGGCTTTCCCATGCGGGCTCGCCAGGCTTGGCCGTTTTCCATAGAGCAAAGTCGGCCGGATTTTCCTTGCGGGGATCGACATCAAGCCGGGCCCCAGCCTGCATGTCTTCCACCTTGCGGCCTGAGAGCTTGCCGTATTCTGGATCGCTGTCCACACGGAAGTAGACGTCGCCTTCGACTTCGTAGGCGTGTCCCCGCTCTATCAATCCCGCAACCATCTTGATAATGAACTCGATTTCGGTTGAAACTCGGGGAAAGGCACTGGCGGGAAGGACATTTAGATCGTGCAGATGGCGATCGTATTCCTCCAGGTGCCGTTCAGCCAGAGCGAGTGGGTCCTCCCCGAGTTCCTGGGCGCGCCTGATGACCTTGTCGTCCACATCGGTGTAGTTCATCACGTGACGGACGTCAAATCCGCGATATTCCAGGTAGCGGCGAATCACGTCGAAAACGATGGATGACATGCCGTGACCGACATGAGCTTTACCGTACACCGTCGGCCCGCACACGTACATTTTCACCACACCGGGCTCGAGAGGCTCGAACGGCTCCTTCTTGCGGCTGAGGGTGTTGTAGAGCACCAAGCCCATGCTGAGCTACCCCGTGCCCCTGTCCCTGCGGCCGTCTTGCTCCGGACGGGCAAAGATCATGCGCCCGGCTGCCGTCTGGAGGACCTTGGTCACCAGCACGTCCACCGCCGACCCGATGAGCGACTTCCCATCCTCCACCACCACCATCGTGCCATCGTCCAGATAGCCCACGCCCTGTCCCGTCTCCTTGCCCTCCTGGATCACCTGCACCTCAAGGGTCTCTCCAGGAAGGAAGACCGCCTTCACGGCATTGGCCAGTTCATTAATATTTAGAACCGCCACGCCTTGGAGCTCAGCAACCCGGTTGAGGTTGTAGTCGTTGGTCACGATCGGGCAGCGCAGCTGCTTGGCCAGGATCACCAGCTTATCGTCCACTCCGCGCACACCCTCCACGTCCAGGTCCGTGATCTGAATGGGAACGCTGCTATCTTTCTGCAGGCGATTGAGGATGTCAAGGCCCCTGCGCCCCCGTTGCCGTCGCAAGCCATCCGATGAATCGGCGATGTGCTGAAGCTCCAGCAGGACGAAGCCGGGGACCAACATCGGCCCGGCGACAAATCCGGTCCTGCCGATATCGGCGATCCGACCATCGATGATCACACTGGTGTCAAGCAAGACCCGACGTCCGCCGCCATTCCCGCCTCCGCCATCCTCTCCACTGGCTGGAAAGCGCGCCCGCAGCATGTGCAGGATGTCGTTCTGGCGCATGACAAAGATCGCCACGCCCAGGTAGCTGAAGACCACCGCCGCCACGAACGGGAGCAGCTGCCCAAAGGGGGACGGCAGGAGGGAGAGTGGAAATGAGAGCAAAGCCGCCACCACCAACCCGACCACCAAGCCCATCAGGCTGGCGATCATGGTCTGCGCCGATACCTGCGTCATTCGCCTCCGAATGGCGCCGACCGGCCGGGTGGAGACAAACGGCGTGATCACGATTCCCAGGAGCGCGCCGACGAGCCCGAACACACTCGCCCACAGCTCCGGGGATCCCTGGGCGAGGTCGGCCAAGGTAGCCCCTAGATAGATCCCGCCGACGGCAAAGATAACCATGCCAATGAGACGAACGATGAATTCAAGGCTCATGAAGATCACTTTCTCCCTGCCCCCCAAACGCAACAGGGCCAGCGCCCAGTTTCAGCGCTCGCCCTTAGGTGAGCTCCATCGATCTCTCGATCTGCAATGGGACTCCGCTGATCAACTGCGTCTCAGCGGGAAAATGGCAATACCCCTTGTGGTCCGAGAAATGATGATAAGTATGAAACCGGGCCCGCCGGGCATCCGATGCGATACCTGCGACGGATGTTTTATCTTATCATGCGCCCCTCCGCTCCGTCAACGCGGCGCCGCGGATTGAGGGCTGCTCGGCTCATCGGCGGCCGAGGCGGATGCCTCTGCTTCTTGGCCACGCGGTGCGGCCTCCCGAACGGGAGGCCGCATATCCGAGCCCTTCCGCGCCCTTCTAGGGCAAGGTGCCGACGACGTCGAAAGTGTTAAGGATGTGGTCAAGCGCTTCCAGGTCGCGGTCGGATTGAATTTGCACCTCAACCAAAATTAGAAACGCCTGTGCATTGGAAACTGGGACTGCAGATAGCACCAGATACCTGGGCCCTCCTGGGCCACCGCAATTCTTGAACAAATCGTACTTACCCCGGTAGGTACTGTCGCTGTAGTCGTAGCGGTTATCCAGCTCGCACGTTCCGAGATAGCTCTGACGCTCAATATCGAGCAGTTGAACGTAACCGCCAAGTTTGGCCAGATCATTGGAAACATCGAAGATCACCCCTGGCTGGTCCCAGCTGTTGGCAAACGCACTCAGGTCTTCAGAAGCCCAGATCGATGATCCGATCACATCACCGCCATCCACCCACGCGCTGCCGTCGACATCCGACCAAGCGTTGGGAATCTCCATCTGGATCGCCCCATAATCGTCCGCCACAGTTGTGTAGCCGCTGTAGCTGGATGTCGAGTCACCACTTCCGCCCTGAGCCTGCCCACCCAGCTGGCTGTCGAAGGTCGATGAGGCCGCCAGGGGCGTCCCGTTCAGTTCGCCGGCCAACACCTCACCGGTCGCATAGCGCAGGACGTTGACCGAAAGCGCATCACTTGGCTGGTGGGTGCGCAAGATGTCACAGTACTCCGACATCGTTCCGCTTGTCGCCAGTGAGAGACCTTCCATTTGGGTGATCAGATCCCCGCCCTCGAGCCCGGCCTTGTCCGCCGGCGAACCCGAGGCGACCGAGAGCACCCACACCCCGGTCAGCGAGCCATCCTGGCTGCTCACGGCCGTGCCGTTGACTCCAATCGTGTCGAGATTCCGACCCTGCTTGAGGGTGTTGATCACACTCTGGGCGGTGTCGGCCGTAATGGCAAAATACTGATTGGCCGATGCCAATGAGGCGTAGTTAATGCCAACGACCTGGCCATCGGCCGTCACCAGCGGGCCGCCAGAGTTGCCTGGATTGATGGTGGCGTCATGCTGGATAACCCCCTCAACCGAGGCCCAACCGGTATCACCGCCAGCCGTGGCCTTGGAAACGATCCCCTTGGTCAGCGTGTATTCGGGATCACCAAGAGGAAAGCCGGCCGCATACACCTCCAAACCGACATTGGCTTGGTCCGGATACCACTGCAGATACGGGTAGCCGTCCCCATCAATGTCGATCACGGCGAGGTCGGAGCACTCTGAGACGCCCAGGACCTTGGCGTTGCGTGGCTGACTTTCGCCTCCCACCCAAACCTTGAGCAGCGCCGCCCCGGTGACGACATGATTGTTGGTGACGGCGATCCCGGACGGATCGATGATGAATCCCGAGCCGCGTCCGGCGAACTCCACTGGTGCCCCGATATCGGGAGGCACGAAACTCCCCTGAGCTTCGATCTAGATGGCGGCCGATTTCACCCCGTCCAGTGAGTTTACCGGCGAACCAGTTCCTGCCCCTCCCGATGGGCCCGATGTTGGCGTTTCACCGCTCCCCGATGTGGAGCCTGAAATCAGATTGCAGGCTAGACTTGCACCAACCATGATGCTTAGTGCCAGGAGCATTCTGCTCCTTGATGGGAACCTCACGGCTCTCCTCCCTTGGTGTCTTGATTTTGCTGGCTGAGCGAGTTGGCGCTGAGTATAGAACCCTCTTCGCCAAGAGCAAGTTCCCGAACCTTACGATTGGCTATCCAATCTGCACGTTTGAGTTGAGATAGAATGACTTCCTGGCTCTTAGCTAGAGCCGGCGTGTTCCCGAAGGCAGAGCTTGCCCCGGCGATCGTGTCGATTCAAACCAAACCTACAAGGAGGCGCCTCAGCCGCACCGGCCAAGGACGCGACATGAGTCTTCACATTCTTCTGACCAACGACGATGGCGTCCAGGCTCCTGGCTTGCTTGCGCTTGCACAGAGTTTGACGAAGGTCGGCACCGTGACCGTCCTTGCTCCCGACCGCAATTGGTCGGCCTCGGGACACGTCAAGACCATGCACCGTCCGCTCAGGGCCTGGACCACACAGCTGGCCGACGGATCGCCGGCCATGGCTTGTGACGGGGCTCCTTCGGATTGTGTGGCGCTTGGATTGTTGGGGTTGGTCTCCCCGCAGGTGGATATGGTGATCTCTGGAATCAATCCGTCCGCCAACCTGGGGCACGACGTGACCTACAGTGGCACCGTCACCGCCGCCATGGAGGCCGCCATAGCCGGCATCCCAGGGATCGCTGTGTCTTTGGAGTCCCATGACGAGCACGGCGGTCACGTCGATTACAGCGCTGCGGCAGAAATCGCCCGACAGGTGGCCATGCAGGTCGAGGCCGACGGCCTGCCGCAGGGCGTCTTTCTCAACGTTAACGTACCGCATCTCGCCCTGGGAAAGCTGCGCGGCCTAAGCGTCACCCGACAGGGACTGAGTGTCTACCGCGACGCCCTCGTCGAACGCCGTGATCCGCGCGGCGCGCCCTATTATTGGATCGGTGGCGAAGCCCCATCCGGCGTCGCCGAGCCGGGCACAGATTTCTGGGCGCTCCAGCAAGGCCTGGTTTCGGTGACACCCCTCCAGCTCGATCTCACCGCCATCGATCACATCTCCGACTTCGAAGACTGGCAGTTGAGCGTGGCCGGCGATGCCTAGGAGTGCCGGGGTTTGCCCCGACTATCCAATCCGATTAGAATTTAGCCTATGAGCCTAGAACCAGGGTCCGTACTCCACGATCGATATCGAATTGACGGTCAGTTGGGCAAAGGCGGGATGGGGGCCGTCTTCTTGGCATTTGACGAGACCCTGCAGATCAAGGTCGCCCTCAAAGAGAATCTCAACCTAAATCCCGAATCGGAGCGCCAATTTCACCGAGAGGCCTCGCTGTTGGCCAGCCTGCGCCACCCCAACTTGCCCCGGGTGACCGACCATTTCATCCTCGAAGGCCGCCAATACCTGGTCATGGACTACGTCGAAGGAGAGGACCTGCACACCAGGGCTCGACGCGAGCCCCCGTCGCCGCCGGAGGTGCTGCGCTGGGCGGACGCCGTATGCGATGCGCTCGTCTACCTGCACTCGCGTAAACCACCCGTCATCCACCGCGACATCAAGCCGTCGAACATCAAAGTTCAGCCAGACGGCAACGTGGTGCTGGTGGACTTCGGCCTCGCCAAGGTTTTCGATCACCAGCAGACGACCACCGGCGCTCGGGGTCTGACGCCGGGCTTTTCGCCTCCCGAGCAGTATGGGAGCGGCCGAACAGATGCACGTAGCGACCAGTATGCACTCGCCGCCACGATGTACAACCTCCTCACAGGTACAGCTCCCACCGACAGCATTGAGCGCATGATGGGCAATGAGGAGCTGAAGCCGGCAACGGCATTCAACCCCGCTGTCCCACCTAATGTCGAGGCATGCCTGGAACGCGCCCTATCGATTTCGCAGGATCAGCGTTTCCCCGATGTGGCCGCCTTCCAAGCCGCGCTCAAGGGCATGGGCACCTCGCCCACCCTACGCGCCGATCTGCCGACCATGCAGAAGAAACCAGCCCGGCGGCCGGCTTGGCTCTGGTTTGGGTTGGCCGGCGCGGCGCTTTTGGGAATCGTGGTGATCGGTGGGGGTTTGGCCCTGGCTCTGGCCGGCGGCCTGCCCGCAGCGTTGATGGGGCCGGCCACCGCCACCCAGACTGAGGTGGTGGTCGTCAATTCTTCGCCCACCCCGGCGCCCGATACGGCGACGCCCCAACCCACGGTTCCGCCTACCGAATCCGGCTCACCCACGCCTGCCCCCACGGAAACACCGACCCAGGTGCCGATTGTGATCGGCGGCGGCGGGCGCATCGCCTTCGTCAGCGATCGAGGCGACGGGAGTGCGCTCCAGATCTGGACCATGAATCCCGACGGCAGCCAGCCAAAACAAGTCACGTTCGGCCCCGGGGACAAGCATCAGCCGCGCTGGTCGCCGGACGGCCAACGGATCCTTTACGTCGCACCCGGAGGGCGCGATGACTTCGGCAACAACCTGGGGCAGGACATCTGGATTATCAACGTCGATGGCACCCACAACGAGGACATCACCCATCAGGCCGGTGATGACGTCGACCCGGCCTGGTCTCCGGATGGTCACTTGATCGCCTTCACCAGCAACCGCATCAACAATCTAGATCAGGTCTTTCTGCTCAATACGAGCTGCCTCAGCGGCGAACCCAGTGCCTGCTGGACCGTCAAGCCAACCAATCTCTCCGCCGGATTTGCCGTTGAATCATTTCCGGCTTGGTCGCCCGATGGAAACCAAATCGCCGTGTCATCCTCGATCAATGGGGCGCCAGGCCGCATCTACATTCATAACCCCCGGCCGGGTGAACCGGTCCTCTTCGATCGCACCAACCACATCATTGGGGCTCAAAACCTCGACTGGGCACCCGACAACACCGGCATCCTGTTCGCCTGGATCCAACCCACGATGAATGAGATCTGGCTGGCACGTCTTTCGGACCACGGCGCCAGCCCCCTCAAGCTCACCAACAGCCTGGGAAACAAAGAGCCTGCCTATTCTTATGATGGACAGTGGATCGCCTTCACGTCAACCCGGGATCAGAACCCCGAAATCTACACCATGACCGCGAATGGCTCAAACCAGACAAACATCTCGAATTCGCCCGGCAGCCGTGATATCGAACCCGACTGGCAACCCCCGCTTCAACCTTAAGAGACATCAATTTAAGAAATGTAGCTCAGGCCGGTCAGCTCCGTGCCTGGTGCGCCGTTTGCACCTCGTCGTATGGTGCGTCAACGGGAAACATCAAAGGTGATTTCTTCGGTCGAGGATTGATTCCCAACCCCGTCGAACGCATGCACGATCAGCGTATGGGCCCCTAAGGCGGTTGGCCGCCAAGAGAAGCTGAACGGGGGGGCGGTGAAGGAGGCAACATTCTCACCGTCGATCTCGAAGGCAACTCGCGCGATATGGTGCGCGTCCGAGGCCTCGCTTTCGATGACGACACGGCCCTGGTCATCCACTGTCAGCGTCTGTCCGGCCGTGGGTGATATCACCGACACGTGAGGCGGAAGGTTGTCCAGTGTAAGGGGTAAAGCATCCGTTCTGACCTGCCCGTCGGTTCCCACCACCTGCAACTGCACCGTATAGAGACCATTCAATCCACGCGTATCCCACGTACCCAGGACCCCACTCGATGTGGGTTGAGGCTGGTCTTCGCCGATCTGCACCCACTGGTCAGGATTGAGCCCCTTGCCATATTGAAGCCTGTAGAATTGAAAACCGGCGGCTCTGGCTGAGCCGCGAAGTTGGACCTCATCTCCCACCACGGCGAACAGGGCTGGGGAACTCAGGTGCACTTGCTTGTCGACAGGCCGATTGGCATCGACAGGGTCATATTCTTGAGGCGGTTGATCAATACCGGCCGACCGCGCCCAGTCGAGGCCCTCGGGTGGAGGCACCAGGTAGACCTTTTCTTCCACCTGGTCGAGCGGCGTGAAGAGCGTGGCCAATTTTCCTGTTTCCACGTCAACCTTGAATGGTTGATATAGGTTGTCGGTCGCTGTCGGCTCTGTTCCCTGGATGAACACTTCCTTGACCACCTGTGGGCAATATTGGGTCGGAAGCAAGCCCGAAGGGTCGCAAACATCCACCTGGCTCATCCCCGCCGGTAGCTCCCAATCCGATGCGGCCTGGTCTCGGCTGGCGTACTGCACCACGGCCCGCCATATCGGGGCTGCCCCATTGGTCCGATTCACATGCTGCATGGGGGTCAGATCTTCGTTTCCGATCCAGACTCCGACCATCAGCTCGGGCGTGTATCCGACAGCCCAACTCCCGCTTGCCTCAGGATCCACCGACGCGATGGCGGCAGCGGGGCGGCCAACGTCAAGCACATTTGCCTGTCCCAGCGTTGGCCACCGCGCCGCATCATCACTGAGCACGTTGTTCACAAGGTACGCCAGCTGTGGGCTGACCACCGATCGGGAGCTTGAACTTTCCTGGAAGGTGGTGCGCCCATACACATCCTCCACCCGCATGATGACCCCCGAGGAGAGTTGGCCGGCACCGGAATCCGCCCTTGGGGCCGCGACCCCGGTCATCGCCCCGCTGTCTGCCAAGACGCCGTAGGCGGTTCCCAGGCCGATCAAGCTGGCGTCGCCGCTCAGCCGCGCTCCCTGTGGGTCCGCCGCGACCGTTCCTGGAGCTTCGAGTCCCATCTGACGCGCCGTTCTTTGAACGTTGTCTGGCCCGACCAGCATCAGGGTGCGCACGGCGGCCGCCAAATAAACGTTCGCCAGTGCCGTCCGCATGCGGACGGGCCCGTGGTATGCCTGACCGGTCGCCCCCGATGGGGCCACGTCTGGTGGCAGATCCAAGATCATGCTTCCGGGCGCATAGCCCCGCGCAAATGCTGTCAGGTAGATCAACGGGCTAAGGATCTGGCCGGCGGGGTGACGCGTCACGCCCGCACCCTCGGAGCCCGGAAGGTTGGCGAGGGCGAGCAGCTCTCCATGGGCTGGATCCATGATGACCACCGCTCCTGCCTGCACATCGTGATCGACATTGGAATCACTTGGCCGAACCGGAGGCAGGAACCCGGCAGCCAGGCAAGGTGCTTGCCCGTCCGCCAGAGCTGTGTGCCCGGGCGGTTCGCCGGACAATCTCGCTAAGTGCGTCTCAAGTGTGCACTCCGCCTGCAGCTGCAGATCATAGTCCACCGACGTGATGATGCGGATACCGCCCCTGCTTACGGCATCGGAACCGAAGGTCTGGGAGAATCTGTCCTGGATCAAGCTGCTTAGATCGGCGCGGGCGCCTCCTGGAGCGAGGACCGGTTGGGAGGCGAAGCTGAGGATCTCAGCTTGTGCGACGGACGCCTGACGCTGGTTGATGTAGCCCCGTTTCAGCATCTCCAGTAGGACCCTCCCCTGATTGCGCCTGGCGTCCTCAGGCGCCAGGGCAGGGTTGGCCTCAGGGTTGCTCGGGATACCAGCCAAGAGGGCGCTCTCTGCCAGGTCAAGATCATGGGCATGTTTGCCAAAGTAAACCAACGCCGCAGCATCCGCTCCGGATGTCATCGATCCGAAGTTGGCACTGTTCAGATACCAGGTCAGGATCTGCTCTTTGTCAAATCGCGCTTCCAACCGTTCGCCCAGCAGTGCCAAGCGAAAATCGCGCTTGAGGCTCCGATCCGCGTAGCTTTGGAGGGGAAGCAATGTTGATGCGGCCAACTGCTCGGGCAACGAGAGCGATGTTTGTTTGGAAGCAAAGGGGAGCATGTCCTGAACCAAGCGCAGACCCAGGCGGGCTGGTGTGACCGCCGGGGCGTCCCAGAATTGTGGATCCTGGTCGGCGAGAATAGCCTGGATCAACACCTGTGGAGCGGCGTTGCGATCTGCCGGATCCAGGCTGACCCACTCCCGCTCACTGGCCGCGGGATTCTCCCATACAGCCAGGACGTGCTCGCCGCTGCGGTCGTACAGCTCTATCGGCGTGAAGCTCGGGTTCGAGGGAGAACCGAAGAAGATCGGAACATCTTCGACCGCCGGTACAGCCTGAGCAAAATCCAAGTAGAGGTAGGCCATGCCGGCCGACAAACTGCCGATGGCCAACGTGATCAGCACGGCACCCGCCAGGAGAATGCCTGCCCAGGCATTCCAACCTGAAGCCTTATGAAGGCTGCGCCGGCGCGCTCTTGCAACTGCGGTAGCGGAGGGCATGAATCGCTATTCTACCTGTATGTCTGCTCGGTGATCCACGTCAGTCACGTGCAAGTCATATGCCCGCCGCGGGGAAGCCGGAGGGACTGAAATGCTACAATGCGATCGCATGAGTGGATATTCGGACCATCAAAGCGTCTTGGACAGCAACCCTGCCACCTTGCGGCATCCCGGGGTGGGTCGCCCTGCACATTGGCCGACGGACTGCTGGATCGGCAATCCCCCTGATTCCTGGATGCCGCTTCGCTCGCCTCTCACCTGCATGCTTTACAGAAGTCATGAACGGTCCGAAGACCATGCATCAGGGGATTGGGTCTGAAGATGTCCGATCCATCACCAAGCACGGCATCATGCGAGTTCACCTTCCTGGGCCGTGTCGATTATGCCGTTACGTGGCAGATGCAGAATGACCTGGCGGCTGAAATCGTCCGAGGTCGACGGCCCCCCACACTGCTCTTGGTGGAGCACCCTCATACATTCACGTTCGGCCGGTCAGGCCACCGGGAAAACCTCCTGTGGAACGACCAACAACTCCAGGAAAATGAGGTCGCCGTTCACTGGGTGGACCGAGGCGGAGACATCACCTATCACGGGCCCGGGCAATTGGTGGGTTACCCACTCTTGCCTCTGGGACGCGTCGACGACGACGGTTACCTGCCCAAGGCGGATTATGTAGGATATGTGCGCCGGCTCGAAACCACGCTGATTCGGGCCTTCGCCACGCTCGGCCTGGTGACCGGCCAGGTCGAGGGCCTGACTGGCGTATGGATCCAGCCCGACGTTGCCTCCCGCTGCCCCCATTGTCCACCGGCGGCGCGCCACATGCCGAGCAAACTGGCCGCAATCGGTGTCAAGGTCGACGTGCATGGCGTCAGCCGGCATGGTTTCGCAGTCAACGTCGATCCCGATATGTCCTATTGGCGCGGCATCATCCCATGTGGCCTTCCCGATCACCCGGTCGTTTCCCTCGCCGAACTGATGTGGACTCCACCGTCCTTCGGGACCGTCACCGATGCCCTGGTGGCTGCCTTCGGTGAAGTTTTCGGATATCAGATGTCTCCAACTTCCCTGCGCCTACCCCAGAGCGACCGGCCCCCGGGTGAGCCGGGCCGTCAGCCGTCCCGGGACGACAAGGCACAGATGTTGCACGGGTCTCCTCGGGGCAGCGAATAGCGGAGGCGATGATGAAGACCCTGCTTTCAATCGACGGTGGAGGCATTCGCGGCATCATTCCGCTTGTGTGTCTGGTGCGGTTGGAATCGCATCTTGGCGGGCCTTGCCACGAGATCTTCGATATGATCGGCGGGACGTCGACGGGCGCCGTCATTGCCGCGGGCCTGTCTCTAGGCGTCAGCGCCCGGGGTCTGTTGGCCCTCTACAAGCGGTTTGCCCAGGAAGCGTTCCATCGCCTGCCGTGGTGGCAGATCCTTTACAGCTTGGGCAACCATCGCTACAGCAACGATTTTGTGGCCTCGACGCTGGACGAAATTGGCGCCGATCTTCCTATCAACAGCCTGCCGAACGACATCTTGATTACCGCAAAGAACACCCACACCGGCCGCACGGATTTCTTCGTTCGCGATCATCCCGGCGCCAACGCTTCGCAGTGGGGCAAGCTGTCTCTCAAGGATGCCGTTCTGGCCAGCATCGCCGCCCCGACCTACTTCCCCGCTCACAGCGTCACCGTTTCAGGGGTCGAACACACCTGGGTGGACGGCGGCGTCGGCGTGGCCGGCAACCCCTGCTACCAGGTGGCTGTGGAGGCGCTCCACTACTCGGGCGGCGCGTATCCCGAGGGCGATACTCGCCTTTACGCCTTTGGCACGGGACGCGCGCCCCACGCGATCGATGCCGAACGCGCTTCATTCTTGGGGTGGGCCTTGTGGACGCTGGATGAGATTCTGGACGACGCCGCCGAATGGCAAACCTATGTCACCCGCCAGGAGTACAACCGGACCGGCCGGCTGGCTTTCCGGCGCTACCAGATCGATCTGGCGCAAGACGTTATGCGCGAGCTTGGCGTGGATGTTCCGGATGGAACCGACGTCGGCAAACTTGGACTCGACGCCGTCTGGGCGGTGGATCTGCTGGAGCAAATCGGCCGGGCCTTCGCCAACAAGATCGACTTTGATGCCGCAGACGGCTTCCAGCTTACGACCAAGACAGGCTGGTAGGCGGGCCCCCCTCACTCGTCGTCGGGGGAGTCCTTCCCCAAGACCAACTCGATCTCCTCGAGCACATCTCCGCTGAGCTTGTCCGGCACGCTCGACGCCTCCAGATTCTGTTTGAGCTGGGAGGGTCTTGTGGCGCCTGTGATGACGCTCGTAAGCTGAGGCACTCTCAAGAGCCAACCAATGGCCAACTGGGCCATGCTGACGCCCAGCCTGTCGGCGATGGCCGAGAGCTTGGTGACCTTCAGCAGTCTGGCCTCGGTGAGGACCTCTTTCGCCCACGCCTTGTCCCTCCCTAAGCGAGAATCGTCAGGGACCCCCTGATTGTACTTTCCCGACAACAGCCCGAATTCGAGCGGAACTCCAGGAGACCATCCCGAAACCCAACTCTTCCGCAGCTGGCGCCAGTTCATCTTCGAGACGTCGCCGTACCAGCATGTTGTAGTGCGGCTGCTCGACCATCGGCGGATACAGATTCCACTGCCTGGCCACCTTATGGGCATTGACGATTTGCGAAGCGCGCCACTCGGATGTCCCCCAATACAAGACCTTCCCTTGGTGAACCAGGTCGTCCATTGCTCGCACGATTTCTTCCATTGGCGTGTCGGGGTCAAAGCGATGACAGAAATAGAGATCAAGATAGTCGGTCCCCAGCCGTTTGAGCGAAGCGTGGATCGACTCGCTGATGTGCTTGCGGGAAAGGCCTCTGCCGTTAGGGCCCTCCATCGTCTTCCAGAAGACCTTGCTCGAAATCACCAGGCTCTCGCGCGGCAGATCCTTGATGGCCTTCCCCATGACCTCCTCGGCCTGGCCCTTGGCGTAGACATCGGCATTGTCAAAGTAGTTGACGCCTTGCTCGTAAGCGAGGTGAACGAGCGAGGATGCCGTCTCTTCATCGATTTGGTCACCGAAGGTAACCCACGCCCCCAGGGCAATCTCGCTGATCTTCAGGCCGGTGCGGCCCATGCGACGATAGTTCATCATCCGCTCCGTTCGAGTCGGTTCATCCGGTACCTCAGAATTATATCGAGCGCCAGGGACGGTTGTTCCTTCATGCTATACTGCTTCAGATTAACCCACCTCCGGCGGAGGTTCCCCCTCTCAAATGCACGAAACCATGCGAGCCATCGTCAAGCCCTCGCCCGGACCCGGTCTTGAAATGGCCCGAGTGCCCATTCCATCGCCTGCGCCGGATGAGGTCCTTGTCAAGGTCCGGGCGGCATCAATCTGCGGAACCGATCTCCACATCTTCAACTGGGACCCGTGGGCTGCGGGCCGGTTAAGGCCTCCATTGATTGTTGGTCATGAAGTTTGCGGGGAGGTCGTGGATCTCGGGACAAACGTCACTTCCCCGGGTATCGGTGAGTTCGTGTCCCTGGAATCCCATGTGATCTGCAACACGTGCTCGTACTGCCGGACGGGCCAGGGACACCTATGCGAAAACAGCCGGCTGATCGGTGTGGATCGCGATGGTGGTTTTGCGGAATACATCACCATCGCTTCCCAGAACGCCTGGCCCAATCCGCCCGACCTGCCTCTTGAAATCGCGGTGCTCCAGGAGAATTTTGGCAACGCGGTCCACACGGCCTTCGCGGCCGACTTGCGCGCCAAGAAGGTGCTCATCACCGGCTGCGGGCCCGTGGGGCTGATGACCCTGGCCGTCGCCCGGGCCATTGGCGCCCGCGCCATCTATGCCACCGATGTCAGCCGCTACCGGCTGGCATTTGCCGAGAAGATGGGGGCCGACCTGGCACTGCATGCCAAGGACGACCACGTGGTGGATCAGGTGATGCGGGCCACCGACGATGAGGGGATAGATGTGCTGTTGGAGATGTCCGGCGCACCCTCCGCCATCGATCAGGGATTCCAGGTGCTCAAGCCCGGTGGGGAGGCAATTCTCCTCGGCGTGGCCCCCGGCCCATTCGAGTTCGATTGGAGCCGGCACCTGGTTTTCAAAGCCGCCAGGGTGCACGGGATCTCCGGACGGCGGCTTTGGCAGACCTGGTATCAGGCGCGTGGCTTGATACGCTCGGGCGCGGTCGACCTCAGTCCGATGGTGACTCATCATTATCGGTTTGACGAGTTCGAGCAGGCCTTTCAGCAGATGGCCTCGGGCGAGTCCGGCAAAGTCATGCTTACGCCGTAGGCGAAGAGGATGACCATTCGACAGTTCCCGGCCATCGTGCTGGTTTGCCCACAATCTACTTCTCTGGCTTGCACCACCATCCCTCGCTTTTTCGGCGGTGGACAACCTCCACCCGTGCTCCCCGGAACGGCTGAGCCCCAGCAGCCGGTGACACAGGCCGCTCTGGATCAGCCGACTGAGCCTCGGGAACCCGCCGTCTCGAGCGTTTCAACACGCCCATGCCTTTCTATGCCACGTCGCCGGATCACGTTCGCTCGGTCCTCGGCCCGGCTAAGCCTCACGGCGTCGATTACTTCGACCAGCCGGGACCAGGTTCGACTACGACACGCCGGGGCGGACCAGTTATGCCTTCGATGACGGTCACCTGCTCGGTACCGATCACGAGCCGGAAGAGATCTACACCTGGAAATCCTACTCCGAGCGCCAGTCGGGCCGCGTCTATGCTGAGATCAGCGCCGCCACTTGCGATTGCATTGCCGAGGATTCCGTGGGGGTCGTCATCTGACTTGATCAGGCCACGTCCGCTGGGATGGGATCGAGGTCTCTGGCGATGGGGAATGGCGCTTGGCGCGCTGCCGCCAGGGCAAGCAGGCCAAAGTGATGGCTGAATGCGCCGCAGCCGACGCGGTCAAGACTGGCGCCGGCGCCACCAACCGGCACGGTGTGTGGGCCCGCCAGAACCACTTCATCACCTTCCTCGACCGCAACAATGCCTCCACTTTTGGGACGTTCGCCTTCTACCTTTGCGCCAGCCAGACCTTCGATCCGACGGCTCAGTTCGATGATTTTGCCCTTTTGAACCTCACGTACGTCTGGCCATGAGTTCCGCCACTACGCTGCGTATGATGACGCTCACCCTGGCGGCCAGCCTGCTGGCGGCCTGTACTCGCACCGGGTTATCGAACGAATCACAGAACAGTTTTTTGGATTTGGCCGCTCAGACTCTGACTGCGGCGCCGACGATGATTCCCAGTGCTACACCTCCGCCGTCGGCCACGCTTCCCCCTACCGAAGCCCCGAGCGTCACTCCGTCACCCACTGAGACCGTCCCCCCGACGGCCGGTCCGAGCCCCACGCCCACGGCGCCGCCCCTGGCCCCCGATGACCCCCGTCAGGGACTAAACCTGGCCGCTCCGGATTTCACCGACGATTTCAGCCGGCACCTCGGCTGGTTCGAATTCGATGATCCCCACGCAACCGTCATCACGTGGTCTCCTGGAAAACTCACGGTGATTGATCCCGTGGTGGACGCCTACACCTGGTGGAGCACGTCGAGCGCTACGGCGGGTGATGTCTACGCCGAGGTGACCGTGCGGAACGAGTCCTGCTCCGGGCTGGATGCCTACGGGCTGGCCGCCCGCATCGGTGGGGAGAACTACGATCGTGGTTACACGCTCGAGCTGTCCTGCGACGGCCATTATCGAGTGCGAAAGTTCATCTCCGGCCGTTCCCCGGATATCCTGATCGACTGGACTTCGAGCCCGGCAATTAACCAAGCTGCCGATGTTCGAAACCGACTCGGGTTCATGCTCAAAGGTCCGTCTTTGGTGGGCTTCGCCAACGGGGAACAGCTTGGTGACGTTCAGGATGGGGACTTCGTCTTCGGCAATTTCGGCCTGTTTGTCGTCGCCGATCAAACCGCCGGGCTGACCGCTGACTTCACGGACTTCGCACTTTGGCATTTTGCACCTTGAGTGCTATCCTCAAGCCGAAGTCCGGTCCCCGATATTGGGCGATCCTATCCACGGCGCGGTGACGTTGCATTTTCCAATCCCTGCATGGTTGGCCAAGTCGGGCCGCCGTATCACCTCGAGGAGCCTTTTCTTGCTGGCTGCTTCCTGGCTTGGCCTAGGCCCGCTAACCGCTGGCTGTTTGCCAGTCGCGCCTCCTGCCACACCCGTCCTACCTGCGGACACCGCCACGCCTACCCCCACGGTTCCCTTCCCGACTGCTCCACCGACGATTACCGAGACGCCTTCCCCGACACTGACCGCCACGCCGGACATTCGCCAATCTTTCGGATCTCAGCTCTATGCCACGGATTTTGGCACAGCCCAAGGGTGGCAGGTCAGCCGAGATGCTTATGGCGTGACGAGCCTCGACGACGGGCAGCTTTCGGTGGTCGTCAATCAGCCGAACGCATTGCGAACTCTGCTCAGCCCCGTCGCTCCTGTGGCCGATTTTTACGCCGAGGCCAGCCTGCACACCGCCTTGTGTCAGAATGATGACGAATTCGGCATGGTCTTCCGGGTCAACCCGCTTGAGGAGCAATACCGTTTCACCCTCACCTGCGACGGTGGTGTCCGGCTGCGACGGGTCCTGGTTGGGTCATCGCGAGCTGTGCTCCCTTTTGAATCGGTCAACCAGGCGGTGATGCCGCATGCGCCGGCGGACAACATTCTTGCCGTCCTGGCCCGCGGTCCGGATTTCGAACTGTTCGTCAACGGCGTGTCGGTCCTCCAGGCCCATGATGTGGCTTTGCCGGTTGGAAAGATCGGTCTCATTGCCTCTTCGGGAAAGGGTGGACAGACTACGATCACCTTCGATAGCTTCTCCGTCTGGAGTTTGCTCCCGAAGTCGCCTAGCCCGACGCCAACCATGGAGTCTGATGGTGGCTAAGAAGCGACCGTTCAAGAACAAGCTCAACGCGCTGACTCCGAAAGAGTGGCTCAAGTTCCAGAAATCATGGTTCATCCACAACCCGCCGCCGCGGAAGAAAGACGTCTTGCGCCACCCCGCCAAGTTTCCAGAAACTCTGGCCGAGACGTTTGTGACATTCTTCACAAAACCCGGTGGCGTGGTCCTAGACCCGATGGCCGGCACCGGGTCCACACTGGTGGCTTGCCTTCGTTCCGGCCGCCACGCCTACGGCGTGGAGCTTAACCCGGCTTACGCCCATCTTGCCCGCCAGATCATTCAGGAGGAACGTGCGGAACTCCAAGGGACGGCGGATGAGCTTCGGGCCGAACTCATCACAGGCGACTCAGCTCACCTGCCCGAGATGGACCTGCCCCCGATCGATTACGTGCTCACGTCGCCGCCTTACTGGAATATGCTCCGCGCTCGTGGCGCCCAGACACAGAAGGAACGCCGCGCCGACGACAGTCTGGACGTTTACTACTCCGACGACCCCGCCGACGTCGGCAATATTGACCGCTACACGCTGTTCTTGGACCGCCTGGTGGACATCTACGAGCAACTGCAGGCCGTGTTGAAGCCCAAGGCCTACATCACCATCATCGTCAAGAACGTCAAGAAGCGAGGCAAGATCTACCCCTTGGCCTGGGATCTCGCCGGCCGGCTCTCGGCTGTTTACACACTCAAGGACGAGCGGATTTGGTGCCAGGACAACCTTCGATTGGCGCCTTACGGGATGGGCAACGCCTGGGTGAGCAACACGTTTCACCACTACTGCCTGCAGTTCAGATATGAGCCCGATTTCGAGTGACCCGACCTTTTGGATTCAAAGGACAAGCGCTACATGTACTTAGCCATTGAAGGCGTTATCGGCGTCGGTAAGACTTCTCTCGCCCGGTTGCTTCAGCCAGCCTTTGGAGCTGCGCTGCTTCTGGAAGCCTTCGATGAGAATCCGTTCCTGTCCGATTTCTACGGTGATCGCAATCGCTACGCCTTCCAGACCCAGATTTTCTTCCTCCTCAGCCGCTATCGGCAGCAGAGGGAGACCGTGCCCGAAGCCCTTGCCGAGGGTGATCTGATCTCCGACTACACATTTGAGAAGGACGCCTTGTTCGCCGATCTCAACCTCAACGGGGACGAACTGTCGACCTACTCACTGGTTCACTCCGCCCTGGCTGAGCGCATCCCGGATCCCGACCTGACGGTCTACCTCCGCGCCGACACTGACACTGCCATGCAGCGGATCGCCATGCGCGACCGAACCTACGAGCGCAACATGAGTCGGGACTACATTGATGATCTGAACCGAGCCTACGAAGCCCGGTGGGGCAATGCGTCTCGAAGCGGCATCCTGGTCGTCGACGCCGGCAACCTCGACTTCGTGGCCAACCACGGTCACCTCGAGCTTATCGTCCATCGCATCCGCGCAGCCTTGGGTATCCCCCCCTTTCAAACAACACTTCCTTTTGGCCCCGATGCGCCGACCGAAGCCGGACAGGAGACGAATACATGAAGCGCTTTGTGGCGGTGGCAGGCAATATTGGCGTGGGCAAATCGACTCTCGTGGAACGCCTGGCGGAGAGGCTCGGATGGGAGCCGTTCTATGAACCAGTAGGCGACAACCCCTATCTGGCCGACTTCTACGACGACATGCAAACCTGGGGCTTTCACTCTCAGATCTTCTTCCTCACCCGCCGCCTGCGGATGCACCGAATGCTCACCGAAAACCCCACCTCGGCGATCCAGGACCGCACGGTCTACGAAGACGCCGAGGTCTTCGCTTACAATCTGTCGCTGCAAGGGAACATCTCAGATCGCGATTTCGAAACCTATCGGGAGCTGTACCAGGTGCTGACCAGCTTTTTGCCCGCCCCGGATTTGGTGGTCTACTTGAAGGCTGAGGTGGACACGCTCCAGGATCGCATCGCTACGAGGGGCGCGACTACGAGCGTGCCATTCCCAAGGGCTACCTGCGGCGCCTCAACGAACTCTACAATGCCTGGATCGATCGCTTTACTCTGTGCCCGGTGCTGACCGTGCCTGCCGATGATCTCAACTACGCCACCAATCAAACCCACCTGGCGTTGATCGTCGAGAAGATCAACGACAAGCTGGCGGGGAAAGATGAAGTTGTGTTCGGTGCCGATGAGGTCGCCCGGGTCAATGGCGGTTAGACACGCCGCTTCCAGCTTGCCTCGCCTATACCTATCCTGTACAATGGTTCTGCTTAACGGAGGACTTGCTTGGCCAGCACATTAGAAGCGCCCACCGAGGGAGAGGGCCGGGTGAACATCATCAAGGTCTCCGCTGAATCCCGCACCTCAGCCGTCGCGGGCGCCATCGCTGGCGTCGTGCGCGAAGCCAACCGTGCCGAAGTTCAGGCGATCGGCGCCGGAGCGGTTAATCAGGCCGTCAAAGCCGTCGCCATCGCGCGCGGCTACTTGCATGAAGACGGACTCAATATCGTATGTGTGCCGGAATTTACAACCGTCGACATTGACGGCAAGGAGCGAACGGCCATCCGCCTGGTGGTAGAACCTCGGTAGCCGATTACCGCTTGACATAGACCGCCCAGCCGCCTGATCCAGGCGGCTCTTTTTTACGCCAGCTGAACCATCGGGAGGGCAAGCATCACCGTCTCCAGAGTCAGCAAGGGGTTGGCGTTGGCCGCAATACGCCCCATCGCATCCTCGATCTCCCGCAGCAGAACCACGATCTGGTCTGCATCGACCCTGGCAGCGACCTTTTCGATATCCAGTTGAAGCTCAACGTGGGTCATCCGGCCCTCCACGCCATGCACCTGGTGCATCACGTCTCGCCACAAGCTCAGCCAGGCCTCCAGGACCTGCATGCTGGCCCTGCGGTTATCGGCCGGTTCCTTGTTCTGGTTGATATCTGCGGCGTATTCGAAACGGCCAGCCCGGTTCAACTCAAGAAGCCTCAGCCCGTCTTCAACCAGCAATGAACGGCGACGAACCTCTTCGGGCTCCGCCGATAGCCGGAGGGCCAGGCCTGGCCGACCCATCGCCTGACTTGCCAGACTCCGAGCCCGGTCCGCCGGTTCGCCTCGCGTTTCAAGCGCCTGTGCCAATTCAGCCACGGCCATTGGCCGCAGGGGGATTACTTCGCAGCGGGAGACGATCGTCGGGGGCAGCGACTCTTCGGAGACCGCTGTCAGCAGCAGGACAACGCTGGGTGGGGGTTCTTCGAGCGTCTTGAGCAATGCATTCGCCGCTTCTGTCGTCGCCCCTTCAAAATCGGGCAACACCGCCACGCGTCGGCCAGCCTGGTATGGTGAAAGCGACAGCTCGTGTTGGAGGCCTCGAACATCATCGATTTTGAGACCCCCGTCCCCCGTCAACCAACGTAGGTCAGGGTGCGCACCCTTGGAGGTCAGGGCGCATGCCCCACACTTGCCACACGGTCTGTCGACATCGACTTCGCCTGCGCACAACAACGCGCGTGCAAACCAACCCGCGACGGCTCCCCGACCCACACCTTCCGGACCTGTCATCAGATAGGCATGCCGTGTCGTCCCCGACCGCAGGTGCCGGCGGAGCACATCGATCGCCCACTGGTGGCCAAGTATTTCCGAATTCATCTGCTCATTCTATGTCAGCATCCACATGGGCAACAAGAGCGACCTGGGGGATTCCGCAACCGGGGTGGTCAAGTATAATGGCCCCCAACCTCATACGGGAGGTGTGCGATCAATCTCGCCCAACAGTTCCTTTCCACGCCCATCCTACTGAACACGCGCCGCAACCACGCCCTTGAACACGCCACTATCCACCTGCTGAGCGCCAGGCTACCCAACACCGCGATGGTTGGCCGATCCGACTCCAAGGGTTTCTACCTGTACGGCAATGTACCCACCGAGGCGCTTGACTCTGCGGTCCACCATGCCCTTGACCGGCTGCGTCAGGGCGAGCACCAGCTCGCCCTCCACCCCAACTGTGGCACCAACCTGCTCACCTCGGGCCTTTTCGCCGGAGCCGTCGCCTTCTTTTCCCTGATGGGCCTAGGTCAAAACCGCTTGCGCGACCGCCTAAGCCGACTGCCTCTGGCCATCTTCGGTACCACCATGGCGCTGATCGTCGCCCAGCCGGTCGGAATGGCGGCTCAGCGTTATGTCACGACACAAGGCGACCCGGGAGGCTTGGAAATCGTCGGCATCCGCCGAATGCGCGGGGGAGCCAACGCCTTGCATCGGGTCATCACCCGAGGCTAATCGGCAAGCATGGCCGACACCCTGCCAACCGTCTATCTCTTCTACGGCGACGATGACCTGGCCATGGAAGAGGCCGTGATCCAGATCAAGGAGAAGCTGGGCGATTCCACCACCGCCGACCTGAACACCACCCGCTTCGATCTCAAGACCCAACAGCTCGGCGCGCTGGCCGAAGCCTGCGCCGCAGCCCCGTTTCTGGCCCCTCGGCGGGTTGTCATCGTGGAAGAGGCTGGTCACCTGGCGCGATCGGCAGAGGCAAAAGACCGGCTCGATTCCCTCATGCTCGGCCTTCCCTCCTGGACAGCCCTCGTGCTTCTCGATCCGCTTGATCTCTCGCGGCGAAGCTCGCTGGGGATTCACCACAAGCGCTCGTTCCTCTACCAGTGGACCCAGGCTCATCCCGACCGGGCCTTCGTTCAGCTGTGTGCCCGCAAACGAGGCCCGGCCTTTGTCCGTTGGCTCGTCAAACGCGCCAAAGAGCAGGGCGCCCAGATCGAAGATGAGGCAGCCCAACGCCTTGCGACGTACGTACTCGATGATCCTCATATGGCCGACCAGGAACTACGCAAACTGGCCGACTTCGTCGATATGGCTCGGCCCATCACGGCGGCCGACGTGGAAGCCCTCACCCCGCTCACCAACCAGAGTGACGTCTTCGCCATGGTTGATTCTCTTGGGAACAGACAGGGCCAGCAGGCGCTGGCCCATCTTCACAAGCTCTTGGCCGACGAAGATCCCATGTTCGCCTTCGCCATGATCGTCCGTCAATTCAGGCTCATCATCCAGGCCCGGGAGGCCTTGGATGCCGGACTTAACCCGCGCGAGGTGTTGGACGCACACGCGTTCGTGGTCGACAAAGTCTCAGCTCAAGCCCGCAATTTCAGCATGCCCCAGCTCGAGAAGATCTACCGCAAGCTCAGCCAGATCGATTACGAGGCCAAAAGCGGCGGCCCAGACTTGGCCGTCGCAATGGATTCATTTCTGGGCGCCATCGCCGGCTGATTCCCCGCCCGCTAGGGCTCGGTTCGGTCCACCGGATCGCGCTCAATGCCTACCCATAGGTGGCCGGGCAACACCAACTCACTGGCACGCACCCGGATCGCTTCCAACCCCTCTGTGTGGCCTTCTTCGGTTCCGGAGGGATGGACAAAGCAGACATTCGGCCGTCCGCCATATTTCTCCTGGTAGTAGGTTGCAGCTCGCCGGACGCGTTGCGCCAGTCCGTCAACCCCTCCGTCATACCACATCATGCCGACTTTCATCACGCCCTCCTTATGAGCTGGGAAGCACCCGTTGCATCATCCACACATCTGATGCCGCCCGGTGGGCCAATTCGCAGCGCATGCCGCTTGTCGTGCGAACAGAGAAGATGCGTACCTCGTCAGACGACGGGCCTTGCCCATGTAAACGGTCCACCGCCGCAATCCGGTAGCGCTGCCCCCGCCACTGAAAGGCAGCTGGCAGACCGCCGGCCCCCTTACGGCTGGCGTGGACCAGCTCATGGCAGACCAGTCCCCGCGACGACCGGCCTCGCCATGCCGGGGGGCGTGCGCCAGCCTTTGTGGCGGCGATCATCTGGCGCTCGCCTCCGCTTGGCCGGAGACGACGGGCCACCGCATGTCGCGCACCACCCGGTCCATATCCAATGCCGGAAGATATGTCGCCCGAACCACACAGCTCCGTTCGGCCGCCACAATATCGAAGTCCCCGACACGAGGCGCAGCCACGTTGGCCAACCGCGCCGTCAGCGCGGGCACAATCGACGGGACAACGCAGTCCGGTCAGCTCATCCTTTCGCCCTGGATCCCAACCGGCGAAGACATGAACTCCTGATAAGCTGCCCTGATGGAACAGTCGATTGATGAGAGCCAGAGCGACCTTGCCGGTCTGCCTCGCAAGGGCCGCCAAGTCATCGATCACGACCACGAGATGAGGCGTCTGGTAATTCCGGCTCCGACGGCGCTCGGCCTCGTCTCGCAGCCACGCCAATAGGTCGATGGCACTGTCCGCCCGAAATGCGACGTCCGTCAGGGCATGGGGAAGCGCTTCGATGAAGGCGAGCTCGGCCCCTGTCAGATCAACTCCCAGAAACTGGAGGTCAGACGGTCGGCTACCGACGGCCAGGCTGGCAACGATGCTGCGCAGCCAGGCTGACCGGTCACCGGCTTGACTCGCTTCCACCGCAAGATGCCAAGTGTTCCGGTGGAGGAGGTTGAGCAGTACCGGCACGCCGTGCTCATCGACCCCGGCGACGGCGGTCATAGCAGGGTACGGGCCCAACGAGGAGATGATAGGCAACAGGCGCGGAGGCTCGGATGGGGCAGGCGAGACATCGATCGTGATCCCGCCGGGCGCGGCATGGATCGCCACTGCTTCTGCCCCCAAAGCCGTGGCCACGCCCGGTCCCAGCGACTGGATGCTCTCCGCCTGGACCCCCCCGATCGGCGTGGCATGGTAGTGTGCGCGCCCTTCCTCAATTCGGCCCCCGCTCACCCGCACCGGAACTGCCATGGCCGCCATAGCCGCCTCCAAACGATCAGCCTCTCGGTTCAACCAGTCCTGTTCAGCCACCTGGCGCACTTGCAAGATGCCACCTCATGGAATAGAACTTGTGTTCTATTCCAAGTCTAACAGAACATCTGTTCTTTCGTCAAGTCCCAGGTTCACGGCAGCTGAAATTGTCGGCGGGCGTATTGGCGGACAGCCCCAATCATGATAGGCTTCCTGAGATGGCCGTTCCTGCTGGTTCCCCGAAAGCGCAACGTGGCTGATTCGTTCGCCCTCGACTTGCTCAAGCTCTTGGGTGTCGTCATTCTCGTCCTGGCGAACGCGTTCTTCGTTGCCGCTGAGTTCTCACTCGTCAGCGTCCGCCGCACCCGCATTAGCGAGTTGCTGGAACAAGGGAACGCGGCTGCGCGCTGGGTGGCCCACGCCATTGAGGAACCAGACAAGGTCATCGCAGCCACCCAGTTGGGGATCACTTTGGCCAGCCTGGGGTTGGGGTGGGTTGGTGAGCCGGCGCTCGCCCACCTGCTTGAGCCCGTCGTGAACCTCGTCCCGGCCGCGCTGCAGTCCGGCTTTTCCCATACCTTGTCGGCCGGAATCGCCTTTGCCGCCATCACCTGCCTGCATGTCGTGGTAGGCGAGTTGGCGCCCAAATCGATTGCCCTCCAGAACCCCGAGCGGACATCGCTGTTCGTCGCCCGCCCCACGATTTGGACCGAGCGTCTCTTCAAGCCGTTCATCTGGGCATTGAACGGCGCCGGAAATGCCCTCTTGCGGCTGCTGGGCGTGGTGCCGGCCAGCGGGCACGAAATGGTGCATTCCATCGAAGAGCTTAAGATGCTTGTTTCAGCCAGCGCCATAGAGGGCGTCGTCGAGAACGAAGAAGAAGAGATCCTGCACGCCGTCTTCGACTTCGGTGACACGCTCGTACGGCAGGTCATGATCCCGCGCACCGAGATGATCGCCGTTCCGGTCGAGGCGAACCTCGATGACCTCATCCAGGCCGCCGTCGATCACCCCTTTACAAAACTGCCCGTATACGATGGCAGTCAAGATCACGTGGTGGGCGTCGTGCACCTCAAGGATGTCCTTGCCTGCCTCCAGGCAGAGGACCGCCAGGACATCAAGGCCCGAGACCTGATCCGCGAGGCGTTGTTTGTCCCGGAGACGGCCCGCATCATCACCTTGTTAGAGCGTTTCCGGCTTCGGCATCAGCATATCGCCATCGTGCTGGACGAATACGGAGGCACGGCGGGCGTCGTGACGCTTGAGGATCTGATTGAGGAGATCGTAGGCGAGGTCAGCGACCCCTTCGACGCCGAGCCTGATATTCAGTTGTTGGAGGACGGGACCGCTTTGGTGGATGGTCTCACGCTTATCGAAGACATTAACGACAGGCTCGGCCTGGAGCTCGTCGACTCAGACTACGACACGATCGCCGGATTTGTCCTGGGGCGCCTGGGCCGAATGGCCCAAGAAGGGGACACAATTGTGGCCGACGGCGTTCAGCTGCGAGTGGAGGCCATGGATGGGTGGCGGATAGATCGCATTTCTATCACAACGTTCACGCCGTCCGGTTCACGCCCCACGCCCAAACGCCGCCCATCACCCTGAGTGCGCTGATGTATGCTGAGGTGGCGGTCAATCTTCCCCCGATCAAGGGGACGTTCTCCTACCATATTCCCGAGCTCCTTGAAGATCGGCTCCGGCCTGGCCACCTGGTGCTCGTACCTTTCGGCGCCCGTACGCTCCAAGGCATCGTTCTCGGACTGCAGCCCTCGGCACCTGTGGACACCACACGGCCCATCGCCGATCTGGTCGACCCCCAACCCGTGCTGACCGACGCCCAGTTGAAGCTGGCGCACTGGCTTGCTCGAGAAGAGGCGGCCGCCCTGATCGATTGCCTGACCCTGATGCTTCCCCCTGGCCTCAGCCAACAGGCCAACTCTGTGTACCGGCTAGTGGGTGAGCCGGTGGAAGGCGGCAGTGTTTCTGAACGGCGCCTGATCGCCCAACTCACCCGCCGCGGTCCGCTGCGCGGCCGCCAGTTGGCGCGGGCGTTGGGCAAGCTCAATTGGCGCAAGGCCGCCGATCGGCTCCTGGCCCGCGGCATCCTTGCCCGCGAGTCGGTCCTTGATCCACCAAGCGTCAGCGCCCGCACCGTTCGCACGGCCCATCTTGCAGCTCCCCCGGATCAAGTCATCCAGTCCCTCGATTCCATCGGCCGGACCCCAGCCACACGCTCGCGGCGGGAGGCCATGCTTCGCATGTTGGTCACTGAGCGCCAGGCCGTTGAGGCCACGTGGCTGTATGCCGAGAGCGGAGGCAATCTTCAGGATCTGCGTTACCTCGAGGCGCTTGGGCTGATCACCCTTAGCCGGGCAGAGATCTGGCGAGACCCACTTGAGGCGGTGGAGTACGTGCCGGACGAAGCACCGGCGCTCACTCCCGAGCAGCAGGCTGCATGGGGGCCGATCAAGGGCGCCATCCTCGGCCGGACCTCCACAAGGCCGTTTTTGCTCCACGGGGTGACCGGCTCGGGAAAGACCGAAATATACATCCGCGCCGTCAAAGCCACGCTTGAGGCCCACCGCCAGGCCATCGTCCTTACCCCCGAGATCGCCCTCACGCCCCAAACGGTGCGGCGCTTCCTGGCTCGCTTCCCGGGCCAGATCGGACTGATCCATTCGCAGCTCTCGGAGGGTGAGCGATACGATACCTGGCGGCGAGCTCGGCGAGGCGAGTTGGCCGTCGTCATCGGACCCCGCAGCGCACTCTTTACCCCCATGCCCGACCTGGGACTGATCGTGGTCGACGAATCCCACGACGAATCGTACAAAGAGACCTTGAACTCTCCCCGCTACCACGTCCGGACGGCATCCATCGCCTACGCTGAGCTGGCAGGCGCGCAGTGCATCCTCGGCTCCGCCACGCCAGACGTGGTGTCGACCTATCAAGCCAACCAGGGCGCCATGATCCCCCTCAGCCTTCCCAACCGGATTTTCGGACACACTCAGAGGCTGGAGCGCCAAGCGAAGCGGCTCGGATTGAGGAGCCGCTACAAGCCCGTGGGAGGCAGCGCCTCATCCATTCAGCTGCCCCCGGTGAGGGTTGTCGATATGCGCCAGGAGCTGCGCGCCGGCAACGCCTCCTTGTTCAGCCGGCCACTGACCAGTGCGCTGACCCACACCTTGGATGCCGGCCAGCAGGCGATCCTCTTCTTAAATCGCCGCGGGCAGTCGACTTACGTCTTTTGCCGCGAGTGCGGCTGGGTCGCCAACTGCCCTCGCTGTGGGACCCCCATGACTCACCATCCCGACCAGGCCAACTTGCAGTGCCATCACTGCGGCTATGCCCGTAGCACACCTGCCACCTGTCCCCAGTGCGGGAGCCCGCGGGTCAAATATTTTGGCGCAGGAACTCAGCGCATTGAGAGCGAACTCCAGCAGCGGTTTCCCGGAGTCAGGAGCCTGCGTTGGGACCGGGATACCACCCGCACCAAGGGCGCCCACGCCGTCCTGTTGGCACACTTCGCCGCTCACCGGGCGGATGTGCTTATCGGGACCCAGATGATCGCCAAGGGGTTGGATGTACCGATGGTCACCCTGGTCGGGGTGATCTCTGCCGACACCGGCCTCAACTTGCCGGAGTACCGGGCAGCCGAACGCACATTCCAAATTCTCACTCAGGTTGCCGGCCGCGCCGGCCGAGGGATCCTGGGCGGGCAGGTGATCCTTCAGACCTATGAGCCGGATCATTATGTGATCCGCGCCGCAGCGCAGCACGATTACCGCGCCTTCTACGAGGAAGAAATCCGCCGCCGGGCTGATCTCAAGTATCCCCCGTTTGCGCGGCTGGTTCAATTCACAACTCAAGACCTGTCGTCAAGGACGGCCGAAGCTCGCGCCCGAAGCCTGGTCTTGCAGCTGGAGACCACAATCGGGCACACTCAACTGGCGGCTGAAATGATCGGACCGGTGCCCTGCTTCTTCGAGCGAGTGGGCGGCGAGTACCGGTGGCAGATTGTGGTCAGGCTGACGGATCCTTTGGCAATCGTGCCCAACCCGCTTCCTGAGGGATGGAGCGTGGATATCGATCCGGTTTCGCTGCTTTAGGTTGACCCTTCTCGGGAGTCCACTACCAGTTCTGGAGGTCGATCATGACGGATATACGCGATTTTCTTGAGGCCCACTTGAAGGCCATCTTTGATGCCGATGTGGCCGGCTACCATGCGACCACCATCGACGACCTGACGCTGTATGAATGGCACGTCACACCCCACCGCATCGAGGGCCTCCCCTTTCATGACTTCATGATGGCCGAGGCAAGCAGGGAAGACAGCGCCGGGATTGCTCTGGATCCCTCGCCGGGAGAAGCCGCCGGTGAAGGCGAGAGGCTGGCTGTCCGCCATGACCTGGCCAATTACAAGGAACAGGTCTATGGGGACACAGCCATCTGCAGTTACACGATGCTGATTTCTAGAGGGGCGCGTTCAGGGGTCCGTGTGGTGAGCTACAACGAAAGTCGGGTGATGGTCAGATTTGAGGGCGGCTGGAGAGTGGTCCACGTGCACAAGTCACCGAGTTGGTCGGCGCCCTTCCAGTCTCCCTCAACCCAAGGCTAAGGGGGCTGGTTACCTTCGGGGGATCCTATGAACAGGTTCCGGTTGGGGCCAGGCGGGAGCGTGCTGGTTCCCCGAGCCTGAAATCCAGGCCTCGCTGCCGCCCGGCCTTTGGGCCGTTGAAAGGAGCAGCCTGGCACACTCCGTGTCAATCCGCTCCTGGTTCGGGTGCGGCTTGCGGAGCTCTTCAAGGGCCGATTTGTTCTCCATGGCCAACCTCCCACGATGGGTCATGTAGGCATGGATGCAAGAATCGAGCCGCAGGCGCGTCAATCGGGGTGAGTGGGACAAATTCGAGGATCTACTGATGGCGTGGGATAAATGGCCGGCGGCGCCGAGGCGCCGCCAAGCTAGAGAAGGCCGTCACATGGGACATCTGGGGCACATTACGTTCAAGTTATGAGCGCCCGCCGGGAGGCTACAAAGGCACCGAAATCGAGACGCTCCAATTCAACCCTTATGTTCGCCGCCGATGTCGTGGGTCCAGTGTTGGCCTTTGATCCCATGCTAGGCCGCGCCGGTCGCATAGGCTATTGAGTTCTGTCACATGCCGAGGCGACGATAGTCCGATCTGGGCGGGCTCAAGATGACCCGAGGGCGGGCTGATAGAGGCGCTCTCTCACGGCGCTCACCTGCCGCCGGAGAGCCTCATCGGTCTCGATCAGATCGGAAATCTTGTCACAGCCGTACATCACCGTGGTGTGATCGCGTCCGCCCAGCGCATTCCCGATGCTGGGCAGCGAGCTGTCGGTTTCTTCCCTGATCAGGTACATCGCGATCTGGCGTGGCAGGGCCACATCTCGGCTTCGATCCCGACTGAGCATCCGGTCTTCATTCACACCAAAGTGCTCGGCGACCGCGGCGATGATCTGATCCACTGACAGAACCCCCGAACGAGGGGAGAAATCAATGAGCGCCGATTCGACGACTTCCGGGGTCAAATGGACACCGCTCAGGTCGGCAAACGCCAGCACACGGGTTAAGGCGCCTTCGAGCTCTCGGATATTGCTCTGAAGCCGCCGGGCGATGACTTCCAGAAGCCCGGGCGCCATCGTCCGGCCCGCCCGATCTGCTTTAGAGCGCAGGATCGCCATTCGCGTTTCAAAATCAGGAGCCTGGATGTCGGCTGTCAGACCCCATTCGAAACGAGATCGGAGCCGTTCTTCGAGCGTCACCAGGGCTTTGGGGGACCGATCGGACGAGATCACCAGCTGGTGTTCCTGGCCATGCAGTGTATTGAAAGTGTGGAAGAACTCTTCCTGGGTGGACTCCTTGCCGGCAATGAACTGAATGTCATCTATCAGGAGCACGTCGATCTGGCGATAGCGCCCCCGGAAAGCATCTGTGGTGTGCGTCCGGATGGCGTTGATCATGTCATTGGTGAACTCTTCCGATGACACGTACAGCACGCTCAGGCCCTGCGAATGACAGTCCCTCCCGATGGCATGCAGCAGATGGGTTTTGCCCAAACCCACGCCACCATACAAAAACAGGGGATTGTAAGCACGCGCCGGACTTTCGGCGACAGCCATCGCCGCAGCATGGGCCAACCTGTTGCTGGGTCCGACCACGAAGTTTTCGAAGGAGTACCGGGCGTTCAGGTTTCTTCCAGCCGGCTTTCCTGCCTGGGCGTCGGCCGAAGTGGGGGACAGGCCTCGTTCCGCGTGACCAGGCGCCAACGACTCCGAGGGTTCCGGTTGCCAAACGATGAAGCGAACCCCAACCGTTGAACCGCAAATTCCCGCCAACACTCGTTTCACCGTCGACAGAAGACGGTTCTCCAGCCAATCTCGCGCGTAGGCATTTTGCACACCGATGACATACATGCCGTCTTCATGGGTCACGAGTTCCGCGTCGCGCACCCAGGTATCAAAAGACGCTCGAGGCATCTCCATCTGGAGTTGGCCGAGCGCTGCCTGCCAGTGGCGACTTGCGTCCATCCGCACCTCCGACGTGTCGATGCCGGTCCACACTCACGACCGGCTAAAACCCAACTACAGCTTCCTTCTAAAATCCGCTCCGAGACGTACGATCGGATCCTGCTGGAGAGGTACCTGGCTGTCGAGGAGACAGCTCCCTTGAAACGTTGCCCATTGTCTAGTCGATCTTCTGCGATCCGGCGATGCGCATGGCAACGACGTGATCATAGCAAAACGCTGCCCACCGAACAAGTCGGCAGGCCTTCGCGAACCTAAAAACAATCAATGTTTTAAGGAAGTGAAATGTAAAAGGTTGGCGGGCGACTAAAGCGCCAGACCAACATGCGCCTCTATTCAGGAGACGCTGCACAATGCCCACATCTTGGCCGCCACCTGCTCTCGGGGCCATATCTTCGGCCCCCTTTCCTATCGGGCGGGCAGGAACCTCTGTGAACCTTAAATGTAAAGTTGTCGTCTGAATGGTTGGGCCGTTAAGCCCGGCTCCGGCTAACGGCAAGAATTGGGCTTGGATTGCTCATTTTTCGTTAACATTCGAAAGGGGGGCTCGAGGCTGAGCAAAACACCCGAGATTTCACAACTCCGCGAGCCCAGGTGCTGCCTAGAAGGCGGCGTCGAACGCCTCTCGTACAGAGCGAGCCGGCACCAACTCGACCGCTGGCGGCAGGCTATCCGGCGGGCGAAAGCTCTTGGGCACCACAATCCTACGGAAGCCGAGTTTGGCGGCCTCGAGCAAGCGCGATTCCAACTGGCCGACTCGCCGTAGTTCCCCCGAGAGGCCGATCTCACCGATCAGCGCAAGGTCTGCAGGTAGGCCGCGATCATCGGCTGAGGAAGCGATTGCCGCGGCAATCGCCAGATCCGCCGCCGGCTCGCTCACGCGCATGCCGCCAACCACACTGGCGAACACATCTTGGTCCGACAACCGGACGCCAACACGCCGAGACAGCACGGCGATGATCAGGAGCAAGCGATTAGGGTCCACCCCGTTGGCCGTCCGCCTGGGGTGACCAAAGGTGGTGCTGCTGGTCAGCCCCTGCACCTCCACAAGCAGCGGCCGCGTGCCTTCCATCGTCACGGCCACTGCCGAACCGGGCGCGTTGAGCACGCGTTCAGCCAAGAAGGCCTCCGAAGGGTTTAGGACCTCCGCCAGGCCGGAAGGTTTCATCTCGAACACGCCCACTTCTGTGGTGGCGCCGAAGCGGTTCTTGACCGACCTCAGCAGTCGATAGGCATGGAAGGGGTCACCTTCTAGGTACAGCACCGTGTCCACCACGTGCTCGAGCACGCGTGGTCCGGCAATGGCGCCTTCCTTGGTCACATGGCCGACCAAAAAGACTGCCATCCCGCTCGCCTTGGCCAACATCTGAAATCGCATGGCGCCCTCTCGCACCTGCGAGAGCGAACCGGCAGCGGACTCAAATTCCGCCGACTGGACGGTCTGGATTGAGTCGATGACCGCCAGGTCGGGCTTCAACTCATCAATCTGCCGGGTGATGGACTCCAGATTGGTTTCCGTCAGCAGAAACAGTTCTTCCGACACGGCCCGCTCTCCAGCCAGGCGCAAGGCGCGGCCTTTGATCTGACGTTCCGATTCCTCGCCTGACACGTACAGCACCCGCCGATCAGCGGCCATCTCGATCGCCGTCTGCAGCAGCAGCGTCGATTTGCCGATGCCAGGGTCACCTCCGATGAGAATCACCGATCCCGGGACCACCCCTCCGCCAAGGACGCGAGCAAACTCGTCGATGGGCAGAGGCCACCGTTCGTCCGGGTCACCGGAGATGTCGGAGAGTCTTTTGGGTATCGCAGGGGTGCCACGCAGACCGCGCGCTCCTCTGCCGCTGGGCGGCGCTTGCGTTTCGGCCGCCATGCTGTTCCAGGCACCGCATTGGGGGCAACGCCCCAGGGGTTTGGGCGCCGTTCGCCCGCACTGCTGGCAGACGAACACGGTGCGTGATTTGGCCAAGGCCACCTCCGGACGCATTATACGGTTCGATGGGGGAGGTCACAAGAAACGGGGCCCGGCGGATGGCCGGGCCCCGAGGGATTGTAAGTCGCTCAGCGGATCAATTGGTGGGCACTGGCTCTTGCTCGCCCTCGTCTTCTTCTTTCTTAGCCTTGTCCTTGGTGATGACTATCTCGTCATCCTTGGCATCAATCAGGATCGGCTCGCCCTGTTTGAATTTGGATGAGAGCAGCGCATCGGAAAGCTTGTCCTCGATCTGATTTTGGATCACGCGCTTCAAGGGCCTGGCCCCCATCTCGGGGTCGTAACCACGCTCCGCAAGCCACTCACGAGCCGAATCGGTCAGGCGCAGTTTCATCTCATGTTCGGTAAGGCGATCGGCGACCTTGGCCAGCTCGAGATCGACGATAGAAGCGATCTGCTCCCGGTTCAACGCGTGGAAGACAATAATGGCGTCCACGCGGTTGATGAACTCGGGTCGGAAGACCTTGCGCAGGGCATCCATCAGCTTCTTGCGCATGTCCTGGTAAGCCAACCTCGCTTCGGTCTCCTCATCCCGCTTGACATTGAAGCCGAGGCTCGACTGGTTCTGGATCATCTCGGCGCCGATGTTGGAGGTCATCACGACGATGGCGTTGCGGAAGTCGACCTTCCGACCGCGCGCATCCGTCAGGTGTCCTTCTTCCATGATCTGGAGCAGCATGTTGTGCGCTTCAGGATGCGCCTTCTCGATTTCATCGAAGACGACGATCGAGTACGGTCGGCGGCGTATGGCTTCGGTCAGTTGGCCGGATTCTTCGTAGCCAACGTAGCCGGGAGGTGCGCCGACTAGGCGGCTGACCGAATGCCGCTCCATGAACTCTGACATGTCGATCTGGATCAGGGCTTCTTCGCTGCCGAAAATGAACTCCGCCAGCGCCTTGGTAAGCTCGGTCTTGCCGACACCTGTCGGGCCAAGAAAGATGAAGGAACCAATGGGCCGTTTGGGATCCTTCAATCCGGCACGCGATCGACGAACTGCTTTAGCGATGGCCTCGATGGCTTCATCCTGGCCGACGATGCGCTCATGAAGGACATTTTCCATATCCAGCAGTCGCTGGGATTCCTCTTGCGCAATCTGCATCACCGGCACGCCTGTCCACATCGAGACGACTTCGGCGATGTCGTCCGCTGTGACCTTGGGGCCTTGCTCGCTGCGATCCCAACCGCCCCGGAGCTGGGCCAACTTATCCTCCAAATCGGCCTCACGGTCCATGAGCTCTTGGGCATCGTCATAGCGGGCTTCCTCCACCGCTAGGGCGTGTGCCTCGCGTGTGTCGCGTAGCTCCCCGATCATATCGCGCAGCGATTTGGCTTCGGGGCTCTTGTACATGCGCACCCGGGAGGCCAACTCATCGATCAGGTCGATGGCCTTGTCGGGTAGGAAGCGCTCGGTAACATAGCGGGCAGAGAGGTGGGCTGCGGCTTCGATCGCCTCATCCGTGATCAGAAGCTTGTGGTGCTCCTCGTACGGCTCTTTCACGCCCCGAAGAATATCAATCGTCTCTTCAACGGTGGGTTCTTCGACCATCACCGGCTGGAAACGGCGCTCAAGGGCGGCGTCGCTTTCAATGTACTTGCGGTACTCATCCAGCGTGGTGGCGCCGATCACCTGCAGCTCACCGCGGGACAGGGCCGGCTTCAGGATGTTGGCGGCGTCGACGGAAGAGCCCGCTGAACCGGCGCCAACCAACATGTGGACTTCATCGATAAACAGGATGGCGCTGGCCGATTTCAGCTCATCGATCACCCGCTTGAGCCGCTCTTCGAATTGGCCCCGATACATCGTGCCGGCAACCAACGATCCGACGTCGAGCTGGAGGACGCGCTTGTCCAGCAGAGGCTCGGGGGTCTCTCCGGCGACGATGCGTTGCGCCAGGCCTTCCACGATGGCCGTTTTGCCCACCCCCGGTTCGCCGATCAAGGCAGGGTTGTTCTTCGTACGCCGGGCCAGGATCTGGATGACGCGTTCGATCTCCGTCTGACGCCCGATCACCGGATCGAGCTTGCCTTCCTCGGCCAGGGCGGTCAGGTCGGTGGCGAGCTGATCGAGCAGCGGCGTCTTGGCCTGGGATTCACCTCGATTGCGGCCGGCCGGCGCTGCTGCGCGGCGGGTGGGACTCTCTTGGAGGATTCGCCGTGTTTGGCGGCGGACCTGCTCCGGTGTCACCCCCAGCCGCTTTAAGACATCCAACCCGACCCCCTCATCCTGCCGCACAAGACCCAACAGAAGGTGTTCGGTGCCGATGTAGTGATGGCCCATACGGCGGGCCTCTTCAATGGCCAACTGCAGGACCTGTTCCGTCCCCGGCGCCAGCTCAATTCGGCCGCCAGCGTGCCGTCCGATGCCGGACAGCCGCTCGACCATCTCTTTAATGCGCGCTGGATCCAGACCGAGCTCGCGCAACACGCGGCCGGCAACACCGCCTTCTTCTCGGATCAATCCCAGTAGAAGGTGTTCGGTCCCGATATAGTTGTGGTGCATCCGTTCAGCCTCTTCGTGAGCCAGGCTGAGAACTCGGCGTGCACGCTGCGTGAAGCGTTGCATTTTGTCGTCGGCCACTCATACCTCCGCGATTGGCTGCTGATGCCAGCGATCGCTTGCCTTATTCTACCAAAGACCTGCTTTCGGGCGACTTACGGGGCTCTTAAAGTTTGCCGGGCCCGCTCCCGGCACGGAACGTGGTGCCTTGGATAAGCGAGACCGGGCGCACACTGAGTGTCGCCCGGTCGAGGAAAAGCTCTGCGTCTAGTTCTCTTGGCCGCCGCCGGGATCCTCTGGTTCGGGCTCTGCGTCATCCGCCACGGGCAAGTTCTCCGGCGCACGGTCTTCGGCTTCGAGGGCGGCGTCGAAGTCTTCGACTTCTTCTACCACCACCTCCTCCGCCTCAATCGTCTCCTCTTCGTCGCCGTCGATCTCCTCCATGGCGGTCTTCCAATCCTGATCGGTGAAGTCGGCCGAGTCAACCTTGCGCAAGCTCAGGCCGATGCGCCTCCGCTCTGGATCGACATTGATAATCCGCAACGTGAGCACGTCGCCCTCATTGACCACCTCGCGGGGATGTTCCACCCGCCGCTCGGATAGCTCCGAGATGTGGATCAGACCCTCCACCTCGTAGTCATCGGTTTCGGCCAAACGGGCGAAGGCGCCGAACTTGGTCAGCTTGGTCACGGTGCCTTCAACCAACTGACCCTCCTGGAACTTGGCGGATATCTCGTCCCAGGGGTCATCCTCGAGCTCACGGATCGAAAGGCTGATCCGCTTGCGCTCCAGGTCCAGTTCAAGCACTTTGACCTGGATTTCCTGCCCGACCTCCAGCACCTCGCGCGGATGGGAAACACGCTTCCACGAGAGTTCGGAGGTGTGCACCAGGCCGTCAGCCCCGCCGATGTCGACAAAGGCACCAAAGTCAGCCAAACTAATGACGTGGCCGGTGCGAATTTCACCCGGCTTGAGTTCTTCAATCAGACGTTCCTTAAGCAAATCGCGCGCCTCGCGTGCCGCTTCTCGTTCGGAGAGGATAAGACGGTTGCGCCGACGATCGACCTCGATCACCTTGACCACAATTGGCTCGCCGATCATCTCGCCCCAGCGCTGGTCGGGCGTCTCGCCCTGCGCTCGTCGCCGACGTGACAGGCTGACCTGAGAAGCAGGGACGAATCCGCGCAGCCGGCCCAGCTTGACGATCAGGCCGCCCTTATTGAATCCGGCGATCTCGCCTTCGTAATTCTCTTCGGCCCCCAGCAACTCTTCTGCCCGCTGCCAGTCGTTCTCTTCCTCGGCCCGCAAAAACGAAAGCAGTATCATCCCGTCACGGTCACCGGCCTTAACGACGTAGACAGTCACTTCTTGCCCGACGGCCAGACCTTCCAGCTTGCCATCCGGCAGCTGGGCCATCTCCTGGCTCGAGATCACGCCTTCTGATTTGGCGCCGATATCCACCAGAATGTCGTTTTCCGACACACGCGCAATGACCCCCGTGCGGATTTCGCCGCGCCGAGGTGTTTCCAGATCGTAAGCTTCCTCCGCCAACAAAAGATCCATCGGATGAACGCTTTCCTTCGGTTCTTCCGATGGGCTTGCCGTGCTTTCGATTTCCTGATTACTCTCCATAAAAACGGTCATCTCCAAGTACAAGGTTTGCGCATTATAAAGGTCTTTACGGCGCTTGACAACCGCAGAAAGGCGATCATGCGGCGCCTGGGGTATAATCCTGCCCGGAAACTTGATGATGACGATTGTCTACCCCTTCACTGCCATAGTTGGGCAAGACCGCATGCGCCGGGCGTTGATCTTGAACGCTATCAACCCTCGCATCGGCGGTGTGCTCATCCGCGGCGAACGCGGGACGGCCAAATCGACGGCGGCACGCGCCCTGGCTGCGCTCCTGCCCGAGGTGCCCGTGGTCGCCGACTGCCGCTTCGGCTGCGACCCCAACCAACCCACCACCTGGTGTACCGAGTGCCGCCAGCGGGTGGCACGCGGCGAAGATCTTCCTACCGAAATGAGGCGCACATCCTTCGTTGATCTCCCGGTTTCGGCCACCGAAGACCGGGTTGTTGGCACACTCGATATCGAAAGGGCGATCAAGGAAGGCGAACGCAGCTTCGAGCCGGGTGTGTTGGCCAATGCCAACCGGGGCCTGCTTTACATCGACGAAGTCAACCTACTGGACGACCATGTCGTGGATGTCTTGCTGGACTCGGCCGCCTTGGGCATGAACATCGTCGAGCGCGAAGGTATCTCTTTCAGCCACCCAGCTCGCTACATCCTTGTTGGGACGATGAACCCTGAGGAGGGTGACCTGCGACCGCAGCTCCTGGATCGTTTTGCCCTTTCGGTGGAGATTCGAGGGCTGCAGGATGCGCGCGATCGGGTGGCCATCATGGAGCGCAACCTGGCCTACGAATCCGACCCCGAAGGCTTCCGCTCCGAATGGATGGCTCGTGAAGAGGCGCTCACCCGCGAGATCCACACCGCACGCATGCTGTTGCCCTCGGTGACCTACGCCAAGCGGGATCTGCTCGCCATCGCCGCACTCACGTCTTCGCTCCACGTCGACGGCCACCGGGCCGACCTGGTGATTCTGAAAGCCGCCCGAGCGCACGCCGCCTTCGAGGGGCGACGGGCCATCAGCGATCGCGACATCGCACTGGCCGCCGAGCTGGCGCTGCCGCATCGGCTCCGGCGAGGGCCGTTCCAACAGATTGAAATCACAACGGATGAGCTCCAACAGCGCATCCAGCAGGTCCAGGCGGAGGTCGAGGACGACAATTCGGCGGAGGCTGCTGGGGCAGAAGAACAGGCCGCCTCTTCTAAAAAAAAAGCGGGGAACAGCGTGAGGGCGTAGCCAACGAGGCGCCCCCCCAAAGCGAAGACTCCCACCGCACGGAGCCTACCCGGCAGACGAGCGGCCAGTCCCTGGACGCGCACTGGTGGGAGGGCGGAGAGAAAGTCGCCTCGGGCGAGACCTTCCAGCCCCGGAACATCAATTCCCCCCTTGACCGCCTGGTGCGCCACCAGGGCGGTCGGCGCACCCGCACCCGCACAGATCGCAAGCGCGGCCGCTACATCATGTCCCGGCCCGCCCGCGGCAAGACCAGTGACATCGCCTTCGATGCCACGCTACGTGCTGCGGCCCCCCACCAAAAGGACCGAAAGGGCAAAGGAGATTCGCGGGCCTTCTTGATCAAGCGCTCGGACTTACAGCAGAAGGTGCGCGTTCGCAAGGCCGCCAATCTGATCTTGTTCGTGGTGGATGCCTCCTGGTCGATGGCCGTCGCCGAGCGCATGTCGGCCACCAAGGGCGCCATCCTGTCCCTGTTGACCGACGCCTACCAGCGCCGGGACCGGGTGGGGCTGGTGGTTTTCCAGAAGGACCGGGCCCTGACTGTGCTCCCGCCGACCAACTCCATCCAGCTTGCCCGCCAAGCTCTGAAGGATATCCCCGTGGGTGGGAAGACCCCCTTGTCGGCGGGGTTGCTGATGGCCTATGAGCTGCTGAAGCAAGAGAAGACGCTGCATCCGGATGTGCTGCCGCTGATGATCCTGCTCACGGACGGAGCCGGCAACGTCGCCTTAGGCGACCTTCCGCCGCAGGACGAGGCCCATCGCATCTCGGATTTGATCCGCGAGACGCGAATTCGCTCGGTGGTTATCAACATGGAACACGCGGCCTTTGACCAGGGCCTGGCCGGTGCGCTGAGCGAGCGACTGGCGGCTCCTTGCTACACGCTGCACGAACTCAAGGCCGAGAGTTTGTACCATGCCGTGCGCCGCGAGATCGAACTCGACCTCATCTTAGTTCCACCCGGGGCCGACTTGCTCGACCGCCTAGCCCGAATTGTGAATTCCTTCACAAACCCTGCAGGGGAGTTGCCAATTTGCGCGCCAGCCTGGCCAGCCGGTGCTCGAGGTCCTGCCAGACTTGTTCCCGGCGCCAGCCCGCGGGCCAATAGCTCAGGCAGACCAGCGCCGCTTCGGCCCATTCCCGCGCCGATTCCAGCTCATGGTCCCGCCATTCCGCCTGCTTGGCCAGTTCGATGCAGGGGATCGGATCTTCTGGGGCCAAGACATGCCAGGCCGTCCAGACGTCGATGGCTTCGTGGTAGCGTGATTGTCGCTTAAGATGCCCACCCCAGCGGCGGAGCGCCTCACGCCGTAAGTCTGAGTCGGCGTTGGATTCGGCGGCCTCCCTATAGGCGGCCTCCGCCCTGCCCGGCCGACCCGCCCGTTCATGCCAGCGGCCAACCGCCAGGGCCTCGGACGGTGACAAGTCGGAGGGTGCCGGCCCCTCAAACCGGCGCAGCACCTCCGTCGCCAGCCCAACCAAGGACAGAATATCTATCGCATTGTGGTACACGACCCGCCGCATTTGGCCGGTCTCACCGGTCTGCAAGTAGTCGATATACAGGCCAGGTATCTCCGAACCGGGCACATCATCATCCGTCCGAGAGACGCCCAAAACCCCGCGCTCCAGCGTGCCCAGACGGCAATTTGCCAATTGTCGACGCCAAAGGCGACGTGATGGATGCAGAAGATCCAGGTGGGGGCGCCGTGTGATGGGCAGCGATTGCTTCAATCCCACCATGTAACGCGACTCGAGCATCGGCAGGTCGAAGGCGCGCCCGTTGAACGTGACAAACCCCTCCGCTTCATCCAGGAAGCCCTGAAGAGCCGTGAGCATGCCGGCTTCCTCGGCAGGGTCCCGCAGGAAGTACTGCCTCAACACGAATTCGTCGGCGACGAAATGACCGAGTCCGACCAGGAAGACCAGCGTGCCCGCACCGCCGGAAAGGCCGGTGGTTTCCGTGTCGACAAAGGCCAGCCCTTGAAGGTCGATGTCGCCAAGTTGGTCGTCTCGCGCCACCTGGGCGGCAAGTTCCGGCCGAAAACGCAACACCGAGGCCAAGGGTTCCAACCCGTGCACGTAATCGATCGGGTAGCGTGATTCGATGTAGTAAGTGGGGCCCTGGGGGGTTTCCAGCACTTCGCCGGCCAGCCCCTCATCCGAGGCGACCGGCGCGGTGCGTTGGGGCCGCGGCTCAGACGCGGTCTTAGCGGCCTGACGTCCAAGGCGCGCCAGCCTCCGCCTCAGATTTCGATCATCGGTCTTGCTCATGATGCTCCCGCAGCGGGGGTCACGGCCATCGCTGGGGGATTATACCCTTCGGCCCAAGACAGCCGGCGAAATCGTTAGCCTTCGACTGCGGGGAGGACGACGGTGAAGGTCGTACCTTTATTCAGGGACAACTCCACCCAGATGCGGCCGTCGTGGTGATCGACAATCGACTTCACAATCGACAGGCCAAGTCCCGTACCGGGGGTTCCGTCGGCCACATTACTGGCGCGGAAGAACTTGTCAAACAGATAAGGCTGATCGGCCGGAGGAATGCCCGGTCCCGTGTCGCGCACCTTGAGGATGATCTGGTCGCCTTCCATGGTCGCACTCAGAACTCACCTCGCCGCCCGCAGGAGTGTACTTAATGGCATTCTCGAGCAGATTGCCAATCATCTGCCGCAGCCGAATGGGATCCCCGCTGATCATGGGCAGGTCATCCGGCAGGTCAATCAGGAGCCGGAGCCCACGCGTTTCCGCCGAGGCTCGCAGCCCCTCCACAGCGTAGCGCGCCAGCACGCTGATCGGTGAACTCTCACGGGCCGTCTCGAGGCCGGCCTCGATGCGGCCCAGGTCGAGCAGGTCGGTCACCAGGTTGGTGATCTGTTGCACACTCAGTTGGACGCGCCGGATGAAATCCCGTTGCTGCTCATTGATGTTACCTGCCCGCTCGATTAATTCGACGTAGCCCAAAATCGCCGTCAGCGGAGAGCGCAAGTCATGCGACACGGTGGTCACAAACTCCGACTTGATCCGGTCGAGCTCCTTCAAGTGGGTGATGTCCTGCAGCACAATGGATTGTCCCACCCCTTCAATCGGGGTTCGCTGGGCGTTGAAGATCCGCCCGTCGGGCACCTCAATCTCCTCCCGGCGAGGATGGTCGCCGGGCGTGCGCAGCAGGCTCAACAGCCCGGGGTCGTCCACGCTTTCTACGATCGATCGGCCGATGACTGCACGACCGTTGACACCCAGCGCTTCCTGGGCTGCCCGGTTGATGAGCACCAGCCGGTTCTCGTCATCCACCACGATGACCCCGTTTTCGGTCTGCGTCAGCACGGTCTCGAGTTTGCGACGTTCGGTGTCCGTGCGCTGGTACAGCCTGGCGTTTTCTATCGCAATGGCAGCATAGTCGGCCATCGCCGCCAGCACGGTCAGGTCTTCCCGGGTCAGCGTGTGGCCGAGTTTGCGGTTGTCCACGCCGAGCACACCCAGCGTCTGGCCGCGCACACGAAGGGGGACGTAGATGAGGGAGTGCACAAGGTAGGACGTCTTGATCTTCTGTGGTGAGCGCTCGTCGAGGACCACCGGCTTGCCGGAAGCGATGACTTGTCCGGCCAGCGAGTCGTTGGTTTGCAGGCGGAAGGTATGGGCGAAATCCTCATCAAAATTCTTCGAGGCTCGCATGTACAACTGCCCCGAACTCTTCGTCCTGGAGCAGCAGGCTCCCCTCTTCGGCACCCGTCAGACGCACGGCGGCATCGACCACCGACGTTAACACCTCATCCAGGTCGAGGAGTGCAGTGACGGTTCGCCCCACGCCCGCCAGGGTCTCGAGCTCTGTCAGTCGGCGCTGCAGGCTCGCGGCGTCCCCTCCTGCCTCGATGCGGGATTTCATCAAGTCTTCCCAGCGCCGCCTTTCATCGAGCGCCCGGCCGACGGCGGCCAGGAGGTGCTCCGCTTCATACGGCTTCAGGACGTAGTCGGTCGCACCGGCGCGCAGGGCTTCGAGCACCTCGGCCTGGGTACCTTCGTCCGCCAGCAGAATGACCGGCAGCTCCGGATTATCGTGGTGCACGCGGCGCGCCAAGTCGATGCCCGAAAGCCCCGGAAGTTTGGCGTCGGCGACAACCAAGTCGGGGCGCGTCTCACCGGCGATGGTGACGGCCGACATGCCATCTCCGACAGCCTGGACCTGGTAACCTGCCGGTGCCAGGACGATGTCCTTCAAATGCCGCAGCGCATCGCTGTTTCTGGTGACAACCAGGACGCGTTCACCGCTCATAGGATGTTGGGAGGCAGGGATTCATGGCTGGGTGATCATCATCGGGTTTGGCGGGACAATAGAATCCTCAAGACCGGGGCGGATGGGACTCGGAAGCGGGGAACTCCCATTCGGGCCCGCTGGACACTTCAGCCGTCGCCGTGTCCAACAGCTGGCCGATCTCATCGCGCAGATCGACCAGGGCCTGTGAGAGATCCTGTTCGCTTGCTTCCCCGGACAGTCGTGTCAATCGTTGGTGAATGCCGCTTAGACGCGCTCGCTCTTCAGCGTCCAGTCTCGGCCCTTGCTGCACGTGAGCCACCTGCTTCTCGAGCTTCTTAGCGCGCATCTCTAGGGCCTGGAAGAGGCGGGCGTTTACTAATGAGATCGAGGCGTAGTCCGCCACCGCTTCGAGCATGGCCTGGTTGCGTTCCGAGAATGGCCGGGTGTCCTTGCGCGCCACATTGATCACACCCACCGATTGATCCCGGACCTGGATCGGCACGATCAGCGCCGCGCGTCCGATGCGCGCCACCTTGAACTGACTCAGGCCTTCGCCATGGATGCGCAGAGCTTCGCCCGAGAGCATCACCAGAGCACTCACCCCGTCATCCCAAGGCTGGTGCAGCCGCCCGGCCTCGGCCGGTGGCAGACCGGATTGAGCTCGCATGACAAGTTCATCCGTGGACTCGTCGCGGAGCAAGATCCAACCCATGTCGGCTTCGGTGACGTACAGGCTGCCTTCCATCAGCTTGGAGAACAATTGGTTGTGATTGGTGGTGGAGGTGACGGCTTTGCCGATGCCGTAGATTGTGGTCAATTCCCGCACCCTGCGCTCCAATTGGCGGTTGCTTTCGGCAAGCTGATCCGCAAGCTGCTTTCGCTCACGGCGCAAGCGGATTTCGTTCAACGCCCGCTCGACGGCTGCCAGGGCTTCGGCCTCCCGCAACGGCTTGACGAGATAATCCCGGGCGCCCAGCCGGAAGGCTTGAATGGCATCCGCCTCCATCCCCTCGGGCGCCATGACCAGCATCGGCACTTCGATGCCCTGGGATCGCAGGGCAACCAGCAGGTCCTTTCCGCTCAAGCCGGGAAGGGTCAAACTGGCAATGATCAGATCCGGCGCGTAGTTTAGCGCTGCCTGAATGGCGCTCCCTGCATTGCTGGCAGAGGCGGTTTCATAACCCATCTGCTCGAGCACCTGCCGCGTGAGCAGGTCGAGCACTTCCGGGTCCTCATCGACGACCAGCACGCGTTCTTTGGGATAATTAACCATGGTGCGGCTATGATAGCATGCTTAGCACGCCCAAGGGAGTGGCCCATAAGACCCGTACCGTGCCGGGCCGGCAATCTCCGGCCAGGGATGTGCATCTTGACGGGCGTTTGTGGCGACCCTTACAATTCCTTCCATCAGATGGGTGCTGATATATGGATTACAAAGACTACTACCAGATTCTCGGCGTCGAACGGAGTGCCGACGAGAAAGAGATCAAGCGGGCATATCGCAAGCTCGCCCTCAAATATCATCCGGACAAGAATCCGGGCGACAAACAAGCCGAGGAAAAGTTCAAGGAACTGAACGAGGCCTACGAAGTCCTGGGGGACTCGACAAGCGCGCCAAGTACGATCAGCTGGGCGCATCCTACCGCCAATGGGAACGCAAGGGCCGCGGTTCGGGCGATTTCGACTGGACCCAATGGGCTGGCGGTGCGCCCGGCGGGGCTACCCGCGTCGAGTTCGGCGACCTGGGCGATCTCTTCGGCGGCGGGTTCTCGGACTTCTTCAATGCGATCTTTGCCGGCAACATGCCCGGCGCCGGTAACCGCTCTGCGGCCGCCAGCCAAGGTAGAGATATCCGCCATAAGCTGGCCATCAGCCTGGCTGAAGCCTATTCAGGCGGGTCCCGCCGGGTGGCCATAGATGGCCGCAAACTGGACGTCAAGCTACCTGCCGGGGCCCAGACAGGGACGAGAATCCGCCTCTCCGGCCAGGGCTCCCGAGGTGCCCAAGGATCCGGGGACCTGTATCTGGAGGTTGAGGTGCTCGCGGACGAGCGCTTCGAACGCAAGGGCGACGATCTGTACAGCGAGGCAGACGTCGATTTGTATACGGCGGTTCTTGGCGGAGAAGTCAAGGTGCCCACTCTCGAAGGGGATGTTGTGCTGACCGTTCCCCCGGGGAGCCAGCCGGACCAGGTCTTCCGCCTCAAGGGCCGCGGAATGCCGAAACTCCACCGCAAGGACCAGCACGGGGAATTGTTCGTCCGTCTCAAGATCGCCGTCCCAACCGATCTCAATCCTGAAGAGCGCGAGCTCTTCGAGAAATTGGCCAATTCGCGCAGTCGGTAGTTCGTATGTACGGCCGCAAATGGTGGTGTGCCATGCCAGAAGGAAAAGACGAGATGAGAAGAAACTTGTGGTTGGTTGGTTTGGCGGCGCTGTTGATAAGCAGCCTGGCTTGTAGTTTCGGTTTTGGGCTGCCCCAGTTCTCTTCTGGAATTGGGGTCTTGACCCCGCCTCCCCTCACAGCAGCGCCGCTGGCGACAGCCGTCCCGGCGGCCCAGTCGTCGGCCGCGCCGGTTCCCGGCAGCCTCAGCGAGCTGTACCAGAAGGTCAACGACGGTGTGGTGAGCATCCTCATCTTTCCGCCGGGGGGCGCCACCGACAGCCTGCCCGTCGCCCAGGGCTCTGGATTTGTGATCGACAGCGACGGGCACATTGTGACCAATCAACACGTGGTCAGCGATGGCGGCGACATCGAAGTCGATTTTTCGTCTGGCGAGAAAGCCTATGCCACCCTGGTGGGCACGGATCTCGACTCGGACCTGGCCGTGCTCAAAGTGGATGTGCCTGCGGGGCAACTCACCCCACTTCCCCTTGGCGACTCGAGCAACGTCCTCGTCGGTGACACGGTCGTCGCCATCGGCAATCCATTCGGATTGTCCGGCACCATGACCGTGGGCGTGGTCTCGGCGGTGGGTCGTACCCTGGAATCCGAACACGCCGCCCCCGGCGGAACGCCTTTCACCGCCGGCGACATTATCCAGACCGATGCGGCCATCAATCCGGGAAACTCGGGTGGGCCGTTGATCGACCAGCAGGGCGAGGTCATCGGCGTCAACCGCGCCATCCGAACCGATTCGACCAATGCCTCGGGAAACCCCCTAAACTCCGGGATCGGTTTCGCCGTCCCCATCAACATCGTCCGCCGAGTTGTCCCAGTCTTGATTCAGAGCGGCCATTACGACTATCCGTATGTCGGGGTCCAGAGTCTCGACGACCAGCTATGGACCCTGAAGACACTTGATGCGCTTGGGTTGCCCTCCGACGCCACCGGCGCCTACGTCACCTGTGTCACGCCCGGCGGGCCGGCGGATCAGGCCGGCGTGAAGGGCTCTGGGGATTGCCAGCAGACCGGCCTCACGCGCGGCGGGGACTTGATCACGGCCATCGACGACCATGTGGTGCGCCAATTCAGCGATCTGCTCTCTTACTTGATCAATGAAACCAGCCCGGGGGACCAGGTCACCTTGACGGTTTTGCGCAATGGTCAAGAGATGCAGATCCCGGTCACGCTCCAGCCGCGGCCGAACTAACCGACCAATCCGAGGGGTTGGCTGCTCGGTTGGACCCATCCCAAGGCTCACGCCTATACAAAAGCGGGGCGCCGATTGGCGCCCCGCTGTGCATCCTCCGCTGATTGCGCTATGGGGCAGACGTCAAGAAGAGAGTGCTCTCCAAATCCACCAGGGTATTGGCAATAACCTCCAGATCGCGTTTGGCGGCAAACAGGTCATTGGCGTTGAGTTCGTTAACGGCGGAGGCCAGGCGGTCGCGCATGGATTGCACGGTTTTGGCCGGACCCGGGTCCACCCCGGTTTGGATGCTCGCCAACTTCTTGTCGGTGTTCTTAAGCGCAGCCTGGGCAGCCAGCGGGTCATCCTCAGCCAGACCCAGTTGCGAAGCCGTCACATCGACCAGGACCGAGAGCAGGGCCAGGTGGCGCTCCGATTGGGCCAGTTGGTCCTTGAGATTGGCGTTCTCGTCTTTCAGCGGCCTGAGGTTGTCGGCCTCCGCCTGGACCGAAGTTAACTGCTGCTGTGTCTCCTGGAGATTTTGGCCCAGGAGGCGCAGTTCTTGAGTTTGTGGGCGGACTCGCAAGAACCAGATCAGCGCCACGCCCAGGGCAAAGACAACACCCAAGCCTGCCGCCCAGCGCAGCACCCCACTGCCCCATCGGGACAAACGACCTGGCTCAGATTTTTGCGGCTCTGGCTCAGGTTGGCCTTCGATGGGTTCGGACGGTGCCCCTTGCTGGGGTTGTGTGTCTTCTACCCCTGGCTTCTGTTCTTCACTCATGAACGGCTCGCCTCCCGTCTTTGATTTGACTGTGCGCCGAGCTAGGGCCCACGGCTTAGTTCTACCAGAAGTTGCCAGGCGATGTCGAGATCATCTGCGGCCACCGGAGGGTTGGCCTTCAGCTCCTGCTGAGCCAAGTCCAGCCGCTTGCTGACGTCTTCGAACGCCGCCTGCTGCACCTCATCCGATCCGGCCATCAAGTCAGAGAGGGCGGCGCTGGCTGATTGCACATCTCCCCCCGCCTGCCCCAGGTTACCCTCGGCCACCGAGATTCTGGCCTGTGACACGAGCTGCATCAACCTCAGAACTGCCAGCCGTCGGCTGACCGCCTGGACGGTAGGGTTGGGCGTGCTGGCGGCCGCGTCCAGACCATCGAGGCGGCCGGCCGTCTGGGTGGCCTCCGCTTGAAGATCGGCCAGCTCGGCGCTGAGCCGATCCACGGACCGCAAACCGGCCACCAGCGTCGGTTGACTGGCCTGCAGGCTGCCGACGTCGGCCTGCAGGGCGCTGAGTTCTTCCGCCTGCTGCCCGATTTGGCCCTGGATCTCCGCCATTTGTGCCAGTTGAGTGGCGATGGCAGCCCGTTGCGAAGCCCGCAAACTGGCCAGGTCCGCCTGGGTCCGGTCGAGTTGCTGGGTGTTTTGCTGCACGGGTGCGATGAAATCGCGATAGATCGCAGGCAATCCAAAGTACGCGCCAATGCCCAGGCCGGCGCCGATCAAAGCGACGACCAGCAGCCGCAAGGCGACACCGAACACCCGTCGCCACAGGGATGGGCGGTTATCGGCCGCCGCCGGATCTCTAGATTCTTGGGGTTCGTCTGCCATCATCCGTCTCTCAATCCTGTCCGCTTGGCGTGGCCGTGGGTGGGGGTGTGTCCGTCGGGTTCGACGGGCTGGCCCAGGGCGCCAGGAGATCCGCCAAGCCTTGGAAGACCGCCTCCAAACGCGACTGCCGAAGGCCAAGGTCTTCAGTGGTCGCCGCCAGGCCATCCACCTGTTGGCTGAGCCCCTCCGCAGCTGCTCTGGCTAAGGCGACGTCGTCCTCCAGTCGGCTGGTTTGTGTCTCGACTTGCGACATCCGACCGGTCAGCCCTTGAAGGGATTGTACGCGGTTGTCGATGGCGTCCAAACGACCCTGGAGAGCTTGGGCCTGGTTGGCCAGTTGGTCCGTCTGGGACCTCAGGTTTTGTACGGCGGCGCTGCGCCCGATGTCGAGAGTGCCATTGATGCCCGACATCACCGCCAATGTGAGGCCCATCGAGAGCAGCACGCTCAGGATGACGCTCGTGCCGACCAGCCAGGCGACCTGGCGCCTGGAGAAGTTTTGGGCAGGATGTCGGTCCACCGAATGCGGCGCTTCGGCCCCCCCTGCCGTCCGGGGAACACTGGGCGCTGTGACGCAGACGCGATTTTGCAGGCCTTCGAGCGTGGCCGCGCCCAGACCGCTGACGCGGCGCAGTTCATCCACATGAAGATACGGGCGACCGGCGGCGACTCGTTCCGCCAGTGCCGGACCCACACCGGGGAGATGAGAAAGTTCCTCCACCGAAGCTGAGTTCAAGTCCACCAGGTCACCGCCGTCTGGCTTGTCGTTTACCATGCCGCAATCTCTCCCATCTGCCGGCCATCCGTCGTCAAATGGCTCAGATTGGCTAAGTGCATCATATGCGCCAGGCGGAAGTTCGCCTGGAAAAGGCCCGCGCCAGGATCAGACCGAAGAGAAAACCACCCACGTGTGCCCACCAGGCGATCCCGCTGAATTGGCCCGCGCCCAACTGCCCGAGGGCCAATAAGCCGGAAGACAACTGAGACAGAAACCAAAGGCCCAAGAAGAGATAGGCAGGGATCTCCACCAACCAGGGAAGAAAGATGAGCAGGATAAGCGTCAGCACGCGGCCCGAAGGGAACAGAACCAGGTAGGCGCCCAGCACTCCGGCGATGGCCCCGCTTGCGCCCACGGTAGGAATACGAGACCAGGGGGCGAAGACCACCTGCGAAAGACCGGCCACAATCCCCGCCAGCAGATAGAAGGCTAGGTATCGGCCGGAGCCCATGCGATCTTCGACGTTGTCACCAAAGATGAAGAGCACCCACATGTTGCTCAGCACGTGAAACCAGCTCCCATGCAAAAACATGGAGGACAAGAGACTGAGGTAGGCCGCCGGGGATCCCGAGCTGAGCTGCGCCGGCACCAGGCCAAAGGCCGTCAGGAAGGTCTGAAACTGCCCCTGGCCCAACGATGCTTCGAAGAAGAAGATGACCAGGTTAAGGCCGATCAACGCGTAGTTGACCCAGGGGATGGCGCGAGACCTGACGGTGTCCCGGAGTGGAATCATTGAGGAAGCTCCGTACGCCTGTCAAACGGCCAGCGACGGATGGGATCAAGAGTCGCCACATTCTACCTCAGCCGGTGGGGGCGCCGGCCAGGCATACTCCCATCCCAGCGCCTCCGATGTCCTTCATATATTCGCCGTATAGACTAGTAGGGTCGCCCAAGGGTCGCAACCTATGGCTTGACCCGGCCGGCAAGTATGCCCCTTTAGGAGTAGAGCATGAACCTGGAAAAGTACACCCAAAAGGCACAAGAAGCGGTTCTGGCTGCGCAAGGAATCGCGCGTGACCACCATCAGACCTCGATTGAAACCTCTCACCTTCTGTTAGCCCTGGTCCAACAGCCCGAAGGCATTGTCCCCGCCATCGTCACCCGCATTGCCGGCTCGCCGGATCTCTTGGTACGCGATCTCGAAACCCAGATCGATGGACTGCCCACCATGACCGGCGCTGCCGAGCAACCGGGGCTCGCCCGGGGAGCATCATCCGCCTTGGATGATGCTGAGCAACGTGCCGCGTCGATGAAAGACGACTACGTCTCGACGGAGCATCTCCTTCTGGCCCTGGCGGCGGGTCCCGAATCCCAACGCCTGTCCAAATATGGCCTGACTGCGGACGCCATCCTGCAGGCTCTAACCACAATCCGCGGTTCACAGCGCGTGGTTTCGGCTCATCCCGAGGACACGTACCAGCCGTTGGAGAAATACGGACGTGACCTGACCCAACTGGCCCGGCAAGGGAAGCTGGATCCGGTGATCGGGCGGGACGAAGAGATCCGCCGAGTGGTCCAGGTGCTTTCACGGCGCACCAAGAACAATCCTGCATTGATCGGCGACCCCGGGGTGGGTAAGACGGCGATCGTGGAGGGACTGGCACAGCGGATCATCAACGGCGACGTTCCCGAGGGCTTGAAGAACAAGCGCCTCATCCAGCTCGATCTGGGGGCACTGGTCGCAGGGGCGAAATACCGCGGCGAGTTCGAGGAACGTCTGAAGGCCGTCCTCAAGGAAGTCACCGATGCGGCAGGGGAGGTCCTGCTCTTCCTCGACGAACTTCATACCGTGATCGGCGCCGGTGCCGCCGAAGGCGCAATGGATGCCGGAAACATGCTCAAGCCGATGCTGGCCCGGGGTGAACTCCACCTGATAGGCGCCACAACGCTTGACGAATACCACAAGCACATCGAGAAGGACCCGGCGCTGGAGCGCCAATTCCAGCCGATCTTTGTCGACGAACCCAGCGTGGAGGACACGGTCAGTATTCTGCGTGGTCTCAAGGACCGGTACGAAGTCCACCACGGGGTTCGCATCCAGGACAGCGCTGTCATCGCTGCCGCCACGCTGTCCCATCGCTACATCAGCGACCGTTTCTTGCCCGACAAGGCCATCGACTTGATCGACGAGGCCGGCGCCCGGCTGCGGACGGAGATCGATTCTAAGCCGCAGGCTTTGGACCAGGTGGATCGGGAGATCATGCAGTTGGAAATCGAACGCGAGGCCCTGCGTCAGGAGAAGGACAAGGCCTCCCGGGCACGGCTCGATCGCTTGGAGAACGAACTGGCCAACCTGCGCGAGGAATCCTCGGATCTCCACGCTCGCTGGACAACCCAGAAAGAGGCAATTGGGGAACTGCGCACCACCAAGGAGAAGATCGAACAAACTCGCTACGATATCGAGCGAGCAGAACGAAAGGCTGACCTGGAAGGCGCCGCCCGATTGCGTTATGGCACGCTGCGCGACCTGGAGAGTCAGCTTTCGGATCAGGAACAACGCCTGCAGGAGCTTCAGGGCCAAGGCGCCCTCCTCAAGGAAGAGGTCGACGCCGAGGATATTGCCGCCGTGGTGTCGCGCTGGACGGGGATTCCGGTCTCGAAACTCCTCGAAGGCGAGGGCGAAAAGCTGATGCACATGGAAGAAAGGCTGCATCAGCGCGTCATCGGTCAGGACCAGGCGGTTGAGGCGGTCTCGAACGCCGTGAGGCGCGCCCGTTCCGGGCTCCAGGACCCCGCCCGACCGATGGGTTCATTCATCTTCCTCGGGCCGACCGGTGTCGGCAAGACCGAACTCGCCAGGGCTTTGGCCGAGTTCCTGTTTGACGACGAACAGGCGATGATCCGCGTCGACATGGGGGAGTATCAGGAGAAGCACACTGTGTCCCGGCTGATTGGTGCGCCCCCGGGCTATGTGGGCTACGAAGAGGGCGGCCAGCTGACCGAACCGGTCCGGCGCCGGCCCTACAGCGTTGTCTTGTTTGACGAGATAGAAAAGGCACATCCGGAAGTGTTCAACGTCTTGCTGCAGGTGCTCGACGACGGGCGCTTGACCGACGGGCAAGGGCGCACGGTGGACTTCCGCAACACGGTCATCATCATGACCAGCAACCTCGGCACCGAACTTTGGGGGGCCGAAGACGAAGCACAAGACGTCACCGAGGGGGCCGTACGCGAGCTCCTGACGCGTCATTTCCGACCCGAGTTCCTCAACCGCATCGACGAGATCGTAATCTTCCACAGGCTGTCACGCGATGACCTGGCCAAGATTGTCGATATTCAACTGAAGCAGGTTGTAGCCCGTCTCAAGGAACAAGGCTTGGAACTTGTCGTCTCCGATCAGGCCAAAACCCTACTGGCCGACGTGGGCTTTGATCCGGTGTATGGCGCCCGCCCGTTGAAGCGCACTATCCAAAGGCAGATCCAGGATCCCCTGGCCCTCAAGCTGATTGCCGGTGACTTCCGGCCGGGGGACGCAATTCATGTCGAGCGCAAGGGTGACGTCCTCAGCTTCAAGACGACCAAGCAGCCACAGGCCGAAGGCGTTGCAAGTTAAACCGGGAGGGGCATAAGCTGCTGCGGCGCCTTTCGGGGCGCAGGAGCACAACCAATCAACGGCCTAGATGAGTCCCGCCTGAGGTGGGGACTCATCGAGATATGGGAGTGACCGATGCAGGGCAGCTTTCGGGCATGCCTGCGCTCATACCCCGGGGTGACCTGGCCGGCCCATGCCGACCGCCCCATCGGCGCCGATTCACCCGGCGAGCGGCCTCCCAGTCAACGGCGAGCCACGCAGCCTACCAGAAACACCGCTCCGGCGCTCCCAAACACTGTCTATGGCGCGCAACTGCGAAGACCTGGCGGCGCTGGCGCCACCAGGACACGCTCCTCGCTCCCAGCCTGGAGACGGCAGCCAACCTCTCGATGGGCGGTGTCAAGGTCACTTTCGGTGAGCGGGCAGGCTGCCGGCACGGCTGGTCAAGCGATTTCACGCACTGTTTTTGGGACGATTACTGGACGGATGCACCCTTGTCCTGTATCATGTGGCTGGCCGACGGTATTCCAACCCACATTCTGCTGCCAACACTGCGTGTTTTGCCAAGTCCTCCAGGAGGTGGCTCATGCGTTTGCCCTTATTGGCCGGCCTACTCGCGATCCTGCTTGGGATGGGCCTGTTATCGTCGGGCGAGCGGGTTTCTGCCCAAACCGATTCACCGACACCCGCTCCGCAGACCAATGGCACCAGCGATGCCGGCGAGGTAAATCTCGACCCTCCGGATGCGCTCACCTCTTTCACCGTCTCCAACCCCTACTGTTTCCAGCCCGATCCTGCTGTCGACAAGTGTCAGATCAATCTTCGCTATGTCCAGGCCAACGACAACCTGACAAGCTCACCTTACCTCACCTGGCTGACGATCAACATCAGCGGCAAGAATCAATTCACGGCTACGAAGTTCTTTGAGGGCTCCATTACCTATTCCTACGCCATGGTCCCTGAAGGGATGACGGTACCTTGTGGCGCGCCCAACGCGGGTGGGGCAGGTTCCCTGTACGGCTACGTGTACTCGGTTTCGATCACACCCTTGGATTCCGGCCGAAACTCCATGGGAAACGACTCTGCCAACGTCACCTGCCCGGCTTACAATCCGTAGGAAGGGTGGCTCCTGATGCGACTCTTCAAGGTCCTTTCCACCCTGCTGGTGTTCAGCCTGGTCCTGGCGCTTGGCGGCGAACCGGTGTCGGCAGCTCCCAACGCTTCCGTGATCCTTAATGTCTCCAATCCCTACTGCGCCCAATCCACCTCGGACCCGGATGTGTGCTACATCGTCTTGCGCTCGATGTCGGCCTCATCCCCCGACTCCAACCTGTCCCGCTTCGAGATTGCCATCGACGGCAAGGTGCGCCTACGCATGCATACCTTCCTCGAAGATTCAATCCTCATGAACTATGCCATGTTGGGCAAGGGTTTGAAAGTCGCCTGTGGCGCGCCCAACGCCAGCGGCGCACCGGGGTACGGCAGGATCTATTCGGTCAACTTGAGCGCCTATGGTGTTACGGGGCCGCCTTCCGTCGACATCGCCAACGTCACCTGCCCAGCGGGCTCCAACAAGAACTATATTCCCCTGATCAGCAAGTGACTCTGGCGAAATCGACAGCGTTCGCCTCCGGCTTTCCCCAAACCCTGGACACATCCACTGGAAATCCTCAACCCTGGCAGCTTGAGTCCAGGGTTCCTAACGTAACGTCACGGCATCGCCGGAGCACGTTCATCGGTCCAGCCAACTTGGGTACAGGAGGGCCCTCGGTCCGAGAGATGAGCCCGGGCCCCGACTGACGACCCAATGCAGGTCCCCCTGCAGACTCACCGGCCCAGACAGTCGGGCGATGGAACTAACCCGGGGATCTGAGCGAAAGGTGAACGGCCAAGTGGGAGGTCAAAGATAGCTGACGTGTCGCGAAAGGCGAACCAGGACAACTTGCCAGGAAGTGAGACGAACGCCGCCACAGGTGGGGTACATCAGGTTGCCTAGGGTGGGGGTATGGGGCAGGTTACACGCGTGGCCCAGCTCATGCGCCACACAGATTGGCTGATCAGTGGCGACCGTCACATAGTCGGTCAGGGGGCCTAGAGAGCAGCCAGCCAGCCGGCCGCCATCGACGCTTTGTACCCCAAACACGATGATCGGAGCACCCGTTCCCAGCAGTCGCCTGGCCACGCCAAAGACATGGTAGCGGAGGGCGTGCCAGGCGAAACGTCCTCCCACACAACCCATGTCTTCGGAAGCTGCTCTTAGCGCACATCCAAGGTCCAGTCGAGCGATATCGGGATGGCCCACAGCCAGCCACGCTGCCGTCGGCTCAGCCGGTCCGGCAAAGGCGCCCTGCATCGACCACGGGTTGGCAGGCATCAGCCGGACGTTGGCCTGTTTGCGGTAGATTTGGGCCGCCAATTGAAGGGCCTGCAGCATCTTGGCCCGCATCTCGTCGTCCGCCTCGGGGGGCAGCATCACGTGGACTCGAAGCCGCTTCTCGGCCAGTACCCCGACCGCAGACAGCAAGCCATCGGGCACGGCCACGCCTGCCCAAAACAACGTCCCCAATATGGACCAGATCCAGGCCAGTATCCGGCCCAGGTAAGGAAGGGCCAGCACCAGGGCCAACGGCGCCAAAATGCCGTCTAACGCCCAGCCAAGGCTGGATTCAATCCACACCACAAGATAGCCCAGGGGCGTCATCAGAACGTCGATGATCGCCGCCAGCGTCGTCGCCACCAGCACGGCCGGCCGGCCGAGGCCGCGTTCCACCCCCATTTCAACCGCCCTGGACCGGTCCAGGCCGGCTTTGATCCTGCCAGCCAGGGTCGTCTCGGTCACAGCTTTGGTCTACCGCGAAGCTCGCTCCGGATGACAAAGCGAGTGGCGTAGAACTCATCCGAGAACGACGCTACTTTGTTGTCCACCAGCACCGTCTCAAGCGCCGCCGCCTGCATGTCCTCCCAGGTCATGTCCATTCCGTACTTTCCCAGATATGCCTTCTTGGGGAACATCACCCACAGCCCACCATCGGGCGCGATCATCTCCGCCAGATCCCAGATCCTGTCCGAAAAGTCCTGCCGCGATTCCGGCCAATAGAAGACCAGGCCGAAGTTGCCCGAGACGGGATCGATCTCCCAACGCGTCTCCCCTATGCCGGCGGTCCGCAGCATAGCTTCAGACGTCGAATCAGCGCCCAACAGGCCAACCCGCATACCCGGCTTCATTCCGAACTTGCGCGCCATCGCCTGGCGGTCGCTCATTAGCGGCCTAATCTGGCGGCGTAGTCCGCCTGGCGGCGGTCATACGACTTCTCGAACAAAGGCGACGAAATCAGAAAGTCTGCCGTCGACCGGTTGCAGGCTGTGGGAAGGTTGTAGAGGACCGCCAGGCGAAGCAGGGCCTTCACATCAGGGTCGTGCGGCTGCGGCTCGAGCGGGTCCCAAAAGAAGATCAGCATGTCGATAGTGCCTTCGGAGATGCGGGACCCCAGCTGCTGGTCGCCTCCCAGGGGGCCACTGAGCAAACGGGAGATCTTGAGATCCAGAGTCTCCTCCAGCATTTTGCCGGTGCCTCCGGTGCCGTACAGCTCGTGCTCCCCCAGGGCGTCACGGTTGAACCTGGCCCATTCCAGCAGGTCCGCCTTGCGATGGTCGTGTGCGACCAGGGCAATCCTCTTCCGTTTCCCCATCGAGATGATGTCGACCATCTTCGCCTCCCTGACACGCCCCAACGGGTGGGGTCAGTCGCCGACACCCCTGCTCGGACTCAATTGTGAAAATTGTCACATGTCGAATGCTGGCTTAACTGAAACTGGGACGGCCAAGGCCGTCCCAGCAATGGTCGTTGCGTCCCAGCGGCCTCAGAAGCCGAGCATGCGCAGGGGTGCGTACAACATGTCCGGATAGTAGGCGTCCATGAAATAAAACACTCCGCCGCAGACCAACAACAGGACCAGGCATCCACAGCCGGCCAGGATCCAGCGACGGGGTCCCCCGCCTTGCTCTTCAGGCGCCCATGCGGCGTCCCCCCCGGCCGGCGCAGGTGCGGGCCGGGCGGGCTCGGGCGGCGGCGGCGGAGGTGATGGCGGCCTTTGTGCCTGCCTCGGAGGTGACGGCGGCACGGCAGTTGCCGGGCGGCCGGCCGCTGGCGCCATCACGGTGGCGGCGGCATCCGTGGACGCGATCTCGAAAGTCAGCGTCACATTCTCCCCCAGCCCGATCAAATCCCCGGCCGATAGGATTCGAGGCGCCACCAGGCGCTCACCGTTGATGAAGGTACCGTTGGTTGACCCGAGGTCTTCCAGCACAAAGCCGCCTGGCGTCTGCGTTACGCGGGCGTGCTGGCGGGAGACCTCTGAATCAACCAGGACAACCTCGTTGGTCACGTCCCGCCCCATGGTGGTTACATCCTGTGTCCCCTCAAAAGTAGCCCCAGGATTGGGTCCAGTTCTTTCGATCAATCGAAAGGATGAAGCCATCACGTCCTCCTGTAGGTATTCTCAGGCGCGGCTAGTTTACTGCCGGTGTCGGGTGACGTCAACTCGATGTACTCCCCCTGGGGCGCACTTTCAGGCGCAAGCCCTCCACGGCAACGACTTCAATCGGAGCTTCGGCTTCCAGTGTCTCACCAGCGTCCTCAAGCTCAGCCGACCACAGCTCCCCCGCCACGTGGACCATACCGGTCGGCGCCAACCGGGTTTGAACTCGTCCGAAGCGCCCGACCAGCGCCTCCCTTCCCACCACAACCGGCCGGCGCTGGGCACGTACGGCGAACGTCACCACTGTCAGAAAGGCCGCCGCCGTGACCAACGAGGTCACGATCACCAACGGAATGGAAACCCGCTCGAACGCCGGCGTGCCCGGTGAATTGAACATCACCAGCGCTCCGATTATGAGCGAGCCTAATCCGGCAAGCGTGAGTGCGCCGTGGGTGGGCGCCTTGATGTCAAGGAAGAAGAGCACGAACGCCGTGCCAATGAAAATCAGACCGAACCAATTGACCGGAAGAATGCCCAGGCCGTAGCCCGCCAACGCCAAGCTGACCACGCCGGCGAAACCGGCCACCCAGCCGCCGGGGCTGGCAATCTCGATCAGGATGGCCTGCACACCGACGGTGAGCAGAAGAAAGACGATATTCGGATCCGTCAGGGCTGCCAGCAGATTCTCGATAAAGCTGGGCTCCAGACTCTCAACCTGGGCTCCGGCCAGGTGGAGCACTTCAGGACCGTCCACCGTGGTGACTTGGTGCCCGTCAAGTTTGGCCAGCAGCTCGGCCACATCACTTGCTTGCGCATCGACTAGGCCTACTCGCAGCGCTTCATCGGCTGAGGCGGCGGAGGCGTTCTCAATCGTGGCCTGGGCCAAGTCAACGGCCGCCTGACCCCTGCCTGCGGCCAGGGAGCGGACGGTGGCCTTTAGGATCTCCTTCTGTTTGGTTTCTTCGGTCGTGGGTAGGTTCTCTCCCCCCCGCCGACCGGGCTGGCCGCACCGATCGACGTCTCGGGCGCCATGACGGAAGCGTGCCCAGCCAGGGTGATCACCGTGCCCGCGCTGGCCGCCATCGCACCCCTGGGAGCCACGTACACGATCACGGGGATCGAGCTTGCTCTAATGCTCTGAACCATGCTGTTCATTGAATCGATCGAACCGCCCGGGGTATCCAACTCCAGAACAACGGCAGATGCGCCGCGCGCCTCGGCTGTCCGCAGACCCCGGTCGAGATAGCCTGCCATGACCGGTGTGATCGCCTTATCCACAGTTAGGCGGATGACCAAAGGTCCCGATTGCCGCGCCGAAGAAGCCCAGCCGGCGGCCGACAGGAAGAACCAAGCCACCAGAGCAAACCGGGAGACCCAAGCACGACGATCAGGTAGTGTACTCATGCCTCAGATTATAGCGTCGTCGGGCCGATCTTTGGCTGACTTCTATCCTCAGACGGCGTGACTTATAATTCCGCTGTGCCTACTCCTTTCTACCATCTGGACCTGGCCGAAAAGATGCTCAGCCATGGCGCGCTTGAGCCGTCGCTACGAGACAGGCTGATGCGCTCTCGCTCCGCCTTTTTGTTCGGCAACACCGCCCCTGACTATGTCACTCTGGCGGGGCTGCCGCGCGAGACAGGGCACTTCTTCCGGGTCCCCATTCGGCAGGCGCAGCCGGCTCACCGGCGGCTGGTCGAGCTCTTTCCAGAGCTGGGTACCCCCTCCCGCCTCCCTGACGACCAGGCCGCCTTCCTGGCCGGTTATCTGGCCCATTTGTGGCTGGACCAGGCGTGGATCATCGCTGTCTTTGAGCCAATATTCGGCCCGGATGTTCATCGCGACAGCTTCCAGCAGCGGCTTCTTGATCACAATCTCCTTCGAGCCCACATGGACCGGGACGCACGCCGCCGTTTGACCGGCGGTCTGGCACAAGAGCTGGCAGCCGCTGAGCCGAACGATTGGCTGCCCTTCGCCGACGAATTTGCTCTGGCGGCGTGGCGAGATCACTTGGCCGAGCAGCTTTCGCCTGGCGGCCGCTCGCGTACCATCGACGTCTTCGCGCACCGGCACAATATCTCGCCCCACGCTTTCATGGAGCAGCTGGACTCGCGCGCCAGCATGTCCAGAGCTGTCTTCGAGCACCTGCCCCAGGATGTCCTGACGGAACTTCAAGCCATGTGGCTGAATCGCTCAGTGGAGCTGGTCAATGACTACCTCTCCGATGGCCGGATCAGCGCCGCCCACGTTAATCAGCCGCTCCGCGCACAGATCACACCACAGCCGATGCACAACGGGAGCTGAGGCCGATGCGAGTGATTGAGAAATCCCCATTTGTCGACGCCGAGGGTGAAATCAGCCTCGAAAACCGGATCCGGGCCAGCCTTGAGCACGGCCTGGCCTGGTACAACGAGATCCGCGCCCAAGACTACGTTGCCGGGCGCCTGGCGACAGCCCTGGACGACGAGCACGTTCTTATCCGAAATGCCATTTTGCCGGGAGTCGACGTCACCTTGCCTTTGGTTCTGATCAGTCCGCAGGGGGTTCGGCTGATCCTGGCCTCCCCGGCGCGAGGCATTTTCCGGGCCAAGGGCGAGTCCTGGCTCACCTTCAACCAGCGCGGTCAGCACTTTCGCCCCGCCAAGCCCAATCTGCAAACCCGGGCCGCCGCCTTCGCGCAAGCCCTGTTGGTCTACATTCAGAATCAGGGTGTTCCTTTGCCGGAGATCGAGCCCATCCTGGTCTTTAGCGATCCGCGCACCCATGTCGACACGGTGGGCGCCGAGACGCGGATTGTGCTCGCCGATGGCATCCGGCACATCGCCACTAGCCTGGAAGACGCCCCGGCCATCATGGACCAGGAGGACATCCAGAGCATCACCCGCCTCCTTACCCACCCACCGAAAAGTGTCTTGCCCTCAGCCCAAGAAACGGTGCTGCCTGAGCCCCCCCGGCCCCCGTGAGGCCGGTGCCAGAACCGGTGGTCGACGACGACCCGTTCAATTTCGATATGATCGAAGCGCGACGGCCAAGGCGCCGAACCTTGTTCGGCTTGTCCCTCGCCCAAGCGGGTTTGTTGGCCGTCATGCTCGTCGTCGAGCTGGTGATCATCGGGGTCTTCACGTATCTGGTGGTGTTCGCCCAGCCCTGATCCAGGTCTCTGCCGAGAAGGATGAAGCGTGTCCGTTCACTTGTCCGTCATCATCCCTGCCCACAATGAAGAGCTGCGACTGCCCGCCACGCTTGATCGCGTGCTTGGCTACCTGTCCACCCGGGACGATGTGTGGGACGTCTGGGTAGTGGACAGTGGAAGCACGGATCAGACGGCAGCCATCGCCAGGGCCTACTCAGAACGGCATCCGCAGCTCCACCTGATTAGCGAATCTCGGCCTGGCAAAGGGTTGGCGGTTCGCCGCGGCATGCTGGCGGCTCCCGGTGACTATCGTTTCATCTGTGATGCGGATCTATCGATGCCCATCGAGCAGGTGGATCGTTTTCTGCCGCCAAATCTGGACAACGTGGACGTTGCCATTGGCTCGCGCGAAGTCGAAGGCGCCGTGCGCTACAACGAACCCGTTCACCGACACATGATCGGGCGCGTCTTCAACAACCTGGTTCGCGTCTTGGCCGTGCCCGGAATCCAGGACACCCAGTGCGGGTTCAAATGCCTTTCCGCTGCCGCCACCGAGGACCTCTTCCGGCGCTTGCAGCTCGAAGGCTGGACCTTCGATGTTGAACTGCTGTATCTCGCCCAGAGGCGCGGCTACCGGATCGCCGAGGTACCGATCGATTGGACCCATTTCCCCGGGAGCCGGGTTCGCGTCCTGAGAGATTCGGTGACCATGTTCTTGGATCTTTTCCGCATTCGATACAATGGCTTGAAAGGGGTCTACGATCAGCCAAGGCTTCAGGGCGACCAAGCCTGACCTTTGCCTCGAACGCACGCTTCATGCCGGAGGCGTTCCGGAGATCGCCGGGCTGGATGAGGCCGGCCGGGGCGCACTGGCCGGACCGGTTGTGGCGGCTGCCGTGATCCTACCCCTGGTCCGGACGGACCTATTGCAGCGACTTTCCTGTGTACGCGACTCCAAGCTCATGACCGCTCGCCAGAGGGAGATCAACCTGGGCCACATCCTGGGTATCTGCAGCGCGGCCGCTACCGGGGCGGCTGGCCCAGCCGAAATCGACTCGCTGGGCCTGATCGCCGCCACCCGCTTGGCGATGATGCGCGCCCTGGGCCAGCTCAAGGTGGCGCCCGCCCACTTGTTGTTGGACTACATGATCCTTCCTGAAAGCGAACTTCCCCAAACGTCCATCGCGCATGGAGATGCCCTATGCCTATCGATCTCTGCAGCCTCCGTGTTGGCCAAGGTGACCCGTGATCGCATGATGGGCGTACTCGACCTCATTTATCCCGCCTACGGATTCGCGCGCCACAAGGGCTACGGGACACGCGCGCACCGGGCAGCGCTGGCGGCTCACGGGCCTTGCGAGATCCACCGCCGATCCTATGCTCCGGTTGCCGCCTGCCTGCGGGCCACATCCGACACGGGCCCCGGCCCAAGATCCTTCGACGTCGGCCATGTCCATTGACGCTTTCTTCCAACCCCGATCGGTGGCGGTGATAGGGGCCTCGACCGATTCCACCAAGCTCGGCCACGCCGTGGTCAAGAATCTGATCGATGGGGGGTTCCTGCGGGGTGACCGCAGGATCTTTCCAATCAACCCTAGGGCGGATAAGGTGCTCGACCTGCCCGCCTTCCCCGATGTGCTCAGCGTGGACGGGGCGATCGACCTGGCGGTTATCGTGATCCCCTATCCAGCCGTCCCTGCCGCGCTTGAGACCTGCGGGAAGAAGGGTATCCCAGCCGTCATCGTGATCAGTGCCGGATTCCGGGAGGCCGGCCGGGAGGGTCTCGACCGCGAGCTGGAGTTGATCGACATCGCCGATCGCTACGATCTCCGCCTGGTTGGCCCCAACTGCCTGGGCGTCATCGACACCGTGACCCCCTTGAACGCCTCCTTTTCTGCCGGAATGCCGCCGTCCGGGCCGATGGCCTTCATGTCCCAATCCGGCGCCCTGGGGACGGCCATTTTGGATTGGGCTCAGGCAGGCCGCCTGGGCATGAGCAAATTCGTCTCGCTTGGCAACAAGGCGGACGTGAGCGAAATCGACCTCCTCAAAGCCTGGGGGGGCGACGATCAATCGCGCGTGATCTTGATCTACACGGAAGGTCTGCCCGACGGCCAGGCGTTCATCAAAGTTGCCCGGGAAGTCACGCGCAAAAAACCCGTGGTGGCGGTCAAGTCCGGCGTCACTCAGGCGGGCTCGCGGGCGGTGAGCTCGCATACGGGCTCCCTGGCCGGATCCGAACAAGCCTACCAATCGGCCTTCCGCCAGGCCGGGGTTCTGCGCGCCGATTCGATGGAACACCTCTTCGACCTGGCCCGCGCCTTCGGTCATCTTCCCCACCTGCAGGGCAACCGGGTGGCGATCGTGACCAACGCCGGCGGCCCAGGAATTTTGGCCACCGACGCCATCGAGCGCGCCGGCCTTGAGCTTGCCCGCTTCCAACCCGAGGTCATCCACACCCTGGAGACCAACTTGCCGGATGCGGCCAGTGCGGCCAATCCGGTGGACGTGCTCGGCGATGCTCGTGCGGACCGTTACAAGTTCGCTTTGGAACAGGTCACCGCATCCCCCAACGTCGACGCCGTGCTGGTGATCCTCACACCTCAGGCGATGACCGAAATCGCCGCCACGGCCCAGGTGGTTGTCGATGTCAGCCGCACGGTAACGGTGCCCATCCTGACTTGTTTCATGGGGGAGGCTCGGATCGAAGAGGGTGTGCGCGTCCTGGCGAAGGGCAACCTGCCCAATTTCCCGTTTCCCGAACGGGCGGCCGCCGTCCTGGCCGCCATGCGGGAGTACGTCAGGCTGCGCGCAAGGCCCACCCCACACTACGAGTCCTTCGACGTCGACAAGGCAGCCGCCGCCACGGTGATCAACCGCGTGCGGGCCGACGGCAGGGTGACGATTGGCGATGCCGAGGCACGCGAGATCCTCATTGCCTATGGCCTGCAGGTACCCGATTCTGGTCTTGCCCACACCGCCGATGAGGCGGTCGAGATGGCGGGCCAGATGGGGTACCCGGTCGTGCTCAAGATCGCCTCGCCCGACATTCTCCACAAGACAGACGCTGGCGGGGTCAAAGTCGGGCTCGAATCCTCCGCCGACGTGCGAGACGCCTTCGACTTGATCATGTACCGCGCTCAGCGCTATTTTCCCGAGGCACAGCTTTGGGGCTGCCAGGTCCAAAAAATGGTCCCGGGGGGTCTTGAAATCTTGATCGGCATGAACAGAGACCCTCAATTCGGGCCCCTGGTCACCTTCGGCCTGGGCGGGATCTTTGTTGAGATCCTGCGCGATGTCGCCTTCCGACTGGCACCGTTTTCTCGGGAGGAGGCCGTTGAGATGTTGAGTGAGATCCGCGCTCATGCATTGCTCGACGGCGTTCGGGGCCAACCTCCTGTCGACAAGGACTCGATCGTCGAGGCGCTTCTTCGCGTGGCGCAGTTGGTGGCGGATTTCCCCGAGATAACGGAGTTGGATATCAATCCCTTCGTCGCCCACGAACAAGGACAGGGAGGGATTGCGATCGACATGCGTTTGGTGCTGCGTTCCGACCCAAACAGTGGATCGGTTGAGTCTTCTCCCCAGGAGGCGAATGATGAAAGCCCTTTACGTCACATCGGTTGAATCCTATTCGGGGAAGACGGCTTTCTGCCTGGCGTTGGGTAAGCAGCTGCAAGGCAAAGGCGTCAAGCTCGGCTATCTGAAGCCGCTGAGCACGCAGCCATGGCGGCTGCCGGATGGCACGTTGGCCGACGAAGACGCGGCCTTTGTCCGGACGACCCTTGGGTTGGACGCAGAGCCCGGCACGCTTTCCCCGGTGATCGTCACCGATGAGAACTCTGCGCCGCTGTCTGAAGGATGGAAACCAGGGAGACCTGATCGCCTCCGTCGATGCCGCCGCTAAGCGGCAGATGGAGCACGCCGACGTGCTGTTGATCGAGGGGGGAGCCAGCTTGCGGGAAGGCTACTCCCTGGGGCTATCCAACCCCAGCGTCGCCCAACATTTTGCCTCTCCGGCGCTTGTGCTCGTGAAATATCGGGGTGAAATGAAGGTTGTGGATGATGCGCTCACGGCACAATACCGGCTGGGGGACCTGTTGTTGGGCGTGATTTTGAACCACGTTCCCGACTCGGCCAGGGCCTTTGTCGATGATTTCGCCGTGCCTTTCATCCAAGGCAAGGGGATCCCTGTCCTGGGCAGCCTGCCGGCCATACCGCGCCTGGCGGCCCTCAGCCTGCAGGAGCTTGTCGACCTGCTCGACGCCGACGTCCTCAACCAAACATCGGACCTTGAGGCTCTCGCGTCCACATTTACCGTCGGCGCCATGAACGCGGAAGCGGCCCTGGCCCGGTTCAGGCGTCAGCAGAACAAGGTCGTTATCACCGGGGGTGATAGGACGGATATCCAGCTGGCGGCCCTGGAGACATCCACCGTCGGTTTGATCCTTACCGGCAATCTCAGGCCCAGTCCCATGGTCCTTCAGCAGGCCGAAGCGCTCGAGGTTCCCATCTTGCTTGTGAAAGAAAACACAATCGAGACAGTCGAAAGCATCGAGCGCACGTTCGGGAAGACCCGCCTGGGTCAGACCGAGAAGTTAGAGACCTTCATCCAACTCGTGCAGGATCGGGTGAACCTTGCCCCGATTCACGAAGCCCTCGGCGTTTGAGGGAGTGCTCAGTTGGGCATCGCCGGGGGCGGAGACTGGACTGGGCCCGCCGACGGCAACCAGACGGTCACCGTGCTGCCTTCTCCGGCCGTGCTCTCCACATCAATTCGACCCTGGTGGCGGTCCACAATTTCGTTCGAAATGGCCAGGCCGAGGCCGGTGCCCGGGTTCTTCATCTGCCTGCTGGCCGACCCGCGGAAAAAGCGATCAAACAGATGATCCTTCTCATCGGGAAGGATCCCAACTCCGGTATCTGACACACTCAGCTTGATCCACGCATCATCCAGCGCGCGCCTGGTGCGGACGACGACGGAACCGCCTGAAGGCGTGTAGTGCATGGCGTTGGTTAGCAAGTTGCCGATCACCTGGGCAATCAGATTCTCGTCAGCCATCACTTCGGCCGTCTCGTCCTCAAGTTCGAGTTGAAGAGACAGGCCCCGCTCGGAGAAGAGCTTGCTGCGGTCGGCGACCAGAGCGCGTGACATCTCGTTGAGATCAACCCTGGCAAGGACTGGCGGTGACGTTCCGGCGTCCAGCCGTGAAATCGAGAGCAGGTCCTCGATTAGAGTCACCAAACGTTCCGTCTCTCGATTGAGGGTCTCGATGTACCCAGGCTGCCGCTCCTGCGGCGCCTGGCCAAGCAGCTCGATGTACAAGCGGATGTTGCTCAAGGGCGTTCTCAACTCGTGAGAAACGTCCGACACAAATCGGGTTTTGAGGCGGTCGGCCTCTTTGGCCCGGTCGAGGGCGTTGGCCAGCTCGGAAGTCCTGGACGCCACCGTGGTCTCCAGTTCGACGGAGTGTCTTCGCAGCCGCTCATAGAGGGCGGCGTTTTCGATGGCCACGGCCAACTGGTCCGCCAGCAGGGTCAGCAGCCGCAAGTCGTCTTGGGTCAGGCCATCCAGTTGAGGGGACTCCACATTGAGCACGCCTATGGCGACGTCGCCCTTGCGGATGGGCACCGCCAGCTCCGAGCGCGTCCCGGGAAAATAGCGCACGAAGTCAGGATCTCGGTCGACGTCCGGCACCAGCGCAGGCAGATTGGTCCTGGCGACTCGTCCGGTGATCCCGTGGTTGAAATCCAGACGGAAGGCGCTGGCGTCGTGACCACGGCTCGCCATGAGGGCCAGCGATTCATCTTCGACCAACGATACGCCGACGTAGCCATAGCCCAGCGTCGAACTTACCTGCTCCACGACCTCCTCCAGCAGCGGCCCCATTTCCATCCGGCGGTTGATGACCTGCGCAACGTGCTGGATGACGGTCTGCTCGGCCAGCCGGCGCTCGAATTGTCGGTAGCGCTGGGCGTTGGTCCACGCCAAGCCCACCTGGCGGCAGATGGCCACCATGAGTTCAAGATGCTCATCCTCGAACACGCCAGGCTCGCGATGGAAGATCACCAGCACCCCCAGCAGCTCCCCTTCAACGATGATCGGCGCGCCAAGCGCGCTCCTGACCTCATCGTCCACGCCGGGAACCGGGGACCATCGGGGATCATCCAGCACATCGGTCACGAGGGCCGCTTGACGCTCACTGGCAATCCAGCCCACGAACCCCTTGCCGATCCGCATGTCCAATCTGGCGTCCAGTCCCTCCAGGTCAATGTCCCCATACCCGGCCAAATTTCTCACCCGCAACTTTTGCGAGTCCGGTTCGACCAGCACGATGCTCCCCAACAAGCCACCCAGATTTTCCTTGGTGAGTTCCAAAGCCCGCCGCAGGATCTGGTCGGGGTCGGTGGATGCCGCCAGCTCGCGCGTCACGTCGTACAGGAGCCGCAAGCGTCGCCGGTCGGCGGCCGTCCGCTCGAACAATCGGGCATTTTCCAGCACCACCGCCGCCTGGTCAGCCAGCAGGTCAAGGATGCGGAGTTCTTCATCGAGGAAATGATGGGGAACCTTGAAAGCGACGTTCATCACACCCAAGATTTCTCGTTTTCGAGCGGAGTGGGATGCCGACAATGGCCCCGTCCCACACCGCGTCCAGGAACAACGGGTCAGAGCTGGCATCCTCGACCACCAGCCGCTTTCCTGTCCGCGCCACCATGTAGGTCAGGCCGTTTTGGCGCGGCTCGGAGAAAGGTGAGCCCTGTACATCTCCGGCCCACAAGGCGGCGGCGAACTGTAGACGTTCGCCGTCGTACAAGAAGATATGCGCGTCCCAGGCCGAGATGAGCTTAAGCGCGTGTTCGAGAATGGCCTCGAGGACGGAGTTCAAATCCAGATTTGACGTCATCCGCAGACTTGCTTCGCGTAGGGCTTCCAGCTCGTCGCTGCGCCTCCGCTCAATCTCGATCAAGCGTGCGTTTTCCAGTGCAACCGCCGCCTGAGTGGCCATCAGCCCCAGCAAATCCTGGTCGTCGCTGGTGAAAGGTTTGCCGGGCGGGCGCATGACCAGCACTACCCCCTTGACGTCGCGCTGCCACTTGAGCGGCACGACCAGGAACGCCTGCTCACTGTTAGCCGGCCCGCAGCCGTCCACGGATCGTCTTTCGTTGTAGATACGGCCGTCTTCTGCCGCCTGCCCCACCAGGCCGACACCGTAATCCACCCGGGATTCAGCGTACACATCGCCGTCTTGAGAGGTCGCCACGCACTCGGCCGATCGCTGCGCCGGGTCACACTGGAACACCGCCCCCCCTTCGGCATCGAGCAGTCTGACGGATCGGTCGATCAGTTTCTGGAGCAAGGCGGGGACGCCGTGTTCCGAGACGAGATCCATACCCAGTTCATAAAGGGTATCGAGTTCGTGGATCCGACGCGCGCTTTGCCGCTCCAAGGCCAGCCGTCGCAGCCCGTAAGCGACATCATCCGCCACCCCAGCCAGCAGGCCAAGAACTTCATCGTCGAAGCCATCGGGGCTCTTCTTGCCGACACAAAGCACACCCAGATGGGTGCCTGATTGGTGGATCGGTAGGGTCGCCAGACTCCGGAGCCCACATCGCGCAGCCTCCTCCCCCCAGGCTTCCCGCGCCGAAAGATCTTCCGTATCCTGGACCACATGCGGCGCCGAGTTCTTGATGGCCGCCTCAGCCATTTGCAGGCCAGGGCTCAGTGCCTGGCCTGTGCCGATCGTCTCCAGGAACTTCATTGGCTGGCCGGCTGAGGCGGCCAACGATTGACCCCCAGGCTGGCCATCGGACAAGACGACCCAGGCAAGCTGGACATAGCCCGATCGCGCCAGGCGGCGGCAGATCTCTTCCAGCATGTATCCTGCGCGATCGGAACGCACAATCACGCTGCGAGCTTCCGTGAGAACTCTCAGGCCCGCATCCAGTCGCACCACCCGGGCTTGTGATTCTCGCAGCGCATTTTGGAGCGCAAAAGTCTGGTTGAGCACACCCAGCGGAGGGCGGGTTGGCGGCCGTCCGCCGGGCCATGTATCAGCGCCAAGATGGGAGAGGTAGATTGCCATCACGGGCCACAGCGACACGCCGGCCAGGGTCCAGCCCGCCAACTCTCCGATCAACGCCCCGGGCCAAGCCCCGGTGCCCCAGGTCGCCCCGAACGCGAAGAGCGCGCCTTCCACCAGGCCCGAGACGATCAGGGAGACCCAGGTACTGGCCGCTGCCCAGCGCTGCTCCAAGCGGTTGGCCAAGAGCTGGTAGGCGACAATCATGAGGTACATGCCCACGCCAAGGGCCATCACTTGAGCCAGGGACGCCCGCAATCCAATGCCGGACGACACGTCAGCCAGATTGATCCCAGGGAACAGCCTCAAACCAGACGTCAGCACCATGACAAAGGGCGCCAGTGAGCCAACCAGGAACTGTACACCAAGCAGCCCCAGGATCAGCCAGGCAGCTGTCGACGCGCCTTCGACAAAATAGACGAAGAGTACGCTCAGATAGACGACGGGAATCATGACTTGGGGGATGATGGTGACGACGGCGGGGCCGATGCCCGGGATGGCCAACGACAGGGGCTGAAGCGAGGCGGTACGCCACGCACCAAAGGCAAGCAGTCCTCCGAGAAACAAGAGAAACCAGCCTTCGCCGTTGACCATGCGGCGGCGGTAGAGGTAGAGAAGGCCGCCTGCAAGCCCCCATAGCATGAGCACGACAACCACGAGATCGGCCAAGGTCAGATTCGCTCGCTTTTCGTTGTGTCGCAAAACCAAGGAGTGAGGCTTTTGGATTATACTCATTCCCATCCGGCGGAATACCGATCGACCCTGGCGCCGGGCGGCCGTCCCCGGATCAACGCAACGACCCTACCTGGAGTTGGTGATGACGTCAGACCCTTTCGACGCTCGCGACACGCTTCACGCGCTCGGCGGCAACTACACGATTTATCGGCTTGACCGGTTGGAGGATCTCGGCCTGACCAAGATCGACCGGCTCCCGTATTCGATCAGAGTGCTGCTGGAGTCTGTGCTCAGGCAGGTCAATGGGCGTGAGATCACCGAACAGGATGTGCGTGCCCTGGCTGGGTGGCAACCCAAGTCTGCGACGCGACCCGATGTCCCGTACTTACCTTCGCGAGTGATCATGCAGGACTTTACCGGGGTGCCGGCCGTTGTGGATCTGGCCGCCATGCGATCCGCTTTGGCCCGGTTGGGCGGTAGCCCGAATCAGATCAACCCTCAGATTCCGGTAGATCTAGTCATCGATCACTCGGTGCAGGTCGATTTCTTCGCCACGGCCCAAGCTCTAAACCGTAACGCCGAGATCGAATTTGAGCGAAATCGAGAGCGTTACACGTTTCTGCGATGGGGAAGGGACGCGTTCGACAACTTCCGCGTGGTGCCGCCGGCCACCGGCATCGTCCACCAGGTCAACCTCGAATACCTGGCTCATGTCGTGCGGACCCTCGAGCTGGACGGCGAGTTGTTGGCCATGCCAGATACTCTCGTGGGCACCGATTCGCACACCACCATGGTCAATGGCCTGGGCGTGCTCGGTTGGGGGGTAGGCGGCATTGAGGCCGAGGCGGCCATCTTGGGCCAGCCGATGGTGATTCTCGCCCCAGAAGTAATCGGGTTCCGGCTTGATGGCCGTCTTCTGGAGGGCACCACCGCCACCGATCTGGTCCTGGTGGTCACCCAAATGCTCCGCAAGCACGGCGTCGTGGGGAAGTTCGTGGAATTCTTCGGGCCCGGTCTGGCCGAGATGTCTCTTCCCGATCGGGCGACGATCGCCAACATGGCGCCCGAGTACGGCGCCACGGTGGGTTTCTTCCCCGTCGACGGTGAGACGTTGCGCTATCTCCGCCTGACCGGCCGTGATGACAGCTTGATCGATCTGGTGGAAACCTACTCCAAGGCCCAACACCTGTTTCGTGCGGACAACTCGCCGGAGCCCGTCTACAGCGATACCCTCGAGCTCAACCTCGGAGAGGTCGAGTCCAGCCTCGCCGGACCCAAGCGGCCCCAGGACAGGATCCCTTTGTCTGCGATGAAGAAGTCCTTCCGTTCTGCACTGACCGCCCCCGCCAAAGACGGTGGTTTCGGCAAGGATGAGCAGGCCATCGACTTCAGACTGTCGATCGGAACCAACGGAGCCACAGCCGAGATCGGTCACGGTGCGGTGGTCATCGCCGCCATCACCTCGTGCACAAACACCTCCAACCCCTCGGTGATGGTCGCCGCCGGGCTGCTCGCCCAACGCGCCGTCGAGAAGGGCATGCACGTCAATCCCTACGTCAAGACGAGCATGGCGCCGGGCTCGCGCGTGGTCAGCGACTATTTGGAAGCCGGCGGGTTAATCGAGCCGTTGTCGGCGCTGGGTTTCAACGTGGTCGGTTACGGCTGCACGACGTGCATCGGCAACAGCGGCCCTCTCCCAGCCGATGTGGTGCGGGCCATCGGCGAGGGCGACCTGGTGGCGGCGGCTGTGCTTTCCGGCAACCGCAACTTCGAGGGCCGCATCAACCCCCAAGTCAAGGCGTCTTACCTGGCCTCCCCACCGCTGGTCGTGGCCTACGCCCTGGCTGGCACCACCGACATCGACATGACCACCGAACCCTTGGGCAATGATGCCGACGGGGAACCCGTTTACTTGCGCGACCTGTGGCCATCCCAAGAGGACATCCAGGCCGTCATCGAGAGCTCGGTCAAGCCGGAGATGTTCCGGCATGAGTACGGAAATGTCTTCACCGGCAACCCGACCTGGTCCGCCATCCCCATCGAGGGCGGCGACCTGTACGTGTGGTCGGATGACTCAACCTACATTCAGGAACCCCCCTTCTTCGATGATCTGTCGCCTGTGCCGCCGGCGATCGCCGACATCCATGGCGCCCGCGTCGTGGCTTTGCTCGGCAACTCCGTGACCACCGACCACATCTCCCCCGCAGGGGCCATCCCGGTAGACAGCCCGGCCGGGCGGTATTTGATGGACCACGGCGTCAAACCACGCGATTTCAACTCCTTCGGCTCTCGTCGCGGCAATGATCAGGTGATGACCCGCGGCACGTTCGGCAACATCCGGCTCCGCAACAAGCTCGTGCCGGACATAGAGGGCGGCTACACGCGCCATTTCCCCGACGGGGAGACGATGAGCATCTACGACGCCGCCATGAAGTATCGCGACCAAGGGGTACCGCTGGTGGTGCTGGCCGGCAAGGAGTACGGCACGGGTTCGTCACGCGATTGGGCGGCCAAAGGAACCATTCTCCTAGGTATCCGTGCCGTGATCGCCGAATCCTACGAACGGATCCACCGCTCGAACCTGATCGGAATGGGCGTGCTACCGCTAACGTTTCTGCCAGGGCAGAATGTCCAAAGCCTCGGGCTCAGCGGGGAGGAGACTTTCGACATCAACGGCCTATCGAACGGGCTCGAACCGGGCCGGCACCTCTCGGTCAAGGCAACCCTCCCTGACGGTCGAACCCAGGAGTTCCAGGTCGTCGCCCTCATCGACACCCCCATCGAGGTCGAGTACTACCGCAACGGCGGCATCCTCCACACCGTGCTGCGACGCATGCTGGCCGGCGAGGCCTGATCCCAGTCGTCCCTCGGCATCGGCCGCCGACCCAACCCGCCATCGTTGGCCGTGGCGCGGTTGACCTGGCCCGGACGGTTGGCGCCACATCCCGGAGCAAGTCCCGGAGCAAGTCAGGCACCTCCGTCCGGGTTTCGCCGCGCCTTTCGCCCCTTAGCGAACACCCCCGGGACCACCAGAAGAAACATTTGGCGGCAACGAAAGACCTGGAGAACAGCGACCCCTGATTCGCCGGAGGCTAGATCGAGCCAATCACCCAGCCTGCCCATGGGCTTGTCCAGGCGCGCCGGTAGCACGGCGTCGCTCGCCTTGGAAGCCTCAGACGCTGACATCAGGGACTGCGGACGCCCCGACCCGGCGGGGAACCTGCCGCGGTCAGCCCACGGGCAGGCCTTTCCCTCCAGACGGGAGGGCAGGTCTCCTGAGCACACCCTCTCATCGTGAACCAGTTGGGAGTCACGCGAAAGGAATAGCGCTCGAGGAATGTCGCTGTGGTGGTCCACGCCCCCTCCGACATCTCCCAAGCGCTCCTGCCCAGGCCCGAACCGCAATCGGGTATTGACATCTTACACGGTTCCGTGTGTTCTGTCAAGACCCTTGTCAGTCAGTGGGATTGGGTTTGAATGGGAACTTGGCCTTTTCAGCGACCATCGTCAGGTGCTTGGAGCGACCCCGGGTGGGCTGATAGACGCCTGTTTCCCACTCGCTCACGGTCTGCTGCCGCACACCGAGAATTTGCGCCAACTCAGCCTGGTTCACATCCATGTGTTCCCGCAGGGCGCGCACCATGGCGGCGTTCCACAGGATATCGGTCCCTTCCCGCTCCACCTGGTAGCGGATCGTCGGCCGGGCAAAGGTCACCTCGCGCTTTACCAGGTTAACGGCCCGCACGTGGAAGCCGGCGTCCATCCACGCCGATGCCTGGAGCGCGCCGTGCGAGCGGTTGCTCCAGAAAGACCGGCTCTTCAGGGCTGAGGCGGGCAAGCGCCCGGCGATCATACGCTCGATGGCTTCGAACGACAGGGTCAGCTGATTCGTCCCCAGGGTTCGCAAGAATTCATACAGAGGGAAATACTTCGAATCTGGTTTGACGGGCGACATGCCACCTCGAGGGATCTGCGCTCCGCATCCACTTCTTACCCCCGAATGAGTTTACCTCAGGCGCTTTCACCCGCGCTGCGTTGCCGCCCACCAAGACGCGGCTTGTGGATGACGATTCGATTACCTCCCGCCAGCTTAGCGGCCCGCTCGGCGCTGTCGGCGGCTGCTACGAGGTTGTCGGTGACCGACACGCTCTCAGGATAGACCGAACCTCCGATACTGAAACTGACCGGCAGCCGCTCGCCGGTGGGCAAATCGATTTCGATCGACTCCAGGCTTTGTCCAAGCCTGCCCGCCAGCACTTCGAGCTGATCCGCCGAACAACCGGGAAGGACCACCGCAAACTCGTCTCCCCCGTAGCGGGCCACCCAATCCGTCTCACGCAGTTTTTGTTTGAGCAGCCTGACCAGCGAGCGCAGCACGTCGTCCCCGACCAGATGGCCATGGTCGTCGTTGATGACTTTCAGGTCATCTACGTCGACGAAGAGCAGCCCGACCGAATAGCCGAGCCTGTCGGCGCGGCCGAGCTCATTGGCCAGGTTCGACTCGAAGAATCGGCGGTTGAAGGCCCCCGTCAGGCCGTCGATCGATGCCTGGCGCCGAACCTCTTGGAAAGAGCGGCTGTTGTCGATCGCCTGCGCTGCCGCCTGGGAGATGGACTTCAGGAAGTCGAGGTCGGTCTGGCCCACCGTCAGCGCGCCCCCCTGACTGATCAGCGCGCCCGTCACACGATCGTCGAGGCGGAGCGGTGCCACCAGCACCGTCTTTCCGGTCTCATCGCGCAGTTGGCCGCCGCTGACGCTCCGCCCATCCAACCTTTGCGGGGTTCCCATCTCGATCACCCTGCCCAGCAACCCTTCCCCAAGGCGAACGATTTGGGGCAACTGACTCGTGGTGACATCTCCCATCGCCGAGAGCGCCCGCAGGGTGACCCCGTCGGCTTCGGTCAGCAGCAAGATGCACGAATCCGCCTTCAAGAACCTCTGGCTCTCGCGGACAATCAGGTCGCAGGTTTGCTTTAGGTCGAGCTTCGACCACAGGTCCCGCTGGACGTTCAGGAGCACCTGCTGTTCGTGCGTGTGCCGGCTTAGGAGTTCCGCCACCTGCAGATGCTCGGAGACATTGCGCACCAAACCATCTATGCCTACGATGTTGCCCGCCTCATCCTCGACAGGGACGCTGAACAGTTCGACCCAAATCATGCTCCCATCGTGCCGCTTCAACCTGACCACCAATGTGACGCTCGGTTGGGCATGGGCTCGGAGCTGTGCCAGGGCCGCTGCGAATTCCTGCTGGCAACCTTCGTCAACAAGACCGATGAAAAATTCCGGCCTGTGCAAGCAGTCCCCCGGGGAATAACCGAGGGTCAATTCGAAGCCTGGGCTCACAAAAGCCAGGCCGTCGCCAAAGTACAGCCTGAAGTAGATGTCCGATGAGTGCTGCGCAATGCGGTTGAAGTCCGGTTGAGCTTGTTGCACTTTGTTCCCTCGTGCGTTCCTGTGGTCCAACAACCCGGACGGCACTCTATTCCGGGCCCACACGATCCCCTAGAAGGTCGGCCCTCTCGCTCACGACTACTCTACAATCCCGTTACAGACTTTCCGCACATTGAAAGGAGATTGTAAGGCGGGCCGGCATCCTCAGCCCACTGCCGACGGCGGGCCAGGCAGGGCCAGTGCCCCGGGGATGTATAATGCCCGCACGTCAGCCGTCCGCATTTGCTGGGTGTGGCGCCTCCCCGGCGTCCCGCCCAGTGGAATTTCATGAGCCGCCCCAACAGGCAACGGAGCACAGCTATGCCCAAGACCTTCCATGATCTCAACCCGTCGCCGCGAATTCTCCTTGGCCCCGGCCCCAGCATGGTTCATCCCCGCGTTCTACGAACGATGGCGACTCCGTTGATCGGCTATATGGACCCCGACTTCTTAGCCATTATGGCCGACGTCAAGGAGCTGCTGCAGCAGACCTTCCGGACCGAGAACAAGCTGACCTTGGCGGTCCCCGGAACAGGAACCTCGGCCATGGAGGCCGCCATCTCCAATCTGCTTGAACCGGGGGACAAGGTACTGGCTTGCGTGCAGGGCTACTTTGGCGAACGGTTGGCGGAGATGGCGGGGAGGCATGGCGCTGTCGTGACTAGGCTGGCGCGGGATTGGGGCGAAGTCTTTGAGCCAGGAGCCATTGAATCGGCCGTGGCCGATCAGGGATACAAACTCGTCACCCTGGTCCACGCCGAGACATCGACCGGCGCCCTCCAGCCAGGGATCCCGGCCATTGCCCGAGCCTGCCACGAAGCAGGGTCCCTGCTCCTGCTCGACTGTGTGACTTCGCTCGGCGGGGTGACGGTGGAAGTGGACGCCTGGGATGTGGATGCGACCTACAGCGCAGGGCAGAAGTGTCTGTCCGGCGTTCCCGGCCTCTCCCCGATCACCCTCAACGCCCGCGCCTTCCAGGCCATCAGCCAGCGCTCGGCGCCCCCCTCGGTCTTCTACCTGGATCTTAACCTGCTCGATCGGTACTGGAGCAGCGCGCCGGCCTACCACCATACAGCCCCGACCAGCACCATGTACGCGCTGCGGGAAGCGTTGCGAATGGTCCAGGAGGAAGGGCTGGATGCCCGCATCGCCAGACACCAGATCAATGCCCGGCGCCTGTGGGATGGGTTGGAAGAGCTTGGGCTGACGCTGTGGGTGGAAGACGAAGCCCACCGTATCCCCGGCCTGACGACATGCCGGGTGCCTGCTGGCGTGGACGAGGCCGGGCTCCGGGCCATGCTGCGGGATGAGTTCAACATCGAGATAGCCGGTGGGTTCGGGCCGTTGGCCGGCAAGATCTGGCGCATCGGCTTGATGGGCGAATCAAGCCGCCACGAATACGTCACCCTGCTCCTGGCTGCCTTACGGGAACTGCTTGTGGGTTGATTTACTCGGGAAGCATTTTGGTGGAGAAAAGGTTTAGCGGAGCGACATCGGGCTGCGCCGGTTGTAGCGGGAGGCAATATAGCCAAGGGCACCCGCCGCCACCAGGAAGCTGACCCCAAGGATCCCCAGCAACAGCGAGCGCTGCGAATCGCCGGTGTTGTCCCCCCCCAGAGCAGCGCTCGGCTGAGCGCCGAACTCCACGTAACTCACGTCGCCGGGGGCAATCCGGACCGGGGTGTTCATCGACGTGGTCGGGTTGTAGCCGGCAGGGACAGCAGCGCTGACGTTGTAATCCCCCATCTCCAAACCAACGAAACAGTGCCCCTCGGGGTCATCGGTGGTGGACTCATCACCGACCACCGAGCCGCCGGTGTTGGCTACGCTGACCTGTCCGCCAGAAAGCGGCGGTTCGCCTTCGTCGAGGCTGGCATTGCCATTCTGATCGACAAACAGGAGCACGCAGATGTCGGCCGTGCCGCCCACCGGCGTCGGCGTGAGCGTGGGTGAGGCCGATGTCTCGGCGGCTGGAGGTTGGGTGGGGCTCAACTTGGCCAGGGTTAACTGCATTCCCGGCGTGAGAAAATCGGTCGACTTCAGACCATTCAAAGCGTACAGCTCTTCCAGGCTTATCCCGGCCACGGCCGCGATCCTCCAAGCCGTGTCCCCTTCTTGGACCACATAAATGACGTTGCCGTTGGCATTCGGCGTCGGGGTGAGGAAGGCTGTCGGCGCCTGGAGAGCGGGGGCGGGCGGCTCGGCCCCCGACGCCTGGATTGCCATGAAGACGGCCAAGGCCGCCGCCAAAGCCCACCCGCCGAGAAGCATGCTACGATTGTGTCTCATGGCATGCAGATTATAGCCGGTCGCTCCGGCCGGGTATAGGGGCCGCCAATGCCGGAACTTCCCGAACTCGAAGTTGTGCGTGAAGTGCTCCAGCAGAGAGTCCTTGGGAGGCCGATTTTGAAGGTGGTCGTGGCACCCAGAGGCGGCCCGCTGGTCATTCGCGACCTCACCCATGCCGGCTTCGAACAGGGTCTCACCGACCGCCAATTCGTTTCGGTCTCCCGGCGGGGTAAGTTCCTGGTGATGGCTCTTGACTTGCACGGTTTGTGCCTGGTCATCAATCCCAAACTCACCGGCCGGCTCCAACTGTGTACTCCGTCTGCCAAGAACATCGGACCCACGCACGTGGTGCTCGATTTTGGCAACCCGCCCGAACAGCTTCGCTATGTCGATTCCAAACGCATGGGCCAACTCTATCTGACCGACGACCTGGGGCTAGTGCCCACCTTCAATCAGATGGGGCCGGACGCCTTAGATATCGACCTGGCGACGTTCGCCGCCCGTCTAAAATCCTACCGGGGGGAAATTAAGGGGGTCCTCACCCGGGCGACTTTCGTGGCCGGGATCGGCAACGCCTATGCCGATGAAATCCTGTGGGCGGCTCAGATTCACCCCTACCGCAAGCGGCCTTCGCTCAACCCACAAGAGATTGAGCGCCTGTATCAGGCGATGCAGAGCACGCTGCGTGAGTCCACCGAGCGCGTGCGGGAGGCCATGGGCGATGACATCCATCTCAAGCCGCGCGACTTCTTCGCCGTGCACATGCGTGGCGGTGAAGCCTGCCCACGCTGCGGAAGCACTATCTCGTCCGTGACGGCTCAGCAGAAGATAACCAACTTCTGCCGCACCTGCCAGCCGGGCGGACTGATTCGAGGTATGTCCTCTCCCAGATCCGGCGGCGGAAGCCGCTAGGTAACTTCAGCCCGAAACATGCCCTTCGAAATCCGCTTTGACCAAACCCGGCGGGCGCCGAGGGCGATTGCTTAGGGATCGGACGACAACCATCGCGGGTAGTTCTCGGCCACGCCGCCCCCGGATTCTTCACGTTCCAGCCGGCAGCGACTCAGCCCGCTGGAACGGCGGACATCAAAGAAGCAACGATCGCCGGGCGGCATGATGGCTTCCATTCTCTGATGCCCAACGGACCATTCAGCTCACCATTCCGTGCCCAGATCGCACCCGCGCGGCATGCTATACTAGCTTGGCGCTCCATCGCCGCACCTTGCATCTCACCAAACATCGGTTAAGGCACCGCTTGTGATAGATTTCACAAGCCGGCGGTGCATTGGACGGGCAGTTGAGGTATCAGGTATGACCGAATGGGTCGGTCGCACGCTATCCAAGGTCCAGATTCAAAAGCCGATCGGCCGCGGCGGCATGGCCGAAGTCTATCTCGGCCGCCACACCACGCTCAATCGGCCGGTGGCGGTGAAGATCCTGCATGCTCATCTGACGGACGATGAAGACCTCGCCAAGCGATTCTTGGCCGAGGCTCAGGCCGTGGCCGGGCTGAGGCACACCAACATCGTCCAGGTGTTCGACTTCGACGTCATCGACGGCCGACCCTACATTGTGATGGAGCTGCTCGAAGGGCTCTCCCTGGCCGACTACCTGCGCAGCCTGCACGAGACCGGCCTGACGCTCCCGCTCAATATCGTCGCCCGGCTGATGGGTTCGGTGGCGTCGGCCCTGGATTACGCCCACAGTCAGGGCATCATCCATCGCGACATCAAGCCGGCCAACATTATGCTTCGCCAGGGCCGGACGCCCATCAACCCCCAGCTGCCCCTCCTGCCGGACGTCGAACCGGTGCTGACCGATTTCGGCATCGCCCGCCTGACGACGGCCCCCACCCAGACCGCCACCGGCGCCGTGCTGGGCACACCGGCTTACATGAGCCCCGAGCAGATCCGCGGCGAAGCCATCGATGCCCGATCGGATATCTATTCCCTGGGCGTGGTTTTGTACGAAATGCTGGCCGGGCAGCCTCCTTTCGACGTCGACACCACCCCGGCCGCCATCCTGGTCAAACACCTGCAAGAGCAGCCACCGCCGGTGCCTCAGGTCAACCCCGAAGTGCAGGCGATTGTCACCAAGGCGCTGGCCAAGAAGCCGGACCAACGCTACCAGCGGGCGGCCGATTTGGCCCGCGATCTGCAAGCCACCCTCGGCCCGACCGCCTCCACACAGATCGCCAGGTCCGGTCCCCTCCGACCCCGGCCGCCGGCGCGTCAGCGGCGCCGGCGTTGGATTTGGGTCGCCGCCGCCGCCGTGCTGTTCATCGGCGCGCTGGGGATGATCGCCGCCGGCTGGCTGGCGTTCAGTCTGCTGGGCCCCCGCCTGCTAGCATCACCCACTCAGACCCCGGCGCAGGTCGTGGCGGATATCGCCTCGCCAGCCCCGGCGACCGCAGCCGTCGCCGGCGCACCCCCAACCAACTTACCCCCGCCGGGCTCCAGCCCAAGCGGTTATGCCGTCTTCAAGGATGACAGCCTCACGGTCCAGATCAACGATGTCGAACCTCCCCCCGCCGGATTCGCCTACCAGGCCTGGTTGGTCGGCCCCGACGTGGACCCGCTGTCCCTGGGCTTAGTTTCCCCCGTCGACGGCCAGCTTGCCATCGCCTTCCAGGACCCCCAAGGGACCAGCCTGCTTGCCATCTACTCCGGCCTGTGGATCAGCCTTGAGCCCAATCCAGACCCCGATCCGGGCACCGCCGGCGAGAAGGTCTATTCGGCCAGCGTGCCGGAACAGGTGACGGCCTATGCCAAGCTCGTGACCGAGGTGGATGGGCCGGGCAATCTGACCGCCGAGCTCCTGGACGGTATGGCCCACCAGGCCGTCCACTTCACCAGTCACCGAGATCTGGCCGTGTCGTCGATCGACGAGGGCAATCTGGCCGGTGGCAAGCAGCATTCCGAACATGTGATCAACATCCTGGAGGGAAAGTCCGGGCCGGATTACGGAGACTGGAACGGCGACGGACGGGTGGAGAACCCGGGCGATGATGTTGGACTGATCCCTTATCTCCAGCTCCTCAGCGATCTGGTGGTGGACATCGAAGGCAACCCGACGTATGACGATACCTCCCGCCAGGCAGCCGCTCAGCTCAATCAGCAGATCCAGACCCTGCTGGACCAGGCCGGAACGGCGCGGGACCTGGCGACCCGCGTGGCCTCGGCGGACACGTTGGAAGAGGTCCAGCCGTTGGCGCCCGAAATGTCAGCCATTCTGCTTCAAGACCCGGTCAACGCCGTCGACGCTCAGGCGGGAACGGCCGATCTGGCCCTGACGGTTGTCGTCCTTCACCTCACCCCCTGAAAGACCCCTTCCCATTCAAAAACGCGAGCGGCGCACCATTGGGTGCGCCGCACACGTCTTGGTCAGCAGCCACAGCCGCCGTCACCGCAATCACAGTTGCAACCCATAGCGCATCACCTCCTTTCCTGTCATCTCAATTTCACGTGCCACCCCTCCCATTCATCGACGGTTGTCGATGGGTTGGGACAAAAAAAGAGTGACTCGCGCTGAACCCAGCGAACCGCTCAGACGATATCGTCGGGCCGGATCAACGCCTCCCGCTCAGGCGCGAAGGCCGCCACCAGCCTCCCGCAGCAGCTGACCACGGCATCCTGATTAAGCGAGTAGAAGGTTTGCCGGCCCGCCTCCCGCATATGGACCAGGCCGGCATCCCGCAGGATGGCCAGGTGATGAGAGACTGTGGGCTGGCCTACACCAACCCTGACCACCAGCTCACCCACGCTGCACCACTCACAACAGCAAGCCTGCATGATCTTCTGACGCGTCGTGTCCGCCAACGCCTTGGCAAAACTCACTGTGGCTGGGGATTTCTCATCGACATTCATCGATGAATAGTTTAGATGATCCCCGCAATGTCTGTCAAGGGCTTCTTCAATTCCCTGGATTGGACTCGGCTCACGGGGTGGTTTAGAATGCGTTCGATGCCTTGCCACAAGCTCGCCCGCCTGACCTGCGACCCCCAAATTCACCAGGGAACTCCCGGTCCATGTTGCGTCGCCTGACGCCGGCCAACATCCTGTTCTTGATCATCAGCCTGGCGGGGCTGGTGGTGCTGCTTTATCCCTTCTGGGCTCCCGCCGGTCGTGGCAGCGACCAAAGCCGGGCTGCCTTGCTCGTGCTGAGCGGCGCTCTGGCCCTGATCTTGGCCGCCCTGCTGGCCGAGGCACAAACCGGCCTCACCGCCCAGACCGTGGCCCTGATTGGGGCACTTGTCGGCCTGAACGCTATGATCCGCGTGGTGGATACCGTGCTCCCCCTCCCGGGCGGCTTTTCCCCCGTCTTTCTGTTGATCATCCTTGTCGGCCATGTTTTCGGCGCCCGGCTCGGCTTCCTGATGGGATCACTCACCCTTCTCGTTTCTGGTCCGCTCACTGCCGGCGGGTTGGGCCCCTGGACTCCCTACCAGATGCTCGCAGCCGGCTGGATGGGCATGGGCGCTGCCTGGCTCCCGCATGAACGAGGCCGGACCCTCGGGCTCGTGGTTTACGGCCTCGTGTGGGGGCTGGCCTATGGCGCCGTCACCAATCTGCAGTATTGGCCGTATGCACTGAGTTCGCCGGACCTGGGCTGGGCCCCCGGATTGGGCCCGCTGACCGTCCTGGCCCGCTACGCACGTTTCTACCTGGTCACGTCGCTCGCTTGGGACGGATTGCGCGCCGCCGGCAACGTGGCCTTGATTCTGCTGCTTTCTCAGCCTCTGATTCAGACCCTCCAACGCTTCCAGCGCCGCGCCCGGGTGATCTGGGAGCCGGCCTGAGGGCCGGTTATAATCGCCAGACGATGCTCAACTCAAGCGCTCGAACGCCCCTGTGGGCGAACCCTGAGTTAGTTTGCACGACGTGTGTTGGTAGCTTGGAGGCAGGCAATCCATGAGGTCTCCAAGACCCCGCCAGCCCTGGTTGATCGCCGGATCCGGCCTGACCCTGATGGTGGTCGCCCTGGCGCTGGCCTGGCAGCTCCCGTTTGTCCAGGATCACCTAGGGTGGCGCATTTCAGAACTCCGGGCAAGCATCAAATACGCCATCCGACCCCCGAACGAGGTCGCCTTCACCCCCAATCCAACGCTGGCCGCCATGGTGCAATCCACCCTTTCGGCGCTGACGCCGACCTCGACCGCCACAAGCACGCCTGGACCGACGGCCGTTCCCAGCCCCACGCCAACCGCCACCATTGAGCCCACGCCGCTCCCGGACAAGGTGGAGCTGAGGGGAATCATTCACGAATACCAGAAATGGAACAACTGCGGTCCCGCCAACCTGGCCATGGCCCTCTCTTTCTGGGGCTGGCAGGGCGATCAGCGGCCGGTCGCCGCGTACGTCAAACCCAACCCGCGCGACAAGAACGTGATGCCCTACGAACTGGTCGATTTCGTCAACACGCAGACCGATCTGAAGGCGCTGACCCGGGTGGGGGGCGACCTCAATCTTCTCAAGAGCCTGCTGGCGGCCGGTTTTCCCGTGATCGTCGAGAAAGGGTTTGAGGGTCCCGGGTTCCCGGGGTGGATGGGGCATTACGAGGTGGTGTCCGGCTATGACGACGCCCGCCAGCGGTTCACGGTGCAGGACTCCTACATCATGGCCAACCTCCCCATCAGCTACGAGGACATGGCGACCTACTGGCGGCACTTCAACTACGTCTACCTGGTGATCTACCCGCCGGGCCGCGAATCAGTTCTTCTGCAGATTCTGGGCCCGGATGCCGACGAGACCGCCAATTTCCAGCGGGCAGCCCAGAAGGCCTCCGAGGAGATCTACAACAGCACCGGCCGCCAGCAGTTCTTCGCCTGGTTCAACCGGGGATCGAGCCTGGTGGACCTCAAGGACTACGCCGGCGCGGCGGCGGCCTACGACCAGGCTTTCACCATTCAGGGGCAAATTGCGCAGACCGATCCCAACGCCAACCCGTGGCGCATCCTGTGGTATCAGACCGGCCCCTACTTCGCCTACTTCTATACCGGCCGAACGGCTGACGTCATCAATCTGGCTACCCAGACTCTGTCGGCGATGAGTGAGCCGATCCTGGAGGAGAGCTACTACTGGCGCGGCCTGGCACGCGAGTCGGCCGGTGATCTGGCTGGCGCCATTGACGACTGGCGGACCGCCGTCCAGGACCATCCCGATTGGTCCCCGGCCATGCAGCAGCTACAGCGCGTCGGAGCCTCCCCAGGCTAGCCCTCCGTGAGCCCCGCCGCAGCCTCCCCCCCAACATCCCGCCGCATCACCCACGTCGCACGTTCGTCTTTGCTCATCGCCGTCTTCTTCGGCCTGGACAAGCTTCTGGGCCTCATTCGGCAGGTGGTGGTCGGCCGGCAGTTTGGGGTCGGCGCCGAGCTGGACGTGTTCAACGCCGCCAACAACCTGCCCGACCTGCTGTTCGCGTTGATCTCCGGCGGCGCTTTGGCGGTGGCCTTCATCCCGGTGCTCTCACAGGCCTTGGAACTCGATGGCCGCGACGCCTTGTGGGGGGTGTTCAGCCGGGTGGCCAACCTGGCATTCATCGTCACCGGCGGCCTGGCGCTCGGCCTGGCGCTTTTGGCTGGTCATCTGGTCGGAGCCCAGTTCGGGGTCGCGCCTGGATTCTCTCCGCAAAACCAGGCCCTTGTGGTGAGCCTGATGCGGCTCGACCTGATCGCCACACTGATCTTCTCGCTCAGCGGCTTGGTGTCGGCGGGATTGCAGGCCAATCAACACTTCCTGCTTCCGGCGCTGGCGCCGGCACTCTACGATGTGGGCCAGATCTTCGGGGCCGTCGTCCTGGCCCCCGACCAGGGTTACCATCTGGCCGGGATCGCCCTGCCAGCCGCCGGCTTGGGGATCTACGGCCTCGTCTACGGGGTTATCCTGGGGGCCGGCCTCCACCTGGGGATCCAGCTCCCCGGCCTGGTCCGCTACCGGTTTCGATGGACGCCGCGCCTCAACCTGGACCATCCGGGGGTGCGCACCGTGCTACGGCTGTTGGGCCCCCGCATTCTCACGATCGGCGCCTTCAACTTGATCTTTATCGTGCAGGACAATCTGGCGTCCCGTCTCGATGTAGGCTCGGTGACAGCCCTGGCCTACGGTTGGTTGATCATGCAGGTCCCTGAGACGATCATCGGCACGGCGGTCGGGATCGCCATCCTGCCGACGCTCTCGGAGCACTTTGCCCGATCCGACTGGGCCGGATTCGAAGCCAGCGTTGCCCGCGCTTTTCGGGTCTTGTTGGCGCTTACCCTACCGACGGCCGTCCTGCTCATGATCGCCATTCGGCCCCTAGTCCAAGTCGCCTTCCATTTCGATGCCCGCGGCACCGAACTGGTGGCCTGGGCCGCCCGGGCCTATCTTCTGGGGTTGGTCGGCCACTCGCTGCTGGAAGTCGCCTCGCGTGCCTTCTATGCGCGGCAAGATGCGCGCACGCCGCTGCTGGCCTCTATGATCAGCCTGACAACCTTCTTGGTGGCCAGCCTGATGATGTACCGAAGCCTGGCCTCGATGGGGATCGCCTTGAGCAACAGCCTGGCTTTCAGCCTGGAAGCCGGCCTGTTGATCTTTTTCCTCTCCCGCCGATTTCCGGGCGTGATCCGCCAGGGCCGTCCGCTGCTGCGGTTGGCAGCCGGCTGCGCTCTTGCCGGCGGGGCGGCTTTCGCCGTGATGTCCGTCTTGCCCCTTCCCGATGTGGTGTCGGCGGCCGCCGCCCTGGTTGTGGGGGCCATCTTGGCGGCGGCTTTCATCCGTCCCGAGCTGCGCGAGCTGGCTCAGCTCTAGCCTCTACCTCAATCGGCGCGCCGCGGCCCCGGCAGGACTATGCCGGGGCCGCGCAGCCAGGACCTCAGAAACGACCCGTGGTCTTTGTAATCTTCCCCGAAACGACCGGCAACTTTGAATGCACCGGGGGCCAGCTATCTTCGGTGTGATGATTTAACCCCTACCCGGCCGTTTCAGCAGCGCGTTAAGCGCCAACCCACAATCTGCGCGCCCACCTTCCGCAGGGGGTAGCTCATGTGAAATTCTTCATAAGTTGAATGGTGGGCGTTGTGAGCCGAGTTCGGCCCCTATTCTTTTTCGTACGCTTGCCCATCGGCGGCGGGCATTTGGCCGCGCCCGACCACTCCGGCCAGTACGATCATCGTGGCCAAGTAGGGGATCATCAGCAGGAATTGGGACGGGATATTCACGCCCAGGATGGCCATGCGGGCGGCCAGGGCGTCTGAGAACCCAAACAGCATACCGGCGCCGAAGGAACCCACCGGGGTCCAATTGCCGAAGATCATGGCCGCCAAGGAGATGAACCCGCGGCCGGCGGTGAGATTCTCATCGAACCGGCCCACCGATCCCAGGGTGAAATAGGCACCGGCCAAACCGGCCATCATGCCACCGAGGAGCACCGCCATGTAGCGTGTTCTGAATACGTTGATCCCCAGGGTGTCGGCCGCCCTGGGGTGTTCGCCGACGGACCGAAGCCTCAAGCCCCAGCGTGTGTTGAACAGCGCCACAGTCAGGACGATCAGCGAGATGTACATGGCGTAAACGAACAGGTTGTTGTTGAAGAGCAGGGGGCCGATCAGGGGAATATCCGAAAGCAGCGGGATGGGCCAAGGCTGAAAGATGCCCGGGCTGTTCAGATTCTGGAATACCTGCAGGTACTTGTGCGAAATGTAGGACGTGAGACCAAGGGCAAAGATGTTGATGACGGTACCGGACACGATTTGATCGGTCTTGTACTTGATCGACAACCAGGCGTGGATCAGGGCCAACAGGGCTGCCGAGAAGATGCCGGCGATCAAGCCAATCCATAGGTTGGTGACGCTCCCGACGAGCGTAGCCACCATGGCCGACATGAGCATCATGCCCTCAATGGCGATATTGATCACCCCCGAGCGTTCGCATAGGACGCCCGACATGGCGCCCAGCGTTAGCGGCACCGCCTTGAGCAGGGTGGCGTTGAGCAACCCCGCCAGGTTGAGCGACTTCCCCGAGGCCGCCCATGTCAGGAAGCCGAAGATGAACAGCCCCACCACCAACGCCAGGATCAGGTTGGTATAAGACCCAAATCCACGCGCCAGTTGGAAGGCGCCAAAGGCAGCGCACAGCCCAGCCAGGATCTTCAGCATGGTCGGCGCGGCCACCACCCACGGCGCCAGCGCCGAAACTGATCGCCCCTGGTCAAAGGTGAATGTAGCCGAAATTTGCTCTGGAATGCTGGTGATGAAACCAAACCAGATCACAGCCGCCAACAGCAAGAAGAAGGCTCCCATGACGTACTGCCGTACGGGTATTGTTGTTTCCTGGATGCGTCGCATTGCAGTCGCTGTCATGGCTCAGGCGCCTCCCCAACTTATCGTCACGCCGCCTTCTTCTTCCTCCTTGGGTGTCCGAAGCCGGTAGATGGTGCGGATGATCGCGGGAGCGGCGATGAACATCAGGATGACCCCCTGAAGGATGCCGATGATGTCGACCGGCACGCTGGCCGCCAGCTGCATTTGGGTGGCCCCGGCCTGAAGGAATCCGAAGAGCAGGGACGCCAACACGACGCCGACAGGATGGCTCTTCCCAAGCAGCGCCAAGGCGATACTCGTGAACCCCGTACCGGATGAGAAGGCCATGGCCAGGTTGTGGTTGACCCCCAGCACGTCATTGGCGCCGGCCAGTCCGGCCAGAGCGCCCGAGAGCGACATGGCCAGCATGGTAACCAGGGAGGCCCGCATGCCTGCATATCGGGCGGCATTGGGGTTAAGACCCACGGTGCGCAAGTCGAACCCCCAGGTTGTGCGGAAGAGCAGCCAGTAAACCCCATAAGCCGCGAGCAACGCCAGGAAGAAACCCAGATGGAAGCGAAGCGGAGCCCCGAACAACCTCGGCAGCTCCGCACTGGGTTGAATGTTGGGGCTGATCGGGTTGAAGGAATTCGGCCGCTGCATGGGTCCACTCAACAGCCAATCGCTGAAGCGAAAGGCAATGTAGTTCATCATGATCGTGTTGATCACTTCGTGCCCGCCTGTCTTAGCCTTGAGCCAACCGGGCACGAAACCCCAGGCGGCCCCACCCACCACGCCGGCCAACAGCGCCAACGGCAGGTGGATGATCGCCGGAAGGTTGGTGAAGGTATATCCGACGAAGGCCGAACAGATCGCCCCGATGAAGATCTGTCCCTCCGCCCCAATATTGAACAGGCCCGCCCGAAACCCAAGGGCCACCGCCAAGCCGGCGAAGATGTAGGGGGTCGAAGTCACCAATGACTCAGAGAGCGGGTAGAAGGCGTTGCGGATCGCCGCCGGATCCCCGCTCTGCAGGGAGGCCAAGATCTTGCCTGGGTTCCCCAGGGAACCATTCAGCAAGGCGCCATAGGCCTGAAAGATGGCCTTGATCCCAAGTTGGGTGGCCAGCAGCGGTGATTGCGCCCACGTTTGATAGACCTCGGTCGTCGTCAAGAAGATGAAGATTCCGCTGAAGATTAGGCCCGTGAACACCGCCAGGACAGGGACGACCATGCTCTGGGCAGCGTTGCCAACCCACGATCCCCGGCTGGGGGTCTCGGGGGTCAGCTCTTCCAACAGGATCTCGCCTGCGCCCTTCTTGTTCTCAGGCTTGGGTTTGCGCTCTTCGTTGTTTTCGCTCAAAACGACCTCTGGCTACAGCGTCACTTCCGCCTTATGGGTGACTTCCTTGGGTGCTTCCAGTTTGTCCGGATCAACCCCGGCCATCAGCAGCCCGATGTACTCCTTGGTGGCTTTGTTTCCGGGGACCACCGCCACCAGCTTGCCGCGGTACATGACCCCGATCCGGTCCGCCAGCTGCATGATCTCGTCCAGTTCGGGCGACACCAGCATGATGGCCGTGCCGCTGTCGCGCTTTTCCATAATCTGGCTGTGGATGAATTCAATCGAACCGACGTCCAGACCGCGCGTCGGCTGGGAGGCCACCAGCAGTTTCACCGGGCGAGAGAACTCGCGCGCCACGATCAGCTTTTGCTGGTTGCCTCCGGAAAGGGTGCCGGCGCTCACATTCGGGCTGGGCGTCCGGATATCGAACTTCTCGATTCGCTCCAGCGCCACCTCATAAATCTTGGCCCGATTGAGCACCATGCGATCGGCAAACGGGGCTCGGTAGTAGGTGTTTAAGACCAGGTTGTCTTCGACGGGATAGCTCAGGACCAGCCCATCCCTCTGTCGGTCCTCGGGGACGTGACCCACGCCGGCTTCGGTGATCTGGCGCGGTGAAGCGTGCGTGATGTCCTTGCCCAGCAAGGTGATCTTCCCACTCTGCGACGCCCTCAGACCGGTGACGGTCTGCACCAACTCGGTCTGCCCGTTGCCCTGGACACCGGCCACGCCGAAAACTTCCCCGCTGTGGACCTCGAACGACACGCCGTCCACGGCCACCTGTTCGCGGTCATCGATCACGGTCAGGTCCTCGATCGTGAGCACCAAGTCGCCGACCTTGGCGACTTCCTTCTCAACCTCGAGAGACACCTCTCTGCCGACCATCATCTCGGCCAGCTTCATGCGGTCGGCCTTGTCCGGCGTGGTGGTTCCGATCACCTTACCCCGCCGGATGACCGTGATCCGATCGGCAATATCCATCACCTCGCGCAGCTTGTGGGTAATGAAAATGATTGACTTCCCCTGAGAGGCAAGGGAGCGCAGGATGTCGAACAGCTCATCCGCCTCGTGGGGAGTCAGGACGGCGGTCGGCTCATCCAGGATCAGGATGTCAGCCTGGCGGTACAGCAGCTTGACGATCTCCACCCGCTGCTGAATGCCGACCGGCAGATCTTCTACGTGGATGGTGGGGTCGACTTCGAGGTCGAAGGTCTCTGAGATCTCACGGATCCGTTCGGCGGCCTGGGCCCGATCGAGGAAGCCACCATAGCGGACCGTTTCTTCGCCCAGCATAATGTTTTCGGTCACCGTGAACACCGGGATGAGCATGAAGTGCTGGTGCACCATTCCCACGCCGGCGGCGATGGCATCGTTCGGAGAGTGAACTTCGATCTTCTTGCCGTTGACCAGGATCTCGCCCGCGTCCGGCTGATACAAGCCATAGAGGATGTTCATCAGCGTGGTCTTGCCGGCGCCATTTTCCCCCAAAAGGGCATGGATCTCGCCCTTTTCCAGGGTCAGGTCGATGTGGTCATTGGCGAGTACACCGGGGAAACGCTTAGTTATGCCCTTGAGCTCGAGGATAGGTGGCATGTGGGACCATTCACCATAAGTGATCGAGTGAGCTATTCTACCATGCCGGGGTAGACCTCATGCGCTCCCGCCATGTGCTGTCCATGCGCAAAACCCATCTTATCCAAGTCACACGAGGAGTCAAACTGCTCCCCTCCGGCAAAAATAAAAAGGGGGCCGGCCTGCAGGCCGGCCCCCGAGACATCCACCTACGTGAAGGCTACTGGGCGTAGGGAGCGTTCGACGGGTGGGTCGTGATGTCACCCGCGATGATCCCCTGGCGAACCGTGTCCAGCTCGTCCTTCATGCTCTGAGGAACCTGGCTCTCGAAATCATGGAAGGGGGCCAGGCCAACGCCGCCGTTGTCCAGCGTGCCGACGGTGACGCCACCCTGGAAGCTGCTGTCCATGACCGACTTGATCACATTCAGCGTCGTCACGTCCATGTTCTTCATGACCGACGTCAGGGTGATGGCTTGATAGTCGGAGTTGGTCAGAACCCAGTCGGCGTCCACGCCGATGACCATCACGCCGCCGCGCTCCTGCGCAGCCGCTGCCGTGCCCAGGCCCACAGGCCCAGCCACCGGCATGATAATGTCAGCGCCTTCGTCCATCAGCGACTCGCCCAGGCGCCGGCCGTCATCGGTGCTCTCGAAGTTACCGGCGAACAGGCCGGTCTGGCTGGCGGGATCCCAACCTTTGACCTCGACGGAGGTACCCTTCTGCTGATTGTAGTAATCAACGCCCTCCGAGAAGCCATCCATGAAGATGGTCACGGTCGGGATCTGCAGGCCGCCAAACGTACCCACGACGCCTGACTTGGTCATGCCAGCGGCCAGATAGCCGGCCATGAAGGCGGCTTCGTCGGTGTTGAACACCTGGCCGACGACGTTGGGGATGGCCGGGTCATAGGCGTAGTCCACAATCGAGAAAGGCTGATTGGGATTGGCTTCGGCAGCTGCCTGGGTGGCGTCGCCCAGAAGGAAGCCGACGGTGATGATGATGTTGCAGTCGGCCTGCAAGAATGCCTGGATGTTCTTCTCGTAGTCCGCCTGTTCCTGGGACTCGAGATAGGTGCCGTCGATGCCAAGCTGGTCCATGGCATCCTGGACACCCTTCCAGGCAGTGGCATTGAACGACTTGTCGTCAATACCACCTGTGTCCGTCACCTGACAGGCCTTGAAGCTCGGCGCCGAGGTGGCTGCCGGCGCCGCCCCGCCGCCGCAGGCAGCCAGGGCCATCGAGGCCAGTATTAAGAGTGACAGGACCAAGTAGATCTTCTTGTGCATGTTTTTCTCCTCCTCCTTAGTGGAAGGAATTTGGGATCTGGTCGATCATGCAATCAAGCGGGGAAATCGCACGGTGAGCACCCCTTTCCCGCTGTTCGCGGCGTACGTGCTCTCTTGCAGGATAAGCGGGCATTGCCTGAGCAATGATAGCACGAACGGAGGTGTCCCGCAATTCGCAGGCGTGCTAATGGGTCAAGGCCCTCTAGTTAGCGCCTGGGCCGTCGCCGGTAGCCAGGCTCCCGTAATCGAGCACTTCCCTGGCCTGAGATCCGCCCGGCTCCGGTCCGACAATGCCTTTCGCCTCCAACTCATCCACCAGGCGCGCCGCGCGCGTGTATCCGATCCTTAGGTGGCGCTGGAGCATCGAAATCGAGGCCTTGTGCATCCGACGTACTAGGTCGACAGCTTCGTTGTACAGCTCGTCACTTTCATCGGCCTCCTGATCATCCCAGAGCGGTGCCTGTTTGAGGGGCGCGCCCACAGGAATCGTCGCCGCGGGCTGGGCTGCCAGCGATGGACGAGTTTGATCACCCCCCAGAACGGCATTCTTCCAGTAGCGAATCAGGCGCGCCAACTCCGGTTCAGAGACGTAGACGCCCTGCAGCCGGCGGGGTGAGGCTGCGTCCGGAGGCTGGAAGAGCATGTCGCCGCGCCCCAACAGGCGCTCTGCGCCGGGCTGGTCGAGGATCACTCGGCTGTCGATCGACGAGGCGACGGCAAAGGCGATCCGCGACGGGAAGTTGGCCTTAATCAACCCTGTCACGACGTCGACCGACGGTCGTTGGGTGGCGATCACCAGGTGAATGCCGGTGGCACGTGCCAGCTGGGCCAACCGGGTCAGCACACGTTCGGTCTCATCCGGCGCCAGCATCATCAGGTCGGCCAGTTCGTCAACGATCAGCACCAAGTAGGGCAGCGTCTTCTGGCCAGTCTGGCGCATCCTTGTGTTGTAATCCTCGATGTTGCGGACGCCGTTCTTCGAAAAGCGACGGTAGCGTTCGTCCATCTCGCGGGAAATCCACTGCAGGGCGGGAACCACACGATCCAGATCGACCACCACCGGCGCCAGCAAATGCGGAATTCCGTTGTAGAACGTCAGCTCGACTCGCTTGGGATCGATCATCACCAGGCGCAGATCGTCAGGGGTGTTGAGAAGCAGCAGGGAGGCGATGATGGCGTTGATACACACGGATTTGCCGGACCCTGTGGTTCCAGCGATCAGCAAGTGGGGCATCTGCGCCAGATCGGCGACCGCCGGCCGGCCGGAGACGTCCCTGCCTAGGCCGAGCTTGAGCGGCGAGTGGAGTTTTTGAAACACCGGAGATTGCATCACATCGCGCAGGGCCACCAGTGAGACCTCGGCGTTGGGCACCTCGACCCCCACAAAACCCTTCCCCGGGACCGGCGCCTCGATTCGAATGGACGACGCCGCCAGGGCCAGGGCCAGATCATCAGCCAAGGCTGCGATCTTGCTCACTTTCACTTTCACCCGCCGGCCGCCGCGGCTCTCCTGGAAATCCGGCTCGACACCGAACTGGGTGATGGTCGGGCCGCGGTTGATCTCGACCACCCGCGCTGGCGCCCCGAAGGACTGCAAGGTCTCTTCGATCAGCCGGGCTCGGTCCCGCTCAAAAGCCTGATCGGCTTTGCCGTCCTCCCCCGCCTCGAGCACGGCGCCCAAATCCGGCAGCGACCAGGGCGATTCAGTCGGGGCTTCGGCTTCATCGGCCTCGAAGGCCGCCGGAGTTTCTGCCTGAGCCGCCCGGGAAGATGCGCTCGCCGTGTGTGGGCTGCTGGTCGAATCCACTGAGGCACCCGACGGCGCACTGTCCACGTCGAGCTTAGGTTCCCGTCGGGCTGGTCCAGCCAACAGGCCGACCACCCAACGGACGCCGTTCAGGGCCCAGCGCACGAAATCTGTCAGGCTGCGTTCCATCACCAAGCTGGCCGCCACAAGGATCCAAGCCGCCAGCATCACGGTCGTCCCGGCAATCCCCAGGGCCCGCACAGAGCCGCCCAACAGGGCGGCGCCGAGCAAGCCACCTCCCCGTCCCGCCCGACCGACAGCAAGGGCCGAATCCAGGTGCACGACCCCGCTGGCGGCTTGAAGCAGCGCAAATGCCGTCAGGAACAACATCACCCCGCCCACTGTCTGTTCGGCACTGGGCTGCGGCAGAGGCATATCGATGTCACGCGTGATCAGCCACACGCCAAGGGCCAGCATCGCCAAGGCGGCCAGGAACAGACCCCAGCCGAAGGTCGCTTGAAGGAACCCCAGCCAGATTTGGGTCAGTGTGCCTTGATTGGGGGTAAGGAGATTGAGGAAGGTGTAGAGCGAGACCAGAATGAGGAGCACGCCGGCCAGCTCGGGTTTTCGCCCCCCGGCAACGCCGGAGATACGGGAGGCCACGCCGGAAACCAGCCTCTGAAGCACGCCGGCCAGGGTTCGGAGGATGCCACCGCCCGCCGAAGAGCGGCCGGCTTTCGAGCCGCGTCCACGGCCTGAGCTCCGCGAGCGCTTACGTGTCACGAACAGGCCTCCCCATGCGTGGCGGCGATTATAGCATAGGGGGCCCGGCGTCTCAGGCAGCGCCATGCTACAATCGCCGCATGTCGAGCGAGAACGTGGTTCAGGAGCTGCGGCTGGCGCATTTTCTGCGCGGCCTGAGCGAGGCCGACCTGTCTCAGCTCGCCGCCCACCTCCCATCTCACGAGTTTCAACCCGGAGAGATCCTGCTTAACCTCGGCGATCCCCTCGAGGCTGTCTACTTGATTCTGAACGGAGAGGTGGAGCTCACGACCTACGATTCCCGTGGCGAGTCGAGGCTCGTTAACCGGCTCTCCGCCGGCGGCGTAGCCGGCCTGCTTGAGTTCTTTGCCTGGCAGTCAATCCAGACCCGCTCCACGGCCCTCACCGAAGTTTATGCCTTGCGCTGGGACCGCACAGCTTTGGCCGAGTTTCTGGCCCTTCAACCCGAGGCGCTGGCCGGCCTGCGCCTGGCCGCTCGCAGCCAACGGCTGGCTTTTCAGCTCACACTGGATTGGCTCAGCGAAGGGGAAGTCGTGGTCGGGTTGGCGCGCAAGCACCCGGTGATGCTCTTCCTGGCCGAGATCGTGCCTGCCATCTTGCTCCTCGGCGGGGTTGCCCTCGGCCTGTGGGCAGCCAGCGCAGGCGGCCTGTTCGAAGCCCTTGCCGTTATCGCCGGCATCGGGGGGATCAGCTACGGGATCTGGCAATGGGTCGATTGGCGAAACGACTACTACGTCGTGACCAACCGCCGCATCGTCCGCCTGGAGAAGATCGTAGCCCTGTACGATAGCCGCCAGGAGACACCGCTCCATCAGGTTTTGTCCGTCAGCGTGAGCACGGATGCGATCAGCCGCCTGCTCGGTTTTGGCGACGTGGTTGTTCGGACCTACACCGGGCAGATCGTGTTTCCCGCCGTGGCCCTGCCCCGTCGATTGGCAGCCTTGATTGAGGAGCAGTGGCGCCGGCAGCAGCTGGTCCAGAAGGTGACCGATCGTCAGGACGTCGAGAAGGCGGTGCGCCAGGTGCTGCAACCCGGGCTTGCCCCGGAAACGCCAGACACGCCATCCATGGACAAAGGTCAAGATCGGCCGGCACCATCCGATCCCGAACGGGCCCCTCAGCTTGGACTCGACCACTGGGGTTTTCAGCTTCGCTTCGAGAGCCAGGGCGTGGTCACCTACCGCAAGCACTGGGCCGTCCTACTGGGACATATCGGCCTGCCGTCCCTGCTGATCTTGCTTGTCGTCGGCCTGGTCGGCGCCCGCTTAGGTACCCTGGTCTCCTTAGGCACGTCCTGGACGATGGTCGAGTACGCCGGATTGAGCTTGATCCCATTGGGACTGTGGTGGCTGTACCAATACGCCGACTGGGTCAACGATATCTACCAGGTGACGCCCACACACATTATCGACGTCTACAAGCGGCCTCTGGGGCGGGAGCTGCGCAAGGTGGCGCCGCTCGAAAACCTGCTCAGCACCGAAGTTGACCGCCGCGGCCTGATCGGCATTCTGCTCAATTTCGGCGACGTCACCGCCAACGTGGGCACTGAGGTGCTGGATTTCGAGGGCGTTTTTAACCCGGCAGCCGTTCAGCAGGACGTCGTGCGCGCCCAAGAAGCCTTCAATGCCCGGCGCCGCGAGGCCGAACGGCAGCAGCGCCAGGACGAGATGGTAGAATGGCTCAGCGTCTACCACGAACAGGTTTCAGGTCGAGATTCCGAAGAAAAGGTGCCCGAAGAACCCGATGACTATCCGTAAGATCGTGACGCCGCCGGCGCCCGTCCTCCGCGAAAAGGCCCACAAAGTCAGGGCGTTCACGTCCGACCTTCAAAGCTTGATCGATGACATGATCGAGACCATGCGCCAAGCTCCCGGCGTGGGCCTGGCGGCGCCGCAGGTGGGCGTCAGCCAGCGGGTGATCGTGGTGGAGTATGCCGAAGGCGGCGAGGATCCCGACGGCCCGCCGCGACCCAAGAAGCTGTACGCGGTCGTCAACCCGGAGATCACCCGCCACTCCGACGAGACCGTGTTGGGCAGTGAAGGCTGCCTGTCGATCCCCGGCTACTACGGCGAGGTGGCGCGCTACGAGTGGGTGACCGTCAAGGGCTACAATCGCCAAGGGGACGCCTTCCGGCTGAAAGCCAAGGGATGGCTGGCCCGCATTTTCCAACACGAGGTGGATCACGTCGACGGGGTACTGTTCATCGACCGGGCGACCAAGGTGTGGGAGATCGAAGACGAAGACCACGCCCTGGAAGGCGCACCCTCGTCCTGAAGCGGGCGCGGTCTGGATTTGTGATGTTTCTCACAAGCTGTTCGGCTCGGCAACCTTGACCTTCCGCCTGCCTGCCCGGGACGATGCATGCAGCTCACCCATCTCTCCCTGACCAATTTCCGTAACTTCGTGCGGCTCGAGACCGGCGCCGAGCCGGGTGCCACACTGTTGTTCGGCGCCAACGCGCAGGGAAAGACCAGCCTGCTGGAGGCGGTCTACTATCTGACCTCCGCTTCCTCGCCCCACACATCGTCAGATCGACAGCTGATCAACTTCCTGGCCCTCAAGGAGCCGACGCCGTATGCGCGCATCGTGGCCGAATTCCGGCGCGCCGAGCGCCTGGGCCGGATCGAGATCCGTCTTTCGGTGGAGCCCGACACCACCTCTTTCGATGGTCGTCTCAAGAAAGAGGTCCTGATCAACGGCGTCAAGCGCAAGGTGGGCGAATTGGCGGGCGCCTTCAATGCGGTGCTCTTCCTTCCGCAGGACTTGAAGGTCGTCGAAGGATCGCCTGGGGACCGCCGCCGGCATCTGGACGCCACGCTGTCTCAGGCCGATCCTATCTACGCCGAAAGCTTGGGCCGTTATGTCCGCTTGCTTTCCCAGCGCAACGCGCTCTTGAAGCAGATCTCGGAAAGAGGCTCACGCGCGGCTGAATTGTCCTATTGGGATGAGCAACTGACGGAGCAGGCGGCGACCCTGATCCGCAGCCGAGCCCTCGCCTTGCGCGAGCTGGAAGCCGGGGCAGGGCCGGTGCATGGCGAGCTCACCCGAGGCCAAGAAAGATTGCGGCTGATCTACCAGCCAGGCTATGATCCGCTGCCCCAGCCGCCGGGCCAGATGGGCTTGAAGATCGACACCCCGGTGGACCGTACCGGACTGTCGCGCGACGACATCCAGCAGGGGATGCTCGAGGCCCTGGAGCAGGGGCGCCAAGAGGAGCTCGCCCGCGGCGTGACGCTGATTGGGCCGCATCGGGACGACGTACGCTTTCAGATTAACGCCCTCGACCTGCACACTTACGGCTCGCGTGGACAGATCCGAACGGCGATGCTGGCGCTCAAACTGGCTGAAGTGGGGTGGCTCAAACAGCGAACGGGGGAGTGGCCGGTCTTGCTGCTTGACGAAGTGTTGGCCGAGTTGGACAGGGCCCGCCGGGAGGATCTGCTGACCCGGATTTTGCAGGCCCAGCAGGCCATCCTCACCAGCGCCGACCTGGAGATGTTCAGTTCGGAGTTTCTGGCCGGGGCCACGGTCTGGCAGGTCAGCGCCGGCCACCTCACCCCTCGTCCGGCGTAGCCCGCCTCGGTTCGCTCCTCAGTTGTTCGAAAGTGGCCGCTTGGCGGGAACCCCGGGCCGCCGCGGGTAGCCCTCCGGCGTGGCGGCGATCTTGTCAATCAAGACCAGATAGCGCGATTCAGCCACGGTGGGAAGCTCGATGGGCCGCAGCTGGCGCACATGCCCGCCCAGACGCCGAATGGCGGCATCGGCGGCGTGCACTTCGGCCGGCCCCGTCTCGCCTTTCTGGGCGATCACCACACCGCCGATACGGGCCAGCGGCAGAAGGTACTCCGACAGCACGGGCAGCGAGGCCACCGCTCGGGCAACCACCCAATCGTAAACTTGACGGTGCACCGGATCGTTGCCCAGGTCCTCCGCCCGGCTGTGCACGACGTCCACCGCTTCCAATTTCAAGCCGGCGACGACGTGGCGGCAGAACTGGACCTTCTTGTAGGTCGATTCCACCAGAACGACTTGCAGCTGTGGGCGGAGGATTTTCAACGGCAATCCGGGGAACCCCGCGCCCGTACCCACGTCTATCAACCGGTCACCGCGGTTCAGGTCCATGGCCAGCAGGCAAGTCAGCGAGTCGACGAAGTGCTTGACCTCGATCTCACCCGGAGCCGTGATCGCCGTCAGGTTGACCTTCTCGTTCCAGGCAAGCAGGGCGTCGGCGTACCATTGGAAGGCTTCCAACTGAGCCTGGGTCAGGCGCAGGCCCAGGACTGACTGCACACTGTCTTGGAGCAAGGACGTCGCCAGCACAGGCATCCTCAACCCGCACCCAGGCTGAAGCAAGGCTCGACGCGCCCGACGGCCAGGCCAGCGGCGTTGATTATCTCCTGACGGCCAAATGGAGGCCGGTCGAACAGTTTCTCGCCCCCCCTAACCCCGAGTTGCTGTAGAAGGCTGAACACCAACACGGCTTGCGCCCTGAACCCCAGGTCCCCGTCACTGATCTTGGCGGCCACGCCCAAAGCCTCGCCGCCTGCACTTGCTTCGGCGCGGATGGCCAGACCCTGATACCCCTCGGCTCCGCCCTTGGACAGGACACCCGGCAGCGCGCTCATCAGCACCGTGTCCAGCAGGCCCTCGCCGGAGACCAGGACCGGGTAGGCAGTCATCGCATCGAATATACGTTCACACGCCGTGGCACGGTGCTGGGGCAGCTTGTGTGGCCCAGCCAGCCGTGCGTAGGCAGTCGCCGCCGCTCGCAGCGGCAAGGCGAAGTTGGGCGCTGAACAGCCATCTGTTCCAAGCCGGAAGTCGGCCTCGCCGATGTCCGCCATCGCGCCCAGCGCGGCCAGGATTTGCCGCTGAACAGGGTGGTCGGGCGAGAGGTAGGTCGTAAGGGGCGCGCCCAATTGCTTGGCCAAGGTCAACATACCGGTGTGCTTGCCGGAGCAGTTATGGCGATTGGGAGTCGCCCGTCGGCCCTCGGCCTCCAGCCGGAAGGCGGTTGCCCGATCCAGTGGGGAGTGGGTACCGCACTGCAAATCCGACTCTTCGAGGCCGACTTTGGACTGAATGCGCTCCACCCCCCGCACGTGTGCGTCGGTGCCCGCGTGCGACGCACAAAAGAGGGCCAAGTCCTCGCCCGTCAGTCCGAAGGCCTCCAGTGCGCCGGATTCGACCAGGGGCAGGGCCTGAAAGGGCTTGGCCGATGACCGCATGAACGTCACGGTTTCGGGATCCCCCCAACTGGCCAAAACTTGCCCCGAGGCATTAGCCACGGCGATCGCCCCGAAGTGCACCGACTCTTCCACGCCCCCTCGAGTGGCCCGGACGACAGGTTCGTATGCGTTCTTCATAAGGAGTCGTCTATGCTCGCTGGAATATCATTCTTCGACGGGGTGGTCACGTCGAAACAGGCGGATCAAGCCGGACTTCAGGCGGAAGCGGCACAAGTCCCAGCGGGCTGAGGTCACCTTGAAATCGTTCATAAGCTCCCCGGCAGCAGCCTCTGCCGAGGCGTCGATGTCATCAGCATCGAGCATATGCTCAAGCCGGACTGGCACCTTTCGCAAGAAACGGGCCATGTCATTGATGACATCCCGGTCGACCAGCCCATCCCGGCCGCTTAGTATCTTGTAATCTTCAAAGGGAGAGGCGCGCAGTACATCTAGGGCCTCAAGCCAGGGTTCGATTTCACAATAGCCGAGGAACGGTGGCTCACCCACAACGACGGTATCGCCCACGAACACCACGCCGCGATCTTCGAGCACCACCCACACCGATCCCGGTGTAGGTCCGGGCTGATGGCGCAGGCGGACCAGTTGGTCGCCCAGATAGATGAGCAGCGTATCTCTGAACGTCAGGTCCGGGGTGAGGCGCGTCATTCCCGTGACGCGCTTGATGCGGTCAACCTCCGAGCCTACCGGCTGGCTGGCGCCCTTAAAGGTGTCCGGAAGGCGCAACACGGCGTCGGCTGTGGCGTTGTGTGCCGCGCGCGGGATCTCGATGTTGCGGGAGGCAAGCACGCGGTCCGGATGCTGGTCAAGGACCGCCAGGTAGCGTGGCTTGCCGAGTTCACTGATCTGACCCAACCATTCCTTGGCATCGTCGGCGCGCAAGGGAAAGTCAACCAGGAGCACCTCGCCGTCCCCGGCAATGGCCCCAACCGTCAACGCTGGGTAGGCATTTTCGATGGTGATGCCGGAGAGAATGGTCCGCACGATGTCTCCTTGCGGTCAGATTTGCTTGGTTTATGCAAGTGGGAGCGTGAAGGTGAAGGTTGACCCCTTCCCCTCCTGGCTTTCCACCCAGATCGTACCCCCGTGCGCCTCGACAGCCAGGCGACAGAATGCCAGCCCGAGGCCGAGTCCCTTGGGCCGCCCTTCGCCGTGGATACGGGCAAACTTGTCGAAGATAGCCTGCTGATCCCGGGGGGAGATGCCTGGGCCAGTGTCGCTCACGCTGACGGCCACCATCCTGTTGTCGTCGGTCTGAGCGGCCGACACGGTGATGTTCCCTCCCGAATGAGTGTATTTCACGGCGTTCTCGAGCAAGTTGATCACGACACGCCGGACCATCTCAACGTCACATTGGATGTCCGGCAGATGGCGCGCCAGGTTGAAGCGCAAAGTGTGGCCTTTGGCCTCGGCCACTGGATGCACCTCTTCCACTGCCTCGGTGATGACGGCGCCCAGCGAAGTAGAATTCTTTGTGGAGTACGGCCTGACCTGCTTCCAGTTGCCCCAAGTCCAGCAGAGACTCGACCAGTCGGGAAAGCCGGCGGCTCGACCGCATGGCGATGGAAAGCACGGATTGCACGGTCTCATTGTCGGTTGGCATACTCGCCTGGAGCATCTCCAGGCTTGACATGACATTCCCCAAGGGTGACCGCAAATCGTGGAATATCATCGAAGTCAGATCGGTTCGCAGCTCATCCAAAGCCTGACGCTCTGAGATATCCCTCAAGATCCACTGAAGGAATGGCTGCCGATCGATGTCGATGCGCTTGACGTGAACTTCCACCGGCATCCGATAGCCGTCCTTGTGGGTGACATCGCCGTCGTAGGAGATCGTTTCACCGACATTGATCCGGCTCAATTCCTGCGGCAAAACGTCCGAATCAGGCGTGTGGAGGCTGAAGATGGTGCGCGTCTTCAGGTAAGCCGGGTCGGGGCCTAGGAACGACTCGGCGCGATGATTGGCCTCCGTCACTTGGCCCGTCAGGTCGGTGATGATGATCGGGTCTATGCTGTCGTTGAACAAGCCCGCATAGCGTTCGTGAGCCGCCTGGGTGTCGGCGAACAACTGCGCATGGGCAATCGCCGTGCCGGCCAGACCGCCGATACCGGTGAGCAGCTCCACCTGCTCCGAGCCAAAGGTCCTACGGCTGGGGTTGATGGCCTCCAACACGCCGATCAGGCCCTCCTTGACAAAGATCGGAACGCAGGCCACCGAAAGCGTCTTGAAACCGGTCAGTTCGTCCTCCCCGGGGAAGAAACGCGGATCTTCTTGTGCGTTGTCCACGGCGACAGCTTCGCCATGCTCGGCGACCCAGCCCGCGATCCCCTGACCGGGTTGAAGGCGGAAACCCACAATAGCCTCACCGCCACCTCCACGAGATACCTTGAACTCGAGCTTTCCGGTCGCCTGGTCGAGAAGCGCCAACGATGCGGCCTCGACATCCAGCGTACGGATGGTTTGTTCCAGGATGCGGTCGAGGACGTCCTCCATGTCGAGGCTGGCGGTGACGACTCGAGCGCTCTCGGCAAGGGCGACCGTGGCCTCCACCTGCCGACGACTCTCGGTGAACAGCCGGGCGTTTTCCACCGCAATCCCGGCTTGGTCGGCAATTGTCTTGAGCAGCGTCAGGTCGTCCTGGTTGAAATGTCCGGCTTCAGGGTGGACAAGCGTTAGCACGCCCACCACGCGGTCGCGCGCCGCCAGGGGGACACTGATGGCCGAGCGGGAAGCCACATTGGTACCGTCTTCGGGCCGTTTGAGCCAACGCGGATCATCACGAGTGCTGGCCACGAGCGCGGGCTCTCGATGTTCGACCACCCAGCCCGCCAGCCCTCGTTCGTAGGTCACAGCCAGCTGTTCTGCGGTGTGATCGTGTACCCGACCACCAAACGCCAGAGCTCCTTCGCTGACATCTCCGCTTTCGTCAAGCACGAGAATGCTCCCACTGCCGGCGCCCACGTTCCCCAAGGTCAACTGCAGGACGCGTTGAAGCAGTTCGCGCAGATCGAGCTGCGCAGCGAGCTCTCGGCTGATGTTGTACAGCAGTTCGAGGGAGGCTCGTGCCCGCTCGGGGGGAGGAAGGGGCGCTGTCATATCCTATTTGGCCTTTGGCATTGCAATCGGTGCGGCCATTTCCGCAAGGCACAAGATGAATGCGCCATACGATCAGGCAGGGACACGGTTCGGGCTCCGACGACAGCGAAGTCGCCGCTCGGTTGCCGCAAGATCGCTTTCTTGCGTACAGATCACAAAATCAAGGGAGTATAGCATAGGCCTGCCTGCCACTGCGGGCAGTCAAGCCGCCTAGCTCTTGCCTCGACGCCCCCGCTCTTCCTCATTGAAAACCCATCCCACGACCTCTCCCACATCGAAGCGGTCGTCCAGTTGCCAGATGCGACTTGATTCGAATGGGCGGTCTATCTGAGAGCTGGTGTCGCCATCCAGACTGGCCCCTATTTCTGCCTTGACGGCCCTCAGCCTGTCCTGCCAGCAGCGCACATTTTCCGGCCTCAGGTCCACCCAGCCGTGCTCGGCGTCGGGGGACTTGATGACAGGACCCCGCAGCAACCCCTTTCCGTCCGGCACCAAAACCGGGATCCCGATCGAAATCATCTGCTGGCGAAGGGGCGCATCGGCGCGCACAAGCGCGAGCGCCTGCTGGCTGAGCTCCTGGGGGTCAGCCTCGATCGCCTGCGAGAGGGCCGGTGCGATTCTCTTGATGATGTATGCCTCGAACAAGAGCTTGGAAAGCCGGGGCGGCCCCAGAAGCTCAAAAGCCACTGAATCTACGCCGTGTTCCTGTTCCAACTGGTGCAGACGATTGAGCGCTGCCGAACGCAGGAAGGCAGCCCGGTAGGAAGGGCCCATCACCGAGGCGTCGATCGCCGCCACGACGTCTTTGCCCGTGTTGCCGCCTTCGATTTCCCTGACCACATTGTGGGCAATCTCTTCCGGGGTGACAAAGGCCATCTGCCCCAAGGTGGTCAAGGCGGTGAATTCTCCTGCGGCAAACAGGCCGTTCTCGCCCGAATCGATGTACACCGATTCCAGGATCTCGCCTGTGTCGGTCCCGAAGTCGGCCTGCGCCCTGATGGTTTCCGGGTTATCTAGCGGCGCCGGCGCATCCGGGTCACAGTCGTAGAGAGGAAATTCGTGTCCACCGGCCCGGATCGGCCCAAAGCCGATTTCCTTCCAGGCGATGGCTGCGGTCGGCTTGACTTCCTTCATAACCTGTGGCCCCCCCGGGGTCCGGGCCAGCAGGAAGATCAGCATCGTCTGCGCGCCTGCAACGGCTGACTTCGAAAGCAGGACGCGAGAAGGGCGTTCCTCGCCGTGGGTGTAGGGGATGTTAAAACCCATGCCTCCGGTTCCGCTTGTGCCAACTTTCACATACGCCTGCGTACCGGCGGCCGTCATGGCTTCGTAGAAGATCTGCATGTGGCGAACGAGCTGGGGGATGTAGAGCGAGGTAAAGACGCGCTCCACTTCTTCCGGCCAATCCGTCGGCTGCTCCGTTTGTATTCGGCCCTCGAGGCGCTGCGCGGCCTGATAGATGTTCTGATAGGCAACGGCGGTGGCGGTGTTCATACAATCCACCACGATATCGGCGCCACGACCGCCTAGCCCCGGCCAGGACCCCGTAATCAGTTGGTACAGCAGCGAGGCGTGGAGGACGTAAGCGTCCAGTTCATCCAGGATATCTCCCACCAGCCGCCGGCGTTGTTCCGGTTGTTCCAAGACCCGAATGCGAGGGTGGACGTTTTCATCCTCAGCCTGCCACTCGGCCCGCAGGAGGACGTCACCCCACACCGGCAGGATTTCGGCGTCGCTCTGGGGGCCATCCGTTTTGAGCTGGTCCACCGCCGTTTCGGCCTGGCTTCGCCGAAGAGAGCCCACCATGAGACGTGAGGGTCGCCGCAAGAGGAACTCTCGACAGACGGCGGACCCAACAAGGCCATACCCGCCAAGCACCAAAATTGACTTGTCTTGGATTTCCAATCCTGTTCTGCTCCTGTCTGGGCTCGTCAACCACCAGCATACCCCACATTCAAAGGCCAAAGAGCAGCGCGCCGCGAACGCGGCGCGCTGCCCGTTAGCTTGCGTCTTTGCTGGCTTCGGTCAACGCCGGCGCTGATCCTCTCTGAGCACGGTGGTCAAGACAGCGCTGACGATCGACACGACCAGGCTGCCAAGGAAGATCCACAGCCACTGCGGGGCGGCGAAGCTGATCCCCAGCCCGATCTGCTGGCCTATGACCCCCGTCAGCCAGAGCATGATGGCGTTGATCACCAGCGTGAACAGCCCCAGCGTCAGGAGGATCAAGGGGCAGGTGAGCAACTTGAGGAGCGGCCGAACGAGGGCATTCACCAAGCCAAAGATCAAGGCCAGGAGAATGAACGCCCACCAGGTGGTGTTCTCGGCTTGAATGCCGGCCAGCCAACCCGTCCCCACGGCCAAATAGAGGGCTAGGGCGTTGATCGCCCAACGAAGTGCTAGTCTGGTCATGCTTGCCTCCTCCTGCCGTGTGCCTGACTCGTCCGCCTGACGAACCCAGCGGGCGGTCCAAGGCCACAGCTCCTATTCGATGTACACCTCGACGTGCTGCCCGTCTTCTTCATCCACCACGTCGACGATCTTACCGGTCAGGCCCTGGCGCAGGGCATCGCCCAGTTCTTCCAGGTCCAGCCCCTCAAACTCGGGAATGAAACGGGCGCCCATCTTCAATCCCACATTCACCATGTTGATGGGTAGGTTGACGTTCACCGATGCCCGATCCGAATCCAGGTCCGTGATCCGAACTCGCAACCAGCGGGCATCGCCCTCGGCCACCGGCGTCCGGCGCCGCTCTTGTTTGCTGAGCGCCTTGAGCAACTGAGCCGCTTCCTCGGCACTGATCTTACCATCCTCGACCATCTTCAGGATCTTCATGCGTTCTTCAGATGTGACCATTGATGCCTCCCGTCAGCCGATGTGCAAGCGTACGCGTTCGCCGTCGCGACCTTCATGGACGTCGATGACCAGGGGTTCCCCGGCGCTCAGGTTCTCTTCCAATATGAGAATGAGTTCATCCAGAGCCGTGGCGCGGAGGGCTGGCTTGTGCCCTGGCCAGTGGCGCAGAACCCAAGCCGCTGGCCGCAGCGGCAAAGGCAGCCCCAGGCGAATGATCCGCGGCCATGATTGGGAGCCTGTTTCAATGTGGAGCTGGAGCCAGGGGGCATCGGCGGTTGCCACGCCCAGCGCCATCAGCAGCAAGGCGACCAATCCGGCGGGAACCGCTGCCAGCCACCACCAGCCGCCGAGCGTCGCCACGCCGGCCGATATGACCGCCAGGCCCAGGCCACTCCCAAAGCAGATGGCCCACCACATACGCCAGAACCGCGGCCTGGGCCGCCGTCCGTCTGGCTCAGTCTGCGGCGGATCGAGGCGCCTGAGGGCCTCCCCCACGTCGATCTGCCCTTCTTCCAGACTTCTCAAGATGTCTTGGCTGTCGCCTGTGTCCATGTCCTACAACCCATTCTTGTCAAAAGGTGCGTCGCCTAGTCTCCAGCTTGGGCCGCCGAGGGCGCCGGCAGCCCCGAGGGCGCCGTGCCGCGAAACAGAACGCCCATGCCCAAGGCTCCGAGGCCGATCAATACCCCGCCCAAAACGAAGGTCGGCCGCAGACCAACCAGTGCCGCCATGCCTCCTGCGCCCCCCATTGACGCCAGCTGAGCCGTGGTGGACGCCATCTCGGTGAGCGCCCCCGCCCGACCCAACATGCTCCCCGGGACGCCTTGCTGGAGCATGGTTTGCAGGCTGGCGTTCAGCGGCGCGAGCGTCAGGCCTGCCCATGGCATGATGAGCAATCCCACCAGGTACGTGGGCGCCATCCCGAATCCGGCCATGACCACCCCAAGGACGAGCATCGAGGCCACCGATAGGACCAGCGGGCTGAGCTTGCGACCCAGGGCTCCCGCCAGAAGACCGCCAACCACCATGCCGATCCCCTGAACGGTGAGCAACATACCCAATGCCTCGGGCGCAGCGTGGAAGGCATAGCGCGTGAAGGGCACGATCAGGACGTCCACGCCACCGATCCCCAGCAAAGCCAAGACCAGACCCAGCGTGATGCCCTGCAGCAACCGGCTCCGCAACGCGTAGCGTACGCCCGCCCGCAGATCGTCAAACGCCGACACCGGGCCGCCATCGGCGCCGATGTCTTCCCGCGTCCTGACCCCGCGAACAGCGGTCAAGAAGAGCGCCGACCCCACGAAGCTGGCGCTGTCCACCAGAAACGCCGATCGGCTACCCCAGGCTCCGATGACAACACCCGCCAGGATGGGGCCAGCCAGCCTCGAGAAAGTCTCACCCACCTGCATCCAACTGTTGGCCTGCATCAGCTCATCTCCTTCGACCAGCGATGGCAGCAGGGCCGTCCGTGCCGGATAGAAGAAGGCGCCGAAGCTGGATACGCTGAAGGCCAGCGCCATGGCCCAAGGGACGTCGGCTGGGGAGCGCAGAAACAGGAAACCGGGGATGAGCGCCGCCCTGGCCAGATCGGCCACGATCATCGTCCGCCGGCGATCCCAGCGGTCCACCAACGTCCCGGCAAAGAGACCGAACACCAGCTGCGGGAGCGCGAAGGCGATCAAGACCGAGGCCAACGCACCCGCAGACTGCTTGGGATCCGAGTACAGCGAATCGACCTGAATGGCCAACGCCAGGAAGGTGAACGTGTCCCCGGCACGCGAGATGAACAGGGAGGCCACCATCATGCTGAAGTTGCGATTACGCCGCATGTCGTGCGCTCATGGGTCTATTTGTGAAACTTTTCACAATATGTTCGCTTCCATCCAGCTTCACCACGTGCCTGCTCCTGTTGCGCCGCCGGTTCGCAGACCCAGCCACATCCAGGTCAGCGTACGCTGAGGCCGGAACCCCAGCGACATCAGCGCGTCCGTCGCTCGGTCAGAAGGGTAGTCAAGCGTGGCTGGAAGTTGGGACGGCTCGAGCTCCCGCAAGCCGTGCAGCAACAGCGGCGCCTCGGCGACACCCTCCAGTTCCGGCGTCACCAACAGAAAGAAGCGCCAGTGACGGGCCTCGGTCCCCAGTCGGGCTGTCAGTGTGCCTCCGATCCTGCCCGCCGCCTCGTACCAAGCCCAGTGCCGCGTCCGGCGCAGGCCCAGCGCGCCGGAGAGCGCCTCCGGTCGGAAGACGTCGGCTCGCAGCGGGGTTGGCCAGAGCAACCCTTCGGGGAACATGCTCCGCGCCAAGGCGTACTGCTGCGGCCAATCTTCATCCTGCCTTGGGCGGATGGGGGGTGTGTCCTCGATCTCGGGGAGGCGGGAATCCGTCGACCGCCACCAAGTCGTGCGTGTGGTCTGGGCCACGAACCCCAGGCTCTCATACAGTCGGCGGGCGGGTTCACTCCGAACATCCACCTGGAGGGCCAGTTCCCGGCCTCCCCTTCGTGCCGCCAGATCGATGGCCGATGTGACCAGGGCCCGCGCGATGCCGCGGTGTCTGTACTCCGGCAACACGGCCACATTGGCCAGAATCCATCGACCCGATGCGCGCTCCGCTGGGAGCAGACTGGCATTCCCCACCACGCTGCCCCCCTGCTCCCAGACAAAGCCAAGCGGATACGCCGCTGGCGGGAGCATGAGTTGGGCAACCAGCCACCCGAGCCAGCCAAAGCGGCCCAAGGCTTTCATGTCTCTGACCATGCGGCGCCCGTTGGCGTCCAATTGACCCGCGAAGCCAATCTCAATCACCTGTGCTACGGCTTTCATATCGCGCCGGGCATCCAAAGGCCGGAGCCCATCGTGCGTCTGGGATTGAGACCGCATCTTGGCGGCAGCGGTCACCCTAGGCCTCCAGAGCTTCGAAGAGCTTCTCAGCGTCCTCGACGCTGAGTTTGCCGTCTTCGACCATCTTCAAGATCTTCAACCGTTCCTCGTCGCTGGTTGCGCTCGACGTCTCCGGCGATCCCTTGGCCACAGGCAGCGGCATGCCGCTGCCCGGCCGGCCTCGCTGTCGGCGGATGGCGCGCTCGACGATCCTCTGAACCTTGGTGGATATCTCCGCCTCAGAGACAGAACTCCATCACCGCCCCCATCGCCCCGAGCCCGACCTCAACTTCGGCCAGGGTCTTACCCACCGAGGCCGCCACACGTGACCCGATGGCGTCGACGTCGTCCGCCCCGGAGAAGGGTTCCTCCCCGCCAAGCCAGATGTCGCCGCCGGCGCTCATGCTAACGGCTGCCTCGCCTCCACCGAGCGTGAAACGGCCGGTGGAGGAATCAGGTTGGACGTTGGGCAGATCGATCGTCTGCGAGCCCCCGCTGGACAGCGTCACCTCCGCCGAAGGCGACCCGTTAAGCCGGCACACGATGTCGCCGCCGGCGACCACCGCCACCGGTTCCGACTGGGCGATCTCAATCTGCAGCACGGCGTCCCCGCCGGCGGTGGCGTCAAGAGGCGAGTTTGTGTTCTTCACCGTCAGATTGCCGCCCAGTGCCACCCGGACGCCGCCGGAAACATCCGTCAGCCGCACGTCGCCTCCCACGCCCTGCAGTCCCAAGTCACCCCGCACTTCGCTCGCTCTCAGGCTGCCGCCCACTTTGCTGATCCTGACGGCGGCCAGGTGGACAAGCAAGGCATCCCCCTCCACTCGGTCGGCTTCCAGCGGACCGTCCAGGTCTCGGACCTGGAGGTCCCCGATGATCTCCACCACATGCACCGTGGCGGCCCGCGGCAGCTTAAGACGGGCATCGCGGTCGGCGGTGAGCACCACCACCTGCCCATCCTGCCGAAGGCTGACCTGACCGTTGCCTTCAACGCTGGCTTCGATTTGTGTTTGTTCCGTCCCCCTGATCTCCAAGTCGCCTTGGACATGCTCCACGCGCAGGGTGGGTGACCGCCCGCAATCCAGACGTTGTTGAACTCATGGCCATCTTCCTCTCAGCACTATCGAGTTTCGCGGCGGCTATTCGCCTTCCAGCAGCTGCATGGCCTCTTCGGAGGAGAGCCTCCCGGAAGCCAGATCGTCCAGGATCTGATGTCGTTCATCGTCGCTGAGCTTCTCCGCCTCCGGCCCGGTTTCGTACCCCATCTGATGGATGACCTCCGTCAACCGAGAACGCAGCGTCGGATAGGAGAGCTCAAGCTCCTTCTCCATCCGGTTAAGCTTGCCCTCACAACGCACAAAGGTCTCGACAAAGGCAAGCTGCTCGGCGGTCAGGCGGCCAAACCGTCCCAACTCGAACTGGCCCTCGATCGTCGTGTCGCAGCTGCGACAGTGCAGCCGCGTGGCGGAAAGACGTTCGCCACACACCGGACATAGGGTCAAGATCGTGTTTGCCATCAGTCTGAACCCCTTTCCCCTGGGCAAAATCGCTCCGCCCGACCATCTCAACCGGCCGTTTGGTCCGTCATACGATATCCAACTTGAACTTAGGAAGTTCCTGCCATGATACCCTATTGTTGTTATTTGTCAATACGGATATTAATTATATTGATTGTTTAGTTGATTTTTACAATCTTGAGCCGGTATTGGCGCGCGGCGGCTGGCGGGCGCCTGCGGCTCGCCGATCGCGTGTCGATCTGATAAAATCGCCGCACTCCAGTTTCAGGAAGGGTGCTGCCATGGCGCAACTGTTCATTCCTGGCCCAACCGATGTCGCTCCGGAGATCCTTCGGGCCCAAGATCAACCCATGATTGGGCACCGCAGCCAGGCGTTTTCCGATCTCTTCGGGCGAATCCAATCGCGCCTCAGACCTGTCCTTCAGACCAAACACCGGGTGTACGTTACGGCGTCTTCTGGAAGTGGTCTGCAAGAAGCAGCCGTGCGCAACTGCGTCGCCGAGCGGCTGTTGCTGTGCGCTTCGGGCGCGTTTGGTGAGCGTTGGCACGACGTGGCCCTGGGCAACGGAGTGGCCACCGATCTGCTGGCCACCGAGTGGGGGCAACCCCTCACGCCAGATCAGGTGGAATCGGCGCTGGAGAAGGCCAACTACGATGCGTTGGCCGTGGTCCACAACGAGACGTCGACCGGTGTGGAAAACCCGGTGGGCCCGATCATCGAGCGCGCCCGCAACTTCAACCCCGAGCTGGTGGTCCTGGTGGATGCGGTGTCCTCCGCCGGCGGGGTGGACATTCCGGTTGATGACTGGGGGATCGATGTCCTGCTCACATCGTCCCAGAAGTGCTTCGCACTGCCCCCCGGCCTGGCGTTTGCCGCCGTCAGCGACCGAGCGTTGGAGCGGGCCAGGAGCGTGGAGCACCGCGGTTGGTACTTCGACTTCGTCGTGCTCGAAAAGTACCTGCTCGAAAAGCAGAGTACGCCGGCCACACCCGCCATTTCGCTGCTCTACGCCCTTGATGCTCAGCTCGATCGGATGCTGGCCGAGGGCATGCCCGCCCGCTACGCCCGCCACCAGGCCATGGCAGAACGCGTTCGCACATGGGCCGATGCCAAATTCGGCCTGTTTGCCGCCGAGGGATTCCGCTCCAAGACGGTGACCACCGTTGTCAAGCCCGCCGAATTCGATTTCTCCGGGTTGAGCCGGTTCCTGGCCGAGCGCGGGATGGTCATCGCCAACGGCTACGGCAAGATCAAGGACGGGACCTTTCGTATCGGCCACATGGGTGAGATCATGCCTCAAGACGTGGACCATTTACTCGGGACCATCGACGATTTTCTCGCTCTCCACTAACATGGAACCAGAGAGCGGCGGCAGCGAAACCGTGTCTCCACCGCATTCCATGCCGGGCGCTCCACGCATGTCCCGCCCCCAGCTCTTCCTGCTCCTCTACCTGCTGGCTGCGGGCCTGCGCCTCATCCCTGTGCTGTCTGCCCCGAATCTTCCCATCGGACTCGACGACATGTTCCAGTACGACATGCTGGGGCGAAGTCTGGCCGCAGGTCATGGCTTCCGCTGGTACGCGCCGCCTGACCAGGCGCAGATCATGGCCCAGCTCAAGAGGTTGACCACGGTCAACGAGAGCCAGATAACGCCCATCACCGACCCGCTAGGGGTCGAGACCACCTTCCGGGCGCCGCTCTATCCTGCTTTCCTGGCCGTCATCTATGCCGTCAACGGGGTGTCTGACCGTTTCTACGCCGTTCGACTTGTTCAGGCCCTGCTGGGCGGCCTTCTGGCGCCCCTCAGTTACGCGCTGGCCCGGCGCTTCGGCGGCTCGGGTGCCTCGCTGGCCGCGGCAATTGCCGTGTCTGCATGGCCGATGCTCGTCGCCCTGCCCTTGGGACTGGCGACTGAGAATCTCTTCATCCCACTCCTGGCGGCGGGGTTCCTACTGTTGCTCCGCGGCGCCACCGAGGGCAGGAGCCGAGATTTCGCCCTGGCCGGTCTGATGCTCGGCTTGGGCGTGCTCACCCGTTCGGTCATTATCGGCTTTCCGTTGCTGGCCGGGATTTGGATTTGGCGGCGAGGTCAACGACAAGGCGCCATCATGCTCGTCGGCGTGGTCGTCCTCATGGCCCTGCCCTGGAGTGTTCGCAATTCGCTTCTTGACCACAAGCCGACATTCGTCGAAACCAGCCTCGGTTACAACCTGTACCTGGGCTATTATCCGAGCAACGACGGGACATTCCGCTTCGGGCCATCCCTCGATCTGGTCACCATTACCGATGACGCTGTCCGAGACCAGGTGGGCCGGGAGCGTGCGCTGGCCTTCATCGAGCAGGACCCCGGCCGCATTCCACAGCTGATGCTGGCCAAGCTGGGGCATCTGTGGGGGCTTGAAGATCGGGCGTTCATCTTCTTCTACAGCCAGGGTTTGCTGGGGCCGCTTCCAGGCTGGGTGGTGCTCGCGATTTACCTGATCCTTACCATGCCGCTGGTCGTCCTGCTCCCACCGGCCATCCTTGGGTTCACACTCCGCAGGGACGGTGCGGCCTGGTGGTTGGCGGTTTGGCTGCTGGCCTGGTACGTCGGCATCCACATGCTTATTATGGCCGAAGAGCGGTTTCACCTTGCCCTGCTGCCGATCGTCGCTGCGCTGGCAGCGCGCGGCGTCACACAGATTGTGCGACTGCGCCGTGACTCACCGCAAGCGATTCGGGCACCCCGCTTGGCGCTGGCCCTGGCCGGGGCCCTCATCGGCCTGGCCTGCCTCAATTGGGGTCTCGAGATCATCCACCATGCCCCTGAGTTGGCGGTCTTGATGGCTCCCGGCGGGTCCAGCGCCAATTTCAGCTACTAAACTTCGTCCGCCGAAGCCGACGATGGGAGGTCTCCAGGTGGCATCGGATTCTGAGCCCGCACCCACGATCCGGCTGGGCCGGCTTGAACTCGACGCACGGGCCACAGTGGTGGTGGTCGTCTCCACGCTTCTCCTGATGCTGGATGCCTACCACCATTTCATTCCCTACAGCACCTACGCCGAGCTCCTACTTGCCAAGGCATTGGAGCGCACCTTGTACTATCTGATCGTGCCGCTCCTGATCATCTTGATCGGCTTTCGCCAATCCCCTGCGGTCTATGGCTTCCGCCTGGGCGATTGGCGCACCGGCTTGAAATGGACCCTCATCTTCCTGGCCGTCGGGCTTCCGATCCTTTACCTTTCGGCCCGCACTCCCGCCATGTCAAGCTACTACGCGCAGGGGACACGTACCGTCTCCGAAGTCCTTGGAACATCGGCGCTGGACCTGTTTGGCTGGGAGTTTCTATTCCGCGGCTTTATCCTGTTCGGCCTCTTGCGTGTTGTCGGGCCCAGCGCCGTGCTCCTCCAAGCGGTCCCTTTCGCCATGGCGCATATCGGCAAACCCGAACTTGAGGCCTTGTCCACAATCTTCGGAGGTATCCTGTTCGGGTGGCTCGCCTGGCGGTCGAAGTCCTTCTTGTTTCCGTTCCTGCTCCATTGGCTGATCAACACATTTGTGATCCTGACAGCGATGGGCGTCATCGCCTGGCCGATCTCACCGTGATCGCGCCCGGCGAAACCGAACAACTCAGGCTCACCGATTATGCCTATGGCGGCGAGGCCTTTGGGCATGATGACGACGGTCGGGTGGTCTTCGTTCCCTTCAGCATGGCGAATGAGACCGTGGTTGTTGCCATCCAAGAAGAACATAAACGTTGGGCTCGTGCCGGCCTGCTGTCCGTGGCGGAGACCTCTCCCGAGCGCGTTCCACCCCCTTGCAAGCACTTCCAAATGTGTGGCGGCTGCCACTATCAACACATGGCCTATGGCGCCCAACTGCGGGCGAAGGCCCAGATTGTGCGCGATCAACTACAGCGGCTGGGCGGGCTGGAGGCCCCCACGGTCGGCGAGACAGTTCCCTGTCCCGACCCGTGGCGTTACCGGTCCCGCTTGAGCCTCCACGTGAGTCCTGAGGGCCGCCTGGGCTATGTGACGGCAAATGGCGACCGCGTGTTTGGCATCGACGAATGCCACCTGCCGATTCCGGCTGTCGATCAGCTTTGGCAGAGTCTGGATATGGCGGAACTCGAGGGGGTCATCCGGGTGGACGTCCAGAGTGACGACGCCGGACAGAACATGATCGTCTTCTACGCCGACCATCCGCCGGATCAGGAGTTCGAAATTGGTCTGCAAGCCAGCGTCGTCTGGGCCACTCCCGAAGGGCGTTGGATCCTGGCCGGTGGGGAGCCGCTGATGTTCGATGTGTTGGACCGCAGCTTCCAGGTCTCGGCCGGATCGTTCTTCCAGGTCAACCCCCAGCTGACTCCTGTGCTCGTCGAGCGCGCGTTGGCTGGGCTCGAGATAGGTGGCGGGGAGACGCTGTTCGATCTCTACGCCGGGGTGGGGTTGTTCAGCGCGTTTGCAGCCAACAGCGGGGCCACCGTCCTGGCTGTCGAAAGTTCATCGACCGCTTGTCTCGATTTTGAGGCCAATCTTGATCCGTTCGACAGCGTCGATCTCTATGAGGCGACCGTAGCCGAGGCGCTGCCAGCCATCGACCGCCGAGCGGATCTCATCATCGCCGATCCGCCGCGTGCCGGACTGGGTTCAGACGTCGTCAGCGGCATTCTGCAGCAGGCCCCTCGGCGCCTGGTCTACGTTTCGTGCGACCCAGCCACACTTGCCCGGGATGCCCGCGGTCTGCACGACGGCGGCTATTCGCTGCTCGAATGCGTGCCTTTGGACCTCTTCCCCCAGACCTACCACATCGAGACTGTCTCGGTTTGGCAGCGTACTTGACGGCCCCCGCCGGCCGTACCGGGCCCCAGAGGGGATGTTGAATGGCTGACCCCAATTCGATAAGCCCATCCAGCCCGAACAGCCATGGGGCAGCTGCCGCCGCAGATCCGGTCCAGGTACCGGCTCCCCTCGCTTGGGGAGGGGCGATCAAGCTTGGGATGACCGTCACCCTGGTTTGGCGCCTCGCCCTTGGGGTGCTCATGGCCGGCGTTTGGTGGGTTGCCGCACCTCACCTCCCCATGGGCCCAGATCCGAGCACCAGCCTGTTCAACGGGCTGCCCTGGTATGCATCCAGAGCGGGGCAGGCCATCCTCGGCGTCTGGCCGCGCTGGGATGCCATCCACTATCTCAACCTGGCCCGCCTCGGGTACTTTGGCGTGGGCGTTCCAGACAGCGTCTACTATCCTCTGTATGCCTCCCTGGCCGGAGCGGCCAGCCGCTGGTTCACCCACGACTATGTGGCCGGGAGTCTGCTGGTTTCGACGTTGGCCACGGCCGGGGCGTTGGTGTTCCTTTACCTCATCGCCGATCAGTTTTATGGGCCCCAGACGGCACGGGATTCCGTCCTGGCGCTGGCAGCGTACCCCACGGCCTTCTTTCTGATGGCCCCTTTCACTGAGTCGCTGTTCATTTGCCTCACCTTGGCGGCCTTCCTGGCGGCGTACCGTCAGCGCTGGTGGCTGGCCGGCCCACCAGCTTTTTTGGCCAGTCTCACCCGCGGGCCAGGCATGCTTACCGGAGCCGCATTGGCCTGGCTGGGCTGGATCCAGTGGCGCCGACATGAAATTCCGCGGCGACTCGGTGCGCTGCTCCCGAGTCTGATCGGCGCCGGTTTGGCGCTGGCGGGCGGCCTGAGCTTCCAAGCCTGGCGCGCCCTGGCCGGTTTTCCGCCGATGGCCAGCATCCTGCAGACAGGCTCGAAGCTCGCGTGGGTTGGACCCATCTATGGGACCTTTTATGCCTTCTCCCAGGTGATCCGCAAGCCCGAGTTCCTGACTGTGTTGGAGACATCAAGCGCCCTGCTGTTTGCGGGGCTGTTTGCGGCAATGCTAATTCGCCCCCAATGGCGCCGGGGGGAATGGCTGCTTTACATGGGCATCAACCTGATCCTGTTCACCGGCGTCCACACGTTCGAAGCTTCGGCATGGCGGTCAATCGCCCGCTATGTTCTGATCCTCTTTCCTGCATTCATAGTTCTCGGCGATTGGCTGGAGGGGCAGTCCCGGCGGTTCAGGTTCGGCTATTTTGCGATCAGCCTGGCCCTCCAGATCATCTTCAGCTCCCTTTACTCTGTGTTCTGGTTCCTGGGATAGCACCTGGGCCCTCGCAACAAAGGGATTGGAAGGATGAGCACATGCCTGATCACGCCACCACCGAAGACAAATTGACGGCTGCCGTCCACGCCGCCCGGGCAGCCGGAATCCTTCTCAAGCAGGGCCTCGACCAGCCTCACACGGTCCGCACCAAGAGCACCGATACCGACCTCTTGACCGAGATTGATCTCCGGTCGGAATCGGCGGTCCTTGAAGCCCTACGAGATCGGTTTCCCGATGATGCATTCCTGGCCGAAGAAAGCGGAGGAACTGTCGAAGACAGCGGGACCTGGATCATCGACCCGCTCGACGGCACCACCAACTTTGCCCACGGCATACCCTTCTTTTCCGTCGCCATCGCCTATGTGGACGCTTCCGGCATCCGGCTGGGGGTGGTCTTCGACCCGGTTCGAGACGAGCTCTTCCAGGCCGTTCAGGGTCAAGGGGCGTTCCTCAACGGGAAGTCGATCCAGGTTTCTGAAACTACGAATCTCAACCAAAGCCTTCTCACGACCGGCTTCCCCTACGCTATCCGCACGGCGAAAGACAACAACCTGGATCATTATGCTGAGCTTGCCCTGCGGACCCAAGGGGTCCGACGGCTTGGCTCGGCTGCTCTGGACCTCGCCTACGTGGCAGTGGGGAGATTCGACGGCTACTGGGAACTGCTCTCATACCCCTGGGACGTGGCCGCCGGCATGCTGTTGGTGGCCGAAGCCGGTGGCACGGTCTCGCAGACGACGGGGGATGAGCCGCACCGATTCACCGGCCCAACTGGCATCTCGGTCCTGGCGACCAACGGTCGGATCCATGCCGCCATGTTGGCCGTCTTGGCCCAAGATGGCGGCGACCCCAGCTAAGGCGGAAAGCAAGCCCGAGGTAAGGAGAGCGGGTCAGGTGGTGGAGCCGATGGCCTGCCGCAAGCGCTCTCCAAGGTCGCCCAGTTCGACGCGTGATGTCATGTCCAGGCTGATCGGAGTCACGGCCACTCGCCGCTCGATGCGCAGCACATGGGCGTCCGAGTCGCCGCCGTGCTCGGAGACATCACTGACCACCTCGTAGTCCAATTCGGCGGGTGAATCCAGGCGCTGGCGCTCGGGTTTCTTGGGAAGGTAGTAACGACCCCGGGACAGTCGTGTGACCTGCCAGGGCGTCTCGGTGGTGGCATTGGATGGCACATCTACCTTGAGTAGATCGACGTCCTTGATCCGAAAACCATCCAGAAGCAGGCGCGCAAACAGCGTGGTGAAATAGGCGGCGGCGCTGAAGTCGATGTCTCGTGAATAGGAAAGGTGGAACTCGCGCTCGGTTTCAAGTGAGATGGCCAGCGCCGGAATGCCGAGCTCAGCGCCTTCCATCGCCGCCCCGACGGTCCCCGAGATGGTGATGCTGGTGGTGACATTTTCGCCATAGTTGATTCCCGCCACCACCAGATCTGGCAAGCGGGGCAGCAGCTCCAGGATCCCGTGCTGGACAACCTGCGCCGGGCTTCCGCCGACAGCATACACCTTCCAGCGTTGACCCTTCACGTTCAGCTCTTCTTCGTTGATCACCCCATCCGAGATCTGCGGTTTGCTGCGGCCGCTTCCTGATGACTGTTCCCGCGGCGCAACGACCGTCACGAAGCCCAAGGTCGACAGGGCTTCGGCGGCGGCCCACAATCCCGGGGATTTGATCCCGTCGTCATTTGTGAGAAGGATTTGGGGGTCAGACGAATTGGAGGTCATCTCGGGCCAAATCATACCAGCCGGATAGGGGAGGGTCAATTTGGTGACCGGCCATCCCTTGGGGTGCGCTCAGGCTTCACCGCGCGCTTCCTGGTCGAGTCCTCGGAAGAAACGGTTCAGCAACGCCACCCTGGTTTCCGCCACAGCTCGCGCCTCCTGGGTGTGCAATCGGCCGGAGACATGGCGCAGTTTGAAGAGATACTCATGGTAGGCACTATGGGGCTCATCTTCAACAGTCTCGCCAGTTGCCAGAAACTGCGCCGACGGTTCAACATAGATCGGCTGCCCCGCCTGCAGGGCATAGCCGATGGTGCGGGCAATACCGAAGGCGCCCAACACATCCAATTTGTCGGCGTCATACAGGATCTTGGCTTCCAGCGTCTCGGGAGCCTCTGCTGAGCGGTACCGGTGGGCGCGGATGCAGTGCTCGACCGCCTCGATCCGGTCAGCCTCCCAGCCGGCATCTTTGAGCACCCGGTGAGCAAAGGCGGCCGAGGCCTGTTCGTGGGTCGCCCTTCCCCCTTCAGCCTCGCCTGCGGCCTGGGGCACTGCCCCGGCAGCGTCGTGCAGCAAAGCTGACGCTTGCAGCACGCCGAGGTCGGCTCCCAGCTCCCGGCCCAGCCGAAGGGCCATCCCCAAAACCCGCAGAACATGATCAAAACCGTGGACGGGGTCTGCTGCCGGATACCAAGTTCGCGCCTGGTCCACGCTAGGCGGTGGACTTGTGAAAGTTTTCACTAACAGCCTCGGCTTCCTCGGCGGTGGCCGGCCAGGGGGCGCCGGTCAGCTTCTGCAGGGCGGTCCGGTTTTCCGGCATTTTGAAGAGGGCGTCGTGGGTGGGCCCGAAATCGGTCATCCGACCCCCTACCAGGATGGCAGTGTGGTCCGCCGCGCTGGCGGCGAATTCCACATCATGCGTGGCGACTGCAATGGCCGCCCCGTGGGAAGCCAGGCTGCGGAGCAAATCCACGAGCAGGCGCCTGGCGATCGGGTCCATCCCCAAGGTGGGTTCATCGAGCAGCAGGACAGCCGGCCGTGCCACCAGGACCGCCGCCAGGGCCGCTCGCTGCCGCTGGCCAGCCGACAGATCCCGAGGGTAGCGATCCGCCACGTCGGCCAGTCCCAGTTGGGCCAAAAGAGAATCCACATCGGCCGAGTCGGCTTCACCGTTGTGATGCTGTGCCAAGGTGAACCTCAGCTCATCGCGGACGCTGTCGGCGAATAGGAGCGCTGAGGGCCATTGGGGAACATAGCCGATCGCCCCGGCCAACTCCGACACAGGCCGCCCGTCGATCCTCACCCCGCGAAGCCTGACTTCGCCGCGAACCAGCGGCATGAGGCCCACCAGCGCCCGCAGCAGGGTCGTCTTGCCGGAGCCGTTTTCGCCCACAACGGCCGTCACCGTCCCCTCCGCCAGCTCGAGGTGCACATCCCTCAGGGCGGGGATCCGATCATAGGCGGCGCTGAGGGCCTTCCCGGCCAGGATGATCGGGCCCGGCTCCGCCTGAAGAGGTCGCCGGCCATCGCGCGCCAAATCTTCGAGCATCCGGCCCAACTTGCGGATGCCCTGGGGATCCCGTACCTCTATCCCAAACAGGCGGAGCGCCGAGGTCAGCGGCGCTGCATAGGGCATGCCAGGCCAAACATCTTCGGCCGGGCCGCTTGCTCCCAACCCGCCATACGGATCCAGATAGACCGCCTGCGTCGCCGCCTTCGCCAAGTCTTCCAGACGATGCTCGGCCACCAGGGTCACGGCGCCGGACTCTTTCTGCCGATCCGTCAGCCATGCAAAGAGCGCTTCTGACCCGCTCCGATCCAATTGGGAAGTCGGCTCATCGAGAAGCAGGATCTCGGGGCCGCGTGCCAGGGCGGCCGCCAGGGCCACCCGCTGTTGTTCACCACCCGACATCCGGTCCAGCGGGCGGTGGACCAGACCACCCAGCTTCAACCGCTCGACCACCTCATCCACCCGGCGCCGCAGTTTTTGGGTCGGCTCGCCGGCAATTTCCAGGCCAAATGCGATCTCATCCAACACCGAATGGCTGACGAATCGCCGGGCCGGTTCCTGGAAAACCGTGCCAACGTGGGACGCCAGATCCTGCGGCGCCGTGAGGCGGGTGCTCACACCCTGCACGCTGACCTCGCCGGCAAAGCGTCCGCCGTAGAAATGAGGGATGAGCCCATTCGCCGCCCACAGCAATGAAGATTTGCCGGATCCCGAGCGCCCCACCACCGCCACCAGATCACCGGGCCGCACCTCCAGGCTGATGTTGTTGAGCGCAGGCCGTTCGCCTCCGGGGTAGGTGTAGGTGAGGCGACGATAGTCAAGCACGGCCAAGGACCAGTGCGGGAAGCCCCAGTGGTAGGCACGCCAACAGGAGCGCTAGGTGGACCTGCGGCCAGGCGGCATGCGGGTATGGGTAATACACAAGAAGGCCCGGCTGCAGAAAGGTCACCGCGACGTAAACTCCCAGGCTGCCAAGACACAAGCCCGACACCCAGGTGGCCCGCGCATCCCACGTGTCAGGTCGAAACCGGGTGGGGCGCCCCACCGTCCGGCCGAGGAGAACGAACCCCGCCAACCCGACCCCAAGGCACAAGACGCTCAGCCACGCAAGACCCGGAGAAACCAACCAGATCACAAGTCCGGCCGCCAGAAGGAGCCAGGCAGACACCAGGCCCGAGCGACCGATTGGGCCCAGCCGATTTTGGCCCCAACCACGACTGGCGAGAGACTCACCCAGGGCCACGGCGTTCTCCAACGACATAACCACCATCGGTACGATCAACTGGGGCAGATCCCGCCATCCGCGGGGCTTGTAGCCGCGCACTTCTTGGGCTTCCCGGATTTCGTGAAAGGTTCGGCGAGCTTGCGGCGCGAAAGTCAGCCCGATGGAGGCCGTCAGCCCGACCGGGTAGAGGCCGATCGGCACCCGCCTCAACAGATCAGTGCTGGATACCGCCCCACCAAACGCCATCATCACTGCCAACAGTGTGGCAATCTGGATCCCGGCGACAGTTCCGAACAGCAGCGCCTCTAGCGTGAAGTTCCCCCCGACCCAGGGGAGCGGAAGCCTCCACAAGACAGTTGAACCGGTGCGGCTCAGGGCGAAGTTCAGAAGCGTGGGGAGGGTCAACAAGCCGGCGAACAAGGCGGCATCCGACCTTCCGGGGGATCGCCCGGAGAGACGCCAGCGGGCTGCCAGCGCGGCAAACCCCACGATCAGCAGCTGCCACGGATTGCGCGAGAGCAGGGCAATGCCGGCGCCGGCGGTTGCCCAGGCAATCCACGCGCCGGGGGCACCCCGGCCACCCCGGCCTTTGTCCAGGCTGGCGTCTTCGTCCTCAATGGCCGACGATTGGGCCATATCAGTCCGACCTGCGGTTGGCGATCGCCGCCCCTATGAGGATGATCCCCAACAGCTCGAGCACGACCACGACCAGCGGGAAGGGTTCTCGGCTCTCTCCGCCATTAGCCGGCGAGGCCAAATGCGGCACATCGGCCCATGAGGCGCCCGCCAGGGCCGGAATGGCCTGTACGGTGGCCAGCAGGTTGTCACCCGGGGTGTCGGCGTTGAAGGCAAGGCCGCCATTCTCGGTCTGCAGACCGAGCAGAACCTGGGCCGGGTCCCCCCAATCCGCCGGCAATTCATTCGCCGCCAGCAACGCCTGGATCACCAACGCCGTCGAGTTGGCATCCGTCGTCTCACCGTATGGGCTGGGCTTCTGGTAGGTCCAGCCGCCATCCGAGTTCTGGCTGGTCCGGAAGTACGCCAGCGAAGGGGCCAGGCTGTCCGCCGCCGCCCCCGACGCGATTAATGCCTGCACGACCAGGGCCGTCGTGTTGGAATCCCCCGAACCCGGCGTGGGGTCTCCGTTGAACGAATACGAACCATCGGGGAGACGGTAGCTGAGCAGCCCGGCGGCCGCTTGCGGCTCCATTCCAGCTCCGGCAGCATGCAGGGCCAGAATGGTCAGCGCGCCCCCGTACACATCGGGGGTGTACAGCCCCGTGTCCGGATCCCAACCGGCTTGTAAATTCGCCACCCAATCCTGGCCCGCAATATCCCGTGGGCTGCTGCCGGCGGCCACCATGGCCAGCACCAGTTTGGCCGCCTTGCCGGTGTCCGTGGGCTGAAGCTGACCCCCTGCCTGGGCAAAATAGTCCAGCGGCGAATGCCCTTCGCGGGTCCAGCCAGAGGGATCGTCCCCAGCGCTGACGATGGCCAACACCGCGTCGGCCGTGGTAGGGAGGTCGCTGCCCTCTGAGACACCGTTGGAAAAGCCGCCATCATCTTGCTGTTGGGCGCGCAACCAGTTCACAGCTTCCGCCAACCCCGCCGATGGGGCTGCGGATCGCGGGGGAGCGAAGGCAAGCGACGGCAACAGCATCGCCGCCGCGCACAGTCGAGCAAACCTGGTCACCAGACAGCCTCCTGTCTTCAGCAGCCTTCCGATGGCGCAGGGTCGGCCGGGAACCCAAAAGGGCCTCACCCTGCGCGTCTGCGGTGAGGCCCACGTGGACATGCCTGCGGGCGCGACCGCCTTTCCGCGAAGGGGCTGAGTGCGCCGGGTCGAGGCGGGTATTCTGGCTTGTCGGCCCTGAGGGGGCGGCCGACTCACAGTTGCGGGACAGCGCCGGACTACATGAACGAGATCACCGGCTTCCCCCGACAGGATTCCCGCAGCGGGCGGGGATCCCCTCGACCCAGAGTATCGAATTTCCAAGAGTATAGAGCCGGCCCCGCGGCCGGTCAAGCCGACTCGCCGGAGGAACCCACCCAAAACCAGGTCAGATTGACCGTGGTGGTGAGTTGTGATAGAATTCACAACGTTAAGTTAAAAAACCCACCTGGCACGAAATTTAGCACCCTGTCTGTTCGGAGGTTGAGTACTTGGCCAAGCGCACGACTGGCGTGGTCCGTTGGTTTGATGGGTCCAAGGGCTACGGGTACATCGACGCCCGCGATGGCGAAGATGTCTTTGTCCACTACTCCGCACTCCAGGCAGGCAGCGCGCCGTTGCTCTCTGCGGGCGATGAAGTGAGCTTTTTCCTCGAACAGACGGTTCGAGGTGCCGAAGCCACCGATGTTGCCCGTTTGAATTGAAACTGGCTTAGAACCAGACAATTGAGAAGCCCCGGGCGGTAGTGCTACCGACGGGGCTTCATCGCATATTCACAGAAAGATGCGCCGCCAAGGCGCAGCATTGAGGTTTAACCTATGTCAAGCAAGTCACTAAAGATCATCCCCATGGGCGGACTTGGGGAAGTCGGTAAGAATATGATGGTCGTCGAGTACGGAGACAACATCCTCGTCATCGACGCCGGAGTCATGTTCCCCGAGAACGACATGTTGGGGATCGACTACATCATCCCCGATTTCCGCTATCTGATGGACAAGAAACACCTGATCCGGGGCATCATCGTGACCCACGGTCATGAAGATCATACCGGTGCAGTACGCCACATTCTCGAAGCTTTCCAGGCGCCCATCTATGCCACCCGGCTCACGATGGGGCTGCTTGAGGTCAAGCTCAAGCGCGGCGGACTGCTCAAGGACGCCCAGCTCAACGTCGTCGAAGCCGGAGACACGGTGAAGATCGGCCCGTTCGAGGTGGAATTCTTCCACGTCAACCATTCCATTCCTGACGCTGTCGGGTTGGCGATCAACACCCCCGGTGGCTTGCTGGTCCACACCGGCGACTACAAGTTCGATCATACGCCGGTGGATGGCTGGCCGACGGACTTCAGTAAGTTGGGCGAACTTGGGGGACGGGGGGTCCTGGCACTGCTGGCAAACTCAACCAACGCGGACCGCCCTGGCTGGACCCCTTCCGAGGCGGTCATCGACGGCGCGCTGGATGACGTGTTCAAGCATGCCGAGGACAGGATCCTTATCGGCACTTTCGCCTCGTTGATCTCGCGCATGCAGCAGGTGGCGAATGCCGCCCAGCGCCACAACCGCGTGATGGCTTTCGTCGGCCTGAGCATGGTCGAAAACGCCAAAATGGCACGGGAACTCGGCTACCTGAAGGTGCCGGATGACCTGATCGTCAGCCTGGATCAGGCCCTGAAGATGAAACCGTCCAAAGTCGTGCTGATGTGCACCGGGACCCAGGGCGAGCCGACGTCGGTGCTCGCACGCCTCTCCACCGGGTCCAATCGCCAATTTGACATCGTCCCCGGCGACACGGTCGTGCTCTCATCTCACCCAATTCCGGGCAACGAAGAGATGGTCCATCGCACGATCAACCGCCTGTTCCAGCAAGGGGCCAATGTGATCTACGACCCCATCGCCCCGGTGCATGTTTCTGGACACGCCAGCCAGGAAGAAATGAAGCTGATGCTCCAGCTTGTGCGCCCCAAGTACTTCGTCCCCGTGCACGGTGAACTTCGGCACTTGAAGCAGCATGCCAAGATGGCCCGTCAACTCGGCATTCCGGAGGAGAACATCGCCGTGATCGAAAACGGCACCCCGATCGAATTCGAAGAAGACGGGATGGTCATCGGCGATCGTGTCCCCGGCGGCTACGTCTTCGTCGACGGCAGCGGTGTGGGCGATGTTGGGCCGATGGTCATGCGCGAGCGCGAGGCGCTGGCACGTGACGGGTTTGTCAGCGTGCACCTCAGCCTGGACGGCCACGACGGCCATCTGATCGGTGAACCGGAAATCGTCTCTAAGGGTTTCGTATTCGTACATGAAGCAGACGATCTGTTCCAGCAAGCCAAGGATCGGATTGTGGCCAGCCTGAAAGGTGGGGACGGCGGTAACGTGGCCGTCCGTGTGGAGAAGGATCTCAGCAAGTTCTTCTATGCGGAGACGGGGCGACGCCCGACGGTCGTGGTCTTCGCGTCTGAGACCGCCTAGGTCGGCCTACGTTTGCCGCACTCCCAGCGCCGGGTATAATCCGCAAGATTATGCGCACAGTTTATCGCCTATCTCTGGGGCTCTTGGCCCTTGTCATCGCCGCGTGCGGCGCTGTTCCCGGCGTGGGCCCCAGCCCTACGCCACCGCCTCCCACACCCACTCCGGTCCCGCCTACCGCCACCCCGCTGCCATCGGCAGCCGTCGTCAATGGCGAACCAATCCTGCTAAAAGACTACCAGGCCGAGCTCGCCCGCTTCGAGGCCGCACAGACGGCGCGTGGCACTGACCTTGCAACATTGGGGGATTACAAGGCGCAGGTACTCAATTCGATGATCGGCCTCAGCTTGCTGGCCCAAGGCGCTCAGACGGTCGGGGTCAGTTTCAGCCACGCGGATGTGCAGGCCAAGATCGACCAATTGGCGAGTGACTTGGGAGGCAACGAGGCCATTGGGGCTTGGCTGGCGGCCAACAGTTATGACGTGAGCACCTTCGAGCGCGATTTTCGACAGGAGTTGATGGCAGCCCAAATGGTGGACAAGCTCTCGGCCAAGGTGCCCGACACGATGGACCAAGTCCACGCCAGGCACATTCTGGTCGCCACGAGCGATCAGGCGGAACAGCTGCGACAGCAGATCTCTGACGGCGCTGACTTCGCTACCCTGGCCGTGGAAAACTCAATTGATTTGAGCACCCGGCCGGCCGGTGGTGACTTGGGCTGGTTCCCCCCGGGCTACTTGACTTCCCCCGAGATTGAGCAGGCCGCTTTCTCCCTTCAGCCAGGTGAGGTCAGCCCCGTGATTGAGACCAAGCTGGGTTTTGACATCATTGAAGTCTTGGAACGGGGGGAACATCCCCTGTCCCCAGACGCTAAACGTCATCTTCAAACTGCAGCCGTTCAAGATTGGCTGGCTTCCCAGCGCCAGACGGCCCAGATTGACCTACTCATCAACCCCTGAAGCATGGGGCAGGAGGTAGATCGATGAGCGACCAATACTCTGGGGTCTACAAGACCAACCGGGGCGGATTCATCCTGAACTGCCTGACGATCTTGATCCTCTTGGCCACCCTGGTGGTTGGAGGAATATTCGCTGCGGTGTTCTTCAACCCCTACATGTCCTTCAATCCGTACCCGCCGCCAACTCTCCCGCCGACTCTGGGCGCACCGACGGTGACTTCGACCCCTGAAATCTTCCTGCCGTCCACCTGGACCCCGACGCCCAGAAACACCCCGACGCCAAGCGCTATCCCAAGCGAGACCCCGGCGCCGCCCACAGAGACTCCGCTTGTCACCAGCGCGTCTCCCGAGGTGTCGCCGACTGGCCCGCCCTTCAGCTTGCAGTCGGGCTCGCCAGTGATGACCCCCAACATCGCTAATGATCAGGCCTGTCAATGGATGGGCGTAGGCGGTCAGGCGTTCAACGTTGACGGCGAACCGATCCAGGGGCTGGGCGTGCACCTGGAAGGCACGATCGGCGGGCTCCCGATCAAGCTGGACAGCCTGACGGGAAGCGCCAGCGCTCTCGGTCCGGCCGGCTACGTGTTCAATGTGTCAGACCATCCGATTGCGAGCCAGGGTACGCTCTGGATCCAGTTGAACGACACCGCCGGTATTCCCCTCTCCGACAAGCTGTTCTTGGACACCACGGAATCGTGCGACCAGAACCTGGTACTCATCAACTGGAGACAGGTTCGCTGATCTCGGCACACATCATCTGTGAACTCACAGCGCCCGGGCCATGGCCCGGGCGCTTGGGTTTTCGGATGAGCTGCTGGGGAGCAGGGCTAACCGGAGCTGATCGCCTCCTTCAGGGCTTCTGCCACCCGTCCCACCTGAGATTGGGTCATGACCCCCGAGAAGGGCAGCGCCAGGCCGCGAGCTCCGAGATCCTCGGTCACCGGGAAGTCGCCTGGCTGATAGCCAAAGCGCTCCACAAAGTAGGGCTGCAAGTGGATGGGCGGAAAATAGGGTCGGGTGGGGACCCCGGCGTCTTCCAGCCGAGAGGCGATCCGCTCGCGATCCAATCCGGCGCGCAGACGGATCACGAACACAAACCAACTCATCCGGGTGGTGGTGGCAGCGATTTGGGGCCGCTGCACCGCATCCAAGTCTTCCAGGGCCTCTTCATACCAGGCGGCCACTTGATCTCGCCTGACCAGCAGATCGTCCAAGCGCTTCACCTGGGCGCGGCCCAGGGCAGCGCTGATCTCGGGCAGACGATAGTTGTAGCCAAGCACAGAATGGGCGAGCCAGGTGTCTCCCACCGAGCGTCCCTGGTTGCGTAGGGCCCGGAAGGTCTGAGCCCAGTCCTCGCGGTCCGTGACGATCACACCGCCCTCCCCGGTGGTCAGCTGCTTGTTGGGGTAGAAGGCAAACACGCCAGCGTCCGCCAGCGTCCCCGCCGGCCGATCCCGATACGACGCCCCGATCGCCTCGCACGAGTCCTCGATCACCCGCAGATCGTGCTTGGCGCTGATCTCGCCGAGGCCATCAAAATCGGCGGGCTGGCCGAACACATCCACCGGGAGAAGCGCTTTGATGTGCCCGCCCGGCGCCACGCCCTTGCGGGGCAGCCAGCGGTCGGCGGCGTCCCCACCGGCGGCCAGGTCTTCGGCGGCCTGCTGGACCAGTTGCGGGTCCAGATTACCGGTTTCGGGGTCGACGTCAACGAAGACCGGCACCGCTCGTTCGTACAAAAGCACATTGGACGAGGCAACGAAAGAGAAGGGCGTCGTCAGCACAAGATCCCCGTCGCTGATGCCGGCAGCGCGCACGCATAGATGCAATCCGGCCGTACCCGAATTGACGGCCACACCAAAGCGCGCCCCGACGTAAGCGGCCACCTCGGATTCGAAGGCTTCGGTCTGCGGCCCCATGCTCAATCGGGGGGTCTTCAGCACGGCCGCTACCGCCTGACGCTCATCATCGGTGAGGTCCGGCGACGACATCGGCGCTACCGGGTCGGCTCTTTCCCCGCTCACTTCGCTCATTCGGACTCTCTTGGTGGCCAGATGGACCCGGCCCGTACGACGGCGCCTTCCGGCACGTCACGCTTCACAGTAGCTCCGTTGCCGATAAGCGCGTCTTGGCCGACGCGAACTTCCAGATTGATTGTGACCCCCATGCCCACCAAACACCGATCGCCAATCTCGACCCCACCCGCGATCAGCGCGCCAGGAGCGAGGTTGACATAGCTTCCCACCTGGCAATCGTGGGAAACGACGGCCGCCGTATTGACGATCGAACCGTAGCCCACGTGCGTTTCACTGCCCACATAGGCTCGAGGCATAACCTGCACGGCGTCCGACAGGTGCGCGCTCGGTTCGATCACCGAACTGGGATGGATCACCGTGGGACACTGAAAGCCGGATTGGTGCAGTCTGCGGAACACCTCCACCCGGCTCACAACGTTGCCCACGCCCCCCACGGCGTTGACGGCCTGCTGCACGCCTCTCGCCGCCAGGTCACCGAGCAGGTCGCCGCCGCCTAACACGGACAGGCCCATCACGTCCGTCCCGGGGTTCAGGTTGTCGTCGATGACTCCCACCAGTTCAAAATGACCCGCGGCCCGAATCAGATCGATAAGCGACTTCCCATGGCCGCCGCCGCCATAGATCACAAGCGCGGTGCGGTCATACCCACCTTCCGGGGCGGCCGGCAGATCCTGTTGGACCTGACTCAGCCGGCGAACATCAGCCTCGGTGATCAAGGGTCCGTGCTGGAAGGTTTCCAGGTCGAGTCCCAATCCCAGCGCCAGGCGTTTGGCTGGCTGCGTGATCCTCACCCCGGGAGGCGCCGATACTTCCTGGGCAGCGGCGTGGTCTTCGGATGGCGTCCATTCAGGGCTGGGGGCGATCCAGCACAGGCGGTCACCTGCCCGCAGCCGGTCCCCCACGGCCGCCTCCAGGGACACGATATAGCCGGCTGAGCCCGCCTCGAGGTCGACGGCCGATTTGGTGGTTTCCAGAGTGCACAGGACCTGGCCGGAGTCTACCCTTTGGCCTGGCTGGACATGCAGTTGAACCACGCGCGCATCCGGCTCATTGGTGTTCAGCAAAGGCACGAGGACCGCAAAGTCGTCAGGCATCCCACCTCCCGTTACGAAGTTCCGCCGCCCATCTCGACGTTGCGCCGTCTTTCTTCACGACGCTCGTCCCTTGCCGGACAGCTCGAGGGCCGCCGTCACCAGATCCTCCGTTTGCGGCAGCATCGCCGTCTCCAAGGGTCCTGCGGCCGGAACAGGCATCTCGCGGGCTGCCACGCGGCGAAGCCGAAGAGCTCCTGGGGTGGCTTCAAGGCACCTGGCGGCGACTTCAGCGCCCCAGCCCAAGCTCAGTGTACCTTCTTCGGCTGTGATGAGCCTGTGGGTCGTCTCCAGGCATTCAAGCAAGGGAGACAGATCGACCGGGCTCAACCTCGTGAACACGACCACCTCGGCGAAGACTTCGTGTTCATAGGCAAGGGTAAGCAATGCCTGCCTTGCCAGCTCGGCCATATACCCATAAGTCGCCAGCGTCACTTCCGGGGCGGGGGCCCCGCTCACCGACATACGATAGGCTGAGTAGCCGGCGCCCAGGCGCTCTATCGTGAGGTCGGTCTCTTTCCCCAAAGGCAGCACGTCTTGAGCGTAGAGCATTTTGTGCTCGACGAGCAGCACCGGATCCTGATCTTCGAGCACCGCATGCTTCAAGACGCTCCCGGGGTCATCCAGAGCCGAGATCGCCGCCACCGTCAATCCAGGGGCGCCTAGCAGGTGCTTTTCAAGCGATTGGCTGTGAGTTGGCCCGTACCCCCGGCGCCCGCCCATAGGCGTGCGGACCACCAGCGGCACCCGAACCTGGTCGTTGGTCATCCAGCGCAGTTTGGCGGCGTGATTGACCAGTTGATCGGCCGCCAGGAGTAGGAAGTCACCGAACATGATCTCAACCACCGGTCGAAGACCCCGCAGGGCCATCCCCGTGCCGAGCCCAACGATGCCTGCCTCGGAAACTGGTGTGGTGATGACCCTGTCCGGAAAGGCGGTTGACAGGCCCCGGGCCACCTTGAAGGCGCCGCCGTACGGGTCAAGCACGTCTTCTCCGAGGAAGAAGACATCCTCGTGCTCCTGGAGGCAGTCGCGGAGCGCCCCGTTCAGCGCCTGAAGGACATTCATAACGCGTTGCCAGCCCCAACCGCCAGCCGTGTGGGGTCCGCCGGCGGGTCGCCCTTCGCCCGCTCAAAGGCGGCCGCGACCTCAGCCCCCACCTGATCGCCAATTGACGTCACGATATCCGCCGGAAGCCGGCTGGCGGCCAGCCCGATCGGATCGTTCTCGCGGTAATGGGCGATTTCGGCCGGGTCCCGGGTGTCGTCTCCCTTGGAATGGGGCGCAAAGCGGTAGGTATCGATCACCAGGGCGCGTGGCCCGCCTGATCGTCGAACCTGCTCCAACAGGGGGCCAGCCACTTCATAGATTCTGAGTACATCGGTGGTGTCCTCGTGCACCACAGGGATGCCAAAGGCTTCAAAGCGGCCGCTGATCGAGCCAGCAAGGTGACGTGCAATTGGGGTGCTCTGTGCGTAGCGGTTGTTCTCCAGCACCACCAGCAAGGGGAGCGACCACAGGGCGCACATATTGAGGGACTCGTAAACCGCCCCCTCACCCAGTGATCCATCCCCGATGAAGGCGATCACGGCCTGACCAGAGCCCCTCTCCGCCAATGCCATTCCAGAAGCCAGCGGCATGGTGCCTCCCAGGATGCCATTGGCATAGAAATCGCGCCACTGGATGTGCTGGCTCCCCCCGCGGCCGCCGCAGACGCCAGTCTGGCGCCCCATCAGTTCGGCCGCCAAGGCGTGCATGGAGCCTCCGTAGGCGAGAAAATGCCCGTGGCAGCGATGATTGCTGACCACCACGTCGCCAGGGGCGAGGTGTTCCAACACGCCCACTGCGTCGGCTTCCTGGCCAATGTAGGTATGGGTCGTGCCGTAGAACACGCCCTTGGGAAACCAGGCCAAGACCTGCTCCTCGAATAGGCGAATGCGCAGCATGACCCGGTAGAAATGGTCTAGGGTTGGCATCGTGTAGGGCACCTACAGCCAGGGGGCGAAGGCGGCAAACTCGTCGTCGGCCATCATACCACCTGGAGAATCAAACAAGCCGCCCACGGGATGTGGGCGGCCTGAAGCTCATCGTTGTTGAGCTACATATTCTGCTTGGCGAAATCGGCGCTCACAATTCGCCAGGCTTCGTGGCTCGCGTTCGGCGCCTTGGACACGGCGAAATAGCGCTTGGTGCCTTTGGCTTCCCTGACCTCAATACGCCATTCAGACGATTTGAACTTGGTGCGGGTCTTCACGTCATAAAACTCGAGTTCGCTCTTCATGGGGCCCTCCTTGCGCTAAACCCTGTGGTCGCAGCCGTCACAATGATGGTACACGGCGTTTGAAAAATGCACAACCTCCTCCTCCGGCTTGATTCTCAATAGGCTTGCCTCCTGTCGGCACGTTCTCACCTACCCGCCGTCCCGCACGTCGGGGTGGGCACTCTGCGTGGTCCTGCGTGCTCTGAGTCTGCCCACCGAGGGTACGGACATGCCTGCTGGTGAGGAAATCCTCTCAGCCAAGTGGTTGGCTTGGCCATTGTCTTGCGACGTTTGAAGTATACAGGAGAATTCGTCGATTCGCTCGATGTCACCACAGAACTTTATGTAAAGTTGAGTGGGTTGGCTTGCCTGCCTCGAGCACCTATGATCCTGCGTCGACCTCATTTCCGGGCGGGCTGCCCATGAATTCGTCAGCCGTCACCCGTCCGGGCGGGCTGATGCCCTCACGCTGAATCACCTTCCACACCGTCAGCAGCAGGATCTTGAGATCCAGCCCCAGGCTCCAGTGGTCGACATACCAGACGTCCAAGGCGAATTTGGCTTCCCAGGTCACTGCGTTCCGGCCATGGATCTGAGCCCAGCCGGTGATCCCCGGCACCACATCATGGCGTCGTGCCTGTTCAGGCGTGTATCGATCCAAGTACTGCGTCAGTAGGGGGCGCGGCCCAACCAGACTCATCTCGCCACGCAGGACGTTCCAAAGCTCGGGCAGCTCGTCCAGGCTGAACGAACGCAACAAACTGCCCAGACGAGTCAGCCTGGCTGCATCCGGAAGCAGATTGCCGTTCGAGGCGCGCGCGGCGTTCATCGTGCGGAACTTCAAGATTGTGAACGGCTGGCCACGAAACCCCGGCCGAACCTGGCGAAACAAGATGGGCCGGCCGTGATTGATCCATACGGCAAGGGCGATCAAGGCAAAGACAGGGCTGAAGACGATCAGCCCGGGCAGGGTCAGAACCAGGTCTAGCAGGCGCTTGCCTGGAGGCATGCCTGGGGGAATCCACCGGCCGGCCATCAACCCCCACCGTCCCGTGGATTCGGTTGCTTCTGGCTATCGGCCAGCGCCGCTTGCATGGCCGCTGCCAGGTCGGCGCGGTTGAACTCCCTCTCAACAAGTTTTCGACCCCGCCGGCCCATCTCGCGGGCCAGCTCCGGCTCCGCTTGCAGCCTGAGGATCGCCTGGACCATCGCATCCGGATCGCCCGGGCGCACAAACAGGCCGGCGCCGGAGCCTTCAACCAGGTCGCGTATGACCCCGTCAATGGCCAGAAGAACCGGCCGGCCGGCGCCCATGTAATCGAAGACCTTGTTCGGGTAGGTGGTCTTGTAGGCATCGATCGGTTTGAGGATGGCCACGCAGGCGCTGGCCGCCGCCAGGGCCTCGCCCATGTGGTTCTTGGGCAATGAAGGCAGGAAACGTACGTTCTCCAAACCCCGGGCCTTCGAATCCGCCATCAAGCCGGTTTTCTCCTTGCCGTCCCCCAAAAGCACGAACCGGATCTCCGGATGTTCGCCGAGGCGTTCGGCGGCCCCAAGCAGCACACCCAGGTCGTTGGACAGCCCGTGAGCGCCGGCATACAGCACCACGAAGCTTGCTCCAAGCTGGTGGGCCACCCGAAAGGCTTCGCCGTCGGCATCTGGGGTGAACATTGAGGGGTCCACCCCATTAGGGATGACCTCGGGCTCTCGGCGAGCGCGCTTCTCGATCGATTGCACAAAGCCGGGCGAGTTGACCACCAGCCGGTCAGCGTGCCGGTAGAGAAACCCTTCGAGCCAGGTGGACATGGCGATCATGGTCGGCTGCTTCAGCACACCGGCCGCTACGGCGAATTCGGGCCACAGGTCCCGGATCTCCAGCAGGAACCCCACCCGGCGCAGGCGGGCCACGAGCCAGGCACTGGCGGCCTGAAAGATCGGCGGGGAGGTCCCCCACACCACGTCGACACTTCGAACCCAAAGCCCTGCCCAGGTCGACGCCGCCATGAAGCTGAAGAAACTAAGCAGCCTGCGAAAGAAAGATCGGTGCCAACCCCCAAAGGTGCGACAGCGGATGATCTTCACGCCATAAGCATCCACCGCATTTCGACCCCCCGGCCGGTCCGACTGGGCTGCATCGGTCATGTAGCTTCGCGTGCCGGTGATCACGGTCACCTTGTGGCCGTGCTCCACAAGATAGCGGGCCATCTCGTGGTGGCGCGTACCCCCCGGTTCGTCCACAGAGGCGAAGGCCTGGTGGATCAGCAGCACATGCATCAGATCTCGAGCGTCTCCTCGCCCAATCCAACGTGACTCAACGGCGCCTGCCCGGCCGCCGGGGGCCGCCAGGCCAGATCTGCACGGCCCCGCGTGCCCGTATCCCACTCAAACCAAGTCATCAAGCGGAGCGGCAGGTCGCCTTCCAATGAGGATACCGCCCGCAGGCATGCCTGCTTCACAGCGTAGGTCGGAGAAATCCAGCCCCAGGTGGGATGGGAGCTCGACGCCGGACCGACGATTTGCTCACCACCCTTGAACACGACCAACGCCGCCGGGGCATCAGGCAGGTCAAGCCGGCACGTCCACTCGGGGTCCGTCAGCCACATGGCACGCCCGTCCACCGTCCACCCATCATCCGGCAGGTTCCAACCCACCTCAAGCCGGTGCCGGCCCGTCCCGAAAGCTTCATCGACCACCAACAAGGCGCCTTCGCCCAGTCGGACGACCGTCCGCTGCAGGCTCACCCCCAGCGCGCGGTAACCATCCTGGGCCGCGACGACCACGTCCACGTCTCCACCGGCGCTCTGCTGATGTGAAATCAACGTGCCATCCGCCCAAGCGAGCCACAAGAAGCGCCCCGCCCGCTTCATCATCGGCAAGCCGTCGAGACGCGGCACATTGTGCACATCGGAGCCGGACAGAGCGTTGTCCCAAGGCGGGAGCCCATTGTAAAGATACGTCCCCGGGTCGACTGCCAGGTTGCGGCCTCCAAACCACACGTCGAGGTGCAACTGGTCCGCATGGCCTGGGCGGCCAACGAAGCGCACGCAGCGGAGCATCGCTTGAAGCTTGCCCTGGCCCAGGGTGTACGTCCCTGCCTTCGGGAAGGCGAGAAGCGAAGGGGGTGCGCCTCGACCCGACTTTTCCGGAGGTGTCTGCGGCAGCCCCAGCCAGTCTCCCAACTCACCCCATGGACCGTCACCCAAGGATGGCCGGCCGACGAAGCGGCGCACGGCCTCCACCGTAGGCCGAAAATCACCATAATCGCACGCCGTCAGGGGCAGAACGTGTGCACCGTCATTGGGGCCGAAGTTCGGCGTCTGGCCGCCTTCTCCGATCATCATTCCGCCCAGCCAGTCGCTGCCATCGGCCAGGGCATCCAGCACCTGATCCGGCAGGGGGTCCCCCGCTTGTTGGGCCGCAACGCAAGCCCACAGCACCACCTCAGCCGCCATCCTGGCGTAGTTGACCGAATGCTGGACGTAGCCACCGTCGTCAAAGAACTGCCGTGGTACAGCCTCGGCCAGAATCCGCCGGCCCCTTGTGCGCCAAGCTTCCGCCGAGTGCAGATCAGGAAAGGCAAGTCCGGTGGTAAAAAGGGCTGCTGCCTCGACCAGCAGGTGGTTGTTGTCTTGAGCCAAGGCATAATCCAGTGTCGGGGGAATACGGGCGGCGTGGGCTTCGATCGTCTCCAGCAGGATGGCCCGCCGGCCCGCCGCTTGCCCAAGCCACGGCTCGAAAGTCCGCCAGGCGGTGATCATCGCCATCAGGCGCAAGCCGGCCTCCTGTCCGGAGATCCATTGCGGCCCGAGATTGGGTGGGTTCGCCTGGCGCCAGGCGGAGAACAGCGCCCAAAAGGCCTCAGCGAAGCGCTCGTCCCCGCTGTGGACGTAGGCCCGGCCAAGCGAGTACACCCAGCCGAATCGCGACAGCTCCCAGACCAACTTGACGTCACCCCGCAGTGCGTCAAGATCGTAGCTGGACCAATGAGCGCCCGACCGAATGGGCGGCGGTGGATTGGAAACGAGCGGCAGGAAAGCTCCCCAATCGGGCGGAAAGCCGCTCTCAGCTACCTGGCGTCCGAAGACTTCAAAGTGCCCTCGGAGCACCTCCTCACCGGCGCTGATCGCCTGGCGACGCGTGCTTTCCGGCAGGTGGCCCATCATCGATCTCAGCTGGCCGCCGGTTAGGATGGAAAACGCCCCTGGCCTACCTTCTTTCGCCTCGGATGATGGCCTCGCCCCCCACACCCCTGCCGGCGTCTGCAGGCGGTACCAGCCTGATCTCAGCTTGGCCTGATAGGCAGCGAAGTGGAGCGACGGGCGCAAACCCAGTCGCTGAAGGGCCTCAAATGCATCACCGAGAGAGGGCATTACCCCTTGGGGAGGCTGCGGACGGGCACAGCCTGACCGGTTTGAAGCGAACTCGAGCGCGGCGAAGGTGGTCATGGATCCGGCCAGGATATCGTCATAGGGAATGGGCGGCGGCGACCCGTTTGTGATGGAATTCACAAACGCCCCCCACAAACCCGCGTGACCCTTGTCTTGCCTGAGCCAGCTTCGTCGGGTGGTTGACCGGCCGTCCTTGTACAGGGTCACGCTGCGGAAGTCGTCGATCATGCCCGACCGGCCACCGCCGAAGATCTCAATCCGCTCCTTGCCCATGCCCCGGTCGCCGTTGGCCGCAAAGACGATACTTCCGGCGGAGCCGTCTCCAAAGCGAAGTGCCAGGACCAGGTTGTCCTGGTGGTAGCGGCCACCGTCGGGAAGGGCGGCGGCGCTGATTTCAACCGGATGAGCACCCGTCATAAAGATTAGGAAATCCACGAAATGCCCCACCTCGCCCAACAAGCGACCCCCTTGCTGCGGGTCCTGCACCCAGTGGTCGAGCGGCAGCCTGCCGGCGTTGACCCGATATGAGCACAACAGCGGGTCTTTCACCGGATCGAAATGGGCTCTCAACGCCTGCCCGAAGGGAGCAAAGCGCCGATTGTAGCCGACGGTGTAGATGGTCTCCGATGATTGCAGAGCCGCCCACACCGCGGCCAGTTCGGATTCACTCAACGCCGGCGGCTTCTCGCACAGCACGTGCTTGCCGGCGGACAGCGCATCCACTGTCTGGCGACCATGCAGGTCATGCCGCGTCAGGATGGCGACCGTGTTGATCTCGGCGTCATTTAGGATGTCGGACTCGTCGGTCGTCGTGTAGGCAAAGCCGTGACGCCGTCCGGCACGGGCCCCACTCAGGCCACCAGCCGAGGCCAGGGCCACCTTTTGGACCCCCCTGAGCTTATCGAGCGCAGGAAGCGACGTAGCTGTGGCGAAATTGCCGGCGCCGATCACCCCCACCCGCACCGCCTCGGTGTGCCCGGAAGGCTGTCGGAGACTCTGGCGCGACGAAGGCGTGCTCTCGTCGGATTCGGCCTCCGGGTAGATCAGGACGACACCCAGGGCGGCCGACTCGGGTTGTCGAATCAGGTCGTAGGCCCGGACGGCTTCGTCGATAGGGATGCGGTGGCTGATCAGACCGGAGACATCCATCTGCCCGGTTGCGAGCATGGCGGCCACCGCCTCAAGATTGCGCCCTTCGGTCCAGCGCACGAATCCCAGAGGGTAATCGTGTCCAGCCTCTTCGTAGCCGGGATCGTAGCGCCCTGGCCCATAGGATCGGGACACCACCAACTGAAGTTCCTTGTCGTAGTAGACACGGCGCGGCACGTCCAAGCCCACATTGCCGATGGCAACCACGTTGGCCCGATCCCGGGCGATTCCCCCCGCTAAAACCACCGGATCATCCGATTCCGTGTCTGCGCAGATCAGCACAGCGTCGAACCCCAAGCCCTGAGAGAAGGCTTGAGCTTCAACTTCTGCTTCGCCGCGCGTGGCGGCCGAAAAGCCTCGCTGGCGCCCCAAGACCACTCGATCCGCCGAAAGGTCCACGCCGAACGCCAGCCCGCCCGAGGCACGCACCACGGACAGAGCCAATTGTCCTAGCAGGCCCATCCCGATGACCGCCACCCGATCACCTAGCCCGGCGCCAGAAAGGCGGAAACCATGCAGCGCAATCGCCCCCAGCGTGGCAAAGGCGCCCGCCTCGAAGGCCACCGTCTCGGGCAGGTGGGCCATTAGATTCTGGGGGACCTGGGCGTATTCGGCATGCACGGCCCGACCGCCTCCGGCGCAAATCACCCGGTCGCCGGGTTTGAAACCGGCCAGGTCGCTGCCCGCTTCCACCACGGTGCCAGCTGAGCTGTAGCCCAAAGCCATTGGCTGATCCAGACGGTTGCGCACTGCATCCAAGGCAGACAGCGGACCATCGGTGAGCGCCTTATCAATGACCTGGCGAACCAGGTCGGGCCGCGAGCGCGCCTTTCCCAACAGGTTTCTATCGGCGAAGGCCACTGTCGCCCGCTCTGTTCCAGCCGAGACCAGCGAGGCCCCAGTGCGCACAAGCGCTGTACCAGGTGCCGCCCGCGGGATGGGGACGTCGAGCACTTGGGTTTCCCCTGAACGCATGTTTTGAACAACTTGTTTCATCTGAAATGCCCGTCTGGCCGGCTCCTGGTGCCTGCCGGCCCCCAAACTCGGCTCAGGCGCCCGGATTATAGCATCGGGACTGGCCGCAGACCGGGTCGGCGCCCCCCTTGGCTAGGGCAGGAACTGGCGGTAAAACGCCTCGGCAGCAGCCATCACATGCGTGTAATCGGCCCGGTCGGCGATGATCTGCTCATTCCGGTGGGCGGCTTCCCCGCGAAGGTGCGGATTGGACAGCACATCCGATACCGCCCGAGCCAGCCCCACGGCGTCCGCCGGGTTCACAAGCAAGCCGTTGACGCCCGGTTCGATCCACTCCCTCACCGACTCCAAGTCGCCGGCTACCGGGAAGCAGCCACAGGCCATGGCCTCCAGCAGGCTGTTGGGAGTACCGTCGTGCTCGCTGGGGGACACGGCCACCGAAGCCCGCCGAAACACGTCCGCCATCTCTCGGGCCGATAGCCGCGGCCAGAGCTTGACTTGGGATTCAATCCCAAGGCGGCGGATCCAAGATTGAGCCTGGCTGGCACCCTGCATCGATGGGCACACGAAGACCGTCTCAGGGTGATTCTCCAGGATCAGGGGAACGGCCCTGAAGAAGGTGTCATTGCGGATGTAGGCTCTGAGCCCGCGCGGGTTGACCACCACCTGTGCAGACATTGGAAGATCCGACAGCAAAGGGCCAGGTGCTGAGGGACGCGTATCGGACCCGCCACCCGGGTGAAAAACTTCCCGGCGCACGCCGCCCGCTGACGGAAGCACGACCTGAAGCCGATTGCGGGCGAAACCCCACTTCCACGCCAGCCGCAGATCACGTTGGCAATCAGCGTGGAGCCCATCGGCTCGAATCATGGTCGCACGCGTCTGCCGTCCCAGGATAGGGCTGCCGGAGGCGTGCAGCGTGAAGTCGTTGCCCCAAGAGGAGATGAGTAGCGGCGGCGTGGGATCGCTGGCAGCGGCCAGGACTCCCTCGAATGGAATACGCATGGCGTGGACCAAATCAGGCTCGATATGGAGCAGCGTCTGCTTCAGGCGCCTGGCGGCAGGTCCGATCGTCAGCGGCCCGAACCAATCGCGCACGGCCGTCCTCAAGCGCACACCGATCACTCGCCGCCCCGGACCCGAAGCGGCAGCCGGGCTGTTGTCGGCCACCCGGCCCGCCCGGCTGAAAGCCACCGGCACAAAGCTGAGCGACGCCAGGCCGTCAAGCGGCCGGCAGTCGAAGGTTGACACGAGATGGACCTCGTGGCCCGCCTCGATGAAATGCGTCATCCAGTTCCGGCTGATGGGACTCCTGCCGTCGGCCACATAGGCGAGTCGCATCTCAGCCGCCACCGACCGCGTATGTGATTGCTTTCACAAATGCTTGCGCCATCGTATCCAGGTTGACTTCCTCGGAAACGATGCGGTAGGACGCAGCGCCCATGGCGGCGAGCCGCCCCCGATCACCTGCCGCCTGCTTGATGATTTCCGCCAGGTGCTGCGCATCTCCGGGTGACGTTCGCCAACCATTTTCGGGGCGAACCAGGTCGTCGGATGTTCCGTCACCTTCGCCAACAACCACAGCCAGACCGTGGGCCATAGCCTGTTGGACGGCCAGCCCGCCGGTTCCCGGCAGCACAAACAGGTCCGCATCGGAAAAGGCTTCTTCCAGCCTGGGGCCTTCGAGGTGCCCGGTAAAGTGCGCCTCAGGCAGGACGGTGGATGCCAGGGACTCGAGCGCCGCCCGCTCCGGGCCGTCCCCCACAATCGTCACGGCTGTCGTTCCGGCCATGGTGGAACAGGCCTGCAAGAGCGTGTCGATGCGTTTGCGCCTCTGCAGCCGGCCGACATACAGCACGCGCAATCGGCCCACCGACCCTGTCCTGGGCGACGCCGGTGCCCTCGGAGGCGGTCCGGCGGCGTTGAGCGCCAGGACCACCCGATCTGCGGGAACTCCGAACCTCTGGTAGGCTCGGGTCCCACGGCTGCTATAAGCGATCATGCCATCGAAGCCGCCCAGGAAGAGCCGCCACATCGCGCTGGTCGCCCAGCCCGCCGCTTCGGCGCCCAGACCCCAGCCCAAGACGGGGATGCCGGCGGCCTTCGCCCAGGTCTGCGCCCGCCAGTTGGTCAAATAACGCGGATTGGCTTCCAGGACCAGGACATTGGGCGACAAGGACTCAAGCGATGGAATCAGGTCGGGCTGCGCCAAGAGGTAGAAGGCGCCGCCGGCGATGTGCCGGTTCTTAAGATGGAGCCAATCCGCCCGGTCCAACGCCTGCGCGGGAACGATCGCCTCCTGGGGGCGAGGCATCCCCGCCATCACCGTTAACCGGGCGCAGTCGGCCGCAAGCCGCTCAAAGAACGGCACGCGATACCTCGGGAGCACCCTCTGCTGGATGACCAAATGCCCGTTAAATCGAGGTTCGGGGATCACTCGCGGTCCCCATCCTGCCGGGGAGGGACGGCCAGGATGTAGGCCTTCCACCCCAACTCGCCGGGCTCGTCCACCTGCGGCAGTCCCTTCGACAACTCGCGAACCGTGTAGTCGTGTCTCATCAACTGCTCCCACACGCTCGACGCAGCTTCCGGGCCGTGGAGTTCGATCAACAAGGTCGGGCGGCGCTCAGACAAAAGTCTATCGGCCCCTTTCAGCACCATCCCCTCGCCGCCCTCGACATCGATCTTGACGACGGATGGCGCGGGATGCCCTTGCGGATAAACGTAATCGTCCAAACTCACGACCGGGACAGTGATTTGGTCGCTGTAGACTTCGGCTCGCCCTGCCGATCCGCCCAGCTTGCCCATTCCCCCCGACCGGTGCACCAGGAAGGCCGCCTGCCCGCTCGCATCGCCCACCGCCACCGATTCCACCCGTACTCGCCGGCCGCTATCATTCAAAGCAAGGTTGGCGTTCAGCCGGTCGACGTTCGCCGGCAGGGCCTCGAAAGCCACCACCTGTCCATCGGGACCCACTCTCTCTGCCAGGGTCAGGCTGATCAGACCGACGTTGGCCCCCACATCGAAGGCCACGCTGGCTTCCGCTGTGACCGCCTGGAGAATCGCCAGCATCTCGGGCTCGTAGTTGCCCAGCCAAAGGTCTTTTTCTTCCTGCAGATCGAGCAAGAGCCGGATGCCTTTCATCGGGCCGGCGGCCACGGTGACTTCAGTCAAACCCTCCGGCGCCGCCTGGTTGAGCGCACCGCGCAGCCCTCTCGTGAGTGGCCCCAAACGGTAGAGCCTCCTTCTCAGGCTTAGGGGAAGCACATCGGCCAACCAGGCCGCCAAGCGGAGCACGAGTCTTCTCATGCCAGGCCTAAGCCCAACCCAAAGCCGTCACATACCCCTCAACCATCCGCTCCAGCCCAAACGCCTGTTCCGCCCGCCTGCGTGCCCCTTTTCGGAAGCGCTCCGGCTCGGCGAGCACGCCCAGGGCCGCTTCCACCAGGGCTCCGGCATCAGGCGGCTCAACCTGCCAAGGATTGCTCCCATAGGCTGCCAATCGTCCAGCGTCTCCGACCACCATCTCGGGAAGTGCCCCCGTGTCATACGAGACCACGGGCAGACCGCATGCCATGGCTTCAATTACGGTGTTGGGGCAAGCCGGGTGCAGGTCGGCTGCGAATAACAAGTGCGCCGAGCGATCGAGCGCGGGGATCGCCTCTGGCGCCACTTCTCCCAACCAGCGGACGTCCACGCCGTCCCTTGGCGGCGGGATGACGTCGGGCTTGGCCATGCCGGCAATCACCAGCTCGACCGGTTTTTGGGCCTTGCGGCTCAGTCCGGATGCCAAGTTGAGCGCCCACTCCAGGCCCACCTCGTATCCGCCTGCCAAGCGGCCTTCGATCACGGCCAGCCGGATCCTGTCCGTCGGAGGGGCCGGGTCGACAACCGGAGTGTAGACGTCAAGCGGCACACCGTTGTAAACCACCCACGCTGGATTGCGATTGGGACCCGCCGCCCGCTCCCACCAGGCTTGAGAGAAGTAGCTTTGGTAGACCTGGCCATCGCTGAATTGATGGCGGATCAACCGCAGGTTGAGATTATTGAGCTCTGCCCGCAGAAAATGGAGTGCACCCGTCCGCCGTCGACGATGGATCCAGTTCATCCCGTCCAGCCTCTGGATGACAGGCAGGCCGCGCGCCCTGAGCCGGCGCAGCCGCCGCAGCTGGCGGGTGCCGCCGTTGACAAGGACGGCGTCTATCCTCCTGTCGGTCCCATCGAAGGTGACCTCGATCCCTCGCAGCCCGAGGCCGAGGCCCAGGCGGCTTTGGAAGGCCGCCGGGCCGGCGTGCCCAGGCACGTTGGGGATCAGGCACAGGCGGTGAGAAATTGGCCTATCCAAGGGACATCCTCAGGGGCGTTCCTTGCCTCAGCCCGAATCAGGAGACGTGCCGGCGGCCATCAGTGCCGCCACGATCCGCTCGGCTGCGTGGCCGTCACCGAACAGGTCGGATCTGTGGGCCATGGCGGCATGCTCGTCCGGATCACTCAACACGCGGCGGGCCTCACGCAGGATGGAATCGGGCTCCGTCCCAGCCAGGCGTGCATTGCCAGACTCGATCGCTTCCGGACGCTCGGTCGTATCCCGCATGACCAACACAGGCACGCCCAAAGCGGTGCCTTCTTCCTGGATCCCGCCCGAGTCGGTCAGGATCAGCTCCGCCCGCCACATCAGGTGCACCATCGGCTGATAGTCGAGCGGGGGAATCAAGCTCAAATTGGGCAGGCCTCCCAGAATGCGATGGGCCGGTTCCTGCACCCTGGGATTCAGATGCACCGGATACACCAGATGGACGTCATCCTGGTACTCCTCGGCCAACTCACGCAGCATGGTGAAAATCAACTCCATCGGCCGACCGAGAACTCTCGCGCCGATGTGCCGTCACCACCACCCAACGGCGATCGCTGGGCAACTTGGCCAGCGGCCCCGAAGCCAGGTCGTAGGGTTGGTCGACGATCATCCGCAGCGCATCGATGACCGGGTTGCCGGTGACCACGATTTTGGACGGCGGCACACCTTCTCGGAGCAGGTTCTCCTGAGCATGGGGCGTGGGCGCAAAATGTAGATCGGCCACCACGCCTGCTACCCGGCGATTAATCTCCTCCGGGAAGGGATGCCATTTATCCCCCGTTCGGAGACCGGCTTCGACGTGGCCGACACGGATACGGTGGTAGAAAGCCAGCAGGGACGCGGCCATGACGGTGGTCGTGTCGCCTTGGACAAGCACCCAGTCCGGCGACTCGTCGCTTAAGACCGGGTCAAGCCCGCTGAAGACGGCCGCTGTCAGGTCCGACAGGCTCTGGCCCGGCCGCATCAGATCCAGATCAAGATGAGGCACAATATCAAAAAGGGCCAGCACCTGATCCAGCATCTCGCGATGCTGCGCCGTCACGCACACCCTGCTCGTCACCCCGGGACTGTCCGACAGGGCTTTGACCACCGGAGCCATCTTGACGGCCTCGGGGCGTGTGCCGAAGATCGACAACACCTTCAGCGGTGCGTCAGGCATGACCACCGACACCCAGGATGTGCAGGTCCCACCCAGCACCTCGCCAGGTTTTGCGATCCCAAACCCCGCGGGTGTCGACAGCCTTGCGGCCTGTTACCCATGTGGCCACCTCGGCCGGATTAAGCTCAAGAAACTCCCGGTGGTCCACCAGCAACACCGCGGCGTCTGCGCCTATGAGACAATCCCGCGCCGAGTTCGGCCACTCGTGCGCCGCGCACCGAGGCCTTCGGCGCGGCTGGGTCATAGGTGGATACTGCGGCCCCCTCGGCCACCAGTTGACGGACCACATCCACCGCCGGGCTCTCCCGCAGGTCATCCACATCGGCTTTGTAGGCCAGGCCCAGGGCTGCAACTCGCTTATCGGCCAAGTTGCCGCCAAGGGCGCGCCGGATCAAATCGACGGCGAATGTTGGCTGCTCGTCATTGACCGTGCGGGCGGCTTGGATCAGGGGCGTGAGCTCGGGTGCGGATTCGACCAGGAACCAAGGGTCGATGCTTATGCAGTGGCCGCCGACGCCGGGGCCCGGCCGCAGGATTTCGACGCGGGGGTGCCGGCTGGCAAAGTCGATGGCCTGCCACACATCGACATGAAGATGATCGGCCAGCCTGGCGAACTCATTGGCCACAGCAATGTTGACATCCCGGTAGGTGTTTTCCATCAGCTTCACCAGCTCGGCGGTGGTGGAATCCGTCAGCAGGATTTCGCCGCGCACAAACAATCGATAGAGATCTCGGCCCGCCTCCGATGACGCCTGGTTGACGCCCCCGATCACCCGCGGGTTCTCCACCAACTCGCGCAGGATCTTGCCCGGCAGCACCCTCTCCGGTGTGTAGGCCAGAAAGAAGTCCTCGCCCGGAGACAACCCGGACTCGGACAACAGCGGCATCAACAGGTCAACCGTCGTGCGGGGGGGACAGGTCGACTCGAGCACCACCAGGTTTCCCGGCCGAAGGTTTGGAACAATCGATCGGGCCGCCTGCTTGACGTATTGAAGATCGGCCCGCTTGTCGGGCAGGATCGGCGTGGGCACGGCAATGATGAAGGCGTCGGCTGGCCCCGGGTGATCGGCGATCTCCAAACGGCCGGAAGCCAGGGCGGCCTGCACCAGCGTGCGGAGGCCCGGCTCCTGAATGTGAGTCTGTCCAGCCCGCAGGGCTTCGATCACCCGCTGGTTGACGTCCACGCCGATGACGTTTATCCCCTGCGTGGCGAAAGTGCTGGCGGTGGGCAAGCCGATGTAGCCGAGGCCAAGAACGCAGATGGTCTTGAAATTCAAAGTTCGCCTCCTGGGTTCAGGTGGACTATTATCCCACAATCCCTCCTCTGGCCACTTGCACGGCCTGGTGTTCGAAGGCCGCCGGCATGGGGTTGACCTTTTCGGAGGGGATTGCTACGCTCTCACGACCCGTGGAAGTGAAGGAGCTGTGATGAACATCGCGTTGCGCGGTTTTGTCGATCGCCGAGTGCTCTTGGGCTACCTCCTGCCCTCCCTGGTCGTCACCGCCGGTCTCCAGACCCTTAGGATCTTCTTCCCCAGCTTGGCCTGGTACCTCAAGGACACGGTGGGGCTCCCTTCCACGTCGCTGGCCGTCTACGCTTTGATCACTTTCATGGTGGGGTTCTTGGCGGCCGTCATCTGGCGGTTGCTCGGCCCTCGACGTTCGTTGTGGGTGACGGCTGGCGGCGTGGCGCTCGTCAGGCTAGCGGAGCAGTTGGTCGTGAGCCCCCCCGTCGAACTTTGGCTCAGCCTGGCGGGTACGGCTCTGTTCGCCCTGTTCCTTCCGGTCTGGTTCGGCCACTTGCGCGCTCAGCGTGGCCTGGAGGCCGGCCCGCGGTGGGCTTTCGGCCTGTGGCTCGGCCTCAGTCTTGACACAGCCATCAAGGGAGCCAACGGGACTCTCGACCTGAACTGGTCCCCGGGGGTGTGGGCGACCGGGGCAACGATCCTGCTGGTGCTCCTCATCTTTTGGGGATTGCGCCGGGAGCCGTTTTCGGCCGGCCGGCCGGTCTCGGAAAACGGCTGGAAGGATGCCCTGGCCCTTTTCGGCTTGGGCCCGTTTCTCCTGATTCAAGCCTTGATCTTCCAGAATCTGGGTTGGACGGCCGAGGTGGCGGGCCTGCAAGCCCAGCTGGCATTCTTGATGGTGATGATCGGGAACCTTTTGGGCATCTTGGGCGCCATTTGGGGGTTTTCCCGACCATACACATTTCGCTACCTCTTGGCTTTCGTGGTGCTCGCCTACCTGGGCATCGCCATTTCCTCGGCGGGTCAGCCGGGACCGGCTTTCCTGGCCATCCTGGGCAGCGGCCAATTCCTGATGGGTTGGGCATGGTCGGTAATCGCCAGCCTGAACAGCAGCGGCGACCGGCCGGGGCTAATCCCCACCACGGTAAGCCTGGGCGTGGGCATGGTGTTGTTCGTGCTGCTGGCTTTTGTCTACTACGCGTCGATGGACATCAGCCTGGGCATCGCGCGCGAGTCCGTCCCCCCTGCGGCCGGCATCTTGTTCGGCTTGGCCGTCGTGTGGGGCATAAGCCAGGTGCAGCGACAGGGCCGCACCCCGTGGGTCGACCGCACGGCTTTGACTTGCGGGCTGGCCCTTTTGGTCTTTCCCCTGGCCAGTATGATTGCCCTGGGCGCGGCGCCGGCCACGCACGCGCCGGCCGGGTCCCCCCTCACCGTCATGACCTACAACATCCATTCCGCCTACAGCGCCGCAGGCCGCCAGGATCCGGAGGAAATTGCCCAGGCGATCGAAGCCAGCGGGGCGGATATCGTCAGCTTGAATGAGGTGTCGCGTGGTTGGCTAATCGACGGCTCGACTGATCTTGTCTTCTGGCTTTCTCGCCGCCTCGACATGCCGATTCTTTTCAAGGGAACCGCCGACCCCGTCTGGGGCAACGCCATCCTGACCCGCGACCCGGTGCTTCAATCCGGCTCCGGCTCGCTGCCACTGAGCCATACCCTGATTGCCCGGGGCTATCTTTGGGCCCGCGTCGACGTGGGCAGCTCTGAGCCGCTGCTGGTGATCGCCACCCATCTGCACCAGATCGAGGCCGACCACGACGTGCGCCTGCTCCAGGTGCCGGTGCTGGTCGATTTCTGGAATCAGCGGCCGTACAGCCTGGTGATGGGCGACATGAACGCCCAACCGGGAGACGCCGAGATGGCCCTCTATTCACAGGCCGGCCTGGTGGACAGTTGGGGACAGGCGGGACAGGGTGACGGGTTGACCTTCTCGTCGACCGATCCCTACGAGCGCATCGATTGGATCTGGCACACGCCCGACATCCGAACCACCTCGGCCGATGTGCCGGCCACGACCGCCTCGGACCACAAACCGGTCGTGGCCGCGCTGGAGATCGGCCCCTAGCCGGAGAAGCTTGGGTCAAGATTTGAACCCCAGACACCACGCGGGCGGCCGACGGGAGGAGAGGTTAACCATGAGACTTGCGGTGGGTTCAGATGACGCCACCGATCTGACCAAGGTGGTCATCGCCGACCTCCGACGGCGCGGCCACGACCTTGTTCTTTATGGACCCCTGGCGGATGAGCCTTCCTCTTGGCCGCAAGTGGCACGCGCCGTGGCTGAGGCCGTGGCCGAAGGCCGTGCCGACGAAGGGGTCCTCTTTTGTTGGACGGGCACCGGCGTCTGCCTGGCCGCCAACAAGGTCCCTGGGATCCGCGCCGCCCTCTGCGCCGACGCCGAAACGGCGCACGCCGCTCGCTTGTGGAACCACGCCAATGTGCTGTGCCTATCGCTTCGAGCGACATCGCAGCCCGTGGCGCGAGAGATTCTGGAGAGATGGTTTGGAACCGCCTATCAGCCGAACCCCGAGGACGATGCCTGCCTTGCCTCCGTCGATGCCCTCGACCGAACCTACCGGAGCCAGCCGCCGCGCCAAACGGACCCCTAAGACCGTTTGTGTATATTTTCACAAAGCGCCGGGAGCGGGCAGCGTCTGCCCAGCCTGGTCCGGACAAGGTACAATAGCCGCCCGAGTGTCCATTTCAGGAGAGACGCACCAGCCATGACCTGGCACATATTGGTTGCAGACGGTCTCGACAAGCGTGGCACAGACCGTCTTTCAGAGGCGGCCGAGGTCATCGAAGACCCCGGGCTGGCTAGCCTGGGCGACGTCGACGCCTTGATCGTCCGCAGCGCCACCAAGGTGACGCGAGAGGTGCTCGAGGGCGGCCGGCCGAGGCTCAAGGTCGTCGGGCGGGCCGGGGTGGGAGTGGACAATGTTGACCTCGACGCCGCCCGCGAGCTGGGGGTGATCGTGGTCAACGCCCCCTTGGCGGCCACCAACGCCGTAGCTGAGCTTACGCTGGGTCTGATGCTGGCCATGGCCAGGCAGCTCCCCCAGGCTAATGCCGCCATGCATGACGGCCGATGGGAAAAGAAGACCTTCAAGGGATCCGAGTTGGGCGGCAAGACTCTTGGCGTGTTTGGCATGGGCCGTATCGGCGCCGCCGTGGCCCAACGGGCTGCCGCCTTGGGGATGAACATCATCGGCTATGATCCCTTGATATCATCGGAGGAAATCGAGCGCCGTTCGGCGCGGCCGGTCTCGCGCGACGAATTGTTGGCGGAGTCCGATTTCATCAGCTTGCACGTGCCGTTGACCGAAGACACGCGCGGCATGATCGGGGCCGACGCTATGGCCCAGATGAAACCGGGAGTTCGCCTGGTCTGCGCCGCACGCGGCGGCGTGGTCGATGAGGCGGCGCTCTTGACCGCCCTGGAAAGCGGTCATGTCGCTGGCGCTGCGTTAGACGTTTTCGCCCAGGAACCCCCGGGCAATGCTCCGCTCCTCAAGCACCCCCTCTTGATCGCCACGCCCCATCTGGGGGCCCAGACCGTGGAAGCACAAATACGGGCTGCGACCGACATCGCCGACGAAGTGCTCGCTGCGCTCAACGGGGAATCGCTTCGCTGGCAGGTGGCTTAGTGCACGGCCGCAGTCCTCAGGAGATGCCATGAAGGATCCGATCTACACCCTGCGCGAACTCGTCGGCGAAGTGGTCGACATCCAGCACACCGCTGCATTATTGGATTGGGATCAGCAAACGATGATGCCCCCCGGCGGCGTCGATGAACGCGCCCACCAGACGGCCACCATGCATCGGCTGGCGCACGACAAATTCACCGCACCGGCCATGCGTGATGCGCTTGAGGCCGCTCGCGAGGCCGTCAAAGATGTCGACCCCGACTCCGATGACGCCCGCCTCATCTGGAAAGTCGGGCGGGATTTCGAAAAGGAGATCCGGGTCACCTCGGAGTGGGTGGGCGCCTTCGCTCGGACGACCTCGCTCGCCCAGCAGGCCTGGCAGGCCGCCAAGCCCACTTCAGATTTCGACTCTTTCAAACCGAGCCTGACCGAGGTGATCGAGCTTCGCCGCGAGTACGCCGGGTTCTTCGAGCCCTACGATCACATCTACGATCCCCTACTGGATGACTACGAACCCGGCATGACCACCGCCCAGGTCGCGAGGATCTTCGCCGATCTTCGTCAGCAGCAGGTGGCTCTCGTCCACGCCATCGCCGAGAGACCACAACCGGATGATTCCGTGCTTCACCGGCAATTCCCCATCGACCGTCAGTGGGAATTTGGCGAGTGCGTGGTCAGGGAATTTGGCTACGACTTCAACCGTGGCCGCCAGGACAAATCCGTCCATCCGTTCACCACAACTTTCGGCCTAGGCGATGTCCGCATCACCACCCGCTTCCAGGAGGACTTCTTGTCCCCGGCCCTTTTCGCTACACTGCACGAAGCCGGACATGCCATCTACGAACAGGGCTTCCGCGCCGCCTTGGGCCGGACACCTCTCGCAGATGGGGCATCGCTCGGGATCCACGAATCGCAGTCGCGCCTTTGGGAGAACCTGGTCGGCCGAAGCCGCCCATTTTGGAGCCACTTCTACGCCGATCTGCAGCGCACCTTCCCCGACACGTTGAGTTCGGTCGACCTGGACGCCTTCTATCGGGCCGTCAACAAGGTGGAGCCATCTTTGATCCGCGTCGAAGCCGACGAGGCGACATACAACTTGCACATTATGCTTCGCTTTGAGCTGGAGCAGGCGCTGCTGACAGGCGATCTTGCGGTGGATGACCTGCCTGGCGCCTGGAACGAGCGGAGCGAGGCCTATTTGGGAGTTACACCTCCCGACCATACACACGGCGTCCTGCAGGACATTCATTGGTCCATCGGGTATTTCGGCTACTTTCCAACCTATGCCCTGGGCAACTTGATCGCCTGTCAATGGTGGGAAAAGCTCCACCAAGATCTGCCAGATCTCGACGCGCAGATCGGCGCCGGGGAGTTTGTCGAGCTGCTCAACTGGCTGAGGGTGAACATCCATCAGCACGGAGCAAAGTTCAAGCCCACTGAATTGATCGAACGCGTCACCGGCGGACCCCTGAACGCCCAACCTTATATGCGCTACCTGCAGACCAAGTTCGGCGAGCTCTACAACCTCACATGACGGAGTGGCCCAGTGGTGAATGTTAGGAAATGGGCGCGGTTGCTGATGACCCCATGAGCCTGCTCTTCGTACACCAACGCGTGGCCTATAGCCTGCTGCTGTTGGCACTTATCGCCGGCATTTGGGGAATCGTGCGCTACGGCCTGCGCCGCGGGGTCGACGGCAATTACTGGAGCGTCCTCGGCGCAGCCGAGCTCCTCGTGCTCGTGCAGGGCATCCTGGGGGTGCTTCTCTGGCTCAAGGGCCTGCGGCCAGCAGAAGGCATTCACCTGATGTACGGAGCCCTGGGTGCTGTGGTCCTTCCAGCCTTCTACGGCCTCAGCCACGGCGAGGACGACCGCCGGGCGGCACTGACCTACGGCTTCCTGTGCGTGCTCATAGCCGGCTTCACCCTGCGCGCTATCTCTACAGCGGGCTAGAAAGGCGCTCCCAAGCGGACCGCAAGCGACCCTGATGAATTGGGGCAACCTTCTCAGCCATGAGCGAAAACCGGCCGCCCACCTTCGTCATCTTGAAGGAAGACCAAACCGGGCAGGACTTGCCCAATCAGGTTTTGCGCGTGCTGGCGCCGGAAGTCATCCGCTTCGACCCAGCCCTGGCGCCTTTCGACCTCAGTCTGGAGACCCGCCGGGCCAGACACAATGATGTCGACAGGCAGGCTGCCGAGGCGATCCGATCGCATGGGTTTGGGCTCAAGGCGGCGACCATCGCGTCCGCCGGCGCCGACGTTGTCGGGAGTCCAAATGCTTTTTTTCGGGAGGCGGTCGGCGCCAAGGTGATCCTGCGGACCGGAAGGCGCCTTCCCAGCATTCACTCCGTCGAGGGTGTTCATGCCCCGATTTCCGACGTTCGGATGGCGGCCAGGCGGCGACCACCAAGTTTGCCGATGAGAATGTTTGGCGCGTGCGCTCTCAGCTCGATGCCTGGGATACTTTGGCCCGACGGGGGCAAATTATGGCTATCTCACCCTCTCGCTCTCACGCGGCAAATGCCTCGGTGAAGATTATGACCGCCCGCCCGTCGCCCGCCGTTCGATTGGCATTCGCCATCCTGGTCCTGACGGCGGCCGCCTGCGGCGTTCCCCGGACGACCGCACCCGCCACAACCCAGCCGGTTCCGGCGGGTGTCAGCCCCAGCCCAGACCCGACATCCGGGCCGGCCACGTCCACCTCACCCCCAGGTCCCCTGACGGATGCGACGCAGGCGATCGTCCTGGAGCCCCCGGATCTGCCCCCCACGGCCACTCAGCGTGTGCCGCCGGTCAACCTCCCGCCCGAAAGCCTGACCATTTATGAACCGGGCCCCGGCTCCCAGGTGACCAGCCCCATGCGGATCATCGGGCGGGGGGGACCCAGCTACAACGAACTGATCCGGTTGCGCTTGTACGGCGAGGATGGCCGCATGCTGGACGATCACACGACCATCCTCTTCGCCTACCCGGGTAACGCCGGCCGGTTCGCCTCCCAGCTATCATTTCAGATCAATGGCGTGGCCGAAGCTGGACGGCTCGAGCTTGCCTCCTTCGATCGTCGCACCCATCGAGTGGCCCACATCAGCACCCAGCCATTGGTCCTGCTGTCCGCCGGCACGCCACTTATCCATCCCGCCTTGCAGCCGCCGGAGAAGCTGGACATCATTTACCCTTCCGACGGTTTGCGCGTATCCGGCGGCGAACTACAGGTCAGGGGGGCCGGATGGGTCAACTCCGATGTGCCGGTAGAAGTTGAACTCGTCGACCGCAATGGCGAGACCATGGCTTCGACCCAGGTCCGCTTTGATGCGCCTGGGGTGGGCCAGCTCGGCACCTTCACCATCAACCTGGCCTACAACACCCCCATCTCGCAGTTCGCCCGGGTTATGCTCACCGAACGCGATCCCACTCAGGCCTACATCGTGCACCTTTCCTCGGTGGAGGTCTACCTTCAGCGCTGAAGCCGGCGGAACCGTTCCCCGCTATCAGGCGTCCTCCTTTGGGTATAATGTCGCGCCATACGGACGGTGAAGATGATGAATGGGCTTGGTACACTGACCAACCGAAGAAGACCGTTCGACGTCTGGCTCCAGCGGGCCATCATGCTTCTGGCCGCTGCGTTGGCAGCCGTAGTCATCGGCCTGGGCGTGTTCGTCCTTGGGCTGCGTCTGGTGTACATCAACCAGGCGCTGCCGGGGGTTCAGGCGGCCGGCCTCGACCTCACCGGGATGTCCAAGAGCCGGATCGAAATCGCCCTGGGCGAAAGGTACGACTATCCCCAAAAAGGCACGATCGTTTTCACGGCTGATGGGAGCCAGTGGATGGCCCACCCGGACGAACTCGGGGTGGTGATGGATATCCCCGCCATCGCACAGGAGGCGATTGACTGGGGGCGGCAAGGGAGTCTCCCAACGCGCATCAACCATCAGTTCGAGGCCTGGTTCAGCGGACATCAGCTCTCGCCGGTGATTGTCCTCGATCAGCGCGTGACCCGGGCCTACTTGATGCACATTGCCGATCAGTTCGACCGGCCGATGATCGAAGCTAAAGTCGACATCCAGGGGACGCAGGTCACAGCCCAGCCCGGGCAAGTTGGTCGACAACTCGACGTCCCTGCCAGCCTGCAGCTGCTCAACGGCCCCATTTCTCAACTGCATGACGCCCAGATCGCGCTGGCCGTTCACACAACTCAGCCGGTTGTGCTGGACCCCAGCGCTACCGCCGCCACGGCCCGCGAAGTGCTCAGTGCGCCACTCACTTTGACGGCTGACGGCGCCGGCCCCTGGACGATCACCCCAGATCAGTTGGCCCCGATGCTCCGTTTTGAGCTCACGCGCCAGGCAGGACAGGCCGAGTACACCATTAACATCGATCAGCAGTCACTCGACGAAGTGTTGGCGCCGATGGCACCCGAACTGGAGCGTTCGCCCGAAAACGCTCGCTTCATATTCAATGACGACACACATCAGCTCGATCTGCTCGCGCCAGCCGTGATCGGCCGTTCGCTGGATGTCGTCGGCAGCCAGAAGGCGATCAGGCTGGCGCTGATCTCAGGCAAGCACGAGGTCCCCCTCGCCTTCCATACCACCGACCCGGCCGTGACCGACTCGGCGACCGGAGAACAACTCGGGATCACGGAAAACGTCGTAACCGTCTCCACCTATTTCAATGGGTCGAGCCCGGAGCGAATTCAGAATATCAAGACCGCCTCGTCAGCTTTCCACGGTCTCTTGATGGCGCCCGGCGAGACGTTGTCCATGGCCGATATCCTGGGCGACATCAGCCTCGACAAGGGCTACGCCGAAGCCCTGATCATCTACGGCAAGCAGACGATCAAGGGCGTGGGCGGTGGGGTGTGTCAGGTAAGCACCACGCTCTTCCGGGCTGCCTTCTTCGGAGGCTATCCGCTCGTCGAGCGCCACCCCCATGCCTACCGTGTGCTGTACTACGAACAGGGGCCCAACTCGCCCGGACCCGGGATGGATGCCACGGTCTTCGTCCCGTTGGTCGACTTCAAATTCACCAATGACACGCCGTACTGGCTGCTGATGGAAACCTACATGTACGGCAATCAACTGGTGTGGAAGTTCTATTCCACATCCGATGGCCGCAGCGTGGGGTGGTCATCGACTGGGCCCAAGAACGTGGTCAAGGCGCCGGACCCGATTTACAAGGAGAATCCCGACCTGCCCAAGGGCAAGATCGCCCAGACGGACTATCAGGCCGATGGCATGGATGTAACCATCTACCGGACCGTCACACGTGACGGAGAAGTGATCGACCAGGACACGATCAAGACGCACTACCTCCCTTGGCAGGCGGTCTACGAGTATGGGCCGGGAACCGATTTACCCAAGGGCGCCAAGACCGAGAAATGAGGGATCGCCCCTTACGGCACCTGAGGCCTCTGCCCGCCTCATGGTAGAATCGACCCGGTCCAAGGAGGACGGCATGATCAGCGATGATCTTCTTGAAATTCTGCGCTGTCCGCATTGCGTGCAGGAAAAAGAGGGCAACTTAAAGCTCGTCAGGGACGCCTGGCTCGTGTGTCAGGAACCCGACTGCGGGCGCAAGTACCCCATCCGAGAGGACATCCCCGTCATGCTCATCGACGAGGGCGACAAGTGGATCGACGTCCCGGAGGACGAACTCCCCGTGCCTCCGCCCTCTGACTGACGCCTCATCCATGGCGGAGCTGGATCAACTCCTCGAAGACCTGACATCAGAGGACGAAGACCGAGCGCAAGCCGCTATCCCGGCCCTTTCGGTGCATGGACCTGCGGCCGTTCAGCTCCTGACCCAGGTGCTCGACTCGCCGATTGCCGACCGCCGTTGGTGGGCCACCTACGCCCTTTCGGTCTTCAAGGCCGACCCCCAAGCTCAGAACGCCATCATCCGCATGCTGCGCGATCCGGACAACGCCGTCCAGCAGTGCGCCGCCCTGGCTCTCAAGCACAATCCCTCTCCGGATGCACTTGGCCCGTTGCTGCACAGCCTGCGTTCCAAGGATCGGTTAACCGCCCGGCTATCAGGAGATGCCTTGGCCGCCTTAGGCTCTGCATCGGTGCCTCAATTGGCGGAGGCTTCCAAGGATCCTTCCCCCGCCGTCCGCATCGAAGCCGTACGCGCCTTGGCCGAGATGCGTCATCCCGACGCCATCGGGCCGCTGTTCAAGTGCATCGACGATCCATCCAGCGTGGTCACGCATTGGGCCGAAGAGGGCCTCGATCGCCTGGGCATCGGGATGATGTTCTTCAACCCCTGAAGAGCCACACGATCCACAACCCGATCATCCCCAACCCCGTCATCAGCTTGATGCCAAATGCCATCCCGTAACCGACGCCCATGCCGAAGGTGCCTTTGGCTGCCTGGCGCAAGTCCTTCAGGCGCCAGGCTTCCACCAAAAATGTACCCAGCAGCAGGCCGATGATGGCCCCGAACGGCGGGAGCACGATCAGGCCCACCAACCCCAAACCGAGCCCTCCCAAGATGCCCCACAGCGAGGCGCCGCCCACCCGTGCGCCAACGCTGCTGGCCAAGATTTCCGACAACACCCCGACTGCTCCTAGCAGGGTCATGGCTGTGAACAACCAGGCTCCGATGGTCCCCCATCCCGAAAGGATCCCATACACCAGGCCACCGAGCCAGATCAGGATCACATCCGGCAGGACGGGGACGAACACGCCGATCAGACCGATCAACATGATTCCCGCCACCAACGCCACGACCGCGGTTTCGTTCACGGGAGCGGACCGGGCTCAATCACGGATATGTCCCCCATCCACGGCCTGAGCACCTCAGGCACGTCCACGCTCCCATCCTGGCGTTGGTAGTTCTCGAGGATGGCGATCACCGTTCGGGGAAGCGCCAGACCCGATCCGTTCAGCGTGTGCACAAACTCGGGCTTGGCGTCCGGCTCGGGCCGGTAGCGAACGTTGGCCCGGCGGGCCTGAAAGGCTTCGCAGTTGCTGCACGAGCTGACCTCAAGCCATTCCCCTGATCCTGGTGCCCACATTTCCACGTCATACTTCTTGGCGGCCACGAAACCCAGGTCGCCGGTCACCATTTCAACCACGCGATGGGGGATCTCCAGAGCGCGACAGATGTCCTCTGCATTGTCGAGCAGAGTGTCGAGTTCGGCATAGGACGTTTCCGGCGTTGTGAACTTGTACATTTCCACCTTATCGAACTGATGGCCACGCTTGATGCCGCGCACATCACGCCCGGCCGAAAACTTCTCTCGTCGGAAACATGGAGTGTAGGCCACGTACATGCGGGGCAGGTCGTCCGCATTCAGGATTTCGTCCCGGTGTAGATTGGTGAGTGGAATTTCCGCCGTCCCTACCCACCACAAGTCCTCTTCGGCATCGTGGTAGATGTTTTCTCGGAACTTGGGCAGCTGTCCTGCGCCCCACATGCACATCTCTTTGACCACAAACGGGGGGTAGACCTCCAGGTAGCCGTGCTGGCGAACGTGGGTGTCCAACATCCAGCTGATCAGCGCCCGCTCGAGGCGCGCGCCGGCCCCGTACATCACATAGAATCGGCTGCCGGAGAGTTTCACGCCGCGCTCGAAGTCGATCACCCCCAGAGCTGGCCCCAGCTCCCAGTGGGGTTTGGGCTCAAAACCAAGGGTCTCGGCTGTCTTGGGTTCGCCCTCCGTCCGGATCACGGCGTTCTGGCTTTCGTCGGCACCCTCGGGAACGCTTTCGTGAGGCAGGTTGGGCACCTGGTACATGGCATCTTCCAGCGCCTGATCAATCTCACGCAGTCGGCCTTCGAGCTGGCCGATGTGGCCGTTAACGGCGCGCATGGCCTCGATCTCGCTCTGGCGCTCCGTCTGATCCTTCATCTTGCCGATCTTTTCCGATGTGACGTTGCGCTCGTGACGCAGGCCTTCAAGCTCGGTCAAGAGCTGCCGGCGATCCTCGTCCAGGCGCAGGATGTCGTCGATTGGCGCCTCCACCTGCAGCTTCTTCATGGCCGCCTTGACGGCTTCCGGCGCCTCACGGATGACGCGCAAATCCAACATGATTCACCTCCTCGGGCCGATTCAATACGCCCCCTCGCCTGCAGGACGAGGGGGCGCTCGTGGTGCCACCTGCTTTTGCCGGGAATCCGGCCTCTGGCCGCTGTACCGGGCGGACCCGTTCCCTTACGGCGGTTAGGAATCCGCCCCTGCGGGTTGGCGTGACTTCAAAAGCTGAAGTCGGCGGAGTGGATTCTGCCGAGTTGCCCCACCGGCTCACACCATCCGCCGGCTCTCTGGAGAGGCACCCCGAGGACTGGGCCCCGCGCTCGCCGCCTCACGTGCCCCGGGAGGCACGTTGATTTGTTCCTGCGATTATAAGGCGAAGTCCGGTCGCACTCAACCCCAAACCGCTTGTGTAGCTTGCCGGATGCCGCCACCGAAGGTAGGATACGGTCCTCCCGCGTCGCCGCCAAACCACTGTCCACTTCGGAGCAGACTTTGTGACATCTTTCACAATTATGCGGGTCGGCGTGTTTCTACTGGGTGCCTACCTGGTGGTCATGACCCTCAGCGCCGCCGTCCTGACCTTCGTTCTGCCCCGCAGCGCCAACGTGCGATTGACGCGTTGGATCGTGCGCGGCCTGTACCTGCCCTTCCGCTGGCGCGCCGAACGCAGTCGGTCCTATGAGGAACGAGACCGGGTGATGGCCATGTACGGCCCGTTGATCCTGCTGGCGCAGCCCGTGGTGTGGGTCGCCATTGTCATGATGGGCTACCTGGGAATGTACTGGGCGGTCGGGCCGATGGATTGGGCGCAGGCCTTCCGCCTCAGCGGCGCTTCGCTCTTCACACTTGGCTCGACCAGCGCTCATGGTCTCTCCGCCTCGCTGCTCACCTTCAGCGAGGCGGCTATCGGGCTGGGCCTGATCGCGCTCTTGATAGCTTACCTGCCGGCGATCTACAACGCCTTCTCTCGCCGCGAAACGGCGGTGGCGATGCTCGAGATCCGGGCCGGCTCCCCGCCTTCGGCCACCACCCTGATCGAACGCGCCCACCGCCTCAACCGTCTCAACAAACTCAGCGAACTGTGGCTCAACTGGGAATTCTGGTTCACCGAGATCGAGGAAACGCACACCTCCCTCTCGGCATTGGTGTTTTTCCGCTCTCCCCAAGGTGACCGATCCTGGATCACCGCCGCGGGGGCCGTGCTCGACGCGGCCTCGCTGGCCGCCTCGACACTGGACATCCCCAGAGACGTCCAGGCCGATCTGTGTATCAGGTCAGGCTATCTGGCCCTGCGCCGAATCGCCGACTTCTTACAGATACCCTACGACGCCGAGCCTCAGCCTGACGATCCGATCAGCATTTCGAGGTCCGAATTCGACGATGCCTGCCGCGAACTGATGGAGCAAGGCGTTCCCCTGAAGCCCGACCTGGACCAAGCTTGGCAAGGTTACCGCGGCTGGCGCGTCAACTACGACACACCCCTGCTGGCCCTCGCCGGCCTGACCATGGCTCCTTACGCTCCGTGGATCTCGGACCGGTCTCTTCGGGGCGTGCCTGTCCCCCGCCAGCCTTGGAACGAGGACGGCGGGGGGGCCCGCTGACGCCTTAGTTAGCGCTCCAGGCTCCAATCCAGCAGCGCCGCCAAGCCAGCTCCCAGCGCGGGGCCCGCCAGATAGACCCATAGATCAGCGAAGTTACCGGTGGCCATCGCCGGGCCCAACGTGCGGGCCGGGTTGAGCGAGGCGCCTGTCAGCGGGCCGCCCATCAATATGGCTGCCGCAAGCGTCAAGCCAATGACCAGCGGGCCGGCCTCGCCCAGTGTCTTCCGGATGGCGGTCCTCAGCACGGCCGTGGCCAGGAGAAAGGTCAGGACCGCCTCGATCACTACCCCTTGGGTCTGGCTCACCGATCCGAGCGTCGTCGCCCCCAAGCCGCTTCCGATACCGCCCAGGACAAACCGCAGCAGAAACGCAGCTGCGGCCGCTCCCAGAATTTGAACCACCCAGTAGGCCACCGCCATGCGCGCCGTGATCTCATTTCGGATCCAGACGGCCAGCGTTACGGCCGGGTTGACATGCGCTCCGGATGCCGAACCCAGTGCCGCCACGATGACGGTCAAAATGAGACCGTGGGCCAGGGCCACACCCACCAAACCGCCGGTCCCGACGGCCACCGCACCGGCGCCGACGAACACCAGCGCGAACGTCCCCGCGAACTCTGCGATCAACGGTTTTGAGTCCAAGGTCCTCTCCTTCTGCTCTCCTCAGATGCCGCGCCACTCACCCCAGGCCAAGGCCGTGCACGATAGGAGGCACGACCCAGTTCAGGACCAGCCCAAGAACAAACAAGCCTCCCGCCAGCTTGTTGTGATAGAAGGCCGCCGACACATACCACAGCGGCCAGACTGGGTAGTCCGCGGGGGGCTCAGCCGGCTTGGGCTGTTGATAGGTCTTCAGCACCGAGATCAGCCTCGGGACAGCGAAGAACACCAGCAGGACCCATAGCCCGATATCCCCGACCAGGACCAGAGCTACCACCGCAAAGTAGTAGGTGATCATCAAGCCGGCGTTGATGATACGCGATGTTCGGTCTCCCAGGAGAACCGGCAGGGTGTGGATCCCCTTTTCCTTATCGACCTCGAGCTTGTCGATGTGCTTCCCCATCAGCACGGTCGTCACCACCAGGGCATATGGGATGCTTGCCAGCCATACATTGGCCGGCGGCATGCTCCCAGCTGCGGCGTAATAGGTGCCAGCGATCATCAGCGGCCCCCACACAAGAAAGACCGCCGGTTCGCCCAACCCGTGGTGCTTGAGCTTGATCGGCGGTGCGACGTAGAACACACTGATGAACAGCCCCAGCAGGGCGAAGAGCACCACCGGCCAGCCGACCATCCATGTGAGCGCAATCAGAATGGCGGCGTCCACCAGATTGACCGTCAGGATGGCGGCGAGCAAGCGCCGCTTGGAAACCAGGCCCGAAAGCACCGGATGCGGCGCATACAGTGCGCGGGTGTATTCATCGGTGTCCACGCCGCCCTCAAGGTCGAAGTAGTCGTTGATCATATTGTTGGCGGCGTGCGCCAGAACCAGCCCCACAAACGCCAACCCAAAGCGCAGCCAGCTGATGCTTGGGGCCAGCTGCACCGCCAGCAGGCCGCCGATCAAGCCGGAGGTCATGGTCATAGAAAACACCGCCGCGCGGGTGATGATTAGCCAGCGGCTGACGGCGTCCATCCGCTTGTCCGGCGAAAGGTTGGCCGTGTCGATCACTTCTTTCCAATTCGAGACCAGAGACATAAAGCACTCCCATGAGGCCGTCCACAACGAGATGATCGCAGGGGCCCAAAGTCGAGCGGACGAAATCTATTCTATCGCGCCGTCGCTGGGTTCGCCGGGCAGGATGGTAGAATCCCCGCCACGAACATCCCCGGGAGGGAGCCCACATGCCTGAAGCGGTCATCGTCTCGGCTGTCCGCACGCCCATCGGCGCTCACGGGGGCGCGTTGGCAGGCGTTCGTCCGGATGACATGGCGGCCCTGGTCATTGCCGAAGCCGTGCGCCGCGCCGGCGTCGACCCGACCCGGCTGGAAGAGGTCTATGTTGGCTGCGCCAACCAGGCTGGCGAGGACAACCGCAACCTCGCCCGCATGGCCGCTCTGCTGGCCGGCCTGCCCGTCGAAGTGGCCGCCGTCACCTTCAATCGCCTATGCGCCTCCGGCCTGCAGGCCGTCAATGCCGCATATCGGGCGGTCAAGGCCGGAGAAGGGGAGGCGTTCGTGGCGGGTGGTGTCGAAAGCATGTCCCGCGCCCCCTACGCCGTACCCAAGCCTGAGTTGGCCTACCCATGGGGCAACCTCACCGCCTGGGACACCACCCTCGGGTGGCGCTTTCCCAACCCCAGATTGAAGGAGATGTATGGCAACGACTCCATGGGCGAGACGGCAGAAAACATCTTCGATTTGACCGGCGACATAAGCCGTGAAGCCCAGGATGCGTTTGCGTTGGAAAGCCACCGCCGAGCGATCGAGGCCATCGATTCGGGAAGGTTTGCCGACGAGATCGTCCCGGTCCCCGTGCCTCAGCGGAAGGGCGATCCCATAATGGTCGACACCGACGAACGGCCGCGGCGCGACACCACCCTGCAGGCTCTCGCCCGCCTGAAACCGGCCTTTCGAGCTGGCGGTACGGTGACGGCCGGCAACGCCTCCGGCATCAACGACGGTGCAGCTGCGCTGGTGGTCATGAGCGCCGAGGCGGCCGTCGCAGCCGGCATCCGGCCCATGGCCCGCGTCGTGTCATCGGCCGCCGCCGGCGTGGACCCGCGGACGATGGGTCTGGGGCCGATCCCCGCCACACGCAAGGCCTTGGCCCGGGCGAACCTGAGGCTGGACGACATCGGCTTGGTTGAACTCAACGAGGCCTTCGCCGTGCAATCGCTGGCGGTGATGCGCCAGCTCGGTTTGCGGCATGAGACCACCAACGTCAATGGCGGGGCGATTGCTCTCGGTCACCCCCTGGGGTGTTCCGGCGCTCGCATTCTCACCACACTCCTCCACGAGATGAAGCGCCGCGCCCCGACTCAACGGCGTCCTTTTTACGGCCTGGCTACTCTGTGCGTGGGCGTCGGGCAAGGCGAGGCGACCATCGTGGAATGGCTCGGGTAGGCGCCCGCATTTGACGTGAAGATCTTAGTCACAGGAGCCTCGGGGTTCCTCGGATCGCACCTTTGTCGAGCCCTCGTGGATCAGGGACACGCCGTGCGCGCCCTGGTCCGCTCCACCAGCCCCCGCCTGGGCCTGAACGGGTTGGTGTTGGAATTCGCCGTGGGAGACCTGTTCGATCCTGCATCGCTGGATACCGCCGCCGAAGGCATCGAGGTCGTCTTCCACTGCGCCGGCCAGGTCGCCCGGTGGCGCAAAGCCGGCCAAATGATCGACAGCCACGTCCTCGGCACGCGCAACTTGTTGTCCGCCGCCCAAAGCCACGGCGTGCAGAGACTCATTTACACCTCATCCGTGGCTTCGCTGGGCATCCCGGATGGCAAGGCCCTTCCCGGCGGAGGCTACCCCAAGCTAGATGAGACCCACGCCTGGAACGCCACGCGCAGTGTCTGGCCCTACGGATATGCCAAATATCTGGCCGAAGGCGAAGTTCTGCGGGCGGTGGAAGACGGGCTTCCAGCTGTCATCGTCAATCCGTCGGCCGTATTCGGGAGCGGCGATGTCCACCGGTCTCGTGTCGGGCTGGTCGGCAGAATGCTCGCCGGGCGCCTCCCCCCGGTGGCGCCGCCCGGAGGTCTAAACGCCGTTCACATCGATGACGTCGTGGCTGGGCACCTGGCGGCCCTTGAACACGGCACGCTCGGCGCCCGCTACATCCTGGGTGGCGAAAACATGACGCATGCCGAGCTGCTGGCCAAGGTAGCCCACGCCCTTGGCCGGCCGGGCCCCCGGCTGTGTGTTCCCGGCATGCCGCTGCGCCTGCTTGGTCGAGCGGCGCAAGGTCTGGGCGGCTGGCTTGCCCTTCCCACCTGGCTCGGCCTGTTTGCTCAGGCCGGGCTCCACTTCTATTACGACGGATCCCTCGCCAAGCGCGAGCTGGGGTATGAGCCTCATCACGCCATTTCTTCAGCCTTGGAGCAGGCGGCGGCCTGGTTTAGGACACACGCCGAGGAGCTTGCCTGAACCGTCCCCCTGCAATTCCAATTGCACTCGGGAACAGGGGATGTACACTATCTCCATCGACCAAGCCGAGTTCTGGGCGTTCTCAATCGATGCGGCCACATGACCCACAGGTGTGTGCATGTCCTGGCTTAGAAGGCTCATCCCCAGGGGAAGTGAGCCCCAGCGGACCCCATTCCAGACCAACCTGATCTCTGTTCTGCATGCTGCAGCAGGGGTTGCTCGGCGTGCGACGTCGACCGAGGCCGACGTCCTGCGGGCCGTCTCGGAAGAACTGAGACAACTCAAACTCATCGGCGGTGTCCTCCTGCTTGATGACCAGGGTTTTCTGGTGGTCCGCAACCGGGTCATCAGCCCGGTGGTCGATCTCACGCTTCGCCGCCTGACCGGCCTCGAAATCGTCGGCTTCCGATTCGACCCCGGCCGCGTCCCCAAGATCAAGGCCGCCATTGACCGCGGCGAACCCATGTTCATCTCCGATCGCAAGGAGACGATTGGGCAAATCGTCCCCGAGGGCCTCGGCCCGATTCTGCCTACCATCCTCAAACTCGTCGGCGGAGAAACGCCTTCCATCGTCGCCCCCCTCATGGTGTCCGATCGACCGCTGGGCGTGATCACGGTGAGCGCCCCCTGGCTTTCCCAGGATGATTTGCCCCTGCTGACATCGTTGGCCGACCACGTGGCGATCGCACTCAGCCATGTCCGATCTCGCGAGGAGATGCGGGTAGCCCTCAGCCGAGAGCGATTACGAAATCAAGTCGCCGAAGCCGTGGCTAGCGCCTTCGACCTTTCAACCATCCTTGAGCGGGTGATTAAGATCGCAGTAACGGTCACCGGGGCTGATGCCGGCGCCTTCGCCCTGATTGATTATGATGGGGGCAGCATCGGATACCCCTACACCTTCGGCCTCCCCGAAGAGCTCCGTTTGAGACCCTCACCGCGTGGGGCCGGCGTCGCCTGGGATCTAATCGAGCGAGGCGAGCCGATCATCATGGGCGAGTACGGCGACCATATGCAGGCGCTGACGGATTGGGCGGGGGTCGGCCTGCATGCCTTCCTCGGCGTTCCCCTGTACGCCGGAGACGAGCCTGTCGGGGCACTGGGCCTGTTCAAGACCCAGCCCGGCCAGACGTTCCACCGGGACCAGGTCGATATGACCCAGGCCATCGCCAACATGACCGCCATCGCCATCAAGAACGCTCGCCTCTACGACGAGATCCGGCGGCGGGCGGATGAAGCCCAAGCCCTCATTCGCACCTCAAGCTCTATCTCCAGTTCGCTTGACCTTGAAACCGTTCTGCACATGATTGTCGAGCAGGCCATGGAGTTGTTTCAGGCTGACGGAAGCCGGATCCATATGCTTGATCCGCAGCGCGAGATCCTGCGTTGCCTGGTCGCCATCGATCCCCAGGCGGAGTCCATGCTCGCCCTCGAACTTGAACCTGGTGAAGGCCTGATCGGTCATGTGATGACCACCGGGAAACCCCTGGCGATCAACGACCCCTCGACGGACCCTCGAAGCCGGCAGGTTCCGGGCACACCCAGCGATGAACAGGAATGCCTGGCGATGGCGCCGCTGGTCGCCCGCCAGCGAACCGTTGGCGTGATGGCCATCCGACGGCTGGGGCTCGACCACCCGTTTACCCCATCCGACATTGAGCTGCTGACGGCCTTCGCGGCGCAGGCAGCTGTGGCCATTGAGAACGCTGACCTGTATGGACAGATCGAATCCCAGGCCCAACGTCTGGAGGCCGAAGTCGTCGAGAGGACCCGCGACCTGGCGCTTTCCGAAGCCCGCTTCCGAGGCTTGCTTGAGACATCCCTGGCTGGAATCGCGCAAATCGACAGCCATGGCACCTTGACCTACGTCAACCGTGTCTTCTCAACCCTGGTGGGCATCCCTGAAGGGGAACTTCAAGGAATGTCTATCCAGCAGGCCGCCCTTCAGGTCTTTCCCCCTGAGTTGCGGGAGGTGATGATCGATCGCCTGCGACCGGCGGCAGCTCTAAGCCTGCCCTCTCGAGAGGTGTACGAAGTCGAGATTGCACGGTCTCCGACCTTGCTGATCCCTGTGATCTTCGCCGTCAACCGAATTGTGGACGACGACGGCCAACCGCAAGGCACGACGGTTCTGATGCTCGATATTTCCGAGCGAAAGGCCCTTGAGACGGCGCTCCGCTCGGAACGGGATAGGCTCGACACGATCTTGTCCAGCATTGGGGATGCCGTACTGGTGACCGATGCCCGTGGCGTTGTCGAATACGCCAATCCGGCGTGGGAGCGCCTGAGCGGCTACGGCCGGCCCGAGGCGGTTGAGGGCGGAGTTGGCTTGGCGGATGAAAAGCTCAATCCTGCGCCCATCATTCAAGAAATGTGGGACACCTTGGAGGCGGCCAAGGTGTGGCACGGCGAGTTGATCAACATGCGGAAGGACGGGAAAACCTATGAAGTCGCTGCTTCGATCACGCCGGTCCTGAGTGACAACAAGAAACTTGCAAACTATGTCGCCGTGCACCACGACATCAGCGCCCTCAAAGAGTTGGACCGGCTCAAGTCCCAGTTTGTGTCAGACGTATCGCACGAACTCAGGACCCCGCTGACCAACATACGCCTGTATGTGGATCTGCTGCGGGAGACGCACGATGCGGACCGTTCATCCACCTACATCGACACCCTCACGCGTGAGAGTGAGCGATTGGCCCACCTGATTGACGACCTGCTCTCCCTGTCGCGACTGGAATCTGGGTCCACGCCGTTCCAGCCTCGCCCAGTTGACCTCAACGGACTCCTTCAGGCGCTGTATGATGACCGCCGCGCCCTGGCGGCAAGCAAGGGACTCATGCTGCTCATGGAATCCTCCCCGGACCTGCCTACCGCCATGGGAGATGAACGCCTCTTGACCCAAGTCTTCACCAACCTTCTCACCAATGCCATGAACTACACCCCATCCGGCGGGCGCATTACCCTCAAGACCAATACCAAGGCTCGATCGGGTCAGGCGTGGATTACCGCCGTCTTCGAAGACACCGGCATCGGGATAGCCAGCGAGGAGCGGCCCAGGATTTTCGACCGCTTCTTCCGGGGAAAAGCCAGTTTGTCCACCGGTGCTCCGGGCACGGGACTGGGGCTGGCGATTTGCAAGGAAATCGCCGAGATCCACGGCGGGCAGATCCAGGTCGAGCCCAACGACGGCCGCGGTACACGCGTCACGGTCTGGCTGCCCAGTGTGGGCGAGGGAGAGAAGACGATCTAGTTCGACATTGGGGGGCGACCTAGGTCAGGCTGAACTGGGAACCTTCCGGCGTCTTACGAACCTCAATCCGTGCTGGGAAAGCTTCTTTGAGCTCATCGATGTGGGTGATCACGAGGATGCGGTCGAAGTCATCCTGGATGCTGTTGATCGCCTCCACCAGGTGTTCCCGACCGCTGGCATCCTGTGTGCCGAATCCTTCGTCCATGAAGAGACTCCGCAGTTGAGCCCCGGCTCGATTAGCCAGAAGTTTAGAGAGGGCGATCCGAATAGCGAAATTGATGCGGAAAGCTTCGCCCCCGGAATAGAGTTCATAGGGTCGGCTCCCCAGTTCATCTGAGATGATGATGTCGAGGGATTCACGCAGCTCTCCGGTCTTGATCTCGCGCTGAGTTTCAATGCGCACGTGAAGCCTTCCGTCCGTCATCCGTGATAGAAGCTCATTGGCGTGGCGCTCGAGCTCGGGGACGACGGTCTCGATGATCATGGCCGGGACACCGCGTTTGCTGAATGCCTCCCTCAGTTCTTCGTAAATCCCAAGTGCGCCGGTCTTCTCATCCCATTCTTTGCGAAGATCGGCGCGTTGTTCTTGAAAAGCCTCGAGCGCCGCCAACTGCTGCCTGGCGCCGCCCACGCGCTCGTCGGCCATGCGCTTTTCCAGCCTGAGACTCTCGACGTCTTTTTCAGTCAAGGCGGCGGCTTTTAGATCTCCTTGGGTAGCCTGCGCCTGCGCCTCCAACTGCTGCTGGGAGGCTTCGACTTCCTTTAGTTCCTTTTCCCAGCGGGCAATTCGCTCGGTGAGGGTTGCCACGTGCTCTTGAGCCACATCGGCATGCTTGAGGTCAGCTTCCAGCTGCGCCAGCTTACGCTCCAGCTCGCTATGCCTGGTGATGTCCGATTTCAATAATCGGAGCTGTGCCTCCAACGCACGGCCTTCTTCCTCCAGCTCACGTATCTTGTCCGAGTTAAGCCGATAGGTCTCGCGGCGGTGTTCGATCTCCTCTGTCAGCTCGGCCACCAGTTGATGTCGGTGATCCTCGGTCAGCGGCTGCCCACAAGTGGGACAGATGGGATCCGTCGCCTGTTCCAATGTCTGTGCCCTCGCCTTGAGTGGCTCCGTTTCCGGGCCCAAGGTCTGATTCACACCATGCAGTTTGGCGGCCGTCTCTGCGGCGGCCGCACGCGTCCGCGTAACTTCGTCCCATGTCTTCTGAGCTCCGGCCAGCTTCTTGAGTTGTTCTTTGATTTCACCGATTGCCCCTCCTAAAGCTGACCTGTCCGCCCGGGCCGAGCTGGCCTCCCTTTCTTCGCGTAGTTCCAGGATTTCCTGCTTCCGTCTGCTCATGCGATGGGCGAGATCATCCAGCTGCCGCTGCTGACCTACCAACTGACTCCGGGTTTGCTCAAGATCAGCCCACCGCTTTTCAACAGCCGCCAGTCGTTGGGAGATTTCCTGCGCGGCTGCTTCGGCGGACTCGAGTTCAACCTGATGGCTCTCCTTCTGGCCCAACTCCTTCTCGACCTCTTCCAGCCGCCCTTCAAGGCGTTGAATGGCTGCCCGGGAATCCTGAATGCGGTCCTTGGCGCGGGCCTCGAAGAGCTCCCATTGCGACAACCCAAGGATGCTGGCCAGAACCTGCTTGCGCTGACTGGGCGTCTTGGTCGTGAACTCATCTGCACGTCCTTGGACCAGAAAAGCCGAGTTCACGAAGGTATCGTAGTCCAGGCTTAGGGTTTGGTCGATCTTGGCCTGCGTTTCTCGAATGGCGCCTTCGGAGATCGGCTGCCAGCTTTCGGAGGCCTCATCCCGCGCCTGGAACTCCAGAAGTGACGTTCCTCGCTTGCCGCCGGTTCTCTGGCGGATGATGCGGTAGCGCGCCCCGGCTTGATCGAACACCAGGCTCACCTGCATCTCGTCTTGCCCTTGATGGATCAATTCATCAGCGCTGTTCGATCGTGCCTTGCCCCACACACACCACGTGATGGCGTCCAAGATGGACGACTTTCCGGCGCCATTCGGCCCGGCCAAGCAGGCGATGTGAATGCCATCAAGGCGCAGGGGGTCCGGGTCTTTGTAGGCAAGAAAGTTGTGCAGGCGAAGTTCGACGGGAATCATGATTCGTCGTCGGCATGCTGGATCAGCTCGCCAGCGGCCGACAGCAGGACTTCGATTCTTTCGGGAGGCGTGTTGCGAGTTTCGAAATAGGCCCGCACCAGGGCCTCGGGAGTCAGGGCTTCGGCCGCCAGGTCTCCCAAGCGGGCCCGATTCTCGATTTCGACCTGCCGCACCAGGCTGAAACTGGCCGCCTGCGGCAGGGCGGCTTCAACCTCCCTATCACGCAGGCCGGCTTGCTGCTCGGCGCGGAGCGAGACCATCACACGCACCACCGAGCCCTCCGGCACGGGCTCGAGCTGGTCGATGGCGGCCTGGGTGGGGTCGCTTGCCCGGCGGATATCGACCTTCAGAGTCTTGAACGGGCGGGCGTGAACAGGCACAAAGGACCATTCGCAATGGCCTCTCTGAACTTCGGCCCAGCAGAAACCCTTCTCCTCAGCCTCTTCCCCGAAATCAATACGCTCCAACGAGCCACTGTAGACAACGGCCGGCGATCGCCCCGGGTTGAGGGATTGATGCTTGTGGATGTGTCCCAGGGCGACGTAGTCCCAGACCTCGTCGGCAAGCGTCGACGTCGTCACGGCCACGTCCCGGCCGAGCATCACGCTCCGTTCGGATCCCAATCTGGCCTCGGCCACCGAGAAGTGCCCGGCCAGCACCCTGGGCATATCCCTTTCAGATGCGTCCAAGGCCAGATCCCTCAGGATCTCCGAGACGGTCTGGCGCAGGGCGATCTCAAGTTCATCGATCGATTTGCCCTGGTGCTCCTCCCGGCTCAGCAGCCGGTTGCGCATCGGGTAGGGCATCCAGGCAAGGTAGATCGGCCCGCGCTTGGTCTCAACAACCTGGCCCCCGGGACGGTGCCCGACGATCACACCGGGCACCTCTAGGGCGCGGAAGATATCCACACTGCTGGCCTTCGCCGCCATCCCTGGCATATCGTGGTTGCCGACCAGCAGCAGCGTCGGGACGGCGTCAGCCAGCCGCTTAATTCGTTGGGCAAACTCTCGCTGCTGCGTGGGCTCGGGATCGCGGTTCTTAAAGGCATCGCCGGCGAACACGGCCAGATCTACGTCATGCGCCAGCGCATATTCGATGACCTCGTCCAGCCGGTCGAGGAAGTCTCGAACGCGGGTCGAGGTGCCCGTGGCGGGGTCCAGACGGCCGTAGTTCTCCATGCCTACGTGAATGTCGGCGAAATGGAGCAGACGGATGGGTTCCGGCAAGAGGTAATTCCCTCTGGCGCTGAGCTATTGAGGACGGTCGGTCTTTGGACGCTCGTAGCCGAGCAAGCTGAGGCACAAGAAGAGCTCGCCCCTGTGGTGAATCTGCTGCTCAAAGACGTGCCAAAGAATCCAACCTAGTTTGGGTGTGCCATCGCCAGGAACCTGGACAATGCGGTTGAAATCTTCAACGGGGATGGTCGCCAGGTAGTTGAAGGTATCCTGGTGCGTCTCATTCAAGGCCAAGCGGATGGCGGCCACCGTGCTCAGCTCGCCGTCTGACGTGTCCGGCCAGGCCATGAGCTGGCGGCGGATGACGAAGTGGATCCATCCCTGTTCAAGCTCGATCATGTGGCGAAGGATATCACCCACGTTACGCGGGTAGGCATCCGTCGGTCGAAAATCAAGATCAGAATCCTTGAGCATGGCCACAGCCCGCATCAAGTCCCGAAAGACGACTTGCCAATGATCGAAAAATTGGGCGGCGTTCATCCGAATTCCTCCACTGTTGATCCGCAAGTACGGGGTAGCGGGCGAACTACCCCCTTCCGGTGGTGCCACATTGGTTGGCTTGGCGGGTGTTTGGCACCGGCGGAAGGACCCCGGTTGACATTTGAGACTGCGCGGCCCTGCCAGCAAGATGCGTTGCGGGCGGACACCCATTTCCATCCGGCGGGTGGTGGCCCATCGCAACCGTGCCTGCCGCGTGCCCCTCTAAGCGCGCATTCTACCATGCGCCAGCCTAGCCAGCGGTGCGCAGGTCAGCTCATCGGGTATGATGATCGGGCGTGAACCTCGCAAGCTGCCTGTGCCACTCACGAGGACCTGCTGATGCTTGGATTCGTTGTCACCCTGGTCGCCGTTGGGCTGTACGGTGCCTTTCACAGCTGGCTGGCCAGCCGGCGAGTCAAAGCATGGGTAAACGCCCGTTCGCCAGGGCTGGAACGCCGTTTTTACCGCGTAACCTACAACATCGTGGCAGGCGTTACCTTGCTGCCGGTGTTGGCCGTTCCGGCTATCGATCCCGGCGCTACCCTCTACCATATCAATCCTCCGTGGGTTTTCGCCAGCCTGATCCTCCAGGCCGCCGGAGTCTTACTGATCGTGGTCGGACTCCTCCAGACTGGCCCGATGGCCTTTCTTGGGCTGGAACAGATGACAGGGGCCGGCACCGACGACGAAACCCTGGTCGTGTCCGGCGTCTACCGCTACATGCGGCATCCGCTGTACACAGGCGGAATGCTTGTGATTTGGCTGACCCCGCTCATGACCACCAGCGTCCTGGCACTCGATCTCGGGTTGACGCTCTATCTCTACATCGGGAGCCTGTTTGAGGAGCGGAAGCTGGCGGGCACTTTCGGAAACGCCTACCGCGAATATCAGAGGCAAGTGCCGCGTTTTGTTCCACGCCTGTGGCGGCCGTTCAAAACTGAAGCAAGCTAGCGCCCAAACGGCCTCCGTCCCTGCGCATGCTAGAATGCGACCCTATGGCCGAGCACAAGCAACGCCTTCTTGCCCGGGCCCTGGCCCGGTCGGAGCTGTTCTCTGATTTATCCGAGACCTCGCAAGCCGAGCTATCGGGACACTTTAGGCCCCGGCAGCACGCCCCTCAAAGCATTCTCTTCCTTGAGGGTCAGCCTGCCACCGCCTATCATCTGATTGCCAAAGGCAAGATCAAGATCACCCAGACCTCGCCTGCCGGCGAAGAAGTCATTCTGCACGTGGCAGAGCCGGGGGAAGTGATCGGCGCCCTGCCGACCCTCGGCAAGGGGACTTACCCTGCGAGTGCTCAGGCGCTCGAGGCGTCGGTGACCTTCTCCGTGGAGGCGGCCTCCTTCGAAGACATCCTAGTGAACCATCCGTCGGTCATGCGACATCTCTTGAGTTTCGCCACTCGTCAGCTCCAGATTTCCCAACAACGGCTGCGGGAAATGGCCACGGAACGCGTCGAACGACGCATCGCGCGCACACTCACTCGCCTCGCTTCCCAACTGGGGGTCAAGCGTGGTACGGCCATTGAGATCGATGCGCCACTTTCTCGCCAAGATCTGGCCGAGATGAGCGGGACGACGCTCTACACCGTAAGCCGAACCCTCCGGGCGTGGCAGCGATCCGGTCTGGTTCGGGCGCGCCGCAAGCAGATCACCATCCTCGAACCACACGGCCTGGTCACCCTGGCCGAGGATCTCCCACCAACCACCCCCGGAAGCTAGCTGCCTCAAACCCGGTTTGCGCCAGCGCAACGACAATCGCGTGTTGGATTGATATACCTGGCACATGACCAACGAAACCCCCAAATCCCCGGCCCTTTTGGACTGGGCAGTTGAATCGGTCCTGGAACGATGGCCCGCCGCCTCTGAGGCCCTCATTGGCTTCCGGGTCGGCTGCATCGGCTGTCAACTGTCGGCGTTTCACACGCTGCGCGAAGTGGCCATGATCTACGGGTTGTCGGCAGCCGATCTCCTGCGGGAAATCCACCTAGCCACCCGAGGCAGCTCGACGTCAGGCAACACCGTAGCCTTTGAACAAGGAGAAGTGTGACCATGTACCGATTTTTCCACCGCGGAGGGCTGGCAGCGGCTGCCCTGGCGCTGACAGCATTCGCCCCCCTATCCCCTCGAGCAACAACCCAGGGACAACCTTCGGTTGAGCCGCAGTTTCAATCGACGACGGTCCAATACACCTTGCGGACCGACACAAGCAATGGGATGGCTTTTGTCGGAGTCGGTGGCGACATCGACGGGCAGACGAACCCCACCTTGACGGCCTCACCAGGTGATGTCGTCAAAATCACGATGCTCAACGGCGACGGAGTGGAACACGACTTGGCCATTGCCGAGTTCGGCGTATCCACGGGGTCGGTGTCAGCCAAGGGCGCTTGGGCGAGCATCACATTTACCGCCACACAGGACGGTGAGTACATTTATTTCTGTTCCATCCCCGGCCACCGGCTGGCTGGAATGTGGGGCAAACTCGAAGTCGGCGCCGTTCAGTCTGCCGATCCGGAGGCAGTCTCGATCGTTCGCGACCCGACTGACCTGCCGGAGCCGGTTAGCCGTCGCAGCGCTCAATTGCCCAAGGTGCACCTCACGGCGGAGGAAGTGACGGGCCTGCTCGCCGACGGCACGAGCTATCTTTACTACACCTTTGACGGCAAAGTCCCCGGACCGATGATCCGCGCACGCGTCGGCGACACCATCGAGCTAAGCCTGACCAACCCGACATCGAGCAAGATGGTGCACTCGATTGATCTGCACGCCGTCACTGGACCCGGCGGCGGATCGGCCGTGATGCAGGTTCAGCCTGGTGACTCCAAGACGTTCACCTTCAAGGCCCTAACTCCCGGCCTGTTTGTCTACCACTGCGCCACGCCCAGTGTGGCCGAGCACATCTCCAATGGGATGTACGGCATGATCTTGATAGAACCTGCCGGCGGGCTACCTGAGGTGGACCAGGAGTTTTATGTGATGCAAGGGGAGATGTACACCAACCAGCCTTTCGGCACCAAGGGCCAGCTCGCATTCGATTACCAGAAGATGCTGAATGAACAGCCCGAGTACTTCGTATTCAACGGCGCCTCCGGAGCATTGGCGACTGATGATCATGCCCTGCGAGCGAAAGTGGGCGACACCGTGCGCATCTACTTCGGAGTCGGAGGGCCTAACTTCACGTCATCGTTCCATGTCATCGGGGAGATGTTCGACAGGCTGTACAACTTCGGCTCTCTGGCAACGGCGCCCATGGCGGGTGTGCAGACAACGTTGGTTCCTCCGGGCGGGGCGGCGATCGTGGAACTGAAGCTCGAGGTGCCGGGGAAGTACATCCTGGTTGACCACGCCCTGAGCCAACTCGAACGTGGATTGGTGGGCCTTTTGTATGCCGAGGGTGACGACGCTCCGGATATCTACCATGCGGGCCCGGCCCAATAACCGCAATATGTGAGGAAGGGGAGCTCCGCTCCCCTTCCTGTCTTCGCCGCCTTCCAGCGACTCGTTTCTTCCCCGTGTGTGAAGAATTTCACAAACTCGGGTCTCGAGCTGCCTTCAGGCTACCGCCCACCAGTCTTGTCCTTCCAGCAGACCCCGTTCTACCAGGTGCCGTCGAATGATCTCGCGCGCACCGCGTGAACCGACGGCCGCCAGGACCACTGGATGCGCAAATCGTCCCCACCAATCGTCCAGATCGTCTACGGCCACAATCGGGCGGTCCCTCCTTCGGCGACCAATCTTCGCCGGATCGATATCGATGAAGGCGGCCAGGGGAGCGCCCTCTCGCAGCAAGTGCTTGGACAGGCGCTTCCCCATTTGGCCGGAGCCCCAGATGATCAAGCCGTCCCGATCGGCCAAGGGGCCACGAACCAGGTAGTGGGCCTTGGCGCGCAGGAAGTTCTCGACGGAATAGCGGCTGTCGGTGCGGGTGGCCCTGTCGGCGTTCTCTCGCCAAAGCAGGAGGACTTCCGGCACCTTGGTGAACATCGCTCCGGCTTCGTTCAGCCGCAGCCAGAGGTCGTAATCCTCTGGCCAACCCCGCTCCTGATAGCCTCCGACTCTATCGATCCACGCTCTCCGCACCATCACGCTCGGATGCGCCAGCGGGCTCTCAACGAAGATCTGCTGGGTGATGTCGTCGTGCGACACGAGGCTGTTGAGCCAATCGATGTAGATGCGGAAACCCTGGCGGACATCGGCTTCAGGAAATGCGCGGACCAGGCATCCCACCACGGCCAAATCCGGTTGAGCATCCATGCAGGCGACTTGCTTGCTCAAACGGTCCGGAAGAGAGATGTCATCGGCGTCCATCCGGGCGACCAACGGGGCCCGGCTGGCCGCAAGCCCGGCATTCAGGGCTGGGATGATGCCTTCATGCGGCCGGCGGACCAGGCGCAGCCGATGGTCTCTTCCCTGCCACGACAACAAGCGCTCGGGAGTATCGTCGGTCGAGCCGTCGTCCACGGTAATGAACTCCAGATCGGCGAATGTACCGGCCAGAACCGACTCGACCGCCGCATCGACCGTGGCGCCGACGTCCAGGCAGGGCATGACCACCGCCACCCGAGGCGTCACTTGGCTTCCCAGGAACCGTCATCTGAGATCCGGCTTGCCGGCATGAGTCTATAATCCAGGAGGACCTCAATCCGGGTTATTGGTTGGCCCACCAGGTCGCCGCCCATAAAGGGACTTTCATGATCCAACAAGGCTATGCCGACCTGCTTTCATCTGCGCCGGATCTCTTGAACCGGCTGGTGACCGCGCTGATCATCGTGTTTGCCGCCATCGTCCTTTCGCGCTGGACATCGAAAGCCGTGCACAGAGCCGCCGGCCGACAGGAGCACCGGGAGAACATCAGCCTGATCCTCTCTCGGCTGACCCGCTGGGCTATTCTTATCCTGGGGCTCACTCTTGCCGCTGAACAAATCATACCTAACGTCACCAGCTTGCTGGCCGGGTTGGGGATCGCCGGGTTCACCCTCGGCTTCGCCCTTCAGGACGTGGCCAAGAACTTCATCGCCGGCCTGCTGATCCTGCTGCAGCGGCCCTTCGAGATCGGCGATGTAATCGAGGTTTCCGGCTTCACCGGCACCGTGCTCGATATCAGTCTGCGGACCACCGACATGCGCACAGCCGACGGCCTGTTCGTCACCATCCCCAACGGAGATGTGTTCGTCAGCTCAATCACCAATTACTCTCGGGCCCCCCGGCGGCGAATTGAAATCCGCGCCGATGTAGATTACGCCGCCGATCCAAAGAAGGTTGAACAGGTGGCACTGGCCGCCATCGAGGTGATCCCCGGCCTACTGAAGGATCCTGCGCCAAGCGTCATCTACAACGCCATGGGGGACTCAGCCGTTCAGGTTTCGATCTTCTTCTGGGTCGACATCTCGGAGTCGGGCTATCTAGAGGCGAGAGATCAGGGGGTTAAGCGCATCATGGCAGCCTTCGATCGCCAGGGCATCGACATGCCCTTCCCCACGATGGCCGTTCGCCTGTCCAAGGATAGCCCCCAAACAGACTAGGCGATTGCGATCAATTCAGGGTGACTTTGAGTCAGCGGGATTCCGCCCTGGCTCCCGACGGCAACTACGTCTTCCACTCGAGCCGAAAACTGCGTTTCCTGAGTGATGCTAGGCTCCACCGTGAACAGCATGCCGGCCTGCAGAACGGTGGCGTCCCCGGCGGTCAGAAAGGGAGCCTCGTGCACGTCCAGGCCAATCCCGTGGCCCAGACGATGTCGAAAGGCCCAACCGTAGCCCGCATCTTCGATGACCTGGCGTGCCACGGCGTCGGCCTCTTCCGCCGTCCCCACGCCGGCCCTCAGCGCTCTCATCCCAGCCGACTGGGAGGCCATCACCAGCCGATGGATTTCGAGCATCTCGGCCGACGGTTCTCCGAAGAATACCGTCCTCCCAAAATCGTAGCAGTAGCCTTGGAAGATGGCCCCAAAATCAAACAGCACCGCCACCGGCGGATCCAGGTGCCGGTTGAGGGTCTGCTCGGGTTGGCCATGGATCAGAGGGTGATCTGGGCCAGAGCAATAGAGCGAAGTCGTGAAGGACGGCCCGCGGGCGCCGCGTCGGCGCAACTGCAGATCGATTTCTGAGATCACATCCAGTTCGGTCATCCCGTGCTTGAGAAGCTTCAGCACAGCCTCGAACGCCGACTCTGTCACGGCGCCAGCCTGACGCATGATTTCAACTTCATCCGGTGACTTGATCCTTCGCTGCGAGGCGAGGATTTTGGTTCCCGAGGTGAAGACAACCCCGGGGAGTAATTTGGAGAACGCCACCACTGATTCACCCAAGGTGGCATCCCCAATGGCGATGTGATCCGGTTCGGGCGCGTCTAGCACGGAAAGGACATCCTTGACGGAGGTTTCCGGATCGTCCCAGTCGCCGAGCAGACGCGTCTCCAGGCCCGCCTCATGGCCCACGCCACTCAGTTCGGAAGACATGCGCGTCAGCATAATGATCGGATCGCCGGCCACTCCGATCCACACACCCTCCAGCCATTCACCTGGATGATGCACCGCCCCGAAATTGGGAAACGGACGCTGGACGCCGGTCAAGTACTGCATGTCAGCCGACACCGGAAAGAAGGCCACCTCGGCCTTCCCAGCAAGATTCTGCTGGAATGCTTTAATGCGGGATCGATAAACATCCATCCGTCAACTCCTCGTCGGGCTGGCGGTCAGCCCAGCGCCTTCAGTTGAATTGAGACCGAGATGGGGGGACGGTCGGGATCAGAGAAAATCCTCGGCGTAATGGCAGGCGACCTGATGGCCTGGCCGCGGTTCCCTGAGTTCGGGTTCTTCCTCCGAACAGTGAGGAAGGCGCGCAATTGGGCAGCGCGGGTGAAACCGGCAACCTGAAGGCGGATTGATGGCGCTGGGGATTTCACCTTCCGGCAGAGGCACCGTGCGGCGCTCCTTGGGATCGGGCACCGGGACGGCCGCCAGCAGCGCCTGCGTGTAGGGATGCAGCGCGTGTCCATACACCTCGCGCAGCTCCCCGACCTCCACCAACTTGCCCAAGTACATGATCCCAATCCGGTCGCAGATGTACTTGGCGGTGGCGAGATCGTGGGTGATAAAAAGGAAGGTCAAGTCGAACTCATGTTTGAGCTGCTTCATCAGGTCCAGCAACAGGGATCGAACGCTGACGTCCGCCATGGCAATCGGTTCATCAGCCAGGATTAGATCGCAACCCGTAATCAGAGCTCGGGCGATGACCACGCGCTGACGCTGTCCCCCCGAAATCTGGTGTGGATACTTGTCCAGATAGTATGACGCCGGGCTCAAGCCGACCTTGCCCAGCATTTCGACCACCATGGTGTGGTACTCATCCTTGCGCTCAGGAAAGTGAATCTGGAGGGGGTGTGTCAGGGCTTCGCCAATCGACATGCGAGGGTTGAGGGAAGCCATAGGGTCCTGGTAGATCACCTGCATCCGGCGCCGGAGCTGGCGTAACTCCTCGTCGCTGATCTCGTCCAGGTCGATGCCGTCGAACAGCACGCTGCCTTCGGTGGGCGTTTCCAGGTGGATGACCAGTCGGCCGGTGGTGGATTTGCCACTCCCGCTCTCACCCGCCAGGCCGAAGACCTCACCTTTGCGGATGGAGAAGGAAATCCCATCCACGGCTTTGACGTAGTCCACCTGCCGGGACATCAAGCGGTCGAGGAATCCGGATTGAATGGGAAACCACTTCTTCAGGCCGGTAACTTCGACCAGATTGCCCTCGTCGTGAGGCACGGGTGGGGTCATCGTGCTCAGCCCTCAACCTTCACGGTCGGCAGTTCCTTTTCGGGGTGATCCTCGTACAGCCAGCAGTGGACCAAGTGCTCGTCGACAGCTGGTTGGAGGTGCGGGGCCAGCCGTGAACAGATCGGCATGACGCTCGGACATCGCGGATGGAAACGACAGCCAGTGGGTGGGTTGACCAGATTGGGGGGTTCGCCTCCCATGCGGTAGAGACTCTCGGCCTCTGTGAGGCTGATGTTCGGGACGGATTGAAGCAGCCCCTGCGTGTAGGGATGCAGCGGGCGATCAAACACATCTTCCACGTTCCCGACTTCCGCCATGTGCCCGGCGTACATCACTGCCACCCGATCGGCCACCTCGGCTACGACCCCGATGTTGTGGGTGATGAGCAAGATCGTCAATCCGAACTCCTCTCGGAGCTCCCGCAGCAGATCGAGAAACTTGGCTTCGACAATGACGTCCAAGGACGTCGTCGGCTCATCAGCGATCACCAGTTTGGCGTGCAGGGCGAGGGCAAGGGAGATCATTACCCGCTGGCGCATCCCGCCCGACATCTGATGGGGATAGTCGTCAATTCGTTCGCTGCGAATCCCGAGGCGCTCGAACAATTCCTCGGCACGCTGGCGCGCCATCCCCTCGGAGCTGGGCTCATGCGTGCGGATGGTCTCCGAGATATGGTCAATGACCCGCTGAACCGGGTTGAGAGATGTCATCGGATCTTGGAAGACCATACCCAACTCGGCCCCCCGGATCTGACGCATATCTTCTTCCGAGTACGTCATAAGGTCGCGGCCATCGAACCAAAGTTCGCCCGCAGCAATGTGTGCCGGGCCGGTGTGAAGCCGCATCAGTGCCTTGCCCAGCGTCGACTTGCCGCAGCCCGACTCACCGACCAACCCGAGGATCTCGCCGCGCTTGATGTCCAACGAGACGTTGTCCACAGCGCGCACCGTGCCACTGCGCGTCGTGTAATCCACACTCAGATTGCGAACCGAATAGAGAGTATCGTCTGTCATCAGCGTTCCCTGAGCTTGGGGTTGAAGATCTCCGTCAGTCCCTCGCCCATCATGCTGAACGCCAGGACGACGAGCATAATCGCCAAACCAGGGAAGGTGATCATCCACCAGGCCGTTTGGATAAATCGCTGCCCCCGCGCCAGGTCGATGCCCCAATCGGCAATCGTCGGCGGCAAGCCCAAACCGAGGAAAGACAGCCCCGCTCCGGTGAGAATGGCATCGGCGATGTTGACGGAGAAGATGATCGCCACCGAAGGAATGACATTGGGAAAGATGTATCGACGCAAGATTTCCAAGCTGCGCGCGCCCAGGCTGCGGGCTGCGTCCACGTACAGTTCTTCTTTGACAGCCAGCGTTTGGCCGCGCACGATCCGGTAGTAGGTCGGAATGTACAGCACAGCGATGGCCACGATGACGTTGAGGACGCTTGGCCCGAGGACGGCCGTAATGGCGATGGCCAGGATCAGCCCCGGGAAGGCGTACATGCTGTCCATCACCAGACTGAGCAAGCGATCGATCGGGCCGCTCGAGTAACCGGCGAACAATCCCAGAGGCACGCCGAGCACCAACGCCACAATTGAGGCACTGAAGCCGATGATGAGGGCGATTCGGGTCCCCCAGATCAAGCGACTGAAGACATCCTGGCCGATTTCATTCGTGCCGAGCAAGAACCCTCCAGCCGTGGCTGTTTCCCCCGTAATCGAATTGCCCTCGTGCAGCCCCGGGAATTGCTCGGCAATCTGCTCGAATTCAAGCTGCCGCACCACGACCGCCGTCAGTTGCCCGTCCTGTAGGGCCTGAAGCGTGGCGTCCAGAGTATCGAAACGGACAATTCTCGGCCTGAGCCGCAATCCTCCGGGCTCGGTCTTGAGTTGTTCGTCGATCGATTGGGCTTCCTGGTTCAGCGCGCCTGCGGTGGGAACGCCCTGCAGCACGCCAATGTTGGGCCGTTCCCCCCCGGGAGGGGTGGCCAGATCTCGCAGCTGGGTGGCACTCGAACTGCCGCCGACGACCAAGACAGGAACATCGGGGCGCGCGTTGGGGGCCAAGAATCGTGGTCCCACCAACACATCGGGCCGATAGGGGGCAAAGGCACCCGGGATGATGGCCAGCGTGATGAAACCCGCCACCATGACAGCCGAAATGGCCACGAACCACCAATCCGGCCCGTACCATCGGCGCGAAATCAGGATTCGGCGAACGAACCCAACATCTGCCAAATCGTCGCGCCAGCTACCGGTACTGGGGGCCGTATCTTCGGTCAAATCCTGCGGTGTTGCCACAGATTAGTACCTCACTCGCGGGTCCACCAACGAGTAAATGATGTCCACCGCCAGACTGATCAGCGCCACAAACAGGGCAAAGACCGTGATCACGCTCTGGACAGCAGTGTAATCCCTGCCGGAGATCCGCTCCACCAGGTAGCTCCCCATCCCCGGCCATGAGAAGACCGTCTCAGTGAGCACAGCACCCGCCAGCAGGATCGCCACCTGCAGCCCGATCAAGGTGATCACGGGAATCAAGGCGTTCTTCAGCGCATGGGTGTAGACGAGCACACGCTCGCGAATCCCGCGTGCGCGCGCCGCCGCAATGTAGTCCGACTGAAATGTTTCAATGACGTTGATGCGCGTCAGGCGCACGAACACGCCGGAAAGGATCAGCCCCAGCGTGACGGTGGGAAGCACAAGGTGCAGCCCGACCGAGCGCAGCGCATTCCAATTGCCGCTGATGAGTGAATCAATGGCATAGATGTTGGTGACGTGCTTTAGAGACGTCCCCACCACGGCGTCTATCCTGCCGGAGATGGGAAGTACCTTTAGGCGCACGCCGAACAGGAGCTGCAGCATCAGGCCCAGCCAGAAGATGGGGAGGGAGTAGATCACCACCGAATACAGCCTCAAGGCATAGTCGGTGGCCCTTTTGCGGCGCGCCGCCGCAAACGCTCCCCCATACACCCCGATCAATAGAGCGAGGATCGAGGCCGGCACCACCAGCTCGAGCGTGGCCGGGAAACGCTCACTCATCTCGTCCACGATCGGGCGGTGTCCACCGGTCAGCGAATTGCCGAAGTTGAATGTCACGACATCTCGCAGGAAACGCCCGTATTGAACGATTAGTGGATCGTTGAGGCCAAGCTGTGTCCTGACGCGCGCGATCAGCTCTGGCGTGCCTTTCGGACCCAGGGCCGATGACACCGGGTCCCCGGGCAGGACGCGCATGACGAAAAAGACCAGGCTGGCCAGGATGAAGATCATCGGCAGGGTTAGGGCGATGCGCGTCATGATGTATCGCCGCAGGCCGGCCGAGCCGCGGATGAAGATATACCCCAGAGCGAGCAGTGCTGGGACGCCGATGACGACGAAAATGAGAGCGAATGGCGACAACTTCATGATGATTTGGGATCTGGGGGCGGGCCTTGCGGCCCGCCCCCTTTATGCATGCCTTACTGAGACTTGCTCAGTGTCGCGTAGTTGAATTCGATCGTGGGACCGATGTTCAACGTGTCAGGCGAGGCATACTGATCAGAGCCATGGATGTTGCTGCGGAAGACGACGTGCTCAGCGTTGAAGAACAACGGCAGAGACACGACCATATCAGCATAGATATCCTGTGCCTGACCGTACAGATCAGCCCGCTTGGCCTGGTCTGTCTCGGTGTCAGCCTGCATCAAGAGATCTACCAACTGCTTGGCCTGGTCATTGATCGGCGTTCCTGTGTCGCTGCCTTCGGCTGCCGTCGTCACGTTCGTGCCCTCACCGCCGTTGTACACGAACGGATCGAGGTAGTTGGACGAGTCGGGGTAGTCGAAGAACCAACCCAACACGCCGACGGCATACGAGTCACCACCGGTGAGGGCGGTAACGTAGGTGCTCCACTCCTGGGCCTGAAGATCGACCTGGATGGCGCCGGTGGCTTCCAACTGCTGCTTGATGACCTGCATCCAGGAGGCGGTCTCCGCACCGTAGTGCTCGGGCGGGTACCACATCTGGAGCTGCAGCGGCTTATCAGCCGTGTAGCCCGACTTCGCCAGGGAGGCCTTAGCCGCGTCAAGATCGGGCGAGGCGTACTGGGTGTCGAAGGCTTCGTTCGCACCGATGAATCCCGGCGGGACCATCGAGTACAGGGGCTCAACCTGGCCACCGAAGACAGTGTCGGAGATGGCGTTGCGGTCGATGGCGTAGGCTACCGCCTGGTACACATTCGGATCGTCCATCGGGGCCATGGTGTGGTTGATGATCAGGTAGCGGATCGAGCCGCCGCTGATCGTGCCCACCGTCAGATCTGCCACGCTCTTGAGCTGCCCGATCAGATCGGTGCCCAAGAAGCGCCAGGCGACGTCGATCTCGCCGTTCTGGACGGCCAGGGCCATCGTCTGCGGGTCTGAGAAGAAGCGCACGATGACGCGGTCGACCTGCGGTTTAAGCTCACCGTTGTAGTACGGGTTCGGCTCGAAGACGATCTGCTCGCCGGCCGTGAACTGGCTCACGAACCAGGGGCCCACGCCGTAGATCGGGGCCTCAGGGAACAGGGTGCATGCGTCCGCCGGGAAGCTGCTGGGGTCGGCCGGCGTGTAAGGTGCGCCTGCCAAGATCTGCGGGAAGTAGGCCACCGGGGTCTTGAGCTGGAAGACGATGGTCTTCGCGTCTGGAGCGGTGATGCTGTCCACGTAAGGGGTGGCCAGCGCTCCGGCAACACCGTTGGGGCAGTCCGGGCCAATGGTCAGCAGACGATTCAGCTCGTCGGCATACATTTGGGCTGTCAAATCGGTGCCGTCGCCAAATTTCACACCGTCACGCATGGTGAATGTGTAGGTCAGCCCGTCAGCCGAGATGTCCGGCATGGCGGTCGCCAGGCCAAGGCCCAGTTCGGCGGTTCCGGGCTTCCACTTGAGCAGGCCCTCGTTGATGTTCTTGATCACTTCCCAGTCGCGCACAGCATAGGCGTCAGCTGGATCGAAGCTGGCAATCTTGTCCGTGGTCCCAATCACGATGGTGGTCGGGGCCATGGTGGCCTCGGGCATGGCCGTGGCCTCGGGCATGGCCGTGGCAGCTTCGGTCGGTTGCGCGGCAGAAGTCGCGGCTGGAGTTGCCTGGCCACCACACGCTACCAACAGCATGCTGGCTAGGACGAACAAGCTGACGATTGAGAATGTACTTCGGCGTTTCACAGTTCTCTCCTCCTGAAAATGGTCTTTCGGTTTTCAGCTTTCTTAGATATCAAACGAATCGATGATCAGTCGTCGGTTGCCACCTCCCTCCGCTTGGAGTTGATTTCATCAACCTGGGTAGGACGGGCCGAGTTTGCCCGTCCAGAGTATTCTGGCTTGGGGGAGCCTGCCCAATGCATAGGCATGCTAACGGTGCATTGTACTCTGAGTCCTTCCCAGCGTCAACCGACGATCCCTCGGGCTGGAATATCTTGGCCCCCGCCATCTGCCTGGAAAGCCAGGCCTGCGCCATTTTGGCAGAAGGCTATCTGCTTTGATATTACCCAAGAAACGGCCAAGGGGTTCAAGCGTTAGGAGGGCTTGACATCCGGGGCCAGCGTGGTTCCGTCCTCCAGGATACCGTGCTTGGGGACGATGACAATCCCGTCTTGGACGCTGAACCGCTCCCCGTCGAAGCTGTGGCCGAGGGGGAAGGGCCGGATGGTCACATCACGGCCAATTCGGGCGTTCTTATCGATGATGGCACCCTGGATGCTTGAGCCAGGGCCTATACCAATCGGCGGCGCCCCCTCGATTTTGCGGCGCGACTCGAACTCATAGTAATCGGCCCCCATCACGACCGAATCCCTGATCTCGGCTCCCTCCCCGATCTGGCTGCGGATGCCGATCACCGAGTGGCGGATGTCGGCTCCACTGATTAGGCACCCCTCTGAGATCAAAGCACGATCCAAATTCACGTTGTACGTGCGTGTTCCCGGTAGAAAGCGGGGGTGGGTGAAAATGGGTCGGTTCTCTTCATGAAAATCAAACGCTGGATCCGGATCGGTCAGATCAAGATTGGCCTCGAAGTAGGCCCGAATGGTGCCCACATCTTCCCAATAACCGTTGAACGGAAAGGCGAACACCCGGTGCCCTTCAAGGGCTGACGGAAGCACGCCTGAGCCAAAGTCATCGTAGGGTGTCTTCAACAGGCTCTCCAGGACATGGGCCTTGAACAGGTAAAGACCCATGGATCCATAGTAGGGCGCCAGGGGATCCTCCCGCAGAGCATAGGCTTGTCTCTCGGCCTGCGTTCTAGGTTTTTCTGCGAAAGACGTCACGCGCCCATCCGGCTCGAGCTTGACCAGGCCAAAACGGCCAGCCTCTGCATCACCGACGGGTTTGACCGCCAGGGTGATGTCCGCTTGGTGGTCCCAGTGAAAAGCCGCCATCTGCGCGTAGTCCATTCGGTAGAGGTGGTCTCCGGCCAAGATGAGGACATCTTCGGCCCCGGTGACTTGAATCTCAAACTGCTGCTTGCGGACCGCATCGGCGGTGCCTTGATACCAATCTGCGCTGGTCAGGGTCTGTTCGGCGGCGAGGATTTGAACCCACCCGGGGTGAAAGAGATCAAAGTGGTAGGTTTGGACGATGTGTCGGTGCAGGGACACGGAGTTGAATTGGGTGAGGATGGCCACACGCTGGATGCCCGAATGGAGGCAGTTGCTCACCGGGATGTCCACCAGACGGTACTTGCCACCGATGGGGACAGCCGGCTTCGCTCGCAGCTTGGTCAGGGGCCAAAGCCGAGTTCCCCTGCCGCCCCCGAGCACCACGCCCAGGATATCCTGCATGCCCATGTGTTCCCCTCCAGGCCGGGAGAATGATGATTGGCTTCATTCTATTACGGATGACTCGCCGCCAGGCATCTCCCGCCAGGGCCGCTTCCCCGGGTCAGCCACCGACGACCACCCCAAGGCCAAGCGCAACACCGGCGCCGACCAACACGCCCAAGGCGTTCACCAGGTCGTTATCCAGCCAGGGCCAGCCCCGCCGCCGTTCGGTTCGCTCGCCGCAAAGATGCACCGGATGACGTTCGGTTTCCTTCTGGCAGCTCGGGCACCAGTAGATCGCCTGGACAGTGGCGCCCAACAAACTGTCGAAGAGAGATCCTGCCAATCCTCCCAAGGTCGCCCACAGGACCCAGCTCGGGCGGCCGCTCGCCACCCACGCCAGGACGCCGATCACGGCAGCACCGGCCAGGCTGGCCAGTAGGCCCAGCATGGACACCCCCCCAGAGGTCCCAGGCGCCACCGGCCCACCGCCGACAAGCAACCTGGGGCGGCGTGCCGACAGCACCCCTAGCTCGGTCCCCCAGGTGTCGGCATTGGCCGCCGCCAACGCGCCCGCCGCCCCCAGCAGCCACAAGGGGCCGCCGCCAAGACCATAGACGGCGGCCAGCACGGCCGCCAACCCTCCGTTGGCCAGGACCTGGCCGGCGTCTCGCCGCGAATCCTTGGAGAATTTTTGCGACAGCGCGCGCTTTGATTCCCTTCCCACCCCCGACAAACCGCTGGAGGAAACGAAGAACGCCAACAGCAGCATGGCCGCTGGCCAACCGCCCAGCCCGAACGTGACACCGCCGACGGCTGCGGCTGCCACCGCACCCGCGCCGGAAAGCGCCCCGATACGGTAGCTCAGGCCCGAAACGGCCGCGGCCAGACCGACGCCGAGGAGGAGTTGTGGCCCGTTCATTGGGGACCTGGCCAGCAAACTGTGGATAAACCCGTCGCGGTTTGTGGAAAACTCGGACTGATTGGTGGAAAAATCATGCTAGGCGTGGAACATCAGGTGGAGGGCGGCGCCCCACAGCAGCAGCCCACCGGCAAGTGCAACGGCCCACACGGTGTAGGCCAAGCGCCGATCGGACTCACCGCGATACAGCCAAGCGCCCAAACTCAAATCGGCCAACCACATCACCCCCGCCATAAGGGGGAGGAGCAACAAACGCCCTGGCGGTGCCTCGGCACCCGGATTCCCCAACGCGTCGAACCCAAATGGCACGACACTGGGCAGGGCAGGCGCCTGCCAACCCACAAAGGCCAATAACACCAGCGGGAGCAGGGCACCCACCAGGATCAGGGCTCTCGCCCGCCGATCGGCCCAAACATCCGTGAAGACAAACGCCGGGCGTTCCGAATAGGGCGCAATAGGATGCAGCGAACCAAGTCGCGTCGCTTCTGTGAAGGATTTCACAAACAGCGGGGCATCTTTCGGGGTAATGAGCAATTGGCGCTCAGCGGACACGACGAATACGGCCTTGTCCAATCCACTCCCGGCGAAGATCTCCAGCGGCGGCTGAGCGCCGCCTTCGCCCCGCGTCACCACGCACCCGGGCCACCACCAACCGAGGCGTAGGCGTGGCTTGGTCACCGGATCGACGAGTTCACGCACTGTCTCGACCGCATCCAGCGGAATCTGCTCGTTCGCCAGACCCCAACGGAGGTAGAACCCCTCTCGGTCGATGCGATAGACCGCCGTCCACAGACCGTAAAGGCGGTAGCCGATCACCCCCGCCAGGGGAAGGCAAACGAGGGGCAGCAGGACCCAGACGATGATCAATGGCGTCACAGGAGAGACGTTGAGCTGGCTCAGGCCGCCCATGGCGGCCCCCAACAGCGCAAGCAAGAAGGCCAACCCGATCAGCGTGCCCAGGGTTCGATGAGGTGTGAAGTTCATGCCAAGACAAGAAAGGGGTGCCGCTTTAGGCCGGCACCCCGCTATGGGATCAAGCCCGGGAGGCCACTAGTTCACCGCCGCCGGTTGTTCTACGAAGACCGGGGCGTTCCAATCGCGATAGGCGGGCATCCGACCCCGCACCAGGTCGTCGTACAACTGCCTGAGTTTGGTGGTCAGCGGACCCATTTCGCCGCCCCCAATCAGTCGGTGGTCGACGCGAGTGATGGCGGTGACCTGGGCCGCTGTTCCGGTCATGAACAACTCGTCGGCCAGGAAGATCTCGGTGCGATCGATCGAGCGCTCCACGACGTCCACGCCCAATTCGTTTTTGGCCAGGGTCATGATCGTCCAACGCGTGATGCCCTCCAATATGTTGTCCGATACCGGAGGCGTAACCAGCTTGCCGCGCCGAAGCATGAACAGGTTTTCAGCGCTTCCTTCAGAAATGTGGCCGTCCACATTCAAGACCAACCCTTCGTCGAAGCCGGCCTCCACCGCGTCTGTTTTGACAAGTGCCGAGTTGACGTAAGCCCCGGTGATCTTGCCGCGGGCCGGGATCATGTTGTCGTCGATCCGGCGCCAGGCCGAGATTGTGACGTGGGCCCCGTCGTCGCGTTCGACGTACCGGCTGAAGGGCACGGCAAACATGGCCACTTCGTCGGTGAGGTCGTGTAGACGGACCCCAATGATCTCATCCGATTTATAAACCAGCGGACGGAGGTAGCAATCTTCGCGATAACCCTCCGTCCGCAGCAGTTCGAGTGCGATGTCGCGCAACTCCTCCGCCGAAAGTTCGACTTTGCATCTAAGGAGTTGGGCCGAATCTCTTAGGCGTTTGAAATGATCGATCGGCCGGAAGACGAAGAGCTGTTCCTCGTCACTGTTCCAGTAGCCACGCACACCGCCAAAAGCACCTGTCCCGTAGTTCAGGGTGTGGTTCATGATGCCCACCGTCGCCTGCTCGTACGGGACGATTTCACCTTTGAAATAGGCATACTTCGGAAGAGTCACGCTAACATGCCTCCTGCCAGGTGTGGGCCAACCGATAAGGGAGTCGAGGGGGATGCGGGGAGCAATGCGATACTTGGCCTGGCACTTTGATTATAAGATGCGCCAGGGGCAGTGACAAGAATTCTCCCCTACCCTTGACCTACTTCTTCCCGACGACTTCCAACTCGTTTTCGATTCCCCGCACGCCGGCTACCTGTTTCGCCACCTGCGCCACACTGTCTTTCATGGCCGCTGTCGGCACCCTGCCGATCAGGCGAACCGTGCCAAGACTGGCCCTCAAGATCACGTTTCCGGGCGCCAGGCCGGCCGTGCCGGGTGACGTCGCCAGGGCCCGGGCGACCTGCACTTCGAGTTCCGGGTCAACCACCAGCGACAGGTCCAGGGCGACCACGCCGGGCACTCGCCGGACGATGTCAGCAATCGAGTCTCTGATAACTCGCGATCGGACCCAGCCTTTCAAACGCACAAGGCCGGAGGGATCCACATCTAGCTTCAGCGGCACATGGCTGCTTCGCACGGGCTCGTAGGCCGACAGCGCCATTTCGATTAGACCTTCTTGGTCCTCGATTCCGAACAGGCGCAAGGACGGTGCGGGCATGGGGGTCGCCTCCTAGAAGCGGGTGCATATGGAATTATACCTGTGACCCTCATCAAGAATGACGAAGGCCGGGGCCCGGTGTTGCTGGTCCGGGTCCCGGCCGTATTGTGTTTTGGGGCTGTGGCGATCAGGCTTCGCGGAATTCACCTTCGACGACATCGCCTTCGGCTTCCCCTTGGCCCCCATCGCCGCCGTCAGACGGGCCGGCGCCGCTCGTTTGGTCGGCCTGCAGCTGCTGGCCGAGAGCATAGCTGGCTTGCTGCACCTGCTCGGTCAGACTCTTGATCTGGCTAAGATCATCGCCCTTGATCGCCTGACGCAGATCATTGATCTGGGTTTCGATCTTCTGGCGGTCGTCGGCAGGCACCTTGTCGCCGAGCTCATTTAGCGTTTTCTCGGCCTGATAAGCGATGCTGTCGCCAGCGTTGCGGGCGTCGATCAACTCGCGCCGCTTCTCATCTTCGGCCTGGTGCTGCTTGGCCTCCTGGACCATGCGATCGATATCCGATTTGTCCAGGTTAGTCGAAGCCGTGATCGTCACCTTCTGCTCCCGCCCAGTGGCCTTGTCCTTGGCGGATACGTTGATGATCCCGTTGGCGTCGATGTCAAAGGTGACCTCGATCTGCGGCAAGCCCCGCGGTGCGCTGGGAATGCCTTCCAATCGGAACCGGCCCAGGCTCATGTTGTCGTCGGCCATCGGGCGCTCACCCTGAAGCACGTGGATGTCGACCGCCGTCTGGCTGTCCTCGGCGGTGGAGAAGATCTCGGACTTCTTCACCGGGATGGTCGTGTTTCGCTCGATCAGCGCGGTCATCACGCCGCCCAGCGTTTCAACACCCAGGGACAGCGGGGTCACATCCAGCAGTAGCACGTCCTTGACTTCACCTGCCAGGACGCCGCCCTGGATGGCCGCCCCCACTGCCACCACTTCATCCGGGTTGACTCCCTTGTGGGGGTCCTTGCCAGTGAGCTCGCGCACCAGATCCTGTACCATGGGCATGCGTGTGGCGCCGCCCACCAGCACGACTTCGTTCAGCTCCTTGGCCTGGGTTTTGGCGTCCTTGAGCACCGATTCGAACGGTCCTCGGCAGCGCGCCACCAGGTCTTCTGTCAACTGTTCAAGCTTCGCCCTCGACAGCTTCATCTGAAGGTGTTTCGGGCCCGATGCGTCGGCGGTGACGAATGGGAGATTGAGCTCGGTTTCGGTCACGGTAGACAGCTCGATCTTGGCCTTTTCGGCCGCTTCCCGCAGCCGCTGAAGCGCCTGCTTGTCACCGCGCAGATCGATGCCTTGGTCCTTCTTGTACTCCTCAGCCACGTAATTAACGATGCGCTGATCCCAGTCGTCGCCGCCCAAGCGCGTGTCGCCATTGGTGGCCTTAACTTCGATCACACCGTCGCCGACCTCGAGCAGACTGACGTCGAACGTTCCGCCGCCCAGGTCGAACACCAGGATGACTTCATTCTCCTTCTTGTCCAACCCATAGGCCAAGGCAGCCGCCGTCGGCTCGTTGATGATCCGCATGACCTCCAGCCCGGCAATCTTGCCGGCGTCCTTGGTGGCCTGGCGCTGGGAGTCATTGAAATAGGCGGGCACCGTGATGACCGCCTGGGTGACGGGTTCGCCCAGATAGGATTCGGCGTCCTGCTTGATCTTGGCCAGGATCATGGCCGAGATTTCTTGCGGCGTGTACTCCTTGCCCGTGGCCGGCACTTTGACCAGCACGTCGCCGCTCGGGCCCTCCGTGGCCTCATAGGACACCATCTTGCGTTCTTCCTCGACCTCGTCGAAGCGGCGGCCGATGAAACGCTTGATGGAATAGATCGTATTGTCGGAGTTCACCACGGCCTGGCGCTTGGCCGTCTGACCGACCATCCGCTCGCCGTTTTTGGTGAACGCCACGACCGATGGCACCAGCCGGCCGCCTTCAGCGTTTGGGATCACCGTCGCATCGCCGCCTTCCATGACGGCCACGACGCTGTTGGTGGTTCCCAGGTCAATTCCGATAATCTTCGACATGCGATTTCACCTCACTTGGGTTCTTTATGATGGACCCCACCTTCTTTGGTTACGGAAGGGTCAGAAAGAAGACACGTTCATCGTACTGCCGGCACACAAGAGGAAGATTAACAGGCGACCGAGATGGACCTGCTAACCCTTCGTTAACGGGCTAGGACTATATTTTCCATAGCCGTGGGCGCGGAAGTGCCGCGGCTCGCATGAAGTACTTTGCCTGAAGGTAAAGACGAGGCTTATGAGCGATCTTGGATTGTTGATACTACGCCTGGTGGTCGGACTGACCCTGACGGCTCACGGCGCGCAGAAATGGTTCGGCTGGTTTGGCGGACCGGGGATTGAAGGCTGGTCCGGGATCATGGCCCGCATGGGTGTGCGGCCGGCTGGGGCGTGGGCCCGGCTGAGTGCTGTCACCGAGTTCGGCGGCGGGTTAATGCTCGCCCTGGGGTTGTTTAGCGGCTTGGCCGCTGCCGGCCTGGCTGCAGTGATGGTTATGGCCATCGTTAAGGTTCACTGGGGCAAGGGGTTCTTCAACAAGAACGGGGGAATTGAATTCCCCCTGGGTCTGTTGGGGGGAATGATCGCCATCGGCCTGAGCGGTCCCGGCGCCTATGCCATGCTTCCGCAACCGCCGCTCGGGTGGACCTCGCAGACGCTATTCCTGATCGCCCTGACGATCGGCCTGCTGGGCGATACCCTGGCTCTGGCCAGCACCGCCACCAAGACCAGCCAGCATCACGCGATCTGATCTGCCAGCAGCCCTCATGTCGAAGTCTGCGGCAAGGGCCGCGGCCTTCATCACCTCCAATTGGAGAAGGACAAGCAGCTGATCTGAGATAATCCTGATGTGGGGCTTGTCCTTCGCGAAGAGGGCCCGGAAAGGTGCCATGCGCAAGCGTTCGTCGAAACCCAAAGGTGGCAAGAAGGGCCGAGGTTGGGTCGGGGTGCTGATCGCCTTGGCTCTGGTCGCCGTTGCGCTGTTCGGGTGGCAGGCGTGGCGGCTCCGTTTGGGCGCAGCGCCCGTGTCCGAGACGCGCATCGCCGAGCAGCACAGCTGGGGACCGGCCAACGCAGAAGTGACCATCATCGAATATGCGGACTTTGATTGCCCCACCTGCAAGGCCTATTACAACTCAGATACCCTGCAGCGTATGGTCAGGACCTACCCGAACTCAGGTCCGCCTGGTTTTCCGCCATCTCCCCATCATCACGCCGGTATCTCCCAAGCTGGCGGAGGCCTCCGAGTGCGCCGCCGACCAAGGCGCCTTCTGGGCGTTCCACGACCTTCTGTTTGAGATGGCCCCAACCCAGCCATCCCAGATGGCGGATTTTGCCAAACAGCTGGGCCTGGACGTCCCTGCCTTCACCTCTTGTCTCGACAGCGACCGCTATGCCGGCCTGGTGCAGGCCGAAATGCAGGAGGGCTTTGAGCACGGCTTCCATGCCACGCCTGCCTTCTTGATCAACGACCAACCCGTGGTCGGGCCGCTGCCGTTCGACCAGCTCCAACAGCGGATCGACAGCATCCTCCAGCCATCGTGAAGAGGAGCACCTGCGATGACCAATCTGACTGATTTCCGAAAGCACAAGGACGAGTTCTTCAGAGAGAGCCCGCAAAGCCCTCTCACCCCGGAGCAGCAGGCCGATTTCGCCGGGCTGCACTATTTCCCAGAAAATCCCGGGCTGGACCTGGAGGTCGCGGTGTCTCCGTTTGATGATCAGGAAACAGTTCAGATGCAAACCACCACCGGCGACATCCAGACCTATCAGCGCTACGGACGCTTCGCCTTTGACGTCGACGGCCAGACTGCCGAGTTAATCATCTACCACAACGAACACGGATATTTCCTGCCCTTCGTGGACTCATTGAGAGGGCAGGAAACCTATGGCGCCGGCAGATACCTGGAGCCCGAGCCGCTGGGTGGAGGCCAATTCCAGGTGAATTTCAACTATGCCTACAACCCCTACTGCGCCTACAACGAGACCTGGTCTTGTCCGATCACGCCGGCCGAGAACCGGATCCAGGTACCGATCCGCGCCGGAGAGAAGGTCTTCCACGAACCACCAAGCTAAGGCGACGCCCGTGTTGTTTGTGTGTTTTTTCACTATAGGGGCGTGCCGCCCCCACATCTGGCGGATGCGCATTTGACAGGCGGTGCCGGTGGGGGTATCATCGCCAACCATCGTGGAACCCGTACCCAACCCCAACCCCCCCAAGGATTTCGCTCACCCGATTGAGGCCGAGTTCGCTCGACTTCTGGATTTCTACCGCATCCCGTGGTGCTACGAGCCGACGACCTTTCCTTTGGCTTATGGTCCGGAGGGGACGATCTTGGAAGCCCTGACACCGGACTTCTACCTTCCGCCGTTCGACCTGTACGTGGAGCTGACCACACGCCGGCAATCGACGCTGACCCGCAAGCACCACAAGATTCGGCGCCTCAACGAGCTGTATCCGCAGGTCGAACTGAGGCTGCTTAACCGCCGACAGATGCGCAGCCTGCTCTACAAGTACGATCTTCAGGATCGCCTGCCGCAGTTAATCGGTGCCCCCAACGCCTAGCGCCCAGCCATCGGTCGACGGCCCCGACCTCGGCCCGACCGTCTTCGACTCGGACCAGATCCGGGTCAGTGTGGCGCGCCTGGCAGCCGAGATCTCGGCCGACTACCCGGACGGTAACCTGGTGGTGGTCGGGATCCTTCCCGGCGTGGTCTTCTTCCTCGCCGACCTGGTCCGATCCCTTTCGGTCCCGGCTGAGTTGGACATGATGGCGATCACCCGCTTTGGTCCGCCGGAGGAGACCGGCGGCGAGGTGCGGATCCAGCGCGACGTCGAAGTCGGAATCCGGGGACGACCGGTCCTGCTTGTCGAAGACATTGTTGACACCGGCCTCACCGTCCACCACCTGATGGGCGCCCTTATCCCTCGCCAGCCGGCGTCGATCAAGATCGCCGCCCTGCTCGAAAGGCCGGATCGCCGGTTGATCCGCGTGCCCTTGGCGTACACGGGCTTCCGGGCGCCTGAGGATTTCTTGGTCGGCTACGGCCTTCAACACCAAGGCCGCTACCGGCAGCTCCCGTACATCGCTCAATTGGCGTCTGGCGATCTCCACACTGGTCCATGAAGCCTGGCGGCGATAAGAAAAGCCGGGCCTCTGCGGCCCGGCCGATGCATTAAAAGGGGTGAGAGAGACCCCGAGTAACTTACATCCGTTCCCAGTTTCAGGTCGATTACTTGCTTCGGTTCCAGGAACCAAAGCCGCCTACGTTGGCCCCCGATCGGCCGGTGCCCGAAGGTCCTTGCCGCTCGCTCGCTGGTTTCCCTGGCCCAAGGGCCTTTCCACCAGCCTCCGGTTCTTCCGTATAAGATGAACCGCTCGCCAACTTTAGTTTGTTTTCTTCGACCATCCCCTGAGATCGTCTCTGGGCTTCAGGGAGCCTCTCTCAGTGGAGACATCCTAGCACTTTCAAACCCGCCGAGTCAATGACTGACTCCTTAAAGATTTGGCCGCGAACCTTAAAGAAAGTACTAGTCTAGACAGGTTCCTGGGATTCCGGCGGCTGGGACGCGACCAGGAACCGCCGCCGGTAGCGTATCACCGCCATCAGCAAGGCGAACTGGGCGGCAGCCTTGAGGATCGTGCCGAACTGCTCGAAGTAGAAGACCACCAGGTCCACGGTTGTCAGGGCCAGCAGCAAGGCCAGGTAGCCGAGGCCGCTGGCCTGTTCATCCCGACCAGCCATGAACAGTGCGGCAGAAATCAGCAACAACAGACCCGTGCAGGCCTCCAGCGCAACCCGGGCGGTGTACCACGCCAGACCGCGCGTCGAGCCGATCCGGCCCAACACAACCAGGGCCTGAATCTGGTCGACGGCGAGCTGGGGATGGAACAGCGGCCAGATGCGATAAAGCGCCAACCCTCCAGTCAGCAAGAATCCGGCCACGACGATCGCCTTGGTCACCCGCCGCGAGAACCACCGGGCTTCGAAGGCCACCAACCGGTCCTGAGTCCGTTCGAAGAATGTGTTCGTGTCAGGTGCGAGCCGAAGCGTTGGATCCGCCACCACCTCCAGGATGTGTGCCGCCAGCCGTCCCAGGTCGCCGTCCTCGGCATGGTCGACGACATACTTCAACCGGCTCTCGAGATCGTTGCGCTCGTCCGCGTCCAGGTCGTGGTCCAGGAGCTCTTCCAGGTCGTCCAGCGCCCGGTAGAGTTCGGACCGGGCTGAACGGTGAGGTGTGCGCCGGACGCGCGAGTAGAGCAGCACAGTCAGCAGGAAGAACGCATAGACAATCGGGGCCGCCGCCGGGTAGAAGTAGTTGTTGGACTGGGTGATGAATTTACCGACCTCATCGATAAAGAGGCCCATCCCAATGCCGGCCAAGATGGCGCTGGCGACATAGGCCCAGCGGTTGGCGATCATCAACGGAATCAGCGAAGCAACGAACAGAAATAGCCCCCCCCAGAGTACATGGGCGATATGGAAGGCGCCTCCACCTACCTGGGGGTATCCGGTCAGACTCAGGAAGAGCCGGGTCAAGGACACTGACGCAGCGAAGCTTAGCAGGGTGATCAGCAGGTAGTCGTCTGCCCGCCGGCGTTTGACGGGGCGGCGGACGTGGCTTGCGATGCGATTCACGACGTGGCCGCCCCCGTTCGCCCGGGTATCGCAGCCAGCAACAGCGTGGCCAGGAGCGCAAGGCCAGCGCCAAACCAGAAGGGCGCCGCCGCCCCAAGTCCGGCCCAACTGCCCACGCCCTGCCACAGAACACCGGCGATCAGGCTGGCAGGCAACGCGGCCAGTCCGATGGCGGCGTGGTAGACACCATAGGCTGTGCCGCGTTGGCCAGCGTCCACCAAGTCCGCGACATAGGCCCGGGCGACACCCTCCGTCAGGCCGTAAAACGCACCGTAAACAGCCATCAATCCCACCACCTGCCATGCGCCGCCGGCCCGAGCGAAACCCAGGTACACCAGGGCATACAGCCCCCATCCAGCGGCCAGCATGCGCCGCCGGCCCCAGCGATCCGAAAGACTGCCGGCCGGTCCGGACAGGGCAGCGTACACCAGGTTGAACAACACCATCATCCCCAGCACCCCGGCCGCCGTCAGCCCGACGGATTGGGCACGCAGAATCAAGAAGGCGTCCGATGAATTGCCCAGGGTGAAGACGACCATGATTCCAAGGAAGAGCAGGAAAGGTCGGTCAAACTGATTGAGAGACAGGCGCGGGCGCCTGGCAGCGCCCTCGTTGGGCACCTCGCGCGCCCCGAAGATCAGGGCCAGGACGGCCAGCACGGCCGGGATCAGACTGATGAGAACGATCAACTGAAAGGTGCCGCGGTCGAGGGCGACACCCCGGCCGCGCGAAGCCAAGAGCACCCCGAGCGCGATCGCCAGGCCCACCACGGCTCCGGCCGTGTCCCCAGCTCTGTGCAAACCAAAGGCCCAACCCCGCCGCTGGTCGCTCACGCTGCCTGCCAACATGGCATCTCTCGGGGCGGTGCGGATTCCTTTGCCCAGCCGGTCGGCAAAACGAACGCCGAGCACCGTGCCCCAGCCAGCGGCGAAGTAGAGAAACGGCTTGGCCATTGTCGACAGGCTGTACCCGATGACGGCCAGCCCCTTCCTTCGACCTAGCCGATCAGAGAACCAACCAGAAAACACCTTCATCAGGCTGGCGGTCGACTCGGCCACACCTTCGATCAAACCGATCAACGGCGTCCGAACGCCGAGCACATCGAACAGGAACAACGGAAGCAGGTTGAAGATCATTTCCGATGAGACGTCGGTCAAGAAACTGGTGGCCGTTAGCGCCCAGACATTGCGCGCAGTGAGCCTGGATTCTTGGGAGGAATCCTCGCGTGGTCGTTCATCATCTGCCATCTATCGCCTCCACACAACACGCTGGCCCAGGTCATCGGTGCGCACCTCGAAGGTCGCACCCGCCACCTTCAGATAGACCTGCCAACCCTGTACTTCCCCTGCGGCGCAAGGGCCGTCTTCGCTCGGCAGCCCCAAGCACCCATCTGACCAGGCGGCAGCCTCATAGGAGAGCACGTCTACCTGCCCCGGATCCACGCCTTCGGCCTGGGCCAGTGCCACGATGGCCCCTGACACCGCGGGTGGATACGGCTCATCCCCCCCGGGGGCCGAGGCTGCGTCGGCCATGGGATCGCCCAGCAGTCCACTCAGCACAAGGAACGTGCCGCCCTGATTGCCATCGTAGACCACCAGCAGCCTGCCAACCCCCCAGATTCTGGGATTCCGCCAACCGACGAGAGGCTGCCCCTGGAAGGCCGGGCCATTGGGGTCGATCTCTGACTGGGCCGTGGCGCGGCCGGCCGAGTCAGGGAAAGCGTACACCTCAACCGTTTCCCCTCCCACCGTGAGCGCTTCCCCTTGCACACCGAACTGGGGTGGGGCAGGGCCTTGGGGTACGACGGCATTTCCTGTAGCGTATTCCAGGGCGGTCACCAGTTCAGTCTTCGTCTCAATTGGGGGCATCGTTGTGGGAGGGGCGATCGTGCGCGTGATCGTAGGCGAGGGTGCACACGCTCCAAGCAGACCAACGACCCCAAATACGGCGGCTGCCATGGCGGCCCACAGTTGCACCCCGGCGGTGCGGTGAGGGGCCTTCGGTTGGGGGACCATTGGCTGAGCCATCGGCCTAAGTCTACTGCAGGCCGGCCTTGTCGCTTAGCCTCCCGGGGTTAGCCGGGACGAGGCAGGTCCCGAGGCATGTCAGGCAACGGCCGGCTGGGCACTCCAGCGGTTCGTCAACCACTTGTTTACCTCGGCGGCTACGGAGGGAACCAGTAGGAGCGGAAGGATGATTTCCCACTGCGCCATGGTCAGTGGATAGGTGTCGAAGATGGGTTCGAGGATCGGAAAGTAGATCGCCACCAGCAGAAGTACCAGCGACGACAGGCCCGCCAGCACCATAAACCTGTTACTAAAGAATCCCAGCCGAACCAAGGAGATGGTTTCCGAACGGGCCGTGAAGGCTCGCAGGAGTTCCGAAAACGAGAGCGTGGTGAAGGCCATCGTCTCGGCGATCTGGGCATGGTCGGGAAACACCTTCAGGCCGATCAGATAGGCGGTGAGGGTGGCGCCCGTGATCGCTACCGTCTGGACCGTGATCCCCACCCGCATCATGCGGTTGATGATCGGCTCGTCCGGAGGCCGGGGCGGCTTCTGCATGGTGTCCGGATCGCCCTTCTCCATCCCCAACGCCAGGGCCGGCGCCCCATCCGTAATCAGGTTGAGCCAGAGCAGTTGGATCGCCGTCAGAGGCGAGGGCAGTCCGAACAGGATGGCCAGAAAAATGGTCATGATCTCGGCCACGTTGCAGGACAGCAGGTAATACACGAACTTGCGGATGTTGGCGTAGATGATGCGGCCCTGTTCGACAGCGGAGACGATGCTGACGTAGTTGTCGTCGGTCAGCACCATGTCTGCCGTCTCCTTGGCAACATCGGTTCCGGTGATGCCCATCGCCACACCGATGTCAGATCGCTTCAGCGCCGGGGCGTCGTTGACCCCGTCGCCCGTCATGGCGACCACCTGCCCGTTGGCCTTGAGCGCGTCGACGATGCGCACTTTGTGCTCGGGCGACACGCGTGCGAACACATCGGTCTGAAGCACGCGTTGACGCAGGGTGTCATCGTCCATCTCCGCCAACTCGCGCCCCGTGACGATCGAGTGCCCGGGTTTCAGCAAACCGATCTGCTCAGCGACCGCCCTGGCCGTATCGGGATAGTCGCCGGTGATCATCACCGTACGGATCCCAGCCCGGCCAGCCGTCTGCAGGGCAGCGCGGACCTCTGCGCGCGGGGGGTCGATCATCCCGATCAGCCCCACGAAGATCAGGTCGCGCTCCACGGCCTCCGGCTGCGACGCCGGCGAGACATCGGCTTCAACCCGATACGCCACAGCCAGGACACGAAGAGCTTGCTGGGCCATCTTTTGGTTGGCATCCAGGATTTTCGATCGCAAGGCATCCGTCAGCGGCAGCTGCGAGTCGTCTGCTGACTGATAGCGAGAACACAATTCGAGGATCACCTCCGGAGCGCCCTTGGTGGCCGCCACCTCCCATTCGGACAGGGCCTGATCATAGAAGGGGCTGGCGTCTTCGGCGCGCGGCGCTTTCAGGCTGTGAATGGTAGTCATCCGCTTGCGATCCGAGTCGAACGGAATCTCCTCGATCCGGGGGTAGGCCTCGGAAAGGGGCTCTTTCCAGACGCCGGCTTTGGCCGCCGCCAGCATCAGGGCCGCTTCCGTCGGCTCTCCCACGATCCGAAATCCGTCCTCCCCATTCATCCCTCGCTCGATGACGGCATCGTTGTTGAGGGCAGCCACCCACAGGGCGGTGGTGAGGGCGGGAAGACTGTCGGGAGGGATTGATTCGCCGTCCAGCTTGAATTCCCCGCGAGGCTCATCGGCCGGACCGGTGATTTCGATCATCCGATCATCGACCCAGACACGGGTCACCGACATGCGATTTTGCGTTAGGGTGCCGGTCTTGTCCGAGCAGATGACCGTCGTCGACCCCAGCGTCTCCACCGACGAAAGGCGGCGAATGAGGGCGTTGCGGGTGATCATCTCACGCATGCCGAGGGCCAGGGTAATGGTCACCACGGCCGGCAGGCCCTCCGGTACGGCGGCCACGGCCAGGCTGACGGCCACCAAGAACATCCCCAAGGGATCGAACCCCCGGAGCCAGCCCAGGGCGAAGACTGCACCGCAGATTGCCAGCGCACCCCACCCAAGCACGCGGCCCAGCTGATCCAGCCGCTGCTGGAGGGGGGTCTGTTCGTCCTCGATTTCACTGATCATTCCGGCGATGCGTCCCAACTCGGTCCGCATGCCGGTCGCCACCACCAACCCCCGGCCTCGGCCTCCGGCGACCAGGGTTCCCGAGTAGGCCATGTTCATCCTGTCACCCAAGGAGGCGCCGGTCAAGTCGAGGCGGGCGGTCTCCTTGCTCACCGTGAGCAATTCTCCGGTCAGGGCCAACTCGTCCACCCTAAGGTTGACAGCTTCGACGAGGCGCAAATCGGCTGGCGTGTAGTTTCCCGATTCGAGAAGCACCACGTCGCCGGGCACCAATTGGGGCGAAGGCACTTTGCGTCGGTGTCCCCCTCGAACGACAAAGGCGTCCGGCGCAGCCAGTTTGCGCAGCGCCGCCAGGGCTTGCTCCGCCCGCCGCTCCTGGATCACGCCCAGTGCGGCGTTGAGGACCACGATAGCCATGATCGCCCCCGCCTCGAAGAAGTCGCCAAGGACGGCGGAGACTACTGAGGCCACTATCAGCACAATGACGATGAAGTTGTTGAACTGGGCGATCAGGTTTTGCCAGAACCCGGGGCGGGGCGCTTCCTTGAGCTCGTTGGGCCCGAACCGGTCCAGACGCTGGTCGGCCTCCGATTCCGAAAGGCCGCCGTCTTGCGACGTGGCCAGGGCGCCGGAAACTTCGGCCACATCCAGGGTGTGCCACAGACGCTGGTCGGCACCCTGGTCAGGCGTGTCATCGGCCATCAACGCAGCTGATCGGGAAGGGTCCAAGACCAACCTCGCGGGGTGGGAAAGGGGGGGATGTCTGTTGTCGCCCGGGATTATAGCATCGGGCGGGTCGACACTGACTGACACCCAGATGACGCGCAGACGACAGCGCCGGCCGATAACCGGCGTCGCTTTACTTGTGAGTTTCGTCACAAATTGCGGGGGTAAGCGCTATTCGATGCCCAACGGTTCGTCGGTTTCCGGGTTAAGCTCGCGCATTTCGCCGCTCATCATGTACAGCACTCGCTCGGCGATGTTGGTCACCCGGTCGGCGATGCGCTCGAGATTGTGACCGACGAAGAGCAAGTACAACGCCGTTTCCGGCTCCATCCCCGGTTGTCCAATCAGGGCCAGAAACTTGTTGAACAGTTCCTGGTAACGCTGATCCACCACGTCGTCCTTACGCGCAATGGCCAGGGCGGCCTGTGCGTCCTCCGCGTTGTACGCATCCAGAACCTGACGAAGCATCGCCAGCGACAGATCGTTCATGGCCTGGAGCGCCACTGGCAATTCAAACTGCGTTTCGGATGGCATCCTCAGACACACCTTGGCGATGCCGGCGGCGTAGTCTCCGACTCGCTCCAGATCCAGCACCACATTGAGCGCCGCCACCAGGCGCCGCAGGTCGATGGCTGCCGGCTGCTGAGTGGCGATCGTCGATAGACAAGTTTTCTCGATCTGGAAGCGATGCTCGTTGATCGCCTTGTCGCCTTCCACCACCTGATCAGCCAGGTCGAGATCGCGGCGGTGGAGGGCGTCCATGGCTCGATCGACGGCTCGGATGACGTCTTCCCCCAGAGCCATCAGGTGCTCCTGGATCTCGGCTAACGTGCGGTCAAATGCCGGTCGGCTTTTACCCATAGGGATCACCTGTTTGCGCCGGTTGTGGTCGGGCCGAAGGCGTGACCTACCCGAATCGGCCGGTCACGTAATCTTCGGTTCGCTTGTCCTTGGGCCGGGTGAAGATCTTTTCCGTTTCATCGAACTCGATCAACTCCCCGGCACGATCGTCACGCATCATCATCATCCCGGTGAAGTCCGACACCCGGGCAGCCTGCTGCATATTGTGGGTGACAATGACGATCGTGTACGCCTGTTTGAGATCCTGCATCAGATCTTCGATGCGCATCGTTGCCACCGGGTCCAGCGCCGAAGCAGGTTCGTCCATCAGGATCACTTCGGGTTCGACGGCCAATGCTCGCGCGATGCACATCCGCTGCTGCTGCCCCCCGGAAAGCGCCATCCCCGATTGATGAAGTTTGTCTTTGACTTCGTCCCACAAGGCTGCCTGCTTCAGGCTGAATTCGACCAAATCATCCAGATCCGAGCGACGCCGGATGCCGTACAGGCGCGGCCCGTAGGCCACGTTATCGTAGATGCTCTTGGGGAAGGGATTCGGCCTCTGGAAGACCATGCCCACCCGTCGCCTGATATCGACCACATCCGCCTGCGGCCCGTAGATGTCGTCGTCATCCAGCCGAACGGTGCCTTCAATTCTGGCGGTCGGCGTAAGATCATTCATGCGATTCAGTGACCGCAGAAGAGTCGACTTGCCGCAGCCGGAGGGGCCAATAATGGCAGTGATCCGTTTTTCGGGCACCACTAGGTTCACTGCGGCCAGGGCACGGAAATCACCATAGAAAACCGAGAGTTCTTCGACTTCGACCTTGGCCGCATCCGGGGTGAGGATGGGCCGGCCGCTGGCCTGACCGCGCTCGCGTACGATCTCGGCTGGCGTGAGCAGGCTTGGCGCCTCGCCTTCGGCTCGGCCTCTCCCTTTCGCCCCCAAGCCGCCCAGGGTCATCTCAGTCATAGATCATCCTTGTAGTTTGGCACTGCGGTATTCGACCCACAGTCGAGAAACGATGTTGACCAGGAGCACCAGGATCATCAGCACCAGGGCCACCGCCCAGGCTTGGTCGATCCGCTCCGGGTACGGCTGCTGGGAGTACTTGAACAGCGTCAGCGGCAGCAAATCCACCGGTTGTTCAACCAGCCGAATGATCGCGCTGATCGGGTTCTGTCCAGCGGCGATTCCGCTGGAGACCATGCGCCAGGCGTCCAGCCGTTCGTTGCCCAGCGCCGTGAAAAGCAGCGGCGCCGTTTCGCCGGACGCCCGTGCCAGCCCAAGCAAGAACCCGGTGATGAGGCCGTTGGCGGCCGCCGGCAGCACCACGCTCATGGTGGTCTTCCACTCCGACGCGCCCAACGCCAGCGATCCTTCGCGAAGCGTCTTGGGCACCAGGTTGATCATTTCCTCCGTGGTGCGGATGATGATGGGGAGCATCAGGATCGCCAGCGCCACGCCGCCCGCCAGGGCCGAGAAGTGACCCTGCTGCTTGACGACCAAGGCGTAGACGAACAGGCCGACCACGATCGAAGGCACCCCCGAGAGCACGTCGGTGCTGAAGCGCACCGCCACCGACAGGGGGTGTTGAGGATTGCGAGAGGCAAACACGCCGGCCAGCACCCCGGGCGGCATGGCGAAGATCGCCGACAGCACCGTCAGGATGATGGTCCCTTGGATCGCATGGAGCACGCCGCCGCCCGCCACCCCCAGCGGGGTCGGCATGTGCAGGAAAAAGTCCAAGTTAATGTAGCGACCGCCGCGGTAGACCACGTAACCGATGATCCAGAAAAGTGGAATCAACGCCACCAGCGTCATCACCCCTGTCATGCCGAGCACAAGAGCGTTGACCATTCGCCGCCGAATGTGGCCGGATTCTGATCGAATGCGAGGGCGGCCACGATCGCCGATGGATACGCGGGTGGTCATGCCCGCTTCCCCTGAAGCGCAGGATTGGCTACCCGCCACACGAGCAGGCGGGCAATCGCATTCAAAATCAAGGTCAAGACAAAGAGAATGAGGCCGATTTCGATGAGGGCGGACGTGTGCAATTTGGTGACCGCCTCGGCGAATTCGTTGGCGATCACACTCGACATAGTGTAGCCCGGCCGTAACAGCGATGCCGAACCTTCAAGCGAGTTGCCTATGACCATCGTCACGGCCATGGTTTCGCCAAGCGCACGGCCCAGCCCGAGGATCACCGCCCCCAGGATGCCCGACATCCCATAGGGAATCAGCACCTGGAAGATCATCTCCCATTGCGTGGCGCCTAGCGCCAGCGCAGCTTCTCGCTGAGAGCCAGGAATGGCCCGGAATACGTCCCGGCTGACGGCGGCGATGGTGGGCAGGACCATGATGGCCAATATCAGCGTGGCAGCCAAGCGGCTGGAGCCGCTCTGCGGAACAGGTCCAGCGAACAGCGCCCCGATTACAGGCAAACCGTTGAAGGCCTGATTGAGAAAGCCTCCCACCGGCGCGACGACCAGGGGCAGGAAGACGAAGATCCCCCACAGACCGTAAATCACGCTGGGGATGGCCGCCAGCAATTCGACCATCCACCCCAACGGAATGCGCAGCCAATTCGGCGCCAATTCCGCCAAGAAGACGGCCACCCCCAGGCTCATAGGTACGGCCAAAATCAGAGCGGCGAAGGAGGTGATCAGGGTGCCGTAGATGAAGGGCCAGGCATCAAACTCGCCACTGACGGCATTCCACGAAGCGTCGAGCGTCGGGCGGAGAAAGGCCCAGCCAAAGGCCTGGCGTGAATCCGCCGAGGTCGTCCAAAGCAGGATGGCGAACCCGATCAGTAGCAGCAGAACCAGCGCCACCGAGGCCAGCAGCAGGCCTCGCCAAGGTCGGTCACCGTGATCAAGGAGATGGTTGAGTTGGTTGAGCCAGGCGGGGCGTTGCATCGCAGGTTATGCGCTCCAAAACCACCAAAACATGTGTGCGCAGAGGCGGGCGTAAGGAGGGGCCCGCGAAAGCCACGGCCCCTCCACCCATCTCGTTGTCGGATTGTATATGCTTTCAGACGTCAGAGCTAACTCCCTGGCGCTGGCATGACGGCATTGCCGTCGCAGGTCACCTGACCTAGTTTGTCGAGCACCTGGCTGCGCACAATATCCGGCAGGACCGCATATCCGAGATCCGAGGCTCGCTTTGCGGCATCGGGATCCGACAGCGTCCAGTCGATGTATTCGAGCAATTTTTGGGCCTTAACGCAGTCCCCACTCCACTGCGTGTGCAGCACGAGATAGGTGTAGCCGGCGATGGGCCATGATTGTGCGCCCGGGCCATCCACGATGACGGTCGTCAGTTGGGGAGTGAAGGCGTCGGCGAAGTCGGCCATGGCGGACTGCAACGTGTCGGCGGTGGCGTCAAGCGTGTTGCCGGCCTGGTTTTGAAGCTTAGCGAACGGGATCTTGTTGGACACGGCATAGGAAAGCTCGACATAACCCACTGAGTTGGGTGTATTCTGCACGGCCGCTGCCACGCCCTGGTTGCCCTTACCGCCAATCCCGTTGCCCGCCTTGTCCACCGGCCACTCGACCGACGGGCCGAAGCCGACATTATCCGCCCAGGCCTGACTGATGGACGACAGTGTGCGAGTGAAGATCTCGGTCGTCCCCGATCCATCCGAGCGGTGGACTGCCGTGAGGCTGGCGTTTGACAGTTTGCTTGCCAGATCGGGATTCAGCGCCGTAATGGCCGGGTCGTTCCAGGTTTTGATCGTTCCATCGTAGATGCCCACCAGCACGTCCCGGCTGAACACCAGGGGCGGGGCGTCGGCGGTCAGGCCCTCGATGTTGTAGATCAAGACTTCCGCCCCGGCCACAGCCGGATACATCTGCAGATCCTTTCCGGTGGTGTACTCATCCTGTGTCAGCAACGAGTCGGATCCGGCGAAATCGACGGTGCCATCGATGATGGCTTTTTTGCCGCCTCCAGAACCTATACCCTGATAGTTGACGCTGACGGACGGGTCGACGACCTGGTACGCGTAGGTCCACTCGGTATAGATCGGGAGCGGGAAAGTCGCACCTGCCCCATTGATCTGCACCGATCCCGCCGGAAGATCCCCGGAGGACTGGCCACCCGAACCCCCGCCACAAGCAGAAAGGCCCAGCCCCAAAACCAAGCCCCCCAACAAGGCACGTTGCAATGGATGCATAGCGGTCTTCTTCTCCTCGGAAGTTGCAGAACGTTTCATGCTCTCAGTGTACGGGGCCAGATTTAATCGTACGTCAAGGGGGGGTTAAGGCTTGTTAACCAACGCACCTGCCTTGCTCAGGCAGGTGCGATAGGGGAAGGAGGAGAGAACGACGCTTGCGGCCGTCAAACCGCTTCGAGTAGGGGCTCCGTCCGCCGTCTACCATCACATTGAAACTTGCAGTCCTGCTCGTCAGGAGCTGACTCGGCCGACCGATCCTGTACCTCACAACAACCTGCGAAGATGTTTCCGGCCGGGCCCAGGCTTTCACCGTGAGCACCAAGTTTCATCTTGCCTTGCGGGCGGACTCCCATTCGGCCTGTGCTTGCTATCGTCTGTGGCCAGATCGACCTTGCCAGCCCAAGCCTCGTCGGCTCTCGAAGTACGCTACTGATCATAGGACGATCCTCTTGCGAATGCCTTAAGGGGAGATCAAGGTTGGATTAAGCCTTCCTGAGCACCGGGGATGGCCCTCAGGGCGCCTGGAACTGCAGATGAAAGGCGGCGCCGTTTTCGGGGGGGCGGCAATTCTCCGCCCAAATGCGGCCGCCATGGGCTTCCATGATATGCCGCGCGATGGCCAGGCCCAGCCCTGTGCCGGGTGTGCCGCGGGCTTGATCGCTGCGGTAGAAGCGTTCGAAGATGCGGTTCAGATCCTGGGGCGCCAATCCGGGGCCCTCGTCTTCGACCGTCAAGCGGACATCGCCGTCCTCCGGCTGGGCACTGAGCCAAATCATGCCCCCCTCCGGGGAGAACTTGATGGCGTTGTGCAGCACGTTGACCAACCCACGAACGGCGCGCTCCTCGTCAGCCAGTACCCGCAGCGGCGGCGCTTCACGAATCTCGACCTGGATGCGGCGCCTGTCGGACTGATCCTTGAGGCGTGAGGCGGCCTCCTGGAGCAAGGCTCCGACGTCGACGGGCTTGAGGCGGACCACCTCGTGACCCAACTCGATCGCCGCAAGATCCAACATCTCCTGAGCCATGGTCTGCAGCACATCAACCTGATCCAATATCTTGTCAATTGATTGGCGCGCCACCTGCGGGTCCTTGCCAGGAGGTCCGGACAGCGTTTCGGCCAGCAGGCGAAGGGAGGTCAAAGGGGTGCGAAGTTCGTGAGACAGGTTGCTTACCAAGTCATGCCGGGCGCGGTGGAGGCGGTTGAGTTCGGTGGTTTCGTTGAGCGCCAACACGACGCCGCTTTCGAGGCGCACGCAGCGCAGGTCGAAGGTCCGGTTCTCCCGGCGGAAGCCGGCCTCGCGGATCTCGCCCAACGGTGCCTCAAGGCCCTGGCGGGCCAGCTCCTCGAGTTCCACTGCTCGCGTGAAGCGCATCAGAGACCCCTCCGAGCCGTCGCCTCCGAAGATGGCCTTGCAGGCTGGGCTGGCGTAGGTGACGGACAGGTCGTCGTCCAGGATCATGAGCAGGTCGTGAGTTGCCTGCCCGACGCGGTCCAACTGGTGTTGCTGGCGCTCGAGTTGGAGTGCGTGGGTGTCGGCCAGCGCCTGATGGTGGTCCAACGCGTTGGCTTGGGCCAACCGGAGCTTTCGCTCGCGCTGCCAGGCGGCCGCCAATCCCGCGGCCACCAGGGCCAGCCCAATGATGACCCAGATCTCCACATCAACCTTCGAATCGGTAGCCCACGCCCCGCACCGTGGTGATGCGGTGCGGGTCAGAGGGATCGGTCTCGATCTTCTGCCGCAGCCAACGGATGTGAACATCGACGGTGCGCGCGTCGCCGACGAAATCGTCCCCCCATACGCTGGCCAGCAGAAAGTCCCGAGTCAGAACGGCGTCCTGATTGCGCGCCAGGGTTGCCAGCAGCTCGAACTCGCGAGGTGCCAACTGCAGCTCCACCCCTGCCAGCACCACCCGGCGGGAGACCAGATCGAGCGATAGGTCGCCGGAAGAGATCTCCGTCGCCGGCGCTACCTCGGTCTGCCCGCGCCGCAGCGCCGCCCGGATGCGTGCCAGAAGCTCGCCGAGGGAAAACGGCTTCACGACATAATCATCAGCGCCAGTTTCCAACCCAACGATCTTGTCCGTCTCAGTGCCTCGGGCGGTGAGCAAGATGACGGGGACTCTGGATTCGCGTCTCAAGATGCGCAACAGGGTCAGACCATCGAGCTTGGGGAGCATCACATCCAGGACAACCAGGTCGGGGCTGATGCGTCGCGCCCTTTCCAGGGCCAATTCGCCGTCTTCGGCCGTTTCAACCTCATACCCCTCCGACCGAAGGTTGAGGGCCAGTGTTTCCCGGACGGTGGCATCGTCTTCGACGATCAGGAGCTTGGTCACGGTTCGATTATAGCCTCGCCTCCATGGCCGGGTTGGCGATTGCCCGAAAGCCGGCTACGCCTACGCCGCCAGCCTCAACCCCTCTCCTTCACACCCAGGATGAAGAACATGCTGCAGACTATCCCCCCTTGACGCCAAGCAACTCCGTGATTTCCGTCGGCTGGTGGGGATGCAAGAGTCGATGCCATCTTGGCGTTGGTCGAAATCCTGCGCTGCCTGGTCCACTTACTGCGCGATGTGGATCTGGAGGCTGAGTGGTAGGTTTTCCGGGGCGACGACGCCCTTGTTCGCCACAAGAGGCTTTTACAACAGTTTGCAGAGGATGGATGTCCCGCCGTCAAGACGGAAGGGAAGCCTGGCGGGTGTTTTCCGAAGCGGAAGCCCTGGGCTTGGACCACAAACAGAACCAGCATGGCGTCGGCATCATCCGGTGCAGGCAGCCGGATCTCCCCCTCAGCCATCGCCTGGGCCACCCAGGGGTGAGCGAACTCTTCTTCGAGATGGGGGAGGGCTTCAAACAACAAGCGGGTGGCGCCGAACTCTATCACGATTGCCGCCTAGGCGATCGCCGCCGCCAGAATGTTGGAATTCCGCCAGGTCAAGCAACCCCGGGCGGCTGATCTGCTCCCACGTTGGCCAGGGCGTCCAGCGCCAGGTCATGCAGACGGCCGTTGGAGACCAGCACACCCCTATTGCGAGCCAGCGTCCGGCCGGCGGAGAAGTCCAGACGGTCCCCGCGCAGATCCGAAACCTGGCCGCCCGCCTCCTCGACGATCAAGGAGCCAGCCGCCTGGTCCCATATCTTCTCGCGGTAGTCCGGTTTGCTTGGCGACAGAAGGCGGAAGATCAACTCACCCTGGCCGTTGGCAAGCGCAGCGTATTTGGCCTGGCTGTCCATGCGCACAGGCGGCGCCGATACCCCCAGCGCGCCTTCCAGCGAATCCAGCAGATCGAGATTCGTGTGTCCGGGTTCGACCGAGGCCAAGAGGCGCGCCTCGGACGGATCGGCACAATCGGAAACCCGCAGGCGGACCAGGTTGTCAGCCTCGAGCGGGCCACCCCATGCGCCGCTGCCGCGCACCGCCACGGCCACGGAACCCTCCGACCCAGGGGCGCCGCCCCGGCCCGAGAACGCCAACCTCGGGCACGCCAAGGCGGCCACTTGAACCTGGCCATTCTCGATCAGCGCCAACGCCACCACCCAGTGCTCATGGCGCAGGAAACCAGCCGTACCATCTACCGGATCCAGAGTCCAAAATCGGTCGGCTGGCGATCCCTGGCCGCGGTCGATCCACACCGCCACTTGTTCGTCGGTCGCTTCGCCCAGGACACTGGCCAGGTGCCGGGTCACAGCCCGTCGCACGCCCTCCGCCGGTTGACCTTGCAGCGAACGGCTCGACTCCTCGGCCACCAAGGGATCATCCGGAAAGACGCTCTCCAACCTGTGGCTGACAAGAGCCTGGCAGGCGAAGTCCGCTACCGTTACAGGCGAGCGGTCGTCCTTGATCAGCTCAGACGTGACCATGGCCGCTTGCACACTCATCCCCAAGCGAGCGGCATCTCGGACGGCCGACAGGGCAAAGCTGATCTCGGGATGGTAAGCATCGAAGAACTGTAACAAGGTTTCACTCCTTGGGCGCCGGGGCACGTGTGTAGTTTACAATCTTAGGATGTACTCACGCGAACGAACTCGCAGCGCGTTGATCATATCCTTGGGCCTGCTCCTGGTGGTTGGCTGTGCCTCGCTGAGTGGTATCCAGACGGCCACCCCGCCGCCGGGTACCACCGTCCTGACTGGCCCGCAGCCCAGCCCGTTTCCGGCGCTGACCGATACTCCGAGGCTCACCGCCGCGCCGCCGGCCCCAACACCCACGTTGATGTCCGGCCTTCCCGATACCGCCTCGGCCCATTGGGAAGCGGTGACCAGCGACTTGTCCGACCCGGTGGATGTCGAGACGAATGGCGACGGAAGGCTCTACATCATTGAACAGCGCGGAAAGATCGTGGTCTTTCAAGACGGCCAGGTGCTCCCAACCCCGTTTCTGGACCTGAGGGATCGGGTCAACACCAATGGTCTCGAGCGGGGCCTGCTCGGCCTGGCATTTGATCCGGACTTCGCCCACAACGGTAAGTTCTACGTCGATTACACCGGAGCGCGAGGAGACACCTTCGTGTCACGCTTCCACGCCGACCCCGGGTCAAACCAGGCGGATCCCTCCAGCGAGCAGAACCTGCTGCACATCCAGCAGCCTTTTGCCAACCACAACGGGGGTCACCTGGCCTTTGGACCGGACGGATACTTGTACATTGGCATGGGCGACGGCGGTTCGGCCGGAGACCCGCATGGCAATGGGCAGAATCTGGGCGTGCTGCTTGGCAAGCTGTTGCGAATTGACGTCCAACGTGGGGACCCTTACGCCATCCCGTCGGACAATCCGTTTGTGGACCAACCCGATGCCAGGCCGGAAATCTGGGCCTATGGGCTCCGCAATCCTTGGCGCTTTTCTTTTGACTCCGCCACGGGTGATCTCTACATCGGTGATGTCGGTCAGAACCAATGGGAAGAGATCGACGTCCAGCCGGCGGGCGCCGCCGGAGGCCGCAACTACGGCTGGTCCATTCGTGAAGGATTTCACGAATACAAGGGACAGGCGGACGGCCTGACCGATCCGGTGGCCGAGTACAGTCACAGCGACGGGTGCTCGATCACAGGCGGCGTGGTCGTGCGCGATCCAGCGTTGCCCACCTGGCAGGGCGTTTACCTGTACGGGGATTTCTGCTCGGGGTCGGTCTGGGGGCTTCGCCGCCAACCCGACGGGAGCTGGCTCAACCAGCGGCAGTTTCAGACCTCGGCCGCCATCAGCGGCTTCGGTGTCGACCCCGCCGGGCAGGTTTACCTGGTTGACCACAACGGCGAATTGTATCGATTGGCACCGGCCAGCTAGCGGATTACCAGGTAGACCGCCACACCCCCCAAACCCAAACCAAGCACGGCGCTGAATGCCAGCCCGACTGTCAGCACCCACACGGCCAGGTTCTGCCGCCAGGGTGCGGCTTGGCGGTTTTCCGTCACGGCCGACGATCGGTCCAATTCCCGCCCGACGGCGTTGAAGGACAGGACCAGAACCGCCAGCAGGACCAGACTGAGCAGCGCCGCCGGTGTGAAGACCAGGCCCAGGCGAATGAACGCTTCTTGCGTTAGCCGAGTCAACAGCTTCGCAAACCGATCTGGTGCGGTGGTGAAGACCGCCAGCGCCGCCAGCGACAACCCGAGCATGGGCAGCGCAGCGACCAATGTCGCCAAGGCACCAATCCGCGCCGCTTGGCGTTGATCGGGCACCGGGATGGACTTCTCCCCGCGCGCGCGCCAGGTTACCCAAGCCAGCACGGCCATCAGCGCCAGCAGCACCCAGGGTGCGGCTTCGAAAAGGGGGCCCAGATAGCGATCCCCGGGCAGGGGCGCCAGCAGCGCCTGCCAGCGCCCGGGCGAGACGAAGGCAAGCAGCCGGGCCGCAACCGATCCCAGGAACAGCAGGCCGATGGGCGGCAGCAGCCAGGCTGCGCTGCGCCCCCACGGCGGGCTCCCCTGGTGCGGCCTGGCCTTGGCGGGGCGGGGGGTGGATGCGCCGGGTCGCTCCAGGGCATACAGCGCCGCCAGAATCACGATCCCCAGCAGCGTGGCCGGGGCGAACACCAGCAGCGAGCGGATGATCTCTTCGCCCGGCAGCTGCCCGATCAAGCGGCCAAATCGAGTGGGCGCGGCGTAGAAGACCGCCAGAGCCGCCATGGAGAGCAAGAGCATGGGCACCGTCGGGACGAGCACAGCAGCGGCCGCCCAGCGCGTGTAGCGCCGACTGCCATCCGAGGCATCGGAGGGACCGTGCTCGGGGGGGCGGTTGGGGTTCGTAGCGCTCATGGCTGCAACCTCACTTCTACGCTGGCAAGATGAGTGTCGCCTCCGAAGGCCGGACTGACATCGCGGACCACCACCCGTCCCGGTCCGGGCTGGGCCAGGTTGTAGTTCAGATCGGCCTCAAATGGCCCGGGCTGACCCATATCGGGGGCGTTGACGATCACCGGTTGTTCGTCCAGCCGATTCCCTTCGGCATCATACACAGCAATCAACAGCGTGCCTTCGAAACCGGCCAGACCAAAGCCTTCGACATGCAGTCTCCCGCCGCCGACCGTCGCCCCGACCTGTGGCTGCCGTATAGCGACTTGCTCCGGGTGAGACTGGGCAGGGCGGACGTCGGGCGACCCGCTCGGCGCCAACTGTACGCCGACCGATGCCAGGTGGGTCACACCGCCGTCCCTGGGGCTGCTGGAGAAGACCTGAAGGAAGGCTTGCCGAGGCTGCCCGACGCTGAAGGGAACGTCAAGTTCAAAAGGCCCGCGCTGCCCGGCGTCGGCATGGATGATGGTCGGTCGCGCCGCCAGTTGGCTGCCGTCGTCCGCCAGCAACCTGACCTCCAGCGTCTGCTCGAAGGCCGGGTCGGCCATCCCCTGGAGCTGGATGGGGCTGGTCAGGCGCGAACCGGGCCCCGGCGACAGGATCAGGATGGCCTCATCCGGGCGCTGGCCGACGTCCGTGGCAGGAGCGGCCGGCTTGTCGGTAGCCGGGGCCGGGATAGACGGTGCCGCCGAGGGCACCGTCGTCGGGGCTGATCCACAGGCGATCAAGCCCAGCGTCAGGCTGATGGCCAAGGTCAGCCAGCCCAAGTTGGGGGCCGGGAGACGGTGGAAGGCGCGCATATCCTGAGTCTACCTGCCCCAATCACCCTTTGACAGGAGAACATATGTTCTATATAATAAGAGGCAGCCGCAGCCCCTGCCGGCGCGGTTTGACCTCTTTGACCAGGAGATTATGTGGGACTTTTTGGTCGGTGGCGCGGCCACAGAGACGGCGACGATGGCCTGCCTTCTCGCCCATTCGATGAACGGGATGGGCTCCAGCTGGAGCTCGATCCCGAGCTGAGCGCCCGCTTGCGGCAGGCCGCAGCGCGGCGCGGCCGGCCTCCCCAAGCCCTGGTCCACGACCTGCTCACCGACGGCCTCGATCAGGGACTGCGCCGGAGCCAGGCCAAGGCCGTGCTCGACCAACTCACGCCGCGCCAGCAACAGGTCGCCAAGCTGACCACACGCGGCTACACCAACCACCAGATCGCCGAGGCGCTGGTGGTCTCGCCGGAGACAGTCAAGACCCACATCCGCCACGTGCTGGAAAAGTTCGACGTCGCCAGCAAGGCCGACCTGCGCGTCCTGCTGCTCGACCTCAAGATCCGCTGGTGGGAGATCAATTCCTGATCCGCCTCGGCTTGGCAAACTCACACCCGGGGTAATGCTCAAGACGGACCGATGTCCGGGAGGACCCTCGCCACCCGCACCACGCGCCGCATCTACGACCTCATCGGCCGAGATCGCACGCCAGGTCGGATTTGCAGCGGTCGAGGTCCAGGATGACGTGGGGTGGGACGTTCCGAGCAAAGTGCTCGTGGCCATTCGAAGCTGACCCGGCGCAGGTGTTAGACTCTGGGTATGGCCACTTCCACCCGGCGCCTGCCTGTCCCCCGCGGTTTCCTGAGATGGCTGCTCCGCTTGCCGATCGACCTGTATCAGCTGCGCCTGGGATGGCTGCTCGGCGAACGCTTCATGCTCATTGAGCACCTGGGGCGCAAGTCCGGAAAGTGGCAAAAGGTGGTCATCGAAGTCGTCGGCCACGACGAAGAAACCGACACCTACTTCGCCGCCTCCGGCTGGAAACAGCGGTCCAATTGGTATCGCAACATCCTGGCACATCCGCAGGTGAGGCTGTCCGTCGGGCGCCGAAGCCGCCTGACCGCCGTCGCCCAGACGCTCGACGCCACCTCGGCCGGCGATCGGCTTCTCGACTATGCCCGGCGTCACCCCCTGGCCATGAGGGAACTGGCCGAGATTATGGGTTTTCCCAATCACGACACCGAGGCCGACATCCGGGCCATCGCCGAAAGTCTGCCCATCATCGGCTTCCATATCGCACCCTGGCCCCAGTCCGCGTCCGACTGACCCGCGCGCGCTGGCATGTCATGGCGGAGAGGCGCCGAAGCCACCGTTTCGTCTGGACAGATCGGAACGAAGGCCAAGCTCCCTGCGCTCGCTCGCCATGGCCCGCCGTCGCTCCACGACGAAAGCCAGCCCCAAAGCTGTTCAGCCCAGCCGGGCGGGATGACAAACAACCTTGTCCCTTGAGTATGTGAGATACTTCACAAGCCGCGACCTCGGAGCAAGAGTCCTCGTATAGCCATGGAGGATAACTTCGAACACAGACCCATGCCGGAAGGAGATCCGCTCATGCTTGCAAGAAAACCCCTGCTCGCACTGTCCGTGCTGGCCGCGGCAGCGCTGGCCTGCAGCTTCAACTTCGACCTGCCCAAAATCAGCTTCGGCACGGCCGACACCGGCCCGACCCAAACCGAGACGATTCACATCCCGGAGCAGACCAACGACCCGGCCGTGCTAGAACTCCACTTTGGTGCAGGCGACCTGATGATCGGGCCCGGGGCCGTTGGGAGCCTGGTGGATGGCACCGCCACCTATAACGTGGACCGGCTCAAGCCGACCGTCACCCAATCGGATTCGGGTGTGATCCTGTCCAGCGTGGACATCGACGTGAACGACATCCCGTTCACTCCGCTGGATCCGGGCGCCAAACTCAAGAACACCTGGGATCTCCAGTTGGGCACCCAGCCAATGGACCTGACCATCGCCGCCGGCGCATATCATGCCGAAATAGACCTGGGCGGGGCGTCGATTTCGATGCTCACGGTGCAGGATGGCGCATCAGACGTCCATCTTGACTTCTCGCAGCCGAACCGGGTAGCGATGAATCAGTTCGCCTACAGCACGGGTGCCTCCAGCGTCAAACTGACCCATCTGGCCAACGCCAACTTCGAGACGCTGGTCTTTAATGGCGGCGCCGGCGACTACACGCTCGAGTTCAGCGGCGACCTCAGGTCGGACGAGGACGTGACCGTCAAGGCCGGGCTGGGGCAGGTGACCTTGATCATCCCCGACGGCATACCTGTGACCTTCGATGTCAGCGGGGGGCTGACCAATGTCGAAATGCAGGGCAGCTTTCAAAGTGGCGGGCGGGCGTTCAATCAATCCGCACCCGGCCCTTCGCTCACCATCCACGTGGAGATGGGGGCGGGCAACTTGACGCTTCGCAATCCCTGATCGCGACAGCATCCCTCGGCGCGTCACACACCGACCCGAGGCTGCTAGCCTCCCAGGCCGACATCCCACGCGTAGGGACACGGCGTACGGTGCCCCTAGCCATTGGCCGCAAAGCCGGTGAGCGCTGGATTGCAGATATTGATGACGCGAGATCGGAGGGACCTGAATTGAGATCGGCAGCCGGCGGGATACGGCCCAGGCCTTAGCCGAGCAATCCCCCATAAAACAGGCTGATCAACATGTTGAAGATGATGTACACAGCCAGGCCGAGCACAGCCGTCACCAACGCCTTGAAGGTATCGAATTCCATCGTCTCGCGAATGGCGATGGCCCCAGCGGCGATAGTCAGGAGCCAGGCTGCCAGCCTGAAGATCGGCCCGACACAGGTCAGAAAGCCGAGCAGGCCAACGAAGCGAGGCGCAGTCGCATAGCCCAGCGCGCGGACCATCTCGCCCAGCTGGCTCCGGCCGCCCAGAAAATCGCCCACAAGATTGGCGATCACCGCCCACAAGAGCCAACCAATCAACAGACCGTTGATCAGTTCGGCGCCGAACCCCAGCACCCAGTGACCGGACCCGATTCCCATGCCGATCCCCGAAAGCAGCGTCGCACCCAGAACGATCAGCGCTGCCTCCCCCTGAAGTCGCTCGTCGCCGGCCACCTCGCGGTAGAGACTTGGGTCCAAACGGGCGGCGCGCAGCAGACGCTCTAGCATGGGAGTCGCCTCCGATGACCGGGTGGAACCGCCTCAGTCGGCGGTCTTGAGGCTCATTCGCCCATCCGCTTGAGGCTCATAGCTCATGGGACCCTGCGGGATCTTGTTGATCACCTGGAGTTGCCCGGCGTCCATCGCCTCCCAGATAATCTGGAAAGGCGCCTTGCCGTCCACCCACTTCTCGGCGATGACGCAGCCGTGGCCGGGCAGCACCGTGAATACAAGATTCCGCGGATCCTCCGGATTGGTCAGGGACTCCGCGCGGCCAAAGGCTTCCTTGATGCCCTGGGCCTGGGCTTCCGTGGCGCAAGACACCAGGTAGTAATAGTAGGGCGCGTCCAGCGGCACATATTCCACAGCGTCAGGATCGTAGCCGCCGATTGCCCGGTGGCCATGCAGCTTGGAGCGCACCACTGGAACCTCGCCATCGATGTCCCAGCCGTCATCCAGCGTGATCCTCGGCAGGACGCGATCCATATCCAGCATTTCCACCGCTTCCGACGACGGGGGGTCGTTGCGCTTGCCCTCGACGTGGCGGACCTGTGCACCGCTCCCATCCGGCTGCAGCCCCACAATCACCGCCAGGTCGTCTTCGGTGATGTTGCCCTTATCCACCGGGCGGGCGCTCCCGGTCACCGTGGCGATCAACGCCTGCAGATGAGGCTCCCAAGTGGCAAAGCAGCCCTCGCTGTACTGGCTGGCGACCGAGTTGGCCACCGCCGGCACCTGCACCAGGTCCACGATGCGCACCATCTCGGTGAAGAACCGCCTCTCATTCAGCTCCAGCGCTGCCGAGCGCATGGCCTCGACCGTATTGAGCTCAGCCCACTCGGTGCGGCCGATCATCGGCTCGTGCACGCTGTGCTCGGTGACCTCACCGGTGCTGGCGGCGGTCACGATCCGCATGACGATGTCGGAGTAGAACTCGTGCTCGTCATCGGCCTGGCTGCGGGGATGTGCCCCCACCAGGTCGAAGTGGTAGGCCTCCAGCGCCTGCTGGTCGCCGACCACCAGGACAATACGAATGCTCTTGGATTGCGCCTGAAGCAGACGCTCGAGGGCCATGATTGGGCCGCCGCGCAACCCCTGTTCGACCAGCACGCGGTAGGCGTCGGGTGCCAGGCCGGGGAACTGGAAATCCTTGGGGTTGGGTGGGCTCTTCTCGAGCGCCTTTTCAAAACGCCCCAGGGACTCTTTAAGTTCATCCGGGGTGACGTGGATCAGGGTGTAAATCGTGGGGGACTTGTCCAGCCCAAACTTCCGCCGGGCGGAGAACAACATGGCATCCCGCCATCCCAACGGTTCACCATAGCGTGCCGTCGTGAGCAGCACATCCGTGTCGTTGCCAGGGACATCCTGGATCTCATGCCCGAGCTCCTGGAATGCCTGCAGCAGATTGTCGGCGACGTCTTCCAGCATACCGGTCATCGGTCCGGGCTCGAATACCACCCGGATCTTCTTCAACCACTGATGGGCCGGCTTGGCCGTCTGTTCGAAACCTACACTCATGAATCGTTTCTCCTAACCTCGACCCTCTCGGGCCGAACGGCCATTTCTGGCCTCCCAGCTACCCCCGATCATACAGGGATATGGCGCTTGAAAACCCGGTGGTTCTTGTATGGAACCGCACCCACATTCTCAAGATCGCGGCGCATCTCTACGGCGCTTTCCGCCACCTGGGTGAGGTCTGCGTGGCGGAACTCGTACTCGCGAATCGTCTTTTCCATTTCAGAGTACATCAAGGCGTTCCCGCCCCGTCCTTTGAACTCGGGCAGGATGCCCACACCGTTCAAGGAAATCCACTTTGTCCGACGGAATTCTATCAGTAGATCGATCAGGCCGAACGGGAAAAGCCGGCCGCCGCTGCGCTGGATGGCGGCCGATACGTCCGGGAACCCAAACAGGAACCCAACCACCCGATCTTCGTGGGTGATGATCTTGATCAGCCTCGGATCGGCCACCGTCATCAGATTGTCGGTGAGGAAGGCGATCTCGGCCTCCGAAAGCGGATAGTATTCCCAGTTGTTAATGAAGGACTCATTGTAGGCCCGCCCAATTCGGTCCGCCCACTTGACCAATTCGCGCTTGTTCTTGAAGCGATGGACGTGCAGGCCGCTGCGCTTGGCGGCGCGTTCGGCGATGCGGTGGACCCGCTCCGGCATGCGGAATTTCTCGGGGCTGAGATAACAGGAGACGAAGTCGACCTTCTTTTCGAACCCCAGCTTCTCAACAAAGGCCGGATAGTAAGGTGGGTTGTAGTTCATCATCGTCATCGCCGGCCGGAATTCGAAGCCCTCCACCAACATACCGTAGCCATCCAGGGCGCCAAACCCTTTGGGGCCGTTGATGTCGGTCAGGCCGCGATCCCGCGCCCATCCGTAGGCCGTTTCGAAAAGGGCCTCAGCCACCTCGAAGTCCTCGATGCATTCAAAGAGATAGAACTGGGCTTCTCGCACATCGTGGTAAGCGTTGAACGGCTTGTTCTGCATGGCCGCGATCCGGCCCACCGGTTTGCCATCCTTCCTGGCCACGAAGAAGTCGGCGTCCGAATGTTGGTAGAAAGGATGCTTGTCCCGATTGAGCATGGTAGCAGCGTCAATGCGGATAGGAGGAACCCAGAGGGGATTATCGCGATAGAGTTCGAATGGGAGATTGAGGAAGTCACGTGTCTCGCGCTTGGATCGGGTGTCGATCTTTTCGATACTGAGCATGCGCACCTCGTCCGGGTGATTTAGCCGATTGTAACATCGGCTCTATCCGTCTACAATCGGGCTTCCATCTCCTGGAGGTCGACCGTCGCGTGATTGTCAAACTCTTGCTGGCATTCTTTCGGTCTGGATTGTGGCTTCTGACGCGAACCGAGGTTGAGGGGCTTGAGAACCTGCCCGAGCCGCCGTACATCCTGGCCATCAACCACCTGGGGACGCTCGACGTCCCTTTCGTTTACGCCACCGCCGGCGGGGCGCATCTCGTTGGTTGGGCGGCCGAGAAGTACGAGCACAGCCTGATCCGGGGCACGATCCTCAGAGCTGGCGGCGCCGTCTTTATCCAGCGCGGCAAGGTGGACCGGCGCGCCCTCGACTTCGCCGTTCAGACGCTCAAGAGCGGCAAGTCCTTTGGCATGGCGCCGGAGGGCACCCGCAGCCCTCACCACAGCTTGATCCGCGGCAAGACCGGCGTGGCCTACCTGGCCGCCGAATCGGGCGTCCCCGTGGTTCCTGTGGCGCTCACCGGAACGCAACGACCGTACGACCACTGGAAGCGCCTGCGCCGCCCCCTGATGACGGCCCACTACGGTCCCCCTTTCCATCTTCCGCCTCTTCCCGAAGAAGGCCGCGGTTCGGCCCTTCGCCGGAACACCGACGAGATCATGTGCCATATCGCTGCCCTGCTCCCGCCCAAGTACCGCGGCGTCTACGCCGATCACCCGCGCACCCTCGAACTGATCGAACAAGGTTATGGCAAACACGATTTGAAGCCATGAGAGGCAAAGCACAATCCGTTTGTGAATTCCTTCACAACACGAGGTTGAACCCATGTCCCTGCTGAACCCGCTCACCATCCTCTTCTACACGCTGGCCGCTGCAGCGTTGGGATCTTTGATCGTCCTGGCGCGCGGCGCCACCGACCGGAAAAGCCGGGCCTTCGGATTGGCCGCCTTGGGGCTTATCGGCAGCCTGGATGCCATGTCGCTTTTGGGAGGCTTTTCCATCGGGCCTATCATGGCGTTGGTGGCGGTCCCCCTGGCGGTGTTGTTGGCCTGGGCGACCGGCACGTTTCGCATGCCCCTGGGGCTGGTGGCACTGGCCACCGGGGTGTTGGCCGTTGGGCTGCTGTGGGGCGATGTCTACCGAACCATCCAGTGGACGGTCGGGTTTGGGCTGGCGGCGGTGGCAGTGCTGTCCGTCATGCGGTTGGTGCGGTTCTGGGCCACCCGCGAGCAAGGCGAGTTCAGCGGCTGGTGCCTGGCCCTGAGCGCCGCGCTCGGAGGGGTGGGGCTGATCTTCGGCGTCCCTGACCCGACCGCTGTCGGGCTTTGGGCGGCCCGCCTCGGCGCTCTGGCAGCCGCCGGACTTGTCTTCTTCACCCCGCGCTTCCAGTTGGGCCTGGTGGCGATGGCGCTCCTCGACGGTTTGTTGGCGCTCGGCCTCTCCGGCGCCTGACCCCGGCTTCGACCGGCAACGTTCCTCTTTCGGCATCAACCCGGGCGCGACTTTCGGCCCGCGGGGCATGTATCCGTTAACACCATGGTTCGATTGCGCCAGTATGCCCCTGCCTTGATGTTGTCTTTCCTGGCACCCGCCATCGGCGAGCTCCTCTCCGGGTCTTCGCCCCCCTTTAAGTTCTTCAACCCCTTGCTGCTCGTCGTGCTGTGCGTTCTGTACGGCAGCGGGGCTCTCCTCATTCGCGAGCTCACCCTGCGCTGGGGGAAGGGTTGGCCGACCATTCTCACCCTGGGGGCCGCCTACGCAATGATCGAAGAAGGGCTGATGGTCAAGAGCCTGTTCGACCCAGCCTGGCCCGGCTTGGGGGATTACGGCACCATCGGCCGCACCTGGGGTGTGAACTGGATCTGGAGCGTCAACCTCGCCGTCTATCACGCCGTCTTCAGCATCGCCATCCCCATCCTGCTTGTGGGGCTCGCCTTCCCCAGGCGACGCCGGGCCTGGGTTTCCCGCCGGGTCCTTTGGATCCTGGCCGGACTGTTGGCTGCCGACGTGTTGTTCGGCTTCACCCTGATGACGCCTTACCGGCCGCCAGCCCTTCAATATCTACTGACCACCCTGCTGGTGCTCGGACTGATCCACCTCGCGCGCCGCCTGCCAGCGACCTGCTTCGCAGCGCCCCATCCTACTGGCCGGCTTCGACGTGTCGGCTGGGTCGGCCTGATCGCCTTTGCCGGGACGACGGCCTACTTCGGCGCTTCCTGGGGCTTGCCCGCCGCCGGGCTTCCGCCGTGGCTGCTGTTCGAAGCCACGGCTTTCGTGGTGAGTGGCACCGCCATCGCGATCGTCGCCCTGACCGGAGGCGGCCGGCTGGCGTCTCCGGCCCATCGCTTGGCTATGGCCTCCGGCGCCCTGTCGTTCTTCATCCTGCTATCCCCGCTTCAGGAGTTCGGCCGTGGGGCGCCCGGGATGACGTTGGTCGGCCTGCTGACGGCGCTCATGCTCGTGTGGCTCTCGCGCCGCCTGCGGCGCGAGTCCGCCCCTGGCCCGGACTTTCTCTCCCCGTCCCCCGGCCTTCCCCCGCGCGGGTGATCTTCCGGCCATCCCAAATCAACCTCGAGTGGGATTGTCCCACAGCGCATTTCAGGCTATATCTGTAGCACATATGTTCTATTCGTCGCACGTGCCGTCCGAGAGGAACGCCATGCTGCACCACGAACTCGTCCTGCGAACGACCCCCGATCTGCCGATCCCAGCTGTTGACCCGGTCCTGTTGGAGGCCATCAGCCAACCCCGGCTGAGTTTGCTATGGGGCACCACCACGCCCACTCGCACCCTGCTGGCAGCCGTCACCATGCTCGCCGCCCGCGGTCAGGACGTGCGGGTCTTCGATGGCGGTAACCGCTTCGATGGCTACTTCGTGGCCCGGTTGGCCCGCCGCCTGACGCCCGATCTGCAGGCGGCGATGGGGCGTATCCGGCTGTCGCGGGCTTTCACCTGTTTCCAGTTGGCCGAACTCATCGAGAACGCCTTGGCCGAACCGTCGCCCCTGTTTGGTCTCGATTTTCTGGCCACCTTTTATGACGAGAGCGTCCCCTTGCGGGACAGCGAACGGCTGCTCTCGACCACTCTGGCGCATCTCAAGCGCCTGGCGGCCGTGGCGCCGGTGATCATTGGTGCGCAGGAGCCGCGCAGCCTGGTCAAGGACCGCTGGTCCTTGCTCGACCAGCTGCAGGCCGCCGCAGACGGCGCCTGGCTGCTCCGCCCACCCGAGTCCCAACCGCCCCTGCAACCTCGTCTGTTCACCTAGAAAGGCCGAACAATCTTGGCCGCCGTGCACGTGCTAGAAGCTAGGAGCCACTCATGGGCCGCACTCTCCCCTCCATTACACAAGCCTTCCTCCAGGAGCAGAGCTCGCTGGCGCGCTTTCGCCGCGCCTTGCGCCGGGAGGACCAACACGCGTTGGATGATCTGCTGGCCGACGCCCGGCGCCACCTGGCGGCCGCCGCGTACGCCTCTCACCTGTTGCCGTTCGAGGTCATGCTGCTGGCCATGCTGGTCGAAGAACACAAGGCGGTCATTGACCTGCGGCGGCGCCTAGATGACCTGGAGGGAACGTCCGAAACGTTCGCCTCGCCCCGCCTGGCCTCCCCGGATGGCGACCGGCCTGGCGCCTGAGCATGCCCAGCTTCTACGGCTGGCTGTTCGACGCCTACCCGCAGGGGCGCGGCATGGCGGTCTGGTTTCTCGACAACGACGGTCACGCCCAGGTCTTGCTCGATCATTTCACCCCGGCCTTCTACGCCCGCGGCCCTCAAGGCGACCTGCACGACGTCTGCCGGATGCTGCGCGCTCAGCGCGCTCCGGTCCAACTGCGCCGGACCGAGCGGCGCGACTTGTTCCTCGATCAACAGGTGGAGGTGCTCGAGGTGGGCGTGCGCTACCCCGCCCAACTGCAGCGCCTGCAGCGCCAGGTGGCCGAATTCCGCCCCCATCTGACCTACTACGACGCCGACATCCCCCTCCCTCAGCGCTATGTCCTGGCCCGCGGGATCTTCCCGCTGGCCTACTGCCGGGTGGAGCACGCCGACGGCCGCCTCACCGCCGTCGAGGCGCTCAACTCCCCTTGGGACGCCGAATACCGCTTGCCGCCGCTGCGCGTGATGACCCTGCGCCTGGACGGCGAGCTGCGCAACCCGGCCCGGGGCTATCGCAGCGACCTGCTGATCGAGGTCGGAGGCCAGAACTACATCTTTAAGCGCAGCCAGGGGCGCCAACTCCTGCTCGGCGTGCGCCATCTGCTCGAGCAGCACGATCCCGATCTGCTGGTCAGCGCCTATGGCAACTCCTTCATCCTGCCGCGCCTGATCGAGCTCTCCCGCCACTACGGACTCCCCTTGCCGCTCAACCGGGATCGCGGCCAGGCGGTCGGCCACAAACGCGCACATTCTTACTTCTCCTACGGCAAGGTGATCTTCCGCGACGAACAGCACACCCTGTTCGGCCGCTGGCACATCGACCGTCAGAATGCCTTCCTGGCCGACGACTACGGGCTGGACGGCAACCTGGAGATCGCCCGCCTGACCGGGCTGCCGGTGCAGACCGTGGCCCGCGTCTCCACCGGCACCGGCATCAGCGCCATGCAGGTCGCCACGGCGCTCCGCCGCGGCGTGCTCGTCCCTTGGCAGAAACGCCAGCCGGAGGCCCTCAAGTCCGGGCTCGATCTGTTCGCCGCCGACAAGGGCGGCCTGGTCTACACCCCCATCGCCGGCCTGCACGAGCACGTGGCCGAGTTGGATTTCACCGCCATGTACCCCAGCCTGATGGTGCACTTCAATTTGTCACCCGAGACCGTCAAGGCCGAGTGTTGCCCGGGCGTGCCGGTGCCCGAATTGGGCACCCCCGTCTGCAACCATCGCCAGGGCCTGGTGCCGGAGACGCTGGCGCCGCTGCTCGAGAAACGCGCCCGCTACAAGGCGCTCATACGCGCCCTGCCCGAAGACGACCCGCGCCGCGAGGTCTACCGCCGCCGCTACTCGGCCCACAAATGGCTCCTGGTGACCTGCTTTGGCTATCTAGGCTACAAAAATGCCCGCTTCGGCCGTATCGAAGCCCATGAGGCGGTCACAGCCTACGGTCGCGAGGTGCTGCTGCAGGCCAAAGAAATCGTCGAAGCGCGCGGCTACCGCGTGCTGCACCTGTACGTCGACGGCCTGTGGATTCACAAGCCCGGCGCCCGCGGCCGCCCGGATTACGAAGGGCTGCTGGAGGTCATCAAAGACCAGACCGGCCTGCCGATCGAGCTGGAGGGCGTCTACCGCTGGTTGGCTTTCCTGCCCTCTCGGACGGAACCCCGCGTGGCGGTCGCCAACCGATATTTCGGCGCTTTTCAGGACGGGTCGCTCAAGGTCCGCGGCATTGAAGCTCGGCGCCATGACACGCCGGCTTTCATTAAAGACACCCAGCTCCACATCCTCGAGATCCTGGCCGACGGCCGGGACGCCGACGGCTTCCGGGCGCTCCTCCCGGCCGCCGTCGCCTATGCCGCCGAACGGCTGCGGTGCCTGCGCGCCGGCCAGGCGCCGGCCAAGAGCCTGGTGGTCCAGCAGCGCCTGTCGCGCGAGCCGGAGGAATTCAGAGTGCGCACGGCGGCCGCCCGCGCCGTCCAGCAGCTGCTGCGCGCCGGGGTCCCCCTCAGCGCCGGCGAGCAACTGCGCTTCCTGTACGTGCCTGGGCCGGAAAAGGTGCGCGCCTGGGACCTGGTCGATCGGGCGATGACCTACGACGTCGAAGCTTATACCGAGCTGTTCCTGCGCGCCGTCGAGTCGCTGCTGTCCGTGGCCCGCGTCGACCGCTCGATGCTGGAAAACTGGCTCCTGGCTGGCGCCGGGTACTGGGGGCCGCCCGGCGTGCTGCCTCCGCCCGGCGCCGATCCGCGCACACCCTTACTGGCCACCCGGCGGCGCCGGCGAAGCGCCGCGGCAGAGCCCGCCCCAATGCCGGCCGCAGTCCCCCAAGATCGTTACGCTGAACATTGGGGCCGCCGCTTCTCCTGACAACGGTTCGACTTGATCCGCGCTGAAAGAGGTTAGAATCCTCTGGGGCCGCCGACCATCACGGCGGGGGCCAATCCCCGAAAGTCTGCGCACAAGCGTCCGCCCCTTTCCTTCAAGATCATCGCCCGTCACCGTAACCCACGAGGTCGAATAACCATGCCATCCACCCCGTCCGCCTTTGTAATCGTCACCGTCTTGCTTCTGGCGGGCTGCCAGGCGCCTGCGCCATTGACCCCGTCCCCCAGCCCAACTACTGCGCCACCGAGCATCGCACCCAGCCCTGCTCTAAACCCCACACAAGCCAGCACGTCAAGCGGAACGTCGATCCGCTTGACTCCGGAAAGCGGCCCGCCCGGGACCGCGATACAGATCGAAGGCTACCTGCCCGGCGGGCCGAGCGCCGCCGACGCTGAAGGTAACCCGTCCCTTCAGCACACCACCGTCTGCTGGGACGGCTGCCTGACCGGGTTTACGGCCGTGGACGTCCCCGTCCAATGGTCCGCCAACGAAGCCGGCCGCTTCACCATCGGCTTCAGCGCACCCAGCGTGCCCTGGCTGGGCCCACAGGGGCCTCGCCCTGTTCAGGATGGAGATTTCGCCGTGGGCGTGCAGTGCCTGGGACCGCTCGTGCCGGGATGCGCCGCGCAGGAGGCACAGGCCGCGGCCACCTTTCGGGTGACCGGCTCGCAGCCCTCGCGATGCGGCCAGGGACAACCATGTGCTGAATTGACATTGACTCCCGGCCAAGCGCAGCCGGGGGACGCAGTGGAAGTATCGGGCTGGGCACCCCTGATCGAAACCATCAGCGGCCAGCCCTTTGGCTACACCATCGCCCTCCAGACGGGCGGACCCGACTCCCAGGCCGTGCCGATGGGTCAGGTGACACAGCAGGTCAACGGGGAACTCAGCGGGAGCTTTACCGTGCCGCAAACAGTTCCCGGCGCGGGCGTCCTCTCGCCTGGGAGCTATGACGTCGAACTTCAGGCAACAACGCCCCAGACCACCGTCGTCGGGCAAGGCGGGCCAACAATCGCCAGTGCCAGCCTGAGGTTGGGCGCATCCGTGGCTTGGGGTTCGCTCAGCGCCGGCTCGCCCGTCTGGATGGCCCCGACCGCCGATCTGGTCACCCCCTCGATCACCGTCGACCCGGCGGATCCCACGCGCCTGGCCTATTGCGCTCCGAGCGTCATCCGGCTATCGAACGATTCGGGACAGTCCTGGCGCGAGGTCCCCATCGCCGGTGCCGTAGACGCCGTCGATAAGATCGGCTTTGAGGTGATGTCAGGCGGGGCCACCGGTAGCACGCCGCAGTGCATCTCCGTCGCGCTCGATGCCGACCATCCCGACAGCCTGTTCGCCGTGTTCGGCACGGCAGAACGGCAAATGGGGGCGCCCCCCGAGTTCTTCAAGGGCCTGATCACCACCGACGGCGGCGCCAACTGGCGGATCGTGCCCTCCCCCGGACCAGCCTACGATTTTCCATTCGGTGGATTCGCCAGCCTGCCCGGAGGTCAAGTTGAAGCCCTGTTCAACACCACCGGAGACGGCAACTCGGTGCCTCAGGTGGAAGCCACCGGCGATGGTGGTTCGAATTGGCAGCTCCGAGTGATGGCCTGCCCCAGCGCCCAACCCTGCCTTCGGTGGGGACCCGCCCCGGGCTCCATCAGCGGCATGGGCGCCGCGCGCCCGCAGACCCTGCTGGTGTCGGCCAACGCCGGCCACAGCTGGTCCGCCAACGGGATCACGCTCGATCTCCACGCCGGCGTGGCCGGAACAGTCGCCGGGTTTGACGCTGGACGCGCACTGGTCGTGGCCGGCCAAGGGACCTTCCCCGCGCAGTGGTCCAGCGACGGCGGCCTGACGTGGGAACCCCTGGCTCTGCCCACTCTCGGCGGCGCCCCGGACGCCCCGGGAAACTATCCCGCACTCCAGATCCTGCCCAATGGATCGCTGATCGCTTTGTCCGACACCGCCGGGTGGATCCTCCTGCCTCCGGGCGCGAGCTCATGGTGTTCCCCAGCCCCGGGTACTCTGCCTGGCACAGCCGTCAGGTTCGCCTTCGCTGCCGGCCAGATTTGGTGGCTGGACCCCGGTACGGGTGAACCCCGGCACACATCCCTGGCGTCAACCACCTGTTCTCCATGAAGAACAGCGCCGACCGGAGTCCCGTTGTGTTGTTCCCGGCGCAGGCAGCGCCACGCCGATCGCGTCTATACTGGCCTGCCGTATCGCGCCCCCCATCCGGGCTTCATCACGGCAGGGCACGCGGCGATCACGAACCAGGAGGAAGATGAGATGAACCCATCCTTCGGGTCAAGCTTAACCAGACCAATGAGCGCCGTGGCCCGCCAGGAAGCGGTGGCGAGCGTCATGCGCCAGGTGTATCTGTGGATGGCTGCCGGATTGTTGGTGACGGCAGGCCTGGCCTGGGCCGTCGCCAGTTTGTCGATCCCGCTTGTCTTCGCCCAGCAGCCGATTCTCTTTTATGCGGTCTTGATCGTGGAATTCATCCTGGTCATCGCCCTCACGGCGGGCATCAATCGGTTCTCGACCACGGCCGGGCTGGCGCTTTTCTTCGCTTACGCCGCATTGAATGGCGTCACCCTATCGCTGATCTTCTTGATCCTCACCGCCAGCAGCATTGCCTCCACTTTCGCGGTGACCGCGGGCCTGTTCGCCATCATGAGCATATTGGCCTACACAACCGGGCTCGACCTCACCCGCTACAGGAGCCTGTTTCTGATGGGCCTGGTGGGGTTCGTCTTGGGCTCGGTGATCAACGTTTTCTTCGCCAACAGCATCCTGTTCTGGGTCTTGACGCACGCCGGGATCGCCCTGTTCCTCGGCCTGACCGCCTACGACACCCAACACATACGACGTCAGGCCGAGGCCGTCATCACTGGGACCCAAGAGGCATCACTCCAAAAGCTGGGAGTTCTAGGCGCGCTCAGACTGTATCTCGATTTCATCAACCTGTTCCTGCTCATTTTGCGTCTGGTCGGGCGGCGAAGTCGCTAGGCATCCCGCGCCGTTATCGGATCGCCAAAGTTGGGGGCACCAAATTTGACGCTCTTGCGTAACTCATGGTATGATCGCTCCATCAGCCGGCCGCTCGCACCTTCGGGGCGGCCTGCATGCACTGTCGGAAGGAGTGGAACATAAGCGCATCAGAATTCCGCATCAATGACGGCATCCGCGTTAGGGAAGTACGCCTGGTCGACGCCGACGGCGAAAACGTTGGCGTCGTGCCGATAGATGATGCTCTCAGCCGCGCACAACTCGCAGGGCTCGACCTGGTAGAGGTTGCCCCCAACAGTGATCCGCCGGTATGCCGGATTCTCGACTACGGCAAGTTCATGTACGAGCGCGCCAAGAAGGAGCGCGAGGCGCGCAAGTCGCAAACCAAGGTTGAGATCAAGGAGATTCGCTTTCGACCCAAGACCTCCGACCATCACAAGTCCTTCAAGGTCAAGAACGCCAGAAGGTGGCTGGGCGAAGGCAAGAAGGTGCGCGTTCGAATACAATTCCGGGGGCGAGAACTCGATTATCCCGAGATCGCCCTGAACGACTTGAAGAGCATCGCCGAGGAGCTCGCCGATGTCAGCATTATCGAGCAAGCGCCCAGCATGGAAGGGCGCACGATGCTGATGGTCTTGGCACCCAAATCCGCCTGATTCTTGACAACTCTCGGTTACAATTTGGTGCTGTCCGCCGCGGACCCAACATCGTCCGCGGCGCTGTGTGAAAGGAAGTCATATATGCCCAGGAAGAAGACCAAGACGGGCAAGTTCAAGCTCAAAACTCATAAGGCCACCTCCAAGCGCTTCCGTATGACCGGCTCGGGCAAACTGGTGCGCACCAAGGGTGGTCAGAGCCACTTGCGCCGGCGGACCCCTAAACGGAGCAAGCGGATGTTCACTAAGATGCATCCCGTGAAGGGATCCAAGATACGCAAGCGCGTCCGTCGGCTGGCCCCCTATTTGAGCAAGTACCGCGCCAATCCCAACGCCCGCACGGGTCAGTCCTCCTGACTCCGGGGCTCTAGCGTGGCTGTTGCGCGCATGCAACAGGCGTCGAAGTTGGGCGCCGGCGCACAGCGGGCCACAGGAGAGTAGAACGTGCCCAGAACCAAGGGCGGCATCGTCACCCGCCGTCATCACAAGAAGATACTGAAGGGCAACAAAGGCTATTACGGATCCCGCAGCAAGCTCTTCCGCCGGGCCAACGAGGCCATGCTCAAGAGCCTATGGTATGCCTACCGTGATCGCCGCACCCGACGGCGCGATCTACGTAGCCTGTGGATCGCTCGTATCAACGCCGCTGCCCGCATCAATGGGACGACCTACAGCCGGCTAATCCATGGGATGCGCCAGAAGGACGTGCAGCTCAACCGCAAGATGCTGGCTGAGTTGGCGGTGCGCAATCCCGACGCCTTCAAAGCCGTCGTCGAGTCCGTCGCCGGCTGAGCTCATCATTGACCGGCCAAAGGGACGCCATGGGCGTCCCTTTTCTTTTACGGCCGGGTTGCGGTGCCGATGATACAATCGGGCCGGACACCCTGATTTCATCTTGGAGCCTTCCCCTGGCATGTCCGAATTGATCGCCCAGGCCCAACCAATTGCCGGTGTGAGCCTGAGCCTGATCCACGGTGACCTTACGCTTGAACCGGTGGATGCGGTCGTGAACGCGGCCAACAGCCAGTTGGCCCATGGCGGCGGTGTGGCGGCTGCCATCGTTCGCCGCGGGGGATCCGGCATCCAGCAGGAAAGCCGGGATTGGGTGTCCGAGCATGGGCCCGCCTCCCACGACCATCCTGCGCTGACCAGCGGAGGTGATCTGGCTGCCCGATACGTCATCCACGCTGTTGGCCCCCGATGGGGAGAGGGCGAAGAGGAGCGCAAATTGCATTCGGCCGTGACCTCCAGCCTGGCCTTGGCGGACCAAACCGGCCTCGTCAGTCTGGCCATGCCGGCGATTTCCACCGGGATCTTTGGCTTCCCGAAGGATCTGGGCGCACAAGTCATCCTTGACTCGATCGCAGAGTACTTCGCCGACCACGCCGGCAGTGGCATCAAGGACGTGCGCGTAGTCCTAATTGACCAACAGAACGTGGACATCTTCACCGCCGCCTTTGCGGAGCGATGGCCGAATCCGGCCGAGTACGCATGATCAGCTCACCGGCCAATGCCCGAATCAAGTGGGTGCGCACGCTCCAGGCCAAACGCAAGGCTCGTGACGAGGAGTCTCTGTTCATCGTCGAGGGCATCCGCTGGGCCGAGGAGGTGCTGGCCGCCGAATCCCCTGTCGCCCTGGTGCTTCACACCCCACATCTGGACGAGCGTGGCCGGGGCATGGTCAACCGCCTGGCGCGTCTTGGCGGAGAAGTTCTGCCCGTCAGCGACGACGTGATGGCGGCGTGCTCCGACACACAGACACCGCAGGGGTTGTTGTTGGTCTTGCCCAAACCAAACCTCACGCCTCCTTCTTCGCCGACCTTGCTGCTCCTCCTGGATCGGCTATCCGACCCTGGGAACCTCGGGACCATCATGCGCACGGCGCTGGCGGCCGGGGTTGAAGCTGTCGGTCTCACCCCGGGCAGCGTCGACCCCTTCAACCCCAAGGTTGTGCGCGCCGCCATGGGCGCCCTGCTGCATCTCCCCCTGATGACGGTTGGGCCGGCAGATATCCGCGATTGGGCGGGTCCAACTCGGCTTTGGCGAACCCAAGCCGGAGAGGGGCGTCCCTACGATCAGATCGACTGGCGCGAACCGGCGGCGTTGGTGGTTGGGGGAGAGGCGCACGGCGTGACCGCCGAAATCGGCAGGGCGGTGCCCGACGCGAACTCATATTCCGATGCGAGGCGCAAGCAACTCGCTGAACGCCGCTATTGCCACGGCCGTGTTTCTATTCGAAATCAGGCGCCAACGAGGTCATCCATGATTGTTCGCTCTCTCACCGGTTTTGTAGATCCCGGCTGGCCCGTCGAACCCGAACGGCTCGACGGCCTGGCCAAGAGCCTCGACCAAGCACGCCAGGCATTGCAGGACGCAAACTACGAGGTCCAGAGTCTGCGCCTTGCCACCCCACCCCCTTCTGAGATGGGCCGCGCCGTGCCCCCTCAAGAGCGTGCCGAGTTCGCCCAGCGGTTGGAGGCCGAGGCGTTTGTCCACGGCATCGATTACGTGTCTATCGGGCCGGTGCTCCCCGACGAACCCAGGGGATTCGCCGTGGTGCCCGACATGCTCGCGGCGACCGAAACAGTGTTCACTTCGGCGATCATCGCCGACCCCGAGACGGGATTGTCTGTGGCCGCCGCCAGGGCTTCGGCCGACATCATCTTGCGCCTGGCGGAAATCCGCGAGAACGGGTTCGCCAATCTGCGTTTCGCCGCCTTGGCCAACGTGGGCGCTGGATCACCCTTCTTCCCCGCAGCCTACCACCGGCCCGGCCCGCCCGCCTTCGCCGTGGCTACCGAAGGTGCCGATCTGGCCATTGACGCCTTCCGCGATGTCCCCAGCCTGGCGCGCGGCCGACGCCGGCTGGTGAGCATGATCGAAGCCCATGCCGCCGCCATCCAACGGCTCCTGACGCCGGTCTCCCTGCAGAATGAGCTCCGCTTTTTGGGGATCGACTTCTCACTTGCCCCTTACCCCGACCATTTGCGCTCAATCGGCACAGCGCTCGAGTCGCTCGGACTGCCCGCCGTCGGCTTGCCGGGATCGGCTGCCGCCGTCGCCTATCTGGCAGATTGCCTTGACCGGGCGGATTTCTCCCGCACCGGATTCTGCGGCTTGCTGTTTCCCGTGCTCGAGGATTCAACCCTCGCCAACCGGGCGGCCGCCGGTCAGCTCACCATGACCGACCTGCTCCTTTACTCAACGCTGTGCGGCACGGGCCTGGACACCATTCCGCTTCCGGGGGATGTCTCACCTGATGCCTTGACCGCTGTCTTGCTCGACCTGGGAGCGATCTCCCTCCGACACAACAAGCCTCTGACCGCCCGCCTGATGCCAATCCCCGGCAAATCGGCCGGAGACGAGGTGCATTTCGAATTCCCCTACTTCGCCGATTCGCGCGTCGTGGCACTGGTAGCCGAACCGCTGACCGGCCTATTGAGCGGCTCCGGCATATTGGACATCGAACCTCACCGCCATTGATGCACCGGAACTTGCTTGGCCCTTCCCGTCGGGGCCCTTAGAATGCGCGTCGACGGCAGTTAGGATTCGGCTGCCGAGTAAACACACTTCGCCGGAACAGCCAGGTCATATGCTGGATCAACTCAATCATCAACAAGAACAAGCCGTGACCACGCCCGAGGGCCCGACCCTGGTCCTTGCCGGGCCCGGGTCGGGCAAGACGCGCGTCCTGACCCACCGCATCGCCTTTTTGGCGTCAACCCGGGGATCAGATCTGCGCTCGATCATGGCCGTAACCTTCACCAACAAGGCGGCACGCGAGATGCATACGCGTGTGCGCGATCTGCTGGCCACCACCAGCCCGGGCGGGGCCCAACGGCTGGACCTTGGCACATTCCATGCCCTGGCGGCGCGCATGCTCCGCCGCCACGCGGATCATCTGCCCGTGGGCAAGGAGTTTGTCATCTTTGATGACTCGGATCAAATGGGCCTGGTCAGGGATTGCATCAAGCAGTTGAACTTCGATCCCAAGCAGGTGCAGCCCGGCCGAGTCCTGGCGGCGATTTCGGCCGCCAAGAGTGAGTTAATTGACTGGCAACACTATTCGGCCAACACCTATTTCTCTGAGATCGTTCACCGCATCTACGAAGGTTATCAAACGCGGCTTCAAGCGAACAACGGCGTCGATTTTGATGATCTGTTGATGTACGCCGTGCAGCTGCTGCAGGCCCAGGACGGGGTGCGAGCCCAGTACCATCGCCGCTACGCCCACATTCTAGTGGACGAATTCCAGGACACCAATACCGCCCAATACGCCATGCTTCGGTTGCTGACACCTCCGTCGAAGGATGTGTTCGTGGTCGGGGACGCCGACCAGTCGATCTACCGTTGGCGCGGCGCCGACTACCGAAATGTCCAGCGGTTCCAAAAGGACTATCCCGAGGCGCGCGTGATCCTCTTGGAGCAGAACTATCGCTCGACCCAGACCATTCTCGATGCAGCGATGTCGATTATCAACCGGCTCCCCAATCGGCATGTCAAGAGACTGTTCACCGACAGGGGACAAGGGACAACGATCGAACTCCACGAATCCTACGACGAGTCCGATGAGGCCCGCTTTGTCATCGAGACCATCGCCGCTCTGACCCACGCTGGCGAAGCCGAACCCGGCGAGTGCGCCGTGATGTACCGGACCAATGCGCAATCGCGGGCCGTAGAAGAGGTGTTTCTGCGGGCCGGTCTTCCCTATCGTCTGGTTGGAGCCCAGCGCTTCTACGGTCGGCGTGAGGTCAAGGACATCGTGGCCTACCTGCGGCTGGTGCACAACCCTCACGATCGTATCAGCCTGCTCAGGGTGCTCAACACTCCTTCGCGCGGCATCGGCGCCAAGACGGTTGAATCACTCATTCAAACCGCCGATCGCGCCGGTGTGTCGCCCGGGCAGGTGCTCCTGGAATTGGGTCAGGAGGGCGGAGCGTCATACGCTGAAGCCCTGGGCAGCCGCTCCGCTGCCGTGCTGACCGAATTCGGGCGCCTGCTTCCAGGCTGGCTCAAGGCCCTCGAGGCGCTTTCCCTGGCGGATCTCATCGACCAAATCATCCGTGACGTGGGATACCGCGAATACATCGACGATGGCAGCGAGGAAGGCACCGAGCGCTGGGACAACGTCGTCGAATTACGCAGGGTGGCCGAGGAGTTTCAGAACGTCGACTTGGGCGCATTCCTGGAACAGATCGCCCTGGTGTCGGATCAGGACACGCTGACCGACGATCTCAACGCACCTATCCTGCTGACTTTGCACGCCGCCAAAGGGCTCGAGTTCCGGGTGGTGTTCATCATCGGCCTGGACGACGGGATGATCCCCCACCAACGATCCTTCGATGATCCCGAAGCCATGGACGAAGAACGCAGGCTGTTCTATGTCGGCATCACTCGCGCCAAGGACCGACTGTACCTGGTCCGCTCCTTCCGGCGGAGTCTCTACGGCGCCTCGGCGATGAGCGAACCTTCGCGCTTCCTCTCCGACTTGCCGGCCGATATCATGTCCGGCGACTGGCTCGGCGGACAGACGGTCGAGCAGGCGAGCTACGCACGCCAAACCCGCTGGGAAACGCCTGCGGCACCGCGCCAATCGAGTTACCAGGCCGGGATGCGCGTGATCCATCCCACGTTTGGCGAAGGGATTGTGATGGAGTCTAAGATCGATGGGGATGACGAAGAAGTTGTGGTGTCTTTCGAATCCGGAGACGTGAAGCACTTGCTTGCATCTCTGGCCAATCTCGAGAGGGCCTAGGAATCGGCGGAGGTTGCCTCGGTCCGGCCTGACTGGGAGCGTCCTGAAGCATGAAGATATTCGTAACGGGTGGGGCTGGGTACATCGGCTCGGCGGCGGTCCAGCGTCTCCTAAACGCTGGCCATCAGGTCACCATCTACAATTCTCTGATCACCGGACATCGCGCCGCCGTGCCACAGGATGCCACCTTCATCCACGCCGACCTGGCCGATGGCGCCAAACTCAAGGTGGCCCTCGGGAGCCACGCCTACGACGCTGTCCTGCACTTCGCTGCGTTCATTGAGGCCGGGGAAAGCATGCACAACCCCGGCAAATACTTCCACAACAATCTGGTCCATTCGTTGGCCCTGATCGAGGCCAGTGTCCAAGCCGGCGTGGGGCGCTTCGTGCTTTCGTCGACGGCTGCCGTTTACGCCTCGAGCGATGAGCCCCTTTCGGAGACATCGCCTTTGGGGCCAGCCAACGTCTACGGCCAAACCAAGCTGATGATCGAACAGACGCTGGCATGGTATCGCCAGGTGCATGGGCTGCACTACGCTGCCCTGCGTTACTTCAACGCCGCCGGCGCCCTGCCTGATCGGGGCGAAGCCCACCAACCCGAAAGCCACTTGATCCCCTTGATGCTTCAGGTGGCACTTGGCAAGCGGACCCACATCAAGATCTACGGCACCGATTACCCCACTCCGGACGGAACTTGTATCCGGGATTACATCCACCTGGCCGATCTGGTTGATGCCCACCTTCTTGCCCTGGACGCGCTCGAGACGCGGGATGAGCTTGTCTACAACCTGGGCACGGGCACCGGCTACTCCGTTCGGCAAGTACTGGAGACGGCGCGCCGGGTCACCGGCGAACCCATCCGCGCCGAAGAGGCCGACCGGCGGCCAGGTGACGCCCCGCGTCTTGTGTCTGCGGCCGACAAGATTTCAGAAGAGTTAGGATGGTCGCCAAACTACCCCGAGCTCGACCAGATCGTCGACAGCGCCTGGCGCTGGCACCGCACGCATCCGGAGGGGTACACCGACCACGCCGGACCCGCCTGAATCTTCGGTCGACCGAACCCGCATGCTATAATCCGCCGGGTTTGGCCCCGCGCCAGAACCGTCTTCCGGGGAGGCCCTCCCCGCAACATGATTGCCAGCCTGGAGCGCGCACCATGCCTGACTTACAGCCCGAAATATCTTCCAACGGCCAGAGGATCGACGTCAAGAACGGGGCCATCCAGGTCCCCGATCGTCCCATCCTTCCCTTTATTGAGGGCGACGGTATCGGCCCCGACATCTGGGCGGCGGCTGTGCGAGTGTTCGACGCTGCCGTCGCTCAGGCCTACGGCGACCGCCGCCAGGTGGCGTGGATGGAGGTCCTCGCCGGGCAGAAAGCTTTCGACGCCACCGGCGAGTGGCTGCCCGAAGCCACCCTGCGCGCATTTCGCGACTTCCGTGTCGGTATCAAGGGCCCGCTGACCACGCCGATCGGCGGTGGCATCAGCTCCTTGAACGTCGCCCTGCGCAAAGCGCTCGACCTGTATGTGTGCCTGCGTCCCGTGCGCTACTACGCCGGAACGCCCACCCCGGTCAAGCACCCGGAAAAGGTCGACATGATCATCTTCCGCGAAAACACCGAGGATATCTACGCCGGGGTCGAGTTTGAATTGGGAACCGAAGCCAACCGGCAATTCATGGCCTGGCTATCAGAGACGCTTCCGGAAGAGTACGCCAAGATCCGCTTCCCTGAAAGCTCGGGGATTGGCATCAAGCCCGTCTCGCGTGAGGGCAGCCAGCGGCTGGTGCGGGCAGCCATCCGCTATGCGCTGGATCACAAGCGCCGCTCGGTCACCCTGGTCCACAAAGGCAACATTATGAAGTACACCGAGGGCGCCTTCCGCAACTGGGGGTACGAAGTGGCTGAGCGCGAGTTCGGCGATGGCGTCTACACGTGGGCGCAGTGGAATCGGACCCAAAAGGCATCCGGGGAAGAGGCGGCCAACCTGGAACAGGCGGCCGCCTTGAAGGCGGGCAAGCTTCTGGTCAAAGACACCATCGCCGATATCGCCTTTCAGCAGACGATCACCCGCGCCGATGAATTCGATGTGATCGCCACTATGAACCTGAACGGCGATTACATCTCGGACGCGTTGGCGGCCCAGGTTGGCGGCATCGGTATCGCTCCCGGGGGCAACATTAACTACGAGACCGGTCATGCGATTTTCGAGGCCACCCACGGGACTGCCCCCAAGTACGCCGGACAGGACAAGGTCAACCCCGGCTCGGTCATTTTGAGCGGCGAGTTGATGTTCCGCTACTTGGGTTGGGACGAGGCCGCCGATCTGATCGTGCGCGGCATCGAGGGCGCCATTCGCAGCAAGCAAGTGACATACGACTTCCACAGGCTGATGGAAGGCGCCACGCTGCTCCCCACGTCGGCTTTTGGCGATGTCGTGATCGATTCCATGGCATGACCCGCCCGCCAAGCATCGACTGCGCCCGTCTGCGATGACCTCCGCCGAATCAAAAGCCCTGGCCGTCCATCAACGCCTGTACGAGACTTATGGCCAGCCGATGTGGCGAGTTCGCCTCCCACCGCTCGACGAGTTGGTGTCAACCATCCTTTCCCAGAACACCAATGATGTCAACCGAGATCGCGCCTTTGAAGCCCTGCGCAGCGCGTTTCCCAGTTGGGAGGAAGTGCGCGACGCCGAAGCCGGGGACGTCATCGAGGCCATCAAGACCGCCGGCCTAGCCAATCAAAAGGGGCCCCGCATTCAGGCCGTCCTTCGTCAGATCACCGACCAGAAGGGGTCACTTGATCTGGAGTTCCTTCGCGACCAACCGCCAGAACAGGTCCGCTCATGGCTGCTGAGTTTCAAGGGTGTGGGACCCAAGACGGCGGCTATCGTGATGCAATTTGCGCTCGATATGCCCGCCTTCCCCGTGGACACGCACATCCACCGTGTCACCCAGAGGCTTGGGCTGTGCCCCAAAGGGGCATCCGCCGACAAGGCACATAAAATCCTCGCCAGGCTCTTCCCTCCCGAGACCTATTATGCGGCTCATCTGAACATCATCCGGCACGGGCGGGAGGTGTGCAAAGCCCGCCGGCCGGAATGCCAGCGCTGCGTGCTGACTGATCTGTGCGCCTACTACCGAGAGAACCCAGCGCCGGCCGAGAAGGCTTGACGAGCCAACCCAGACCATCATGTCCGATCTGACCCCTGGCGACCGCTTTCCGCTCCAGCTTTACCATTTTGCCGTCAGCCGCTATCGCCGTCCGGCGATGCTCTTGGCCCTGCTCTTGCTCGGCCTATGGTTCCCGGTCAGTCTCGACCTGCTCCCGTGGCCAAAGCCTCCCGAAGACGTCTGGCTCCTGGCGGGGGGGTTTGTCTCGGCCGCATTCTGGCTCTTCGTGTTGATTGGGCCCCGCCTGGCGTACGTCCAACCGCGGGGAGACCACCTCCGGCTCCAGACGCCAATCTACCGCCTCAAGGTCTCTTACCGGCGCATCTTGAACACGCGCGCCGTTGAGCTTGCGAAGCTTCTCCCCCCGAGCAGCTTATCGAGCGGTAAACGACGCCTGCTTGCGCCATTCTACAACCGCACCGCCCTGGGGATCGACCTTGAGGGCTATCCGCTTCACCCGCTGCTCATGCGCCTCTTCCTACACGATCTGTTCTTTGCGCCCGGCCGACCCGGCCTGGTCCTGATCGTTCCGGATTGGATGCGCCTCAGCAATCAACTCTCAGACAGATTGCAGGTTTGGCGCGAGTCTCGTCGTCATCGCTCGGCCCGTTCCGACGCCGCCGCCATCCTCGACGAGTCCGCCCAAGACTGAGCCACCCCGCCCTGCATCTTCCGCTTTGTGAATTTCATCACAAGATGCCCCCGGTCGATCTGGTTGTCGGCGGCTCGCTCCCGGTATACTGATCATGTGGGCCGTAGAATGCTCAAGCATGCGAAAGGGAGATGACATGGCATTCCACATGACCTGGTTTGGGCACGCAGCCTTCCAGGTTGAAACCGGGGGTAAAACTCTGCTGATCGATCCGTACCTCGGCGACAATCCTTCAGCCCAGGTCAGCCCCGACAGCCTGGCGCCGGACTTCATCCTCATTTCTCACGGTCACGGGGACCACGTGGGTGATGCAGTAGCCATTGCAAAGCGCAGCTCCGCCATGGTGATCAGCAACTTCGAAATCGCCCATTGGTTCGAGGGCCAGGGCGTGCAGGCTCATGCCCAACATTTGGGCGGAGGACATCAGTACCCGTTCGGCTACCTCAAGCTGACCTTGGCCATCCACGGTTCGGCATTGCCCGACGGCTCCGACGGCGGCAACCCGGCTGGCTTCCTGCTCACCACCGGCGCCGGGGAGAAGATCTATTTCGCGTGCGATACGGGCCTGTTCGGGGACATGCGCTTGATCGGCGAGGAGGGTATCGATCTGGCGGTGCTCCCCATCGGCGACAACTTCACCATGGGGCCCGACGACGCGTTGCGGGCGGTCAAGCTCATCCAGCCCAAGCATGTCATCCCGGTCCACTACGACACCTGGGAGTTGATCGCGCAGGACGCCCAGGCTTGGGCCGCCCGGGTTAGTAGCGAGACGGAGGCCGAGCCCCACGTGCTCCAGCCCGGCGACAGCTTCAGCCTGCCTGGCTGACCCGGACAGAGCTCGTCCAGATTCGGGGGGCGTGTGCCCAGCAGCTAAGGATCAGAAAGGAAGGGCGATGGTGAAGGTCGCACCTTGGCCTTCACCGGGGCTTTCTGCCCAGGTTCGCCCCTGATGCGCCTGGGCGACCCCGCGGACGATCGCCAGCCCCAACCCCATCCCCTCGTGGTGCCGGACCAAGTGATCTTCCACCTGATAGAAGGCCTGGAAGATCCGCTCCAGCTCGTCATCCGGAAGTCCAATCCCTGTATCCCGCACCTGAAACCATGCCTCTTTCCCGTGGGGTTTCAAGCTCAGCCAGATGTGCCCACCGGACGGCGTGAACCGCATGGCGTTGTTAAGCAGGTTGGTGAGCGCCATGGCCACCTTGGGGCCATCCACCAGAGCCTCGAGCGTTTCATCCCAGAGAGTCACCTCAAGCTCTTGTCCCTTGGCTTGAATCGTGTCGCGCACCTCTTCTGAGGCCGCCCGTACAACCGACTGCAGCGGTTGGAGCTCAAAGTTCATCTCCGTTGAACCAACCCTCAGCAGGTTCAGATTGGTCATGTCCTCGATCAGCGAACGCATCCGCATGGCCGAATTAAATACAGCGTTGACGTGTTCGGAGGCGGATTCACCTGCGTCCTCTTGCAGGATCGTGGCATAGCCCAGAATCAGGGCCAGGGGCGTCCGGAGTTCGTGGGACGCAATCGAGATGAACTCACTCTTCAGGCGATCGAGCTTCCCCAGTTCGTCGTAGGCGCGCTTCAGCGCTTCCAGCAGCCTGGCGTTGTTGATCGCCACGGCCGCCTGGGATGCCACGATCGACAACGTCTGCAGATCGCTTTCCTCGAAACCCCCCTGTCGCTTGTTGACGGCCTCCAACACGCCGATGACCTCATCCTGGATGCGCATCGGTACGCCAACCAACGATCTGATTTGGAGCTGGACCCGCTCACCCACTTCGCGGAAATGTCGTGGGTCGGTGGCGACTTCATTGATGATAAGTGGGCGATCATCGCGCACAATCGTCCCGGCTATCGAGCTGTCCATGGGTACCGGAATCTTGGCCAGTTCAACTGGATCCGCTCCCGTGGCGGCCGCGAACCGCAGGTCCTTGCTCCTCTTGTCTATCAGTAGAATCGAAGCCGCCTCTGTGTCCAGCAACTCAGCGGCGGAATCGATAATGAACTGAAGCAGAGGATCGAGTTCCAGGGTTGAATTGAGGGTGACGCTTATCTCAACCAAGCGCGCCAGACGTAACACCATCTGGCGAAGCTCGTCACCGTCGGACGTGGCGGTCTGGCCCAGCATGGGTGTAGTGTATGCCAAGCCCCTCAAGTTGTCCATCCGAGCGTTGCTTGGCCGTTCGCTTTCGTTGTATACTTCACCGGCAAGCTCACCCAAAGCCCCTTCCAAGGATTCGCCCACGATGAAGGTCTCCTGCCTGCAAGAAAACCTGGCTCGCGGTCTCAACACCGTCGCCCGGGCGGTTGCCCCGCGCAGCACGTTGCCGGTGTTAGGCAATATCCTGCTGGCCACCGACAACGGCCGACTGCGCCTATCGGCCACCAATTTGGAACTGGGGATTACCTGCTGGATCGGGGGCAAAGTCGAAGAAGAGGGGTCGACCACGGTGCCGGCCCGCACCTTCGTCGACCTGGTGAACACGCTCCCCAACGACCGCGTCGACATGGAATTGGCCGTTCGTACGCAGACACTCAGCGTGCGCTCGAAGACTTACAACAACGAGCTGAAGTGCATCGATGCCCAAGAATTCCCCCCCTTCCCCCGGCGGATCTGGAAGGCGATCTGACCCTGGACGTGGCCGATCTGCGCGAGATGATCAGTCAGGTGGTCTTCGCCGCCTCGACGGACGACGCTCGTCCCGTGCTGACGGGCGTGTTATGCGAGGTCAACGATGGCGAGCTCTCGATGGCCGCCGCTGACGGCTTCCGTCTCTCCCTGCGCTCATCTCACCTGGCCTCGCCCGGGGTTGGACCCCTGAAGGCCATCATCCCCAGTCGGGCGCTCTCCGAGCTTGCCCGAACCGTCGGCGACGACGAGACCGTGACGCTGAGCCTGCCGCCCAACCGGGGCCAGGCGATCTTCCGCACCGAAAACGTCGAGCTGGTGACCCAGCTTATCGAAGGCACCTACCCCGACGTCAAAGGCATCATCCCCAACGGTTTTCAGACCCGCACCGTGCTCCCCACAAGCAGCTTCCTCAAGGCCTGTAAGGCGGCCGACATTTTTGCCCGTGAGGCCGCTCACTCCGCCCGCCTGGTGATCTCCCCAGGGAGTGAACTCGAGCCCGGCACGCTTGAGATCTCCGCCACGGCGGCCGAAACAGGATCCAACGAGACCGTAGTGGACGCCACCATCGAGGGCGAGCCGGCCGAGATCGCCTTCAACGTCCGCTACTTGATCGACGTGCTGAGCGTCGTCGAAACCCCCAACGTGGCGCTGGAAACCAGCAATCCCAATGCCCCCGGCGTCATCCGCAGTGTGGGCCGAGACGATTTCCTGCACGTCATCATGCCGATGCATCTCGGGCGCTAAGGAGCGCCCCGCCCCCTGCGGTCCGGCTGGCGACCCTTTCTTGCCATTCCAACGCGATTCGTGGTCGCCGCTTGATTCCCTTGTGGTGTGCAACCCCAACCATTTCGATCGCCTAAACGAGGTCAATGGTGAGCTCGTTTGATAGCCAATCCTTTCCCAAGGTCCTGACCCTCTATCTCGAACTCAGTCAGTACCCCATCCTGGCCGGCCGCATTCGTGAACGAATGCGACGCGAGCTGTTCGACCGTGGCGTAATCTCTCGCAGCGACTTTGAAGCCGAGGTGCGGGAGAAGGCCATCCAATCTCAGCGCCGGGAGGGCCTGGCGGACCCCTTTGGGGAGGAGCCCCCAGACGTCTGGGCCCAGCGCCAGGAAATAGTGCGTGACAATCTGACTGACTTCTATTTCGCCTACAACTTGCCGCACGAAGATTTTGAACGCGTTCTGCGCGGCGTCCTTGAAGACCGCATTCCCTCCCAAAAGGTCGTCCTCACGTTCCACCCCGAGTTGGCGCCTTGGGACATGCTCTTCGCCCAGGGCGAGGCCTATGAATCGCTTCCCGACGAAGAGCGTCCACGCGTCATGCACGATTTACGCGAGATCAAGGTCGTCTTGATCAAAGCCATGATCAGCGACCACCTCAAGTATCTGGGAATCGCCAAGGACTGGCTCGATATCGCCGACCTGAAACGCGTGCGGTCCCGCCGGCTGGGGCGCGGTAAGATCGGCGGCAAAGCTGCCGGCATCATCTTGGCCGAGGCCGTATTGAGGAAGGCCTCCGGTCCTGATTTCCTCGACCATTTCAAGGTGCCGCCGTCTTGGTTCATCGGCGCCGACGTCTTCTACCAGTTCACCCAGTTGAATGGCCTACTCGGCTACGCCAACCAGAAATACCGAGAGGGCGAAGAGATTCGAGAAGCCTACCCGGCCATTCGCCGGGCCTTCTTGGATGGTGACTTTCCGGATGACATCGTGGATGGGTTGAAAGACATCCTCGAAGAGTCCGGCTCAACCCCACTCATCGTGCGGTCGTCGAGCCTGCTCGAGGACTCCTTCGGGACTTCCTTTGCAGGCAAGTACGAAAGCCACTTCCTGCCCAATCAAGGAAGTGACGAGGCCAACCTCAAGGCGCTGCTCGGGGCGATCGCCTCGGTCTACGGCAGCGTCTACAGTCCAGAGGCGCTTTTCTACCGCCAGCGTATGGGATTGATTGACTACGACGAGCGCATGGCGATCTTAGTCCAGGTGGTGCAGGGCCAGCGCATGGGACGTTATTTCTTGCCCGATGCCGCAGGCGTGGCCTTTTCCCGCAACCAGTTCCGGTGGAGCCCTCGCATCGACCGCGCCTCCGGGTTTTTGCGCCTGGTGTGGGGGCTGGGGACCCGCGCCGTGGAACCCGTCAGCGGGGACTACCCCCGTCTGGTCGCCCTCAGCCACCCTGAGCTGCGCCCCGAATCCGAGCCGGATGAGATCCGCCGCTACTCACAACACTTCGTCGATCTGATCGACATCGAGGGCAATCAGTATGCGACCTTGCCCATACCCCGGGTCGTGACCGCCGGGATGGCCAGCCTGCCGTGGATCGCCCAGGTCTACCAGGATGACGGATTACGGGCGCTGGCCGGCCGGCCGCTTGATTTCGACCCTACCAAGGTCGTGATCACATTCGAGGAGCTTCTCCGCCGAACAGCCTTTCCGCCCTTGATGCGCCGAATGCTATCCACTCTTGAGACCGCCTACCAGAATCCGGTCGACACTGAGTTTGCTCTCCTGATTTATCCGGGCAAAACTCACGAGGGCCTAAGTCTAGACATCTGCTTGCTCCAGTGCCGGCCTCAGAGCCGCCTTGAAGACGAACGCGTCCGGCTTCCGAAGAATGTTCCCTCCGATCGGCGCCTGTTCCTCGTTCAGCGCATCGTCCCCGAGGGCCGCGTGTCCGACATCCGATACGTGCTTTACGCCAGGCCCAGCGCCTGCCAGGAGCTTGGCCAGGAGCAGCGACTCCGCATGGCCCAGGCTATCGGCGAAGTCAACCGCGTGCTGGAAGGTCAATCGTTCGTTCTTATGGGTCCGGGGCGATGGGGTAGCGCCAATCCTGACATAGGCATTCCTGTGACCTACGCCGATATCTACAATGCGCGCGCGATCATCGAGGTGTTCGAGGGCACGGACACGCCGGAGCCTTCTTACGGGACCCACTTCTTTCAAGATCTGGTCGAAGCCCGGATCTTCCCGCTGGCGATCGCCGTCGAGGATCCCGCCACGCGCTTCAACAAGGCCTTCTTTGAGGATTCACCCAGTGTCCTAGATCAGATCGTCCCCGAAGCCTCGGTCTGGGCGGAGGTACTACAGCTTATCGACATTCCGGCCGTTTGCGGAGGGGCGCATATGCAGCTGGTGATGGACGGCGAGGCCAACTCGGCCATGGGTTACCTGGCCGACGCAGCCCCTGAGGGGTAAAAGTCTGCGAGTAAGAAGGTCGGCGGCTTCCCTGCAGTACCGCTCGATCCCCAGAGCCCTGGCCTAGCCTCGGCTGAACCACTTCCGCCGTCGAGTGGGAGGCGGTGGCTCATCCCATCCTTGGTCCCCAACGAGGGGCACGAACGCCACAGGCACCATTTCCTCCACCGTCACACGCTGGCCTTGTCGGGTCCACCGTTCCAGCATCTGCCCACCCCGGCCGCCCACGGGGACCACGAGCCGTCCAGATTCGGCCAACTGGTCCTTCAATGCGGGAGGCGCCTTGGGCGCAGCGGCGGTCACGACGATGGCGTCATATGGCGCATGCTCCGGCAGGCCGAGCGAACCGTCACCCTCGATGACCAGCACATTCGAGTACCCTAATCGGTCGAGCACGTCCCGCGCCCTCGTTGCAAGCCCCCGCAATCTCTCGAGTGAATACACCTGGTGGGTCAACTCGGCCAACAAAGCGGCCTGGTAGCCTGAGCCGGTGCCAATCTCCAACACGGTGTCGGTCGGCTCCAACTCCAGAAGCTGGGTCATCAAGGCGACAATGTAAGGCTGAGAGATGGTCTGGGAATCCCCGATCGGAAGCGGAGCATCAGCGTAAGCGTGTTTCCGAGACTCATCGGCGACGAACTCCTGCCGGGGGACTTTGCGCATGGCAGCCAACACGCGGGCGTCGCGGATATCGCGCAGCTCGAGGTGTTGATGCACCATTTGCTGGCGAGCTCGGACGAACTCGCTGTCCTCGGTCATGACCCCCTCATTCCGCAGTGCTGGCTGCGTGGTGAGCCGTCACCAGCCGTGTGCGAGGCGCTGCTCCTTCCACACATCAGCTTCGTTGTGGTAGCCGGCCTGCTCCCAGAAACCCAGCCGGTCCTCGCTCATGAACTCCAGCCCCCGGAGCCACTTTCCGCCCTTCCACAGGTAGGGAGTGGCCAGGTCGTCCCGCCCCTGGATAGCGCCCACCACGCCCCGCAGCGGGTAGCCGTGATCCGTCGTCAATGGCTGGCCGTCGAAATGGGTCGCCAGCAGGAAGTTTTCCGCCAGGGCCACGTCGAGCGGGATATTGACGGTGAAGTTGTACTCGCAGTGCTGCATGACGTACTTTGCGGTCGGCTTGAGACTGAGCAGCCCCTCATCGATCAAGGTTCGCACCGACACGCCCTCCCACACCGTCTCGAACTTGCTCCAGCGGGTGACGCAGTGGATATCCATCTGGACTTTGGTGCGCGGCAGGGCCTGGAACACATCCCAGGCCACATTCTGCTCGTCTTCCACTTCCCCCCACAACCGCAACGTCCACGTTCCAGGGTCAAAGCCCGGGACGGGACCATAGTGAAGCACCGGGAACTTCTCGGTCAGCGACTGCCCCGGCGGCAGGCGGCCGGCGGCTTTGAGTTGCTTCTCCCGCTCGCGACGATTCAGCATGATTCCAAACAACAGTCTCTACCTCCACTGAGTTGGCGACCCGATTATATATCAAGGGGGGCCGCCGAGGTCTGACGGCGGGAACCGGCAGTGCCCGGATGGCGTCTCTAGAGGGACTGTGCCGGCAGGACCAAGGAGGCCCTGATGAGACCCCACCTTTCGCACGGACTGCTTCCGCTGGCTGCCGTCTTGGCCGGCACCCTGTTCGCCTGCGGCTGGATCACGACCAGCCCCCTGGCCGCGAGCACCAAGCCGCCTGAAACGGCCGAAGCCGCCGGACAGGGCCTGGCACTGACGATCTACAACCAGGGCAGCGCCCTGGTACGGGATCGGCGGTCATTCAACTTGACGTCGGGGTTGAACGAAATCGCATTCGACGATGTGGCGGCCTCGATGGATCCGACCAGCGTCCTCTTCAAGGCCCTCGATCATCCCTCACAGGTCGGCGTCCTAGAACAGAACTTCCAGTACGATCTGGTTGACGCCTCGGCCCTCCTTCAGAAGTATCTCGGCCAGACGATCACTGTCGTCACCCAGGACGGGCAGACCACTCGCGGCAAGCTCCTCTCCGGCAAGGACTCCCTCATCCTTCAGGATTCGACCGGTCGGGTGAACGTCATCTCTTCCAGCGCCATCCAAGGCTTTTCATTCCCAGATCTCCCCGAGGGTCTGATCAGCAAGCCGACCCTCGCCTGGCAATTGAACTCCGATCGAAGCGGGCAGGAAGCTTTTGAACTGACCTATCTCACCGGAGGCGTGAGCTGGCAATCCGATTATGTCGTGCTGCTCAACCCCAACGAGACATCGATCGATCTGGATGGCTGGGTCACCCTCAACAACTCCAGCGGCGCCACCTTTCGGGACGCGCTGCTTAAACTGGTGGCCGGCGATCTCCAGCGTCTGCAGAATCAGGGGCTGTCCGCCCCCGAGGCCGCCTTGCAGGCCGAACGCGCCGCCACAGACCAGACCATCGACGAGCGCTCCTTCTTTGAATATCACCTGTACGAGGTGCCCCGCCCGGTGACGGTCAAGAACAACGAAACCAAACAGGTCCAGCTCGTCAGCGCCCACAACGTTCCGGCCGAGAAATTCTTCGTTTACGACGGCACGCAATGCCGCAGCAACCCCTGGTATTGCACAAATGCCGGCTATCCCCAAACCGATCCCAGCTACGGCGTCAGCTCCAATGCCAAAGTCATGGTGATGGTCGAGTTCGACACCGATAACGTGGATGCTGATCTGCCCAAGGGCAGGGTCCGGCTCTACAAAGAGGATGTCGACGGGGCGGCGCTGCTTATCGGCGAAGATTCGATCGATCACACGCCAAAGGGAGAGCACCTACGCCTGTATGTGGGAGATGCCTTCGACATTGTTGGCGAGCGCATCCAGACCGACTTTACCCGGCCCACCGAGATGAGCCTGGAAGAGTCGTTCAAGATCACCTTGCGCAATCACAAGGACGAAGCGGCTGAAGTGCGGGTAGTAGAACATTTGTTCCGGTGGAGCGATTGGCGGATCCTGCGCTCTTCGCACGACTATTCGAAGCTGGACTCCTCCAACGTCGAATTCCGGGTGCAGGTTCCGGCGAACGGCGAGCGAACCGTGACTTACACGGTGCGCTACTTCTGGCCGTGACGGACACACGCACTAAGCCGAGATACATCAAGGGGTGGCTCAGAGGCGGCCCAGTGGGCCGCCCCGATCGCTGGCCGGGGCTTTTCCTGGCGGTTACCGTCCTGGTGCTGCGTGGATGCGGTCCATTGGCCGGCCCACCGCGGCCAGGAGCTGGGGTCCCGACGTTTGTCGGTGTGATGCGAAGCGCCTGCAGCCCGTGGGACGGTCAAGCGCTCCAAATCGACCTTATTCCCCCCGATAGCCACGGCCCGATAGACAGCGTGTCGATCAGTTTGTGGGGCACCGGATTTCCCACCGGGCCAATTGTGAAATCCATCACAAACCGAGAGTGGGGCCCCGGCGAGTGGTGCCCGAAAGGCGGGCCCAGCTTCCAGGCGGCCCAGGGCACGGTGTGGATGGATGGGGTGGCCGGCGGGCAGGCCCTGGTCGGGAGCTTCCGACTTAAGGCGCTGTCGGGCGATCGGCTGGTTGGGACATTCCGGGTCGGGGAGGATCGCCAGACCCCGGTTTTCTGCGGATAACGGGGCCGCCGATCCTCGGGCCAGATGGGGAGCCGGCTAGCCCACAAGGGGTGCCAGGCGACCGATGCGTTGGACACAGGGGCGCTCGAAGACCTCGGCAGCGTGTGGCGCCTCGGGCAGCTCGCCGGTCAGATCCTGTCCTGGAAAATGCAGCTGCTCATGCATCCCCGTCCGCCACTTGGGGCAGTCGGTCACGTCGTAGACGATGCCCTGGCAGGCGATGTACATCCGCCGCCCGGCCTCACCATCGTGTCGCCGCAGCTCCGATAGGGTCACCATCCGTTCAGCCACGACCACACCTTGCCCGCACCCCCTGGGCCATCCATCGGGCTTCACGCCGGCGGCCCGGGGGCGCAGGCAACCCGGGAGGCTGCCCGAGGCCGGTCACACGAACGTTCCCTCTCGGGACGGCCTACGAATCTGTGAATACCGGAAGGTGGCCTAAGGCGAAGATCTCAGACCACTCGGCGCGATCTCCCTCGGTGAACACCGCCGCCTCGGCGGCGATTTCCGCCCCGGCCAGATCCATCAGGGTGCGCATCCCCTTCAGCGTCGAGCCGGTGCTGACGACATCATCCACCAATACCACCTTTTGGCCGCGCACGAGCCGCCGATCCTTCTCGTCCAGGTAGAGTGTCTGCGGCTCGCCGGTGGTGATCGAAACCGTTTCTGTCTTAAGCGGTTCGCCCATGTAGATCTTGAAGATCTTTCGCAGCACCACATAGCGCTTATTGGATCGAACCGACATGGCATGCGCCAACGGGATGCTCTTGGCCTCAGGCGTCACCAAGAGATCGAATGCCACGCCACTTAGCCAACTCAACAAAGCCTCGGCGCTTGCCTCCACCACCTCCGTGTCCCCCAATAAGTTAAAAACCGCAATTCGCACCCCGGGCGCCACCTCGAACAAAGGCAGCTGCCGCTCGAGCCCAGCGATGGTGACCGCATAGGTTTCCCGGTGGTTCGCCATGCTATGCCTCCCCGTTTATCCCCCTTAGATGTGCGTCCTTCTCGGCCCGGATGGCAAGCGCCATTATAGCGCGCCCCCCACTCGGCTGCCTGCAACGTCAAAGCTAAACCAGCGGCGGCCCGTCGACGGGGGTCTTGAAATTGTAGATCCCGCCTTCTGTTCCCCACGCACGACCACAGGCTGGACACCGCAATCGATCCGTCTCCCCCCGCAGGTCGAGGCCGCCGCAAGCCGGGCAGCGCCATATAAGCGATTCGGCCAAAGCTGACCCGTCCAACCTGCGGGAGAGGACAAACACGCTTGGGCTCAGCGGCCAGAGTCCCCCGGGCCGCTGGACCAGGGCCTCCAGGCCCACCAGCAGCCGCAACGGCAGGACCCGCTTCAACAATGCCTGGCGAAACAGCGAGACCGCCAGCCTTCGCTCCACACCAAAGCCAGCCTGTTTCAACCATGCCCCCACGGCAGCCGGGTGGAAATCGAAATTTAGGGCGGCAAATTCTACCGTTGAACGTTCAAAGGGATTCCATACCTGGCTCCGTGCGAGCCAGCGCGCAATCGCCTTCAGGTTACGTTTGTTGGCGTACTCGAGCACAAACTCCCCGGCCGACGCCATCACGCCACCTACCTGCCGCAGCGCCAACGCCGGATCCGCCATGTGATGCAGCGTCCTAATCATCGTCGCACCGTCAAAAACCGCCGGGCCAAAAGGCAGGCGGTAAACATCGCCTACCACATACACCAAATCCGGCCGATCCCCCAACCGACCACGCGCTTGGTCAATCTGGGTCGCCGAATAGTCGAGCAGCACGATCTGCTCGTAACCCTGGTATCGAGCCGTATTCCGTCCGGCCCCAGCCCCTACCTCGAGCAGGCGCTGGCCACCAGCCGGCAACAGTCGGCTAAGCGCCACTGCCTCTGCCCGATCTTCGTAAGCCCGCTCTCCGCCACCCCAGAACTGCTCCTGGTAGTCGGAGCCCTCATAGTCGCAAACCGGCGGCCTGTCGCTCAAATTGTCCCCCGTCCCCTCCGACACATGGACCACCAGCCGGTTTCACGTGAAACATCCGACACGTCCCGCGGCACGCGTTTCACGTGAAACCCCGTCATCCCTCCCCTCCTCACGCCTTCCGCCATCCCCGTCACGGTCCAGGCTCCCCGTATCGCATCCAGGACCGCAATCCGCCAGAGAATTCCCATTGCACCTCGTGCGGACTATAGCCGGCGGCATGCGCCGCCCGCAGGTATTCTCCGGTCAGGGCTTCAAGCGATGCCGATGCACGCGCGCTCTTGGCTGCCGCACCTTGAACAAACGTCCCTTGTCCCTGGCGGGAGATGATCTCGCCATCCGCTTCGAGCAAACGATAGGCACGCGCCACGGTGTTAAAGTTCAAGCCCAGCGCCTCGCCCAGTTCGCGAACCGTCGGCAATCGCTGGCCCGGGACATATACCCCGGCGTGGATGCGATCGCGCAGTTCGCCAGCAATCTGATGATAGAGGGGAAGAGCCTGGTGAGGGTCAATAGAAATCATGCCGCCGCCGTAAGAAGATCGTCGCTTGTATCATTGTATACCAACTTCACTTATGAGGCAACCGGTGGGCGGTTTCACCACCAACCTAACGGCTTGGCGCCGATCCCGAACCCGTAGCGGAGCGCCAGCCAGGTCGTCGTGCCAGCCAGAATCACTGCCAGATAAACCCCGTCCAGCCGGCGAAACCGCAGGGGGTGCCAATCCGTTCTGGTGACCCCGCTCGCCCCCAAGCCGCGAGCCTCCAGAGCCAGAGCCACGTCCTGGCTGCTGCGAAATCCGCTGATCACCATGGCGACAAACACCGGCATTAAGGCCCGCACTCGGCGCAAGCCTGCCGTAAACTCCAGCACCAGACCCCGCGCCTGCTGCGCATCGAGGATGCTTAGAAAGGAACGTTGGAGCAGGGGGATGTAGCGCATCGCCAGGGCCAGCGTCAGGCCCCAGTTGTAGGGCAGGCCCAGGCGCACCAGGCTCTGGATCATCGCCGACGGACGGGTGGTGTGGAGCCATAGAAAGACCAGCAGCCCCACCGCCAACAGACGGAGGCCGAGCGCCGCCCCCCCGGCAAGTCCGCCGTCCGTCAAGCGCAGCCACCCCCAGGCAACAAGGACCTGGCCCTGCGGCGCCAACACTCCCCTGAGGACCGTCATGAACAGGCTGATGGGCAGAAGCACCCGTAGCACCCCCGTGATGCTGGAAGTGGAGAGCCTGGCGGAACGGTAGGCGGCGATCACGATCAGCAGCCCGGCCAATTCGAGAGCCGCATTGTGCAGGCTGAGGAAAAACACCAATCCGCTGACCACTACGGCCAGTTTGACGCGGGCGTCAGCTGCGTGGATCCACAACTCCCGCGCCACGTACCAATCCGGCGCGGCCGTCATGCGTCCCTCTCCATGCCCATGCCGCGCATGGATCGGTAGGCCATGCAGAAGGAGGCCACATCCAGCGGAAGCTCGGCATCTGGCATGCCGACGCGCTGGGCCAGGCGGCCGACGGGTGGCAGGCTCAGCCCGGTGGAAGCGATCAGGTCAGCCTGGGAGAGCACGGTACGGGCGGGGCCTTGCGCCACGAGGGTCCCGTTCTGCAGCACGGCGCACTGAGGAATGTAATCCGCCACCAGGCGCACATCGTGGGTAATCACGATCACCGTGCGTCCCCGGTGATTGTAGTTGGCCAGCATCACCATTAGTTCGATGACGCTTCGACGATCCAGCCCGCTGGTCGGCTCGTCCAGGATCAGCGCTTCGGGCCGCATGGCCAGGACCGAAGCCAGCGCCACCTTGCGCCGCGTGCCGTAACCCAACATGGCGGGGGGCATATCGGCCTGATCCACCAGCCCGAACGCCTCCAAACTCTCATCAACCCGTTCATCGATCTCGGCCTTCGTCAATCCTTGGTTTCGAGGTCCAAAGGCGATTTCTTCGCGCGTCGTCCCGGCGAAGATCTGGTGGTCTGGATTCTGGAATACGTAGCCCACCTGGTGGGCCAGTTCGCCGATGCCCTGCCCTTCGGCTTCCCGCCCACCGACGAGTACTTGGCCGCTGCTTGGCCGCAGCAACCCGTTAAAGTGCTTGGCCAACGTGGTCTTACCGGCGCCGTTCTGTCCCAGGAGCGCCAGATACTGGCCGCGTTCGACGCTCAGATTGACGCGCGAAAGGGCCGGCGGACGATCCGGGTAGGCGAAGGTTAGATCTACCGCCTCCAGGCGCAAGCCGGTCCCACTCTCGGCTTCAGCGTGCACCAGCCAGGTCCTCCTTCAGCTGCCGCGCCGCCTCATCCAATCGGGTGAAGCCGAAACCTGTGCCCAAGCGTCGGTTCAAGCTGGCCGCCAACTCACTCAACTGGGGAGGACCCACCCCCAGCCCCAAAAGTGTCTCCGGGTCTCCCAGGATCGATTCTGGAGGACCGACCAGCGCCACCCGCCCGCCGGAGAGCACGACAACTCGGTCCACTAATTCCGCCAGCCAATCGGCGTCCTGTTCGACCACAAAGATGGTTCTGCCCGAGTCGCGCGCCATGCCGGCAACCAGGCTTTGAATCTCGCGCTTACCCCGGGGGTCCAGGTGGGCCGTGGGTTCATCCAGAACCAAAACCTCTGGGGACATGGACAACACAGCCGCGATGGCCAGCCTCTGCTTCTCGCCCCCGGAGAGTTCGTAAGGGGACCTGTGCCGATCATCGATGAGGCCGACCGTGGCCAGCGCCCAATCGACCCGGTCTCCGATCTCTTCGGGCGGCAGACCGCAGTTCTCCGGTCCAAAGGCCACCTCTTCTTCCACCGTCAGATTAAAAAGCTGACTTTCCGAGTCCTGAAACACCATGCCGACCCGCTGGGCGAGGTCAGCTACGGAGGTCGACCTGGCTTCCATTCCCAACACGGTCACCCGGCCGCGCACGATCCCGCCGGTGAGTTGGGGCACAATGCCCACGATCGCCTGGCACAGGGTCGATTTCCCCACCCCCGTCGGACCCATCACCCCAACGCAGCTTCCGGCCTCCACGGTCAAATCCACGCCTCGGAGGACCCACTCCGGTTCGTCCCTGCCCAGTGGGGGGTAGGCATAGTGGAAGTCCTGGATGTCTATGCTTGGCATCTAATGGGCGTTCCGATCAGTTAATCTGGCGCCGCGGCGCGTCTGGGCCGCGGCCATGGGTCAATCCTTGGGGACGTCCTGTTCCTCGAACGTAACATCCGCCATCAGCACGTCCAACTGAGGATACGCACGCTTGACCAGTTGGTAGAGCAGAAGACCAAACACGCCAAGTGCCACCTGCAAGAGGTTGATCGGCACTTCGGCGGCAGCCGCCGCCGCGCCGTACTGATAGATCGTCGCTTCACCGACATAGTAAAGGGCCACCAAGGCCAGTCCCCCCAGGATCCAGCCCAAAATCTTCAACCGCCAACTCCGCCGCCAGCCCCACCATCCCACCAGCAAACCAAGGCTCCCGTGGGCGAGCAGGGTCAACGGGGCGAAGGTACCGTACCCCAACATCAGATCGGACAACGCCGCGCCCACGCCCGACGCGACACCTCCCACGATGGGGCCAAACGCCACCGCCACGAAGACTTCGGCGACCGCTCCAGGGTGGGTATAGCCCCCGGTGATCGGGATCGGGATCGGCACGCTGTACACCACCGCTGCCACCAGGGCGATGCTCACGGCCACAATGCTGATCATCCGCGCTCTCATCTACCGCTTCCTCCTCCTGAACGGTCCATCACCCACCCCCTCGTGTTTTTACCCCGCAAGGCCCTATTTTACGTCCTAGTCGACCTCGCCGCCGAACCGACCCCTATTGTGTGAAGTGTTCCCCTTGATCAATGGCCCACTACCTGCGCACATGGTAGAATCGGGCTCACCCTAGTCTAACTGCAGCCATGGACGCCAAATTCTGAACCAATCAGAGTCGACAGCGGCCACGGCATGGAATCTTACGGAGTGCATGGCCAATTCTACCCAAGTAAGACCGTTTGACTGGCGAGATCTTCCCTTGCTTCATCGGGTTCGACGCGAGGGATTGTGCTTCCATTCACAAATGGCCTTCACTCGCGGCCCCCAGCCGCTCCAAAACGCCCTGCTTGATAGTCTCACCCCGGGCCGAAGCGAATGCACCGTGGTGGTGCGCGACCATCACGACGGCACCCCAGACCTGATCGGACAGGTGAGCCATCCCTATCAGTCGCGAGTAGCCCGTCTGACCTTTGTCGGCCCCGCCGAAGCGCTGCAGTCGCCTGGCGGCACATATCTACTGGACGCGTTGGTGCACTCCGTCGGCCGCCGAGGGGCGCACAACCTGGTGGCCGAAGTGGACGAACACAGTCCAGCCTTCGAAAGCTTGCGCGTCGCCGGATTTGCCATCTATGCTCGCCAACGCATTTGGCAATGGCTCACGGATGACTTGCCTGCGCCATCGCCAGACCAGGGCAGATGGGCACCCGAACGCAGCGACGACCAGCCAGCTATCGCCGCGCTGTACCAGAATCTGGTGCCGGCCCTGGTGCAGCAGGTCGAGCCCGATCCCTCCTCCGTGCGCAACGGGCTCGTCTTCTATCAGGACGGCGAACTCCTGGGCTACGCCGATATTGACAAAGGGCATCACGGGGTTTGGCTCCACCCCTTCATCCACCCCGCCATCGAAGAATCGGAAACCATGATCCTGGAACTGCTCCACGCTGTCTCTGCCGACCAAGACCGGCCGGTGTTCTTGTGTGTCCGTTCCTATCAGGGTTGGATGAACACCAAGCTGGGGCGCATGGGCATCAGTCAATGGACCGATCAGGCGGTGATGGTGAAACGCCTGGCGGCCCGGGTCCGACGCCCAGTCCATTCCCCGATCAGTGCCTTCGAAGGGACGCGTCCCGAACCGACGGCGCCCTATGCGCCCGTCATCGAGCACCGCCCCCCATCCCACACTCAAGAGACTCCATGACCGGACGCCGCATCACCGACGACCTTGAAGCCATGCTCGGCGTCCTGCCCAGCGAGATAACCCAAAAGCTACGGTCGGTCGACCGCCAGGACGAGCTGCTGGAGGTGATTCTCGATTTGGGCCGCGTGCCGACGGCGCGCTACACAGACGCCGAGGTCGTGCTCTCACAAAATGAGGTCACACACGAAGACATCGACTACGTCGTGCTTCGAATCGGCGAATTCGATGCCGACAACCGGGCCGGGATGGAGCGGACCCTGCACCGCATTTCCGCCATCCGCAACCGGCACGCGCGTATTGTCGGTCTCACCTGTCGCGTAGGCCGAGCCGTCTACGGCACAATCGACATCATCCAAGACATCATCTCCAACGGCCAGAGCGTGCTGCTGCTTGGCCGACCCGGTGTGGGCAAGACCACGATGCTTCGCGAAGCGGCTCGGATCCTGGCCGAGGACAAGCGCGTGGTGATCGTCGACACTTCCAACGAAATCGCCGGCGACGGCGATGTGCCTCATCCGGCGATCGGCCGGGCACGGCGGATGCAGGTGAGCGAACCCAGCTTGCAACACGAGGTCATGATCGAAGCGGTGGAAAATCACAATCCGGAAGTTATCGTCATCGACGAGATCGGCCGCGAGTTGGAAGCTATTGCCGCCCGAACCATCGCCGAACGTGGGGTGCAGCTTATCGGCACCGCCCACGGAAATACGCTCGAGAACCTGCTGTTGAACCCCACGCTCTCCGACCTGGTGGGCGGGATCGAATCCGTGACACTGTCCGACGAAGAGGCCCGTCGCAGGGGCACCCAGAAGACGGTTCTCGAACGACGCGCCGCCCCGACCTTTGACGTCCTGATTGAAATCCAGGCGCGTGAGCAGCTGGCAGTCCATCACGACGTCGCTTCGGCCGTGGATGCGATGCTGCGCGGCCGCCCGCAGCCTGCCGAGCTTCGCTCGCGATCATCTGAGGGGGAGATCCAAATCCAAACTCCCGCCTCGCCCGCCGCCTCCCAGCGGCCCGGCCAGGTGGGTTATCGGCGACAGGCCGCCATTCCCTCGACCACGACCAACGGCGGCGAAGGATCGCTACCCTTCTCGCCTACTCCGCCCAGGATGCCCGGCTCGTCGGTCTCCACGGCCAAGGTCTACGCGTACGGCGTGGCGCGCAATCGTCTGCGCACGGCTGCCAAACGGCTCGGCGTACCGGCCAACCTGGTGGACAATTTGAGCGACGCCGACGCCATGGTCACCCTGCGCTCCTACTACCGCCGCCGCCTTAAAGTCATTGCCGACGCCGAGGCCCGGCGGATCCCCATCTATGTGCTGCGATCGAACACCAGCGGGCAGATGGAGAGCTTCCTGACCGACCTGTTCAACCTGCACAGCATGTCCGAGGATCCTTCGCTGCAGCAGGCCATGAGCGAGACGCAGGACGCCATCCAGGCGGTCCTCAATGGGGCGCGCTCGGTCGACCTGAACCCGGCGTCCTCCTACGTCAGACGCCTCCAGCACCAGATGGCCCGCCAGGCCGATTTGATCTCGCATTCGTACGGCAAGGAACCCCGTCGACGCGTCAGGATCTTTCGCGAGTGAGCCTGTTCATCACCCTCGAGGGTCCGGACGGTTCCGGCAAGACACTGCAATCCAAGCGTCTGACCGAGCATCTGCGTTCACAGGCACTGGACGTGGTGATGACGCGAGAGCCGGGGGGCACCGAGATCGGCGACCAGATTCGTCAGGTGATTATGTCGCTTGACAACCGCCGGATGGACCCCCGCACCGAGTTCCTGCTCTTCACCGCTTCGCGCGCCCAATTGGTCAAGGAAGTCATCCGGCCCCATCTCATGGCCGGCGGAGTGGTCGTCTCCGACCGCTTTTATGACTCGTCGATAGCCTATCAAGGCCATGGTCACGGCCTTCCACTGCAAGATCTTCGAGTCATCACGGAGTTCGCCACTGGCGGGCTGGTGCCCGACTTGACCTTGTTGATCGATTTGTCCGCCGAAGCTGGGTTGGCCCGACGCAAGTCCGGCGGGACCTGGAATCGGATGGAAGCCTACGATCTGGAGTTTCACCGGCGCGTACGGGCCGCCTACCGGGAGATGGCTCTCGCCGAGCCCGACCGCTGGCGAACTTTCGACGGCGACCGAAGCCAGGACGACATTCAGGCCGATCTTCAGGCAGCCGTGGAGGCTTTCGTCGCCGAGCGCTCCGCGTCGTCACCGCCCCCTTGACGCGTGTGCTAAGCTAATCTCGATATGCGCGGAACGCCGACCGCCGGACAGGTCGTCCACCCGACTTCATCCACATCAAGCCTCGGCCCCAAACAGGAGCGAAGCGTGTCCTCCTTCCGTCGCCCCGCCGTCGGCATCACGGCGATGATGATACTCTCGGTTTTGGCCTGCAACTTGGGACCTCTCGCCGTCGATCCCAACGCCGCCTCAACCGCCGTGGCCGAAACGGTCGCCGCCGGGCAGACATCGACGGCGGCTGTGCTATCGGCGGCCGCCACCCTGGCGGCATCGGCCATCCCGCCGACGCCGGCGGCCACCGACACGCCCGAATTCACGCCGACGCCGAGCGAGACCGCTACGCCGGAAACCACCGCCACCCCCGACGCCACCGCCACGCCTTCCATCCCCATGGCTTCCCTGACCCAGAACACCAACTGCCGGGGCGGCCCACTGGCTGTCTACGACTTGATCCGCACTTTCCTCACCGGCGAAGTCGCCCAAATCACCGGAAAAGACGCCGCCGGCGATTACTGGTACGTCACCGACCCCGGCCAGCCGGGCAAAGACTGCTGGCTGTGGGGAAGGTATGTGACCGTCAGCGGCGATACATCCAAGGTCCCCGTCTTCACCCCGCCGCCCACGCCAACACCGGCCTATGTATGGACTGCGGATTGGAGCGTGTGGGTGAATGGCGTCTCGGGGTCCACGAGTCTCACACAATCAGGTGGATCTGTCACCGGCAAGCTCATTATGGGCCAGAGTTCCTACGACATCAGCGGATCAACCAGTGAAGGAGGGCGGACTCTGTCGGGCAACGCTTCGCCCACGGACCCCCAGGTCACGTTTGTCTTTCGCATGACGTCCAGCATGGACCAATTCTCCGGCCATTACGGCTCGGGAGGCCCTACTTACCCCTGGTGTGGTGCCCGCAACGGCGCCGGCCAGCCCTCACCTTGCCAGGGCCCTTAGCCGGCCTGCTTGCCGCGAAGGGCCCCGCAGCCCAAGGTTCACGATCTCAAAGCGCCCCGTTTTCACGGGGCGCTGTGTTTGTGACGGAATTCACAACCACCTGGGGTCGGGATCAAAAACCCAGGTCGGCGGCCCCGGCACCCAGATCCGGCATGCTGTCTTCGATCTCGTCCGGGCTCTGGCCGGACTCCAGTCGGTCGACGACTTCGTCAAATTCCGGCGGCACGTCCTCCCCCATTTCTTGGCCCATCTTGCGCATCATGCGCGCCATCGACTTGGGGTCGTTCTCGTCGATGTCGCCCCAGGCGCCCGGATCCGACAGATCGTCCAGGCGGGCGTCTTCGGATTTGGCGATCCGCACGCGGTTGATCAGGCGCTTGAGATCATGCCCACCGCAGTTGGGGCAGGACACGTCCACGTGGCCGTATTCCTCGTAGGTCTGATAGACGGTGACGCGCTTTTTGCAGTCACGACACCCGTAGTCGTACGTTGGCATGGTTACCTCCCGCGAATGCATTATACTGACCGGCGCAGGAGGCTTCCAAGCGTGCAATCCGATCTCGTCGAAGAACAACGCCAACCATTACTCATCGTCATCTCCGGCCCATCCGGCGTCGGCAAAGACAGCGTCCTTCAGCGCATGAAGGAGCGGAATCTACCCTTTCACTTCGTGGTCACCGCCACCACCCGCCCGCAACGGCCGGGCGAGGCGGACGGCGTCGATTACTACTTTGTGACCCACGACGAGTTCGCCGAAATGATCGAAAAGGGCGAACTGCTCGAATACGCTATCGTCTACAACGACTACAAAGGCATCCCCAAGGGGCAGGTCCGGCAGGCTCTGGCCAGTGGACGGGATGTGATGATGCGCATCGATGTCCAGGGCGCCGAGACGATCCGGGAGCTGTGCCCGGACGCCTTGCTGATCTTCCTTTCCACCCGCACTGAGGGTGAACTGGTCAGCCGCCTGGAGGCCCGCAAGACGGAGACACCGGAGGGGCTCAAGCTGCGCATCGCCACCGCACGCCAGGAGTTGAAGCGGGTGGGGATGTTCGACTACTATGTGATCAACCCCGACCATCGCCTGGACGAGACGGTCGACATCATCCTTTCCATTATCAACGCTGAGCATCACCGCACCCAGCCCCGCCAGGTCACGCTGTGAACCACCCCGCCTCGGCATCGCCCCCGCCCGGGACAGATCATCCGCCATTAGCTGGGCCGCCACCTTCACAGATGCAGCTGCTGCGAGCCCGGATGGCGGCTGCGCCGGGCACCCTGGCCATCATTGGCTTCACGGTCTTCGTCTTCGCCCTGCAGACCGCATCCAACCTGCTATTGGGCGGCGATCTACTCCTGACCCTGGGGGCCAAAGTCAACACAGCTATCTCGGCCGGCCAGATCTGGCGGCTGGTGACACCGATCTTCCTGCATATCGGGATCCTCCACGTCGGCGTCAATATGTATTCGCTGTACATCGTTGGCCCGCCCGTCGAGCGCCTGTTCGGGCTGCGGCGCATGCTGGTGATCTACCTGCTTTCGGGCGTCGCCGGGGTGGGTTTCAGCCTGGCCTTTTCCAGCGCACCCTCGGCGGGTGCTTCGGGGGCAATCTTCGGCTTGTTGGGCGCTCTGGGCGGTTTCCTCTTTCTTCACCGGAGCCTGTTCGGGCGTGCCGGCAGCCTGCAGCTGCGCCAGATCATCCTCGTGGCTGTGCTCAACCTGGCAATCGGTCTCTCTCCGGGAATCGACAATTGGGGGCACCTGGGCGGCCTTCTGGCAGGGCTGGCCCTGGCCTACGCCATCGGCCCCCGCTTCGAGGCCGCCATGATTTCCATTGGGCAGCCGCATTGGACCGATCGGCGAAGCTGGGACCAGGTCTGGCAGCGCACGTTGGTCTCGGCAGCCGTCGTGCTCCTGCTTTGTCTGGCAGCGACCCACAGTCCGTTCAATGGCTGATACCATGCAGTAGATGCTCTTAATTGACATCTACATTCGCCGCTACTTATAATGCCCAAGCCTGACCAGCCTTATGCAGGAGAGAATCGCACTCATCATGTCATCGTCCCAAGCTTCTGAGGTTTTCGACATCACCATCGTTGGCGCCGGACCAACCGGTCTGTTCGGCGCCTTCTACGCCGGCATGCGCGGGATGCGCACCAAGATCATGGACGCACTGCCTCAGCCCGGCGGCCAGATCACGGCTTTGTACCCGGAGAAGTTCATCTTCGACGCTCCCGGGTTCCCTTCTATTCATGGGCGCGACCTGGTGGCTAATCTGGTCAACCAGACCAAGCGCTGGGGCACCGTCATGGCCTTGGGCCAGCAGGCTCAAGAGTTATCCCGGGTGCCGCTACCGGGCGGCGAGGCTGGCGAGACCTGCTGGGCCATCGCCACTGACCAGGCCACACACCTCACTAAGGCGGTGGTGATTGCCGCCGGAATCGGAGCCTTTCGCCCGGTCAAGCTTGAGAGCGAGTCCATCGACCGTTTTGAGGGCAATGGGGTGGAATACTATGTCACCAATCTGGAGGTCTACCGCGGCAAACGCATCCTGATCGTCGGCGGTGGCGACAGCGCCGTCGATTGGGCCCTGGCCACCGAGCCGTTGGCCGAAAACGTCACATTGATCCATCGGCGAGACGGATTCCGAGCTCATGAGGCGTCGGTGGATAAGATGAACGCCTCCGGTGTGGACGTCAAGCTCTTCTATGAATTGCGCGAGTTGCAGGGAGATGATCGGCTCGAGCGGGCCGTCATCTACGACAATCGCACCGACGTCGATGAGGCCATCGAGATCGATGCCGTGATCCTGGCCCTGGGCTTCAAGGCCGACCTAGGGCCTATCCGAGAATGGGGTGTTGAGACCATCGGCCGCCGCTACGTCCGCGTCAACAACCACATGGAAACCAACTTACCGGGTGTCTTCGCCGCCGGAGATCTGGCCCTTCAGGATGGGCTTGATCCGCTCAATCTGATTGTCATCGGGTACGCACAGGCGACGGTGGCCGTGAATTACGCGTTCACCTACGTCAACCCTGGGGCAAAGGTCTTCCCCGGCCACTCGAGCGAGAAAATGGCCGGCGCCGAGGAGTCCGCCCCGCAGACCACAACCACAGACTAACGCTGCCGCATGGCCCCCTGCCTGGACCCCGACGTCAGACGAGCCCTTGCCCAAGACAAGGTGATTGACATCACCACCACGGGCGCCCGCACCGGCCGACCTCGACGAACCGAGATCTGGTTCAATCGTGTCGGGGATCGCTTCTATCTCACGGGCAGCCCAGGCAGAAGAGATTGGTACGCCAATCTGCTCGCTGACCCGGCATTCACCTTTCATCTCAAGCAGAGCCTCAAAGCGGACCTTCCCGCTCACGCTGTGCCCATCACCGACCCGGCCGAACGCCGCAGCGTCACCTCCCAAATCGTCGGGCCGGATTACGACCCTGAGAAGTTCGAGGCTCGCATCGAGGCCAGCCCGCTGGTCGAGGTCGTCTTTGACTGACGCGGGCGCAGCCGGCTTGACTTCACCGCCATAGGCCGCTAAAGTACGGAAGTCACATGATCCCGGGGCCCAAAGGGGGGAACCGATGGCCCAGAACCATGGACACATCCTCCCGGCCGCTCTGTTTTTGTGGGCCGGGCTAGTTTTTTCCACCGGGGGCCATCTCGGCCCCCAACGCCAAATCGATCCTACGCTCACACCGACCCCCTCCGCCTCTCCGACCCCCACTGATTCGGAGTCGCCTCCGCCGGCCATCCGTATCAATGAAATCGCCTGGGCCGGCACGGCTGCCAGCGCCTTCGACGAGTGGATCGAGTTGGCCAATCTGGGGGACGATCCGGTGGCCCTGGGTGGGTCCTCAGCGACGGCGCGGATGTGACGGTCGTGCTCCAGGGAGACATCCCTGCTCACGGTTTCTTCCTGCTGGAGCGCACCGACGACAGTACCGTCAGCGATGTGGCCGCTGCCCAGATCTACACGGGCGGACTTTCCAATGCGGGTGAGCACATGACCCTGCTCGACGGCAGCGGGCGAACGGTGGATACGGCCAACAGTTCGGGTGGCGCCTGGCCGGCTGGAGATGCCGCTTCCCGCGCCAGTATGGCTCGCATCGGCACTGATGACTCTCCTTCAGGTTGGCAGACTTCGTCGTCGGCCGGTTCCGCCCACGACGCATCCGGACAACCGATTGTGGGCAGTCCCGGGGCGGGCAACATCTTGACCGTGCCGCCTGCCACAGCAACACCAGCGGCCACCAGCACACTGTCTCCGACGCCCGTCCCGTCCATCACGCCTGCTCCACCCGGGAGCGTGTTGATCAACGAGGTCGCTTGGGCCGGCACCCGGGCCTCCGCTTCTGACGAGTGGATTGAACTCATCAATGCTACCGGCGACGAAATCGCCCTCGACGGATGGCGTCTCTCAGACGGCAACGATGTGGACATCGCCCTCTCCGGCGCCATCTTGCCCGGGGCCTATTTCCTACTTGAGCGCAGCGACGACTCGGCGGTTAGTGACGTTCCGGCCGACTTGATCTACACCGGGGGTCTGAGCAACCGGGGTGAGGCTCTCCTTCTGACGGATCCGGGCGGTAACCCGGTCGATGCCGCCAATCCCGGCGGTGGCTCCTGGCCGGCCGGAGACGCCGAAGTCCGAGCCAGCATGGAGCGCCGCGCCGATGGGTTCAGCTGGGGAAGCTTCACGGGCTACTTCGGTCTCGGGCACGACTCGGACGGAAACGCCATTCGCGGGACCCCGGGCGGACCCAATTCGGTGACCTTTCCCCAGCCGACACCCACTTGGATCCCGGGAGCCCTGGTGATCAACGAGGTCCTGCCGCGGCCCCATTACGATTGGGAGGCCAACGGCGGGGTCACGGTATCGGACGAGTTCATCGAGCTTTACAACCGCGGGCCGGGGGACGTCTTCCTCAAGGGTTGGTGGCTGGACGATGCCGAAGGTACCGGATCCCGGCCGCATGACTTGCCCTCGGTTACCTTGCAAGCCAGCGAGCGCATTGCGTTCTTCCGTTCAAAGATCCATATTGGGCTAAACGACGGCGGCGACAGCGTGCGCTTGCTTTCCCCCGACGGACGCGTGGTCGATCAGATCAGCTACCTCAGCGTCAGGGCCTACAACCTCTCATACGGCCGGCTCCCGGATGGCTCTATCCACCTGGCCTACGGTCTTTGGCCCACGCCAGGAAAGGCCAACGTGCTCTTTGTCGAGCCGTCCGCCGCACCGCCGCCGGCCCCCGCTCCCGCACCACGGTCCTGCCCAGACGGAGGCGTCCCCTGGCCGCGCCTGGGGCGACCGGCAGCTCACCCGGCCGATGTTCTGTTGTGGTGGTTCTGGGGATTGGGGGTTTGCCGGCAGGCATCTGGGACGGGCCCATAACGGTCGCTTGTGAACAGATTCACAAAGTGTCCGTCACACCACCTCAAGCGTGCCGCGGCGTTTGGCCTGGATTTCAAACCAGCGAAACATAGCGTAGCCCAGCAGCACATAGATCAGGCCCACACCGATTTCCTGCACCAGAAGCGGCATCACGTCTGTCAGGCTGGCGCCGGCAATGATCAAGCGCGCCGAAGCGATACCCCTTGTCAGTGGAATCGCCTGAGAGACCGTCTGCATCACGGCTGGTAATTTGCTCAGATCGAGGTTCGAGCCGGAGAAGATCAGCAGCATGAAGTAGATCAGGTTGTTGACAAACATTACGTTGACCGTAATCAAGCTCAGGCTGCCGAGCATCAGGCCGAGCCCCGAGGTGCTGAAAGCGGTCACCAGGATGGTCAGGATCAGGGCCATCGGGTCGGTGTGGGAAAGATCCAGGCCGAGCAGCAAGGTCCCCCATGCGAGGCCGATCCCCACCCCCATCATCCCGTCCACCACATGGATCGCCGCCCGGCCGAGGAACATCGTCAGCCGGTTGGCCGGCGCACCGAACAGATAGGGTAGGGTGCCCGTCCACCGATCACCGCCGATGCTCATCGTCACGCCGTACACCCCGCTGACGGCGGCCAGTTGGACGGCGTTGCCGATCACATAGAAATCTGCGTTGCTCTGTCCGGTGGCGTAAGTACCCAAGTAGGTGAAGAAAAGGATCTGGCCCAATGGCATGATGATTTTGGACCCAAGGTAATTCCAAGGAGCGAACCAGCTGAACAAGGCGACGTAGGACAAGTACGCCCCTTGGAAGAAGAGGCGCAGGTTGGCCGACAGCCTGTAGATAGGGGATCGCCCCGTCACCATCCGTACCCCTCTCCTCGCATCTAGATAAAGTCCAATGTGGCGTCTTGGCGGGCTTTGCGCAAGAAGACGCGGAACAGCCAGCGGCCCAGCAAGATATAGATCGCACCCAGCAGCAGCATCATCCCCCAGTCGAGGGCCAAGGTGGAGGCTGTGGCCGTGCCGGCCGATGCCGCGTGAAGCGCTTCGGCCGCCCAGTAAGGCGCCAAGATGTAGCTCAATGGCGTCGTCCACCCCGGAAGCAGGGCGATCGGAAACAGGAAGCCAGCCAGAATGTACATCGGGTACTCGAGGCCGTTGACGATGTTGCGAATATCCGGGTTGGCTACAAACATCGGCGCCAGCAGCAAGCCGAAGCAGACAAAGGACATCGTGGTAAAGCCGACGGACACCAGGAATACAAACGGCTGGGCCACCCGCAGAGGGGTGCCGAACAGCACTGACACAAGCGCATAGGCCAGGACCATCGACCCCAACGATTGCGTCACATAGGCCAGGTTCTTGCCAAACACGATCACTTCCAACGACGTCGGCATTCCCACCAGGCCCTCGAGTGTGCCGCTCCACCGCTCCTGATTGAGCGCCCCGCCGCTGACGAAGAGCAAGCTGCTCCAAAGTCCGGTCAACCCGCTGCCAACGACGACGAAAATGGCGTAGTCACCGCCCCGCTCGCGAAGCATGTACAACCCCAGCATGGCAATGATCAGCGGCTGAATGAAGACGGCAAAAATGATGAACGAATCCGTCGCGGCGTGCTTGAGGGCCATCTCGCAGGCTAACACCACCACTCGAAAATTCTGGACCAGCCTGCGTTTCGCATGGCCAATGGATGAGCTTCTGATAGCCTCGCGTGCTTTCCCCGGCAATATGGCAGGGGGCCCTGCAGAAACGGCTGATCGTCTAACGGCCTTGTGCGGCCGGGTGTCCGGCTCCACACCAGCCTGTGGCGGCGCCTGCTCCGCTGGAGACAAGAAAGGAGATGGGAGCAGCATGCGCGGTTCGCTCGGCGTCGCTTCCAAGGCACGGCGTGCCCTTTTGCTCTGCGGATGAATGGCCAGGAGATGTTCGATGTATTCGCGTCGGGCCGGCGGATCAGCCATAGCCGCCAGCACCAGCCACGCAAGTTCGCACCTGGGGTCGATGTCGAGTGCCAGGAATGCCGCCTGGCGGGCCGAGTGGCGGTCCCCCTGGGCAAGCGCCTTGCGGGCATCTTGCGCCGATGTCTCGGCGCGGGCCGCTGCCTCATTCCCTGCCATTACCCGCCCTCAGCAACCAAGCGCACGTATGCGTCTTCAAGGGTTGGCTCCCGCACGCTGATCTTGCCTACCCGGGTCCCGTTCAAGCAGGCCAAAAGATCGGGCACCGCCTCGGACCCAAGCGCTGAGTGAATGAGCAGTGTCTGGCGCTGGTCACGGTTCTCGACCGAGACCGAATCGACGGCTGGTTTCTGACGAATGTTTTCCACGATGTCATCTGGAATCCCGAAAACCTCGATCTCGATGACCGACAGATCGCTTACGTTCCGCTTCAGCCCGGCAGGCGTGTCCATGGCCACAATCCGCCCGTGGTTAATGACGGCGATCCGATCGCACAGCAAGTCGGCCTCGAACATGTAGTGGGTTGTCAGCAAGATGGTCTTGGATTCGGACTGGAGATTGCGCACCACCTGACGCAGTTCCCGGGCGCCGATTGGATCCAAACCGATGGTTGGTTCATCCAAGAAGAGCACTTCCGGATCATGAAGCAGGGTGCGGGCGATGTGCAACCTTTGCTTCATGCCTCTGGAGTAGCCTTCCACCTTCTCGTTGCCTCGATCTCCCAGGCCGACCATATCCATGAGGAACGGAATCCGTTGACGGGAAACGTCGGGGTCCACATGGTACAGGCTGGCGAAATAACGCAGATTGTCGACCGCGCTCAGGCGCCAGTACAGGCCCCGCTCACCACCAAAGATGAACCCGATCCGCGACCGGACCGGGCCGGGCGTACTGACCACATCGTAACCAAGCACCCGGGCGGTACCTTTGGTCGGCAGCAGTAGGGTGGTCAGCATCTTGACCATGGTGGTCTTTCCGGCGCCATTGGGGCCCAACAGCCCGAACAGCTCGCCCCCTTTGACGTCGAAGCTGATATCGTCGACCGCTACCACCTCTTTGATTTTACGGCGGATCACGCCGACGGTCGCATTGTAGACGCGGCGTATGCCCTCGACTTCAATTGCCTTCAACCCGGCGCCCCTTATCTGTGAGTGCATGCCTCTGAACCAGGAACCGGTTCATTATATCCCGTCTGTTCCACCCCCCGCTCAGCACTGGCGGCCAGGGTCGGTCTGCTATAATTCGCCTCAGCATGCCTCTCACTCTTGACGAGGTGCGGCATATCGCCCAACTCGCTCGGCTCAAGCTCAGCCGAGCAGAGGAACAGCTCTATGCCTCACAGCTATCGGATATTCTCGACCACGTCCAGCGCCTGCAGTCGGTGGACACCAGCCAGTTGCCCCCAACGGCCAGCGTGCTGCCCCTGACTGCGCCACTGCGGCCGGACGAAACGCGGCCGTCCACCCCCCGCCAGGCCTTGCTGGCCAACGCCGCCAGCGTCGATGACGGCATGTTCCAGGTGCCACCTGTACTGGGCAGCGACCCCTGATTCGGCCCACCGGCGATTTCATCACATGCCCACCCTAGTCCACCTTGGCCTGAATGAAGCCGCCAGTCTTCTGCGCTCCGGCGAGATCACCTCGACGGAGTTGACCCGCGCCTGCCTGGATCGCATTGAAGCCCTCGACGATCAGATCCATGCTTTTCTGGCCCTGACCCCCGATCTGGCGCAGCAGCAGGCTGAAGCGGCCGACGCACGTTTCGCCGAGTGGCGAGCGAATGGCGGCGATCCACCCTCAGCCGTCTGTGGCATTCCAACCGCCGTGAAGGACGTCCTGTGCGTGGAGGGCATCCAGGCCACGGCGGGGTCCAAGATACTGGAGGGTTACCGGCCGACGTACACCGCCACCAGCGTCGCCCGGCTGATCGACCAGGGGATGGTGGTGTTGGGCAAGACCAACACCGACGAGTTCGCCATGGGCTCATCGACCGAAAACTCGGCCTTTGGCCCAACGCACAACCCGTGGGATACGACGCGCGTGCCGGGCGGTTCTTCCGGAGGTTCGGCAGCCGCCGTGGCCGCTGGGTTCAGCCCGCTGGCTTTAGGGAGCGACACCGGCGGCTCGATCCGCCAGCCGGCCGCCTTTTGCGGGGTCACGGGGATCAAGCCTTCATACGGGAGGGTTTCTCGCTACGGGCTGATCGCATATGGCTCGTCGCTGGATTCAGTCGGAGCCCTGGCGCACAGCGCCGCCGACCTGGCCCCGGTTTTCTCGGTGATGGCCGGCCACGACCCGCTGGATTCGACCTCCTTGCGGGAGCCGGTGCCGGAACCGGCGCATGACGTGTCCGACCTTGCGGGGCTCGCCATCGGCGTGCCGGACGAATACTTCATCGAAGGGCTGCAGGCCTCGATCGCCGACGCCGTGCGCGCCGCTGTCGACGTGATGCGCAATCTCGGCGCCACCGTCACGGCCATCAGCTTGCCTCACACCGACCTGGCGCTCCCCGTTTACTACCTGGTAGCCCCCTCGGAGGCATCTGCCAATCTGGCACGTTTCGACGGGATACGATTTGGCCCCCGGGCTGAAGCCCCCAACTTGCTCGAGAGCTACCTGGAGACGCGCGGGGGCCTGTTCGGCCCGGAGGTCAAGCGGCGAATCATGCTTGGCACGTACGCACTGTCCGCCGGCTACTACGATGCCTACTACGGTCAGGCACAGCGAGTCCGCACATTGATCAAACACGACTTCGATCAGGCTTTCGAACAAGTCGACGCCATCGCCTGTCCCATCACGCCCACCACGGCTTTCACTATCGGCGAGCATGGCGACGACCCACTTTCCATGTACCTGGAAGACGTGTTCACGCTGCCGGCCAACCTCGCCGGCGTTCCAGGCCTTGCTTTCCCTGTGGGATTCGACGCCGAGGGCCTGCCGATCGGGATGCAGCTCTTGGGCGCACCGCTGGCTGAACCCGTGCTGTTTCGGGCCGCACAAGCCTATCAATCCGTGACCGCTTGGCATAAGGAGCATCCCGACCTATGAAGATCGTGATCCCCACCGCCGGTTTTGGGACCCGGCTCCGACCTCACACCTGGTCCAAGCCCAAGCCGCTGGTGTCGGTGGCCGGAAAACCGGTGCTCGGCCACGTCCTGGATATGTTCAGCAGCCTGCCCGAGGTGGATGAAGTCATCATCATCGTCGGCTATCTGGGTGAGCAAATCCAGTCCTACGTCGGGTCAGCCTACCCTCATCTCTCCACGCGCTACGTTGAACAATCCGAGATGCTTGGCCAGTCGCACGCCGTGTGGTTGGCCCGTCATGGGCTGCAAGGGCCGATGCTGATGGTCTTTGTGGACACATTGATCGAAACCGATCTGTCTGGTTTGAACAAAGAGGCGGCCGAGGCCGTGGCCTGGGTAAAGGCCGTGCCCGACCCCCGTCGATTTGGCGTGGCGGAGGTCAACGACGACGGGTGGGTGACACGCCTCATCGAGAAACCGCAGGATGTGAGCAACAATTTGGCGGTGGTCGGCTTTTACTACTTTCGGGAAGCGCGCGACTTGCTGGCCGCCATCGAACAGCAAATGGCCCAGGACACACAGCTCGGCGGAGAGTACTACTTGGCCGACGCCGTCAACATCATGCTCGAGAACGGCTTGAAGATGCGCACCGAGGCCGTCGATGTGTGGCAGGATTGCGGCAAGCCCGGCCCGCTGCTCGACACCAACCTGTACTTGCTTGACAACGGCAGGGACAACTCGGCCCTGGCCCGTTCCCGCAAGAATGTGGTCATCGTGCCGCCGGTTTTCGTCGACCCGACAGCCAATATCGTTGAGTCGATCATCGGCCCGCATGTCAGCATCGGCCCCGGCTGTACCATCGAGCACTCATTGATTCGAGAATCGATCATCGATGCGGAGTCGCATATTGTGGACAGCGTGCTCTCCAGTTCGGTCATCGGGCGGGACGCCCGCGTCACCGGACGGTTCCGGACTCTGAATGTGGGTGACTCGTCTGAAGTCGGTTTCGCCCCCTATGAGAGCTGAGCGGGCGATGGCTCACGGGCCGAACGGGCGGCGCGCGGTGCGGTTCTGATGAGTGCACCTACGGCGAAACCTGCCGTCGAATGCCATTCCGGCTACACTTATGCCGAACGCCCGGTGGCGCTGAATTGGGAAGGCTCGCGCCGGGAGATTGAAGCCGTGGAGGCCGAATGGAGGATTCCGGGCGGGCGGCGCTTCCGAGTGCGAACGGTGGATGGACAAACATTTGAGCTCTTCTACGGCGAACTCTACGACGAATGGCGGATCCATGCCCTCTAACCAGCCAAACCGCCAACCTGGCCATAGGCCCGGGCGCGGCGCGTGCAACGAAGGGACCGCATGATGAGAGACTTTGTGGCCGATCGCGTAGGAAGAGTGCCCCCGTCCGGCATCCGGCGCTTCTTTGACATCGCCGCAACGATGGACGATGTCATCTCGCTCGGCATCGGGGAGCCTGATTTCACCACCCCGTCGCCTGTGATTCGGGCGGGCATTCAGTCGCTGGAGCGGGGTGAGACCAAGTACACCTCCAACTCGGGCATGCTCGAATTGCGGCAGGCGTTGTCCACCCACCTGAAGCGTCTGTACCAGGTCGATTATGACCCCGACACCGAGCTGCTGATCACGGTTGGCGTATCGGAGGCGTTGTACCTGGCCCTGACGGCCACCATCGACCCGGGCGACGAAGTCATCGTCCCCACCCCTTGCTTCGTCTCCTACCAGCCGGAGGTCGTCTTCGCCGGCGGCACGCCTGTCCCGCTGGCCACCCGGCTGGAAGACGCCTTTCAGGTCAGCGCCGAAGCCGTCGAGGCCCTGATCACCCCCAAAACCAAGGCCCTGCTGATCGGCTATCCCAACAACCCGACCGGGGCCGTGTTGAGCCGGGACAACGCCCAGGCTCTGGCCGACCTGGCCGCCAAACACGACTTGCTGGTCATCTCCGACGAAATCTACGACCGGCTTGTCTATGGCGCCCACGCCCACGTATGCTTTGCGTCCTTGCGCGGAGCCCGCCAGCGGACGATCACTTTGGGCGGATTCTCCAAAGACTACGCCATGACTGGCTGGCGAATCGGCTACGCCGCCGCCCCGCCCGAGATTCTGGCCGCCATGCGCAAGGTTCACCAGTACACGATCATGTCCGCCCCGACCATGTCGCAGGTGGCCGCTGTCGAAGCCTTGACCGGGGGCGACCAGCATGTAGAACGCATGCGCCTGGAGTATGATCGGCGTCGGCGCCTGATGGTCGCAGGGCTGAACGATTTGGGCCTCACCACGTTCGAGCCGCTGGGCGCCTTCTACGTCTTTCCATCCATCGACGCGTCGGGTATGGACGACGAGGCCTTCGCCAACCGGCTGCTGGAGGAGGAAAAGGTAGCCGTCGTCCCTGGAAGCGCCTTTGGCGACAGCCGTTCTTTCGTCCGCTGCTCCTATGCCACGGCCTATGAGGACCTGGAGCAGGCCCTGGAACGTATGCAGCGCTTTATGCGCCGCCATGGATAGCGCCGGCCTCAGGCCCAACCGTGTTGTGTGAAAGTTTTCACAATGTCTCCCTTTGAGCCCGTCATCGGTCTTGAAGTTCACGCCGAGCTTTTGACTCAGTCAAAGATGTTCTGCGGCTGCGCCGTGGTCGATTCCACGACGGCCGAGCCCAACAGCGCTGTGTGCGAAATCTGCTCCGGCCAGCCGGGGACCCTCCCTGTGATTAACCGTCGGGCGGTGGAGTTCGCCCTGCGGGTGGCACTGGCGCTCGACTGCCGGGTAGCTGAGCGCAGCATCTTTGCCCGCAAGAACTACTTCTACCCCGATCTGCCCAAGGGGTATCAGATCTCGCAATATGAGGCGCCCCTGGCCGAAGGCGGTCGGCTCACATTTCGCGTCGATGACGTTCGGGAGGCTACCGCCCGCATCCGACGCGTGCACCTGGAAGAAGACACCGGCAAGCTCTTCCATCGCCCGGCGGATTCCCTGGTGGATTTCAACCGGGCCGGTGTTCCCTTGCTGGAGATCGTCAGCGAGCCAGATCTGCATGCCGTCGACGAGGTGCTGGGCTACGCCGCCGCCCTGCGCACGCTCTTGCAGTACCTGGGGGTCAACAGCGGCGACATGGAAAAGGGTGTCATCCGTTTCGAAGCCAACGTGTCACTCCGGCCGATGGAAAGCGAAACACTTGGCACGCGGGTCGAGATCAAGAACTTGAATTCGTTCCGCGCCATGGCTCGGGCTATCGACTACGAACTCGAGCGCCAGGCCAAGGAACTCTCCGCCGGACGGATTGTTATCCAGGAGACCTTGGGCTGGGATGAGACGCAGCAGGAAACGGTGTCTCAGCGCGGCAAAGAAGAGGCGCAGGATTACCGCTATCTGCCCGAGCCCGATCTTCCGCCCTTGACGGTTGACTCCGGCTGGGTCGACGAAATCCGGGCTTCGCTTCCCGAACTGCCCCGGGCCCGGCGCCAGCGCCTGGTGCAGGACTTTGGCCTGACGCCCTACACCGCCGATGTGCTTATCACCGATCCGGCGGTCGCAGACTATTTTGAAACCGCAGCTGAGGCATCTGAGCATGCCACGCCCGAGAAACTCGCTAACTGGATCACCGGTGAGTTGTTCGCCCTGCTGAATCAGGCCTCATCCACCTTTAGCGATCTTGCCGTGCCGCCGGAGGCCATCGCCGACCTGGTCGACTTGGTCGAAGCCGGTACGATTAATGCCTCCACCGGCAAAGACGTCTTGGCGCGTACCTTCGAAACGGGCCGCGCACCGCGATTGATCGTCGAATCCGACGGGTTGGCCCAGCTGAATGATCGGGACGCACTGCGCCCCGTCATCGACCAGGTGCTGCGAGAGAATCCGGACCAGGTGGCACAGTACATCGAAGGAAAGTCGGCCCTCTCTCAATGGTTCTTCGGCCAAGTAATGCATTCGACCGGAGGCAAGGCCAATCCACAGGTTGTTCGCAGTGAACTTGAGCGGGCGCTGCAGAGTCTGGGGCCTGCGTCTCCCGAATGAACGACCGTCCCAGGCCAGACTGCCTTTCGCACCCCAGAGGAGTATCGTGAACGCTTTTGAGATGGCTCAATCCCAGTTCGACGGCGTTGCTTCCCAGCTCAATCTTGAGCATGGCGTCGCAACGCTGCTCCGCTGGCCCATGCGGGAATTTCGGTTTCAGATTCCCGTTCGAATGGACGATGGATCCATTCAGGTCTTTTTCGGATACCGAGTTCAACACAACGACGCCCGCGGGCCCGCCAAAGGCGGAATTCGCTTTCATCCCGCCGAAACGATTGACACGATTCGGGCGCTGGCCATGTGGATGACTTGGAAATGCGCTGTGGCCGACATTCCGCTCGGCGGCGCCAAGGGGGGCGTGGCCGTCGACCCGGCCGACCTGACCGTCGGAGAGAAGGAACGCCTCTGCCGCGGCTGGATCGATGCTGTCTGGAAGAACATCGGTCCGGGCATCGACATCCCGGCTCCCGACGTCGGCACCACGCCCCAGATGATGGGCTGGATGATGGACGAGTACACCAAGCTGGCCGGTCGCTATACGCCCGGCGTGATCACCGGCAAACCGGTCGATGCCGGCGGATCGCGCGGCCGCACAGAAGCCACTGGGTTTGGCGTGATCTACACACTGCGTGAAGCCATCCGCCACCTCGGATTGGTCCCCTCCGAACTGACCGCCTCGGTTCAGGGGTTTGGGAATGTCGCCCAACACGCCGCCATCGGTTTCGCTGAGATACTGGGGGGAAGGGTCGTGGCGGTTTCAAGCTGGGATCGAGCCGACAAGACATCTCACACTTTCTTCAAGAAGGACGGGGTTGACGCTCGCTTCCTCCAGAGCATCACCGATGTCTATGGATCCATCGACAAAGGCGCAGCCACCCAGGCTGGTTACACGCTGGACCCCGGCGACGCCTGGTTGACCTATGACGTCGATGTTCTGATTCCGGCTGCCCTGGAAGCCCAGATCACCGATGCCAATGTCGAGCAGATCAGCCAACGTGTCAAAATTGTGGCTGAGGCCGCCAACGGCCCCACGACCATCGAGGCCGACGAAGTCCTCAAGAGCCGCTCGATCTTTGTCATTCCCGATTTCCTGTGCAACGCCGGCGGGGTAACGGTCTCCTACTTCGAGAGCGTTCAGAACGATATGAACTACTATTGGGCTGCCGACGAGGTCCTGTCGCGCCTTGACCACAAGATGAAGAGCGCATTCCAATCCGTGCTCAAAGTCTCCTTGGAACAAGGGGTACCCATGCGGGACGGCGCCTACATGGTCGCCATCGATCGGGTGGTCCGGGCAATGCAGTTCCGCGGATGGGCCTAAGGCAGGGCCCCGGAGTTTGTACATTTTGGACGGTACTTCATCTTTACACATCTTATCTATAGATGATTTATTAATCGTAGTCGTCGTAGGGCCTGTGGATTTGTGGAAATCGTCTTCCCGCCATTCCAGATCCCTCATATGATGGGATGCCGAGGCGGAGCTGCCCAGATGTAGGGTGGAGGGGAGCGAAAGCCATACACAGGCATACGGTGGGAAGATTGGGGACAACGGGGAGACTCCTTGGCGGCTGACCATGCCCCACCCGCAGATGTATGGGGCCGCCGGAAAGTCACCCCAGATATGGGACATGTGAGCCCAGAAACACGGTGAATTGTGAACGCGTTATCCACACAAAGCGAGACTTATCCACAGGCCGGGAGAGACTTCTCCACAGGCCCGCAGGAGAGTCGGGCCCCTGAGGCGGCGGGGAGCGCATGACTCCCCGCCTTTCCGACACCGTCTCCCAGACTTGGGAGGAACTGCCCGAGACCGCGCGTCAGGGCGTGATGAAATGGCTGGACCGTCTTCCCGGCGGCCTGAAGGGGTGGCGTGGGCTGGTGGACCAGGCGGCGGAGCATTTCATGTTGGCGGTTGGCGACAAGCACACCGTGGCCATCCTGGGCCCGGCCAATGCCGGCAAGTCCACCCTTTACAACCTTTTGATCCGGCCGGGACAAGCCCGTGCCGCGGTCAGCGCCGTGCCGGGTACCACCCGCGTCGCCAGCGCGGCCGATGCCGGCGTTTTCCGACTGGTTGATACACCGGGGGCGGATTCGGTCGGATCAGTGGGAGAGGATGAGCGCCAGCGGGCGATGTCCGCGGGGGGAGAAGCGGATCTGATCGTGCTCTTGCTGGATGCGACGCACGGCGTGCGGGACCCGGAACGCCAACTCTTGCGCGATGTGCGCGGTTTGGGCAAGCCGGTGCTCTTGGCGCTCAACAAAATGGATCTGATCCCCGCCAAAGAGGTCCCGGCTGTGGTGGGCAAGACGGCCGGCGAGTTGGGCGTGTCCTCGGACGAGATTCTCCCGTTGAGTGCGCGGAAGGGAACCGGAGTGGAGAAGCTGCTGGCCGCCATGGTCCGCTCGGAACCGGCGATCGTGGCGGCGCTCGGTCGTGCCTTGCCTGCGTACCGCTGGAGCCTTTCGCAGACGGTGATTGCACGTTCGGCCTCGGCTGCCGCCGCCATCGCCGTGACGCCACTACCTTTTCTTGATTTCATCCCGCTGCTCGGGGTGCAGACGGCGATGGTGATCTCCATCGCCCGCATCTACACCTACAGGATTGATCTGGCGAGGGCCCGCGAGTTGGTGGCCACATTCGGTGCGGCGGTGCTAGGACGGACGCTGTTCTATGAACTCACCAAATTCGGCGGCCCTCCAGGGTGGCTGGTGGCGGCCGGAGTCGCTGTGGGAACGACGGCTGCCCTGGGATATGCCAGTGCTGTGTGGTTCGAGCGCGGCGCGCGGCTGTCACCGGAGGACATCCGGAGAATCGCCCGTGCGACGGGGGAATCTGTCGTCGACCGCCTGAAGGACCTCGGGCGTCGGCGGCCAAAGCGGGTGACCCTCAAAGAGCGCGTCGACCGGGCCCTGCAGGATCTTCCCCAGCCGGAGGGTGATGGCACAGCGGCCGAAGACTAAGACGACGGCGCACGAAGTCGGTGGACTATAATTCAACCATGAGCGGTGATCGGTCGATGCGGTTGTCCCGCGGGGTCTCTCATCTCCAGCGCTCTGTGATGCGTGACCTGCTCAAACTGGCCGTCGACCCCGATATCATTTCCCTGGCTGGTGGTCTGCCGGCGGCGGAGACGCTCCCCGTCGAGGCGTTTGGTGCTTGCCTGGACGAGGTGCTCGCCAGGGATGGCGCCACCAGCCTGCAGTACAGCCCGCCCTTCGCACCCCTGGGCGCTTGGATTGCTGAACACATGCATGCGCGCGGCGTTCCGTGCACTCCGGATCAAGTCTTTATCACCAACGGCGCCCAACAGGGCCTGGCGATCCTGTCGACGATGTTGCTCGACCCCGGTGAGCCGGCGGCCATCGAGGCCGTCGCCTTTACCGGGATTCAACAGGTGACGGCCGGCCGCGGCGCCGAGGTCCGAGCGGTGGGCATTGATCCGGCACGTGGTGCCGATATCCGAGCCCTGGAAGCGGCCTTTGAGCGGAGCCCGCGACCGAGGTTGGCCGTCCTGGTGCCCAATTTCCACAACCCCTTAAGTGCCACGATGCCCGGGGCTGCCAGGCAGGCCGCCGCCGAATTGGCGGCCCGCTACCAGGTGCCGCTTGTCGAAGATGACCCCTACGGCATGCTGCGCTTCGAAGGCGATCCGATCCCGCCGATCAAAGCCTACGACCAGGATGGATGGGTCTTCTACCTGGGGTCGTTTTCCAAGATGTTCGCACCGGGGGTCCGGCTGGGGTGGATCGTTGCCCCGGAGAGCATGATCCCCAAGATCACGGTCGTCCGCGAATCGATGGACTTGGAAACCTCGACCTTGATCCAGAGGGCGGTCTACGAATTCATCCGCCGCGGCCACTTGGAGACACATCTGGCCGAGATGAACGCGTTGCACAAGACGCGGCGCGACCGTTTATTGGGGGCGTTGACCTCCGAGTTCACGTCCAGTGAAAGCTGGACCCGCCCTGAGGGAGGCTTGTTCGTCTGGCTGACCTTGTCCGAGGGCCTGGACAGCTGGAACCTGTTTGAGGCGGCAGTGGCGAAGAAGGTCGCCTTCATTCCTGGCGAGGCGTTCGCCGTGGAAGGCGGCCACAAGAACTGTCTGCGCCTGAGTTTCGGGAATGTGCGTACGGAAAAGATCGAAACCGGGGTGGCTCGCCTGGCTGAGGCCGTTCGGGAGGGCGCCCTGGCGCATTAGGACACCTTGGGAGGTGTGCGATGGCAGACATAACGACCACAGAACCCCGACCGATTACCGAAGAAGCTGACTTTCTCCAAATCAAGAGCATCGACCACATCCACTTCTGGGTTGGGAATGCCAAGCAAGCCATGTACTACTGGTGGAAGGCCTTTGGCTTCAAGCCCGTGGCCTACGCCGGCTTGGAGACGGGGAACCGGGACTTTGCGTCGTACGTGCTCGAGTTGGGGAAGATCCGGTTGGTCGTGTCCGCCCCCTACGGACCGTCGCACGCCATCGCCGGCCACCATTTGGTGCACGGGGATGGCGTGAAAGTCGTTGCCCTGGGGGTGGAGGACGTCGAGCAGGCGTTCAAGGAAACCACTGCCAGAGGCGGGACAGCAGCCTGGCCGCCAAAAGAAGAGCGCGACGAGTTTGGAATTTACCGGACGTCGGCCATTCGCGCCTATGGCGAGGTGTTGCACGTCTTCGTGGATCGGGACGACTACAGCGGCCCGTTTGCCCCCGGCTACGCCCCGATCGACTATCCGGCAGAGCCCACCGGGTTGGTGGCTGTTGACCACGTGGTCGGCAACGTTGAGCTGGGCAAAATGAACTACTGGGTCAACTTCTACCACCAAGTGATGGGCTTCCGCCAACTTCTGCACTTCGATGACAAGGACATCAGCACCGAGTACTCGGCGCTCATGTCGAAGGTCATGCAGGACGGCAGCGGCCGCGTGAAGCTGCCGATCAACGAACCGGCGGAGGGCAAGAAGAGGAGCCAGATCGAAGAATACCTGAACTACTACCTTACGCCCGGGGTTCAACACCTAGCGCTTGCCACAGGAAACATCATCGAAACGGTCGGCCAGCTCGTCGAGCGCGGGGTGCAGTTCCTAAGAGTGCCGGACGCGTACTACCAGGCACTTCCCGAACGCGTCGGGGACATCAAAGAGTCCATCCAGTCCATTCAGGAGCTGGGCATCCTGGTCGACCGGGACGACGAGGGTTATCTGCTCCAGATCTTCTCCGAGCCATTGCAGGACCGCCCGACAGCCTTCATCGAGGTCATTCAACGCCGCGGCAGCCGGGGCTTCGGCAAGGGTAACTTCAAGGCCTTGTTCGAGGCCATCGAAGGCGAACAGGATCGTCGGGGCAACCTTTAACTCACTGCCTCTTTCGAGCGAGCCAGGACCAGACTAGGAGCGGCCCACATGCAGTATGTGACGTTTGTCACAAACGAAACGCCACGCCTGCCGAGGCTGGGTGCGCTGGCCGGGCCTTGGGTCGTTGACCTGGCGGTGGCGCAGCCGTGGGCGCAAAGCGCCAAGAACCTGCCCCCTGAGCCGTTGCCCGGGTCGCTGATGGAACTGATCTTGGCCGGCCCAGGCGCGTGGGCCACGACGCAAACCCTCATGGCGGCCGTACGCGGGGAGGACCTGGCGGCATTGGCGACCTTGAGGCAAGGGACGCTGGTCCATCACCTGGAGCACGTCCACCTGTTGCCGCCGTTGCCGCGGCCGATGGGCCTTCGAGATTTCTATGCCTTCGAACAACACGTGGCCACGGCGTTTGCCCACCGGGGAGCTCAAGTGCCGGAGGCCTGGTACCGTCATCCGGTCTTCTACTTCTCCAACCCGCACTCAGTCTATGGCCCAGACGAAACGGTTCCTCATCCACGTACCACGCGTGAGCTCGACTACGAACTGGAGATCGGTTGCGTCATCGGGCAGGCAGGGAGGACGATCCCGGCTGATCGCGCCAGCGTATTCATCTTCGGCTACACGATCTTCAACGATTGGTCGGCGCGAGACGTGCAGCGTGAAGAGATGTCGGTGGGGCTTGGGCCGGCCAAAGGCAAGGATTTTGCCTCGAGTTTTGGCCCGTGCCTGGTCACCCCGGACGAGTTCGAAGATCGTCGCATGGACCGGCCGGGTGTGTTTGACCTGGAGATGACCGCACGCGTCAACGGGGAGGAACGCTCTCGAGGCAACTGGAAGGATATCCACTACAGTTTCGCCGAGATGATCGAGCGCGCCTCAGAAGAGGTCTTCCTGTTGCCCGGGGAGGTCCTGGGCTCGGGGACGGTGGGGACCGGCTGCCTGCTGGAGTTGACCCAGGGAAGGGGCCCGTGGCTGCAGCCGGGTGACGTGATCGAACTGGAGATCGAGCGCATGGGCGTGTTGCGAAACACCATCGGCCCGATCGACAGGCCATAAGGCTGAAGTTGGAGAGGGAGGCGGGATATGCCGTTCTATCAACGACTGGGTGAGATGCCGCAGAAACGGCACACTCAGTTTAGAAAGCCGGGAGGCGGGTTGTATCGGGAAGAGGTCATGGGGTTAGAGGGCTTTTCGGGCCTGCAGTCCATCTTGTACCATCATTTTTTGCCGCCCCGAGTGCGCGAGGTGGAAGACCTGGGGGATGCACGCCCCGAGTACGCCGATTTCGGCGGGGTGCGCCACCGCGCCTTCACCACCGGCGAGGCGCCCGTGGGTGGTGACCCGGTCTCGGCACATCGGGTGCTGCTGGGAAACGACGATGTCACGCTTGGTATTTCCCGGCCCACTGTGAGCATGGACTACTTCTACCGCAACGGTCAAGCCTACGAGGTTTGGTTCACCCATGAAGGCTCCGGTGAGCTCCACAGCCAGTTCGGCACGCTTGAGTTTGGGCCGGGCGATTACCTGGTGATCCCTTATGGCACTACCTGGCAGATGCGCCTGAATGAGGAGGCGCGATTCTTTGTGATCGAGGCTCCGTCGCAAATTCAGCCCCCCAAGCGCTATCGAAACAACTTCGGCCAGCTGACGGAGTTTGCCCCCTATACAGAGCGTGACATCCGCACGCCTCACGATCTAGAGACCCATACCGAGCGGGGCGAATTTGAGGTCAGGGTCAAGGTTCGCAACCAGATCTCAAAGCACGTACTGGACCACCATCCGCATGACGTGATCGGATGGGACGGCTATCTGTATCCCTGGGCCCTTAATATCAACGACTACGAACCCATCACCGGCCTGATCCACCAGCCGCCGCCGGTGCATCAGACATTCGAGGGATGGAACTTCGTGGTGTGCTCCTTTGTCCCCCGGCTGTTCGACTATCATCCGGAGGCCATTCCGGCGCCGTACAGCCATTCGAATGTGAATTCGGATGAGGTCATCTATTACTGCGACGGCGATTTCATGTCGCGCACGGGGATCGACCAGTACGACATCACCCTACATCCGTCCGGTTTGCCTCATGGGCCGCAGCCCGGCGCCACCGAGGCATCCATCGGCGCAAAGAAGACGGAGGAGCTGGCCGTGATGGTGGACACCTTCCGTCCGCTCAATGTCGCCCTGCCTGCCCTGGAGATGGAGAAGGCAGACTACATGGACAGCTGGCTAGAAGGCGACGGGGAGTAACCTGAGCCTGCGCGCCGTCGGTCCTTCCTCCCAACCTGGCCTCAGGAGCCCAAGCCTCCCATGGAACTGAACCCGTCGAGCGTTCCCTGGCAAGATGTGTACAAGCTGATGATCGGGTCAATCTTGCCACGTCCCGTGGGCTGGATATCCACGCTCAGCCCGGATAAAACACGCAACCTGGCGCCGTTCTCCTTCTTCAATGCCATCTGCGGCAACCCGCCGCATGTGCTCTTTTGCCCCATGATCCGAGGCACGGACTCCAAAGCCAAGGACAGCCTGGAGAACGCGCGGGCGACCAGAGAGTTCGTCGTTAATATCGTCACCGAACCGCTGGCCATGGCGATGAACATCAGCTCCGTGGAAGTTCTGCCGGAGATCGACGAGTTTGAGCTTGCGGGCCTGACGCCCGTCGAGTCCGTGGTCGTCGAGCCGCCGCGCGTGGGAGAAAGCCCCATCCAATTCGAATGCCGCACGGTTGACATTGTTGACTTGGGCACCCAACCAGGTGGCGGCAGCGTCGTGATCGGGCGCGTTGTCCATATCCATGCTGACGACGGGGTGATCTTCGATGGCGGCAAGATCGACCTGGCCAAGCTCCAGCCCATCGGCCGCCTGGCGGGCGCAAGCTACTGCCGGGTGACTGACCTGTTCGACATGCCCCGCCCGCCATCGCGCCTGACCGAAGGCGAGATAGGCTTCGAAGAGCAGGTCTGAAGGGCAATTCAGGTCGGAATGAATCCAGGATGCCGAAGCGGCCAGGTGACGGCATATCGAATGCCGCCGCCCGGTGTTGTAGTTTGATGAGATGGAGAGAAGCCAGACGCGCATGACACCCGAAACCAACCTGGTCGTCGAAGGGCTGGCTTTTCGCTATCGCGACCGCGACGAGAAGGCGATTGAGGACATCTCTTTTGGACTGGACCGCGGCCAGTTGATGCTGGTGGCAGGCAGCAGCGGCTGTGGCAAAACCACCCTCATCCGGGCCATCAACGGGTTGGTGCCCAGATCCTACAAGGGGGAACTGACCGGCCAGGTGAGGCTTTCGGGAGAGGACACGGCCGAGCTTTCTCTGGCCGAGATTTCACACCATGTCGGCACCCTGCTGCAGGACCCCGAACGACAAATTCTGGGATCGAGGGTGCTCAACGAAGTCGCATTCGGACTCGAGAATTTGGGACTTCCCAGGCAGGAGATCCGCCAACGGGCCGAGTCTGCCTTGGCCCGGTTGGGGATCAGCCACCTGGCAGAGCGTGAGACCCACCTGCTCTCCGGGGGAGAGAAGCAAAAAGTGGCCCTGGCTGGAGTCTTGGCCATGGAGCCCAGCCTGTTACTGCTGGACGAACCCCTGGCGAGCCTCGACCCCGCCAGCGCCCAAGACGCGCTTCGAATGGTCCGTACCCTGGTCGATGCGGGGATGAGCGTGATGCTGGTCGAACACCGGGTTGAGGACGTCCTGGGGATTTCCCCCGACCGGGTGATGTACATGAAGGCGGGACGCATCCAGTTTCTCGGAGAAACCGAGGATCTGGTGGGCCACCTCGACCACCACGAGGTCAAGCTGCCTGCAGCGATGGCGATCCAACAAGCCGCATCGGAACCTGCGCCGTCCCCATTCAAGGCGGCGGTGGAATCCGCATCTGGGCCCGTCCAGCCCATCCTTGAGTTTCAGGGGGTTGGTTTTGGCTACGAAGACGGCCCCGAGGTGCTTCACGACGTCGATCTGGCGGTGGCGCCGGGAGAGATCATCGCCTTGTTAGGGCCCAATGGCGCTGGCAAGACCACGCTCGTGAAACACGCCATAGGGCTGCTGAAGCCGCGACGGGGCCGGGTCAAGATCGACGGCCAGGACAGCAGCCAGCTTACCATCGCCCAGATCGCCTCCAGCCTGGGTTACGTCTTCCAGAGCCCCAGCCATATGCTGTTTGCCCCGACCGTGAGTGAGGAACTTGCGTTTGGACCCAGAAATCTCGGGCATTCGTCGGAGAAGATCGAGGAGGAGATTGCTTATGCCATAGATGTGATGAACCTCTCGGGCATGGCGCAAGACCCCCCGCTGGCGCTATCGTTTGGACAGCAGAAGCGGGTCAGCATTGCCGCCATTCTGGCGATGAAATCGCGGATTCTGGTGATGGATGAGCCGACTGCCGGGCAGGATTACAAGAACTACATGGGCTTTATGGATTCAATTCTGCAAACACCCGGCTTTGAGGCGATCCTGTTTATCACCCACGACCTCGATTTGGCCCTGGTGTACGCCAACCGCGTGCTGTTGATGGCCGACGGACGCATCGTCGCCGACGGGCGTCCGGAAGAGGTGCTGCATGACTTCGATCTGATCCAACGATCGAATCTGGTGCCGACCTCGCTGCTCAGGGCCAATCTGGAACGGCTGCCGTCCACTGGCCACTTTCTGCGGGCGGAGGCGCTTGCCCACGCAGGTGCTGGCTGACACGGAGCCATGTCCGATGAGGGCAACTTTGATCATGAGACCATTCAGGAGGGAGCCATGAGCAACTCGAAGCTTTGGTCGGTTGTAGGAGCACTCGTTGGGGTCATCGTCTTCTTTGCCGGGATCATATGGATCGGTGGGCAGATCAATCCCGATCTGCAGCTGGACGAGACCGCCACGCTTCGGTTTGTGTTCGTTGGTATCGGATTGTTGGCCGTGTTTGTGATCTACTGGTTGACCAAGGAGAACGATGTCTGGGTGGTCGGCACCCGGCAGGTGGTCTACATGGCCATCGGCGCTGCACTCTACGCCATCTTCTCCTATCTGTTCAATGGCACGGTCTTTGTGGTCCCGTCGGTCAGCCAGGTGTCGCTGCGCCCCGCCATCGCCCTACCGATGTTCTTCGGCTATGTGTTCGGCCCCGTAGTCGGCTTCTTCACCGGGGCCGTAGGGAACATGTTCGGTGATGCCCTGACCGGCTTCGGCCTGTCCCCCCAATGGAGCATCGGCAACGGATTGGTGGGCCTGATCTCCGGCCTGGCGGCCCTGTATGTTGACAAGAAGAAGGGCCTGAACAATGTCCTGATCGTCAGCGCCGTGCTGGCGGCCATCGCCACCATCTTGTGGTTACTCAACCCGTCGCAGTCCAACATGATGTTTTTCGATCCGGGGGCCGGAATCTTCGGCGATGCCACGATCTCAGCCTTCGCCGGCCTGTCTGCGATCGTGGGCTTCGTCCTGGTGCTGGCCGTGCGCTACGGCTTCGCCAGCGACATGGACATCGCCGCTGCTGTGACTTGGGCAATGCTGGGCAACTTCATTGGGATCGGCTTTGCCGCCGTCTCAGATATCTGGATCAACGGCTTCCCGCCCGCCGTGGCGATCGTTGGCGAATTCCTGCCGGCGGCCGGGCCCAACATGATCTTCGCTGCCATCCTGGTGCCCATTCTGGTGCGCGCCTGGATGTCTTTGCAGAGACAGACCGGACGCTGAGATTAGTGATCAAAAGAGGGGCCCGGAGAGGGCCCCTCTCGATGATCAAACCCCACCATGTTGGTTAGCTGGCGCTATCGCCCCCGTCGCTCCTTGATCCAGGCTTTCGATCCATCGGCCTGGCTGATCTTCTACGCCAGCTTCATCACTTCGACGCTCTTCTTTTGGGACCTGCGAATTTTGGCCATCTTCATGCTGGTGGCCATCATCATCGTGGTCACGTCGGGGGTCCGCTGGTCGGAGTCGCGCCGGGCCTGGCTGTTCATCGGAGGCTTTGTCATCTTCTTTGCTGTCCTGACCTTTTTGACCGGAAGGGGCGGCGTGGAAGTCTACTCTCAAGAGCACATCATCCGGACTCTGAGGGCGCCCCTCACCTTGTTCGGATGGCGGCCGACGGTGGACGTCACCGTGGAGCGGCTGTTGTTTGCGCTGAGTCAGATGGCGCGCGTCTTTGCCCTGGCCAGCACCACCGTCTTGATCCCCTACTCCCTCAATCCGGCGCACTACGGGGTGGCCTTCCGTCGCCTGGGTCTGCCGGACAAGATCGCCTACGCCATGGATCTGACGATGCGTTTCATCCCCACATTCGGGCGCGATTTCCAACTCACCCTGGACGCGCAGAAGGCCCGGGGATATGAACTCGAGAAGTTGCAGGGCGGGTTGATCCAACAGGTCCGAAAGTTGGCGCCGCTGGTGGTACCGGTCACCGTGCATGCCCTGGCGGGCAGCGAAGACATTATCGACGCCATGGATCTGCGGGCCTTCGGCACCGGCCCGAGGACCTGGCTCATCGAGCTCCGCTACCAAACGCGCGACTACATTCTGATTGGCACCGGGGCGGCCCTGTTCCTGGTTTCAATGGCGGCCTCGCTGCTCGGCCTGGGCCAGTTCTGGGTTCCGCCGTCCTTGCTCAGGTACCTGGGCTTCTAGGCGCGCCGCTCGGGCACGACCCCGTCGGCGGCGAGTCGCGCCTCCCCCCTTTGTTTCGGCTACAATCGGCGAGCAGGTTCGCCCCATGGCCAGCGCTTTCGGTTGATGGGTTTCGCAGGGCCGACAATGCCCCTTGTCACCGGTAGGGTGACTGACCTGCCCCACGCACTTCGGATCAGCGGTGACCGAGCCTCAGGAGGCACCCCTGCATGGCAGCAGACAGGCCGAGTCTTCCAATTCCCGCCCCCTTGCGAGGCAGCCAATCAGGCAGTTGGGCTGAGCGTTCGTTAAGGTGGCGCCTGCCGGAGATTGGCCGCCGCGCCGCCAATGAACGCCGGTGGCCGGATGAGGTCGGTGCGGATCTTCTGCGGCTGGCCGAAGAAGTCCCCGACGGCCGGATCGAGCCCCTACACGACCCCGGCGCCCCCGATGCCGACGCCTGGCAACCCCTCGTGGCGCCGCAGGTGGGGATGACATGGCTGGAAGTCCCCTGGTTCTTCGCCGAAACCTATTTCTACCGGCGTCTGCTGGCTGCGTCTGGCTATTTTCAACCGGGAGCCACGCATGGGCTGGACCCCTTCGGGCCGGAGAAACAGCGAGGGCTGGACCAAGGGCTCGCGTCGGCGGAGCCAGCGCAACGAAGGACGAGCCTGGCCGACCTGTTGCTCTCTGCCCTGTGGGGGAACCGCGCCGATCTGAGCATGTGGCCCACAGCTCCGGGCGGCTCTCGAAATGCGGATCCCGAAGGAGCCCCCCTGCACCGCTTGCTGGTTGACGACCGCCCCGCGGTGCTAGCACACCTGGGCAGCTTGCCGGACGGGCCGAAACGCATCGACGTCGTCTTGGACAACGCCGGACAGGAACTGCTGGCCGATCTGGCTCTGGCGCGCGGCCTGCTGCAGGCGCATCCCGGCTGCCAGCTCGTGCTCCATGTCAAGTCGCACCCGACCTTCGTCTCGGACGCGACCCAGCAGGATGTCGACGGCACGCTGCGCCAGGCATCGGCGACGGGCGGGGAGCTCTCGGTCCTTGGGGACGACCTGGAACTGGCCGGGCGCAGGGCGAGGCTGCGGGTCACCACAGACGGCTTCTGGACGTCACCGCTGGCTGGATGGGAATTCCCGTCGCACCTGCGCCAGGAACTTGCATCGTCTGATCTGGTGATCTTCAAGGGAGATGCCAACTACAGGCGTCTTCTGGGCGACCGGCACTGGCCTTACACTACGCCCTTCGAGGCCGTATTGAGCTACTTCCCGGCGCCGGTGCTCTGCCTGCGGGCGCTCAAGGCGGACGTGGCGGCCGGCCTTGATCCGCCAATGATCGAGGATGCCGGCCGAGCTGATGGAGACTGGATGATCGACGGACGATGGGCGCTGATCCAGTTCGCCGACCACAAATGACCGCGGTGGCTTGTGAAAATCTTCACACAACGACCGCGGTCGTAGGGCCTCATCACCCGCCGGCCAGCAGCGCCGGAAGAGCGGCGGGAGAGTCGATGACGGCCTGAGCACCAGCGCGAGTGAGCTCTTGGAGATCACCGAAACCACACAAAACGCCGACCACCTGAGTTCCGGCGGCCAGCCCGGCGCGCATGTCCACCGTCGTGTCACCGACCATCAGACACGCCCCCGGAAGGACGCCTAGGCGCTGCGCCGCCCACAGCACGGGGGCAGGGTGCGGTTTGATGCGCAGGGTGGAGCGCGCATTGGCCACGACGCTAAACGCGTCGGCCAAGTTGATCGCCCGCAGAAGAGCATCAGCGCTTCGGTTGGAGCGGGTGGTGACCACCGCCAATTTGTAGTCAGCGGACAGGTCCTTGACGGTATCGACCACGCCCGGCACGGGGGCGATCCCGTCGGGGGCCGGGGGCTTGCGCGGAATGGGCAGGACGCGGCCGGCGAAGGCCCAGGCCTCATCCAGGTACAAGCGGTCGGCCCAGGCGTAGAGGCCGTTGAACGGATTCTCGGCGTTCATCATCAAGCGGCGAGCCACGGCCGCCGGATCCCTTCCCGGCATCAGGAAGCTCCAGCGCGCCAAACGGCGGGTCAGGCGGTCGACGAGGAGATCGTCGGTGTCCGCAAGCGTGCCGTCCAGGTCAAACAGAATGGCCCGGACGCGGTGGGGCTCGAGAGGAGGCGCCATGGGCTATCGCTTGTGAAGCGGAAAAGAAACAGCGTCTTGAAGGGTTTCGGCAGAGGCTTGATCGGGCGCCAGAATGAGCATGGTCTGGTTGGACTGCCGGTCGAGAATGGCGAAGGTATGAGCCGCCTCCCAGCGGTAGCCGGTGCCGTCCGACGAATGTTCGCCGAATCGCGCATCGCCATAGTCTCGCCAGGCGAGGGCCGCTTCCTGGGAGTCCCGAATGGTGTCCCAAATGGTGACCAGAATCAGTGCGGTGTCCCCCGATGACTGGCTGGTGAAGGCCTGGTACACATCGCCTCCCCAGCCTTCTGCGGCTGTGCCGGCGGTCGGGGTGGGAACGAAGGCCTCCAGGATCTGGCGTGTAAAGAGCTCCCCAAAGGTGCCTTGATCGATCTTCGTCCATTCTGAGCCCAAGGCTTTCTTCAACCCATTGGGGGAGGCCAGCAGGACGGGCTCGTCGGAAGGATACCGCTCGGGATGCAGGATTTGTTCGGTGGAATGGGGCGGATTCTGATAGGCGGTGTCAACCCCAGCCCAGCTCCCCTGCCGGTACAAAGCCTGAACGAAGGCCAGACCCTGGCTGTAGGGAAAGGCGAAACTTTCCTGGAGGAAGTTGGGCGCCGAATCATAGACCGGACTCTGGAACTTGTCATAGAAAGCCAGTATCTGGTCAACATCTTGCTGTGTGGCGTAGTTGCGAAGCCATTGGTCTTCGAGCTGCGTGGCGTCACCCTCGATCAGTGCCCGCACGGCAGCGCAGCGCTCACTGTCGTCCTGGCAGGTGGACTCGGTGTAGCCCAGATTGTCCCGCAGGCCGAAATGCTGGTCCTGGAGGGCATGGGCATATTCGTGGGCGTAGGTCAGACGTTCGGGGCCATCGAAGCCCGAGCCCTGCACAACGTACATCACCTTCTTCTCGTCGTCATAGTAGCCGGCCACCTGTTCGGAGTAGAGTTGGTTGTAAAAGTCCCAAAGGTTGAAGCCTTGGGGCAGCAGCCCGAGCATGCCGTAAAGGCTCGAGTCGTGCTCGGCGTCGGTCTGGGAATAGCCGTCCAGGAAATCCGATTCGACCTGGGCCTTCAACTCGGTCTGCGAAATCAGTTGGCGCTTGACCTGGGCCAGCGGCTTGAGGCCCCGCAACTGAGCGACCTGGGACTGAATTTCGTCCATCTCCGCCTGGATTTTGGGTGACAGGCGAGCCGGGGTGGGGGTGACAGTCGCCGACCCGGCCGGGTGGGTGGGTTGGGAGGCTGCACGCGAAACCCGCGCCGATGGGACCGGGGTTCGCCCAGTTGCCAGGCTGCGCCGCAGCAATCCGTCCCTGAGCGCGCTGCTGGTGGCGGCGGAGACGATCGCGGCGCACAGGCAGATGGCCAGAACGCCGCCTGCGATCAGGGCCGCCGGGAGCCAGCGTGGTGTGGAGGTTGTTTCGGGTTCTTCAGTCACGGCCCGGGGATTGTATCATCGGCACCCCGGGAAAGATTTGGCGGTGCCGCCTCAGGGGGAGGGCAGGCGGTCAAGAGGATTGCCGCCGACCCACGCCCCAGCCAGGGTCATCGACCCTTGATTGATGCTGATCTCGCGAATGTCCAGGGTGTCACTTCCGGCGAGGATCAACGACGCCAGTGCTTTCCCGATGGGATTGAAGACGAAAGCCGGCAGCGGAAGGCTGCCGATGCGGCCCTCGACGAAGTGCAGATCGAGTTCGCCCTCTGTGGCACGCGGGGCCATCACCACCCGCACCGGTTGGCGCCAACTCCCGACCCGGCCAAACCCCTCGAGGATCATCCTGCCATCGCCGGTGAAACGTACCTGTGGCTCCTCGACCTTGAGCCCCAAATTGGAGAGTGACAAGCCGCCGCCTTGTCCGCTCGAGTCTGGCAGCCCCAGACCCTGCAGGCCGGGAGCGCTCTGACTGTCCGGGCTTCCGGGGAGGCCATCGATGACCGGGCCGGCGGGGGTGAAAGTGACGAACTGGGCACCCAACGCCAGGGCTGAGGTCACCTCCTCGTCGGTTACCGTGAAGCGCACCGACTGTGTCTGGGCCGCCGATTCGACCGCCGAGAGCACCTTCTCAAACAGGCGCGAAGCCGCCGCATTCGAGACGGAAACAGGGGGGCCGTCGTCGGGGAGCGCTGAGGATCCTGGTGATCCGGCGCATGCCCCCATCAAGAGGCCGAAGAGCAGAGAGGTCGCAACCGCCGCCCAAGATCGGGTGGGTTGCATCGGATGGCGGAAGGGGCGCATGGGCACGTTACCTCGCATGGTCAGGAGTCATCGCCGGCCGAAGCCGACACCGGCAGAGTACTACCTTTGGGACAACGCAGACCCGAGAGATTCTATACCTCTCAAGGCTCCTGGTGAGTCGCTGAGTCGCACTTTGCGGCCGGAGGGACAAGTGCGATTCGGCCGGAGTGTCGAAGCCGACCACAGGCAGAGATTGGCCCACGTGAAGTGGAAAGGGGTTGACCAAAGATCAATCATTGTACGGGAGATCGGCAATCGCGAAGGCGGCATCCGCCTCGCTCCCACCCGGTCTGCTTCCCACCATGCCCGGCGGACTGCAGGCGCCCATCCTACCAAGAACGAGTGAGTGGCGCCACTGGTCGGCGCTGGTGTCCGGCTAAGCTGCCTCGGAAGCCGACATGGCTTGGGAAGCTGCCGCCGCAGCTACCGTGGCGGCATGGATATCAACGGTGTCATCGATGTTTGGAGCGTAGCCGCCGCCCATCACTACCGCCACCGGCAGGTGGGCATGTCGACAGGTCGCCAACACCAGTTGGTCCCTGGCCCGCAGCCCGGCTTTGGTCAGCGCAAGATGGCCCAGCGCGTCCCCGGCGTAGGCGTCGGCGCCGGAGACGTAAACCACAAGATCGGCTTTGGCCTGGTCAATCACGCGCCACAGAGCCTCCCCCAGAAGGTCGAGGTAGGCGGCATCGCCCGTCCCGTCGGGCAGGGGCAAGTCAAGGTCGCTGGCCTGCTTGCGGAAGGGAAAATTGCGCGCCCCATGGATGGAGAAGGTGAAGACCCTTGGATCGTTCTGGAACACCGCCGCCGTGCCGTTGCCTTGATGCACATCGCAATCTACCACCAGGCCATGGGTGATCGAGCCGTCGGCCAGCAACTGGCAAAGGGCCACGGCAGCGTCATTGAAGACACAAAATCCTTCGCCGTGGTCGGGGAAGGCATGGTGCGTCCCGCCGGCCAGGTTGACGGACGTGCCATCACTGAGGGCGGCCCGGCAGGCGGCGAGCGTGCCCCCGACCGAACGCCGCGAGCGCTCGACCATCGCCGGTGACCAAGGGAACCCGATCCGCCGGATCTCCTGCTGGGTGAGCTCCCCGGCGTTCAGCTTGCGAAGGTAGTGGCGTGAGTGGACACGTAGAAGCTGCTCGTCTGTGGCGGCTTGCGGCACGTGCAGCTCGTCCGGTTGAAAAATTCCGTCGGCCAACACCCGAGTGCGAAGACGAGCGTACTTGTCCATCGGAAAGCGGTGACCGGGCGGCAAGGGGAGAACGAAATGGTCGCAGTAGAAGGCTTTCATGGTCCCAGGCGATCGAGCTCGAAGGAGTCATCACCCCACACCTTGTGAAGGATTTCACAAGTGACACCCTGCTGAGCGGGTTCCAGCACCACGTGGGTCACCCCGGCGGCAGCTGCCCGATCGAGCAAGTTGCAGTCGATATCAGCCGGGTTGTCGCGGTAGAAGTACTGGGACAATCGGATGCGATCGTACCAGGTGAGCACCTCGCCGGGTGCATAAGGGATCGCCTTGAAGTCCACGAAGGCCGGTTCACCGGTGGCGAGCCGGAAGTCCTGAAGTCCGGGCGGGATGAGGAAGACCTGGCCAGGGGCAGCCGAGCGCCGCACTTGGGCGAAGAGTGCCGTCTCCGGATCCCGGCTTTGCCTCTGCAAATGCAAAGCGAAAGACGCCGCCCCGGCCAGGGCCAGAATGATCATGGCGGCCCAAGCGGCACGGCTGGTCCAGGACGGGACCTGACGCTTGCGCCGGTCGAGCTGGCGCCATCCCCACGCCATCGCCTGAGATGCCAGGATGACCGTGCTCACAGGTGCCAACAGCACCGACACCCGCCATGGGAAGAGGAGCGCCAGGCGATCGCTGCCCCTAGCCACCTGGACCAAGCTCAGCACCAGGCCAAGGGCAGCCGGCACCGCCAGAATCGGCAGCACGCGGGTTCGACGGACGACGAACATCGCCCCGATGACAAGTCCCAGTTTGATCGCCACGGAAAGATCCAGCCACTGGGCAGGAATCGCGTGGTGAGGGATGCGGAAGTCAACCAGAACCCGGGCGGCGTCGGCGGATACTTGCGAACCGCCCACCCCGAAGATGGCCAGGGTATGGATGAGGATAGGGACCACGCCGGCCAGCGCCAGGCCTCCGCTGGCCAACGCCGTAACTCGGCGATGGTCGCTGAAGGCCAGCACGCCGGCGTAAGCACCCACCAGCCCGCCGGAGGTCAGGAGATAGGTGGGGTGGACCGTGGCCACGCCGGCAGCCATGAGGGCGGCGGCATGCGGGCGACCCCGAAGGAACAGAGCAATGGACACCCCCAGCAGGCCGCCGAATGCACTCGGTTCGAGGACCGGTCCCAACAATCGCTGGCCGGCGACCCCGCCCTCCAGAAGATAGCCCCCATCCGCCCACGTGAAATGGGAAAGGGGAAACCGAACGGCTTCGGAGAACAAGAGGGTCAGGATCACCAACAGGGCCAACCGTCGCTCGCGGGGCAGCTCCTCAGGGAGAAGCCAGACCGCGATTGCGTAGAGCCCCCACAGGGTCAAGGCGTGCAGCAGGCCGTACTCAATGTAGAAGAACCAGGGTCCAACCCAGGCGAAAGTGCCCGCCACGAGCCACGAGAAGACGGGCGTGGGATCGAGTGTGTTGGCCAGCCAATCCGCTGCCAGATGACCGTAGCCGGCAGCCGCCATCCCGTGCAGGAAGTACTGGTTCTGGTTGGAGGTGTAGAGTGGGGCCTGGCTGTAGGCCAGGGCGAACAAGGCGCCGATGGCCGTCCAGAATCCGATGCGGCCAGGTGCGCTCGGCCCGGTCTTCATGCCGCCTCCTTCTCAAAGCAGCGCATCCAATGCCTCCATCAAAGCCTCAAAGTCAGACGGCCGATTGTAGGCTTGGACCGACACTCGCATCCAGGCGCCGTCGTTCCAGCGGAAGACCGGGACTTCGATGTGGGCCTCATCGAACAGCCGCCGCTGGAACGCTTCCGGATCCGAAACCGGCAGTTGTACGGTGAACATCTGGTGAAAGCGGTCTTGTTCGCAGATGGCTTCTTGGCCGAGCGTCTGATTGAGGAGAGTTCGCCACCGGACGGCCATCGCGTGGCAGGCCGCCCGGACCGCCGGCCAATCGTGGTGGTCTTGGAACTCGATCGCCGCCGGCACGCTGAGGAACGCCGCCAAGTCGCGCGTTCCCTGCCATTCCTGGTGGTCGATGAAAACCGAGCCGGAAGGCTTCTCCGCCTCCCAACCCCAGCTGACCACCAATGGATCGAGGCTCGGTTGGACCTCAGCACGCGCGTACAGGAAGGCCGATCCCTTGGGAGCACACAGCCATTTGTGGCAAGCCCCCGTGTAGATATCAACGCCCAGGGACCCCAGGTCGAGGGGGATCTGGCCTGGAGCATGAGCGCCGTCGATAATGCTGATGATTCCGGCCTGTCTGGCCCGCGCACAGATGTCCGCCACGGGCAGGGTCAGCGCTGTCTGACTGGTGATGTGGCTGAGGAAGACCACCCGCGTTCGCGACGAAACGCCGGCCCAAATTCTGTCCACAACTTGTTCGGTTGGCTCGAGGGGGAGCGGCAGGGTTTGACGCACGATCTTGGCCCGCGTATGCTGGCAGATGAACCGCCATGTCCGGTCCATCGCCCCGTATTCGTGATCGGTGGTCAGGATCTCATCGCCGGGCTGCAGGTTCAGGCTGCGGGCCACCATGTTGATGGCCGTGGTGGGGTTGGGGAAGAAGACCACATCGTCGGCCCGACAACCGACATGGACGGCCAACGCCTCTCGGGCGGTCCTCAGAAGACGGGCGGCTTGGACCCCGAGGAACTGCACCGGTTCGCGTTCGAGTTGCCGCTGCCACATCTGATAGGCATCGAAAACGGGTTGCGGGCAGGCGCCGAACGACCCGTGGTTAAGGTAGATGACATTCGGATCAAGAAGGAAGCTCGAGCGAAGATCAGGGACGGAGTCCATACCGGGGCCTGATGGCTCGGATCAAGCGGCCTTATGTGGGAGGAGCCAGATCTCCGTCTGAGGCTGGCTCAGCCAGGCGATGCCTTCGGGGGTGACTGTGACGTTCTCCTCGAGATAGACCGGGCCGTATCCCTCGACCTGCACGCCCAATTCGATGGCGAATACGTTGCCCTCCTCCAGCCGGCCGTAAGGGAGCTGCCCGTAGCGGTCCCAGCGTGGGCCAAGCACGGTTCCGCCGTCGTGAGCAACGCGCCCCAGGTGATGGCCGAACGCATGCTGATATTCGGGATAGCCGTCGGCCAGCAGAGACGCCCGGGCGGCAGCGTCGATTTCCCACCCCTGGACCCCGGGCCTCATCTTGTTGGCCCCGGCGAGCAGGGCAGACTGCGCTGCCTCCCAGGCCCGGGCAACGGCGTCAGGCACGCGGGCCTCGTCCTGCTTGAGGATGTACCAGGTGCGCTGCAGATCGGAACAGAATCCGTCCTGTTTCACGCCAAAATCGACGTGGACCAAGTGGCCCGGCTCGATCTCGAGTTCCCCCGGTAAGGTGTGTCCAATCGAAGAGTGCGGTCCGGTGTTGACCAGCGGGTTGCCCATCGGATCCCAGGCGTAACCCAGGCCGAGATGTGCCACGGCCCGATGGAACATATCGGCGACTTCAACCTCGGTCATCCCGACGCTGAGTTGGCTGCCGATCTCTTCGAAGATGCGCTGCGTGGTTTCGATGGCCGCTTCAATGTGCGAAAGCTCCTCGGTGCTCTTGCGCCCGCGCAGGCTGCCCAACAACGCCTCGGATGAGACCAGGATCTCGGGTGAAACCCCGGCTTGGGCCAGGTAGCCTTCGAGGATTTGCTGCATGCCTGAGGTCAGACCGTCGCTGGAGGGGTCGTTCAAGCTCCGATTGATGGCCAGGGAGCGGAGCTTGAGCTCGGCCAGAGACTCCACCAGCGCCGGCTGGACGGACTCGTCATAGGAGACGACGCGGGAGTAGGCCCCCAACTTTTCGGCGTTGGGGGCGTCGGGCCGCCCAAGGAAAGCGATCCGCTCGCCAAATCGGGTGATAAGAAAGGCGGACTGCCATGTGACCCCGAAGGGGTAGATGAGATCCAGCGCCGGATCGGGAGTCTGGCTGCTCTCTCGGGCAAAGGTCAGCCACGCGTCGAGGCCCAGCTCATCGAGCAGCCGCACCGCCTGGTCTATCTTCTCCTTGGTCATTCGCGCTTCTGGGTCCATGGGGCGCCTATGGTATCTATCCTCGGGAGCCACGCACACCGGCCCGCAGAGTGTATCACGTCGCCTAAACGATGACCGAGGGGCGGCGCGTGCTCCCCAGGTTCAAGGGAGGAAGTGGAAATAAATCCAGACGGTGGCCAGGCTGACCGTAATGAGCAGGGCCGGTAGGCCGCGTTTGAGGAAGTACATGTAGGTGATGGGATAGCCGGCGCGTTCGGCAATCCCGGCCGTCACCAGGTTGGCAGATGCGCCGATCAGCGAGCCATTACCGCCCATGGCCGATCCCACCGAAAGCGAATAATAGAGCACCTTGTCGGTGGCCCCGGGGACCGACCCGGAGAGGAACCCGATCACCGGCAGCATGGCGGCAGTGAAGGGGATGTTGGCGATCACAGTGGAGAGAAGGGCGCTCGACCAGATAACAGCCATGGTGGTCAGCACCAGGTTCTCGCCGACCACTCGCCCGATGCCCTGGGCAATGAGATCCACCAAGCCGACTTCCTGAATGGCGCCCACCACCACGAAAAGGCCGATGAAGAAGACCAGCGTTGTCCAGTCGACGGCCTCGATCATCTCCTCGATGTCCGGTCCGATCCAAAGCAGCAGCGCCGTGGCCCCCATCAGCGCCGTCACGGACGGGACAAGATGAAAGAATTCTCCCGTCGCGAACAGCACGAGCATAAAGGCCCCCACCACGCCGGCCTTCTTCAGGTTATCCGGCTCGGTGATTCGGGCGTTTTCCTCGAGCATCTCCAGCAGTGTAGGCGAGGGGTGGGTGGCGGCGCGCAATTCCTTCCAGTAGATCCACTCGCAGTAGATGATCAAGCCCACCATGGCGATCAAGACGCCAGGGGTGAGATTGATGAGAAAATCACTGAACGAGATCTTGCCGGCCGAGCCGATCAGGATGTTGGTGGGCGTCCCGATCAAGGTCGAGATGCCAATCACGTTCGACCCCAACACTTCGGGGACCAGGAGCGCCAGGGGCTGGATCCCGAGCGCCATGGCGATCTGGATCGAGACCGGGGTCATGAGCAGCATGGTGGTGACGTTGTCCAGGAAGGCCGACGCCACCCCGGCCGTGACCATCAGCACCGGGACCATCAGCCAGGCTTTGCCGCGTGACACGCGGTAGGCGAAGTAGCCCAACCACTGGAAGAGGCCAGTGCGTTCGACGACGGCGATCACGATCATCATCCCCATGATGAGGAAGATCACATTCCAATCGATGAACTCTAGGGCGCGGCTGAAATCAATAATGAACAGATCTGGATAGATGGCCGAGCCCAGATAGCTGAAGGCGAAAACCAGAGTCGTGCCCACCAGCACGGCTAGCGTATTTTGCAGCCCTTCCATGGCGATTAAGACCAGCACGAGGATGAAAATGGCGGTGGCGATCCAGAAGGAGATGCCGATTCGGCGTGTAAGGGTGATGGTGGGGAGTTCGACGCTCTGGCCGCCGCTCAGCTGCTCGAGCACGGTCTGGGAAACCGGCATGGCGGCAGACATAAAGTGCTCGCGATCGGCCTTGAGCTGCAGCGGGCTCTGGAGCGGCGTCTCGATCTGCAGGGCAAACCGGCCGTCGGGCTGCGACAGGGCGTCGGCTACGGTGGTGCCGGTGTCGCCGCGGACCAATTGCAGGTGGACCCCCGCCACCGGCAGGTTCTCCTGGTTGCGAACGAAGCCGACCAGAACTGGTCCCTGGTCGGCCTGCGCGGAGGTGCCGCCATTGGGCCAGGCCATCAATCCGGCGACAACGGCCAGGCAGGCGGCGGCAAGGATCGTAGGCCAGCGCCAATTCACGCCTCGTGATCCTCCACCAACACGACTTCGGCGCCGCTTTCGCTTCTTATGCGCTGGCTAAAATCTTCCAGTCGCTGGCGCGTGAAGACGTTGGCTTCGGTCTCAACCTGCGGGCTGCCCAAGATCACATAGTCGGCTTCGAGGTCTCGTGCCAGGTTGATAATTTCGTCGGCAATCACACCGTTGCGCACCACACCGTCGGCATGAATGCCGCGCGCCATCGCCCGGTCTTGGGCCGAGATGAGGATGAATTCGCCCATCTGATGCATTTCCTTGTCCAGCGTGTTGACGCGGCTCTTGTTCGTGTGCGCCAAAAAATCGAGGTTGACGACGTAGAGAAAGTGGATCTGTAAATCCTCTTCCTTTGCAAGCTGTATGGCCCGATCGATCGTGGGCTGACTGCTTGGGCCGCCGCGGATGGCGCAAACGATGCCGGCCATGGACAACTCCTAAGCCTCTTGAGTCGAGCGCCGCCTGAGGTTGACCCGGGCTCGTCACAAGTCGTGTGGAGGGTTCCCTGTCACCCCTATCTTAACGCATGCAATGCAAATCGTCCGATTCGCACCGCTCGGCATAGGTTGGATCCTGCAAAGTAAGCTTTCCCGTAAGTTGGAGAGGATGCTCAGGCGAGTCGAGCCGCCACCTGCGCCCTACCCTCAGAGTCGATCGTCACCTCGAATAGGATCGGGCGGCAGCACACCCAACAGTCCTCGATGAAGGCCTGGCGTCGGCCTGCGGATGGGTCCACCTCGACCTCGATCACCTCCCCGCAGTGAGGGCAGATGGCTTCGGCGAGCTCATCCATGGCGTTCTGGCTCCGGACCGCCGGTTTGGCGAGGGGGCAGCGATGCCGATAGGGTGAACCAGCCCTGGGGGTCGTGCTCGAAGTGATAGAGTTTGGCGATCCGGATTTCGAACCTCCTCATCCATGAAACGCGTCGCAAGACCACCGCCAGGACCATCCCTAAAGCTGGGCCAAGCCAGTAGATCCACCAACCCTGCCAGCGAAGGGCCAGCACCATCGGCCCCAGGCTGCGAGCCGGATTGGTGCTGGTCCCCGAGAGCGGCGCTTCGAGCCAGACTATCAGCGCGTACAGGGCCGGAAAGAGGGCCGGGGTGTACCGGCGCAATCGCGGCTGCCCGACGAAAGCGAACAGCAGGGTCACCATGGCGAAGGTGGTGACGATCTCGCCCGCCAGAGCTGCGCCGAATCCGTACCTGGGATTCGGAAGGGTGGCGCCGAATTGAACGCTCCGGCCCATGTCGCCCCACAGCAGCAGGGGCAAGGCGCCGAGCACCCCTCCCGTACACTGGGCGGCGATGTTGGCCAGTGCATGGCGTCCGTGCAGCTTTCCCTCCATCCAGAAGGCCACGCTGACCACCGGGTTCACGTGGGCGCCGCTGAGCCGGCCGATAGGGGAGATGGCGATGGCGGCGCCGGTGGACCCAAAAAGAAAGCCGGTCAGCAAACGCCGCAACCCAGCCGAAGGGATAAGGTCCGGAACGGGGCTGCCGCGTCCGAAGTCCAAGATCACGAAAGAGACCCCGACAGCGATGAGCAGAGCCGTTCCCACCAGTTCGGCTGCTACCGGCTTCCAAGGCAAGCGCCAAGCTCGGGGTGGGATGACCGACATGCCTTTATCCTAACGGACGGATCGGCCTCGGTGCGGCGGCCGAGACCGTGCGGGTCGCGACGAAGGGGCACCGAGGTGCCCCTTCGCAGTGGGAGGGAAGAGAGTCGGGCCTGATCTAGTTAGAGAGGCCCTGAAGATAGCCGATGACGACTCGAACCAGAACGGGATTGACCCCCAACTGATCGAACTGGGCAAATCGCGCCTGCGCTGTTGCCCTTTGGCTCTGGGCGGCGGCGTTGCTGCCGCTGCTGCCGCCGTTGTTGTCGGCGCCCGGGAAGCCGCCTCCGTTGAATCCGCCCGGTCCGCCGGGGCCGCCGGCGAAGCCCCCACCGCCCCGGAAGGCAAATCCGCCGCCGTCACCCCCGCCGGCGAAGCCACGACGGAAGCCTCCGCGCCCCCCATTGGCGCCGGGTGTGGCGTTAGCCCGGGGGGTTCCCTCAGCGTTGGGGCCCCCGAATCCCAATCCTCCTTGGCCGAAGACGGAGGCTTCATCCGAACCCTTGAGATCCATGGCTTTGATGGCGTTCACCTGCTGGGGGGTCATGCTGGATTGGATCTGGCTGATGACCCCCTCGAATTCCGCTTGGGCGGCGGTGTCGCTGCTCATCAAGCTCTGCAGGCCCTGCCATAGTGGAATCAGCTGCTTGGCTTCATCGGCGGTGATCGCATCGGATGTTTTGTCCAGTTTGATCGTGCCTACAGCCAGCGAGCTGGCCAGCGGTAGCGGGGTGTTGGGATCCTGGTTGCCGAAAGCCGACCGCCCATTGCCCCCGTTCTGAGAGCCTCCTGCCGGGGTTCCGCCTTGAGCTGGGCTGGAGGCCTGAGCGCCGCCACCGCAGGCCGACAGGATCATGGAAAGAGCCAGCACAATGGCCGAGAAAGTCAATCGACGCATCAAGATGTACCTCCAGTTAGTGACACTTTTCACAAACCATCCGATCGCTTGATCCCGTGAGAGCCGGCCCGCAGGGTGACAGAAACTCGGCGGGCTAACCGGCCTTCGACAGCAGATACTGGATCACGGCGCGGACCATTATCGGGTTGACGCCGGCGGCGGCATACTGGCTTTGGTATGCCGCCGCTGTGTCCCGTTGACCCGCCGAGGCGGTCGACTGGGGGAACCCCGAGCTGGCTCCGGGCAGGCCGGCAGAGCCGCCGCCAGGCCCGCCTCCAATGAAGGCGCCATCGCCGCCCCCACCAGGACCAAAGCCTCCAGCGGGGCCGAAGCCGCCGCCGGATCCTGCCCTGCGCGTGGCTTGAACCTGGGCGCTCGTGGCGCCGTCGGCGGCCGGGGCGAGCGTCGTGTTCTGGATCAACTCCGTCAGGTCAGATGTGGTGATCTGCATGGCGGAAATGTCCGCCACCTGCTCGGCGGACATCGTCAACTCGATCTGGGCGACCACACCCTGGATCTCCTGATCCGAGCTTGTGGCGCTGGACAACAGGCTCGACAGGCCTTGCCAGAGGGGAAGGAGCTGATTGGCCTGCTGGGCATCCACGGCGGCGTCGGTGCCTTCGAGCTTGAGCGTCCCGGCCGCCAGCTGCCCACCTACCGGCAGGGCGCCTGTATAGCTGACCGAGAGTGCCGATGACGCCTGGCTTGCGCCGCCGCCGCAGGCCGACAGGATCAAGCTGCCGATAAGGCTGATGAAGATGATGGGGCGATGTGCGTTCATGCTGTGATCTCCGTCACCCTCAAACCCGGGTGCCCCTATTCGTAACGCAGCGCCTGAATGGGATCCAGCTTGGCGGCGCTGTTGGCGGGAAAATAGCCGAACACGATTCCGACGGCCGCCGCTGAGACGAAGGCCAGCAGGATAGACCACGGCACAATCACCGTCTGAAAGCTTCCGAACTGGCCCAGGGCCCATGCGCCGCCCACGCCGGCAATGGCGCCGAGGGCCCCGCCCACCAGGCTGAGCAGCAGGGCTTCGGTCAGGAATTGCAGCCGCACATCGGTCGGGGTGGCCCCAATCGCCTGGCGGATCCCGATCTCACGCGTGCGTTCGGTCACGCTGACCAACATGATGTTCATGATTCCGATACCTCCTACCAGCAGAGACACCGCCGCCACCCACGCGAGCAGAGCCCGGAAGGCGGCCGTGGTGGCCGTCTGAGTTTGGATCACGTCCTGCTGGGTCTGCACGTTGAATGGGAGCTCCGTCAGCGAGACTCCATGGGCCTTGGCCAGCAGGACCTGGGTCTGGAAGATGGTCTGATCCATCGATGTACCATCCGCCACCTTGATGAAGATCGTGGTCACCCGGCTGCCGAAGATGCGCGACAAGCGCGATGGCAGAAAACGCTGGTTGACGACGGTCAGGGACGTGTACAGCTGGCTGTCGTAGTCGACGTTGCCCACTGTCCCCTTGGAGGCGGTCGTACCAATCACGGTCAGTTGGGCGTTGCCCACCAGGATCGTCTGGCCGATGGGGTTGCCTGAGCCAAACAGGCTCTCGGCCAAGGACGGCCCCAAGACGGCCACCTTGGTACCCTGGGCAACCTCTTGGGCGGTGAAGAATCGGCCGCTGGCCAGGTCGACGCTGCGCACAGTGGGGTAATCGGCGGTGGTGCCCACAATACTCACGCCGGAAAGCGTGACGCCGCCGGCGCGCACCGTCTCGTTGGCGTCGCGTTCGGTGGACACACCCGTCACGCCCGGCACCTGAGCCTCGATGGCTGAGACGTCGTCCATGGTGAGGAATGTATCGCCTCCGCCACCACCGGGACCGCCGCGGGCGAAATTGGGCGTGACGAAGATCAAGTTAGTCCCCAGGCCCTTGATCTGATTGGCGACGATGGCCTGGGCTCCGGCGCTGACGGCCAGCATCATGATCACGGCGCCGACGCCGATGATCACGCCCAGCATGGTTAACAAGGTGCGGAGCTTGTTGGTCAGCAGGCCTTCCCAAGCGACCGAGAGGATTTCCAGCGGTTTCACTTCCGCGCACCAGCCGCTTGGGCGGCGCCAGATTTTCCATTGGCCTTGTCGAGCTCGATGCGCCCGTCCCGAAAATGGATCACCCGCTGGGCGTGCTCGGCCAGGTCGGTCTCGTGCGTCACCATCACGATCGTCCGGCCCCGGTCGTGCAGTTCGTGCAGCAAATCCATTATCTCCAAACTGGCGGCCGTGTCCAGATTGCCGGTCGGCTCGTCGGCCAGGATGATCAGTGGGTCGTTGATCAGGGCGCGGGCGATGGCCACCCGCTGCTGCTGCCCGCCGGAGAGCTCGGATGGGATGTGCTGGGCCCGGTCGGCCAGGCCCACCGCCTCGAGGGCCTTGAGCGCCAACTCCTGGCGCACCTCGGGGGCGTGCTTTCCGTTGTGGGAGTAGAGCAGCGGCAGGGCCACGTTCTTCACGGCCGTCGTACGGCCGAGCAAGTTGTAGGACTGGAACACGAAGCCGATTTCACGGTTGCGAATCTCGGCATGCTCGTACACATCCAGATCGCTCACGTCCTCGCCGGCCAGGATGTACCGGCCCGACGTGGGGTGATCCAGGCAACCCAAAATGTTCATCAATGTGCTCTTGCCTGAGCCGGAGGATCCCATGATGGCCACGAATTCCCCTCTTTGAATGCGCAGGCTGACGTCATTCAGCGCGTGGACCTGGACCTCGCCCTTGCCATAGGTCTTGACCAGCTTGATGGTCTCGATTAGCGGCTGCTGGCTCATGGTTGACCCTGGCTCGATTGTGAATGTGACTGGGTTTGGACCACGCCGGTGGTGACCACATCACCGTTCTGGAGGCCGGATCTGATCTCGGCGCTGGTGAGAACTCTCCAACCCGACCTCCACCACCTGTAACTGGGGCTGGCCGTCAACCATCACAAACACGGCGTAACTGCCGGGCGAAAGTTCGTGGACGGCTTCAATCGGGACCAACAGCACGTTGCGGGCCTGGGCGCTGATGACCTGCACGGTGGCGTTCAACCCCAGAAAGAGCTGGGATGAGGTGGACGGCGTGGGGGTGGCTGCCGCCGGATCGGTGCTGGCGGTGGTGACGGTGCCGTTGGAGGCTGACGGGCCAGAAGAGCCCGTTCCGCCGTTCCCGGCCGAATTGGTGTCCAGGAGCACGATCGCCTGGACCGTTTGGACCCCTTCCAGCGTGACCAGCTGCGGCTCAACCTGCGTGATCGTGCCGGTGAAGGTTTGGTTGGGATAGGCGTCGAAGGTCACATTGACTGGATTACCGACTCGGACCTGGGCCAGGTCGGTTTCGTCGAAGTTCACCCTCAGGCCGGGGTGGCTGAGATCGGCCACGGTGATGACCGAGCTGCTGCCGACCGACTGCCCCACGGTGGCATCGACCGACAGGACGGTTCCGGTGATAGGCGACTTGAGCGTCGTGTTGTCCAGAGCGGTCTGCGCCGACGCCACGTCCAATTGAGCTTGGCGAAGCTTGAGAAGGTCCGAGTTGACCGGGGCTTTGAGGTCGGATCCAGTGTTGCTACCCGTCAGGGCATCCACCAGGGCCTGTACCGATGCGAGTTTGGCCTGAGCCAGGTCGACGCTGGCCTGCAGGCCCGCCTGTTCAGAATCGGTGGGCTTGCCGGTGTACCAATTCAGGGTGCGCACGGCAGAGTTGTAAGTTTGCTGGGCGTTGCTGAGATTGATAGCCGCCTGGGCGCAGTCATGATCATCGGGCGTGCCGCCGCAGGCTTTCCGTTTCGCCTGATCCAGCGTCTGCTTGGCGATCAAGACCTTGCCCTCTTGGGCGGCAATCGTGGCCTGGCTGGCCCGGTTGCCCTGCTGGGAGGTGGAGTAGCTGTACTGTGCCGACTTCAGGTCAGTCTGTGCCGTGGCCAGGGCCTGTTGAGCGCTGGCAATGGCCTCCGGGCCAGTGAGGCTCGAGAGATTGAGGCTGGCCTGGTCGAGGTCCTGCTGAGCGGATGTGGCGTCGACCTTGGCCAAGATCTGGCCCTGCTGCACCAGATCCCCCACCTGGGCATCAAGCTCGATCAACGTGCCCGGAGATTCGAATCCTAGCTGTCGTACCGAATTAGAGATCAGCTCGCCGGTGCCACTGGCGGAAAGCACGATGCTGCCTGTTTCCACGGTAGCGGTCTGCAGCTGGGACGAGGTCGCCTGGGACTTGGGCTGGACCACGGATCGAAAATACCAATAGCCTCCTCCCGCGAGCACAAGAACCAGGGCGCCGAGAACAATGAGAAAAGTGCGTGAACGAAGACGTTTCATAGCCATCCATCCGAAATGGAATCACAACCGAACGCGAGGTTCAGTATCCCTATCGCGCATGAAAGCCAGATGACTTAATTATGTGGAAGTTATGAAGATTGCCGTGCAATCGAGGCCCGGCCACATTGTGACATATTTCACAAGGTGTGGCTTGTGGTCCTGGCGGAGGCTGTCAGGATCGGCTGCTGGGTTCGTGGCCCAGTCGCCGACGCAAATCCGAGCTGGCCGGATCGTCGCCGGTTCGTACGACGAGCGTCAGTCTGGAGATCGACACCAGCTGCTGGCCGGCGTCGTGGATCCGTATTTCCCACACCTGGACCGTGCGTCCCAGTTTAACCGGCCGGGCTGTGCCGACCACGTGACCGCTCTGCACGGCGCGCAGATGGCTGATGTTGAGCTCGAGACCGAGGACGTACTGGTCCAGCTCGAGAGTCAGCAGCCCGCCGATGCTGCCCAACGTTTCGGCCAGGGTGGCGGACGCCCCGCCATGCATCAGCCCCATTGGCTGCTGTGTCCTCTGATCGATGGGCATTCGGGCGCGCAGGTAATCGTCGCCGACTTCGGTGATCTCGATTCCCAGGTGATCGGCCATCGATCCGGCGGATGTCTGGTTGATCAACTCGGGGTTGGGGCGCTGCTTCCAAATGGTCATGCGCTCATGTCCTGTTCGGGCGGGCCGGCCGGAGTATCCATCCCTGAGCCAAATGCGACGCCCATGATACCATCCGCCGCCGGCGGTGCCGTATAATCGCCGGCAGCATGTCCATCCTCGATGTTTTGGATTCGCTTCGGCGAGATTCGAAGTTCATGGCCAATGTGACGGCGTGGGAGCGCCTGCCGGCGCGGCCGGCGCACTACGCCGACTTCCCGGCGGGCCTGGACCCACGGCTGGTTTCGGCGCTGCGTGAGCGGGGTGAGGCGCCCTTGTACACGCATCAGGTCGCCGCCGCTGAAGCGGCCATGGACGGCGAGGACGTGGTGGTGGTGACCGCCACCGCTTCGGGAAAGACTCTGGCCTACAACCTGCCGGTGATCCACGCCCTCCTCCAGGATCCCGAGGCCAGCGCCCTGTACTTGTTTCCGACCAAGGCTCTGGCGCAGGACCAGGCGGCCGCCTTGGCCTCCCTGTTGGCGGCCGCCGGTGTGGCCGACCTCATTCCGGTGCGCATCTACGATGGCGACACGCCGCGTGGCCAGCGTCGGGAGGCGAGAGAAGAGGCCCGGATCCTCATCACCAACCCGGACATGCTCCACACCGGCATCCTGCCGCACCATCCGCGCTGGGCGAGCTTTATGCGCGGCCTGCGCTGGGTGGTGGTCGATGAGCTGCACACCTACCGTGGCGTCTTCGGCTCCAACGTGGCCAACTTGTTCCGGCGCCTGCGCCGGGTCACGGCTTTTCACGGGAGCCAACCCCATTTCGCCCTGACCTCGGCCACGATCGCCAATCCGAAGGAGCTGGCGGAGCGGCTGATCGAGGCGCCGGTGCGCCTCGTCCCCCCCGATCTGGACGGGGCACCGCGTGCCGAAAAGCACGTCATCCTGTACAACCCTCCGGTCATCGATCCCGCGCTGGGGATCCGCCGCTCCTATACGCTCGAAACCACGCGGGTAGCAGAGCGCTTCCTCCAGGCGGGGGTGCAGACGGTGGTCTTCGCCCGGGCCCGACTGACGACCGAAGTGCTGCTCGGCTATCTGAGAGACGCCTACCAGGCAGGCGGAGGCGATCCGGCCGAGGTCAGAGGCTACCGAGGCGGCTATCTGCCCCTCGAAAGGCGCGGGATTGAAACCGGTCTGCGAGATGGCAGCGTGCGGGGCGTGGTGGCCACCAACGCGTTGGAGCTGGGAGTCGACATCGGCCAGCTCGGCGCCGCCGTCTTGGCCGGCTATCCCGGCACGATCTCCAGCTTGTGGCAACAGGCGGGCCGCGCCGGACGACGAGTCGAAACCTCGGCGGCGGTGCTGGTGGCGTCTGGCGCCCCGCTGGACCAATTCGTGGCCACACACCCACGGTACCTGTTTGAGCGGCCGCCGGAGATGGGGCTGATCAACCCCGACAATCTGGCGATCCTACTGCGGCATCTTCGCTGCGCGGCTTTTGAGCTGCCGTTTGAGGCTGGTGAGCCGTTTGGCGGCTCCGGTGAGGTGGTTGAGCTGCTCGACTTCCTGACCGATGAGGGGTGGCTTCATCGATCGGCCGGAAGCTACCGCTGGGTGGGAGATGCGTATCCGGCGGAGGCTGTTTCTCTGCGCGCTGGGACGGATGACACGGTGGTCATCCAGAACAGCCAGGCCGGCCGGCCGGTGGTGATCGGAGAAGTTGACCGGGCCACCGCCCCGGTTCAGATTCACGAAGGCGCCGTCTATACGCACGAGGGCCGCACGCATATTGTCGAACACCTGGACTGGGAGGCAGGTATCGCCGACGTCAAGCCGGCGGAGGTTGACTACTATACCGATGCCTCCGAGTCGGTCGACCTGCAGGTGCTGGAGACCTATGATGCCGACGAGACACAGCTGGCCCGCCGGGCGCACGGCTGGGCCCAAATCACCAGCCTGGCGAGCTCCTTCCGCAAGGTCAAGCGCTACACACATGAAACACTGGGCTACGGTGCCATCGACCTCCCGGAGCGATCCTATGAGACCAGCGCCTACTGGCTGTGGATTGCCCCCGAAACGGTGGAGAGGCTGGAGGCGGAGGGCGTGCTGATGGCCCCCAACGACTACGGGCCTTCTTGGGGCCAGGCCCGGAAGGGAGCCCTGGTGCGTGACGGCCACCGCTGCCGCCAATGTGGTGCGCCCGAAAGAGACGGCCGAACGCACGACGTGCACCACATTCGGCCCTTCCGAGAATTCGGCTACCTCCCCGGAGAGAACCGCAACGACCGGCTGGCCAACCAACTCGACAATCTGATGACGCTGTGTCCCACCTGCCACCAGCGAGCGGAGGCAGCCCGTGGGACACGCAGTGCGCTCGGAGGCCTCGGCTACGCCCTGGGAAATATCGCTCCGTTGTACCTGATGTGCGATCCGCGTGACCTGGGCACGGTGGTGGAAGTCCGCTCACGCCAGACCAAAGGCCCGTCGATCACCCTCTACGACCGCCTTCCTGAGGGTCTGGGTTTGTCCGAGCGGCTGTACGACTTGCATGCCGAGCTGCTGATCGCAGCCCGCGAGCTGATCTCGGGCTGCGGCTGCCAGGACGGCTGCCCGGTGTGTGTGGGACCGGCCGGACCCGGCGGGGCGGAGGTCAAGGCGCTCACGCTCCAGTTGCTCGAGGCGCTGGCTCCCGGCTGAGCGCCAACCCACCCGGGGCATGGCGAGGCGCTGAGAGGCGCTGAAGCCATCGTTTTGTCTAAACGGGCCCAAACGATGGCCACGTTCGGTTGCCTCGCTCGCCATGACATGCTGTGGACCACCCCTTGTTGGAGAAAAAGATAGAGCCGGCCCGATCAGGCCGGCTCTGTCGGTTCAACAGATGTGTGGAGCTACTTGCGGCTGCCAATGTCCACGTAGGCCCGCTTGTCTTTGCCCAGGTAGACCTGGCGTGGGCGAGCGATCTTCTGTTCTGGATCTTCCAGCAGCTCTTGCCACTGGGCAAGCCAACCCACCGTGCGGGCGATGGCAAACATGACCGGGAACATGGCCACCGGGATCTGCAACGCCTGGTAGATGATCCCCGAGTAAAAATCCACGTTGGGATACAGCTTGCGCGAGACGAAGTAATCGTCTTCGAGGGCGATCTTCTCGAGCTCGAGGGCGATGTCGAGCATGGGGTTCCGGCCGGTGACTTCGAAGACCTCGTCGGCCACCTTCTTGATAATGCGCGCCCGCGGGTCATAATTCTTGTACACGCGGTGGCCGAATCCCATCAATCGGAAGTCCCCGTCTTTCACACGCTTGACGTATTCGATGACGTGTTTCTTGTCGCCGATCTCGTCCAACATGCGCAGCACGCGCTCGTTGGCACCGCCGTGTAGCGGGCCAGAAAGCGCCGCCGCCGCCCCCGCCAGGGCGCTGTAGGGGTCCGCCTGGCTCGACCCAATGGCACGCATGGTGCTTGTGCTGCAGTTCTGCTCGTGATCGGCGTGAAGGATAAACAGGACGTCCAACGCCTTGGAAAGCACAGGATCGGGTTCGTAATTGGTCTCGGTCATCTGGTACATCATGCTCAGGAAGTTGCCGGTGTAGTTCAGGCGATTGTCGGGATAGACGTAAGGCAGCCCGCGGCTGTGCCGGTACGAGAAGGCGGCAATGGTGGGCACCTTGGCGATCATGCGCTTGATCTGGTAAAGGCGCACATCCGGATCGTTGACCATGTGGGCTTCCGGATAAAAGGTGGACAACGCGGCCACCGTGCTGATGAACATGCCCATGGGGTGCGAGTCGTACCGAAACGCCTCCATCATCGACTTGACGTTTTCGTGCAGGAAGGTGTGATGGGTGATGTCGAACACCCATTGATCCAGCTGCTCCTTGGTGGGCAGCTCGCCGAAGATGATCAGGTAGGCGACCTCCAAGAAGGAGCTGCTTTCGGCCAGCTCTTCAATCGGGTAGCCCCGATAGCGCAGGATGCCTTTGTCTCCGTCGATGAACGTGATCTTGCTGGTGGTCGCGGCCGTGTTCTTAAATGCGGGATCGAAACTCATCATCCCGAAATCGTCGTCGTCGATCTTGATCGACCTCAGGGCCATGGCCGAAATCGTCCCATGTTCAATGGGGAGGTCGTAAGTCTTGCCCGTGCGGTGGTCGGTAACCGAGAGTTTGTCTTCACCCATGAAGAGGATCCTCCTTAGCCAATGCATTGTCCTGCAATGCGGCGTGCTGAATTTGGTCGTACCGCTCCACTCGGCAGGATAGACGGTGATTTTGCCCCGGATGCCGTGCGCCGAGCCCCTTCAGCTTAATGGCCCGCGCCACCCGGCACCAGCGCCGCCTGTCAAGTCTTCGCCATGACATCAGTCGCCTGAGGGGGGCGTTTGTGCCCTTATTGTACGACTTACCACTGGTTACGGGGCGGAAAACGGGTTTAGATGCACATAAACGAAGAGCGGGCCGCTTGAGCGGCCCGCTCTGGTTGAAGCCAGGGAGTGCTCATGGGGCATGCCCTGGCCGGTTGCCACTGATCAGTCGCCGGAAGAGCAGCTCCTTGGAGAATGGCTGTTGGCGTGCGGGTTGCACGGCTTGTCGCTCTTGCCTGGGTTGTCAGGCTTGCCGTGGCTGTCGGGCGTCCCGTTGCGCACGTGCCCGACGCCCAGGTAGGCCGGCTTGCCGTATTCCTTGAACAGCTGGCCCATGCCGGTTCCCGAATTGAATTCGTCAACCAGCGATTGCACGGTCACAGCACAGGGGTCGAGTGCGCCGACTTCGAGGGTTGTCCCGTCGGTCATCGCCGAGCAGGCCTGCTCAGCTTGGCCGGCCATGGCATACAGCTTGACGATCACGCCAAAGCCCATGCCATCATCGTGGAGCGCGGCGATCTCGTCGCCGACCCCAGAATAGAGAGCCTGGCCGGAGTCGTCGCTGGTGAGAGTCCAATCAACCATCAGGCTGTCGAGGGCGCCGGACCAGCTTTGAGCCAGCGCGGCGTCGTCGATGACCACCGTCTCGGACGTAGTTCCACCGGCGCCGTCATCTACCAGGAAGACGACTGTGTACGTGCCGTCCCCGTTGTCCGTCACGCTCTGAACGGTGGCTGTTGTTCCGCCGCCGTCCCCCGCCAGGGTGCAAGGCGTCGTGCTGCAGTCAAGCCCGGTCTGCAGCGAGTCAAGGGCTGCCGCCAGCGACTCCGGAGTTACATTTTCGAAGAAGCTGCCCAGCAGGCCCACGATCGGTTGATCGTAGGAGCTGTTCATGCTTACCGTGCACTGGGTCCCATCCGATTGCTCGATGGTGACCAGACCGGTAGCCGAGTCGACGGCCACCACGGTCCCCGACACCATGTCCCCCGAGCATGAAGGCAGGGCCGTATCTTGAGCGAATGCAGCCCCGCCGGGCAGGAAACTCAAACTCATCGCCAGGGCAAGGCAAACCGACAGACTTTGACTCACTTTTCGCATACTTTCCTCCGTTTGTAGTTCATTTCATCATCTCCCGACCGGGAAATGTCTGTTGCCTTCCCCTGAGCGGGGAAGCATAGGTTAGAACGGAGAACCTAGATGGGTGTTACATGAGGGGGACAGGACCTTTCTACCTGGGCCGGCCGACAGGCCGGGGGTATTGGGTGGGCGCAGGCAGAGCGGTGGATTGCGCGCCCCGGGAGCATGCGCTTGCAGGGGGGCAAAGCGCGGTAAAATGAGCCCATAGCAAGGAAAGGCACGTTTATGGCTGGCAGGCAAAATGTAATCCGCGAAGATGAGATCGGCGTCCAGACTCGGCTGCCGCAGCGCCGCCCGGAGTGGATCAAGGTCCGCGCCCCAGCCGGGGAGACCTACGAGTGGCTGCGCGACATGATGCGCTCCAAGTCCCTGCACACCGTCTGCGAAGAGGCGCGCTGCCCTAACATGGGCGAATGCTGGGGAGATGGCACGGCCACTTTCCTTCTGATGGGTGACGTTTGCACCCGGTCATGCGGCTTCTGCGACATCAAGACCGGTCGGCCATCCCCGCTGGATTGGCTGGAACCCGAGCGCGTGGCCCGCGCCGTGCAATCGATGGGCCTGCGCCATGCCGTGATCACCAGCGTCAACCGGGACGAGCGTCCGGATGGCGGAGCTCCGATCTTCGCCATGGTCATCCGCCGCATCCGCGAGCTCCAGCCCGGCTGCTCCATCGAGGTTTTGATCCCCGACTTCAAGGGATCGAGAGACGCCCTCAAGGTGGTCATGGACGCCCGGCCGGAGATTCTCAACCACAACGTCGAGACCGTCCGCCGTTTGTTCCGCCAGGTCCAACCTCAGGATCACTACGAATGGGCTCAGGCGACCCTGTCGAACGCCAGGGCGCTGGACCCGCAGGTCCTCACAAAATCCGGCATCATGGTCGGATTGGGCGAGACCCTGGATGAGGTCAAGGAGACCATGCGAGATCTGCGCTCGTGGGGCGTGGATATCCTCACCGTGGGCCAGTACCTGCAGCCGTCCAAGAAGCATCTCCCTATCGACCGCTACTATACCCCGGACGAGTTCAAGGAGATCGAGGATTACGGCATGCAGATCGGATTCCGGTGGGTCGAAAGCGGACCGCTGGTGCGATCCTCGTACCACGCTGAGCAGCAAGTGCGCGCCCTGAGCGATGTCCACCGTGAACTCTACGGGATCCCATCCGGATCCGATTAGCGTCAACCACTCAGGGATGAAAAGGCCCCGCCCAGGCGGGGCTTGTGCGTTCCGGAGGGAGCCGGTGGACCGCCGCGTGACAGCCATCGGTGACTCTGCTATGCTGGCATTGAGAACTTATGCGCCAATCTTTTGATGCCGATCGCATACCCGGCTACCGTGCCGAGGAGCGGATGGAAGCCGTGTTCCGCATTCGTCGGTTGTGGAGCCGCTATGAGCGCCCGGACGATGTCAACCAGCTGTTAAGGCAGTTTGCACGCGTATCGATCTTGGACGGCTTCATGCTGGACTATCTTTCGCTAGGCGGAAAGGAGGCCAGCTGGATCTGGCCCTTTGCCCGCCCGACGAACACTCGCCAGGCCCCAGACGTCCCCGAACCGCTGGCGGGTGTGCCCAGCGATCGATTGGCCGGGCTGCGGGGGAACGCTGAAGGACTGGCCCTGGAAGCCGAATCGCTCTATCGATTCATCGATTACGAGAAGAGTCCACTGGGCCTGTTCGAATACGCCGTCTTTGTCCGGGAACTGTGGGCGACCAAATCGGCGGCCCAGGCGGCTGAGTGGCTCGATCTGCAACCGATCTTCGTCAAGCATCGTTTTGACTCGATCCTCAGAAGCGAAGCGCGCCGCATCGTCCGTTTCAGCCGCCCCAAGACCTTCGATCCGGTTTCTCGCCTGTCACCCGGAGGTGGAGGGGAAGTCAGCTTCCTGGTCTATCAAGGCGGGCCCTGGAAGCGGATCCACACGCTGAATCTCACGGTCGATCCGAAGGGGTGGGTGCGCACCCGGACAGGAGATGTCCTGGTCAGCCTGAAGGCGTAGGGGATCCTTCGAGCCTGTTTCGCAAGCGCCCCACCGGGGTGACCGGTGAATGAAGAGGAGGGGCAGACAGCGCATGACGCTTTCCTGGCAGACGTTCAAGCTGGTGGAAATGCGCGTGGGAAAAGTGACCGCGGTCTGGGAAACAGACGACACCCAGCAAGCATCGTTCTGGATGGATATCGATTTTGGACCGCAGGTGGGGGTGAGACGAAGCTCGGCGGCCATTCGTGATTTTTATCACAAAGCAGACCTCGTCGGCCGATTGGTGGTGGCTGTCACCAACTTTCCCCCCAAACAGATCGGCCATCACCTGTCGGAAGTCCTGGTCCTGGCGGCCATGGGGCACGAGGGCCGGTTGACCTTGCTCACCCCCGATGCGGACGTCGAGCTCGGATCCCTGATCGCCTGACCTCTGGTGCAGCCGGGTCGCCCCTCTGGCGGCCCTTGTCCTTGCGAGGAATCTGGCTCAACAGGACGTTCAGTTGACGACGTCGATGCCACCGAACATCACAAAACAACTCACGTGAAGCTTGGCGGTGACGCCCTCGGCCGGGGTCTGGCGGGCCTTGTTGCTCCAGCCGCCGAAGATCGGCAGGCCGGTGACCTCGACGCGCCAATCGTCGGGCACAATAATCTTGGCGCCGCCAAATGCCGTGGTCACCTCGAGCGTGGCGCCCTCGGGGGCCAGCTTGGCGTCGCGCAGGTCGACGTCCGACCCGGCGAACAGCGACGTCACGCTGCCGCCGCGAAAGGCAGCCGATTGGTTGCGAGGGTTGGATGCGCCGAAGATGGCGAAGGTGCGGACGGTGTCCTCCGAAGAAGCGCCGGCTGCGGGCTGAAAACCGCGACCAAACAATAGCCACAACCCGGCGACCACCAGCAGCCCTGACCATACCAGCGCCCAGACGTTGCCGGGGAAGACCCCCAGGGTCAACCCTTGGAAGACTAGCCCCACCACGATCAGGATGACAGCCCCGATCAGCGGGGCCGACCGGTTGATGACCTGCACGGCGCCGAGGAATATCAGGATCAGCGGCCACCAGGTGCCAAAGATCGAACCGAAGTCCCAAACCCCCATTTGACCCAGCAGAAAACCAGCTCCAACGATGATGAGCAGCGCGCCGAAGATGGTGCGGCCGGACATGGGCTTGCCCTCCATGGTCGTCCTAATCAGCTCGGGACATGAAGCAATTATAGCGGGAGAAGGGCGGCCATGCGTCCCGATCTCTGCGGTCGAATGTCAGTTAAATAGAAATGAGCCTCCCTGGTGTCCGAGGCTCATTCGAGGTGCGTGTGATCCGGGTCAGACAACGACCACGTTGGCGGCCTGAAGCCCCTTTGGCCCATCTTCAATCGAGAACTCGACTTGCTGACCCTCGTCGAGGGTGCGAAATCCGTCGCCGTCAATGGCGGTATAGTGGACAAAGACGTCCGGGCCATCTTCGCGTTGAATGAAGCCGTAGCCCTTGCCACTGTTGAACCACTTGACGGTCCCGGTAAGACGCTCCGACATACGTTCGACTCCTTATGCGGAAATGGATGGTGAGGCGCTTGGTGCGTTCGTCGGAGGGTCGAGATGACCGGCAATGCCGTCACACCAGGACGGACCGCAACGAGCACGGGCCATGGGCTTTCCGACTTCCTGACCGAACGTACTCGCAACCTGTTGACGTCGATCATATCATCGGTTTTTTTGCCTGACCAGTCCCCCAATATGGGCCGCAGACCCCGGGGGCGGCGCGCCCCGAAGAGCCCTGGATGGGCCGGGTTTGGCCGGGCAAATCGGGCGACGAGGGGCTGTGTCAACATCTCATTCGCTATCTGCTTGAGTCGAATGACGCCGCTGCATTGATTTTCATCCGCGTATGGGATCGCCTGGAGTCCCCGGTGATCAACCTCGCCCAGCGCGGGCGAGTTGAGCCGGAAGGGGCCTCGACCCACGCCGATATCCAGGAGGCGCCCGGACAGGCGCTGGCCGAATGGAAGGTCCGGCTCCGAGCCCCCGCCAGTGGGGCTCGGAGCCGCCGGAAGACCGCTCGATACATATCCATTCGACAAGCATCTCAGGCGGCACGAGGCTCAGTACTTCGTCGACGGCTGGCCGACGATGCAGGCGATCCATCGCTGCTCGATGGACTGCCAGCCGTTGTGACGCCCTCTTCACAACTCTCCCGGGCGGACCCCCCTATCCGGCTTGAGATTAGAATGGAGGTGGAACATCCAGCGGGACGCGACCCAGTCCACCCCGCAGCCGAAATCCCAAGCCTGGAGGCCTACAAGATGGACAACATAACCCCTGGGGCGGACAACGTTGTCCGCTGGCTGGTGCTCCTGGCGGCGGTTTGGGCCCTGTTCCGAACCTACTTTGGTTGGCTTGGTGCCCGGGCGTGGGAACCGTCTGACAAGCAGGCCGGTTTTCTCCTCACCACGGCGGCCGACAACCAGTTCCTGTTGGGGGTGATTCTGGCTGTGATCAGCCCGCTGCCCAAGCGGCGTTCGCCGACCCGGGAGCGATCATGATTACCGGCATGCGGCGTTTCTTCGTGGCGGAACATATCCCGCTCATGGTCCTGGCCTTGATCGTCATCCACGCGATTGGGGTGGTGGAACGCCGAACCCCCAATGACGGTGATAGGTTCAAGCGATCGGCACTGGGTGACACGCCGGCCCTGATGATGGTGGCGGTGGCCATTCCTTTTTGGCGTCCGCTCTTCCCCGGGCTGTAGACGGCGCGTGTCCGACTATCGGTTCTTTCATACGATCGAAGTTCGCTGGGCGGATGTGGACTCGCGCCGCCATGTGAACAACGCCCGCTACTTCACCTACATGGAGCAGGCCCGAGCGCGTTACTTCGAACATCTTGGCCTGTGGGACGGCAGGGATCTCAACCAATGGGGATCGGTGCTGGCGGAGACCACTTGCACTTTCATCGAGCCGATCTTCTATGGGCAGCTGATCAAAGTTGGCGTGCGGACACATCGCATCGGCAACAAGAGCGTGGAAATGGCCTACAGCCTTAAAGACAATACCACGGGGCGTGAGCAGGCGCGGGGCGTCTCTATCCAGGTTTCGTACGACTACGACCTGGGGCAGCCCGTACGCGTCCCTGATACCTGGCGGGAAGCGATCAGCGCCTTTGAGGGCCTGGAAGGCCCCATTCCCCCGCCGGCCTGATTCCCCGCTTGCGCCTGTGGTTATGATTAATCTGGACCTCGACGGCCCGTCTGCGGGCCGACCTTTTCGGTCTGGCCGCGTGCGCCCTGCCCCCCGACGAAAGGGAGGATCCTATGCCCCCAATCCAAGAGCTGTCCCCCGAAGACCTCTACCAGACCTGCGACCTGAGCCAGTTCAAGTTCGGAACGACGGCCGATCTGAAGCCCAAGTCGTCTTTTGTGGGTCAGGCGCGCGCCGAACAAGCGGTGGCCTTCGGCATCGGGATGAAGGGAGAAGGCTACAACATCTTCGCCCTCGGCCCCTCGGGGTCTGGCAAGCACAGTCTTCTGCGCCGGGCGTTTGAATCCAGGGCGAAGAGCCGGGACGTGCCTTCGGATTGGTGCTACGTTCACAACTTCCGCCAACCGGACAAACCCCTGGCGATCCAGCTGCCCGCAGGCCGGGGGGCATCGCTCGCCCAGGATATGGACCGTCTGATTGAGGAGCTCCGGACGGCGCTCTCAACCGCCTTCGAAAGCGAGGAATTCCAGAATCGCCGCCAGGAAATCCAAGAGACCTTCCAGGAGGATCAGGAGAGGGCCTTCGAGAAACTCAGGTCAAAAGCCGGATCCGAAGGCTTCACGCTGCTGCGCACCCCGGCCGGCCTTGGGTTTGCGCCGGTCAAAGACGGCGAAGTCGTCGATCCGGATGAGTTCCAGAAGCTCGACCAGGGCGAGCGCAAGCGGCTGGAGGCATCCGTCTCGGACCTGCAGGAGGATCTGCAGAAGATCCTGCGCAAAATGCCCCGCCTCCAACGGGAGATGCAGGAGCGCCTGCGCGATCTCCAGCGTGAGATGGCCGGCATGGCGGTGGGCGGACTGATCGAGGATCTTCGCCAGAAATACGAGGCGTTTCCCAGGGTCCTCGATCACCTGGCGCAGGTGCACGAAGATGTCATCCAGAATGTGCGCGACTTTGTAGAAGACAACGATGATCAGGCGGAAGCCCACCAGATGGCGCGGGCGGCGATGAGCGTGAGCGGGGGCCCGGGTGACACGCCTCCGCTGCGCAAGTACAAGGTCAACCTGCTGGTCGACCACGGCCAGTCCGCGACCGGTCCCGTCGTGGATGAGGACAATCCGACCTACACCAACCTCGTCGGCCGAGTCGAACACATCCCCCAGATGGGCGCCTTGCTGACCGACTTCAACCTGATCAAGCCCGGGGCGCTGCATCGGGCCAACGGCGGCTACCTGATCTTGGACGCGCGCAAGCTCTTGCTTCAGCCGTACGCCTGGGAGGGTTTGAAGCGTGCCCTGCATGCCGGCAAGATTCACATCGAATCGCCTGGCCAGGCCTACGGTCTCCTCTCGACGGTTTCCTTGGAGCCGGAGCCGATCCCGCTTGACGTCAAGGTCGGCCTGACAGGGGACCGGGAGCTGTATTACATGCTGTCGGCCCTGGATCCGGAGTTCGACGAGCTGTTCAAGGTGATGGCGGATTTCGAGACGACGGTGGAGAAGGGCAAACGGAGCTTGAAGAACTACGCCAACTTGATCGCCAGGCTGGCGCGCCAGGCTGATTTGCGGCCCTTCGACCGCGCTGCGGTCGGCCGTGTTATCGAACACGCCTCACGCCTGGTCGAAGACGCCGACAAGCTCACCGCCCGCCTGAGACAGGTCTCCGATCTGCTGCGAGAGGCCGACTACTGGGCCGGCCAGCGGAAGCAGGACGTGGTGCGCGCCGAAGATGTTCAACAGGCTATCGATGCCCAAATCCATCGCGCCGATCGGCTCCGTGATCGGATGCAGGAGCAGATCCTGCGCGAGACAATCTACATCGACACACACGGGGAACAAGTGGGCCAGATCAACGGACTTTCGGTGATCGAACTTGGGGGTTTCAGCTTCGGCCGTCCCAGCCGAATAACGGCCCGGGTCCGGATGGGCAAGGGCGAGGTGGTGGACATCGAGCGCGAAGTGGAACTTGGCGGCCCGCTCCATTCCAAAGGCGTCTTCATCTTAGAGGGGTTCCTCGGTGCCCGCTATGCCGAAGACACCCCGCTTTCCCTCTCGGCCAGCCTGGTCTTTGAACAGTCCTACGGTGGGGTCGACGGGGACAGTGCGTCTTCAGCCGAACTGTACGCCCTGATGTCCGCCATCGGCGGAATCCCCATCCGCCAATCCCTGGCTGTGACGGGTTCGGTTAATCAACTGGGCGAAATCCAGCCGATCGGCGGCGTGAACGAGAAGATCGAAGGCTTTTTCGACATCTGCCGCTCGCGCAGGCTCTCGGGCGATCAAGGCGTGGTCATCCCGGCCTCCAACATCAAGCACCTGATGCTCCGCAGGGATGTGGTCGAGGCGGTGGCCGCCGGGAGCTTTCACGTCTATCCGGTGAAGACGGTAGACGAGGGGATGAGTCTCCTGACCGGCCTGCCCGCCGGCGAAAGAGACAAGACCGGGGACTACCCCGCAGGCTCATTCAACCGGAAGATCACCCAGCGTCTGCAGGACCTGGCCGAGAGCCGCCAGGAGGCGCAGCCCGACCACGAGGCGGAGGCAGACGTCGAGTGACCTCCCCTTTGCAAGCCGGCCCAATTCGGCGCATTCTTCTTGCGATCGACGGCTCACCCCACAGCCTGGCTGCCATGCAGGCCGCCGTCGACCTGTCGTCCGGCCTGAACGCCGAACTGGTGGCCGTCTTCGTCGAAGACCTCAACCTCTTGCGTATGGCCCAACTGCCCATCGCACGTGAGGTCAGCCGCTACACGGCCAGCATCCACCGGCTGCCGCCTGAGCGGATTCGCCGCCAACTCAAGGCACAGGCCTCGCAAGCCCGGGCCGCCCTGGCGCGGCAGGCCAGGCGGCAGGCCATCGCCTGGGAGTTTGTCGTGCTCCAGGGGGACGTTTCCCTGGAACTGCTGTCCAAAGCCGAGGGCGCCGACCTGATGATCGTGGGCAAGGCCGGCTGGTCGAAGGCGCGGCGAATGGGCTCGACCGCACGCTTGGTCGTCCTCCGGGCACCTTGTCTCACCCTCGTCCTTCAGCAGGGGATGACGTGGGCCCAGCCAGTGCTTCTGGTTTATGACGGGTCGCCGGCGGCCCAACGCGGTCTGGAGGTGGCCCAGGTATTGGCGGAACAGAGCGGGCAGCCTCTGTCGGTGATGACGGTGGCCACCGAGCAGGCTGGGGCGGAACGCCTCGAGCAGGGCGTGATCGAGGAGCTGGGCGCCGAGGCCGAGGAGGTCAGCTTCTTCCGGGTTCTGGCCGCCCGCTCGGAAGACCTGGCGCGCCTGGTGAAAGGTATGGAGTGCCTGTTGATCCTGCCCGCCAATTTGTCCGGCCTGGAGGGGGACCCGCTGATAGATTTCGTCGATGGGCTGGATGGCCCAGTGATGGTCCTGCGTTGAAGGTGTAGAATGGCCATCCGAAACCACACCCATTGAGATGAACTTCGACGCCGTTCTTCCCTCCCTCCCCTTGTCGGCCATTCCCAACCTGGCCCGAGCCGCAGAATTGGCGGGCTTTTCTGCCATTTGGACCAACGAAACGCAGCACGAAGCCTTTCTCCCCCACACGCTGATCGCCGAGCACACGCGCCACCTGGGCCACGGCACGGCGGTGGCGATTGCCTTTGCGCGCAGCCCGGGATCGCTGGCCTACACGGCCTGGGATTTGGCGGCGGCTTCCGAGGGGAGGTTCATGCTCGGCCTGGGCACCCAGGTCCGGGCGCACATCGAGCGGCGTTTCGGGCTGGCCTGGCCCGACAGCCCGGTGGGCAAACTGCGCGAATTCGTGGGAGGCCTGCGGGCGCTGTGGTCTTCCTGGCAATCAGGCGAGCGCCTCAATTATCGGGGCGAGCACTATCGACTGACCCTGATGACGCCCTTTTTCAACCCGGGGCCGATCGAACATCCGGAGATTCCCATCTACTTGGCCGGGGTCAACCCCGGCCTGTGCCGCCTGGCGGGCGAAGTGGCCCAGGGCTTCCACGCCCATCCGCTGCACACGGCCGACTATCTGGCCCAGGTTGTCAAGCCGGCCATCGAAGCCGGCGCTCGCCAGGCCGGCCGCCGACCACAAGACGTGAGTCTCGTCGCCACTGCCTTCGTGGTCACCGAACCGGCCGAGTCGGATGAAGTGCGCTCCCAAATCGCCTTCTACGCCTCAACCCCGAGCTACCGCCAGGTGTTGGCGATGCACGGTTGGGAGGACACGGCGGACGCCTTGAGCTTCATGTCGCGGCGCGGGGCTTGGAACGAAATGCCGGGGCTGATCAACGATGAGATGCTGGATGCCTTTGCCGTTGTGGCGCCTCGAGAAGACCTGGCGACGGCGCTCAAGGCACGCTATGTGGGCCTGGTCGACCGCCTGATGATCTATCGCGCCTTCAACCCCGACGAAGTGGGTGCGTTCTGGTCTCCTTTGCTGCAGGACATGGGGGCCGGATGATTGTCGACGGCCACGAGGATTTGTCCTGGAACATGCTGACCTTCGGCCGCGACTACCGGCGATCGGCCGCCGAAACACGCGCCGTGGAAGCCGCGGGAACCACGCCGGAGCGCAACGGCGACAGCGTGCTGGGTGGACCGGATTGGCGGCGGGGCGGGGTCGGCATGGTGTTCGGCACGTTGTTCGCCTCGCCCGCCCGTCTGACGCGGAACGACTGGGGCACATTGACCTTCGACGATGCGGCCGGCGCCCATCGGGCCTATCGGCGGCAGATCGATGCTTATCAGGATCTGTTCGATTCGTCACCGGATGCCTTCGTCGCTATTCGATCGGCCTCCGACCTCGAGCGCCATCTGGAGGATTGGCCAGAAGCTGCGCCTGAAAGCCGCCGACTGGGGCTGGTGACTTTGATGGAAGGCGCCGACGGCATACGGGGCCCGGATGACCTCGAGGCGTGGTGGACCTGGGGTGTGCGCGCCATCGGCCTGGTTTGGATGGGGGCCAACCAGTACGCCGGCGGGACGCGCGAACCCGGCCCGCTCACCCCGGCCGGCCAACGGCTGCTGCGGGCCATGGCTGAGATCGGCTTCATCCTCGATGTCAGCCACCTTCCAGAAACGGCCACGCTGCAGGCGATCGACAGCTATCCGGGGACGGTCATCGCCTCGCACAGCAACCCGCGGGCGCTCCTCGGTCACGCCCGGCTGCCCGAGCGGCACCTGAGTGACGCTGCGCTGCGGGCGCTGATGGCGCACGGGGCTGTGATCGGCACGGTGCTGGTCAACAGCTTCCTCAAAGACGGATGGACCAAGAACGATCCTCGGGCGCAGGTGAGTGTGGAGGATGTCGTCGCCCACATCGACTACGTATGCCAGATGGCCGGCGACGCCCGGCACGCAGCCTTGGGCAGCGATTTCGACGGTGGGTTCGGCGTGAACGAGATCCCGATCGATTTCGAAAGCGTGGCCGATCTTGGTAAGATTGGGGATGCGTTGGCAGACCATGGCTACGCCCCGCCCGACTTGGGAGCCATCCTGGGCGGAAACTGGATTCGTTTACTGCAGGCATCGCTGCCGCAAGGCTAATTTGTGAAACCTCTCACAAAGCGTCAAGTGCGCTGGGCCCGCAACTGGATGACGATCACCCTGTTGGGGTTGTTCATCTTCCTGATCGGGATCGAGCCGGATTTGCTGGCGCTCGACCGGAGCCCGGTGGTAGGTTTTGTACAGATTGGTGTTTGGCTGATCGGCCTGGCGGTGCTCCTGATCGGGGCCTACGCCTCGGTGCGGGTGATCCGTAACGGCCGCTCCAACAGCCTGCGGGCTGATATCGGCGTGCGTTTAATCGCCACCGGCTACGTGACGGCCGCGGTGGCCTCGCTGGCGGACTTCCTTTCGATCGGTTCCCACCACATGCCCAACATCTATTTCGGACCCGTCCAAACCCTGGGGCTGGTCCTGGGCGTGATTACCAGCCTGGCCGGGGTGCTGCTCTATTGGCCGGTGGATGAAGCCAGCGACGAGCCGATGCCCTTGCTCCAACAGGGATGACCGGGTTCGGCCGGCCCGTCTGACCTCCGGGAACTTTCCAGACCGGACCAACGTCAACCTAACGAAACCGAGACCTTGGCTTGTCGGACCAGGCAGTGGGTTGTGCCTGGCAGACAGAGCGTAGACGAACAGGAGATCAACCATGAAGCAAATGCACTGCAATCGGTTGCCCATCGTGACAGGGCTTTCGATCCTGGCCGCCCTGGTCATGGCCGCCTGCGGCGGGTCAGCCCCCGCCGTCGCATCCGGGTCCCAGCCCCAGGAGCATGCCATCGCCGTCGTCGGCCAGGGCGAAGCCTTCGGCGAGCCGGATGTGGCCATTGTGTCGCTGGGGGTCAGCATCACCAACACCGACGTCGGGCAGGCGGTGGCCCGGGCCAACCAGACGATGGCCGACATCACCAAGGCGCTGGGCGACGTCGGGATCGACCCCAAGGATATCCAGACCACGAACTTCAACGTCTGGCCTCAGCAGCAGACCGACCGAGCCACCGGAGAGCCGACCGGCGACACGACCTACCATGTGGACAGCTCGCTGCAGGTCAAAGTGCGGAAGATTGACCAGGCCGGGCAGGTGATCCAGAAGGCGCTCGACGCCGGCGCCAACTCGGTGAATGGTTTGAGCTTCGGGATCAACGATCCCAAGCCGCTGGAATCCCAGGCGCGGACGGCGGCCATCGATGACGCCCGTCAGCGGGCCGGCGAACTGGCCACAGCGCTGGGAGTCAAGCTGGGTGACCCGATCCAGGTCAACGAGTCCGGCAGCGGCGTGCCCCAGCCTCGCGCCCTGAGCGCCGAGGCCGCCCAGGGGCTGGGCGGCGGCCAGGTGCCGATCAGCACCGGGCAGCTGAGCGTCAGCGTGCAGGTGAACGTCACCTTCCAGCTGCTGCCCTGACCTTCGGCGTCCCCATCCTGGAATGCAGGCGGCCCACCGTGTTGAGGTGGGCCGCTTGATATTTGGACGGCGCTCGGGGAACCCCGGCTGGTTGGCGGTTCAGACCTCCAGCGGCTGGCTCTCGGCGGCCAGGTGGGTGACCTTGCGGTCCACGAGCCATCGCACCCCGACCAGCGCCGCCAGCCAGTAGCCCCAGTAGGTGAGCACTTCGGCCAGAGACGGATTGGCGTTGTAGCCCACCACGGATTGGAGCAGCTTGCCCAGCAGCGAGTGTTCGTTGATAAGGAAGTTGGTGTTCCAGACTGTGGCGTCGAGGACTGGGATCAGGGCGGCTTCCTGCAGTTCGTGAACGCCCTGCGCCATCAGTCCGGCGGCGAAGAGCAGCAGCAGCAAGCTGGTGGCGGTGAAGAACAGGCGCAGGTTGAGGTGGATGGATGAGTTGTAGACCAGGTAGCCGGCGGCCAGCGCCAGGGCCAGGCCGATCATGGCCCCGGTCAGCGGCTCGGCGGTGGGGTTGGCGAAAGCAGCCGCCGACAGAAAAAGCGCCGTCTCCACACCTTCGCGGAAGACGGCGATGAAAGCCAGGGCGGCCACCCCCCAGCTCTGGCGGGTGCCGACGCGTACGGCCAGTTCCTGTTCCAGGTCGCTGCGCTGGATGCGGGCCTGGTAGCGCATCCAAAAGATCATCCAGGTGAGGATGCCCACCGCCAGGAACATCGTGGTCGCCTCGAACACCGTCTCCGCCCGGCCATGAAGTTCGAAACCCACCAATTGGATCAGCCCGGCCAGCCCGGCGCTGGCGACGATGGCGGCCAGCACCCCGGCCCAGGCATGGCGTCTCAGGCCAGGCGACGAAACCTTCCGCAGGTAGCCCAGCAGGATCCCCACGATCAAAGCCGCTTCCAGCCCCTCGCGGAAGGTAATCAGCAGCGCAGCAAGCATCAAAGGCGTCTCCAGAAATATTTCAGAAAAGATAGATAAAATTTACCGGGTCTGGACAGATCGGTCAAGGGTTGGATGGAAAAGGGGGCCCGGGGGTAAGGGCAGCCTCGGAGGAACCGACGTAGATTTTCACTGAGGGATTGGGTCGAACTCCGAGTTTGAAATCGGGCTCGAAATGGTCTAAGATGGGGCCAGCGAACCGCGTCTGGAAGGGGGCCATGACGCAGTCCTCCCCACGTCCAAACAATTCGAATGCAACCGCACCTGAGACGACGACCGATTGGAGCGCGTCGTCCCGCCGGCGCACGCCCTACTATCTGGTGGCCGCTCTGTTGCTCGCCTTGCTGGCGGGCCTGGCGGCCTTCGCTTTTCTAGACGATGTCCGACAAAGGTCGGTCCCGACGGGACAGGCGCTGGTGGCCCGCGAAGCCGTCCGCCCCGGAAATGAGCTAACCGCTGAGATGGTCGAGGTACGGCCCGTGCCGGAGGGCATCCTGCCCGAGGGTGCGCTGACCCAGATGTCCCAGGCAGTGGGACGGACGTCAGTCATTCCCATCGCGGAAGGCGAGATCCTGCTCCCGTCCAAGCTGAGTACTGAGGGATGTGGTGGCCTTTCGTCGCGGCTTCCCGACGGCCGCTGGGCGATGGTGCTTCCGGCCAATTGGATGCTGAGCCCGGTTCCAGAGATCGGCCCCGGCGATCGGCTCGATCTGCTTGGGTACAAGGAAGGTGGCGCCAGGTCCGCGGCTGGACTGGTGGTGAGCGCCGTAGAAGTGCTTTTGGTTCATGGTGACACGGCAATCCAGAGAGCTTGACTCTGGCTGTGACGATCGATCAGGCGGTAGCGATCCTCTACGCCCGAGCGAATGGACTCAGCCTGCTGGCACTGCTCCGGCCGGGGGGCGCATAAGGTGGCGGTGGTGGCGGTCATCGGAGCCAAGGGCGGGGTTGGGTCGTCGTTGGTGGCGTCCAACCTGGCACTGGCGTTGCATGCGAGGGGGAGTGCCATGCTGATCGATCTGAATCTCATATCACCGAGTGCCGATCTCCTGTTGGACCTTGCCATTGAGCGCTCGTGGGCCGACCTCGCGCCGGTGGCGGATGAGTTGACCCAGCGGCATCTCGAACTCGCAGCAGCCACGTCCTCCCACGGGCTCATGTTCCTCGCTGCGCCCGCTCACCTTCCGACCACCGCTCAGCTCGAATGCATTCCCCGCCTGTTGCAGTCTCTGGCCGGGCATTTCACATGGGTCGTTCTCGATCTCGGGCTACGGACGGGCCGGTTGGCCGAGCTCTGCCTGGCGGCGACGGATACGCTCCTATTGATAATGACAGCGGACCCCCCAGCGCTTCGCGGAGGGCATCGCCTTTGCGCATCCTTGCCTGCCCACCTGTTGGGCCGAACCGGGCTTGTGATTAACCAATACACGAAATTCCACCCAGCCCAGCCGGAGTCAATCGCCCGATCACTGGGCTGCCCCCTCATGGCATGCCTGCCTCGGGAGTCCCGACTTGTGGCCGACCAGGTCAATTTTGGGCGGCCGGTGGTGTTGGAGGACAGGTCGTTGTTTTCGTTCCAGATCCATCGTTTGGCAGATCAAGTGGCATCCGCAGGGGTCCGGTTGGATGCGCTCGTTCCGGAACATGGGGTTAGGGACGGCCGTTGATGTTCGAAGCGCCGCGCAGGCCGATACCATCTTTGGTCGAGCTGGAAGATCAACTCCACCGGAGGCTGACGAACGTACTTGAGGATGAGATGCAAGCCCCGGCAATGAACAGGATCCCCAATCGCATTCAGCTGACGGCCCGCACCGAAGCGATGTTGGGCGAACTACCGGCGATCTTGTCTGGCACGGACCGAAGGTCCGTGATCCGGGGTGTGGTGGACCGCATCGTTGGGCTGGGGCCGCTTGAGCCGCTGATCGAGGATCCCGAGATCACCGAAAGCATGGTCAACGGGCCGAAGCAGGTCTTCATTGAGCGCAGCGGCAAGATTGAGGCGGTACCGGTGTCCTTTCGGGACGAGTCCCAAGTTCGTCAACTGATCGAGCGGATCGTCGCACCAATTGGCCGGCGAATTGACGAATCCAGCCCCCTCGTCGACGCCAGGCTGAACGACGGTTCGCGTGTCAACGCGATCATCCCTCCGTTGGCGATTGGCGGGGCGGCGCTGAGCATCCGCAAGTTCTCCCGGGCACCGTTTACTTTGGATCGCTTGGTGGAGCTTGGTACCTGCGACCGCGTCCAAGCGCGCTTTCTGGCGCATTGTGTCAAGCGGAGGGTGAGCTTGATTGTGTCGGGAGGGACAGGCTCGGGAAAGACGTCCACATTGAACGCCCTCGGAATGGAAATACCAGAAGATGAGCGCCTCATTACCATCGAAGATGCGGCTGAACTTCAGCTTCGGCATCCCAACTTGGTGGCCCTGGAGTCGCGGCCTGCCAACATCGAAGGTGAGGGGGAAATCCCCATCCGCAGTCTCGTCCGCAACGCATTACGCATGCGGCCGGACCGGATTATCGTCGGAGAGGTTCGTGGAGGCTAGGCCTTCGATATGCTCCAAGCCATGAACACGGGCCACCGCGGTTCACTGACTACACTCCATGCCAACTCCCCACAGGACGCCCTGGTGCGACTCGAGTCTATGGTCTTGATGGCTGGCTTCGATATGCCGCTGGCCGCCATCCGCCGAATGATCGCGGGAGCCATCCAGGTCGTAGTCCAGCTCGATCGCCTGTCCGATTGGCGCCGGGTAATGACCCACATCGGAGCATTACGCCGGAGAGGGGCGGATGATCTGGCGTTGTCATCAATCTTTACTTTCGACGCCGGGGCGGAGAAGTTCGTGCGCTCGTCGATGAACTTGCCGGATGGGCCTTCGTCGGGGACCGAAGATGCGTAGGCTGCGGGGGAGGTGGCGGGGACGGGCTGCGGTTCCAGGGTCCATTGTGTTGGTCCTGGTGGTCGCCGTTTCATGGTTCAAAAACCGGACGCTACACAGCTTGGCGGGAGCAAATCCGGCTGCTGTGCCAGCTGTCCTGGCCGGACTGCCGGTCATGCTGGCCGTAATGGGAGGAGCCCTATGGCTTGAGTATCGTGCGATGGGGCGCGCATGGAGCCGCCGTGCGGAGGCCCTTGCAGGATTGTCAAGCCTGAGCGAGCCAGCCGCCTGGCTGGTGTGGCTCCGCAGCCGACCGGATCATTTAGACTGGCTGTCCCGCCCCTTGTTAGACACGCCTTGGGGTCGGAACCTTGCTGAGCGCTGGTATGCGGCAGGATTCGATGCCTGGCCGTCGCGCTTCCTGTTGCTAATGGCTGTAGCCGCGGTCATGGGTTGGATGGTGGGCGCCCGGATTGCCGGACCAATCTTGGCTGCTGCTCTCGCCGCCACTCCGCCATTTGTGCCGGCAAAGTGGGTGGACACACGCGCTAAGGCGCGTCAGCGCAAATTCGATAAACAGATACCCGTAGCGTTGTATGCTTTGGCTTCGGGTTTGGCCGCCGGGCTGTCCTTCCCACAAGCCATTGGATTCTCCGCCGGCGAACTTCCACCTCCCATCTCTAAAGTCCTCGCTCGAATGGAGGTCCGCCTGAGGCTCGGGCTGTCCATGGAACATGCGCTGGAAGTGTTCCTCGAATCGGTCCCCGGGGAGATGGTGGCCCTGGCGGTGGAGGGGATCCAGCTTGAGCGCCAATATGGAGGAGATCTGGTGCGCATGCTTGGAGAGACGGCCGACTTGTTGCGCATGCGGCTGGAGCTGGAGCGCGAAGTGCGCGCCGTCACCACGCAAGGGCGTCTCTCTGGTGCGGTGGTGGCAGGCTTGGTCCCTGTTTCCGCAGCATTGCTCCTGACAACTAACCCGAGCTACATCGATGTGCTACTTGAGACCTTGCCAGGCCAGGGCCTGTTGGTGGTGGCACTTCTGCTCCAGATTATCGGATGGGCAATCCTCGGTCGGCTGGTGAGGATCCAATATTGAGCACGCCCTGGGAATGGGAAATCGTGGCCGTGGTTCTGTTCGGTGCAGCGGTTGGGCTGATTTTGGTCCCAGTGCTCAAGAGGGCGGACGCCGTCCTGGCGCAACTGATTGAGCGCCCCCCGCACCCTACGTTGGAGCAGGCAGGGAGCCTTCTGGCCCGGGTGCCCGCACCGGGGGTGTTCGCCCGGCGATGGACCGAGAGCGGACTTGCACGGCGTTTGGCGCAGGCGGGCCTGGGGTGGAAACCTGAGGCGCTGGTCGGCTTGCGTTGGGTGTCGAGCTGGATGGCCGGACTGGCGGCAGCGGCATTGATGTTAGTTCGACGGGCAGATTTACTAACCGTTTTTCTGGCGGGGTTGGTTGTGGGGGCTGGGGCTGTTAGCCCAGGGTTATGGCTCGTGCTCCGCGCCGACCGGCGGCGGCAGGCGATCGACCTTGCTCTGCCCGACTTTCTCGACAGATTGGCTCTCGGCCTTGATGCCGGCTTGAGCTTCGAACTCGCCTTCCGTCGTACGGCGGTCAACTTCCGCGGCTTACTTGGGAATGAGATGCGGCGCGTGGCTCGCCAGATAGATCGTGGCCATGCACGCGCCAGCGCCATGGATGAACTCGGCGAGAGAAACCCTTCGCCTGACCTTCAGACCTTCGTGGCCACTGTCAGGCAAGCTGAGACTCTCGGGACGTCCCTGGCGGATTCTCTGCGAGTTCAAACGGGGCTGCTCCAGGCCCGGCGGCGTCGCCGGGCGGAAGAGGCCAGCCGCAGGTTACCGGTGTTGGTCGTGTTCCCGTTGGTCCTATTCTTCCTTCCGGCACTGCTGATCATTTACCTGGCACCTCCCCTACTGCATCTCTTCTTGGGTCGCTGATGGGCGCGCCCCGGTCCTCCCGTGTGGGCTTGAATTTCTCATGGACGGCCAAGCCGTTGTGGAGTTGGCGGTATCCCTGCCCATTCTGCTCCTGCTCATCCTTGGTTTGATCAATTTGGGGATGTTGGTGAACACCCAGATCAATCTGACCCAGGCGGCCTGGGAAGGGGCGAGGGCTGGGGCAACCGTGGCTGATCCAGCCCATGGAGATGCCGAGATCATCGGTGCCGTCCGCCAAGCCGCAATCGGCCTGAACCGGGATACGGTCCGGATCGAGATCGACCCCATGCAGAACCAGCCGCCCCGAAACCAGCCCTGGCCGCTGCCTCGGGGGCAACCATTGACAGTCCGATTGGAATATCCATTGACTCTGACGCTGCCCATGACGATCTCTGTCCCCGTGCGAGCCCAGGCGGTGAGTCGGATGGAGTACCAAAACCCATGAGGGCCAAGGGGCAAGTTGTGGTGATTGTGGCTATTGCCTTGACGGCGATCCTGGGACTGTTGGCGGTTGCCGTCGACGGGGGCCGGCTGTATATCCAGCGCAACCGGCTCAACCGGCGAGCACAATCGGCGGCCGATGCCGGGATTGGCTGGGTTGCGGAGCAGATGGTGACGCTGGCCGTCCCCAGGCAGACAGAAGCGGCCGGCATGGCACCGTGCGTGCCGGACGGGGACTTTGGAGAGTCGGGGGCGAGATGTACGGCAACTCCACGTCCGGCCGAGATCCCCCATTGGTTAAATGACGATGACCGCGCCACTCTGGTGTCGCCCCAGGCTCAAGCGACGGTCGAGGCCGTGGGCAGAGAGTATGCAGCACGCAATGGACTGGTTTCCACCGCCCCTGAAATCGAAGCACTGGCGTTCACTTACCCCTATGCTTATGATCCGGACGGGCCGACCCTAAGTCTTAGGTCGACTGTACGGCAGCGCGCCAGGGTACTTCTGGTGGGCCTGCTGGGCACGGAATTCGCCCGCATCGAACGCGTTGGCCAAGCCGACGTTCCTCAACGGTGAACACCGACCACACCTGGCCAAAAATGATGCTTGAAGTCGTCCCGCTTGTTGGGGCGGCAACCGCCCTGGCTGCCGGCGGTGCGCGCCGGCTAAGGGCGCTGTTGATGAGCCCCACCGGATACGTCCTGGTAGGTCTGTTATGTGCGCTGGCTTTCTTGGCGTTGCTCGCCTTCGGGGACATGCCAGGCTGGAACGTCGTGTTCTTGGGTTGCTTCTCGGTTCTCGTCGGAACAGTCCTCGGTCTAGTCTTCCCTCTGTCCGAGCCCGGCTGGGGGCCAATGGCGGAATCGGCCATACTGTCCGCCGTTGGCGGTGGCGCGGGGGGTGCGTGGCTTGGACCAAGACTGGATGGGTTGTCCAAACCCCTTTGGTGGTCAGCCGGGATCTATCTTGCGGGCATTGTGCTTATCAGTGCAGGGCGCGCAGGCCAAGCCATGGTAGAAACCTTGGGTTGGGCTGGGGTAACTGTGTTTGCGGGTCTGGTAGCGGTCCGGGCGGGCAGATGCCGCCATGGGAGGTCAAGCGCCTCGTCCCCGGTCGAAGCCGGCGCCATGCTCATGCTGCTCGCCAATCTGCTTCTGGCGGCGGGTTTGGGGACGGGGAGGTTGGTGCCCTGGGCGGCCTGAGGAAGGGCAGCCGGCTCAGCCCAGATAGGAGTCGTCCCCGCCGCCGGTGACCAGCTCCAGGCTGGCGATCAGGGCGTTGACCTGCTCGTTGGCCTGCTCGAGATGCTCGAGCTGGGTTTCCGAGCCGGCCTGCAGCGCCTGGATGATGCTGCTCAGCTGCGGGCCCAGGACCTGGTCCACATAGCGGTCGAACTCCTTGGGGTCCCGGGCGCCCTTCTCGCGTGCCATGTCCAGCATGCTCTCCAGGTCTTGCAGGTTGGAAATGGCGTGCCGCAAGTTTGGTTCGAGCTGAGCCGCCGAGCGGGTCATTTCGCGAAGGCGTTCGAGGCGGTAGAGTGTTTGGTCGAGAGTGATCATTTCCCCCATCCTGAGTTCCGGCCGTCCTGCCGACTCTGGGCAGGGCGCATGGGTCGAGTACACACTGGATGCTGCCATCTTAAACCAGGAACCGGCCGGACACAATGTGCAGTTGGTGGGGTCGGGTCGCCGCAGAGCGCGGGGCCTAGATCACGGCCCCGATCAGCAGGCCCAGGAGCGTGGCCAGCCCGATCGAGGTCAGGCTGCCGATGAGAAAATACTCGGCGAAGTCGGTGTCTTTGAACTGCGGGAAGCGGGCGGCTGACTTGAAGGCGACGATGAACCCGACCGAGGTCAGGCTGCCGGCGATGACGAGCACGAAGACCAGGATGCGCTCCAGCAGCCCGATGATCTCGCCCCCGCCGGGCCGGACGGACGAATCCTCGGTGTCTTGATTTGGGCGGGCGATTTCGATTACGCTCACCGTGGCCAGCGTGCCCCAGGTCCACAGGAGGCCCACGCCAAACGCCGCCAGCAGGCTGCGGTCGAGCAGGGGAGGCAGCAGGGGGGACGGCGAGGCCCGAAGCAAGCTGAGGCTGAGTTGAACCATCATCGCCAAAATAAAGCCGACGCCAAGGGGAATCAGGTGGGACCACGGCCGGCCGTGCGGCGCCCCGCGCCTGACGTCGCTCCGGATTTGACCTCGCAAGACGGCCGCGCCCAGCTCGACCACTACTGCCGCCAACACCATCTGGGCCCAGCCCGCCGGAGTGCGGTACAGCCCCGTGACCAGGCCGATAAGGATCCAGACTACCCAGCGGACGAGCGCGCTGGACCAGCGCCAGCCGCCGGTCAGCCCCTGAACGGCGGCTACCCGCGAGCGCAGGCCGTACTCGGTCAGGATGAGGACCAGGCTGCCCCCCAGGAACCATTCCAACGGCGGGTTCATGGCGTTGTCTCCATCACGGCGCCGATCCCCTCCAGCCACAGCGAGGTGGCGGCGGCGACGGCGTCGTGGTTGGCGGCGGTGAGGTGTTGGCTGACGGCGCTGGGGCTGATCTCGAGCAGCGAGGCGATCTCCCTTCCCGACAGCCCGGCCAGCGCCAGGTCGAACACCTGCCTCTGGCGCTCGGTCCAGCCGGCGCGCAGGGCAGCGTAGAGGATAGCATACACGTCGAACATCGGAGACGGCGCTCCGGTGTCGACCTCCACCGGGGTGACCAGCGACTCGGCCCTTTCGACGGCCGCACGGGCCCGATGGAAGCACGGCCCGTCCATCCCGATGGCGTCGGCCCTCAGCGGCGTGGCCAGTTGGCCGATCCCCAGGCCGAACCGCAGCTCATGCGGATGGGCCGCTGTGCGGAGCGTCGCCAGGATCGGCACCAGGCGCTCGGACGAGTCCAGCAGGCCCTGGAACTCATCGCCCACGGTCAGCACGAAACGGGCCGCCAGATGCGCCTGGTGGTCGACGTTCACGCGCTCCAGCCCATCCACCAGCCTCGCCTGCAGGGAAGCCCGGTTGGCCACCTGCCGCGAGCGGATCACGTCCCCGATGATCGCCAGATACACCCGTTCAGGCATCGCCCGCCCTCCGATTGACGTTAAGGCTTCGTGCTTAACTTGGCCATAAGTAAGCGAAAAACCTAAATCGCATGAGAATTAAGTTCTTGCACTTCATACAGGCATTATGGCCAAACGGGAGCTGTGTGTCAAGGGTGATCGGTCGGACGGCGGAGGATCGGCGCCGCGGGTTGGCCGGGGTGGTATGATGCGGCCCTCGGCCGGAAATCTCGTCGGCGAGCGTTCATCCGGCCAGGGATGGAGCACGTGATCCAGCAAGGGCCCGAAGAGGTGCGCACCATCATCGTGGCCGCCGATCCGCTGGTCCGGGCCGGCTTGGCAGCGGCGCTGCAGCGGGCCCCGGGCTTGCAGATCGTGGCGCAGCTGGAGCCCAGGGCTGAGTTGGCCGAGGAAGCGGCCCTGTTTTCCCCGGACGTGGTGGCCTGGGACCTGGGCTGGTCGACGGAGGGTGCCCTCGACCTCCCCGAACTGCCTGCCCCGGTAGTGCTCTTGCTGGCCGAAGGGCACGCGCCGCGCGACGTCTGGCGGGAGGGCCTGGGGGGCCTGATTTCGCGCGACGCCGACAGCGCGAAGCTGGCGGCCGCTCTGCGGGCGGCTGCCGAAGGTTGGGTTCTGCTCGACCCTGCGTACGCGTCGCAAATCGCCCCCGGAGCTCCCCCCGTCGATGCCCTGGTTGAGCCCCTCACCGAGCGCGAGATGGATGTGCTGCAGTTGCTGGCTGAAGGCATGTCCAACCGGGCCATCGCCCATCAGTTGGGCATCAGCGAGCACACGGTCAAGTTCCATGTGAACGCCATCTTGGGCAAGCTCGACGCCCAGAGCAGGACCGAAGCTGCCATGCGGGCCGCTGCCCTGGGTTTGATCCTCATCTGAGCCAGGGTGTCGCCAGCGACTGCTCGATCCTACGAACCCGACCTGACCGAATGGAGGAGGCCGCAGCGCCCCGCGTGGACTAGGCTTGGAGTGCAGGGGTCCCCGTAGGCAGACCCCATCAGGAGGGTACAAGCCCCATGAGCGACGTTCTTACGCAGTTGTCCGAAAACATGGCCGCCGTTGTGGCGGCGGCTGAGGCGTCCGTGGTCCGGATTGAGGCCAGGCGGCGCATCCCCGCCAGCGGTGTGGCCTGGAAAGAGAAGGGGATGATCATCACCGCCCACCACGCCGTGCAGCAGGAAGAGGCGATCGGCGTGGTCGGCCAGGCAGGCGAGCGGTGGGACGCCGAATTGGTGGGGCGCGATCCGAGCACCGACCTGGCATTGCTCAAGCTCAAAGGCGGCGACCTCACCCCGGCGGATTGGGCTGAGCCGGAGTTGGTGCGGGTTGGCCATCTGGTTTTGGCCGTGGGACGGCCCGGGCGCAGTCTCCAGGCGACTTTGGGTGTGGTCAGTGCCTTCGGCGACTCCTGGCGAACGCCCATGGGCGGACGCGTGGACCGCTATCTTCAGACCGACGTCGTCATGTATCCCGGATTCTCAGGCGGGGCGCTGCTCGGGGTGGACCAGCGTGTCATCGGGATCAACACCTCGGCCCTGGTGCGCGGGATCAGCCTGACGCTGCCCACATCCACCGTGGCCCGCGTGGCGGCCGATCTGCTCCAACATGGTCGTGTCCGCCAGGGCTACCTGGGCGTCTCCTCCCAGCCGGCGCGGCTGCCCAAGGGCCAGGCGGAGTTCCTCAACCAGGAGACCGGTTTGCTGCTCGCATCGGTCGAGCCGGAAAGCCCGGCCGCCAACGGCGGCCTGATGCTGGGGGACACGCTGCTGTCGCTGGATGATCTGCCGCTGCGGCACATGGACGACCTGCTGTCGGCCCTGGCGGACCGCGCCGGACAAACGGCGACCATCAAGTACCTGCGCGGGGGCCAGGTCCAGAGCGGCGCCGTGACCGTTGGCGAGCGGCCCTGAGGCGCCCCATGACCTCCTTGATGCGGGATCTCAACGAAGCTCTGGCAGGCGTAACCCGGCGGGCCATGGACAGTCTGGTTCAAGTGAGCGACGGTCGCCGCGGCGCCGGCGCCGGGGTGATCCTCCATGCGCAAGGGCTGGTCTTGACCAGTGCCCACGTGCTTCAGCACGGGCAAGTGCGGGTGGGTCTGCGGGATGGGCGTCAGCTTGCTGCCAAGATCCTGGCTCGCAGCCCGGAGCGCGATCTGGCCCTGCTCGACGTTGAGACCGAGGACCTGCTGGCGATCGACCTGGGCGACTCGCGGACGCTGCGCCCAGGCACGTGGGTGATGGCGTTGGGCCACCCATGGGGTGTCCTGGGAGGCGCGACGGCCGGCGTGGTGATCGGCGTCGGACCCAGGCTGCCCGAAGCCCCACGGCGCGGGCGGGACCGCTCGTGGATCGCCGTCAGCGCGCACCTCCGGCCGGGCCACTCGGGAGGACCGCTGATTGACCACGCCGGCCGGTTGTTGGGAATCAACACCATGATGGCCGGGCCCGCCGTCGGATTGGCCGTGCCGGTGGAGGACGCCAAAGGCTACCTTCATGAAGTGATGGGCGGCCAGATAGTCGAGCGTCAGGAGTTTGTGATCGCCTAGGCCCGGTCCGGACGACCCACAAATGCCACGAGCTCCGGGCCAGACCTGGCCCGGAGCTCGTTTTGATGGGGAGCGCCCGGCGGGGCTCCCGCCTTTTCCCTCTGAAGATTTTTGGATTTCGCCGGCGGGGTTGACCGCGGCGTGCTCACATCCATCCGGAGGGCAGGCTATTTCAAGATCGATGCCCAGAACAACACCCATCCTAAAGTGTTGGCGGTGCAGTGGGCGATCATCGTCGGGTACAGGTTGCGCTTGGCCCAGGTCGTGTGGACCCACGGAAGCACCCAGATGCCACGTGAGAACACCTGCCAGGGAGTCCAGAAGTGATAAAGCGAAAAGAGGCTGGTGTTAACCAGGGGTGCCCATCGGCCCAACCCACGCAAACGCGGCAGCAAGTAGCCGCGGAAGTAGAACTCTTCCACCACTGGAAGGATCAATCCGTTGACCGCCAGGCCGACCCAAAACGTGATCAGCAGGGCCGATCTCGAGAAGCGCGCCAGCTGGCGCGCATCAAAGAAAGCAAACCAATCTGGAAGCCAGTCAAACCAACGACTCAGTAGGACCTGGTCCAACGGCGCCGTCAAGCCAGACGCCAGCAGGCCCCAGGCCACAAGGGCCAGGGGAAGCACCGCCAGCTGCCACCCTGGAAGATGTTCCCGGAAGCGCACAACGCCTTCAAACGACAAGCTGTGGCCGCCCTGCCGGGCGCGGTAGATCAACATCCCCACCTCGATAGGCATGATCACCAACAAGGCGGAAAGCAGCAAGGCCAGCAGCCCCGGGTAGCCGCGAGCGATGGCCAAGGGGGCAAGAAGCACATAGGCCAAGGTGCCGGCCAGGCCGGGGAGTAGATGCCATACCAGGAGTTGGGGAAGGGCATTGGATTCGGCTCTCATATCAGAGTCCTCCGTTGGGAGCGATGGCCGCCGCCGGGCCAGCGGACGAGTTGCTGGCGCCCGAGGCCCCGGCTGACGGCCGCACCGGCTAGCGTACGCCGGGGGCGAACATGCGGATGAGGAAGAAGGTCAGTCCAGAGCCAAAGATGGCACTGCCGATGCCGATCAACACGGACTGAACGTAGGGTTGGGACACCCACTGGGGGCCGGTGATGACTCCCACGCCAGCGACTGCCAATACGGTGAAGGTGATGATCGTGCGGGTCAACAAACTTTGGGTGTTCATGGTTTCTCCCATTCTATAGATACATACTGATTTGTATGTATACGAACCAAAAAAAGAGGCCGGCGGCTAGGCCTGGATTCCGGCCATTAGAACCTGGGCGAAGGCGTCGGCATGCTCTCTCAAGGAGAACTGGGATGGCGACGTAAGCCAAAGTTGAATCAAGCCGTTTTGGAAGGCCAGGTAGGCCTGGGCCATGATCTTGGGATCAACGTCGCCCCGCAGCAACCCCTGTTTGGCGCCTTGGGCTAGAATTCCAGACAGCATGTCGATGAGTGCGAGCCCGGATGCGATCTGTGTCTTGCGCCCCTCTTCCAGTTCCGGCACGCGTTCCGTTTTGAAGAGGGCCAGCTCCATCATGGCTCTCAACTCACCATCGTCTTCGATGGCCTGCAGCTGCCGGACCAACACGCGTTCCAGGATTTCAGGCAGAGTCCCACCCTCGGAGACGGCTTGCTGCATGATGGTGTTGGCGCGACCGGCGTATTCGTCCACAAGCGTGTTGTACAGGTCTGCCTTGCCGCCGAAATGCCAATAGATGGCGCCGCGGGTGACGCCAGCTTCCTGTGCAATGTCACTCAGCGTGGCGCCCACATACCCCTTGTTGCCGAAGATCACCAGGGCCTTCTTCAGCAGCTTGCGCCTCGTTGCAGCAGCTTCTTCTTTCGTCCGACGCATCACAGAACCTCCGTATACATACTACCATGTATGTATGGGTTGTCAAGGGCCAGATTTCGGCGTCGGCTCGGTTGTTTTGTGGCAGAATGGGTGGGCCGTTGACTCTTCGCAGATTCAGGAGACTTGCCCGATGACAGACCAAACCCAGGCGCTGCCGCGTTGGAACCTGGATGTCTTCTTCCCCGGTTTGGCCAGCCCGGAATTCGAAAACGAATTCGCTGCCGTGGTCGAGGCCATCGCCGAACTGGAAGCGGTGTATGACAAACACGGGGTTGGCGCCGGCAACCAGGCCGTCGGGCAGCCGTCCCCGGCCGCCTTCGAAGAGGTCATCGACGGCACCAATCAGCTGCTCGAACGCTTTGAAACCCTGCAGAGCTATCTGTTCGGGTTGATTGCCACCGATGCAGCGGATGATGCCGCCCAGGCGAAATGGAGCGAGCTGCAGAAGCCGCAGTTGAGACTGGAGCTTATCGGCCGCAGGCTGGCGGGTTGGATCGGCGAACTGGACGTCGACCAGCTTATCGAGGCATCGAACAAAGCCGCCGAGCATGCTTATTTCCTGACTCGGGCGGCGGAAGAAGCCAGGCACCTGATGCAGCCCGAGTTGGAAGAATTGGCGGCCAGCCTGCGGCTGACGGGCAGTGAGGCTTGGAGCAAGCTGCACCAGGATGTGACCTCGCGCCTCAGTGTGCACCTGGATCTGCCGGACGGCGACCGGGAGCTCCCCATGTCCGCTGTTCGCAACCTGGCCTACGACCCGGACCCGAAGACTCGGCGAATTGCGTATGAGGCGGAGCTGGAGACCTGGCAGGCGTGGCGGGTGGCGCTTGCGGCTTCGATGAACAGCATCAAGGGTGAGGTCAATGTCCTCGTCGATCGGCGGTCCTGGGGGACGGCGCTGGGCCTGGCGCTGTTCAACAACCACATCGATCGCGCCACGCTGGACGCGATGATGGCTGCCGTGCGCGAATCATTCCCCGACTTCAGGCGCTACCTCAGGGCCAAGGCCGGCATGCTCGGCGAGGAACGCCTCGCATGGTACGACATGTTCGCCCCGATGGGAGAGGCTGGCCCTGCGTGGGCGTTCGAAGACGGCCGGGCATTTATCCTGGAGCAGTTCGGAGGTTTCTCCGAGCGGCTGCGGGGCCTGGCGGAGCGGGCGTTCGATGAACGCTGGATCGACGCCGAGCCGCGTCCGGGCAAGCGCGACGGGGGATTCTGCATGCGGGTCAAGGCTGACCAGTCCCGCATCATGGTGAACTACAACGCATCCTACGACGGGATGAGCACCGTCGCCCATGAGCTCGGGCACGCTTATCACAACCTCAACCTCGCTCCGCGAACGATGCTCCAGACGTACACACCGATGACGCTGGCTGAGACCGCCAGCACCTTCTGCCAAACGGTGGTCCAGAAGGCTGCACTGAAGCAGCTTCCGGAAACGGCCCAGCTCTCGGTCTTGGAGGCCGCCCTGCAGGACCAATGTCAGTTGATGGTCGACATCGCCAGCCGGCTGGCGTTCGAAGAAGAGGTTTTTGATCGTCGTCGGGAGCGCGAGCTTTCGGCCGACGAACTGTGCGAGATCATGCTGGACGCTCAGCGGGCGACCTACGGCGACGGTCTCGACCCCGAACGGCTGCATCCTTTCATGTGGGCGGTCAAGCCCCACTACTATCGGGCGGAGAACCCGTTCTACAACTTCCCTTACACGTTCGGCCAGCTCTTCGGTCTGGGTTTGTTCGCCCAATACCAAGCTGACCCGGGGAACTTCACCCAGCATTACGATGACCTCCTCAGCAGCACCGGCCTGGCGCCGGCCGCAGAACTGGCGGGACGGTTCGGCATTGACTTGCACGACATCGGCTTCTGGCGTGCGAGCCTGGACGTCATTCGGGAGGACATCGATCGGCTCGTGGCCCTCGCCTGACTTCCCTGTTAACGATTATCGGCCCCGAACTCAAGGTCTTCCAGGGGGGTTGCCTTCGGCCCGTATGATAAAATCCGCCTGATAGCCACAAGTTCGACTGCTTCAGGAGGCATGTATGTCCACCTTGAAGGCCACGTTGTCCGGCAGTGTCCGTTACCGTGGCCGGGAAGGGCAGCTGAGCTTCATCCTCCATCGCCTCACAGGCCTGGGCACGCTGCTTTTCCTCACCATTCACATTCTCGACACAGCCACCGTTTATTTCGCCCCCTCCCTGTACGACCACGCCATTGCCATCTATCAATCGACACCTTTTATGATCGGTGAGATCTTTCTGGTCTTCTCCGTGCTGTTTCACGGCGCCAATGGGATCCGAATCGCCCTGTTCGACCTCTTCCCTCATTTTTGGAGAGAGTCCAGTCAGCGCAAGGCGTTCTATGTCACCCTGACCATCGCCATCTTGCTCTGGCTCCCGGCCGCTTTCATCATGGGGCGTAACCTCGTCCTCAACAACTTCATGGGAGGCTAGGCCAAGATCATGACAACCTCCATTCCAATGGAACGAAAAGTCGACGTCCCCAAGAACTACGAGACCTATGCCTGGGTCTTCATGCGCTACAGCGCCTTGCTCCTGATCCCGTTGGTCTGGATCCATGTGCTGATCAACGACGTCTTGGTCGGCGTCCATGCTATCGATCTGACCTACGTGCAGCAGCGCTGGGCCCTGATGGGCTGGCGGGTGTACGACATCCTGCTCCTGTCGTTCACTTTCGCGCATGGCGTCAACGGGCTGCGCACCGTCACCCGGGACTATCTCCACAAACTTTCACATCGCAAATGGTTGGACTGGGGCCTGTTGGCCTTCTGGTTCCTGGTCAGCCTGATCGGCGCGGTCGCCATCATCGGCGGCGTGCGCATGCCCTGAGCCCGCGCTTTCCTATGATCATTCAAGCAGAAAGTTAGGAGTCATCGATGACGAAGACCCACCAACACGAGGTGGTGATCGTGGGCGGCGGTGGGGCAGGCCTGATGGCCGCCCTGTATGCATCCCGGGGCGCCGACACGGCCGTCCTGAGCAAGCTGTACCCCATCCGGTCCCACACCGGCACCGCCCAGGGTGGCATAGGGGCCGCGTTCGGCAACGAAGAAGAGGACCACGTCGCCTGGCACACCTTTGACACGGTCAAGGGCAGCGACTACCTGGGCGATCAAGATGCGATTGAGTTCATGTGCGAAGAAGCCGTGCCCACCGTCTATGAGCTGGAGCATATGGGGCTGCCCTTCGATCGGACCCCGGAAGGCAAGATCGCCCAGCGCCGTTTCGGCGGACACACCAACAATGAGACCCACAAGCCGGTGCGCCGGGCCGCTTATGCCGCCGACCGCACCGGGCACATGATTCTGCAGACCCTGTATCAGCAGAGCATCAAGAACAAAGTCAATTTCTACGACGAATACCAAGTGTTGGACTTGCTGATGGACGGCGGCAAAGCCTGCGGCGTGGTCGCCGTCGAGCTGCTCACCGGGGAAATCCACGTCTTCCACGCCAAATCGGTGGTCATCGCCACCGGCGGCTGGGGCCGCGTGTGGGAGATCACGTCCAACGCCCTTTCGTACACCGGCGACGGCGTGGCGCTGACCATGCGCAAGGGAATCCCGGCCGAGGACATGGAGTTCTTCCAGTTCCATCCCACCGGGATCTACAAAATGGGAATTCTGATCACGGAGGGCGTCCGTGGCGAAGGCGGCGTGTTGATGAACAACGAAGGCGAGCGCTTCATGGAACGCTACGCTCCGAACGTCAAGGAACTGGCCTCACGCGACGTCGTCAGCCGGGCGATGTACATCGAGATGCGCGAGGGCCGCGGCATTAACGGCAAGCGCTACCTGCATCTCGACGTCCGCCCCGAGACGGTCAACAAATATGCCCGCCAGGACAACCGCAAGAACCCCGATGGCTCTCCCTACGAACTGACCGTCGAAGACCTGCGCCACAAGCTTCCCGAAATCATCGACTTCTGCCGCACGTACGCTGGGGTCGATCCGCTGACGGACATGATGCCGGTGCAGCCGACGGCCCACTATGCCATGGGCGGCATCCCCACCGATATGCGTTCGCATGTGCTCGGCGACGAGAAAGGGTCCGTCGTTCCGGGACTGTACGCCGCCGGTGAGGTGGCATGTGTGTCGGTGCACGGCGCCAACCGTCTGGGTACCAACTCCCTGCTGGATCTGGTGGTGTTCGGTAAGCACGCCGGGATGAACGCTGCCGAATATGCCAAGGGCAGCGACTTCGTGCCCCTGCCCGACGATCCGGCGGGACCGGTGATGGAGATGCTGGAGCATTTCCAGAAGGGTCCGGGCCATGAAAGCCACGAGAAGGTGGCGCAGATCAAGCGCGAGATGCAGCAGGTCATGTTCGACAACGTGGGCGTCTTTCGCACCGAGGACATGATGCGGGAAGCGGTCAAGAAGGTGCGCGAGCTCCGTGAGCGCTACAAGGACATTAAGGTCTCTGACCAGGGCCGCGTCTTCAACACCGAGCTTCTGCAGGCATGGGAACTGGGCTGTCTACTGGAGATAGCCGACGTGACCGCCGAATCAGCGGTCAACCGCAAGGAGAGCCGCGGCGCCCATGCACGCCAGGATTTCCCTAAGCGAGATGACAAGGAATGGATGAAGCACAGCATGGCCTTCTTGAAGCCGGATGGCGTGGAAATCCGCTACAAGCCGGTGACGAAGACCAAGTTTGAACCCATGGAACGCGTTTACTAGGTAGGTGATATCGATGGAAGTTAACCTGCGCATCTTGCGCTACGATCCCGAGGTCGACGAGAAGGCCCACTACGAGAACTACACGGTGGATGCTGAGCCGACCGATCGGGTGCTCGACCTGCTCAACCAGATCAAGGCCGACCAGGACGGCCGGCTGGCCTACCGTGCTTCGTGCGCCCACGGCATCTGCGGCTCGGATGCCATGCGCATTAATGGGGTCAACCGCCTGGCCTGCAAGACCCTTGTTAAGCATCTGGAGGGCACGATCACCGTCGAGCCGCTGCTGGGCATGAAAGTCATCAAGGACATGATCGTTGATTTCGAGCCCTTCTTCGAGCACTACCGTTCTGTGCTCCCCTTCATGATTAACAACAGCCCACCGCCAGAGGCCGAGCGGCTGCAGAGCCAGGCCGACCGAGAGCGTTTCGACGACACCACCAAGTGCATCCTGTGCGCCGCCTGCACGACGTCTTGCCCGTCCTTCTGGGCAGATGAAGAGTACGTCGGCCCGGCAGCGATCGTTCAGGCCCACCGCTTCATCTTCGACAGCCGGGATGACGGTGCCGCCGAACGCCTGAAGATCTTGAACCAACAGTTCGGTGTGTGGCGCTGCCGGACCGTGTTCAACTGCACTACGGCCTGCCCGCGCGAAATCAAAGTCACCCAAGCGATTGGCGAAGTCAAGAAGGCGATCGCCACCGGCAAGGTCTAACTGGGCGAGCCGCTGTCGCGTCGCCCCAGGGGAGAACTCATTATGGAGGTCGGCCCATCGAGAGAGGTCATGGACCTCAGGTCCGTGTTCGACCGGCCCCCCCGGGTGCTGATCGTCGACGATGACTGGCTTAACCGCGACCTGCTCAAAGCCTATCTCATCGCCTCCGGCTGTGATGTGGTCACCGCCGCCGATGGAAAAGAAGCCCTGGAACGAGCCCTCGACTCCCCCCCCGATCTAACGCTGGCCGATGTTCAAATGCCCAACATGGACGGCCTCGAACTGTGCCGACTGCTCAAGTCGACCCGGGCGACCCGCTTCGTGCCGGTGGTCATCGTCACGGCGCTGGACAGCGAAGAAGAGAAGCTCAAGGCGATCGAAGCCGGGGCCGACGATTTCGTCAGCAAACCCTACAACGCCGTGGTCCTGTTGACCCGTGTGCGGTCGCTGCTGCGGATAAAGCGCCTCAACGACGAAGTCGAGGCCCGCAATCGGCTGCTGCGCCAGGTGCTCAACCGTTATGTCGATGAGGACGTGGCCGACGTCATCTTGACCGATCCCGAACGCCACCTGAAGTTGGGCGGCGAGCTGCGCAATGTGACGGTGATGTTCGCTGATATCCGCGGCTTCACCGGCTACACGGAGCGCCATTCGGCAGCCGAGGTCATCCATGCGCTAAACCGGATCTTCCAGAGCCTGAGCGACTCAGTCTTCAAGCATCATGGGACGTTCGACAAGTACCTGGGCGACGGCCTTATGGCGTTCTATGGCGCCCCCGTGGCTGCCGGTGATGACGCCCAGCGCGCGCTTGACTCGGCCTTGGACATGCAACGTCGCTTCAGTGGGCTGAAGAAAGAGGCTGAGAAAGATTTCGCCGGCCTGGGTCTCGGCATCGGCTTGCACACCGGTGACGCCGTGGTGGGGAATATCGGCTCCGATCGGGTGATGGACTACACCGTGGTGGGGGATGTGGTCAACGTCGCCAAGCGCTTGCAGGAGCTTTCTCGCTCCGGCCAAGTGGTGATGAGCGAGGCTACGTTCAGCCTGGTGCACGCGCCCGATGCGAACCCAATGGAAAGGGTGCAGCTGCCCGGCCGCGAAGGGGGTGTGAACACGTACCTGGTTGAGGTGCCGCAGCCGGGTTAAGAACTCCGGAGGCGCCACGGCAGCGGCGGTTTGTGAAAGACTTCACAAGTCGCGGAGAGTTCGCCTGAGCTAACCGGTTCGCCGCCGCACCCCCATCGCCAGGCCCGCCCCGACAAGTGCCGAAACAACCCCGGCGATGGCCCATTGAATCTGCCCCGTCATGAAACTTCCGGGCAGGACGTTGATCCCCTGCAGGAACCACACGACGCCAGTCAAGATGAGCAGCACCGACAGAACATAACCAGCGGTCTTCATGGATCGCGATTTCCTTTCATCCGATACCCCGGGGACCCCAGCCTTGCGCGACGGGATGACTCAGGCTGGGAGGAAAGCCGCGGCTCCTGTCCCTGGACAACGGCGGCCATGGTCCTTCAGGATGTGCAGCCAGGTAGAAGGCTGCGGGCGACCGGCCGTCAGCCCATGCTGTGGCCGGCTTCGCCCCTCGAGGGCTTGACGGACCGGGAAAGGGTTGCCCAAAAGAAAGTATAATCGCCTCGAACGCCCCAGTAGCTCAATAGGATAGAGCGAGGCTCTCCTAAAGCCTAGGTTGTGCGTTCAAATCGCACCTGGGGCACCTGACACGGGGTGTATGCCGATGATCCAATCCGGGAGAAAGTTGTGAATCGTCACCTTGCGCTGATGGTTGCCGCGCTGGCATTGGCTGGCTGCGGGCAGATCAATCCGACACCTACGCCCACGTCCACAGCCGTCGTCCCACCGACGCCGATGACGGTGGTCATCGCCTGTGACCCCTGCGGTTCGGATCCGATTAAGCTGAGCAACACGCCGGCTGCGAAGGACTACGTGGGCAGCGTGTACAACGGGGATGTGTGCAGCGTGAGCAGCACCTTCCGCGACGCCGGGCGCTACTTCTACCTGGTGGTCTGTGCCAGCGGCCAGACCGGCTGGATCGACGGGAAGTACCTCGACCTGCCCTGACCCAGGCTGACGAACGGTGCTCCACCCACCGGCCGACGGGATGTCGGCTGGTGGTCTTGGTTATGTCCTCCTGCACCATACTTTGATCTATCTAAGCATTGGTTCCCGGCCTCATGGGCGGGGGCCGATTTGTGTCGTTGTCAAGGGAATCGACTCCGGGTGGCCAAATGAGACGGAAATCAGGACTCAGGGGTGGATGCCAGGCGCGCACAAGGACGGCGCCGGAGACAGACGAACGCTTGGAAAGGCTGAAGATTAGGCCGGAACGGCTTCGCCGGCGGCCTGGCCAACCGGCTGGGAGGCTCCTTGACTCAGGTAGCCGTCGATGGCGGCAGCGGCGCGGTGCCCGGCGGCCATGGCGGTAACCACAAGGTCCGGCCCGGTGACGGCGTCCCCGCCGGCGTACACGCCGGGAACGGTGGTCGCTCCGGTTTGGGGATCGGCGATGATCAGGCCGTAGTTGCGCGTCTTCAGGTCCGGATTGGCCTCTCCTACGGTGGGATCGGGCCAATAGCCGACGGCCAGGATGACGGTGTCCGCGTCGACGGTGAAGTTTGAACCCTCCACCGGCACTGGGCGGCGGCGCCCGCTGCTGTCCGGGGCGCCGAGCTGGCAAGCCAGGCACTCCACCTTGGCCACGCGGCCGTCCTCGCCTGGGATGAAGCGCACCGGTTGGGTGAGGAACTCGAAGGCGGCACCTTCTTCCTCGGCCAAGTGGCGATCCTTCTTGCTGCCCGGCATCTCGGCTTCAGTGCGCCGGTACAGGCAGGTCACGCTGTCCGCTTTCATGCGAATAGCGGTTCTCAGGCAGTCAGCCGCCGTATCCCCGCCGCCGATCACCACCACCCGCTGTCGGGAAGTGAGATCGTGGGGTTCCTGGCCGCCGCTGTCCAGGGAGACCTGGTTGGCCCGGCGGAGGAACTCGGAGGCCTCGATCACGCCCGGAAGGTCGGCGCCGGGCACTTTCAGTTCAGCATCAACATTAGAGCCCACGCCCAGATAGACGGCATCGAAGCCCTGATGAAAAAGGTCTTCCAGGGAGAGGTCCGGGCCCACGCCGATTCCGGTCCGGATCTCGACACCGGCCTCAACCAGGTCCTGAACGCGTGATTTGACAACCGATTTGGGAAGCTTGAAATTGGGGATGCCGTGCATAAGCAGTCCCCCGGGCTCGTCATCGCGCTCGAAAATGGTCACACTGTGGCCGCGCTGGACCAGGCGGTCGGCGCAGGCCAGGCCCGACGGGCCCGATCCGACGATCGCCACCCGCTGGCCGGTGGGAGCTCCCACCGGAATCTGGACGCCACCGTGCATGCGTTCGTAGTCGGTGACGAAGGCTTCCAGGCGGCCCGTTAGCACCGGGTCCCCCTGCTTGTTGCGGATGCAGGCGCCCATGCACAGGGCTTCGTGCGGGCACACGCGCCCGCAGATCTCCGGCAGGCTGCTCGATTGGCGGTAGAGCTTGGCGGCAGCCAGGAAATCACCCTGCTCGATGAGCCACATGGCGGATGGAATGTCGTTGTTGGCCGGGCATGCCAGGTAGCAGAGCGCCGGATCCGGACAGTGGATGCAGCACTCAGCGGCTGCCTTAGCTTCTTCCGGGGTCAGGGAAAGAAAAGTGGGCTCGAAGTCGCAGATGCGGTCTTCGGGCCGCCGTGCATCGGGTTCGATAACCAGTTGATTGACGCGGGCTCGCCGGTCAATGGCCAGCTCGCCTCCGGGGATTTTCTGCATCCTCAAGCCCTCCCAATGGCTGTTGACCTGATCATAGTCCGCAGCGAAGCGCCGAGGCATGTGCGACTGTCACGTCCATTTTGTGCCAATCGTCACAAACGCGCCCCGGCCAAGCCCAAACGTAGGGAGGACGAGCCGGCCGCACCCAGGGTGGGCCGATGCAGATGCTCAAAAGGCACCCGACCGGGTTGGATCGATCGCCACGTTGCTGGGCCGAAGAGGTGCCGTTTGGAGTTCATGACGCCGCTCTACAAAAGTCTCCACAGCGTCGCTGAGCATGCCCACCCCGAAGGGCTTCTGGTAGACCTTGTCTCCGCCGGCAACGCGGACCTTGTCGTCCACGCGCGGATCGGTGCTAGCCGTCACAACCACGATGGGCAGGAACTTGCCTTGGGGCAGATCTCGAATTCGCCGCAGGGTCTCATAACCATCCAGCTCAGGCATCATCAGGTCGAGCAGGACAAGATCCGGCAAGGATCGGTCAATCTGAGCCAGGGCTTGCAAGCCGCTGTAGGTTGGGACGGCCTCGTGTCCGAGCAATTCAACCACCTTGCACAGGAGGTTCACCGTGTTTTCCTCGTCGTCAACAATCAAGATACTGGCCATGTCTTGCCTCCTATGGCATCGTCCGTCTATCGATCGAGGCCACCCTTGCTTCGGCCCCCTTCAGTGGTAAGCCTTGGGGTTTGGCTGGGCCAGAATATGAGCGGCCCGGGCGCTGCCGGGCCGTTGTTGGCACCTACCGGGGAAGGTCCCCGGGATTCGGCAGCTGGCTGCCCTAGCTGGCTCAGCCAGCCTTAGACCCTGTAGCTTTGCGCCGCCACCTTTCGGTGGGTTTGCCTGTTCGTTTCAATTGATCTTGCGGGCGTCAGCGGCCAGGAGCTCCCTGGTCAATTCATCTGACTCCGCCGCTCGACTTGAGTCTATCCCAGCTTGCCGAGAAATAACCTTACACATCCCTTGCGGGTTGATCGAGCGGCCGCCGGCTCAGGCAAGCCGACGCTGGGCCTCGAGGTACAGGTGGACGGCGGTGACAAACTCGGCGTGACTCCAGGTCAGCGGGCTGACAGACAGAGGCGTGCCATCGTTGGGGTTCACCTGCTCGGCCAGGACGCCGCTCGGCAGCGCTCGATCCGACGCCCAGGTAATCAACTCGAGGGCCGGCTTGAGGTCGGCCCTGGTGCGCGCCGTCAGCGACTGCCACTCGGATAGCCATAGCGTGCAAATGAACCATGGGTTGCCGGGCACGTGCGACAGGTCCTGGCTCACCTGGTGGTAACGGTCACCGATGTAGCGAGCCATGCCGCCGACATCAGTGTGCACCCAGAGGCTCTCCTTGAGGGCCAGCATCGTGCTGGTGACGCGTGAGTCGTCGGCCCCGAGCATTCCGAACTTCCAGATGCCAGCCAACGAAGCGTCGAGGTCTTCATCCGCCCGCCAGCTTCCGTCGGCGGAAGGTTCGATTCGGCGCAGGAAGCGACCCAAATCATCGCGCCACAGATGATCCAAAGCGGCCTGGCGAACCGATTCCGCGACGGACTGATAGCGTTGGGCGGCCTGGGTGTCGTCGAAGGCTTTGGCAAAGCGGGCGGCGGCGTCAATCCCTGCCCATGTGGCAGCCACCGTCCACGCGTGGACGCCATGGCGTTCTTCCCACAGGTCGTAGCTGGGGAGGGGGAGCCCGGTCGCATCGTCCCGGAATTGGGCCAGGAAATCGGCCGCTCGCACAATCGTCTGGCGGTAGAGCGGCTTGATGAATTCGACATCGTGGTACCGATCGAAATGACGCCACAGAGCCCACAGCACCAGGGCCGTCTCGTCCTCCTGGAGTGGGATGTCCTTGTGCCCATCTCGCATCCAGGGGTGCCAGCTGGAGGCGAGCGTACCATCTGGATTGTATTTGTGCAGCAGATAGCCCTCCGGCGAAAGGGCTCGGGCGCAGAAATGGAAGAAGCTGCGCGGGATGTCGATGTATCCGGCTTCGTCCAGCGCGCTGGCGACCAGGGCGCCGTCCCTGGGCCACATGTAGCTGTAGGTGTCGCGGACGTCGGAAGAGACGTCGCTGTCGTTGGCGGCAATCACGGCGCCACCCTCGTCCACCTGGGTCCGGATGACGGTCAGGCTGGTCTGATATGTGGTGCGGATGGGGTCCGGCAGATCGCCGAAATCAGGCAGGTGGCTTCCGAGCCACAGTTGCCAGTACCCCTGTGTGCGATCGATAAAGCTCTGCGGACCGCGCTGACGGACCATGCGGTTAAGCAATGTCACGGCGGGAAAGTCTGGACCGACGGCCAGCCAGGCGTAGACCGTGCGCATTTTGCCGGGAGGAACGACCACATTGAAACCGACGCACGAGTCGACCGAGCCGTGGGCGACAGCCTCGCCGGAGAGCTCGCCGTCTTCGGCGTCGCGCCAAGTCCCCTGAAGGTTGCGGATTTCCTTGAGACCACACGCCCATTGGTGCAGCCCGACCACCAACCCGGGTGCGGTGTCTTCGGTGGCTGCCCAGCCCGGCCCCGCCTCTCCCGACGCGACCTGCACGGCCCCGTTGATCAGAAACCAGCGCTTCCCCTTATAGTGGAGCACGGCCCGCCGGTCCGGCTCGTAATAAGCGGTATCACCGACTACGTTACCGGATATGTGGAAGTCGTGATGAAGGAAAAGCCGAAGCTCGCGGCCGTGGTCCGCATGGTTGGTAAGCTCGAAGCGCCGGATGAGCAGGCTTTCGTGGAAATCCACCGCATCCCGGATGGAGAGACTGGCCTCGAGGCCGGAATGCTTGAGATCGACTTGCGTGACGAGATCTGGGCCGAGGTACTCGAGATGCCTTGCCCAATCGGGGTCATCGAGCCATTTGAAGTCGCCGGCGGCCCAGACACCCACCCGGAAGGTGTGCCCCATGGCGTGGTTTTCGAGGCCCACATAGGGCCAGTAGAGATCTCTGATCTGGTAGGTCCTGTCGAAGGCGACCAGCAGGTTGCCGTTGCCGAGGGGGAGATCGCGCGGCATGGATCCTCCTGACAATCACGACGTGAGATGGCCAGGGCCGGGCGGGCGGCCGCAACTGCGGCCGGTGGGCGCTACGGCGGATGGCGAACATTCGTTGCTGACTGGAGGCAAGGAATACCCTGCGGCAGCCCGTATTCCTGCATTGGCCCAGTCGGGAGAATCGTATCACACGCCGGACATGTACTTCTCTGGACCCGGGTGGTTCGCCCCTGACTGGCCCTGGGGCCCGGGGCGCCTGCCTGATGCGCGAAATACTTGACACCGGCCGAAAAATCAGTACAATTGTTCTATACACCGATGGGCGCACGTTACGTTTAGACCGGTCGCCCAGGCCGGAACCGAATCCCATCCCCATCGGTAAGGAGAGCAAGATGTTCCACACAGTAATCCTCGTCGGCAACCTGGGTCGCGACCCTGAAATGCGCTACACACCCAGCGGCCAGGCGGTCACCAACCTCAACGTCGCCACCAATCGCAAGTACACCAACAGCAATGGCGAGTCGGTGGAAGAGACGGTCTGGTTTCGCGTGGCGGTTTGGGGGCGTCAGGCGGAAGCCTGTCATCAGTACCTGCGCAAGGGGCGGCAGGTTCTGGTGGAGGGCCGGCTTCAGAGCGATGAGAATGGCAACCCGCGCATCTGGAATCGCCAGGACGGCACCCCGGCGGCGTCGTTTGAGGTCAACGCACAAACGGTGCGCTTCCTCGGCGGCCGCGATGACACCGGGGGCGACTTCAGCTCGGACAATTCCAGCTTTGCCGGGGCGCCCGAAACCGAAGACGAAATTCCCTTCTAAACACCGGTATCCGGTGGCCCGAAGCCGGCACGCCGCCGGCTTCGGGCTTTCCCTTTGGAGACAGCCTGATGTCATCGAATCCTCAAGAAGGTCCGGCAGGCGGCCGGCTCCGCTTTCGCGTACCAGGCGAGCTTGAACCCACGTATGCCAATCTGGCAGCCATCACCCATTCGGCCTCCGAAATCCTGATCGACTTTGCGCAAGTGATGCCTCAGGTAGCCGAGGCTCGCGTCAAGAGCCGAATCGTGCTGACCCCGATGAACGCCAAACTGTTGCTGAATGCGCTTGGCGAACATCTGGCGCGATTCGAAGCGCAGCACGGCGAGATCCACCTGCCGGAGAGGCCCTCGTTGGCCGAACATCTTTTCGGTCAATCCAAACAGGATAAGGATGGAGATGAAGAAGAAGGGGGAGAGGGAGAATAGGTGATGGATGCCCTGGAAGACATCGTCGATCGGATCCGCGAGCATCTAGAAGACAAGAATGCCGCCCGTGATCGCGCGCTGAAACAATCGCGCACTTTGATCCGGCATTGTTCGTTGGCCATACGCGCCGTGCACCGGGACGAGAAAGATGTGGCGGCCGATCACCTGGCGCAGGCCAAACTGCTGGTGGATGAGCTTCAGCGGGACCTGGAACCCTACCCTGATCTGTACCACGCCGGGTACACCCAGGATGCATTGAAGGAATTCAGCGAAGCCAACATCACAGCGGCGTTGGTGGCCGGCGATTCGCTGCCCACGCCGGAGACCCTGCGTGTTGAGTATGCGGCTTATCTGGGCGGCCTGGGCGAAGCGGCCGGCGAACTGCGCCGGCGAGTGCTCGACCTGATGCGCCGCGACCGGGCGGAGGAAGGTGAACGCCTGCTCTCGGCGATGGAGGACATCTACGGGATGCTGGTGACGGTTGACTATCCGGATGCCATCACCGGCGGCCTGCGCCGCATCACAGATATGGTCCGCGGCGTGACGGAGCGGACGCGCGGCGATCTGACGACCCATACGCAGCAAGCCGAGTTGATGAAGGCGTTGCGGGCCGTCGAAACTCGCCTGGGCTGAGCCGGGTCGGCATGCGCATCATTCGAGCGTCCGAGTTGGTCACCTTTGTGTACTGCCAACGCGCCTGGTGGTACCAATCCCAGGACGTCGCCTCCGCCAACTCAGCCTGGCTGGATGCCGGTCAGGCGATGCACGACCGGCACGGCCGGCAGGTTATCTTACTGGGCCTGATGCGCCTGGCCGGGTATGGGCTGATGTTGGCCGGTTTGGCCGTGGCCGCCGCCGTGCTTGCCTCAAAGTGGCTCGGATGAGGTGATGATCCCCGCCCTGATCCTGCTCCTGCTCGGCGCAGGGCTTCTTTTCTGGGCCGGCCGCCGCCGGAGTTCGGCCGGGCTTCCCTCGGGTCGGATCGTCTACATGGACATGCGGGATGTGGACCGGCAGCGCACCCCGCTTTTCGATCCGGGAGCGCAGCTCACCGGCCGCCCCGACTATCTGGTGGAAGCCGGCAAGGGGCGCATTCCGGTCGAGGTCAAGTCGGCGCGCGCGCCGGTCGTTCCGTATCGGGGGCATGTCCTTCAGTTGGCGGCCTACTGCTACCTCACCGAAGTTGTGTTTGGCGTTCGGCCCACGCATGGCATTTTGCGCTACCAGGACCGGTCGGTGGCTGTGGATTACACGCCGGCCCTGGAAAACGACATGCTGGATGCGCTGGCTGAGATGCGCCGACAGGAAGGGCTGGAGCTGGACCGGTCCCATATGAGCGCCAACCGCTGCCGCGCCTGCGGCTACCGAGAAGCGTGCGAGCAAAGCCTGGTGTGAGCGGTACCGACCCAGCGCATATAATAGCAACTATGGAACCTTCTTCCCCCCGAAAAGTCGTCATCATCACTCATCCGCAGGCGCAGGAAGCTGAAGTGCTGCTCCCAAAGATTACCCAATTCCTGAAGGCGCGGTCCGTGGATGTGGTGGCGACGACGATGTCCGAGCAGGCGTCCGACGAGAACCTCTTGGACGATCCGGCGGACATGGTGATTGCCCTTGGCGGCGACGGGACGATGCTGCGGGCGGGCTCCTTGGGCGCCTCCTCGGGAACCCCCGTGCTGGGTATCAACTTGGGCCGCCTGGGGTTTTTGGTTGAGGTCGGTCGGGATGGCTGGGAGCAAGCCTTGGAGCGCGTCCTGGCAGGAGATTTCTGGCTCGAGGCGAGGATGCGCCTGCATGCCGAACTGGCAAGCGGCGGCAAAGTGGTGGGGAGCTGGGATGGCCTTAATGAGTGCGTTATCGGACGCGGGGATGTGGCCCGCCCCATCCGAGTCTCTGCCGAAGTCGATGATCGGACGTTGGCCCGCTACGTCGCCGACGCCTTGATCTGCGCCACAGCCACAGGCTCGACGGCTTATGCGCTGGCGGCTGGCGGACCTATCTTGCCGCCCGAACTGCGCAACCTGGTGTTGGTTCCCGTGGCGCCGCACCTATCGTTGGACCGGGCCATCGTGCTTCCTGAAGGCAGCCGGGTGTGCATCGGTCTGGATGCCGACCATGAAGCCTCGTTAGGGGTCGACGGCCAGAACTCGATCCCCATCCGAGGGGGAGACGAGATTCGGGTGCGGGCTGCCGAGCACGATGTGCAATTCGTTCGGCTTCAGGACCGAGGCTATTTCTTCCGTAACCTGACGTCGCACATGGATCATTTTCCACAGTAAGGGAGCGACATGACCGAAGCGCTGCTGGTGTGCGCCAACCACCCGGACCGAGAGACCAGCCTGCGCTGCAACAAGTGCGGCAAGTTGATCTGCAGCCAATGCGCCGTGCGCACGCCGGTGGGCTACCGATGCAAGGAATGCGTTCGGGGCCAGCAGAAGATTTTCGAAACCGCGGTCGGGTTGGATTATGCGGTAGCCTTGGTCCTGGCAGCAATCGGCGTGGCCCTGGCAGTGGGGGTGCTAAATTTCATCGGTTTCTGGGGGCTGCTCGTGGCGCCGATTGCTGGCGGCGGCCTGGCGGAAATCATCCGCTGGGCGGTCCGCAAACGACGCAGCCGGCGGCTGCCTCTTGCTGCGGCGATAGGAGGGGTGCTTGGCGTCCTGCCTCACCTGGGCCTGCCTGTCCTGTCACTTGTCATGGCCCTTGGCTCCGGCGTGGGCTCGGGGGTGCTGCTGGGGGGACTGTTTGCGACCCTGTGGCCGCTGGCAAGTGGTGCCATCATGGTCAGCACAATCTACTATCGATTGAGGGGAATCCGCTTCTAAGCACCGACATGCTGACTGAGCTCACTATTCGCAACTTCGCCATTATTGATGACCTGCAGCTTTCCCTGGGTGACGGCCTGTCGGTCTTTACGGGCGAAACCGGGGCCGGCAAATCGATCATCGTGGACGCCATTGAACTCCTACTGGGAGGACGGGCGGAGACGACCGTGGTCCGGGCTGGGGCGGACATGGCCCTTATTGAGGCCGTCGTCCGCCTGGACTCGGCTATCCGGGATGACGTGGCTGAAATCCTGGAGCGAGAGGCGCTGCTGGACGATCCGGAATATGTGACCTTGGGGCGCGAAGTTCGGCTTGAGGGCCGGAACGTGTGCCGAGTCAACGGCCGGGTGGTGAATCTGAGCTTGCTCAAGGAACTGGGGGAGTACCTGGTGGATGTCCACGGACAATCCGAGCACCTCAGCCTGCTCCAGGTGCGGCACCACCTGAGCCTGTTGGACCGTTATGCGGGGTTAGATGGTGCCGTGAGCTCGTACGGGGAAGTATTTCACCAACTGCGTGACGTGGATCGGGAGCTGAAGGCGCTGCGCCAGGGCGAACAGGACTCCCAGCGGAAGACCGAGTTGCTGGCCTTCCAGATCAACGAAATCGAAGCCGCTGCCCTCAGCCCGGGTGAGGAGCAGGCGCTGATCGAGGAGCGTGCTCGTCTGGCCAACGCTGAACGGTTGGCTTCGCTTTGCGAGCAAGCGGCGGCCGCTCTGGACGAGGGGGTCCAGGGCGAGTATGCGGCCTCGGACCTGCTGGGCCAGGCGGTCGAAGCGATCGACGACCTGGCCGAGATCGATCCCAGCCTGTCGTCAACCCAGATCGAGGCCCAGGCCCTGCTTGAGCAGATGGGCGACCTGACGCGCCGGCTGCGCATCTACCGCGACCTAGTTGAGTTCAACCCCGGGCGGCTGGATGAGGTCGAGGAGCGGGTGGGGTTGATCCGTGACTTGGGTCGGAAGTACGGCGGGAGCGAGGAGGCGATCCTGGCCCACGCCGAGCACGCCCGGGTGGAACTCGAGGCCATCACGCACGCCGGCGAGCGGATCGAAGAGCTCGCGCGCCTGCACACACAGCTCTTGGGTCGGGTGGGCGCGTTGGGCGCCGAGTTGACCGACGCCCGCAGGATTGCTGGAACCGAACTGGCTGAGGCGATTGGGCTTGAGCTGCAGGCGTTGAGTATGGACGGGGCCGAATTCGCCGTGGACATCACGGCACGCGAGAGCCCAGACGGTGCGCCGGTGGACGGCCGCCGGCTGGCGTACTCCGCCGCCGGGCTTGACCAGGTCGAGTTCCTGGTGGCGCCCAACCTGGGCGAAGGGCTCAAACCGCTGGTCAAGATCGCCTCGGGGGGCGAAACGTCCCGCTTGATGCTGGGACTGAAGGGTGTGTTGGCGCGCGCCGACGAGACCCCGACCTTGATCTTCGACGAAATCGATCAGGGCATCGGCGGCCGGGTGGGAGCCATCGTCGGGCGGAAACTGTGGAAACTGTCCCAGGCTCACCAGGTGCTGTGCATTACGCACCTGCCCCAGCTCGCCGCCTTCGGGGACCGCCACTTCAAGGTTGAGAAGGTCGTGCGCGCCGGCCGCACGATGACCGTGGTTCGTCCGCTCGATGGGCCGGAGCGCACGTCAGAGCTGTCGCAGATGTTGGGTGGGGAGTCGAGAGACGAATCAGGAGAGCGCCCGCCAACTACTGAGCGAGGCGGTGACTGCCAAAGAGCCCTCCAACTCAGGCTAAGGGCGCATTGTGAAAAATTGCACAAATCGGCTTCCCCGGCCATAGGAAAAGAAACACCCCCGCCATATGGCGGGGGTGTCGTGTGGTCTGCGAACGGTATGGCCAAAGGAACTCAGGCGGACACTTCTTCGGTCACCTCAACCGGCGCACTCTTGTCTGGCCCGCGAAAGACAACTTCGCCTTCGATTTCATCCAGATCGACCACCACAGTGTCACCTTCGGCGAATTCGCCGCGCAGAAGCTTGATCGAGAGCGGACTCTCGATATGCTTCTGCAACGCGCGGCGCAGCGGCCGGGCGCCGAACATCGGGTCATAGCCTTCCTTGGCGAGCCAGGAGCGGGCGGAGTCGGTGAGTTCGACAAGCAGCCCGTTTTCGGCCAGCCGGCCCCGTATCTCGTCCATCTGAAGGTCGACGATGTCAAGCATCTGCTCAGGGGACAGCGGCGAGAAGATGATGATCTCGTCGATCCGGTTAAGAAACTCCGGCCGGAAGGTGTCCCGCAAGGCTTTCTCGATCTTGTCATCGCCCTCACGGGCTTGGTCCTCAGAATCGGCGCGCAGGAAGCCCAGCGTGCCGCCCTTGGTCACGAACTCGGTGCCCAGGTTGGAGGTCATAATCAAGACCGTGTTGCGGAAGTCGACCAGCCGCCCCTGACCGTCGGTCAGGCGGCCGTCGTCCAGGATCTGCAGCAGCGAATTCCAGACTTCTGGGTGCGCCTTCTCGATCTCGTCGAACAGGATCACGCGGTAGGGACGGCGGCGGACGGCTTCGGTGAGCTGGCCGCCCTCTTCGTAGCCGACGTATCCCGGGGGCGCCCCGAAGAGTCTGGAAGCGGTGTGCTGTTCGCGATACTCGCTCATGTCGACCCGAACCACGGCGTCTTCATCGTCGAACAGGAACTGTGCCAGGGCTTTGGCCAGCTCGGTCTTGCCGACACCGGATGAGCCGAGGAAGATGAACGAGCCGATCGGGCGCCGCGGGTCTTTAAGCCCAGCCCGGGCCCGGCGGATAGCATCTGCCAGGGCATGAATGGCTTCGTCTTGGCCGACGATCCTTTCGTGCAGGCGCTCCTCCATACTGAGGAGCTTTTCGGCCTCGGTCTCCAGCATCTGGCTGACCGGAATGCCGGTCCACTGGGCCACGACCTCGGCGATGTCGTGTTCGTCGACGACTTCGTCGAGCTGGTGCTCGGCTTCCCAAGCGTCACGCTTCTCCTGGAATTCCGTTTCCAACCGCAGCCGCTGTGCTTTCATGTCCGCGGCGCGTTCGTAGTCGCGCTCCAGACCGGCCTGCTCTTCTTCCGCCAATATGCGGTCGATCTCGGTTTTGAGCTGCTTGAGGTCGGAAGGGAGGGAGTAGAGCGCGATGCGCAGCTTGGCGGCCGCTTCATCGATCAGGTCGATGGCCTTGTCCGGCAGAGAGCGGCCGGAGACGTAACGGTGTGAGAGCTTGGCGGCCGCCACCAAGGCGGCATCGGAGAAATGCACCTTGTGATGCGCTTCGTAACGGTCCCGCAGGCCCTTGAGCATCTCGATGGTCTCGTCCACCGTCGGCTCGTCGACGTAGACGGAGGCGAAGCGTCGTTCGAGGGCCGCGTCCTTCTCGATGTGCCGCTGGTACTCGTCCAATGTGGTGGCGCCGATGCACTTCAGTTCGCCGCGCGCCAGGGCTGGTTTGAGCATGTTGGAGGCGTCCATGGCCCCTTGCGCCGAGCCGGCACCGATCACGGTGTGCAGCTCGTCGATCATCAGGATGATCTCGCCTTCGGAGCGCTCGATCTCCTCCATGGCGGCCTTGAGCCGTTCTTCGAACTCCCCGCGGAAGCGCGAGCCGGCGATCATGGCGCCCAGGTCGAGTTGGACCACGCGCTTGCCCATCAGAGTCTCAGGGACGTCATTGGTGGCGATTTTCTGCGCCAGGCCCTCGACGATGGCTGTCTTACCCACACCGGCCTCGCCGATCAGGACCGGGTTGTTTTTGGTGCGGCGTGAAAGGATTTGGATCACGCGCAAAATCTCGTCGTCGCGGCCAATGACCGGATCAAGCTTGCCTTCCTTGGCCAACTGGGTCAGGTCACGCGAGTATTTCTCAAGCGTGCGGTAGCGGGACTCGGCCTTGCGGTCGGTGACGCGCTGTCCGCCGCGGATGTCCTTGACGGCGTCGTAGACACGGTCCTTGGTGATGCCCTCTTCCGACAGCAGCCGGGCGATGGCGGTGTTCCGCTCGGACAGGATCGCCAGGAACAAGTGCTCGGTGGAGATGTACTCGTCCTTGAGGCGATTGGCTTCTTCATTGGCCATGTCCACCACCCGCTTGACCCGCGGTGTGATGAAGATTTGACCGGCGCCTCCGCCGTAGATGTTGGCCTTGGGGCTGCTGCGCAGCTGCTGGTCGATACGGTCGGCCAGCTGCTCGATATCGATATTGAGGCGTTCCAGGATCTGTGGAATCACGCCCTGGGGCTGCTCGATGAGTGCCAACAGGATGTGTTCGGTGTCGATTTGGTTGTGCCCGTAGCGTTGGATGATCTCCGCTGCCCGCTGAGCTGCGTCCTGGGCACGCTCGGTGAAGCGATCAAATCGCATCATGGGACGTACCTTCCCTTCAAAAGTGCGTGCTCGGGGCTTTCCAAGCACGCTTCGAGGCGATTATAACATTGGGCCCATTTTGAAACCCGCCTGGCCGCGTTAGAAATGTATATGAGTTTTGCCTGTCCAGCCGCGCCCTGGTGTCGGGTGGGTTGGGCAGAATGAGCTCCTATAGGGCGGGTGCAAGACCCGCGCCAGGATCTGGCGGCGGCGATGAAAGAGCCGCCCAAGGGGCGGCTCCTGTGAAGGCTGAAGAGGGGCCGGAGCGACTACTGAGTCAACTCCACCTGGGCCGGGTCTCGCAAGGAGAAGTTCTCGCTGGCGTCGTAGATGATGTGCAAATCGGCCGTGCCGCTCATGTCGACGATGTTGCCGATCACTTGCGAATGGAACCCATTGGCTGAGCCCGTGCCGTTGATCTGGACCTCGGCACTGGGGATGAACATCGTCCCTGTGAAGGATGAGCTTGAGCCGCCGTTGATGCTGGCCATGTTGGTGTTGCTGGGGTCCTGGTAGATCAGCATGTTGGCGAACTGGCCGTCGTCCGGTGCGTCAAGGTTGAGGGTGGCCGAGCCATTCCAGCTGATGTCCCCGGTCTTGAGGTAGATCAGTACATCGTGACCGGTGATGGTGGTGCCGGAGTTGACGGCAAAACCGCCCGTCACACAGTAGATCCCCGGCTGGAGGGTCCATGTGCCGCCGTGGAAGTTGAAATCCGAAGTGTTGCCTGGGGTCATTGTCTTGGAGCCATCCAGATTGGTCGTAGTGGTTGAGCTGCCGCTACATGTCGGCAAGGGGACGGTTGGCGTCTCGATCTGCGGGAATCCGCCCAAAGGCGTGGGGTTGACGATGGCGCCGCCGCTGATCTCAAATCCCCCCGCAACGTGGATGTAGGTATCCACATCGAGGATGTTGCTGCCGCTGGCCTTGAAGGCGCAGTCCGGGTGGTCGGAATTGACGAAGATTCCGCTGCCATCGATCACGGTGTGGTTATTGCCGTGGCTCCACACCACCGAGCAGCCGGTCTTGGCCAGGCCGACCATGGCGTCCCCGCTGAGGAACGGTTCGATCGTCGCTGGTTTAGCGTGGGCGATGGCCGTGACTGTGTTCTCGAGTTCGCCCGAATACACAAAGTGGGCGAACACGCTGTCAACCTTGGAGCGGACGTTAACCTCGACGTAATTGGGGTCGCCGGTGTACGGGCCGTCGACCGGCGGCCAAGACACGTTGACCCAGTTGCGAACGTGGTCATTGTCAAAGCCGTTGTCGGCCACGCGGGTGAAGCCGGCGGACACCGGATACCCACCCTGCAGGATGGCCAGGGCACCCGCCAGGGCGCCAGCATCGGCGGCGTTTTGGGCATGACGTCGGTCTGAATACAGGATCCCACCGTCAATGGCCAGCCCGGAGAAGCCGAGCAGCACCACGAAACTCAACGCCAGAATAATGATCGACTGGCCGGATTGGGTATTTCGCCTTAGCCTTCTCATAAGCCTACTCTTCTCTAAACCTGCGGCACTCAACAATCGTCATGGGCAGGCTGGGGACAAAATGGTGTTGACCACGGTGGCGCTCAACGGCAGGGTCTGGCCGCCCGCAATCGAGCCGATGAAAGGTGTCAACAGTGCGTAGCTGTAGTCCACCTGGACCTTGATCCCGCCGCCGCGGCAGTTCTTCACCAGAATGCTGGTGGTCACGGTCGATGCGCTCCAATTGACGACGCCCCCCGGGCTTTCGCCGACCACACGATCGATAATGCCGCTTGTGTCTGTAGGATGGATCGAGCCGTAGGCGGCGCCCTCTGCCGCCGCATCGCGCAGCGAGAGGTAGGTATAGTAGGCCCGGCCGATGTCCAGCACGCCCGCCATCAGCATCAGCAGCATGGTCAGAGATATGGACAACTCAACCAGGCTCTGTCCGCGCTGCCCGCCACGGGTCAATCGCCGGAGATGTGTTGGGCGCTTCACATGGGTAGGCATAGCTTCACCTCTCATGGGCAGGTCACCACGGACGTGTTGGACGGCGGGCTTTCGTGTCCGTTGACGACGGCCACGACGTAGTAGGTTCGGCTGGTCTCGGTGGAGGGCAGAGTGTCGCAGTTGTTGCAGGCCGGGTTGCTGTCGATGGCAATCTGGATCACCGGAGGCGGATCGGCCCGGTAAATGGCGAAATAGTCCATCCCGGGGATAAATGTCCAGTCGAAGCTGACCTTGTCGTTGCTACACTGTATCGAGGCCACGAAGTTTTGTGGCACGGGGAGCGGCGTGGGCGACGGGGGAAGCGTGTTGGTGATGGTGGGCGTCTCGGACGGGCCTGCGGTGGCCGTGGCCGTGGCGGTGGGCGTGTTGCTCGGCGTGGGTGTGTTGGTGGCGGTCCAGGCCGGGTTGGGTGTATGCGAGGGCGTCTCGGTGATCATCGGTCCACCCAGAGTGACCGTCGGGCCGGCGTCGATTTCCTTCAGGATCGTGCGGGCGGTCATGGAGGTGATGGTGTGCACGGGGATGTTGACCAGTGGCACGATGGGCTCATAGTGAGCGTTGACCCGCACCATCACCCGATCCCCCAGGGCAATCGAGCCGGGGATGGGGTGGCTGTCACAGGTGGCGATCACCGAACTGGTGTCACCGTGGTCGAAGGTGATTTGGATGTCGGAATCGCTTAGAGCCGTCAGGACCGACATACGCTTGGCTGCCTCCCGCATGCCTGGGCAATCCAAGTACCTGGGGGTGCCGGAGCCGTTGTCGCCGACCGATGCACCGTAGCGGGCGGCTTCGCGGGAGGCCGAACTCACCATGCTGTAGATGGCGAAGAGCCGGCCGAACTCGACAATACCGAGGGTAATCAGAAGCAGGACAGGCAGCACCAGCATGAACTCAACCAGGCCTTGGCCTCGTCGAGATTGGCTGACACTACCTGCCCTCGCAGTGTTTTGACTGACTTCTTTTCTGACTTCCATACCTCTACTCTAAGCTACTGTGGACACGGGAACACTTACAGTTACGTTACATTGGGGAGTTCGCTGGTCCTCCCCGCAAGGGCCGTCACAAGCATAGGGTGATCGTTCTCGATCGACCATAAAAAAAGACAACCCGTGGTTGGGCCATTGGCCGCCGCATGGGTTGACGCTAAGCCGCCTGTGGAGAGCGGCTTTCGTACCACTCAGTTCGGCAGCTGGCAGTCATGGCCATGGTTTCGGCGTTAGACCCTTTAGCTTTGCGCCGCCATCTTTCGATGGCTTTGCCTGTATCGATGAGTCGATATTCGGTTGGTAAGATCGTAACCAGTACAACGCCATGGGGGTGGGGGGTGTTACTTCCCCATTCGTAGGTCTTAAGTACCAGATCCGCCTCGACCACAAGTTCATCGGCAGCTGCAGGGCGAGCGGTTTGACTTTGAACCGACCACCTCGGGGAGAAAGGAAGCATCGCAAACTCCTCCTGGGCCCACAATTCGGGGGGCAGTATGCGGCTGAACACGACCTTCGGCTAAGTCCGAACGCCGATTCCGCAGATGCCTCGAAGCGCCAGCCAGGGCCCAACGGGCGGCATGAGGCTTGAAAATCCAAGATTGTTTGTGCGTCTACCGAATCTGAGCTTGCCTCCTGGTGCCAGGGGAAGGATCCTGATCTGGCTCGTCGACGTCGCCGGTGACCTGGACAGCACGCACAATCCGACCCGCCCCGGCAACCCAGCCCTGACCGGCTATTTCTGGGGGGCGGACGGTCTTACTGCTTCATGCTATCGATTATGGAAATTGGCCCGGGGTGACGAGGCCCACATCATCGCCGGCGATGCGGTTGATGTCTGCCAGATCCGCCAGTTGGTGTCTGTGGCGCCAGACGATCCCAGCCTCCTCCGGCGCGAGGGCCGGGACGGACTGACACCGTTGACCTGTGGGGAGTATGCCTCGAAACAGGGTGCCTGAGCCCGTCGATTCGGGTTGCGGGCTTTGCTGCTCAGGGGTATCCGGTCGGACTATGTGGGCTAGCAGCCGTTGATGATTAGCTGCGCTTGACCGCTAGCGTGGTACCGTCGCCGGCGGGGAAGATCGTAGCCAGGACATCGGGGTCATCTGCCAGGCGCTGGTTGAACCGACGGATAACGGTTACACGATCGTCCTGGTCTTCGTCGTCCAATAACCGTCCACCCCGAAATGCGTTGTGCGCCGCCAAGACGCCCCCGGCTCGAAGGTTGTCCAACGCCCAATCGAGGTAGTCCAGATACCCTTCCTTCTCGGCGTCGATGAAGACGAAGTCGAATGGCCCCTCATCGGAGAGGGATCGCAGGACCTGGTGCGCGTCGCCGAGGCGAATGTCGACCTTGTCCGCCACGCCGGCCAAGGCGAAGTGTTCCCGTGCGACATCAGCATGCTTCGGCTCAACCTCGAGGGTAATGAGCCTGCCGTCGGCGGGAAGGGCCCGGGCCATCCACGAGCCGCTGTAGCCGCCCAAGGTGCCGATTTCGACCACCAAACGGGCTCCGGCGGCTGCCACCAGGAACTGCAGGAAAGCCGCCTCCTCGGGGCGGATCATGATTGCGGGCAGCCCCCGCTCGGGGATCTGCTTGCGGATGGCAGCCAGGGCATCGTCTTCGTGGGCGAATGTGTCGGTGATGTACTGAGAGAGGCGGTCGTCATACGTGGGCATGGAACCTCCGAAGAATACCAAGGCCAGCTGCGTTCCGGGAAAGCCGGGTGGCCGTGAGCGGGCAAGCGACTGAGGTGATTATATCGGTTGCCCGATCGGGCTGCAGCTCATTACAATTCTGACACCATGAAGAAATTGGCCCAAACGCTGCTTGCATGGTACTCCACCGCGAAGCGCGATCTTCCCTGGCGCCACACCCACGACCCTTACGCCATCTGGGTCTCGGAGGTGATGCTTCAGCAGACGCAGGTTGAGACGGTGGTGCCCTACTACGAGCGCTGGATGGACCGCTTTCCTACCCTGGAGGCTCTGGCTGAGGCCCCGATGGACGACGTGCTCAACCTGTGGGAGGGCCTGGGCTATTATCGCCGGGCTCACGGATTGCACAGGGCGGCTTGCGAGCGTCGGGCTGCCGGATACAGAACCCTCCCAAAGACGGTCTCTGAACTGGAGGCGCTGCCAGGCATTGGACCGTACACGGCGCGGGCCGTGGCCGCCATCGCCTATGGCGCCGACGTCCTGGCCCTGGACGGCAACCTGCGTCGGGTATTGGCGCGCCTGTTCGATGTCACGCTGGACATCTCGACCGCAGCGGGCGAACGGCGCCTGCGTGAGCTGGGCGGATCGCTCATCCCCAAGGGAAATGCCTCCGATTTCAATCAGGCTTTGATGGACCTCGGGGCGACAGTATGCGTCGCCCGAGCGCCGCGGTGCCCTGACTGCCCGCTGGTCGAGATATGCCTCGCCTTCCGGGCGGGCGTGCAGGAAGAGCGACCGGTGCGAGGCGCGCGAAGGGCCAGACCGCACCGTGAGATTGTGCAAGTTGTGCTGCGACGGGGCGGTCGCGTGCTCGTTGGCCGGCGTCCCCAAGGTGGTCTCCTCGGGGGGCTGTGGGGATTCCCGGGCGAGGCGATCAAAGCCGATGAACGCCCAGAAGACGCTGCGCGGCGGACCGTCGGGAAAGAGCTGCGGATGGGCTATTCGGCTATGCGAGCGTTGGGGGTGGTGAAACATGCTTACACGCACTTCTCCACCACGGCCTTTGCGTATGGCTGCCGGGCCGGGGATGGAACGCCGGTGTCAAATGAGCTCATCGAGCTGCGTTGGGTCGAGCTCGGACATTTGACCGGTCTGGCTATGGGGAAGGTCGATCGGGCGATCGCCGACCTGTTGGCGGACGAGCAACTCCCGGGTTGACAGTAACAGAACAAGGGCCCCGAGCAATCGGGGCCCTTGGGCAGGCTCGACCGGGAGGCCTACGGTGTGGGTGTCGGCTTCGGCGTGGGGGTGAAGGTGGGCGTTGGAATGGCCGGGACTGTGAACTGGGTGGTGAAGACGGTCGTATTGTCGGACGCGGCCAGGATCTCAAGGCTTGCGTCCTTGGGGGCGAAAAGGCCGAACGGTTCGGGGCCGTTGCAGTACAGGCGATCCGGATACTGGTCCAGAATTTCACAGGCGAACGGCAGATTGCTGACGTAGGCGCTGTACTCGCCCTGCACCCCGCCGGGAATTTGCACCGTCACCAACAGCTTGTCGTTGGGAAGATGGGAAACCGCATAAACGGAGGCGGCGGCGAAGTTCGGGCCCTCGGTGGGTGTAATGGTAGGGGTGTCGCTTGGCACGGGTGTATCGGAGGGCATCGGGGTGTCGCTGGGGGCCGGCGTGGCGGAGGGAAGTTCAGCGGTCGGTGTGTCTGCGCCCCCAGACAGCGGCGCCTCGGGCGAGCTTGGGGCCGAGCTGGAGGGTCCAAAGGGCAGATTGCAGGCCAAGACTCCGGCCGTCAGGACCGCCAGTGAGGCGAAAGCAACCGCGGATGAGCGGGACAAGGACACGACACCCTTCCTTTGAGCACACAGCTTTAGTCCATTGTAGTGCAAATTGCCCTCTCATGGGACGAGGGTGGGCACGGCGCGAGGTGGTCCGGCCGTGCCTTACGGTCCTGTTGTTCTCCATCACGGCCCGAGCGAAGAGTCAGGGCGTGACGGTCGGTGGGGGCGTCTCGCTGGGCGTTGGGGTCAATGTCGGCAGGGCAGGGATTGTGAACTCCGCCACAAAAACCGCCCCGCTCTGTTCGGCGGCGTACAGCGACAACTCGGCGGCCTTAGGAGAGTAGTTGGCGTACGGGTCTGGTCCTGAGCAGTAGAGGCGGTCGGGGTACTGGGGCAAAACCTCGCAGACAAGGTTGGAAGAACCCACCACGGCTGCGTAGGGTTGGCTCAAGATAGAAGGAAAGGCACGGGCTGCCGGGACGGTGATGCTGACCAACAGGCGGCGACCGGACAGCCGGGAGACCCCGTAGACCGAGGCCTGCAGAAAGGTGCCGGTGATGGTGGGAGTGAACGTCGCTGGAGGCGGGGGAGGCGTGGACGTGATGGTCGAGGTCTTCGTCGGGGTGCGCGAGGGGAACAACGACGTCGAGCTTGGCCCCGCCTGGGGGGCTGCGGTCGGGTTGGGAGCCGGAGCGGAGCAGGCGGAGAGCGCCAACCCGATGCTGATGGGCATCAAGGATGCGATGCTGAGGACTCGAAGTGCAACCATGGATAGCCCTTCCCCGGCAGTCAGCTGACCGTGCATCATCCTAGCGCACAATCCGGGGTTTGGCTTGTAGGTTTCCACGATCCGCCTGGGATAGAATGACAAGACCAATGCACCGATTGAAGCGTGGGACTGCCCGTACTCGGATGGCTGCACGTCTCAGCCTTGTGATGTTGTCCCTGGCCGCCCTGGCCTGTGCCTCGATCGGGCTGGGGTTGGGAACAGCCGCGTCCGCCCCGCCAACTGCTGCCGGTGAGTCCGGCGAACTGGCGTTTGTCGGCGCCGATCGCAATCTGTACGTCCTGGATCCTTCCACAGGCGATAAGACCGCCTTGACCGATGATGCGACTCTCAATCCTGGCGGCGCGTCGGTCGTCTACGGCGCCCCGACCTGGGCGCCACAGACGGGGCAGCTGGCCTTCACGCGCACCCGGATCGCAGCTGACGGTGCCCAACACGTGGACTTGATGGTCAGCTCTGGTCGGCCCGGCCCCGGCGAATCCGTGTTCAGTGATGCGTCTCGAACCCCGTTTTACATCTACTGGTCTCCCGACGGGGAAACCCTGAGTTTCCTGGCCTCCGCGGCGGACGGGAGTCTGGGGGCTTACATCAGGCGGCCAGGCGAAGGGGCCCAGTTGCTTGACGAAGGCCAGCCCTACTACTGGGTCTGGTCCCCGGACGGTGCCTCGCTGTTGGCGCATGTCGGGGGCTCCGCCGGGGACAACCCAAGCGGGGCGCGCCTTTCGTTGTTCCAGGGCCAACCCTTGGAAGGACGGCGCCTCGACCTGCCACCGGCGGACTTTCAGGCCCCGGACATGGCGCCCGATGGCCGTCGGGTGCTGGTCGCCGGGCGTCAGCCGAACGGGACCGTCGCGTTGAACACAGTGGATGTCTCCGGAGGAAGCGTGGCCGAGCTGGCAGTTCTCGATGGGCCGGTGGGCTTCGGCTGGTCTGCATCCGGAAATTCGATTGCCTTCATCACCCTTCCCGGGGTGGCCCCAGACACCTTTGGTTCCCTGGGATGGGTGGACATGAGCCAGCCCGGCCGGCCCAAGATGATCCCCGGCGTGGCCTCGCATGTGGCCAGCTTCTTCTGGTCTCCGTCAGGCGATCGGCTGGCCTATCTGGTGCCGGAGGTGGTGACCCCGGGCAACCAGCAGCAGGTCGCCAACCGGCAGCAATCCGGTGAGTTGGTGCTCAACCTCTACGTAGCGGACGCAAACAGCAGCACCGCGACCAAGGTCGCAAGCTACACGCCGACGGATGACTTTCTCTCCCTGATGCCGTTTTTTGACCAGTACGAGCGCTCGATCAGCCTCTGGTCTCCCGACGGCAGTCAACTCGTCTACACCGCCTCAACCAAGAACGAGCCACCGGGCGTGTACGTCGTCCAGGCCGACGGCAGCCGCCCGGGGCGTCGCGTCGCCGACGGGAGCCTGGCCATCTGGTCCTGGCGCTGACGAAGCTTTCTCGGTGAGGGTAAGGCACTGCGAAGCGATCTAGGAGGGGGAGCCTTCGACCTGTACCCTGGCGCCTTGGGGTGCGATGGGTAGAACCCATGACCTGGCGCTGATTCCGGCGCGGCCGAACCCGCCGACCATCGCTTCGGCAACCTGGGATGGCTCACCCCCAAACGCGACCATGCCGGGGCCGGCGCCGGAGAGCGCCACCGCCTGGGCTCCGGCCGAGCGAGCCGCTTCGGCCGCCGTCTCATAGCCGGGGATGTATCCCAGCCGATAGGGTTGGTGCAGGCGGTCTTGGGACGCGAAGGCAAGCAAGTCCAGGTCGCCGGTTCGCAAGGCTTCAGTTAGCAGCACGGAGTGGCCGAGGTTGAAGACGGCGTCCTTCAGGGCCACGGAGCTTGGAAGAGCCTGACGCATCGCCTGAGTCGAGAGGCGCACATCGGGCACGGCAACCGCCAGGATGAGGTTGGCAGTCGGCAATTGGCGCACCGTCAGGCCCCCCTGATCGGTGGCCACGGCATTCAGCCCACCGTACAGGCAGGCGGCGGCGTTGTCGGCGTGGCCCTCGATCTTGTACACGACGCCCATGATTTGTTCGAGTGAGAGGCCGCCGGATACCAGGGCGTTAGCAGCCAGGGCACCGGCTGCGGCGGCTGCGGCCGACGAGCCAAGTCCCGAACCAAGGGGAATGCGGTTGGTGCAGCGGAATTGAAGCCCCCGCCGCCTCTCGCCAAGGCGCTCAAAGACGGCGAAGGCGGCTTGGACAGTCAAGTTGGTGGCGTCGGCCGGCAAGTCGTGGCTGCCTTCTCCTTGGATCTCCACCTGAAGACCGTCATCGGTCTCACGCAGCTCAAGCTCATTGCGCAGCTCGAGGGCCAGCCCTAAACAGTCATAACCGGGGCCAAGATTGGCGGTGGAAGCGGGCACGTCGACGGAGATCATTACAAGTTCAACGCGTCTGCCAGCGCCTGCGTTGTGGCCGGGATGAGCTGAGGCGGGGGCATACGGCTGGTGACAACGTCTGGGTCTTTGAGCCCGTGGCCTGTGCAAATGATCACGATCTGCGAACCCTCAAGATCCCGTCCCAGGCTTTCCTTGTGAGCCAACAGGCCCGCCAGACCGGCCGCCGAAGCTGGCTCGACCCACAGTCCCTCCGAAGCCAAGAGAGACTGAGCTTCCAGGATGTGCTGATCTGAGACGGCGACGATTCTTCCGCCGGACTCATCGGCGGCGGCCAGGGCCTGGTCGCCGCGGGCGGGATGTCCGATCCGGATGGCGGTAGCCAACGTCTCGGGGGATTCCACCGGGTGACCGAGCACTATGGGGGCTGCGCCTTCAGCCTGGACGCCGAGCAGGTGAGGCAACGCCGTGCCTGCTTGCGCCTGGTGCTGTTGGAAGCCCATCCAGGCGGCGGTGATATTGCCGGCGTTACCGACCGGCAGCGCCAGCCAGTCCGGGGCGCGGCCAAGGGCGTCGCAGATCTCAAAAGCCACCGTCTTCTGTCCCTCGAGCCGGTACGGGTTGACCGAGTTGACCAGGGCCAGGCGATCGTCATCGGCCACGCTGCGCACCAGGTCAAGGGCCCTGTCGAAGGCGCCCTCGATCTGGAGGACGTGGGCGCCATAGGCTGCGGCGCCGGCCAGTTTCCCGGCGGCCACGTGACCCTTGGGAATGACCACATGGCACGGGATCCCGGCCCGGGCAGCATAGGCAGCGGCACTGGCGGCGGTGTTGCCTGTGCTGGCGCAGATGACGGCGCGGGCACCTCGATGGACGGCTTCGGTCATGGCGGCGGTCATGCCACGGTCCTTGAACGACCCCGTTGGATTCAGGCCCTCGAACTTGACATACAGACCGTCGTTGCCCAGCCTCCGGGCAAGGCGCGGGACCGAGACGAGCGGTGTATTGCCTTCCAAAAGTGTGATGGGCTCGGCCGCCGGAGGCAGATCGAGCAACTTGGCGTAGCGGCGGATGACACCCGGCCAGGTCGACATGGGCGGAATTCTAGCATGCCCCGGGGGGCAAAACCTTAGCGGGCGCAGGTCAAGAATCGGCCCCCATCGATTTCATAGGTCACGCCGGTGATCCAGTCCGCCTGAGGTGAGGCGAGGAAGAAGATAAGATCGGCCACCTCTTCGGGTTGGCCCACTCGTCCCAAGGGGTGGGTCGTCTTGCTGTGCTCGAGGAAATCGGCATAGGCGGCTTTGTCCATCATGCCAGCCGTGTGCAGGTGGGTCACCACCACGCCCGGGTTGACGGCGTTGATTCGCACGCCCTTGGGTGCCATCTCCAGCGCGGCGCAGCGCGTGAGTTGATCGACGGCGGCTTTGCTGGCGCAGTAGCTGAGGATTCCAGGGAAAGATCGCAGGCCGGTCACACTGGAGACGTTGACAACCGAGCCGAGGCGTTCAACAAGGTGGGGCATGGCCCTCTGCATCAGCCGGAAAGGGGCCTGGGCGTTGATGGCGAACATCTTCTCCCACTGCTCCATGGGAGTATTCTCGATGTTGCCGGAGGCGATGATCCCGGCGGCGTTGACCAGCACATCCAGCCCTGCCAGTTCTGCCAGGGCCCGGTCGAAAGCGGCGTCCAGCGCGGCCATGTCGGTCAGATCGGCGGGGACGGGGACGGCATTGACCCCCAGGCCGCCCAGCTCATCGGCCAGGGCCCGCAGCCGATCGGCTCGCCGGGCGACCAGGGCGACATCGGCCCCATGCTGCGCAAATTTGACCGCCGCAGCGCGGCCTATGCCGCTGCTGGCACCCGTGATGAGTACGGCTTTGCCTTTCATCGAGTCGGACATGGCCTGGCCTCCTGGATGGGTTGGGAGATTGGCAGGCGCGCCCTCCCGCGTCCGGGCGGGGAGCGTGTGCAGGGTGAGTATAAATCGGCAGCCGGGTGGAGCCCATGCTCATTTGGCGCCCGTCCGTGGGATCAATGGAGGTGAGTATACTGATGGGCCGAGGAGGACGATCATGCCGCCAACCGCTCACCGACTGAAAGGCCTAACCGAGTCCGTGATCCGCGAGATGACGCGCGTGGCGGACGAAGCCGGAGCGATCAACCTCTCGCAAGGTTTTCCGGATTTCGATCCTCCCGAGGCCTTGGTCGAAGCCGCCGTTCAGGCTCTGCGTGACGGGTACCATCAATACGCCGTGACCTGGGGGGCGCCTGCCTTTCGACAGGCCCTGGCTGACAAGCAGCGAAAGTTCATGGGTGTCGAGTTGGACGCCGATGCGCACATCACCGTGACCTGTGGAAGCACCGAGGCGATGATGACCGCCATGATGACGGTCTGTAATCCCGGAGACAAGGTGGTCGTGTTCTCACCTTTCTACGAGAACTATGGCGCTGACACGATCCTGGCCGGTGCTGATCCAATCTTCGTTCCGCTGCATGCCCCGGACTTTGAATTTGACCCCCAGGAGCTGGAGACGGCCTTCCGCCAGGGGGCGAGGGCGCTGGTGCTGTGCAATCCAGGCAACCCCACCGGCCGCGTCTTCCGACGGGAAGAACTGCAAACGATCGCTGACCTTGCCCAGGCGTACGACGCCTTTGTCATCACAGATGAGGTCTACGAACACATCGTCTACGAACCGCACAAGCACACCTACATCGCCGCAATGCCGGGAATGTTCGAGCGCACACTGTCGTGCAGTTCGCTGTCGAAAACCTACGCGGTCACCGGTTGGCGCCTGGGCTATCTGATCGCGCCCGAGGCGGTGACCCGCCAGGCGAGAAAGGTGCACGATTTCCTCACCGTGGGTGCTCCGGCCCCGCTGCAAGAGGCTGCCGTGACGGCGCTGAGGTTTCCGCCGACCTACTATGAAGAGCTCCAAAGGTCCTATGCGGCCCGCCGTGACGTGTTCCTGGCGTATCTGGATCGCGCCGGCCTGCAGCACACGGTGCCTGAAGGCGCCTACTATGTCATGGTGGACATCGAGGCGTTTGGCGCAGAATCCGACACGGCCTTTTGCCGCTGGCTGGCGCGCGAAGTGGGCGTGGCGGCCGTGCCCGGATCGAGCTTCTATGGGGAGGCGGTCCAGCGCTGGGTCAGGTTTCACTTCGCCAAGAAGCAGGAGACGCTGCGTGCGGCCGGCGAGCGCTTGCTGGGCCTGCGCTCGAGAGCCTAAGTTTGTGAAGAATCACACAAACACGCTGCGCTAAGGGCGCCAGGTATCCTAGGCTGCAGATCTTGGGGGCGCCGGTTTGATCCAGCGGAGCGCTGCCGCGAACAGAATGGCCATTAAGCCCCCAAATCCGAGAAATGGCGCTGTGGAGCCAAGCGCCTGAAAGGCGGCCCCGCCGATCAGCGGCGCGACGGCATTGGAGGCGCTCGTTAGGCCAGACGACAGTCCCAGCATCTCCCCCGCCTGGCTAGTGGGCGCGTTTTTGGTGATCAGGCTGTTGATGGCCGGCTGGAGAATGCCGCCGCCGATAGAGGCCGGGATCATCGCCACCAAAATCCATATCAGGCCGCCCCAGCCTCCCGTTTCCCCGGTAGGTATTGGCACGGCCATCTGGACACCCTGTAAGCTGGTGGTGCGCGCTGCGCTGCCTAACTCCTGACGCAATGCGGATTCTGAATACCAGGGAACCGGAGTATGTGGCGTGACGGCTGTGAGGATCAGGCCGACCGCCAGGGTGCTCAAACCGAGATACACCAGCCGGCGGTCGCCGAAGCGGCGGCTCATCGGGCCGATCAACCCACCCTGCACCCCGACCACGATCACCCCAACAAAGACGAAGATGATGGCATTACCGGAGGCGTTCAGCCCCAAGCGGTTGAGCGTGAACAGTGCCAGGAGTTGCTCGAAGCCCCCAAAGGCGAGCTGCTGGGCGAACATCAAGCCCAGCAAGGGGCCGAGAGCGGGATGCCGCAGGGCTTGGCCTAGATTTTGCCATTGCGAGTTGGTCTCCTTCTTCTCCCTGGCCGACGGGGGATGCGTTTCCTCCAACCAGAACCAGGTCAGAAGAATTGAAAGAGCGGAGAAACCGGCTGCAACAAAGGCGGGCACGCGGTAGTCCTGGCCGGAAAGGGCCAGCGAGGCGAAGGCGATCACTGGGCCAATGATGAAGCCCAGGCCGAATGCGGCGCCGATCAACCCCAGGCCCTGCGTTCTGGTCTTCTCGTTAGTGGAGTCGGTGATTACAGCTTGAGCGGTGGAGATGTTGGCACCTGACAAGCCGTCGATGATGCGCGACAGGAAGATCATCCAAAGCTGCCCCGCTAGGCCCAGAAGGATGAAGCCCAGCAGAGTCCCCAGCTGACTTATGATCAGGATCGGTCTTCGGCCGAAACGGTCCGAAAGGCGTCCAAGCAAAGGCGCGCCGAACAGCTGTAGGGCTGGGTAGCTCGCCTCAAGCAGGCCGATTGTCGCCGCGCTGGCCCCGAATGAGGCAGCGTACAGCGGAAGGAGCGGGATAATGACCGTCAGGCCCAGCAGGTCAATAAGGACGATGACGAATACAGGCATCACCTTGCGGCGATCGAGACGGTCTTCGGGGGGATCATCGGTGACGGGTGCTGGCGAGTCGATCTGGGACATGAACTATTCCTTTGCTGACTGATGAAACGAATCCGGCATCAGGGGAGCCGGCTCTCGACGCGGGTGATGACTTCGTCCAGCCATTCAAGTTCCATGCGAAGGTGCCGGGTTTGGTGTTCGACCACCCACTGCAGGCTTCCGCTGTGGTCCGGGGCCTGGTTGGCATGCTCCAGGTGGGCCGCCAAAGCCCGGCGCCGGTCGGCGAGGCAGGCGAGGGCGTCGGGCTGGTCAAGGGTGTCAAGAAAAGCGACGCCGACATCTCCTGCGAAGGTGGCCGGGACGTACTCCGAAAGGGACTGGCGAAGCATGTCTTGGAAGGCTGCTTCGCCAGCCGGGAGCAGGCGAAACACTCGCCGTGGAGGACGGTTGCCCACATGCTCGGTCTCCTCGGCAATCCAGCCTTCCGTCTGCATCTTGTCGAGCAAATAATAGGCGGCGGACTTCTTGAGGTCGGTGCAGAACGAAAGGTTGTCCTCGATGTATTGGTGCAGCTCGTACCCGTAGCTGTTGCCCTGGCGAAGCAGCCCCAGGAGGAGCAACTGTCGATCCATAAGGTGCCCTCGCAATCAACTGTTCAGTTCTGAGTAGTCAGAATTGACTATAATCATCGTTAACAGGGATGTCAAGGGTGGATGAGAACGGCGATAATGGCCGTGAAGAGGCAACTTGGCAGCGTGCGTGGTCGTTGGGGGCGGGTTGTGTAACATAAGGTGATGCAGGAGGTGAGAGCATGATGTCGGATCTAAGCGCCAGCGCGCGTCGGGTTCAGATGGCACTGCAGGAAGCGGGCGTCGAATTCAAGGTGATGGAACTGCCTGCCAGCACGCGCACGGCCCAGGATGCTGCCCAGGCGATCGGCTGCCAGGTGGGACAAATCGCCAAGTCGCTCGTGTTCAAAACCCGGGCGTCGCAGAGACCGGTCATGGTAATCGCCAGCGGTGCGCACCGGGTGGACCTTCGCAAACTCGAAGCGCTGGTGGGCGAACCGATCGATTTGGCCGACCCAGACTTCGTCCGCCGGGTGACGGGATTCGCCATCGGCGGCGTGCCCCCGCTTGGGCACCTTGACCCGCTGACCATCTACCTGGACGAAGGGCTGCGCCAGTACGAAACGATTTGGGCGGCGGCCGGAACACCCCACGCAGTATTTTCCCTGAAGGCCGACGACCTGCCTCGGATCAATGGGGGCATGTTCACCCACGTGGCCTGAAATCCGCCGCATGCTGAAGGAAAGGACGGTGCGGCATGGAGTACCTCAACATCCGGGGCACCAGCGTCCCTCGGCTTGGTTTGGGCACGTGGGCTCTGCGGGGGCAAGCCTGCCTCGAGGCCGTACAGGCGGCTCTCGCGGCTGGCTACCGCCACATCGACACTGCCGAAATGTATGACAACGAGCGCGCCATCGGGGCCGCCATGGAGCGGTCAAGCGTCGGCCGAGAAGACATCTTCCTGACCAGCAAGGTCTGGAAGAACCACATGCGTCGTGACGACGTGCTGACGGCGTGCGACCGGAGCCTGGAAGCTCTGGGTACCGACTACATCGACTTGTACTTGATCCACTGGCCGGTAGTCGATGTCCCCATTCGTGAGACCGTCGGTGCGCTGGACGAGCTTCAGGAGTTGGGGCGCGCTCGTCACATTGGCGTAAGCAATTTCAACGCCGCCCAGCTGGCCGAGGCACAAGCCGCCAGCAGGACCGGAATCTTCTGCAATCAGGTGGAATTCAACCCCTGGCGGCGGCCCGCTGAAGTTCTGGCTGCCTGTCAGAAATCGCAGGTGATGGTGACGGCCTACACGCCGCTTGCCCGAGGAAGAGTTGAGCGGTCATCTGTGCTGGAGGAAGTTGGAGACCGCTTCGGAAAGACGGCTGCGCAAGTGGCCCTGCGTTGGCTGATCCAGCAACCATGTGTGGTGGCTATCCCCAAGGCGTCCCGCCGCGACCATCTAGAAGAGAACTTGGCGATTTTCGATTTTGTCCTGGATCAGACGGCGATAGCGGCGATCGATGCCCTGGAAGGCTAGCAGCCATACAGGATCGGCTTCGATATCGGAGACTCAGGGGGAGACGAAATTGAGCGGATTGACCTTGCCGTACAGGTCGCTCTGCATCTCGAAATGAAGATGGGGGCCGGTCGAGTTGCCTGTCGAGCCCACGGCACCTATCACTCGCCCTTGGGCGACCCCCTGTCCGCAGCCGACGTTGATGCCGCTCAGGTGGCCGTAGAGCGTCTGCCAGCCGTTGCCATGATCGAGGACGATCATATAGCCATAGCCCCAGTCGTTCCACCCAGAATAGACAACGACGCCGCTGGCGCTGGCGTAGACAGCGTTACCAACGGCTCCAGCAATGTCAATCGCCGGGTGGACGCTGCTGTAGCCGTTGCCTGAAATCGTCTTGAGCGTTGTCGGCCAGATGAAGGACGGTTCACCGACCGGGCCGTCGAAGCCCCCGCTGCATGCGCCGGGCCCGACATACCTGGCCGTGCCCGGGTTGGCACGGGTGATCCGAGGGGCTTGCCAGGTGACCACCTCGCGCTTGCCGCCGGGTACGATCAGCCAGGTGCCCGGATCGATCGTAACTTCGTCGACACTGGCGTAGCCGGCAAGGTTGTTGCCCGGGTAATCGAGGATGTCCTCGGGTGCTACACGGAAAAACCCCGCCACGCCCCTGATCGAGTCGCCCTCTTGCCATTGATAGTAGGTGCCGTCCACCGGCAATATATTCAGCTCTTGGTCCGTCCTCAAGCTGTCTGGGCTTCCCTTGAGTAAATCATAGTTGCCCCACAGAATCGACTCGGGCTGCAGCCCGTACTTGTCAGCGATGTCGAACAAGGTGTCGCCCTGTTTGACGGTGTACTTGATGACCTTGGCGCGTGGCCGATCAGGGAGTGTGGTGTGCAGTTCCAGCTTCCGGGTGATGTCCGCATCTGCCGCCGGCGTGGGGAAGGCCGGCAGGTCGGAAACCTTGAGCTGGGCAGCTGCCTCAGGCGTCGGCGTGTTGGCAACTGCGGCCGCCTCGTCACTGGGCGATTGGCCCCATGTGGGGACCAGGCCCGCGCCTCGGAAGACCACGAAGGCCAGCCCTGAGACGACGACCAAGGTCAGCGCTACCAACGCCGCACGTTGGGGCCTCGAAGGGGCGCGGTCGGACGACGCCTCCCGGCCGGGGCCGGACGGGGATGGCTCGTTTTCCTTGGGGGAGGCAACTGCCTCATCGTGCGCGCTGGTCACGCTTCGGAGCATACCAGAAGGTTGCTCGTCGTCAAGACGCAGAAGTCACGCCGCGGGGGTGTGGTGAGTCCTGTTGACGGACGGGCATCATGGGGCCGGGACGAGCAGAGTCTCAAGCTGTGTCTCCAGACTGTTGGCCGGCAGTGGCCCGACAGAAATCTGCCGCACCACCCCGGTACGGTCGATGATGACACTGGTGGGGAGGCCTTGTAGCGGGTAAATGCTGTCGGCTACGAGGCCGTCCGGATCGAGCAGCACGGGGAACGTCACGCCCAGGCTCTGGATGTACGGCTCGATTTGCTGGGCGGTATCGACTTGGGTCCAGTTGAGACCCAGCACGACCAGGCCCTGGTCTCCCAGCTTTTCGTAAACGGCCTGAAGGGTGGGTAATTCGATTCGGCAGGGCGGGCACCAGGTGGCCCAGAAGTTGAGCAGGATCACGCTGCCTCGGTAGTCGGACAAGCTTCGAGTCTGTCGGTGCAGGTCGTCAAGGGTGAAGTCGGGCGCCGGCTGACCCACGTGCACCAACTGCCCGAGCTGGGGAGCGGATTCGCCCGTGGGAGCGACGGCGATGGTTGTGGTGGGGGTGATGGTCTGGGATGGGAAGGGGAAATTGGAAGGCGTCGGCGTCGGGGTGGGCCGGGGCACAATGAACAGCTTCCATCCCAACAGCAGGCCCAGGGCCAGCGCCATGAGAAAGGCGATGGGCCGGACAGCTTGGGCAAACATCGAGGGTTCGGGGTTGATATCGAATCGGGACATGGTGATTTGGAACGAACGGCCCCCGCATGCGGGCCGCTACGTCCCCGGTCCATTGTAACTCCCGGTCCCGGGATGGTGCCATCAACTTGTGAAGGCTTTCACATGTGACGCGTAGATTCCAACTGGGCAGGGCCGCGGCGGAGGCGCAGCGCCAGTGCCGTTGAGCCAGCGTCTTTCGTCCGATGACGGGAAAGTCAGCTTGATGTGGTCGAAGGCTGTGTGGGGTGGCCATCCTCGTTTCGGAAACCCCGCCCCGGCCGCCATGGCGTGCCCAGCAAGGGGAGGAGCCACCGGTCGGCGCCCCACCAGCCGGCTGTCCGCCAGGCCAACACAAGCCAGGTGGCGGTGGCGAACAAGATCGGATTGGTGCTGACGGCTCCGGCCAAGAGGTAGTTGACATTCATGAAGCTTCCGAAAAAGGCGGCGATGCCGGTGAACACGCCCAGAATCAGGGCGATGCCCACCAGCGTCTCGCCCCAGGCCACCACGTAGGCCCAGACCGAAGCATTGGGGAGGACCATGTTTTGAAGGAAGGCGGCATACCATCCTTGGACCGCCGGGTGTTCGCCGCTTGCCAGCGTCAAAGCATTGTTCACAAACCCCGTCAATGCCGCTCCGGCATTGGCGCCGGTCCACGCGGGGCTGGTCAGCTTTCCATATCCGGCTGCCACCCATTCGTAGCCGACGTAGACGCGAAGGATGAGCCAGATCCAGGCCCAGCGCGTGGCGCCGAACAGGGCCCGTGCCACGGGGGGTTCTTCAATGTGCTCGACAAACCTGCGGGACGCGCCAACTTGTTCTGACGTACTCATAACCACCTCGCTATTCCATCCAACCAGATTTCCAAACCATCCTTGGCCGGCCCCACATGATGGGCTTCCAAGCCGGGATGAGATTAATGATAACAAGTTGGAATACGACCAGATGCTGCGAGGAGTCATCGTTGCCCCATCGGCTGATCTGGTGGAGCTACAGGTCGACCCCTGCGCGCTGGAACTTGGATTCGACCTGACGCGACGTCACGTCAAACGAGGCCCGGAGGTAGGGGAAGGCGAACCACACCAGGCCAACTCCGAAGAGCACACCGGTCAACAGGCGCATCGTCGAATTGAACGAGCCAAGCGCGTCGCCGTAGTAAAACCAGGTCGGCAGGCTGTGGTGGGTGAGGTTCGCCAGCCATGCATTGGTGTAGCGGAAGCCCTGCCCGATACCCGCTAGGTCGCTGAAGAAGTGGCTCATGCCATCAATCGCCATGGGCAGGACGAAGAGCAAGAACCCCCACACCGGCAGCGGCCGGACGCGGTCCCGGAAGGGCCACCAGGCGATGGCTGCCAGGGGGATGCTTGAGTAGGCCGACACCATTCGGTCGGACCAGCCGACTTTCCACCCCAGCTGCGCGTTGCCGATGAACTGTCGCAGGACGAGAGGATTCAGGGTATCTTTCCAGGCAGATTGGATGGTGTCCAGTCCGTACATGGGCTTGGGGCCGAACAGGAAGAAAGAGCGCTCAGGGAGCTGGTGACATTGAAACGAGTAAACGAAGTAGATCGCCTCGGCCGGTCCGGTCCAGCCGAGGTGCATGAAGATTGGAGCCAGCCAGGGGATCCCAACCCACAGCCCGCTGATCAGTACGAACCAGGCGAACCAATGGTGCGCAGCCCGGACCACCGCCCGGTTCAGACGAACGGCCCAAGAATCCGATGCGTGCTCGCCAACGTGTTGTTCTACCGGGTCCATCATCCGCCTCCCATTGCCCTCATTGTAAGGGTTTTCGCAGAGCAGGGTGGAGCAGGAACTCCGGCGCGGCGCGAGACTTCCTGAAGAACTTCGCAGACCGGCATGGCCCGTTCCCCCCGGCATGGAAAGGGAGTTGAGGCAGGGCCTCGTATGAGCATTGGACGCGAGCAAGTTGGCATCATTGGAGGCGGCTTGGTCGGCCTGGGCACGGCGCTGCGATTGGCGGAGCGCTGGCCGGGCTGCCGGATCACCGTGCTCGAGAAGGAGCCTGAGATCGGGCGGCACCAGTCGGGACGAAACTCCAATGTGATCCACTCCGGAATCTACTATCGACCTGGCAGCCAAAAGGCGAGCCTGTGCCGGGCGGGCAGGCGCGCCTTGGAAACCCTGTGCGCCGAAGAATCGATTCCCGTCCAGCGCGTCGGCAAGCTGGTCGTGGCCACATCCGACGCGGAGCGATCCGGGCTAACGGAGTTGGACGGGCGAGGCCGGGCCAACGGGGTTGACTGTCGCCTGGTTTCGGGCGCTGAAGCCGCCGAATTGGAACCGCAGGTGCGTGCCGTCCAGGCCCTGTGGGTACCGGAGACCAGCATCGTCGACTATCGCCTGGTGATGGCCAAAATGGCTGATCGCCTTCGGTCCGCTGGACACGAGATCTCGGCCGGCGAGCCTGTGATGCAGATCCACCACGACAGCCAGGGGGTGGTGCTGACCACACCCCGGGCCGCCCACTCGTTCGATCTGGCGGTCAACTGCGCCGGCCTGCAGTCGGATGTGATCGCTCGGATGGCGGGGGCCGAGCCGGATGTTCGCATTGTAGGCTTTCGGGGGGAATACCTCGCCCTGAGCGGTCCGCTCAAGGACTCCATTCGGCACCTGGTGTACCCGGTGCCCGACCCCCGGTTTCCCTTCCTGGGCGTCCATCTGACCCCGACCGTAGACGGCCGGGTGCTGTGTGGGCCGAACGCCGTCCTGGCCCTGGCACGCGAGGGGTACGGGTGGGGTGTCATCGATCCCGCCTACCTGGCACGGACGCTGACCTATCCCGGGATGATCCGCCTGGCCTGGCGGCACTGGCGCATGGGCCTGGGCGAGGTCTGGCGGTCCTGCAACAAACGCGCCTTTGCTGCTTCCCTGCGCCAAATGCTCCCCCGGGTACAGCAGGCGGACTTGGCGCCGGACGGCGCCGGGGTTCGCGCCCAGGCGCTGCTCAGGGACGGCCGCTTGATGGACGACTTTGCCTTCCGGGAAACCGAGCGGATGGTTCACCTGGTCAATGCCCCGTCGCCGGCCGCCACGGCTTGCCTGGCTATCGGGGATGTGGTCGTTGATCAACTCGAAGGCCTGGCATGAGCAGGGCTGCGGCCGCCATCTCGGCCGCGGTCGAGGTAGCGCGCGAGCTTGGGGTGCCGGTCGACCGGCCCGAGGTCCTGGCCGACCGCAGTAATCTGGTCATCCACTTGAAGCCATCGCCAGTGGTCGCCCGGGTGGCGACGATGACCGCTGTCATAAGGGGGCAGCCCGAGACCTGGCTCCAGCGCGAGGTCCAGGTGGCGTCCTACCTGGCGGCCAGCCACGTACCGACCGTTCCCCCCGCCCCTGGCATTCCTCCCGGCCCGCACCGTCGCATGGGTTTTGTGATGACGTTTTGGGCGTGGCGGGAAAGCGCAGGTTTGGAGCGGGTGCGTGGGGAGACAGCCGGCCACGCGCTGGCTGAACTGCATGCCGCCATGGTGGACTACTCGGGCGATCTGCCGCTGATGGGTCCGATTCTGGATGACACCGCGCGGATGCTCGCCCTGCTGCGCAGGGACGGTTGGCCCGCGCCAACGCTTCTGGAGCCCGCCGAGGCCGCCTTGGAAAGAGCCACTGCTTTGGCCCGTATCCAGCGCAACCCCCGGCCGCTTCACGGGGACGCTTCGTTGAGCAACCTGTTCGTCAGCGGCGATGACCTGGTGTGGACAGACTTCGAAGACGCCTGCCTCGGCCCGGCAGAATGGGATCTGGCGGTGTTGGTGCGTTCCGCAGGATGGGAGGGGCCGCAGGTGCTTCGTGGCTACGGCCGTGGAATCACGATGGCCCAACTAGAGCCCTTCATTGAAGCCCGCCGGCTGCAGGCGGCGCTGTGGTCGGCGGTGCTGGCGCCCCGTTCTCCGGATGGCCGTGCGCAGGCCGAAGCCGGGTTGCGGCAACTCGCCGAAGGCTGAGACCGCCGGAGAGGCGCGCCTCGCGCGGCTTTACGTGTGTACTTCTGGCAATTCTGAACGAACACACACCCCCAGCCGGCGTGAAGCGATGAAGCGAGCTGTGCTAGCGGCCCCGATGATGGCCTGTGCCTGGGGGGTGGATCCAACGGCGATAGCTTCCACGCCGACCCCCGGTCCGTTCGCCTTTGACGGCGGGCGCACCGCCTTTGGTATCTTCCCCAGCCCGCCCGAAATGACCACGGACCGTCTGTTAGATTTGCTGCATGCCATGGGGGAACATGGCGATGTCGCCCTGATTCAACGCGCCCTCCCCTGGTCCGCCTTCCTGGACAGCCCGGATGGGACTCCCTGGGATTTTACCGACGAGCAGAATCTGGTCACCCTGTTGGCGCGCCTGGGGCTGGAGCCGATCTTCGTCGTCGATCCGCTCAATGGTCTCGACCGACGCCAATCCGCTGTCCTGCCCGCTGAACTGCGGGGGGGCTAACTTCGGGACTCCGGCGCTGCGAGGGGCATATCAGAATTGCGTGCTCTGAGTGGTGCGCGTCTTTCACCCTCGCTATCTGGGCCTGGCGTCGGAGATCAACACCTACGCTGACGCCCACCCGGATGACTTCGTGAACTTCGTCGATCTCTGCAATCAGACCCCAGCTGCCATTATGGCCGAGTCACCCGACAGGCGGGCGTTTGTCACCTTCCAATGGGAGGACCTCGACAATCTGAGCATCATCAGTGAGGGCAAGCCGGCGTACCAGATCGACTGGGACGAAGCCGACGCTTGCGCGCCGCAGCTCGAGGTGTGGGCAATTTCGAGCTATCCTTTCGTGCGTGGCCTTCGACGACGCCGGCCAGGTCCCCACCGATTACTACACCCCCCTCTTGAGCCGCACGGACGAACCCGTGGCGGTGGCGGAGGGCGCCTGGTCGTCCGGCGACATTGTTCCCTTCCATGGTTCGACCGACGATCAGATCGGATACATGTGCGCGGTCGAGACCCAGCTTGGCGGCCGTATAATGTTCTGATCTACCTTGTGCTGCAGGATTTCAATGCAGGGGCCTACCGCCCCTTGCTTGATGCCCAGGGGTTTGGGTCGCAGGTGGATACCCTGGGTTGGTTCCAATCTGTCGGCTTGCAGACCTACGATGGCGCGTCCAAGCCCGGCGTGGCGGTATGGGATTCGATAGGCGCCGACCTACCTGGAACTAATCCCGGCCGCTCTCCGGAGACGAGCACAGGCAACCCCGCAGCAACTCCTAGACGTCTTGCTTTGTGAAAGAAGTCACAAAGCACTGTCGTCTACCGTTCAACCGGCACCAAGCGCCCCATTGCGTGGGCGCCACATGCCATGCAAAATGGAGTGACCGGTTTGTCGCAGATGCCCACAGCCAGACAGTCCTGTAGGTATGGGGAGGGATGCGATGCATATCACTGTGCTCAGCCTTGGGTCACGCGGCGACGTGGTTCCCTGTCTGGCCCTCGGCCGCGGCCTGGTCCGAGCCGGACACGATGTACGCGTGATCACCTTCGAAGATTTTGCCCCGATGGTGCGCGCCAAAGGCCTGGATTTCCACCCTATCGGTGGCGATATGCGGGGGCTGTTGACAGGAGGCGCCGGACTGCGCTTGACCGAATCCGGATCCAGCGTAGTTCGCATGGCCCTGGGCCTGCTGGGCACCTTCCGGGGCTTGGCCCAGGGCTTTGCCAAGGACCTGACACCACCCTCGCTGCGCCAAACCGACCTGATTGTCAACCAGTTGCCGGGTGGGATATATGGCCTCGACCTGGCCGAGGCAGCTGGGGTGCCAATGGCGATGGCAGCCGCCATGCCACTAACGCCGTCCCGCTATGAACCGATGCTGATGTTCCCCCGCTGGCCGGGGCCGATTCCCGGCTACAACCTGCTGACGTACTGGGTCGCTTACCAGATTGTCTGGGGGATGTTCCGTGCCGCCATCAGCCGATGGCGGAAGGGTGAGCTCGGCCTAAGTAAACCGCCCATCATGGGGTACTGGCGACGGCTTCAGGCTCCGGGCACCCCCATCTTCAACGCCTACAGCGCGCACCTGGCGCCTCCCGCGCCCGATTGGGGGCCAAACATCCACACCACCGGCGCATGGTTAGATGACGGCGATCCCTGGAGCCCGCCAGAAGACCTGGTTCGATTTCTCGAATCCGGGGAGGCGCCGGTGCACATCGGTTTTGGCTCAATGCCTTCGCGTCGCCCGGGGTTCAACACCCGAGTCGTCATTGAAGCCCTTGAGCGGACCGGCCTGCGTGCACTGATCCACACCGGCTGGGGTGGCCTGGCGCCTGCGGACTTCCCACCCAACATCCATCCCATTGGCGAGGTGCCTTACAACTGGCTTTTCCCACGCACGGCGGCTGTCGTCCATCATGGTGGCGCGGGCACAACCCATGCTGGGCTCAGGGCGGGCAGGCCGTCTATTCTGGTTCCGTTCCTCTTCGATCAGTTCTATTGGGGCCGTCGTGTGGCGGCCTTAGGCGTCGGTCCTCCGGCGATTCCCCACCGGCAGCTCTCCGTCCGTCGCCTGACGGCTGCGCTCGACAGGGCCGTCCACGATCCCGAGATGCAGCGGCGGGCGGGCCAGATGCAGGCCAAGATGCTGGCCGAAGGCGGCGTTGAAGAAGCGGTCGGAGCCATCCAGAGGCTCCTGGAGTGATCTTCCTGTATCTTATTGGCTTCCGCGTTTGCTAACCCCATTGCATTGGTAGACACTGAAGTCGCCCATTCTGATCTCCGGAGTCCTCATCATGGCCCGCATCCTGATCAAAGACTTGCACATCGTCACGCTAGATGCCGACGGGACCCTTCTTGAGGCTGCTGATCTGGCCATCGAGGGAGGGCGCATCATCCATGTCGGGTCGGTCCCGGATGCCTTCGAGGCCGACGAAACCATCGATGGCCACAACAAGGCCGCCATGCCCGGCCTGGTCAATGCCCACTGCCACAGTCCGATGACCTTCGAACGCGGTTGGGCGGAAGACCTGCCGTTCGACCGCTGGCTCAACGACAAGATCTGGGTGCAGGAGAGCGTCCTGACATCTGACGATGTCTACTGGGGTGCGGCCTTGGCCGCCTGTGAAATGATCCGCTCCGGCACGGTGATGTACAACGACAAATACTTTCACATGGATCGGGTGGCGGAAGTGGTCCGACAAAGCGGGATGAAAGCCGCCTTGACCTGGACCGTGTTCGGTCAAGAATCAGATGAAGCCTTCACGGGACGGGATCTTGATGGGACGGTGGCCTGGATACGAGACATGGGCGCCGAGGCGCACCCTCGCTTGCGCACCTACCTGGGTCCTCACTCGCCGTATATCTGCCCCCCGCCGTTCATTGAACGCGTGGTGAGCCTAGCCCACGAGCTTGGTCAAGGGATCCACCTGCATCTGGCCGAGTCGGATGATCAGGTAGCCAATTCAGTCGAGCGGTATGGCCAGCGCCCGGTGGCGCTGATGGATTCGCTGGGGGTGTTCGACGTGCCCGGGGGCTGTGTTGCAGCGCATTGCTTGGCCATCGATGAAGCGGACACCACTATCTTGGCTGCCAAGCGGGTGCACGTGCCCCACTGTCCGATCACGTACATGAAGCTGGCCATGCCCTTCCCGACGCTTGAAGCCCGCTTGGCGGCCGGCGTGGAAATGTGCCTTGGGACCGACGGCCCGGCATCCAACAGTGACATGGATCTCTTTGCCACCATGCGCCAAGCAGCCCTGATCGACAAGTACCAGGGACGCAACCCTGAGCTGATCCCAGGCGACACGGCGCTGCGATTGGCGACACGGCGTGGCGCCCTCGGCTTCGATGGCCTTGGGAGCCTCCAGCCCGACGAACCCGCTGATTTGATCCTGATCGACCTCGACCAACCCCACCTGCGTCCCATCCATAGCCTGGTAGCCAACCTGGTCCATTCCGCCAAGGGGCCCGACGTAAGCCACGTGATGGTCGACGGCGCTTGGCTTATGCGGGACCGTCAGCTTCTCACCCTGGACGAAGACCGGATCCTGTATCAGGCTGAGCGCCATGCGCAGGCAATGGTCGGTCGGGGAATGAGGCAGGTCCGGAGATACAACGCCTGACGGAAGTGCGGCCAGCCATCAAGGCCGAGGGAAGATTGAGGCGAACCTCCCCCGCCGCCGATGTGCCGCAGCCTTGACAAGGGCGGCCATGGCGCTCGAGTAAGAGCTCACCAGACGCTCTCCGCATGGTCCGGTGTCCTCTTGATTCAGAGCATTCCCCGAGTTGATAGGCCTTTCCCGGCTGAAGATCCTTACCTGTGCGGGATCACCCTAAAGTTCAGTTCCGCCGTCTGGCGTGAACTTGCGATTCGCCGGGCCATATCATCGCATCCCATGTCGCCGCCGAGCCTGCCAGAGGAGTCAGGGCGGCGGCTGCCTACCAGAACGCGTCGGCCGCATAGCCGATGACTGAGTTGAAATCCCCTGTCACGTCCCCGGACGTACCATAGCCCAGTAGTCGCGAATGCGAGGCACCCAAGGCATGCGCCACCATAAGCATAGAGGCGATCGCTCCCGCCCCGCAGGCGGACCCGGCTCCCTCGAGTTCTGCATGAAGGACGGCCTGCGCCTGGTAAGCCGTAATCCGGTTGAGCATCTCCCGGTCGAAGAGCACGGCCAAATGCTGCGGGTTGAAGTGCGACAGGTCGGAGCTGGCAATCAACAAAGGGTCGGCATCACCAATTGCTTCGATCAGGGCGCCAGACAGGGCGGCAACGGTCGTTGGGGTCTGATGGGCGAGCATGATCGGCACCAGCCGAAACGTGCCCAGAATCGTTTGGAGAAAGGGGAGCTGGATCTCGATGGAATGTTCGGCTGTCTCGTCTGTAGGGGTCAGCCCCATGCCACTCCGTTCGGAAAGAATGGTATGGATGGCCCTGACCTGCTTGTGGTCGATCGCCACCGGCCCCAAAGGAGTTCTGGTATCCATCATGTTGGCAAATGAGAAACGGCGCCCGGTGGTAGGCGTGGAAAGGGCCGAGGACGACGACCGTGTCATAGGAAGTCGCGGCCAGGCTGGCGTAGGCTTTCGCGGCGATGTTCCCTGAATAGGCAAGTCGGGCATGGGGGACCAGCAATCCGCGAACCCGGGCAGGTACCGAACCAGCCTCATCAGCATGGAGGTCAAGCAGATGCTGGAGTAGGCTCCTGAGTTCGTCGGCATCTGACGGGTACCATGTTCCCGAGATCGATGGTCGCAAATCCATGCTCACCCCCTGTCTCCGTACGCGAGCCCATCTCCGGTGAATGGAAATCCGTCAACGGAATCCCTGCCGCCGTTTCGGGGCGCTTGCCCAACCGTATGTTGCTTCCACCTGGCCGGCTTGGGTAGCGACGTATGTCCCGGATTGGGCAGCAGAATGTCGCTGGCGGTCGACGGCCATTTCGGCGATCAAAGGATGTCGGATGCCTGCCGCGATCTCAAAGCCGATCCCCATTCCGACTTTCGTGATTTGGCACGCCTCCCAAGCTGCGGAAGGGGTCCTTCCTAAGGGTGTCGAACGGGTAAGATACTCCTGCTGTCGGCTGTCGATCTGCCCATGACGAGGAGTGGCATGCCACTGTGAGAGATCTAGGATGGGGTTTGGCGCCGGTGATTCTGATGCTGGTCCTTGCTCTTTCCGGCTGCGGGCCCGAAGCCCAGGTTCCCGAATACTATGCTCCTCTCAAGAACGCCGAGTATGTTTCAAAGGATGCGACAATCGCCGTTCGTTACGGGCCGGAAGTCACAGCCGCAGTGCTCTCCAAGTTGAGATTCATCGTGCGCGGGGCGCAAAGTGGGCTGCACCCAGGATCATCGATCCTGGCGGACGACCACCGGACGGTGATCTTCAAGCCCGATCAACCGTTCACTCAGGGAGAACAAGCCAAGGTGGACGTGAACGGCCTGCGCCTCGATTCGGGAAGGGGCTACATCGGCCTGTCCTACAACTTCACTGTCTCTCAGCATCAAGAATCGGGGACGGTGACCAGCCTGGTCCCGAATCCGCCCGACGTCAAACCGCGCAGCGCCTTCCCGGATTTCTTGACCGTGCCTCAAGACATCCCACATTTCAGCGTGTCCACCCTCTCCGATGACCCATCAGAGGGTGACATCTTTGTGGCGCCGTTCTACTGGACGAAGACCAGCGTGGGTTCCTACTTGTTGATCCTGGATGGCAGGGGCCGGCTCGTCTATTACAAGTCGATGGCCGATGATCTGGGAGCTTTCGACTTCAAGAGGCAGCCGAACGGCATGCTGTCCTACTTTGACCAGCTGACATCGACCTACGTGCTCATGAATTCGAACTACCAGGTCATCGACACCTATCATGCTGGAAACGGCTACGTCGCCGATCTGCACGACTTCCAACTGCTTCCCGACGGAAACGCGCTGTTGATGGCCTACGATGCCCAGACAATCGACATGAGTGAGATCGTCCAGGACGGAAAGCCGAACGCCCTGGTGACCGGCCTGATCATCCAAGAACTTGATCCATCCAAGAATGTGATCTTCGAGTGGCGCAGTTGGGACCACTTCTCAATATCCGATTCGACATCTGACCTGACGTCCCAACAAATCGACTTGGTTCACGGCAATTCCCTGGCGGTAACCAACGATGGCAATCTCCTGCTGTCGAGCCGCAATCAGAGCGAGATTACCAAGATCAACCTGCACACCGGGGTTGTGATGTGGCGCTTGGGAGGGAAGGCCGGCACATTCCAGTTTGAGGATGGTGAGCCGTTCGCCTATCAGCATGATGTCCGCCAGTTGCCCGATGGTGAGATCACCGTCTTTGACAACCAGGGAACGCCCAGTCGGCCGGACGCCTCGCACGGCCTTGCGTACCGAGTTGATCCCGTGAGCCAGACCGCCCTACAGGTATGGAGTTACACGCACAATCCCGAGGTTTTTGCTACTTTCATGGGCAACACTCAGGTTCTGCCGGACAGCAACATCTTCTTGAGCTGGGGGTCGCCATTCACTAAGGGACCCTACGCGTACGTGTCGATGACCGAAGTCTCGCCTCAGGGGGAGACCTTGTTTGAACTGTCGTTTGACAAACCGTACGTGAGCTATCGTGCCTTTCGATCTCCATGGCACGCTGCGCCCCTGACCAAACCTGTTCTCGCCTACAAGTCCGATGCCGACCAATTGACGCTGGGCTACTCATGGAACGGATCGACAGATGTGGCGGGCTACCGTGTCTTCGGCGGCTCATCGCCAAATTCGATGAGTGTGATGGAGACCGTGGCCAAGACGGATTTTGAAGACCAGTCGGTGTTCACGGATCTACCTTCAGGAGAGTGTTATTTTCAGGTAGCGGCGCTTGATTCGGGGGGCTTAGAGATGGCCAGGTCCAAGGAGATCTCAACCGACGCCCGGCTGTGCCCCCTTGATTAGTAAAATTTGGGTAGACACAGGCGGGGCCCGCGACCAGCTTGAAGGCCAACCCGGTTTGGTGGCGCTCCGGAGAGGATCAAACACGCCATGAATGAAGCCTTTCCCTGCCTAATTGTCAACGCTCGACCAGCCGCCGGTAAGAGCGAAATTCTGGCTTTCCTGGCTGACATGGATGATGACGCCCGTATCCACCAATTCCATGTGGGACGCCTCAAAACCTTTGACGACTTCCCCATGCTGTGGACATGGTTCGAGGAAGATGAGCTTCTGGAGCGGGTGTTCCATCGGCCGCGTCTGCATTCCACCCCCGATGCCTACTTTGTCCACAACGACCTGTGGCACCTGCTGATCCGTCGGCTGGGCAAAGACTACGAGCGGTGGCGGCGGGACGCGCCTCCCGGATGGACGGGAGTGATCGAATTTTCACGCGGTGCGGAATCGGGTGGCTATCGGACGGCCTATGCTCATTTGCCGGCCTCGGTCCTCGAAGGGGCGGCCGTGCTCTACATTCGGGTATCCCACGAAGAGTCCCTGCGAAAGAATCGGGCCCGAGAGAATCCAAACCGGCCGGAGAGCATATTGGAGCACAGCCTGCCGGACGAAAAGATGACGCGCCTCTATCGCGGTGACGATTGGGAGGCGTTCACCGCGTCTGATGACGAGTTCTTGGCGGTCGGTGACGTGCGGGTGCCCTACGTCGTCTTCGACAACGCCGATGATCTGACCACGCGCGGTGGATCTGAGCTGGGTGACAGGCTCAAAGATTGCCTGGACCGCTTGTGGGATCTTTGGCTATCGACGGTTCCCCGGCGGGAAGATTGATTGTGCAAAACGTCACAATCCGTCCGGGTCCAAGCTTTGGGTCATGGGCGGCCTCTCCCCCGCAAGGGGGATTTGATTCTCAGGGGCCCGCGAATGCATTTAGAATGTGGGGACCGAAAAGTCACGTCGTGGGCGCCCCGGGAGAGGCGCAGGCGACACCAATGGGAGGCTGGGATGAGCGGAGTAAGGGTTTTGGTGGGGACGCACAAGGGCGCTTTCATCTTGACATCCGACGACAAACGCCAAAACTGGGACGTCAGTGGGCCACACTTCGCCGGCTGGGAGGTTTATCACATGAAGGGGTCGGCGGCGGACCCCAAGCGGATCTACGCCGCACCCTCAACGGGCTGGTTTGGCCAGGTCATCCATCGTTCGGATGACGGGGGTAAGACCTGGGAACAGGTCGGGAACGAGTTCAACTACGAGGGCGATACCGGAACCCACCTTTGGTACGATGACTCGCCCCATCCGTGGGAGTTTGCGCGGGTCTGGCACCTTGAGCCGTCACTCGACGACCCGGACACGGTTTATGCCGGCGTGGAGGATGCCGCCCTGTTCCGCTCGACGGATGCAGGGCAGACCTGGCACGAGCTGCCGGGCCTGCGCAAGCATGCGACCGGGCCTGGCTGGCATCCCGGTGCCGGGGGCCTTTGTCTACACACGATCCTGATTGACCCCGAGCAGCCCACGCGGATGTTCACGGCGATCTCGGCGGCGGGGGTGTTCAGGACTGAAGACAGTGGCGAAACTTGGCAGGCGATCAACCGCGGCTTGAAGTCGGAGTATATCCCTGACCCCGATGCCGAAGTCGGCCATTGCGTCCATCGCATTGCATTGCACCCCTCCAAGCCCGGGGTCCTCTTCATGCAGAAGCACTGGGATGTCATGCGCAGCGACGATCACGGGGACAACTGGTATGAGATCAGCGGCAACCTGCCCAGCGACTTCGGTTTCGTGATAGACGTGCATGCACACGAGCCGGAGACGCTCTACGTGGTGCCGATCAAGAGCGACTCGGAGCACTTTCCCCCGGATGGCAAGCTTCGCGTCTACCGGAGCCGGTCGGGCGGAAATGAGTGGGAGGCGCTGACCAAGGGGCTCCCGCAGGAAGACTGCTACGTCAACGTGCTGCGGGATGCCATGGCAATTGATCGCATGGACCCATGTGGCGTGTACTTCGGCACCACGGGCGGCCAGGTGTATGCCTCCGCCGATGGCGGTGACAGCTGGTCGGCCATCGTGCGCGATCTCCCCGACGTGTACTCGGTCGAAGTGCAGACCCTGCCGTGATTCGCGTCGTCCTCCCCCACCACCTGCGCAATCTGGCCGGCGTGGGCAAAGAGATCACGGTTGCTGTGGAAGGACCCGTCACGCAGCGGTCGGTGCTTGATGCCGTGGAGGCCGCCTACCCTCAGCTTCGGGGAACCATGCGCGATCATTCGACCCAAGAGCGGCGTGCGTTGGTACGCTTCTTCGCCGCGGGCGAAGATCTTTCCAATGACGCGCCGGATGACCCTCTTCCCGAGAGCGTGACGGATGGCAAAGATGCCTTCATGGTTGTAGGGGCGATTGCCGGGGGGTAACAGCCGCCTTCCCGGGCCCACAACCGAAGGTCAGTTGTTTCAGGGGCCTGGCGGGCTGGCCCGTGGGTTACCGGCTGTTTGCGGTCACCCGCCCCCCTGGGGGAGAGGCTCAAGCGGCTCGCGACCAACATGTCGTTTGCCGCTCGAAACCAGAGGATGCCCGCCCGGGACGGATTGCCCACTGGCACGCTGTGGTTTCAACCCTCTTCTTGTCCTGTCTCCAGATCCAGGCCGAGGTTTGCCCCAACCGATGGAGGCTTGGCCGGAGCAGGGCGCATCCAGCGGGCAAAAAAGAACATGGCGCCTACGCAGATCGCTGCCGCGACGCGCATTGCCACCACGAAATCATTCACAAAGGTCTGACCGGACTGCGCTAGGTTTCCTGCAGCCCCTGCCACCAAAGCACCGCCCAGTGCGATGCCCCCCGCCATCCCCAGATTGCTGGCGACGGACGCAACGCCCGTGGCGACCCCCAGCCGCTCGGTTGGCGCCGCGCCGATAAGGGCACTGTTATTGGGTGTGTAGAAGAGACCGAACCCTAGGCCAATCATCGCCACGCGCCAGGCGGCATCCCAGGCTGTTGATTCCGAGGTCAACCCGCTGAGCGCCCAGAGACCCGAGGCCGTGATGCCCAGGCCAATGAGTATCAGATTGCGGCTTCCGAAGCGATCGGAGAGGCGGCCGCCAAGGGGGCCCGTGAAGATCGAGAGGGCTGGCTCTGCCGTCAAGATCAACCCGGTGCGGGCCGCAGTTTGGCCAATATAGTCGATCAGGAAGAAAGGCAGCAGAAGCACATATATGTACAGGGAGAGGTAACCCATAAAGGCACCCAGGGTCGTAGCTCGCAAGATGGGATCCGTGACGAAGATCGGGCCCACCAGTGGGGACCGCAGGCTGCGTTCTCGTCTCACAAACGCAAGGCCCGTGGTCAATCCCAGGATGGCGAGTAACATCCCCAAGGCTGGCGACTCCCCAGGCAAATATCTCAAGCTCAGCACGATGCTCGTCATGGCGACGAACGACAACATCGTGCCAGGAAGATCAACAGGTTCAACCTTCTGGGGTCGAAGATCCCCTGGGATGCCTCGCCAGGCGACAAAGGTTCCTGCAAGAGCAATCGGCGTGTAGAACCAGAAGACCCAACGCCAGGACAATGCGCTGACCAACCCGCCCCCCAGCGCGGGCCCGATGCCTACGCCGGCCGAGGCAAAGGCCGCTGCCATGCCGAAGACTCGCCCCCGTTCGCCTCGGGGGAAACCTCGGCTGAGGATTGCCAGCGCATTCGCAAACATCATGGATGCCCCGACGCCCTGGAGAATGCGGAGCGCAATCAAGATCATCAGATTGGCCGCCAGCCCGCACATCAAGGCCATCAGAGCGAAAAGAGCGAAACCAGCCACGTAGATCCGCCGACGGCCGAACAGATCAGACAGACGCCCGAAGCTGAGCAGCGTCCCTGTTACGCCGAGCAAGTAGGCCAGGTTGACCCAGGAGACGGATGACAACGGGACGTTGAAATCGTGCCCGATGGCGGGGAGGGCGATACTCACAATCGACGCGTCGATCGTGGTGACCAGTACACCAAGGCTGATGGCGGCAAAGATGTGCCATTTGGAGCTTGGAGGGGAATCGGACACGGCTGGCCTTTACCGGAGATGGCCGTGGGCTGGAATAGCCCGATCAACAGAACGGCCGGACTTGTTAGAATCCTCCAGCAAAAGCATCGATCACCGGTTTTATGTCCTCCATCATGGGGTATAGGATTGGGCAGGTCACACCTGCGTCGACGTATTCGCGAACCTTGGCCCGGCATTCATCCGAGGTGCCGACCGCCATCAGTTGTCGGACGACGTCGTCAGGGATAACCTTGCTGGCCCTCAGGTAGTCTTCTTCGGTGGCGGGCCAGCTCATTAAGGCCTGAACTTTCTCCAGTAGGTCGTCACCAACGCCGCTGGCCTTCATGATGTGAGGTTCGGTGGCCAGGTAATACGCCACGAGTTTCTTGCCTTCGGCCATGGCGGCAGCTGGATCGTTATCGCTCAAGCAGCACACCAAGAGCTCGGGGCGGTCCACTTGGTCGAGCGTCTTTCCCGTTTTGCGAGCTCCCTTTTCAACCAACCCAACCGCGCGTCGGATGTAATCGACCGAGACAACGTAGTTGAGCACAACGCCGTCGGCGATCTCCCCGGCCAGTTCGAGCATCTTGTCCCCCGTGGCGCCGATGTAGATCGGGATGTCGCGCGGGGATGTGTCCCCAAAGGCCACATCGAGTTGGATCCGATCAAGGTGCACGAATTCTCCCTGATAGGTGACCTCCTCCATGGTGAAAAGCTGACGGCTGGCCTCGACGATCTCCCGCATGGCACCTAATGGCCGACGCCTTGCCACCCCAACCCGACCGGCAATCGGTTCCCACCAGGCCCCTAATCCGAGCATCACTCGGCCGCGCCCCTCAATACGTCCGCCGAGCTCCCACAGCGTGCTCCAGGTGGCCGCAATGACGGCTGGGTTTCGAGTCCAAATGGGGAGAACTCCCGACCCAATGCGTAACCGGCGAGTTTGCGTAAGAAAAGCGCTCATCATCACGACGCAATCCCTGGCAAGGCGCGTGTCTGCTTGCCAAATCTCTGAGAAGCCGCGCTCTTCCGCATAGCGCGCCATCTCCAGTTCATAGCGTATAGCATGTCTGTCCTGCATGTACAAAGCAATGCGTTGATCCGCCATCTCGGTCACCTCGCTCACAATCGCCGGCTCAGCAGAACTCCTCGGACGCGGCTGGAAAGCGGAAATCCCCTGCCCTCCTGCACTCGATTGCTCGTTCTAACCAACTGTCGTTTTGAATCAGGTTCAATCGCCATTCGTTCGGCCTCATTCGAGGTCGCCCGACCTCAAGCTGGGTTTCTCGCTCGGGCATCATATGCGGGCGAATCTGGCGGAATGCTCTGATCGCGATCATTCCCGTTCGGTCCCTGTAAAGCCACATCACACAGTTCCAGGCGATGATCCCCTCATTCAATTCCGGGCTGGGACATGCGCTGTTTTCCATTTTGGCCGACCCACACGCCAGGTTGGACCCCAACTTGCCATCGACTGAGCAGGGTCGGACCATGACCAAAGCCGCCTGGAAGATGACCTTCGTCTCGAGCTGAAATGTACAGAATGACTGTGCCTATAGGTACAACTGTCTCTTGAAACAGTTCCGGAACCCCCAATTGGCCAGGATAAAGTCCAACCCAATCAGTGCAAGAACCGCCTTCGAGTTTTCGGATTCACCTCAACCCGAAGTGACTGGTTTCCTCGCCGTGCGAGGAACCTACACGGCCTCTTGAAAGCATACCGGGACTAAAATCGTAAGAAACGTGTCATGTGTCACTTGGCTCCTTTGTTTAGTATCACTTAACATCCGGACGAAGCGCGCGGCGCAGGATACACCTTCGGGCACCAGCCCACTTTGCGTTTTGCCGTCACCTGCCTCCCGAATGCCCCTGCAGGCGCATTTCAGGGTGGTGCTTGGTCGCCTTTGGGGGTTGTCAGGACGGGTGATGGGTCCAGGAAGTGACCAATCCTTGCAGGACACTGTCTCCAGCTTCAAAACCTGTGGTGAGCGATCAAGATTGTATTGACTTGTTCGGTGGAGGACCTGAGTCCCCGGGAGTCGGGAACCCGGCGCATCGCCGCGAGAGCGGGCCCGAAAACATGAGGCGACCGGCCGTGCCGGTGACGGGCCTATTCGAGGCCGGGCCCCGGGCGTTCTCCGTAAGCGCTTGGGTCCGGTACAGGAGCAAAGTCGATGTCATTGCAGCCCCTCCTTCGTGAAACCGAAGCCTTCCTCAGGAGCTCTCCCAAGAGATTGATCATCGGTGGCGAGTTGGTCAAATCGGGTTCAGGCGAGACCTACAAAGCATTCAATCCATCGGATGGATCGACACTGACCGAAATCTACGCCGCCGGGGCTGATGATGTCGATCATGCCGTTTCCGCTGCCCGTTCGGCTCTGCAGGGGGAATGGGCGACCATGCCGCCCTCCACCCGAGAGCGGATGATGCGGCGTTGGGCTGGGCTGATCGAATCACACAACGATGAGCTGGCGCAGCTCGAGTCGTTGGACAACGGCAAACCGATCCAGCACACTCAGCATATCGACGCATTTGTCGCCGCCGACGAGGTCTATCACTTCGCTGGTTGGCCGAGCAAGATCGAAGGGGAAACCCACCCCGTATCCATCCCGGGCAAGCTCGTCTACACTCGGCGCGAGCCGGTCGGGGTGGTGGCGATCATTATCCCGTGGAACTATCCGCTGATCCATGCCATGCAGAAATGCGCCCCAGCCCTTGCCTGCGGCAATGCCGTGATTCTCAAGCCGGCTAAAGCCGCCACACTGGCTTTGCTCCGAGTGGGTGAACTGGCAATCGAAGCCGGCTTGCCGCCGGGCGCATTCAACGTGCTGGCCGGATCAGGGGCGCAGATTGGCGACCGGCTGGCTGCACACCCGCTCGTCGACAAGGTGGCCATCACAGGGTCGACAGACGTCGGGCGCAGCGTCATACGAAACTCCGCCGTCAACATCAAGAGGCTGGCGTTGGAGTTGGGGAGCAAAGCGCCGAATGTGATTATCGGGGACGCAGATCTTGAGCAGGCGATTCCGGGTTCCTTCAATGCCGCGTTTGGCAACACAGGGCAAAGCTGCGTGGCCGGGGCGCGCCTGTATGTCCAATCCGAGGTGTATGACGAAGTCATCGAGGGCCTTGTCGCACTGGCCAAGCAAGCGCGTACGGGTCACGCGATGGACACGGACACGGAGTTTGGCCCCATTGTTGATCAGACCCAGTTCGACAAGATCATGGGCTATCTGGAACAGGGTAAGCAAGCCGGTGTCCGTTTCCTGGCCGGCGGGTCGAGGCTGAAAGATGAGACCCTCCCCGAAGGTGGTTTCTACCTTCCCCCGACTCTGTTGGCTGATGTTCCTGATAATCATTCAATATCCTGTGAGGAGATCTTCGGCCCCGTACTGCCAATCTACCGTTTTGAATCCGAAAGCGAATTGGTGAGCCGAGCCAACGACACGATGTATGGCCTGGCAGCGGGGGTATGGACTCGGGATGTCGCGCGGGCCCACAGATTGGCGGCAGCGATCAAGGCTGGGGTGGTCTGGGTCAACACCTACAATGTGTTCGATTCCGGGGTGCCTTTTGGCGGATTCAAACAAAGCGGGTACGGCCGGGACAACAGCAAGTATGCCATTGATGCCTTTACCGAAATCAAGGCCGTGTGGATCGAGCTGGAGCAGTAGGGCAGAGGGAATTCGATGAGCAGCAAATCGACAGCTACCAAGCCAACCACGGACCTCTCCGCCTATCCGGCCGAGCTATTGCTCGAGCTGTTCCGGAGAATGGTCCTGATTCGGGAATTTGAACTTCGGGCGATTGAGGAACGCAGGCGGGGGCTGATCCCCGGGTTCATCCATTCCTGTGTGGGTCAGGAGGCGACGGCAGCCGGTGCGTGTCTGGCTCTTGGGCCGGGCGATGTCATCACCAGCACCCACCGTGGACACGGCCACTTGATTGCCAAAGGCGGAGACCCCAAGCGCATGATGGCCGAATTGGCCGCCCGAAGCCCCGGATACAACCTCGGCAAGGGGGGCTCACTGCATATGAGCGACTTCGAGCTTGGAATCCTGGGCGCCAACGGCGTGGTGGCGGGCGGCATCCCGATCGCCGTAGGAGCGGGACTGGCCTTCAAGATGCGTGGCGAATCAAGGCTGGCATTGGCCTTCTTCGGGGATGGGGCGGTCAATGAAGGGGCCTTCCACGAAGCGGCCAACCTGGCGGGGCTGTGGAAGTTGCCGGTCATCTTCTTCTGCGAGAACAACCTGTACGGTGAAGGCACTCCCCAATCTCAACAAGCGGCTGTGGCAGATTTGTCCATCCGGGCCGAAGGCTATGGGTTCCCGGGCGTCATTGTGGACGGAAATGATGTCCTGGCTGTGTATGAGGCCGTTCGCTCAGCCGTTGGCGCAGCCCACGCAGGGGAAGGACCAACCTTCATCGAAGCCAAAACGTATCGTCAACGGGGTCACTACGAAGGCGACCCCATGGTCTACCGCACAGCCGAAGAAATGGAAAAATGGATGGCCCGCGATCCAATTCCAGCCTTTCGAAAGCGTCTTATCGAGTCGAGCGACATGGATGAAGGGACGCTAGAAGAAACCGTTGGATCTGTAATGGAAGTGCTGGATGAGGCGGTCGAATTTGCGGCCGCCAGTCCGCTCGCAGACCCGGCCACCGCCTTGGAAGGCGTGTATGCCGAGACTCACGATGGATTGGTCTTCTAGCGGGTTTCCTGGGCCGGAGTGTGCGACATTTGAGCATGAGAAGAAGGCAAACGCGATGCGAGAAATGACGTATTCGGAAGCGATAAGAGAAACGCTGTGTGAGGAAATGCGGCGTGACCCTTCGGTCTTTCTGATGGGAGAGGACGTCGGCACCTTCAACGGCGTATGGGGCGTTTCGGCCGGGATGAAGGACGAGTTCGGTCCCGAACGGGTGCTTGATACGCCTATCAGCGAGATCGCTATCATCGGTGCGGGACTCGGGGCAGCCATGATGGGCATGCGACCCGTGGTTGAGATCATGTTCGGTGATTTTCTGATGTGCGCCGGCGATCAGTTGGTCAATCAAGTGGCGAAAGCCCGGTATATGAGCGGCGGTTTGGCCGATGTCCCGTTGACCATCCGCGTCGCCACAGGCGCTCCGGGGTCAGCTGCAGCTCAACATTCTCAAAGCCCGGAGTCTTGGTTCATGAACATCCCGGGCCTCAAGATTGTCGTGCCAGCCTCAGCGGCCGACGCCAAGGGTTTGCTCAGGACGGCCATACGAGGTCGAGACCCCGTGTTGTTCATGGAGCACAAGATGCTCTACGCCACTCAGGGTCCTGTGCCCGAAGGGGATGATTTCATGGTCCCATTCGGTCAAGCGAGCATCCTTCGAGAAGGATCGGATGTCACGCTGATAGCTATTGGCGGCATGGCACCCAAGGCCATGGAGTCGGCAGATCAGTTAAGCCGGCAGGGGATCGACACTGAGGTCATTGACCCTCGAACGCTTGTCCCACTGGACAAAGAAACGATGATCACGTCGGTGGCCAAAACCGGGCGCGTGGTGATCGCCCATGAAGCCCACAAGCGGTCCGGCCCTGGCGCCGAGATCGCCGCCATGCTGGCCGAGGAGGCGGTGGAGTTTCTTGACGGCCCCATCATGCGAGTGGCAGCCAGGAACGCGCCTATACCTTACAGCCCTGAGTTAGAGAGTTACCTTCTGCCGGGAGTTGATGAGATGGTCCAGGCCGTCCGAACCCTGATGGGGCGTTGACGATGGATTTCCGGTAGCCGAGGAGGCTCATCAAACAACACCAGTGCACCGGCCGGAATGGGCTGAACATCGGCTTGACCTGCCAGTCAGCTTCTCCCAGGGTGCTCATCGAACCTCACGGTCCGGCTGTCGGGTTCCCTCGGCCAGGGCCGGCAGGCCCAGATGTCGGACGAAGATAGGTCGGAAAGGGACCTCAAGCAATTCTCGGGCCCGGCTCGAACTCGAGGGAGACATGGAATTCACAGGCTATCTTGATTTTTGGTTCAAAGATCTCCCCATTGTCGAGCGGGTCGAAAGATTCGCTGAGATGGGAATACACCGCCTTGACGTTTGGCTGTGGCGCGAACGTCCAATGGACGAGATCTTCGCCGAATGCCAGCGTCTTGGCAGTCTCATCAATTCCACATTTGACCCTCTGCTCGGCAACCTTGTGGACGCGCAAGATCACCCTCGTTGCCTCGAAGCCTGGGCCGAGAGCCTGGAGGTGGCCGAGCGGTTCCAGATTCCTCACCTGTTTGTGTTTTCCAATCAGATCGATCTACGCGAGGATGGCAGCGAGTGGATTGCCCCGCTATCCAGGGACTACACGGCCGGGGAAATGTACGCCAATCTGCTCGACGGGCTTGCGCGAATTCTCGAAATGGTCGAGAAGACCAACGTCACCCTTTGGTTTGAAGGCTTGAACACCCACCACATCCATGGTGGTGTCTTTATCCACAGCCACGATCAGGTTGCTGGTATTGTCCGCCGTCTGAACCACCCCAGGCTGCGGATGGCGTTCGATTGCTATCATCAGCAACGGACGGCGGGTAATCTGATCTACGGCCTGGAGGCTTATCAAGGGCTTTATCCAACGGTTCATATTGGGGACGTGCCCACCCGCCAAGAACCTGGTACTGGCGAAATCAACTTCCCGAATGTGGTCCGAAAGCTTCGGGAGCTTGGCTTTGATGGTTTGATCGGGATGGAATTTGCGCCTTCCGATAACGAGGTGAATGCCTATCGCCGGGTGCGCGAGTTATTTTTGGATGATTGAGTGGACACCCCCTTCAGCAGGGCTCATCTACCCCGCCGCGCCTACCCAATTCGTGAATGCCAGATTCGGGGGCCGGAGGGGCAGCCTGTCGGGAGAAGGTGGTGCCAGGCACACCGGAGGGGTCGGGCTCGAGGGTGACGTCATAGAAGAGGAGCGCACTGTCGGGCCGTGTGGATCTCAGCTGGGTGGCACTGAGTTCCAGCCTGGTTCAGGGCGGCAAACCGTATGAACACAACCCACAGCGAACCTTATCTCGTCGTGATGCCACGGCTCGGCCTTTCGATGACCGAAGGCACCATAGTCGAATGGCATGCAGAAGACGGTGAATGGGTCAAGAAGGGTGATGACCTGTTCACGTTCGAAAGCGACAAGTCGGCGATTGTCATCGAGGCCCCCGCCAGCGGGCCGCTCCATATTCTGGTTGACGTCGGGGAGACGGTTAAAGTGCAGACCGCGGTGGCCGTCATCGGGGAGGCCTCCGACATGGGTGTTGCTCCCGACGCAGATGGTCAGGGTGTGATCGCTCCCGAGCCACCAGCTTTTGATACCCCAGCCAAGCCGAAGCACCAACAGGTTGTCGCGGCATCGCCGCGCGCCCGGGCTCAGGCAAGCGCCAAGGGGCTTGATCTGAATGACATTCGAGGCAGCGGTGTAAGAGGCATGGTCGTGGAGGCTGATTTGGTCAAGGCTGGGCACCCGATCGAGATCAGGGCGACCCCCGTTGCCCGCAAACTGGCCCAACAGGCGGGATTGGACCTTGCCGGCGTGGAAGGGACAGGGCCGAATGGGCGCGTGACTAGAGCCGACGTCGAGTTAGCGATGGCTGCATCGTCGGCCACGACGCAGGGCATGACCGGCCTGCGGTCGATCATCGCCGAACGGCTTTCAGCAGGCTGGCGCGAACGCCCGCAGGTGACACTCACGGCCGAGGCGGATGCCGTGGAGTTGATTGCCTTCCGAGAGCGATTGAGCAGCGGCTCACAGGGCAAGATCCCCTTCGACGCGGTGTTCGTACAAATCGTGGCGCAAGCTCTGTCTGAGTTCCGCTACATGAACGCGACCCTCACCCCCTTAGGAATTTGGGAGCTGGCGGAAATCAACATTGGTGTGGCCGTGGACACCGAACGAGGTCTCCTGGTTCCGGTGCTGCACGCCGTCGACCGGATGACTTTGATTGAAACGAGTCAGGCGCTTTCAGAGCTATCGGAACAGGCCCAGAGCGGCCGAACTCTCCCAGATGACCTCACCGGCGGCACCTTCACCGTGACCAACCTGGGCATGTATGGGATCGACGCCTTCACCCCCATCATCAACCCGCCCGAGACAGGAATTCTGGGGATTGGACGTATCGTGCTCCGTCCCGTGGCCTGGGAAGGAGGGGTGGCATTGCGAGAACAGGTGACCCTTAGCCTGTCCTTTGACCATCGGGTGGTCGACGGCGCCCCGGCGGCCAAATTCTTGGCCAGGATCAAGGAACTCATCGAACAGCCAACGGCCAAGTTTGGGGGAAACTAAGACGATAAGAACTCCATCGTAAGGATTGCGCCCCGCCGGAGCGACAACTTCCCGCCAAGGGCAGCTGCGGGATGGGGGACGTCCTGTGTGCCGGAAGTCTTGAGCACAAGGGGGCGTTGAAGTGGTGACATTGGGTGGCGGCAACATCGCAGAATCAAGTTCTCCGCTTTTCGCGTACGGGACAATTGCGCGCGGCAATTCCCAGAGGCGAAGTGCGCGGGGCAAGGTGAGGCTATGAAAATCAGCAATTCCGTGGTCCTGATCACTGGGGGAGCTGCCCGAGTGGGGCGTCGAGTGGCGGGGCACCTGGCGGACCTGGGTGCGAGCATCGCTTTTTCCTATTATCTCGACGAGGAGCCCTGGCAGGAAGCCAAAGCCGAATTTGGGGCCCATGGCCGCAAATGCTTTGCCCGGAAAGTCGAAGTTCGGGACAGCCAGCAAGTCCATGAATTCGTCGACCAGTCGGTGCAAGCGCTGGGCCGAATCGATGTCTTGATCAACAGCGCATCCGTCTGGCTCCAATCACCCTTGCTTGACATCTCAGAAGCAGACTGGGATTTGGCGATGGGCGTGAATGTGAGAGGGCCATTTCTGCTCTGCCAGGCGGCGGCGAAGGTGATGCTGGCGCAAGGCTCCGGGATCATCCTCAACATCACGGATCTGTCGGCGTTTCAAGTTTGGAAAGGCTATGCCCACCATGCTGCGAGCAAGGCCGCCCTTGTCAGCCTGACCAGATCCATGGCAGCTGAGCTGGCACCCACCATCCGGGTCAACGCCATCGCTCCCGGCACAGTGCTTCTGCCGGAAGGCGCTTCGGATGCCAAACGTGATTGGGCCGAATCCAAGTCTTTGCTGGGCCGCATAGGATCCCCGGAAGACGTGGCCCGAATGGCAGCTTTCCTTATCGAGAACGACTTCATTACTGGAAGCGTGTACTTCGTCGATGGCGGACGCTCTCTGACCTGAGGCATGGATGACGGAACAAACTTACGTTCGCCCAACAAGTCTTGAACAAGCGCTGGAGATGCTCAACCAGCCTGGTGTGAGGAGTGAGGTCCTCGCCGGCGGTACGGACCTGGTCCGTTACATGGAAAGCCGAATAAAGGGCATCGACCGAATCGTAGATGTGGCCGACGTGCCGGAACTCAAGGGGATTGACAGCACCGCCGAAGGGACCGTTCGACTGGGCGCGGCGGCGACGTTGAAGGAGATGTTGTCTGATCCCATATTGGCCACCCAATCGCCCCTCCTGGTGGCTGGCTGTCGCGTCGTGGGCGGGCCCCAAGTGCGAAATCAAGCCACGCCCGGGGGCAATGTGGCCAATGGCGCCGCCTGCGCCGACATTGCCACGATCCTGGTATGCCTGCAGGCGACCGCTGTCGTGGTCCGGCCCGGTGAGGAACATCGGATACCTGTAGCTGATCTGATCGATGATTTGGAGGAGGGTTTGCCGCCCGGAAGTCTTATTCGAGCCTTCGAATTTCAGGCCCTGGCCCCGGGCGAACAGACGGCCTTTCTACGCCTGGCACCCAGGAAGGCCGTGAGCATTGCCCGCGTGTCTCTGGCTATTCTGGGTAGTCTTGACGGGGACGGAAAGGCAGCCAGCGTCCGCCTGGCCTGGGGCGCCGTCTTTGGTCACCCTCGCCGGACCCCGGAGGTGGAAGAGATGATCGTAGGGCAGGCGCCGGATGAATCCCTTCTTGCCGAAGCCGGCGAAGCCATGCAAGCGCTCTACATACGGGAGTCCGGCGATCGCTGGTCGGCGCCCTACAAACGCAAGGTGGTGACCGCATTCGCCGAGCGCGGGCTGCGACAAGTTCTGGGGAGTTTGCCGTGAAAATGCACTTCAACCTCAATGGGGAGGAAGTGGAGGTTGAAGCCTCTGTTTCCACGACCTTGCTGTCGATGCTGCGAGACGGCCTGGGACTTACGGGTGCCAAACCGGCGTGTGAAGTGGGCGAGTGCGGCGCGTGCTCGGTGCTCGTTGATGACAAACTGGTCAACGCCTGCCTACTGTTGGCTCCGCAGGTGGATGGGCGCCATGTCGTGACCATTGAAGGTCTTCAAGGTGACGAAGACGGCCCCAACGACCTTCAGCAGGCCTTCCTAGATGCGGGAGCCGTCCAATGTGGGTACTGCACGCCTGGATTTGTGATGGCCGCAGAGTACCTGCTAGCCAACAATCCTGCACCGCCCCGACAAATCATTCGGGAAGCGATGGCCGGAAATCTGTGCCGGTGCACTGGTTACCAACAGATCATCGATGCGGTTGAGTTGGCCTCGCGTCGCAGATCGACATCTGGTGCTGCGGGTGTCGAGTCATTTGGTGAGACGGAGGCCGTCTCATGAGCCAATTCCATTGCGTGGGGAAGCCATTTTGGGCGGTTGATGGACCACAAAAAGTCATGGGGCGTGCACGCTATGTGGGTGACATTCGCCTCCCGGATATGCTGATCGCCAAGGTTCTGAGAAGCGGAGTGCCCCACACGTTGATTCGAGAGCTCGACGTAAGGCCCGCCCTTCAGGTCCCGGGCGTGGTCGCCGCGATCAGCGCCGCGGACTTCATTGATCACGGGAGTTACGGATGGCCGGTCAAAGACGCTTTCATCCTGGCCTACCAGAAAGTCCGTTACGTTGGCGACCCGATTGCCGTCGTGGCGGCCGAGACCGAACAGGCAGCCATCGCAGGCATGCGTGCGATCCGCTGTGAGTTGGAGGATCTTCCCGGCTTATTCGATATGGAGCAGGCTTTGACGGCGGATGCACCACTGGTTCCGCTTGAGGCTCCGATCGGCGAGGGTAACCTGGCGGCTAAGCACCTCGTGAGATACGGCGATCCCTTGACAGTCCTGAAATCATGCCAAACGGTTCTTGAAGAGCAGTACCACTGCGCGCACCAGGAACATGCATATCTTGAGACGGAAGGTGCTTTGGCCGTCCCGGACAACGTCGGAGGGGTCACCGTCTACGCCAATGACCAGAGCCCGTTCATCAATCGAGACAACATCATGATGGTGCTGGGGTTGCCGGCCGACAAGGTGCGCGTGATCCAGGCTGTCGTCGGGGGTTCCTTCGGCGGCAAGGATGACATTGGGTATCAAACCTCGGCCCAGGCAGCGGCTTTGGCGCTGAAGACGGGTCGCCCCGTGAGGCTCGTCCTGCCGCGAGATGAGTCGCTCCTCGCCTCATACAAGCGGGAAGCCATGCGATACCGGGTGATTTTGGGGGCCAACAGCAATGGTGACCTGCAGGCGGCGAAATTGGAACTTCTGGCCGATAGCGGAGCCTACGCCTCGATGACCCCCCTGGCAGCATGGCGGGCCACGGTGCATGCCGCCGGCGCCTACCGCTACCAGGCTGTCCATGTGGATTCCCAGGTCGTCTACACCAACAACGGATACTCGGGTGCCTTTAGGGGCTTTGGCAACACGGAGTCGGTGGCAGTCATTGAACAGGCGGTGGACGAGCTTGCGGACCGGCTGGGTCGCGACCCCTTGGAATTTCGTCTGCAGAATTGCCTACGAAAGGGCGATCGAACGATGGCCGGGGCGGTGCTTGAGGACGACGTCGGGCTGACCAAGTGCCTTGAATGGGTCCGCGGGCATTCTGATTGGGAACGAAAGCGGGCCGCGTATGCCAAGCCAAGCGATGGTGATATCCGTCGAGGCATCGGTGTGGCGTGCTACTTCCACGGATCCAGTCTTGGGGGCGAAGGAGCCGACTATGCCACGGCGACCCTCAAGATCGAACAGGATTTCAGTTTGACACTGACCTCCGGTCTCACCGACTTCGGGCAAGGCAGCCGGACGGTCTATACGATGATCGCCGCTGAGGCGCTGGGGGTCGACCCGCAGCGCATTCTTATGCCGCGGCCGGACACACAAATCTCAATCGAATCGGGCCCCACGGTTGCCTCGCGGGCGACGATGGTGGGCGGCAACGCCACCCGTGTGGCGGCGCTCAAGCTCGATGGACTCCTGCGAGAGGCTGCGGCAGATGCGTTGGACTGCAGCCCGGCTCAGGTTCAGCGCTTTGGCGAGCAGTTTGTTTCGCCGAGCGAGAACGCATTGGAATTCGAAAAGGTTGTCGATCACGCCCGGCGAATGGGCTTAGTCCTCTCGGTACAGGGTCGCTGGCAGGTTCCGACGATTGAGTGGGACTTCGACAGCGGCACAGGCACCCCGTATTTCTGCTATGTGTTTGGCGCGCAGGTGGCCGAGGTCGCCTTTGACACTCGGACCGGACAAACCGACGTGCTGGGCGTGTGGGCGGCGCATGATGGAGGGCAGATCATCTACCCCCAGGGTGCGGCCGGGCAGATGTTCGGTGGTATCGCCCAGGGGATGGGCTACGCCTTGATGGAAGACATGCGATTCGACCAAGGGTATTCACTGCACACCAACCTGGATGGTTATCTGATCCCGACAGCATTGGACATGCCCCCCATCGAGATGGCGTTCATTGAACAACCATTTGAGCAGGGGCCGTTCGGCGCGAAAAATCTCGCCGAGCCCGTCATGATCGGCACCGCGCCCGCTCTTGCCAATGCGCTGGCTCAGGCGAGCGGGAAGCGTCGGCGAGCGCTGCCATTGACCCATGAACAGAGACTCTTGGGTGATCCCCTGCTGCCGCCGGGTTCTCGCCAGCGCTGCAGAAACGCCCTTGGTTTGGACGCATGAACCGAACTGACCTTACCCTCATCCGGGGAGGCGCGGTGCTCGCCGACGATGGCTGGCTGACGCCCGGCTATCTGACGGTGCGGGGCGAGACAATCGAGCAGGTGGGAAGCGGAAGCCCGCCTCAAGAGCTCGAACGGGAAGCCGGCCACGTCTTGGGCGGGGCGCGGCATGCAGTGCTCCCCGGCCTGGTTAACGGGCACACCCACTTTAGTCAGACCTTTATGCGAGGGCTGGCCGCCGGCCGTCCCCTTTTGGCATGGCTCAACGAAGTCATCTGGCCCATGCAGGAAACCATGACGGTTGATGATATGCACTTGGCGGCTCTCCTGGGTTTGCTGGAGAACTTGCTCAGCGGTGCGACGACGGTGGTCGATCACCACAAGATTTGCGCTACTTCAGACCACACCCGTGCCGTGTGCTCAGCGGCGGAAACGGTCGGGCTGAGATTGGTCCTCGCGCGGGGCTGGACAGATCGTGGAGTCAATGCCGAAGGCCCGGAGGCGATTCTGGACGACCTTGAACAGCTGTTCGAACGCACTCGGGGCTCCCGGGATGTGAAGATCGCCAATGGCCCGTTGACACCGTGGCGCTGCTCACCGGAAACCTTGCAACAAACCCACGCTCTCGCCACACGGTATGCAGCACCCACCCACATTCATGTCTCTGAGACCGAGATTGAGGTCCAAAAGACCTTGGACGAGACGGGGCTGCGGCCAGTCATATGGTTGGATCAACTGGATCTGTTGGGAGAAAGCACCCAGGTCGTGCACGGGGTCTGGATCGAGGCGGGAGAAATCGAGAGGCTGGCTGAACGGGACGCCTTGGTGGTTCACTGCCCCGTAAGCAATGCCGTGCTTGGTTCGGGGATCGCACCCGTTGCAAGCTTGTCGAAGGCTGGTGTCCGCCTCAGGCTGGGAACCGATGGGCCGGCAAGCAACAACTCGCAAGATCTGTTCGAAACTATGAAGTCTTCGTTGTGCCTGGCAAGGGCGATTTCCCGCGATCCGATGGACCTATCTCCTTCCGAGGTTCTGTCCTGGGCCACCGATGGCCGCGTTCTGCAGGCCGGAGCAGACGCCGATGTGATCCTGGTCAATCTGGACTCCCCCGCGCGGTTCCGGTGAATGATACGACTTCGGCCTTGGTGCTCTCAGCGTGCGCGTCGGACGTTGAGACAGTGATCGTCGGGGGCAGGATCTTGATGGAAGATCGCTATGTCAAAGTCTTGGACCAAGGCGCGCTGCTAGATGAGTGCCGCAAGGCGGCGACCGCCTTGAAACTTCGGGCTGGTTTGGGTTAGGTTTCCCAAAGTGCCGAGGGAGAGCGGTCAACGCCGGCCACAGACCTTGCGGGCCCCTGGCGATCACAGCCTGCGGCAGGTAGCGAAGGTCGAGAGGGAAAGCTCGTACGTTGGAAATCGATTGCGATCGGCACATAGAGATGACACTAGTCGAAGATTTTCAATCCCCGCCGCTTGAGCACGTCAGCGATCATCACCACGATCGGCACGCCCCCCACAAGGATGACCAACTCGCTTGACGTGACCAGCGCCGCCAGATACCAGAACCCCCCCATACCCAGGATGAAGAGCATAAGCCCCACAGCTGCTCCGGTCGTCGCCGCGTAGAGCGCCATCGGAACCGCCGGCCAACGCTGCTGCATCAGTCTGAAAAGCCCCCAGGCAACTATGCCCCCGGCCATGTCCGTCAATGGCATCCAAATGAGCTCCAACGGGCCCACGAAGGGGCTGGCCAAGTTGGCGAAGAAGGTACCAAATCCGATTCCCAGCGTTACGTAGGGATCGAACAGGACGAACACCTTGAAGAGCTCAGCCACCCTGAATTGAATCGGGCCGTAGCTGATGGGAGCGATCACAATCGTCATGGCTGCATACAACGAGGCGATGATAGCGATCTTCACCAATCGAGCGGTTGTCATTGGTGGCAACTACCACGGTGGTCACCCTTGCACACGTTATTCGTCTCCCCTCTACCCATTGACATCACACGCGGGAAGGCCGCCAGGGCTCATGCATCGAAGAAATGCGACCGCTTTCCTGGCAGATGCGAGTGAAATCTCCTGGATGGGGTCATTGTACATGCTCGAGCTGGCCCATTATCGAGCGTGGAGCGCCCAACCGCGACCCTGGGCCGCAGCGCAGAGCGAATAAGGAGGAGCACTCAAGCTTGGGACGCAAACCAACACGCCATGATAGAAGTGGGGGTTGGCGACGAAAGGGGGGCGTTCAGAACGCTGGAGGCGTAATAATGGATATCCAGCTGGTTTCGTTGGCCGGGCCCGAAGTCGAGAGCGATTTCAACTGATAGCCCTCGAAACAGATACTGTCCCCGGTTTGAAGGGTGTAGTCCCCGCTATCCAGGCCGACCGTAAGAACGCCACTTATAACAAAGATGACCTCTTCGGTGGGTTCCCGCAGCCGGCGAGCGAAGTTCTCCGTCTTACCGTCAACCTTCCCGATGAAGACTTGCAACTTGTGGGTAAGACCGGAAGTCAGCAACTCATACGTGAGATTTGAGTTGGGAAGGCTCAATATTGCCCTTTCGTTTGACCTGACGACCGGATCGTGCTCGTGGACTTCGCGCAAGAAGTGGAGCATGCTCACGTCGAGTGCTTCAGAAATCCGGCGCAATGAGTTTAACGACGTATTGGCTTCTCCGCGCTCGACTTAACTCAAGAAAGACGCAGTTAGGTCCGTCCTTGCCGCCAAATCCCGAAGGCTGTAACCGAGGGCAATGCGGCGATCTCGCATTCTAGAACCAATTGAGCTGGTCTCATTCTGCATGACAGTACTCTGCTCTCCGTTTCGGCATCGGCCTTCTCAGGGAATGGGCCTGGCTTGGGAGGATGGCGTCGGTCCGGACCTTCTACGAGTTCGGCATCGTGAATTGGGCTATCAGGTTTTGTTCTTGGGGGTCACGCCCTTTGATCCGTCGTTAGGCCGTGCTTGTTGGTCAATCTCATTTACCGCGTGGGCCCCCTCTACTTTCGATCGAATGGCGGAAGGATCAATGCCGGCAGCCGGGGCCGACTTTGGAATTTGGTTGTGTTCAAGATATTCCGAGAGATCGACCTGAGCATATCGCACCCGCTCGCCGTAGTTGCGTCTATCGGGTTTGTAGGTGGCGTCGATGCCAATCTTGGTGTGAACCCCTCGCGCATCTGCTGTGGGGTCCATCTCGTGCCCTTGAGCCCCCTGGACGATAAAGGTGTCGCGGCTCCAATCCACGCGGTTGGTGATGGCCCAAAGCAGGTCTGCCGGATCATAGATATCGACATCAGGGTCGACGGCAATCGCCATCTTAACATTGACATGGGCTGCGAAGGCAGCCAAGGCAACGTTCTTGGGCTCGCCCGGATTGGATTTGTCGAGCTGGATCACCACAGAGAAGCCATTGGCATAGGGCGGGATGTGCAAGCCGGTGACGTTCGGGCTGACATGTCGAACGAATCGTCTTAAGAGCGGCTCTCTTGGCAGCACGTTTCCCAGGTAGATGTGCTCACCCCACCCCGGGATGATGGTTTGATAGATGGGCTGATCCCGATAGCAGATGGCCGAGACCTCAAGCACAGGGCTGTCCCATAATTCTCCGTAGTAGCCATGAAACTCGGCCAGTGGGCCCTCCTTCATTCGTGCTGAAGGGAGCAACCGGCCCTCAATCACGATCTCCGCCTCGGATGGAATCTCCGTGCAGATGGTCTCTCCCTGTGTGACTGGAGTGCCAACGCCCCGAATGGCGCCGGAGATCAGAAGTTCGTCTTGGTCGTACCTGGCCCCAGCGGCGATCATGATGGCTGGGTCGAGCCCGATCGCAACCGCGATTTCCAGGGGTTCGTCCTTCCCCTCCTGGACTTTGAAGAACTCCATCACGTGCCGCCATTCATTGACATTGAAGCCAAGCGTGTGCGGCCCCAAAACCTGCATCCGATTGTAGGACAGGTTTCCGCGGCCTGAGACAGGGTCCTTAGAAACGGTCACCCCGCCGGTTATGAATGGTCCTCCGTCGTGAGCCGCGTGGGTGGGAATTGGAATCTTCCGCAGGTCGATCGCGTCCCCGGTGACGATGTTCTTCTTCCAGGCAGCTTCCGGATTGGGCACGGGCGGAACCCCGTTAGCCGGATCCAATGCATGCTCCATAAAATCGATAATTTCCGTGACCCGGCATCCTAGGGCGAGAGCTGCAAGCTTTGGGTTGGATACCGCACCCGTGAAAACTGGCCATGGCGAGTCTCCGGGTTGTTCGAAGAGAATCGCACCCATGCCCTTGCGCTCGGCGGTGGCACTTACGCTCGCCAACTCATGTGTTAGGTCGACCTTGCGCCGGACACGGTTGAGCTGTCCCGCCTCTTCAAGGATCTTCAAGTAGCTCCGCAGATCATGGATTCTTCCCATGCAGCAACCTCGCCCGAGCGTCGGGCCTTCCGTTTTCATGGTTGAGTCGTGCCGGATCTTATGCCGCCGGGGTGGTGTCCGCCTCTTGCGGCAACCGAGACAGCATGCCGCCAAGTTTCAACCTGGATAGCTGCCCTTTACGCCCGTAAAGTATATTCTAACGGTCGATTTCCCGCTCGCCACCCTCCTTGCGATGGACTCTCTGCATCGTCGGTCGATAAGCCCTCGGCCGGGGGTGGTTCTCTTCCCCTATTTTCTGAGCTGAGCGAGGAAAGCACCGCTGCACGTCGGTTGCACCTGCTTGCTTGGTCCGGAAGGGGTCAACCCGGCTTTCGACTCCCTTAGACCGAATCCAGAAGCCCCCCGCTCCGGATGGATTGGGCGGATGCACTTGACCTGCAGAGCGAAATCAAACCACGCGACAGCGCAGATTGCCGCCGCGGAGAGTGGTTTCCAGGTTCTTGAAATCATCCGTTCGTCTTACCGGGCCAGAGGCTGGGCTCCCCGCAGCCGTGTGTGGGGTGAGGATCAGGTTGGCCCGGGGCTGGTGAGCGAGGGGGAGCAGGGGGTTGTCCTGGCGCAGCGGCTCCCAGGTGTAGGTATCCAGCGCCGCCCCGCCCAGGTGGCCCGAGTTGAGGGCTTCGGCCAGGGCCTGTTCGTCGATCACCCCGCCCGCCCCGCAGCTGACCAGGCAGGCGCCTGGTTTCATCCTGGCCAACACCTCGCCGTCGATCGACTGCTCCGTCTCGGGGAAGTAGGGCAGCAGCATACACACGAAGTCGCTTTCGGCGATCAATTCATCCGCCGGTGCAAAGCGGATCCCCAGAGCCTGCTCGGCCTCTTGGGGCAATCGATCACGCTTGTTGTACAGCAGGTTGGGCTCGAAGGGCCTGAGGCGCCGGGCCAGCTCTGTGCCGATCTCACCGAAGCCCAGGATGCCCACCGTTCGATCTCTCAAGCCCCCCAGGCCTTCCCGCCCAGACCAGTTGTAGGCGAAGTAGTCTTCGTCACAGCGTTGGGGCTCCTGGCCCCAGTCGCCGGCTTCGAGGGCAATGTCCATCACTTCGCGCAGGCGCTTGGCCAGTGACAGCAGCTGGAGCATCATGTGCTCTGAAACCATGATGCAACTCGCCACCGGCCAGTAGCACACCGGCACGTCCGCCTGCCGGGCCGCCTCCAGGTCGATGTCGTATGTCTGAGACCCGAGACGCTGGATCAGGCGCAGCCTGCCCCCGGCGCGGATGATCTCGGCGTCGATTGGGCCGGACCGCTCACTGATCAGAAACTCGGCCTCCCCGACCTGCTCCAGCAAAGCTTCCCGGGTCGGGCTCCGCAGCATGCGGATCTCCAACTCAGACGGCGCCGCCGCCAAGGCGTTGTCTTGATGATGCTGTCCCCTATGGGTGATAAAGAGGGTAATGTGACGGCTCACAGCGCCTCCTGAAGGCTTTTGTAGCCCCACGGTGAAATGTGCAGGCTTGGATTGTGAGGTCCGGACGCGAGGATGGTATCTTCCGCAGCGCGGATCCAGAGTGGCTGATGGAACAAAGCGAGGTGACCTCCTGCCGCCGCGGCGAATAGGATGGCCGATCCGGGCGGCCAACAGAGCCGCGCGCGCTGGCGACTACTGAATCAGCAGCCGGCCATCCCGCCGAACTCCGGCTTGGGCTGTGACGCCGCCGCTCGCTTGGATGTAGCTTACGATCTCCTGGCGCATGAAAAGCCCCGTGGTTTCCTTGGGGAGGCTGTGGAGGTCCAACACGGTCAGGGGCAAGGTTTGGCGAGCAATGGTTTCCCAGGGTCCCGCCGGGACGCGTATGAATGACGAGCAAGCGACGCGAAAATCGTGATCAAGGTTGTCTTCAAGTGACTTGCCCCGGTAAGCAATGTCCAGCGCCTTGGCCGAAGCTCGGTCGTTTCCCAGGATGATGCGATAGCGGATCGCGCTGCTGAAATGCAGAAAGCCTCGTTCGGTGTGGGGAAATCCCGGCCGATCAGTCCGCAGAGCGTTGTCTTCGATGAGGGATTTGAGTTCCTGGCCCGTCATCTTCAAGATCCAGATTGTATCGGAAAAGGGCATGATGTTGAACCAATCGCCATAAGAGACTGGGCGACCGGTCGGGAGCCCGGCGCGCACACTTGATAAGTCAAGGATGGCGAGATCGGCCTCAGTGCCCCCCCGTTGACAGCGGGCGACCATGGCGTCGCAGATAAAATTGGCGAAGGCCAATTCCCCGGCGGCGAAGGAATTGCGCACCGCCTCGGTCGTCACGTCCAGGTCTCGACAGACCTTGCCCAGCGGGGTCTCAAAGTAGGATATCGCCTGATCTGCGAAAGGTCGCACATACTTGCGTTCGAAAGCCCGGTCTACGGGGAGTGTCTCCGTGGCCAGGAGCCTCGCATTGGTCACTGTTGCCCGATCTTCCACAACGATGTCGACCAGACCTAGAAATCGGCCCAGCATTCCGGCTTGAACGATGGGGATCCCGTTGACGATGTTGCTTGCGGACATGCCTTTCTCGTTCAGCACATCATGCGTATGTCCGCCAACAATCAGGTCCACACTTCCCTGAGGCAGGGCTTCAGCCAGCTCAATATCACCCGCCATTTGGACCGTGACAGGATTTGAGCGCAAGCTGTATCCGAGGTGACTAAGCACGATCAGGACATCGCACAAAGGGCGCAACTCGGGGACCAACCGACGGGCGACATCCACCGGGTGTTCAAACTCGAAAATCTCTCCGGCCGACAAGTTATGTTCCGCAGGCGTCGTGAGGCCTATCAGGCCAATTCGCACACCTTTGATCACATACAGAGCCGCAGCTGGACATTGTTCGGAAAGGGAATCAGGGCCTCTCAAATTGGCCGCCAAGACGGGAAATGCTGCGTCCCGCTGAATGGCACTTCGGATGGGGTCGAAGCCCAGATCCAGGTCATGGTTTCCCAAGCAGCAGGCGTCGACCCCGGCAGCTGAATAAATCTTGTACCCAGGATGGGCGCTGACGTGATCGGACTCCTCACCCAGCAACTGGTCAAAGACGGTTCCAATGATGTCGTCTCCCGCGGAGACGACGAGCAATCCCTCGTCCGGCTTTTGGGCGCACTTCGCCCGCACGCGCTTTATCTCATGTTCTAACCGAGAGAAAATCGGTCGGGCGCCCCGGTGATGGATGTCGCATATCCACCCGTGAAGGTCGTTGAAGTGAAGAACTTTCAAGTGGAATGGACGGGTTGGATCGGATCGACCTGAGGGGAGGCTGACACCGTTGTCAACGCCCACCTCAATCTCCGTTGCGGCTGCGCCGCGTCTCAGCAGATACAGGGTACGGTTCTTCCCGCTGATGGGGTTAGGTTGGCCTCGGTAGAAAATCAACTTAGATGGCGTAGGCACGATGGCTGTGGGTTGGCCAGGCTTCAGGCGATGCGTGAGAATTCATCGGGGCGGATTGGATTTTGAAGGGGCTCGCCATCGAAGAAGCGCCGGAGCTCCTCGGCAGCCCATTCGCTCATGCGTGCACAGTTCTTGATGCAGCCTGCGATGTGGGGCGTAACCACCAAATTTGACAACTGCCGAAGTGGGCTATCCTGCGCAGGCGGTTCGGGATCGGTTACGTCAAGGAAGGCGAAAGCCTTCGGACGCTCCGCCAGGTGAATTGCCAGGGCCTCTTCATCAATCAGAGAACCTCTGGCCGTATTGATCAGGATGGCGTCGTCTTTCATCAAGGAAAGCCGGTGGGCATCAAGCATGTGCCGGGTGCTCGAGATTTCTGGGGCGTGAAGAGTCACGACGTCGGATGCCTTAAGCAGCTCATCCAATTCGACGTAGCTGACATGGTCGAAACCCAGGCTTCCCGGCTCAAGAAAAGGATCATGGACCTGGATCTCAACCTCAAAGGCCTGCAAGAGGTTGATCACATGCCGGCCCACACCTCCGGCGCCAACCACGCCCACCGTGCGGCCAAATGTCTCACCGGCGGGCCACTGGGGGCTGTCTCGCCAGCCTCCCTCCTGCACCGTCCTGGCGAGCGGCCAAACGCGCTTGAGCCCGATCACAATCAGACCGAGCGCCGTCTCGGCCACATCTATGGCCAATGCTGGCGCGGCGGACGACACTTGAATCCCTCTTTCCCAAACGGCGTCTGATAGATATCGCTTTACACTCCCGCCAAGGTGGACGATAGCTTTCAGGTTCGGCGCCGCACCCACCACCTCTTGATCGAATGGGGCAACTTCCCAGCTTGTGATGCAGGCATCCGCCTGCGGAAGAAGGACAAGAAGGTCTTGCTTTGAGGCCGCCTCCTGCCCGGGATGGTGCACCAGATGGGCAATGGACTGCAGCCGCTCCCATGCCTTTTGTGAGAACATCCTTGGGTAGTGTTTTTGGCCAACCGCAATTGCGATGGTTGGGAGGTTGGTTGTGTTTGTCATGGGCCTGGCGATGGGTTCGTCTCCTTGTCAAATGATGTCATCACCACTTGACCATTGTTTGCTCTGAATCCCCTTTTAGGGTGCTCGCCATGACCGGCCTGCACTACCATCGGAGAACCATGCCTCAAGTTGGATTACACGTCAAGGAGAATCAACGGGCAAGCCCGGGGCTTGCCTGACTTCCCGCTCGCGGTCGGAGGCTTAATCTCGCCACATTCCCCTTCGCGTCTGCTCGCCCACATCAATCCCAAAGCGGCCCAGGGGTCAAAGCCGCAACCACGGCATGCGAAAGACCGCTTGGTGGAGGGTGTAGGGTCACCGGGATAATCCCTGAGGGTGATCCCACAACCTCAACCGTGGCCTCTTGCGGCGAACGTTGATTTGCGCGTCTTCGCTCAGACAAGCCGTGGGAGAGAGTGCACACTGCCCATGGCCCTCGCCAACTCTTGTACATTATGACTTAACAGGCAGAACGGAACAAGCCCAATCTGGTCCCTAGATAGGGCTCGTGTGGGGGCACCCGAGGGCATTTTCGTAAAGTGTCACTTCAACTCCAGGAAGATTGCCACTTGAAGAGATGGGCGGGTTTGACGGTATCCTGCAGGTGAGCCGGTTCCACGCAAAGGTCGAGCAAAGTCCGGCGTGGGAGCTAGGCTCTCTCTGACCGGGGAGCTGCGCCGACCGAACGGCCGGCTACCGGCTCTGTCACGAGGGCCTCAGTTGGTCAGGATATGCCTGCAGGAGTTCTTCTTCCACTTTGCCAATCGCTCGCTCAGGATCCTTGGAGGCGAAGGTGTCAAAACATGTGACGATATTTGCAACACACAGGGGGGCCCGTCATCAGGATGCCGTGGTGGCGGCGGCGCCGTCTGAGTTGGAGATCCGCATGCTGCGGAGCCCGACCCGGGAAGCTTTGCTGGAGCAGGTCGGGGAGGCCGAGTTTCTGATCAGTGAGCGGTCCGGCCCAATCGACGCCGAGATCATCCGCGCCGGGGGCAGGCTGCGCCTGATCCAGCGTCTCGGGTCTCAGACATACGACATCGACCTGGAGGCGGCCCGGCAGGCGGACGTGCCGGTGTGCTACTGGCCGGTGGCGAGTTGCATCATGGTTTCAGAGCACATGATGCTCCAGCTGCTGTCACTGGCCAAGCGCCTGCGCGAAGTGATGGACATTGCCCTCGAAGCCGGCGACTGGGGCCAGGAGCCCCAACGCTGTGACGAAGACTACTTCGCCTACAACTGGTCTGGGCGGGAAGGCCTGGGGGGCTTGAGAGATCGAACGGTGGGCATCCTGGGCTTCGGTGAGATCGGCACAGAGCTGGCCCGGCGCCTCAGGCCCTTCGAGCCCAACCTGCTGTACAACAAGCGTGATCGATTGCCCCAAGAGGCCGAGCAGGCTCTGGGGATCCGCTTTGCACCGGCGGATGAATTGATCGCCGAAAGCGACTTCGTGTGTATGCTGCTGCCCTACTTCCCCGAGACGGAGCAGTCGATCGACGGCGAGGTGTTGGCCAGGATGAAACCAGGCGCCTGCCTGGTCAGCTGCGGGGCGGGCGGGGTGATCGACGAACAGGCCCTGGCCGAAGCCCTCAACTCGGGCCACCTGGGCGGGGCGGCGCTGGATACCTACACCTGGGAGCCGCTGCGCCAGGACAACCCCCTGCTCCCCCTCGCTCACCAGCCCCGGGCCAACCTGATCCTCACCCCACACACGGCTGCGGGATCTGAGGCGGCGAACCCGCAGGAAAGGAAGGACGATTACAGCAATATCTTAGGTGATCTTGCGGGGGGAAGAGTTGAGATACCGACTGGCCTGAGGTCGGTTGTCCTCGTAGAAACGAAAAGAGTGGGCAGACAGAGTCGCACGATGCATGGGCAAAGGGATTTGGACAAGGGGTCAAATCAATGCGCCAGCCGCCAGGTACGATGCTCTGGCGAAAGACAGAGATGTTGCCGTGAGAGCCGTGTCAGGGGCTTGGCGGAGGGCGCCTCGCAAGTGTCTCGGACCAAACAGGTCCGCAAATGAAGGGCACCGACCGCCATGGCTCATGCCAAAGTCGGTTTTATGACATTTGACACTCCACGCAGGTCAACCAGCGTCGGTAATATTCGTAAAGTACAGATTGACAGGCGAAACACCCATCTGCTGGTCAGAGCGAGTGGATCCGGCAAGGTCAAACCGCTGGGAAACCTGCTCACGCGTGCCCCCCTTCCAGGTTGACCGTCTTAGCGTGCGTTGCGAGTCTGACCAAGCCAGGGCGCGCAGATGGCATAGGGACGTCGATAGTAACGTTGAGTCGTGCCGGGTGCGGGGAAGGGGACAAGTCATAGGCACGCCCTGCCGAGCCCGGCATCGCAGCGGTCCATTTTCTGCGTGGGAGCCACTCCCGGCTGGTGTGTAGGGTTCATGGTAGGTGTGGTCGATTAAGCCATGAAGAAGCGCGTGCGGGTGGCTCGGCGTGTTCGATGAGTTCGAGCGTGGCCAGTAGTTTGCGGGCTCGCATTGGGCGGGCGAAGCCGCCAAAGAGCCGGTGGCGCTGGGCACACGAGACATCGACTTGCCTGCAGAGCCGGTCCAACACCGGTGAACAAGCTTACCTAAACATGCATGAGGAGAACTGACATGGCAGCGGGCAGATTCAAAGGTATGAGCGTTATCGTAACTGGGGCGGCCAAGGGCATTGGCAGGGCGTGTGCGCTGAGATTTGCCACAGAAGGGGCCAGTGTGGCCTGCCTGGACATGGACGCCGGCGCCAATGAGTCGGCCGCTTCAGAATGTGAGACGGGTGAAAACAAGTCCTTGGCGATCGCCTGCGATGTGACCGATCTGAAGAGCGTAGAGAGCGCGGTCAAGAAGGTGGTCGAAACTTGGGGTAAGGTGGACATCTTGGTGGCTTCGGCCGGGATCTACTCCGGGAGCCCGTTGGCCGAAGTGACCCAGGCGGATTGGCAACAAACCCTGGATGTGAATCTAACGGGGGTGTTTCACTGCAATCAGGCGGTGGCCGGTCTTTTGATCGAGCAAGGTTCCGGAAGCATCATCAATATCTCATCCATGGCCGGAAAGACGAGTTGGCCGGGCTCCGCCCAGTACTCTGCCTCTAAGAGTGGGGTGATCGGCCTGACGAGATCCGTCGCCATGGAACTCGCTCCGTACGGAGCCACTGCCAATGCCGTTTGCCCGGGCAATACCAAGACCGAGATGGTGGAGCGAGTGGCCTCCATCGTTGCGCCTGGAGTAGATATGCAGGCCGGTTCTTGGCTCGAAGCGCGGCGCAAAGACTGCCCGATGATGCGTTTCGCCGAGCCGTGGGAAATCGCTGGGGTGGTGGCGTTTTTGGCGTCCGATGACGCGCGTTACCTCACCGGGCAGGCGATCGAAGTTGACGGCGGAATGATCCTGGCTTAGGGTCGTCGGGATCCGACGGCTGAACCGCCAAGCCAGCCCATTGAAAGGGACGACAGCATGAAGTCTCGCACCATTGAATTCGTGGCAGCCAAGGAAATGAGGGTCCTTGAACTCGAACTGCCCCCCATCGGGCCGCGACAAGTCCTCCTGAAGACAAAGGGATGCGCGCTCTGCACTTGGGAGCAGCGCTTCTACAAGGGCGGCTCTCCTGATGACTATCCTTTCCGAGGCGGGCATGAAGTTTCGGCTGTCGTGGCGGACATTGGTCCAGATTGCACGGCCGACATTCAAGTTGGGGATCTGGTGGCACCGGCTTTGAAGACTCGCTGCGGTTCCTGCTACTATTGTCGCCGGGGCCTGGACAACCAGTGCGAAAACGACCCGGGACCTCGCCAGCCTGGACAACCGTGGGGGCCGGGCGGGTTGAGTGATTATCTCATTGTCGAAGATTATCAGGTTTATCGGGCCGATCCTGGGGTTGATCCTGATCACCTGGCTCTGGCAGAACCGGTCGCCTGTGTCCTTCGCAGTGTCAGCCGGCCGGCCCTGTTCCCGGGCGATAGAGTCCTCATTCAGGGCGCAGGCATGATGGGACAGCTTCATATTCTGCTTGCCAAGCGGCGAGCTCTGGAGGTCATCGTGAGCGAGCCGATGCCAGCTCGCCGTGAGCAGGCCCTGGAGAGCGGCGCTGATGTCGTCTTGGACCCCACGGACAGCCATTTCCGGGAGGCGATTCTCGACCGGACCGGAGGCTATGGTGCCAACGCCGTCTTCTTCACTGCCGGGGGTGGGCCGGCCATCGACCAGGCCCTGAAAGTCGTGGCCAAGGGTGGCTGGCTGTGCCTCTATGGTTCTGTACACCCCAGCGGCGAAATCAACGTCGATCCAAATCACATCCACTATGATGAACTTTTCGTGACGGGGACATTCAGCCACACTCGCGAGAGCTATCGCGAGGCGGTTGAGCTCATATCTCAAGCTCAGATTGACGTCTCACCTTTTATCACGGAGCGGGTCCCCTTCCCCGAGGGTGATTACGGCTTCGAGCGGGCGATCAGCTCGGACACATATCGGGTTCTGATGAGGTTCCAAGATTAGGGTCGGGTTCTTCTAATCCATTCCCGGTGCAGCAAAGGGCCGGGTTCGGTGACTTTCCGAGCGTGGATGGCCGGAGTTGAGGATAGGCAAGACGGCTGAAGAGGGCACGTGGCCGCTGCGCTGCACCGGCTGTGCCGAGGTTCGAGGGCGCTCCAAGAAAGGGCGGGGATGAATATTCAAGGCAAGACCGCTCTCGTCACAGGTGGTGCGGTCCGCATCGGCCGGGCGATTACGCTGGGACTGGCCGAAGCCGGGGCAAATGTGGCCATTAATTACTTCCGTGATGCCGAGAAAGCGACTCAGACTGCGCAGGAGGCCTCGTCACTTGGGGTTTCGGCCCTGGCGGTCCAAGCCGACATCTCAAGTTGGGACCAAGTTCAACGCATGTTTTCACAGATCCACCATGTGCTGGGCCCAGTCGAAATCGTGGTCAACAATGCGTCAGTGTTCCAGCCGACCCCCATTCCCACGGATTCGGTGGAGTCGTGGCGGGCGGTGACGAGCGTCTTGGTCAACGGTGCCTTCTATGTGTCCAACTTGGCAGCCCGTGACATGCTGGCGCAGAACAACGGTATCTTTATCAACATTGTCGATCTGGCTGCCTGGGAGGCTTGGCCAGGCTATGCCGCCCATGTGGTCGGCAAATCAGCCCTCCTGGCGCTGACCCGCCAGCTGGCGATCGACCTGGGACCCCACGTCAGGGCCAACGCCATCGCACCGGGACCGGTGCTACCTCCGGCTGACTACTCACCGGAAAGGATCGAACGGACGGCTGGAAAGACTCTCCTCGATCGATGGGGGACACCGGAGGATATCGCGCGGACGGTTCGGTTCCTGGTCGAGTCCGATTACATCAATGCCGAGGTCATAGCTGTGGATGGGGGCGAACGCTATGGCCATCGTAAACAAGAACCGGGATAGAGATGGCTAGGAGAGTCAGCGAATGAGTGTGACCAGAAGGGTGAAACGCATCTTTGCCGCCGATGGGAAAGCATTGATCGTTGCCATGGATCACGGTCTGATCGATGGGCCGATCCAAGGGCTGGAGCATCCCGAGGCGACGATCGAGAAGATCATCGCCGGCGGCGCCAATGCTGTGCTTACGTCCTATGGCTTGGCGCGTCGGTTTGCCTCTGAACTCGCCGGCATTGGATTGATCCTGCGAGTAGACGGCGGATCCACAAGCTTGGGAGAAAAGGGAGGGCCAGGGCGAATATTCTATACGGTTGAAGACGGTTTGCGCCTTGGTGCCGACGCACTCGCGGTCTCGGCCTTTCCCGGGTCTGAAGTCGAGTTAGACACTCTTCAGAACCTGGCCAAGGTGGCAGGTAAGGCACACGAATCTGGCTTGGCCGTGCTGGGCGAGATGGTCCCTGGAGGCTTCGACAGCCCGCCTGAAATGCGGACAGCCCAAGCGGTAGCGATATCTGCTCGAGTGGGCGCCGAACTGGGCGCAGATGTCATCAAGACACCTTATGCTTCCGGCTTTGAGGCCGTCACCAGCACAAGCTATGTCCCCGTCGTGATCTTGGGAGGCGCCAAGCGCGGCAAGGAGAGGGACATGCTGGCTGACATCAGGACGGCGATCGATGTTGGTGCATCGGGAGTCGCTATCGGGCGGAACATCTGGCAATCGGAGAATCCGGCTGCCATGACGGCGGCGGTGGCTGCCATCATTCACCGGAACGCATCCGTGGACGAGGCCATGCAAATCCTGGCCGAAGGGTAAGGTCATCGTTCGAAGTGTGTCATGCCCGCAAGACTGACTCGATGGGGGCTCCCGACATGGTTCGGGCGCTGAGCGCAAGCGGGGCGCGTCGCAGCCGCGGGGCGATGAGCTAGTTGATTGTGGTCGATGGCGTTTGCCTTCCGCGGGCATAGCCCATGATCAAGGTCGGGGAAACCAAAGTTGAGGTCCCGGGATGATTATCCGTCAGCAGGGGACCGGGTCCCGAAGAAGGGTAACCGTCCAGGCATTTTGTCCCCGGTTGCGAAGCGGCCTCGTCGGGAGAGGGAGAATCAAGGTTGCCTGGGTGAGATATCCTTTCAATCCCAGTATGCTTAGTTGAAAGTCTGGAAGAGCCTCTCCCAGCCTCAAAGGTGGCCAATCTGAGCGCAAATCAGCTGCTCTTGGGTATCGACATTGGCACTCAAGCCGTGAAGGCCCTGGCGGTAACGCCGCGAGGGCGCATCGCGCATAGGGCCTCGATCGAACGGGCGCCGCGCCATCCTCACCCTGGTTGGGTTGAGATGGACACGGAGCGCGATTTGTGGGGTGCCGTACTCAGGGTCATTCACGACCTGATCGATGACGGAATGGCTGGTGAGAGCGTCCAGGTAATCGGGGTCACGGGGATGGTTCCTTGCCTCACGCCAATCAATGGGGACGGCAAAGCAGTTGGACCAACGATTCTCTATTCAGACAATCGAGCTTTGGAGGAATTGGACTGGGTCAATGAAAAAGGCGGATTGAAAGAGACGGCTCAGGCCGTGGTTCCCAAGTTGGTTTGGCTCCGCAATCATCGGCCAACTGATTTCGAGCAGATCCGGACGGTCCTCTCGGCGCACAACTATGTGGTCTTTCGGCTGAGCGGTGAACGGTACGTGGATTACGACACCAGCAGCATCTTCGGTGGCGTGTTCGACAAGCAGAAGAGAGACTGGGCGGTAGAGATGTGCCGAAGCCTGGACCTCGACCCGGCGCTCTTCCCCAGCGCAAAGCCGGCAACCGCGTTGGTGGGGGCAGTGACGGCCCAGGCGGCCGCAGAGACGGGTCTGCCGCGAGGGATTCCTGTGATGGCGGGCACAGGTGACACCTTTGCGACGATGCTTGGCTGCGGGGTCATCGACCCCGGTGATGGCATGGTCGCCTTTGGCACCACGGGGTTGTTGACGCTGACGCAGAGGCCCCTCGTCGAATTGGCCAGCGGCCCCCACTTCGACGATGGCAGCGGGACGGCATCTGTCGCCTGGGTGGCGAACGTCTTGTCCGCGGGCCGATTGGTTCGGTGGTTTGTCGATGTCCTGGGCCGGAAAGAAGCGTTCGGTGGAGGGGTTGTTGAGGGCTCCCCCTACGCCAAGTTGGAGGTCGAGGCGGGTCGAGTTCCCGCAGGGGGAGAGGGTCTGATCGTGCTTCCACACTGGCTTGGCCGGCGGACGCCCTCGCCCGATCCCAACTTGCGTGGGGCAATGGTCGGCTTCACCCCGTCCCACACCCTGGGCCATATCTATCGGGCCATTCTCGAGTCGTTTGCCTACAACCAGCGCCAGACTTTCGCTGCTGTGAGGCCGCAAATCCAGCGTTTGGTGGCCACGGCTGGAGGGGCACGCAGCCGGCTCTGGCGTCAGATCGTGACCGATGTACTCAACATGCCAATGGAATACTATCCTGCTGCAAGCGGTGCATTGGGCATTGCGTTCTTAGCGGGCCACGCCTCTGGTTTGATTGCGGATTTCAACGCGGTCAAACGGGACTGGCTGCGGGACCCTGAGATCAGCTCCCCCGATCCGGTCGCCGTGGCGTCCTACAACGGATACTTCGAAGTGTACTGCGAGGTGGAGGCGCAGCTGACGGCGCCGTTCGAGCATCTGGCGCGCCTCGCCACCGCATAAGACAACGACGGAACGACCCCTCCCAAGAAGAGCCCGGTCGGGTTCTGATGGCCACCGTCAGACCCGCGCTCTCCCCCAAATCCTGTTCTGAGAGTAAATGAACCAGGCTTCGAAATGCCCGGCCCCATCGATTTCTTGACGGCCAAGTTCTCCGGCTGCCCAAGGAGCTCTCTGAAGGAGGCCTGAGAATCTTGCATGCCTACAAATGCTCCGCCTTCCCCATCCCCTGGAGATCCGAATCGGCCGACTTGTTACGTGGCTGGCCTGCCGGAGCCCTATCCGCATGCCACCCCCGTGCCTCAAACCAAGGGTGTTCAGGGTGGCCAACATCAGAATTGACATGTATCGTTTGAAACAGCCGAATCCGGGGTCAAATGTCACTTGACAGTGGTAAGCACAGATTAATACTATGAGGAGAATTCCGAGCCGCATACTTAGTCAGAAACGAATATCGTCGCTGGAGGAAAGCATGACACAGTATTTCAAGTACCTGGCCTCGGCTTTGATCGTCTCGCTGCTGGTTGCTTGTGGTGGCTCCCCGAGCCAATCATCCGAAACGCAACAACCCGCAGGTGGAGAGTTCAAGGTTGGCCTCCTCGTCTCGGGCCCTGTCAAGGACCAGGGATGGAATCAGACAGCCTATGATGCGTTTGTGCGCATCCAGGGGGAATTAGGCTCCAAGATGAGCTATCTGGAGCTCGGACAGGACCAGGCGGCCTATGAGAAGGCTTTTCGTGACTACGGCACACAGGGTTATGCAATGGTCCTGGGCCACGGGAACGAATTCCAGGACTCGGCGGTGGCTGTGGCCGATGACTACCCAGATACCTACTTCTTCATCTCAAGCAGCCGCTACAATGGTGTTCAGGAAGGGCATCCGAATGTCATAGGTTTGAACACCGATTCGAGCCAGCCTTACTATCTGTTTGGGGTCATCGCCGCCATGATGGGGCATGGTGCGGGAATTGTGGGTGGCATGAACATTCCCCCAATTGCCGAGACCTTCACTGGTTTCATCAACGGCGCGCGATCGATCAATCCGAGTTTTCCGGTTTCCACGACCTACCTGGGCAACTTCACTGACATAACGGCAGGCAAGGAAGCTGGCCTGGCGATGGTTGCCCAAGGGATCGATGTCCTGCTCCCGAATGCCGACAATGCTGGCAACGGGATCTATCAAATCCTGGGCGAAAACCACAACTTGATTGGGTTTGGCACCTACCGACCTCCGGCGCTGAAAGATGATTTCAGCATCTGCCCGGATACCTGCGTGTCCAACTACGTGCTTGACTACGGTGAGGCGCTGGTCGAACTGGCCGCTGAAATCAAGGGCGGCACCTTCAAGCCTACGAGCAATATTGAGTACGGTGTGAAGGACAGCACGGTAATGTACATTACCTATAACGAGAATGCCCTCACACCCGTCCCGTCAGATGTGCGTCAGGCGGTTGACGATGCCATCGGCGCCATCAGCGCAGGGACAGTCAACACCCTGGAAGGTAATCCTTTGACGAAGAACTAGAGACTTGGGTTGATCTCCGCTGTTGGAATAGCGGGACGATCCCCGGAGGCGGGTGGCGTCATTCAGAAGACCAAAGCGCCGCCTGCCTCCGGAGATTTCGATTATTCTTAGACAACTCACATTCTCCCAATCTGCCCATGCGCATTCGTACAACGCTCCAAAGTCTATTTACCCCCGTTGTTGCCTTCTTTGTCGCCCTTGCGGTGGGGGCGCTGATCCTGCTGGCGGCGCATTTCGACCCCCTCCAGGCATATGGGGCTCTGTATCAGGGGGCGTTCGCTGACTTTCGCTCCTTCAGCGAAGTCTTGCTTGGCGCAACACCCTTGATCTGCATCGGGGCTGGTCTGGCGGTTGCTTTCCGATGTGGCGTCTGGAACATTGGTGGAGAGGGCCAATTCTATCTTGGCGCTGTTGTGGGCACGGCTATCGGGATCTATCTGCAGTCCCTGCCCGGCTGGATCCTGCTTCCATCCGTTCTGTTAGGAGGCGTCGTGGGTGGGGGATTGTGGGCTATGTTGGCCGGATATCTCAAGAGCCGGTTCGGCGCCAATGAAGTCGTCACGACGGTCATGCTCAACTACGTGGCGATCATTGGCACGAGCTACATGGTATCTGGCCCGATGATTGAGCCTGGTGGCCGCTATCCCCAAACCCTCCAAATTGGCCAGGGTGCATGGCTTCCCCAGATTTTCCCCCAGACCAGGCTCAATATTGGATTCATCATCGCGCTCCTTCTGAGCGTTGGGTTGTATTTCCTTATCTTCAGGAGCTCGATCGGGTACGCGATCCGGGCCGTCGGTCTCAACCCAGAGGCCGCCCGCTATGCAGGCATCCATGTCAACAGAAACATCTTGCTTGCCATGGCCATCAGCGGGGGTGCGGCTGGGCTTGGGGGGGCCATCCAGATCAGCGGAGTGACCTACCGGCTGTTCGAGCAAATCTCCCCTGGATTTGGTTTTACGGCCATTGCCGTCTCCCTGCTTGTCAACAACAACCCGCTGGGGGTGATCCCGGCCGGGATTCTATTCGGTGGGTTGAGCACCGGATCACGACTTATGCAGATGAACGTGGGCGTTCCCTCCGTTCTGGTGAACATCATCCAGGGGTTGGTCGTGTTGTCGGTGGTCGCTTTTGGCGCTTACCGTACCCTGACCTTGGAACACGAGGAATGAGGATGTTGTCGTTGTCATGACCCTCTTGGCATTTGCAGGCGGCGTTCTATCGGCCACATGGCGCATGGCGACGCCTCTTATCTATGCATCCGTCGGCGAAGTCTTCTCAGAACGGTCGGGGGTCATCAACCTCGGCCTTGAGGGGATCATGCTTATGGGGGCATTCAGTGCCTACGCAGTCGCGTTCTACACAGGAAATCTCTGGCTGGGCGTGTTGGCAGCCTTGGCGGTCGGCCTGATGACGGGTCTGCTCTTTGCACTCTTCACGGTCACGATCAAGGCCAACCAGATCGTTGTGGGAGTGGCCATCAACTTGGTCGGCTCCGGATTATCCGGGTTTCTGTTTCGATCCATCTTCCTGAACAGCGACTACTCTACCTTGAACATCCCCACGTTCAACAACATCAACCTCCCCATTCTGTCTGAGATTCCATTCCTGGGGGAGATCTTCTTTCAGACCAACGTGCTGGTGTACTTGACCGTGATCCTGGTGCCATTGGCCGCGTTTGTCCTTTACAAGACATCGTTTGGGCTGGCCGTCCGCAGCGTTGGAGAGCACCCCAAGGCGGCCGACACGATGGGCATATCCGTTAGCCGTGTGCGATATCTGTGTGTCGTTGCCGGATCGATGCTTGCCGCCTTGGGCGGCGCATCCCTGACGTTGGCCTTTGCGAATCAATTCGTGGAGGACATGGTCAGCGGGCGCGGTTTCATCGCATTGGCGGCGGTAGTCTTCGGCGCCTGGACTCCGTGGGGAGCGACCGGGGCTTCGTTGCTGTTCGGGGCCTTCTACGCGCTGCAGCTGAGGGTCCAGGCCATGAACAACGTCCTGTTGCCTTACCAATTCCTGCAAGTCCTTCCTTATGTGGCGACGGTCCTCGCCCTGGTCAGCATCCGCAAGCGTGCCCAGTCCCCCAAAGCCCTTGGCGTTCCCTATCAAGCATGAATCATTGAGGAAGATCCTTGCCTGAAACAATCCTTCGGATGGAGAATATCGTCAAATCATTTCCCGGCGTGATCGCCAATCGCGGAATCAGGCTGGAGGTTCGGCGTGGTGAGGTCCACGCGCTGTTAGGCGAGAACGGGGCAGGCAAGACCGTTTTGATGAACGTCCTCTATGGTCTCTACCCTCCTGATGAAGGCGAGATCTTTCTCGACGAACGTCCGGTTCTCATCCACTCCCCTAAAGATGCCATCAGCCATCGAATCGGCATGGTCCATCAACACTTCATGCTGGAACCCACCTTCACGGTTGCCGAGAACATAGTCTTGGGACAGTATCCGCCACTGGCGCTGCTGAACAAGAATCGGATGAGCGAAGTTCACAGACGGATTCGTTCGATGAGCGACGAATTTGGATTGGATGTCGACCCGAAGGCGCATGTCAGTGGCCTGTCGGTTGGTGAACAGCAATGGGTGGAGATTCTCAAAGTGCTCTATCACGGGGCGGATTTACTGATCCTGGATGAGCCAACCGCCGTCCTGACGCCTCAAGAAACCTCACGCCTTTTGATGTTCTTACACAACTTGGTCAGCAATGGCCGAACCGCCATCTTCATCACGCACAAACTTGAAGAAGTCATGCAGGTGAGCGACCGGGTTACTGTGCTCAGAGATGGGCAGGTGATCGGAACCTCCGAGACCAAGAATACTAATCCTCGTGAGCTGGCACGGATGATGGTCGGGAGGGACGTGCTCGTCAACTTGCCGCGTAGCACGCCCAACCCGGGCGAACCCATGCTGGAGGTCATCGGTCTGAGAGTCAAAGACACACGGGGCCTTTTGGCCGTGAAGAACGTGTCAATTACGGTCCGTGGAGGGGAAATTGTGGGGGTCGCCGGTGTGTCAGGCAACGGACAAACTGAGCTTGCGCTCTCACTTGCCGGCCTCATTGAGGAGCTCGAATTCGACGAAATTCGTCTGGCCGGCAATAGCTTAGACAGGAGAGATCTCACCGACCTCAATCGGCTCAAAACCGCCCACATCCCCGAGGATCGCCAGAAGATGGGTGTGATTTTGCCGTTTTCGGTTGCCGAGAACTTCATTCTAGAAGAATTCCGGGACCCCAAGTTTTCCAGGGGGGGCTTCCTTCGCATGCGCGAGATCCATGATCATTCCATGAACCTTGTCAAGAAGTTTGGGATCCGGGTTGCGAATGTCAACGACGCAATCGCCAACCTTTCGGGGGGAAACCAGCAGAAGGTGGTGGTGGCGCGCGAGCTAGAGCGAAACCCACGCTTTCTTTTGGTGAATCAGCCTACTCGCGGGATAGATGTCGGCGCCACCGAATTCGTTCATCAGCAGATCCTCGAACAGCGACAGAATGGGACGGCTATCCTGCTGATCTCGACTGACCTGGAAGAAATCTTTGCCCTCAGTGATCGGATCCTTGTGATGTTTGAAGGCGAAATCATCGGAGAGCTGCCTGCCGACCGGTCGCTGCTGGAAGAGGCCGGCCTGATGATGGCCGGAAAGCGCGGTCAGCCACGTTTGTGGTCGTAACCCCCGGACAGGGTTCAATACCCACTGAGCACACAAGGCAGCCGCAGGTGGAAGCGACCCGCTGCCCATTTGAATAACACGGGTGCGGTCGGCGATTTGTCGGACGCCCTTGTCCTTCCGTGTCCGAGGGTCTCGATGGGCAAGCGGGGGCGGTCCCAGCGCGATCTGTGTGCTGCCGGGTCCTCGCCAGGGGGCACGGACCGCATGGTCACCGGTGGCTGAAGGTCAGGCATCGATGGATCATCGCTTCGAGCGCACCGTACGCCTCGCGAGGGAACCTGACCTGAATGGTGCCCATCCTCCTGTCGACCAGGAGTAGGAATCGGACCGCCAACAATCAGGGGCGAATGCCGGATTGTTCAGACGAGCCCAGATTGGACTCCAGCTCGGTCGAGAAGACGCCGACAAGCGGCCCGGGCCTCTTTGAGAACTGCCTCCTCGTCAACGACCAGCACCTTCTTGTTCTGCATCAGAATATGCCCATCGACCAGCACCGTGTCGACTGCGCCGCCGTTGAGACAGTAAACCACGGCCGACAGCGCATCGTGCACCGGCATGGCAAACGCCGAGTTCAAGTCCACCAGGACGATATCCGCCTTCCGGCCGACCTCCAACGCCCCAATCGAATCCTGCATACCAAAGGCAAGCGCCCCATCCCGACTTGCCATCTTCAGGACATCGCCCGGAACAACGGCGTTTGCGTCCAACGTGGACACCTTGGCGAGCAGGGCCGTCGTCTTGAGCAACTCGAGCATGTCCTGGTTGTTGTTGCTGCCCGGACCATCCGTTCCGAGCGCCACAGGGATACCTCGCTGGAGCATCTGCTTGATGCGGGCCGCCCCGGAAGCGAGGTACATATTGCTGACCGGACAGTGGACTATGACGGCCCCGCTTTCGGCCACCAGATCCAGTTCGTGATCGTCCAGATACACGCTGTGGACCAACTGGACGTCAGGGCCAAGTATGCCCATCTGGGACAACCACTCAACGTGGCGGCAACCGCGTGTCTCCAGGTTGGTTTCCACTTCGCCCCTCGTCTCGGCCACGTGAATGTGTGTGCCCACGCCCCATTCTTGGGCCAAGGCATAGGTCTTCAGCATCATGTCGTCCGTGCAACCCCATGGAATAAGTGGGCCGAACTCAACTCCGATCCGGCCCTCGGAGGCGCCTTGATAGGTTTCGAAGAGACGCCTCGTCTCGGCCAGGATCTGTTCGGGGCTCTCGAGCAGCAAGGGTGAATAGTTCGTGTCCGTCCAGCCCCGGGCCAACAGAAGGCGGATACCGACCTCTTGAGCGGCCTGAATGAAGCTGTCGTCATTGTGCAGATCGCCGTGAATGTACTGATGATCAATCACTGCCGTGGCGCCGCTGCGCAGGTTCTCGATCAGGCCAACCATACCTGCTAGGCGGCATTCGTCGCTGGTCATGTGCCCGGCCACAGGCCAAATGCATTCTCGCAGCCAGTCAAGCAGCGGCTTGTCGTCCGCCAAACCGCGGATAAAGGTTTGAAACAGGTGGGTGTGGCCGTTTACCAACCCCGGCAAGACCGCCATGTCGCGAGCTTCGAGGACCGTCTGGCTGCCCGTACGCATGTCAGCTGGAGCCTCTCCGGCACCCATGGCCGCAATACGGTCGCCCTTGACCTGGAGGTAGCCCGGTTTGTGGAAGGTCCCGAGATCATCCTGGGTGATGATGGTTCCATGCTCGATTAGGATGCTGCTTTCATTTTCCATGATGCAATCACCTCATGTGTCCGGTCCAGACCTCGCCAGTGCACCCAAAGTTACGGGGTGAAGCGGCGGCCGAATCGAATATTGCCCCGACGATGCATTTATCCGATCACTTTGGGGGATGGCCATCAGCATGGCTGCGGAAATCAGGCTCTCGCACATTCGGCCCTGGCAATTGCCCATCCCAGCTCGTGTCACCATCTTTACCTCATCGAGACACCTGGCACCTTCGGCCACAACTTGCTCAATCTCGCTCAGTCTGACTTCTTCGCAACGGCAGAGCACGGTCTCGTCTCTTGCCAGCGCATGCCACCCCGGTTGATAAGGGAACAAGCTTGTGAGTTTCTCGGCCAGGTGCTCAAAATGCGCCAGACCGGGCCAGATTGGGGCGGCCAATTGTTTGGCTCGCGTGTCGGTCAAGTGCCCCGTGTGGTGAGCTGCTGAGATGCCCGCAAGCCTGCCTTCCAGGCGGGCATTCTGCGCGCCGCGAATCCCGCCGCCGTCCCCCGCGACAAAGACACCTGGAAGGCTGGTTCGCATCGTCGCGTCACGGACGGGGAGCCAACCCCCGGTGCGATCTTCGTAAGCCATTTGGCAGCCTAGCATTCGTGCCAAGCTTACATTTGGCGTGAGCCCGTAGCCGCAGACCACCATATCGACCTCGAGCTTTCGCTCTGTTCCAGAAATCGGGAATCCCTGCCGATCGACTTGGCCAATCAGCGCGTGCTCCACGCGGTCGTCGCCGCCCGAACTCGAACACGGACCACCCGAACTTGTAGGGTGTCCGGCTGCGAATGAGGCTACCAAGGTACTTTGCTGCCTCGGGCAAGATGTCTGATTTGCGGACCAAGGTCGGCGCTAATGCAAGGGCCCTTGGGAAGGGCTTCGACGTTTCACATACGACGGTGATTTCCACCCCCAGTTCCGTCAGGTGGGCAGCGGCGGAAAGTAGCAGAGGACCGCTGCCGGAAACCACCGCTCTGCGTCCGGGGGCGATACGTTGTGACTTGGCCAAAATCAAGGCTGCGCCGCAGGTGATTACCCCTGGCAACGTCCAGCCCGGGAAGGCAACTGGCGTATCGTAGGCACCGGCAGCGATGACCAGCGTGCGGGCGTGGAGCCAGGCGGGCGACCCAGATCCTTCAAGAGCCACCAACCAACCCTGTTGGGCTCTATCCTCGAATAGGCCCCATGCCAACGCATCATTGTATTTGGCCGTTAGGGTCGATTCCAGTCTCTGGATCAAGGCCTCGCCTTGTTGCCCTGCTGGCGTCAGTCGAGAAGGTGCAAACGGCGCCGGCAGTCTTCGGTAACATTGGCCCCCGACCAGGGGCAGGCCTTCAACGATGGCGGTCTTGACGCCGGACTCGGAGGCGGAAATGGCCGCTTCCATGCCTGCCGGTCCCGCCCCGATCACGACCAGCTCATAGTCCTCCGGCATCATTGAAACCCCTCGGGAGTCCAGACGCGCATGCCCTCCCTTACAGGTGTCAAGCATGCTCTCATCGCCTGCCCATCATCGATGGAGACCAGACATTCGTAGCAAAGGCCCATGCCACAATAGAGGCCACGCGGTTTCTCGTTCCTCTGGGTTAAACGAAAGACCCTGCAGCCCGCGGCAAGCAAGGCTGTGGCGACCGTCTCTCCATCGTGTGCCTCGATCGGGCTGTCGTTGAGGTAAATGGTGATTAGCCGCCCCCGCTCGACCGTCGGGAGGAGCCGGGAATCGGACCGCTCAGGTGCGCGCGTGGCTGGATGTCCTTTCGGGCTGGAATGCATCGATGGCCAGTTCGCAGGCACCGTGCATCACCATCTGCGCCACCAGTTCGCCGACCAGGGGGGTGACAATGACCGTTGAGCGGAACGCGGTGGCTACGAATAGACCGTCCAGACCGGGCACTGGGCCCAACCATGGACAGGAGTCAGGCGTGAATGCGACCGCGGCTGACCAGCCGCGGAGCACCCGCAGCGTGCCGAACGAGGGGAAGTATCGTAGGACACAGTTTGTGATGGCAGGCAGGGCCGCAGCTGGAACCGGGACCTGGAATTGCTCGTCGACCACCATGCTCTCGCCGAGAAGCAGATGCCCATGCGGGGACTGACTTATCGCCAGTCCTACCCTGATGTCGCCTGCTTCACCGGCCGATTCTTCTTCAAAGAATGAGGCTGACGAAACGTGGTTGCGGAGAACGGGTTCGATGGGTTCCGTCACGATGGCTTGGCCGTGATTGTACGGTATGTCCCATTCTCTGCCCAACAGCCGGCCAAGTCGTTGCGTGCCCGCCCCTGTGCACAGTACAACCGCAGGCGCGCTGTAAGACCCTTGGGACGTCCGCAGGCCCTTGATCCGGCCGCCTTCAACTACGAACTCATTCACCTCGCCGAAGTAGAACTCCCTCAGGCCCTGTCGACGCGCTCGAACCAGGTAGGCCCAGATCAAGAGAAAGGGATCCAGTTGACCTTCGTCTGGGTGATAGAGTGCCCCGAGCAGCCTCGACGCGTCGAGCCTGGGTTCGACCTCATGTAGATTTTCAGCCGCCACCAACTCGGAAGGTATGCCTTCGGAGTGCAGCGCCATGAGTTCTCGACTCCATGATCGCCAATTGGGCCTCATTCTCGATGACGAGGAGGCCGCCGATCTTTCTCAACCCCACGTTCCTACCCAGTTCGGACTCCAAACTCGCAAAGCGCGAACGGGCCGATCGGATGAGCGCCCTGCTTTCGCCCAGCTCCATGTCCTGGATCTGGATATTGCCGTAGTTGGCGCGAGAAGCACCGGCCGCCATCGGCCCACGGTCGATGAGAGCGGTCTTCAGGCCAGCCGCCGACAGCTGGTAGGCGACCGAGCATCCAACATACCCGGCTCCCACAACCAATGTGTCGAAGGTTTCAGTCATCCGCCCACTCCGCCGATTCGAAGCCGATCCATGCAACTAAGGCAGGGCTTCCAAGGCTTGAACTCGCTTCGATTGCCGTCGAGCAACCGCCCAGAAAGCGTGGGTTGAGCGGGGGTGCTCCTATCCTTTGATGGCGCCTTCGACCATAGCTTCGAAGAAACTGCGCCGGAAGAACAGGAAGAGGAGGATGACGGGCAGCGAAATCAGGATACATGCCGCGCCGATAACCTGCAGGTTAACGATGTTCTGGCCCAGAAAGTTGTAAAGGCCGTACATTACCGGCTTGTATTGGTTTTGACCCACGAGCAGGTAACCTGCCAGAAATTCATTCCACACATTGACAAATGTGAGCAGGAAGATGGCAACCAATCCAGGCAGAGCCAACGGCATGATCACCCGGAACAGGGCTCCCAACCGACTGCAACCGTCGATAAGGGCAGCATCCTCCAACTCCTGTGGGATGGCATCGAAGAAACCCTTAGCAATCCATACACTGAGAGGCAAGAACATTCCAATGTAGACAACGATGATGAAGGCACGGTCATCATAGGGCAACCCCGACTTGCGAATCACCACACCCATCTGATAGAGCCCAAGCAGATTGGTGAGCAGGGGTACCCCGGTGATGGCGATGATTCCGGTCATCAGGGCCCGTTTTCCCCTGAAATGGAAGCGGGAAAATGCGTATCCGGAACCAGCCGCCAGGAGAACTACGAGCAGGGATGAAGCCGTGGCGTAGAGCACGGTGTTCCCCAGATAGATGCTGACCAAGGTTCCGGTAACGTCAAAGCCAAACAACGAGTTCGGGTCGGTCTTGACAGCCAACACGCGTTGATAGCCCTCTGTCGACCAGCGGCAGGCGCTAATGTCGAAGGCCTGAGTGGCCGTATCGCACGGGAAGAGGGTCGGGGGATTGCGAGTGATATCCGGCTGCTCTTTGAAGGATTCAATCACGGCGATGATAATCGGGATCATCATCGTGAAACAAATCACGATCAAACTGAGATGGACCATCCAGTGAACCCTGTGATGCTCTTTTAGGGCAGTCTTAGGCATTCGCGTCCTCTAACCTGGTCATGCGAAGCGTTCCCGTAATCAGCAGCAGGTTGATCACACCAATTGAAAGGGCCAATGCAGCAGCCCAGTTGAAATTCAGTTGTTGCCAGCCAATGCTGTACAGAAGCCAAGGCATAATGGTCGTTTGTGTTCCGGGCCCACCGCCAGTCAAGCTGAAGATCATCCCGACGCCGTTCATGCCCGCCAAGCTCAGGCTGAAGATCGCCACCACCAGCGTCGGCCGTATCAGGGGAAGGATGATGTGCCAGATGACCTGCCCGACGCTGGCCCCGTCCACCCGAGCACTTTCGACAACCTCCTGCGGAATCACGCGAATTGAGGCTAACAGCAGCAGGGTGATGAATGGTAGGGCGCGCCAGGTTGTGGCCACGATGAGCAGAATTAGAGCCGCCGAAGGTGGAAAGGGAATGTTTCCAACCCAGGGCGTTGGCGGTGAAGCGGTCAAGACCGACAAGCCGTTGGGCGGAAAGAGATTGGGGTTCCGCAGAAATCCAGAAAGGACCCCGTACGTAGGGAGAACCAATAGCCGGAAGATCTCGCCGCCTATGATGTCAGACAGAACCCAAGGGATGAAGAGCAGCGTGATGTATAAGCCCGAAAAGCTGATGTCGCGACTGAGTAGGTAGGCGATGATAAATCCGCTGACCATCGTCAACAAAACAAAACTGAGAAGGAACACCACCGTCAACCCCACACTTTGGTTGAAGAGGCTGGTGGCGAAGAGTTGTGTGAAGTTTTTGATGCCGACGTAGATCCATCCGGTTGGGATCCGCTGGTGGACGCTCAACCAGATGGTGAATAGGAACGGATAGACTTGAACTGCGAACAACACGATCAGTGTGGGCAGGATCAGCCAGAACGGCAGGGAGCTGCTGAACCAGGGGCTTCGTTTCTTTTGTGGGGGAGGTAATATCTGTTCAGTCACGGTTCCAACCTGTCCTGGACCATTCTAGTTGGCAAAAGAGCAGGGTGGCAAGAGGTTGTTCTTGCCACCCTGCGTCCTACCTAAGACAAGTGGCGCTGGAAGTGCAACTAGTGGCTCGAGTTGTATTGATCCTGCGCCTGTGTCAGTACCTGATGAATATCGGCCGTCGGATCCTGCTTGATCAGCTGATAGAAAGCGTTCATTACGAGCGGCTGCGCTGCGGCCGGATCCGCGAGCGACCCGTACCAAGGCTTGCATAACTGCTCGGTGTTGACCTTCTGCAGCTGTTCGAAGTAAGGGGTCTGGAAAGCCGGATCCGACAAGGATGTGGTCAGCGCGGGGGCTGAGCCAATGCCGGACACGAACTTGGCATTCTCTTCGGGGCTCATCAGCCAGTTGATGTAGGCCTCGGCGCCCTCGACGTTCTTGGCACCGACAGGGATGCCGACACCGGTCCCGGCGATATGGCAACCAGGCTTTTGCCCAGCCACCGCCGAGAAGAACGGAGACAGGTAAAGTTCGCCGTCCTTGACCGCATTCAGGAAGTCGTTCTCATTGCCCAGATCATACGCCGTCCCGTCGGGGGCGGTGAGCGGGTTCAAGAAGACATAGCCGTCGGCCCCAGTGGGGAAGGCGCCTGCCGAAGAATCCTTGAAGGCTTCCTCTTCCTGGAATCCACCGGCGAAGGCGATATCCGGCACGTAGCCCTTGGCCACGATGTCACGCACGAACTCGATGAACGCAACATTTTCAGGCGTGTCAAGCAGCATCTTGGCGTTGCCATCATCGACATGCCCGCCAAACGATTGCTCAATGGTCCCCAGCCCGCGATAGACACCCTGGCCACCCTTGTCAGTGGAGCCGAAGAACGTGAGGCCGTAGTAACCCTGATCCTTTAGCGCCGCGGCCTGGGTCATGAAGTCATCAACGGAGGTCGGGAAGCCGTTGGGATAGCGATCCTTCCACACGTACACCAGTTGGGGTCGATCGGTAATCGGTACGCAGTAAAGCCTGCCATCTGGCCCCGTGCAGACGGTGAGCGTGCTCGGATCGAGGTCCTTGAACCAGGACTGCGCCTGGGCCCAGTCGGTGATGTCCTGTAAGGTTCCGTGCTGATAGAAGGATGTCACACCATCGGCAACTTCGAAAGCATCGGGAACCTCGCCGCCGGCCTGGACCGCCGCAATCAGCTCGGCGTCCTTCTGGTCGAAGGCCTTCGCCACATTGACCCATTTCCACTGGCCGGCGAATGTCTGATTGAAAGCCGGGATGGCTTCGGCGAGAGCGAAGTTGCCTACATGTTCATCGGCTTTCGGGTCGGTGTTGGTCTCGTCGAACTCCCACCAGGTAACAATATCTTGCGCTTCGGCCATCGCGGCAGTCGGCGCCACTGCGGGGGCAGTGGTGGGAGCTGGACCACCGGGGGCGGTGGTTGGCGCGGCGGCCGGTGCTGGTGCACATGACGCGAGCAGTGCCAGCAAGACGGCGACGCCAATCAGCTTGGAAAACAAACGCGGCTTCGACATTTCTTCCTCCAATCCTTACACGTGGTTGGGACCTGCTAGAAGGGCTCTATCTCTGTTGTTTCGGCTTGGTTGACAGGTTTGAAATCTTGGGAAATCCGCCTCCTCCTGAGCCAATATCGCGAGTCGGTGCTCGCAATCGAGCTCACAGCTGTCCGTCCAAAATTCTCCCGGGATCGGAGAATCGAATACTGTGAAAAAGGACAGAGGTTGAGCTTGTTCTCGTGGTCCGTTGACCTGTGCCGGGGAGATTCCGCTGGCCCGGCTTGGCCGGCACATCATGCTGAACTAAATGGGCCTGAGGTTCAATCTGCCAATGGGTATGCAGGGTGCTCATTCGCATCCGATCAGCCAAAGAGCGGCCGCCCGGAAGGGATTCGGCTTGAAGCGAATTGGGTAAGCCCGATGGCGATCCACACTGTTCAACCGTTTCCGACCGAATCACGTGAACACGAGACGTAGTCAGCCGTTTCATCTGTGGGAGGAGTGAGCAAGGCAGCCAACGTCGGGCATCCCTAGCTCAATGGAGTGGTCTCAGCCACAGAAGCCTGGTTGGGGTGGGCAACCGCAGTCTTGACCGAGGCGCGAAAGATCCTGGTCCCCTGTTGGTCAACCCACCAGTTTTGTGCCTCTGTTCTAAAGACAAATGACTCGCACCCAGCTTGTTGGCGGACTTCAACCCCCACCAGCAAGCCCGAATGACCACGGTGCACAACCACCTAAACGGTAGGTGGATCGCCCAAGGGTGTCAAGTGCCATCTGACATTTGACATTTGTCACTTAAGACCCTACCTGTGAACGACTAAGCTGTATTGGGTCGAAAAGAGCACGCGGAGTGTCACGAGGTGCGTGTGGAGAAGGGATTCTTGTGCTCAGTCGAGGGCATGTGAATCCTTGACCTTCCTTTCTGCCGGGGGTCTCAAGGTGGAGATTCCATGGCTTCATTGAGCCCGGCCACTTAGAATCTGGCGTGTCGGGCCGGGGCCGAGCCAAGCAATTCGCCCCTTGCAGATGAAGGATGAGGCCCATCCTGGGGCGAGAGTTTGGTCCCGGACCGATCGATTGGCGCGGCTTGCCTCATCGTCGGCGAGCCTTGTTATTGTAAGAAGGTGGGGGTTTCAAATTCATGGCCCCCTCACATTTTCGCGTGGCCCTAAGCTAGGCGCGTCAAGATGCACTGGACAGCGAGAAACGGATGATCGGCATGGATATCCGGGACCATCCCCGGGCGGGTCGACCTTCGGCGGGCTGACCCGATTTTGGAAGCTTGGCGGCAGGGGATCGAGAGGTTATCCATGCTGGTTGTCATCAAGGATCAGATTGGGATGTCACTTCACCAAAAACCTGGTCTCTTCCAGAATCGGGACACGTCAAGCGATATGGGCCAGGCCAAACGCTTGCCACCGGACGCGCGCGCCTCAGCACAGGTTCTAAGCCGACAGGTTTCGGCAGGGCGGAGCTCATGGGGTCCGTGTTGGACAACGCCGCCGGGACTGTCCGAAGCCGAAGCATGGCGGTATCTGGGTGTTTTCGGGACCCTTGGCGTGCCGACCTCGACTAGCCAAGGGCGTTCGATCTTTGAGGCTAGGCAATGGAATGTGCGTGGAGGAGAGTGTGACGACTGAGTTCTGGAACGACCTGGTCCCCAAAATCCGGGCCGCGGCGGCAGATCAAGCCGAACGCCGACAACAATTCCTGGCGGATCTGATCCGGATCCGCAGCTATACGGGGCAAGAAAAGCAAGCCGTCCTTCGGACAATGGAGGAATTGCTGGCCGTCGGCTGTGACGAGGTTTGGATGGACAGCGCCGGCAACGCATTAGGGCGAATTGGGAGTGGCGCCCACGTGATTCTGTACGACGCCCACCTTGATACAAACGAAGTCGCCGACGAGTCCGAGTGGAGGCACGACCCACTCGAGCCTGTTGTCGAGAATGGCGCCATGTGGGGTTTGGGTGCCTCCGACTGCAAGGGAGGGGTGGCTGCTATCGTCTACGCCGCTGCCATCGTGAAAGCACTCCGTCTCGAAGCGGATTTCACGCTCCTGGTAATGGGCGCGACACTTGAGGAGGACGCAGAAGGATTTGCGTTGCGTTCGCTTGTGGAACGCGATGGTGTGAATCTCGAAGTAGTGCTTCTGGCCGAGGCGACAGACCTGAGCCTGCGTCGCGGCCATCGAGGCCGATGTGAATTGCGGGTGCGAACCACCGGCAGGGCGGCCCATGCCAGCCAGCCCGAACTGGGGGAGAGCGCCCTGTTGAAAATGCTGCCGGTGATCCATGCCGTGGAGTTTATGAATCCCGAACTACCCAACGACCCCATCTTCGGGCGAGACACTCAGGTGGTGACACTCATCCAGGGACCCCACACGCCCAACTCGGTTCCCAGCTGGTGCGAAGTGGCTGTCGACCGGCGCATGGCACCGGGCCAGTCTACAGATGATGTACTCGACGGCATCCGCAAGGTGGTGAGTCCGCTGGGAGCCACGGTGCGGATCCCAGACCAACCCGTAACAAGCCACACCGGATCTCGGCTTGACGGCCCCGGCTTCTTTCCGGGTTGGCTCCTCGATCCGGCCCACCCCCTGGTCGAGGCTGGGAAGACCACTGGCAGCGCCTTGTGGGGAAGGCCGCCCGAGGTGGGTGTCTGGCGCTTCAGCACCGACGGTACATACTCGGCCGGCTCGGCCGGCATCCCAACGCTCGGGTTTGGTCCCCAAGAGGAGAAATTCGTGCACACCCCCGATGACCAAGTGGACCTTACCAAGTTGGAGAAGGCGGCTGCCTTCTATGCTCTCTTCCCATTGGTTTACTCGGGCCAAACCTGACTGGAAATGTCCTGCTACACCGACCTTCGCCGAAAACGATGAGGAGACCTCGATGAACACCAAGCTTTTTCAGAAAGACTTCATTTGCACCACGGATTGGACTGTTGATGAGCTGAATACAGTCCTTGAGCTGGCTTTCCGCCTGAAGAGTGAGTTTGCCACTGGCGTGTTTCACGACCAAATTCTGCGGGCTAAGACCCTCTACATGTTGTTCTTTGAAGAGAGCACTCGGACCCGCAACTCATTCGAGACAGGAATGACGCAACTTGGAGGTCATGCGATCTACCTGGAGCCGAGGGCTACGCAGATTGGCCACGGCGAGAACGCCAAGGACACCGGTATTGTGCTCAGCAGCTATGGGCACGGTATCTCGATTCGAGACTGCCGCACAGGCATCGGAAACAAGTACTTGTACGAGATGGCGCGCTATGCAGATGCCCCGATCATCAATATGCAGGATGACGTTGACCACCCCTGCCAGGCGATGGCCGACCTGATGACGCTCATCGAACTCTTCGGCAGGGACCTCAGTCGGCGCAAGTTCGTCATCTCATGGACCTATGCACCCAAATACGTCCGACCGCTTTCCGTTCCTCAATCCCTTGTCTGGCTCATGCCGCGTTTCGGCATGGATGTCACCTTGGCTTATCCGGAAGGCTATCACTTGATGCCGGAAGTCATGGAGCGGGCGCGAAGCTTTGCCGATGAGACCGGCGTGGAACTAAAGGAAACTCACGATATGGATGAAGCCTTCACTGACGCCGATTTCGTGTATCCAAAATCATGGGGCCCGATAATGGTCACTGAGGAGGAAAAGGAGGTCGAGGCCATGGCCGCGCAGTTCGAGGACTGGCGTGTCACGCCGGAGAAGATGGCTTTGGCGAAGAAACACGCGGTCTATATGCACTGTATGCCCATCGATCGTGGCCACGAAGCCGATGGTGAGGTCATTGACGGGCCGCAATCCGTGATTTACCAACAGGCCGAGAACCGCCTGCATGTACAGAAGGCCTTGATGGCGCTGACGATGGGTGGACGCGGGTAATGTGATCAATCCGACGCCCTCAAAGGATCCGCCACCCTGCCCAATCGTCCGGGGGCAGGGGGAATTCGAGGCAGAAGGTTGAGTGCGGGCGTCGGCGACCGCCACCAGACGGGATAGATGGGCGCAGGTGGCGTAGCCGATCCGACTGTCCAGTCAACCCACTCCACGTCCTTGGGATCATGCCCCAGCGAACGTCCTGACCCTTGCGGGAGCGGCCCACCCGCACGCAATGCCAGGGGGCGTTCGCGATCACGCGATTCTTTCGCCGACCCAAGCCTGAAGGACCAACAAGACCGTCCGAAGGTCTCGGGGGCGGAGGGAGATCCGTAGACGGCCCAGTACGGATTCTTGGTTAGTCGGCGACGATGGGCTTCGACTATCCTGAACGCAGCGAAGGGACCCCGTGACTGAGGGCTTTGCAGACGCTGACGTTGGTAGGCTTTTCCAAGCCCGGGCCAGAGCACGAGGGTCGATCCCTCTTCACCAAACGCCGTTGGCACAACCAAACCGTCCGCGAGGTCCGCGCTTGGCCCTCCTTGCGCGGGAGGCCCGGATTCGAGTGGTCACGGATAGAAACCGCGGAAAACCGGGTTGGAATTGGGGGGTTTAGGGCTTAAGTTGAGACCACACGGATGGCCGAAAACACGAACCGTGTGGTCTGCAGTGGGCGCGAGAGGGCTCGAACCTCCGACCTCACGGATGTGAACCGTGCGCTCTAACCGGCTGAGCTACGCGCCCATGGTGGCGAAATTATAGCAGACGCAGAATGGGGTCACAAGATGGTGGGCACGAGTTCCCCGGCAACTCGCCTCCTCGGCGGGGAATGCTATAATCGCCGCGGTAGGCCATGTTCGGTTGCCCCGACACGATGGTCCGCCAAACTCGGGCCAAGGACCCTGCCCATGCTCGCCATTGACATCCCCGGCCGCGGCCAATTTCAACTCGAGCACCTGGTGCTCGACGTGAACGGGACCCTGGCGGTAGATGGCGTGCTCATCGATGGCGTCGTGTCCGGCCTGAACCGTCTTAAGGGCCGGTTGGAGTTTCACCTGCTGACAGCCGACACGCATGGCCGCCAGGCAGAATTGGACCGCCAGCTCGGTCTGACGGCCGACCGGATCCAGCCCGGGGGAGAGGCGGAGGCCAAGGCGGACTTTGTGCGCGATCTTGGCCCGACACATGTGATCGCCATCGGGCAAGGGGCCAACGATGCCGGCATGTTGCGAACGGCGGCGATTGGCATGGCGGTCGTCTCCCCGGAAGGGACTTCGGTCGAAGCCCTGACCGCCGCTGATCTGCTGGTTCCGGACATTCTGTCCGCCCTGGCCATGCTGGACAACCCCCTGCGACTGAAGGCGAGCCTGCGACGATGAGCCCCGAGTCGCCCGAATCCCTCAACAACCCCGGCCAACTCCCCCCGTCAAGAAGGCGACGGGCCGGCCGCATGTTGACCCAGCTTCGAGCCGACGAGCGTGAGGCATTTCTGGAGGAGCTGGCGCACGATGTTTCCCCCAGCATCGATCTCTACCTGCGCGCCGTGGCGGCGGGGGCGGTAATCGGCCTGGGGTTCCGTGTTGATCAAGAAGCCTTGCTGGTGGCGGGTGTCCTGCTGGCGCCTTCCATGGCGCCGCTGATCGGCCTGGCACTGGCGGCTGTTTCGGGCTCGGCCCGTTTCCTGCTGCGATTGCTGGGGGGCTTGGTGGTCGGCCTGGCGTTGTTCAGCGTGGTTGCCGGGCTGACCGGGGGGCTGGCTATCCCCGAAGGTTTGGGCTCTGTGCTGGTCTGGGGGCACACCAAGCTCAACCTGATCGACCTGGGCGTGCTGCTGGTGGCTTCGGTGCTGATGGCACGCCAATTCGGCCAGGGCGAAGGACTTTCCAGGCTTGCCAGCGCAGCGGTAGCTTACGAGGTGCTTACCCCCTTGGCGGCGGCGAGTATTGGCGTCGTGCGCGGGGACCCTGACCTGTGGCATGGAGCTTTGCTCATCGCCGGCCTTCATCTGGTGTGGGCAGTGGTCTCCGGATTGGGCATGCTGGCCCTGCTAGGCTTCCGTCCGTTGATTGGCAGCGGACGTTCGCTGGCTGGGGCGATCGCCATGATGGGTTTGGTGGCGGTCATGGGCGCCCTGGGATTGGGGGCCTCGGTGGTGGCGGCCGTGCCGACCGCCACACCCACGCCGACCATGACGCCCACGCCCAGCCGCACGCCGACGCCGACGCAGACCACCACCGCCACCGCCACGGCGACATCCACCGCCACGGCCACGGCGACGGCGACGGCGACGGCCACCGCCACCCCGACCCCACCTACGGCGCTCATCCAGGGTACGGGCGGCGTGGGAGTCTTCTTCCGCCGATCACCGGGCGGTGACCCCGTAGGGGGACTTCTGGACGGCGCGCAGGTGGAGATCCTGTCAGGCCCCGTCGATTACAACGGGGACCTGTGGTGGCAAATTCGCACCGCAGACGGAAAAGTTGGATGGATCCTGGCCGGCTACATCGGGCAAGTCGGCGGGACACCAACCCTGGCTGCGACGCTGGCGGCAACGCGGTCACAAGCGCCTCCCACCTCCACGGCCAGCGGGGGTTGACGATAAGCGCTGGTCGCTGAGCGCAGGGCTGACGGGTTCTATCATCCAACCATCCTCGAAGAATAAGTGCTCTGGGTTGTGGTCTCCGGCCGCCTCCTGTTGTGAGTCGAATCGTGCGGTTGGTCAGAAAGCACTCTCGGTGGCCCGCGACTAAGGGCAGCGGCCCTCGCGTGTCGGGTGATTTTGGGGAGTCTGGGGGACATGAGGGCAGTGCCCAGCGCCCCCTTTGAAAGGGGCTTGCATGGGTGGATGATGAGCAGCGCTGAGAACTTAGCGTAAAGGAAGAGGCTGTCCCATCAGGGACAGCCTCTTGGGTGTCTGCAACTCTCTGATGGTCGGCGCGTGAGCTATCCCTTGACCGAACCAGCCAACATCCCGCGGACGAAGAAGCGCTGCAGTCCGAAGAATACCAGCATGGGGACGATGAACGACAGGAAGGCCGCGCCGGTGAGGATATGCCAGTTGCCGCCCCGCGGATCGATCAGGTTGGTGATCTGGACCGTTAGCACCGGATGGCCGTTCAGGAAGATCTTGGCTACCAGGAAATCATTCCAAATCCAAAGGAACTGGAAAATCCAGAGCGAGGCGATGGCTGGGATGGATAGGGGGATCGCCAGTTTCCAGAAGGCCGTCCAGTGGTTGGCCCCATCGATGTAGACGGATTCAAACACTTCCTTGGGCAGCCCGCCCATGAAGTTGCGCATAAGGTAGATGGCATAGGGCAGTCCGAAGCCTGTGTGAAACAACCAGATGCCTAAGAAGGTATCCTGCAGCCCAATACTTGTGTACATACGCGCAATCGGCACCAGTGCAAGCTGGAGCGGGACGACCTGAAGCCCGACCAAGAGGGCAAACAGCCACTGTCGGCCCTTGAAGTCCATCCAGGCGAAGGCGTAGGCAGCAAACCCGGCGAACAAAATCGGAAGCAAAGCCGCCGGCACGGCCACCGCCACCGTGTTCAAGAAGGCCTGCCCCATGCCCTCGGGATTAAGCAGGTCCTTCCCGAAATTGCAGGTGAACTTAGCGAGCGTACTGCCCACGCCTTGCTGGCAGTCGCTCAAGTAGTCACCCGTTCCCTTGTAACCCACCAGAGCATCGGCGTAGTTCCGAAGGGTGAAATCTAGCCCGCCCGTCGGGGAGTGTTCACCGTCGAGGATTTGCATGTATTGGATCACTGGCGCCAGCACGACCTGGGCATCGCGCGCATTGTCAGGCAGGGGCGGGTCCTTCAAATGGGGGCCGCCGTTGACGTCTTTCTTGAGGAAGGCCAGCAGACTGGCCGAGCGTGCGAACTGCCCAACGATTTTGGGGTCAGAGAGATTCGCCTGGGGAATGGCGTCGCCGTTCGGCCCGTGGCAGGAGGCGCAATAGGTGGTGTATTCCTGCTTGCCGGCCGGAGTGCTCGGCAGAAAGACGGTCCACCAGCCGGTGGTGCGTACGGCCTCGCGGCTGCGGAAAGAGGTGATGAACACGCCGAACGTTGGGACGACCCACACCACCACCAGCACGACCAGCGCCAGGTGCACGGGCAGTTTGTTGAAGAAGCGGTTGAGGCGCGAGAAGGGCTTCATCGCATTGCCTCCTGCTCCTGAAAACGCTTTACGTTGAAGTACATGACCGGGATGGTGAGCACCAGCAGCAAGACGGCGATAGCGGTTGATCGGCCGACATTGGTCACGATCAGCTTGAACATGCGGTTGGCGATAACCTCGGTGCCGAAATTGCCACCGGTCATGACAAAGACGATGTCGAAAATCTTGAGCACGATGATAATCAAGGTGGTGGCGACGACGGTGATGGTAGGCAAGATCATCGGGATCATCACTTGCCAGAACAACTGCCATTCGTTGGCGCCATCCACCCGAGCGGCTTCGAGCACCTCACCCGGCAGGCCCTTCAACGCCGCCGACAAGATAGTCATGCTGAACCCGGCCCACAGCCAGATCCCGACCATCATGAGGGCAAAGTTGTTGATGGGCTGGCTGCTCATGAACGCCACGGGTTGGGCACCCACCCCGGTGATGGCCGCATTGAGAACGCCTATCTGAGCTTCGTTGGCTCCGGTCTGGATGGCGTACATGAAGCGCCAGATCACACCGGCACCGATGAACGAAATGGCCATCGGCATGAAGATCAGCGATTTGACCAGGCTCTCATAGGAGACTCGGTCTGCCAGAACGGCTACTAGCAGCCCAATGCCGACCGTGAAGGGCACCATGATCAGTAGCCAGAGCAGGTTGTTGCGCAAGGCGGTGGTCATTTCCGTGTTGGTCAGAGCGTAGCGGTAGTTCTCCAGAACACCCCAGCAGGGTTGTCCCTGGAGGCATTCGTTGGCAGCTGACCCGGTGCCGGAGTGGTCGGTCAGGCTCAATTGTGCGGTGTTGACCATGGGGTAAATGATAAAGATAGCAATGACAAGGAGAGCGGGCAGTACATAGAGCCAGGGGACGACGCGGCCCTGCTTCATGATCTGAGGGGTAGCCATGGGGTTCCTCCTGCGCGGTGACCAGCCGAGGGGGAGAAACGAGGTGCCGGGGGCTTACCCCGGCACCTCGTTTTCAGGCGGCCCTATTGTGCGAGGGATTCCTTTTGGGCTGCCGCCACTGCGGCTAGTTCAGTCGAGATATCCCCGCCCTGAACCACGTCGACAATGGCCTTCCATTCCGCAGACGAGAATGGGTTGCCGAGTGCGTCGCCAAGGTCCGGCGTGAAGCCCTGGGCGTTGGCCAGCATGTCGGACTTCTTGGCGAGTTGTTCGTCGGGGTAGTTGCCCGCGGCGCCCGTGTTGGGGAACTCGTCGAAGCCGGCGGCGGCCCAGTTGGCACCGCCCTCGGTGCTGGTGATGTACTTCACGAACGCCATGGTTGCGGCAGAGCTACCAAAGGCGAACATGTAGTCGGCGCCACCCTGCATCCCCTGGGCGCCAGGAAACTGGAAGAAGTCGAAGTCGGTTCCGTACTGGAGATTGGGGAACTGCTTCACGATCTCGCCGCCGGCGAAGCCGGACTGCTTGACCATCATGGCTTCCGGCGGATCGGCAAACGGCTTGTAGATGGCATCGAGGAAGGCGGTGTTGACCGTGCCGGTGGCGCCGCCCACGGTGTACTTGGGATCCGACGCCCACTTCTGGTAGATCGCATAGGCATCCTGGACACCCTGATCGTCGTAGGCAACCGAACCGTCGATGATGCCGTTGACGAAGTCCGGTCCCTGTTGGGTGAGCAGCAGGTCCTGGATGAAGTCGGATCCGGTCCAGCCGGTGGCGTCGCCGCTCTCCATGCCCATCGACCACGGTACGTTGCCGTCGGCGACCATCTGCTCGACCAGCGTGTTGAGCTCAGCGAAAGTGGAGGGGACGCTGTAGCCGAAGGCGTCGAACTGCGCCGGGCTGTACCAGATGATGGTCTTGATGTCAGCCTTGGCGGGCAGGGTGAGCAGCTTGCCGTTCATCATGCCGGCCGTCGTCCAGAAGCTGGCGTAGTTGTCGGTGTGGGCGCCCAGGGCCGTCAGGTCCTGCATTTGGTCGCCGTACAGGTTGGTGACCGAGGTCGACGGCCAGAACAGCACGTCAGGCGGTGTGCTCTTGACGCGCGTGTCGAGGACGGCTGCGTCGCGGGTGGATTCGGCGTTGAGCGTAACGCCGCATGCGTCGAGGAACGGCTTGGCGATGGTGTTGAACTTTTCCTCTTCAGCACCCGACCACTGGTACATCACGCTCAGCGTGTCGCCGGAGCTCACGCCGGTGCAGTCGATTCCGCCCATCATGGCCGCTTCAGTGGCAGTGGGTTGCGCCATGGCTTCAGTGGGAGCGGCCGTCGGCTGCGGCGCTTGAGTCGCCGGTGCAGGCTGGGGCGTGGCGGCCGGCCCACAGGCCGTCACCATGAGCCCGAAGACCATCATCAGCGACACAACTGCAAACAACTTTCCTTTCATCTTCTCCTCCTAGGGATTGGATGGTGGAAGAACTGAGAACCTTAGCTTTGAAGTGGAATCAATGTGGTTTGAGGGGAGCCTCCTTTCAAATGCCATAACAACTGAGAATGCCCACGGGGAACAACATGTGGGCCTCGCCCTCGAAGAAGCTTAGATTGTGACAGAATTCAGAAATCAATCCGATGTGCCCTTCACTGGTGCGAAGCTAGGCCACAATTTCAGCCGGGGGCCGTCGGCTAATGGGCCGCGGAGGCTCGCGGGAAAATCAATCAGGCGGGTGCGAAGTCGCTGCAATTATCCGGAGGCTCTTAACGCAACCCAATAGGTGCTAAATCAGGTGCAAGACCAGGGGCGTTTTACTGGTATTCCTCAAGATTCTACCTGAAGCCCCTCTTGCGGCCGGCCGCCGGTCAAGGGCGAGGGGTAAATGAGCGCCGGCCGCCAGACGTGTTGTATCGCTGTGCTCTCGGTACGCATACCGCGAGTTGTGTCGGCTCACAACCGCGCGGTCATTGTATCGCTCGCAAACGAGGCGTGTCAAGCAGGTTGCGGGGAACCACCGCCCGCGTCTGTCGGGCGTTGGCCCCGATCTGGCAAGAGGATAGTATGCGTGGGGAAGGCGAACTCGACACCTTCGGATGCCAGCTTGCGATACAAGGCGATGTTGATCGTCTGTTGAATGTCCATGTAGAAGTTGTAGTCCGAGTTCAAAACGTAGTAGACCACCTCGAAATTGAGGGAAAAATCGCCGAATGCGCTGAAGTGCGCTCGGTCAAAGCGGGTTTGGTCCAGATCTTCGATGATCGCCTTCACCCAAGCGCCGATCTCGGACAGCGTGTCTGGGGAAGTGTCGTAGACCACGCCGAAGCCGAAGACCACTCGCCGTTCAAACATTCGCTTGTAGTTGCGCACGCGGCTGTTGAGAAGGTCGGAGTTTGAGAACACGATCTGCTCACCGGACAAGCTGCGTATGCGAGTGGTCTTTAGTCCGATGTTCTCAACTGTGCCCATGTAGTCGCCGACAATAATGAAATCGCCTAGGACAAAGGGCTGGTCGAGCACCATGGCCAGCGAGGCGAACAGATCGCCGAGGGTGCTCTGCAGGGCCAGCGCAACCGCCACGCCGCCGACGCCCAGGCTAGCAATCAGGGCCGTGACTTCGACACCGGCATTCTGCAGGATCAGCAGCAAGACAACCACCCAGAGGGCCACCCGGGCCACGTAACCGAGGGCGCTGACGGTGGTGGTCCCGGCCGCATCCTTCTCAGCCTTCTCCTGGTCGAGGCGCGTGCGAATGATGTAGTCCAGCAGGCCGACACCCCAGAAACCGGCCTGGAAGATGAGGACGAGCATGGCGGCAGTTCTGGCGGCCTGATCGGCGGCGCCAGGCAGGTCGAGCAGAATGGTCGAAACGTAGGCGGATTCCAAACTCAGAAACCACCATTTGGTTCGACGCATCAGGTCAACCAGCAAGTCGTCGAGCCCCGTTTTGGTCCGGTCCGCCAGCCGCTCGATGCGACGCTGGATGAGGCGCAGCATCAAGCGAAGGATGATGGCCAGGGCGATCGTCGCCAGAAGGGCCAGAGCCCACCGCTCCAGGGGATTGCCGTAGATCACCATGTTCAAGAACGTCATCTGTCTCTCCCGATCGTCCGAGGCGTTTGGCAAGTGTAGCAAAAGACGGGTCGGTTTTGGCTTATCCTACGGAACGTGAGATTCGGCAGGAGAGAGCAGCCTTAAGATGAACCCATTTTCGCCAGCCCATCGCCGCCTGCTGGTGTGGGCCGCAGTGGGGCTGGGGTCGGGATTGGCCTTGGCCTGGCTGGCCAGCACTCTGTTGCATCAACGCGGTGCGCAAGCCGGCGCCGAAGGTTTTGCCCTGGTCTCGGTGTTACCTCCGGATGGCGGCTCGGGCGCGTCAACCGGAAGCATCGATATGGTCTTCAACCGTCCGCCTGATCTCGAGAGCGTGAGGCAACACTGGGCGCTATCGCCGCCTGTACAAGGGACCTTCCAATCGGATGCGGGCCGCGTCCAGTTTTCGCCTGAGATTACGCTTCCCATCGGTCAACGCGTTACGGCCTCCTTGGAATCAGGGGTCGCCTCAGCCGACGGATCGATGAGGACGGTGGCGGGCACGACGTGGACGTTCGAGATACGATCGCCGAGAGCAGCCTTCCTCTCCCCGAGCAGGCCCCCACATCGGTTGCTGATGGCCTCGCCTCAGCCAGGCGGCGCCCCCCAGACCATGCTCCCAGCTGATCAAGAAGTGACCGAATTCAGCGTTTCGCCCGGCGGGGACCAATTGGCGCTGGTGAGGCCCAATGCTGTTGGCGGACGGGATGTGTGGACTTTGGATCTGAACCGTGCCGAGATTGTCCAGCGTACGCAGTGCGGCGGGGATGACTGCGTCGACCCCGCCTGGCTGCCGGACCGGGGGCATCTGGCCTACACGCAGGTCGGGGTGGACGGTTCCTCGACGGTGTGGGTGCTGCCGCTTGATGGAGGTGCGGCGGACCGGCTGCTGGACGACGCCCAGCTGCAGGCCAAGAGCCCGGTGTGGTCCCAGGATGGGGAGCGGGTGGCCTTCGCCGATCTGGGAGAAGGAACCATCCGCCTTCACGACTTCGCCACGGGTCACGATCTCAGCTTACACACCCTGAACGGGTTGGTGGGAAGCTGGTCGCCGGATGGGACCAGGTTGGTCGCCAGCGTGCTGGACATTTCCCAGGAGCCTCCGGTGGGGACTCTGTATGTCATCGAGGCAGCCACCGGCGAGGCCGTCCCTTTGGCGCTCGACAACCTGGAGGATGCCGGGAGCCCGGTTTGGTCACCGGTGGACGATTGGATCGCCGTCAGCGCCCGCAGGCCAGGGGCAGGATTGGCACGTGGGATCTGGATTGTTCACCCCGACGGGTCCGACGCAACGCCGGTGGCCGACCAGCCCGACCGCGCCTTCGGTGGGCCGGTGTGGGACGCGAGCGGGGTTGCGCTGCTGTTTCAGGGGGTCTCCGTGGAGTCGCTTGACGCGGCGCCCGATGTGTATCTCTGGCACGTGGGTGACCAGCTGCCCCAAGCCATCGCCCAAGATGCGTTTGCCCCGGCCTGGCTGCCCTGAAAGCCAGAGATCTTGACGGGGAGTGGCCCAGCCGTTAGACTTTCTATTGAAAATCTTTTTCAATATCGGGCCAACATGGACATTGCTGCAATCGAAGTTTTGGGGCTGCTCAGCCAGCTAGGTTATCGGTTAACCGCCCCGCGGCGGGCAGTGGTCAGCGTCCTGCAGGCGGCCGGGGCGTGGCTCACTCCCGAGGCCGTGCATGCGCGGGCGGCGAAAATCTACCCCAGGATCGGCCTGGTTACCGTATACCGCACGCTCGGCCTTCTGACGGAACTTGAACTCGCTCAACGGGTTCACTTGGAGGGGGGCTGCCATGGGTACGCTTTGGCCGAAGTCGGCCATGGGCACCACCTGGTTTGCCAGCGATGTCACCGGGTGGTGGCGTTTTCGGGTTGCGATATCGACGGCCTGGTGGAGAAGCTGGAAACCGAGACGGGTTTCAGGGTTGAGGACCATGTCCTGGAATTGGTGGGAGTTTGCCCACAATGCCAGGGCTGAACACGTTCCGCCGATTGATGGTGCCGCCGGCCCTGGCGGGATGGGTCATGCTTGGGGCGATGGCGGCCGGGTGCGTTGGCCAAAACCGCGGCGCCTTGCCCGGTCTGACGGCCCAACCCGCCGCCCAACTGGCGCCCGCCGATCTCGGATCAGGGCGCAAGCTCCGTGTGGTGGCCACCACCGGCCTCCTGGCCGAGCCAGCGGCGGCCGTCGGAGGGGGCATGATCGACCTGACGGTGCTCGTTCCGAGTGGGGCGGACCCCCATGATTACGAGCTGGCGCCTCAGGATGTTGTCCGGCTGAATGAGGCTGACGTGATCTTGATGAGCGGCCTGGGCTATGAAGTCTTCCTGGCCAAAGTTCTGGGCGGCGGGCAGGATCATCCGCCGGTGGTGGCGCTTTCGGACGGTGTCGCCGCACTGTCGATCGCCGATGAACTCGCTGCCCGGCCGGCCGCCGGCAACGCAGTTCCCCCCGGAGAGGTCGATCCCCATGTTTGGTTCGACCCGAAGAACGTGATGCTCTGGACCAACCACGCGGGTCAGGCCTTCTCGGCGCTCGACCCGGCGCATGCCGAGGCCTACCAGGCCAACGCCTCCGCCTATATTCAGAAGATCGAACAGGTCGACGCGTGGGCCGCTGAGCAGATCGCCGCCCTGCCCGAATCACAACGCAAGCTTGTCGCCGACCACGAGGTCCTGGGTTACCTTGCCCGGCGCTACGGATTCACGGTGGTGGGTGCCATCAATCCTAAGACCAACGACCTGGCAGCGCCTTCGGCGCAGGAGCTGGCCGCCTTGGAAGCCACCCTGAAACGCGAGGCGGTGCGGGCCATCTTCGTCGGCACCTACGACAACCACAGCCTGGCCGACCAGGTGGGCAGTGATACCGGAATCCCCGTCGTGCCCATCTACCTGGAAAGCCTGAGTCCACCCGGCGGCCCGGCCCAGTCTTATCTGGATTTCATGCGATTCGATGTTCAGGCGATTGTGGAGGCACTGAAGTGAAAGAAACCAGCGCGGCCAAGAAACCGAGCGGCCTGGAGCAGGTGATCGGGCACCCCCCGCCGCACGTAGCCGATGCCGCTCCGGTCCAAGTGTCAAACCTGACGGTTCGTTTCGACGGCACCACGGCGCTGGAGGACGTGAGCTTCACCATCGATGTGCCGCAGAAGGTAGCCGTGGTGGGCCCCAACGGTGCCGGTAAGACCACGCTCTTGAAAGTGATCGCCGGCATCTATCCGCCGACGGCAGGCCTTGTCCGCGTCTATGGCTATGGCCCGGTAAGCCACATCTGTATCGCCTACGTCCCACAGCGAACCCAGGTGGATTGGCGCTTTCCGGTGAGCGTGGCCGACGTGGTCATGATGGGCCGGGTGAAAAAGGTAGGCCCTTTCCGCTGGCCTAGAAAGCAGGATTGGGCCATCGTGGACCAGGCGTTGGAGCGGGTGGGCATGAGCGATTTGCGGCAGCGGCATATCGGGGCCCTTTCGGGCGGCCAACAGCAGCGAGTGTTCCTGGCGCGTGCTCTGGCGCAGGAGGCCGAGATCGTCATGCTGGATGAGCCTTTGACCGGATTGGACGCCCCGACCCAGCAGGTTATTCTGTCCCTGCTGGACGGCCTAATGAGAGATGGCGTGCCCTCGTTGGTGGCGACCCACGATCTCGGCCTGGCGTCCGAGCACTTTGAGCGGGCCCTGTTGCTCAACCATCGCCTGATTTCAGAAGGACGGCCGGACCATGTCTTCACGCCCGAGAACCTGCAAGAGGCCTATCAGGGGAGCTTGCATGTGGTCTCTGGGGGACCCGGATCGATGGTGTTGGCCGACACCCATTGTGAGGGTGAGGAGACTCAGGCATGATCCTGCTCCAGGCATTGCTCGAGCCCTTTTCGCATGCCTTCATGGTCCGTGCCTTGGCGGCGGCGCTCATGGTTGGGATTGTGTGCCCCATCCTGGGCACGTACATTGTGCTGCGGGGCATGGCCTTCTTCGGCGACGCCCTGGCCCACATCGTGCTGCCCGGCGTGGTCCTGGCATTCTTGCTAGGCTGGCCGGTGGCGCTGGGTGCGCTGGTGGCCGGGATCTCGGCAGCGCTGGTCATTGGGCGGCTCAGCCAGAGGGGCCGATTGGCGGAGGACACGGCCATCGGTGTGGTCTTCGCCGGTGCGTTCGCCTTGGGCGTGGCCATGCTCTCGGCACGCGGGAGCTACGCCGTGGACTTGACCCACATCCTGTTCGGAGACCTGCTTGGGGTTGGCCCAGACGATCTGATCCTGATCGCCGGGCTGGGGCTGGTGGTGCTGCTGACGATCGCGGCGTTCTATAAAGAATTCATGGTCATCTCGTTCGATCCTCTTCTGGCATCCACGCTGAGGCTGCCCGTGGTCTGGCTGCGCAATCTCATGCTTGTGCTGTTGGCGGTGGTGATTGTGGTGTCGCTGCAAGCGGTGGGCGTGGCGCTGGTCCTGGCGATGCTGGTCACACCGGCCGCCACGGCCACCTTGATGACTCGCCGGCTGATCTGGGTGATGATCCTTGCTGCTCTGATCGGGGCCCTGTCATCGCTGGCCGGAGTTTACCTGTCCTACTACCTCAACCTGGCCTCCGGTCCAGCGATCGTGCTGGCAGCCACGGCCGTGTTTGGGGTGGTGTACGCCGTCGTCGGGCGCAAAGACCATGCCTCCGGCATGGTGCTCCGTTCCCCGGCCAGCGACGTGTAGTTTTGCCTAGCGAGCGATCTGTCGTTCAGGTGAGTGTGTAGGCGGGTACCTTGGCCGGCGAAGGATCACCCGTGGTCTTGATCACCTCGAAGTTTGATTTCCCCACCGACACGTTGACCGTGTGGCTGCCGCCGTCCTCCGTCTCTTCAAACCGCACCTGCCATCGATCAGGTGCGGTGGCCGTGGCCGACACGAGCCGGAACGCATCCCGACGGAGTTCTCCCGTGCGCTGCCGCAAGAAGTGCTCGGCGGCCTGGGCCGGGCGTGGATACGCCACGTGGCCCCGGGTGTGATCCAAGTCCCAGGTTCCCTCGAGGCAGGCTTCAATGAGCCCGGGCGCCAGCACAGGCCGCAGCCGGCCGAATTGGATGCCCAAGGGCAGGACGACGGCGTTGGCCGCGAAGCGGTGGCCACCTTGGTGGTTGGACAGCCAAACGTCAGCGTCTTTGAGGTGGGCGAGGGCGCGGTAGACGGCCGTGCCGTGACGAGCGCAGCAGGCGTCCCGCCGGCCGTTCCCGCATACCAAGATCCATGGTTTTCGAAGCCGAGCAGCGCCTGGCGGCGGGGTGCCTGCCGCCAAAGCTTTGAGATTCCATTCCGCCAGTTGGGGATAGGCTGCGAAATCAATGCGGAAGGTGTCCGGATGAGGTAGGTTGGTCCGGGCGAGGTAAAGGGCCAGGGGCCCGCGCGTCCTTCCGGGTTTGCGAATGAGCTGTAAACGGCTGCCGGGAGTCGAGTCAAGCGCCTCCCCCAGCGGCTTCTTCAGCTCCGGCGGAAGATCGCTGGCAGCGAAAGCCTTGGCCGCCCACGGCCCGCGGTATTCCATGCCGATCCAGATCTCGGCTTCGGTGGCGGTGCCGAAAACGGGCTCGGCGGCGTCGAGGGACGATTGGCAGCTCGTCAATGGGCTCATTCTGTTTTGACGTCCTTTCACGGCGGAATTTGAGCGGATCACCTTGCACCTAGCATGGTTCAAAACGTGCACAGAGAAGGCCGAGGCAGGTTGTTTGATAGAATAGCCCAACTTTCGGCCGGGAAGGGCACGGCCGGGGCCTGTGGTTCGACCACCTAGCGAAAGGTTGGCGGATCTTGACTGCGATGGAGCCCGATCACCAAGGCGCGCTGATTTCGAGGCCGAAGGCTCTGATCATCGGGGCCTCGTCCGGGATAGGGGCGGCCCTAGCCCGTCGGCTCGCAGCCGAAGCGGTCGACCTGGCCCTGGTGGCCCGGCGGCTGCCCGAACTGGAAGCGCTTTGCGATGAGTTGGCTCAGGCACACGGCACGCGGGCGCTTGCCTATTCTCATGATGTCCAGGATACGGCTTCTGTGCCTGGACTCTTGGAGTCGATCGCCCGCGATCTGAACGGGCTGGACCTGTTCATCTATGCCGCCGGTGTGATGTTTCCCCATGACCCTTCTGCCTATGATACCGAAAACGATCTTCTGACTCTCAGGGTGAACACCCTGGGGGCGATCGCCTGGTGCAACCCGGTGGCACAGCGTTTCGCACGAGCGGGCCAGGGGCAGATCGTGGGCCTGGGGAGCATTGCGGGCGACCGCGGCCGAAGGGCCATCCCTGCCTACTCGGCCTCCAAGGCGGCCCTTGAAACCTATCTGGAGGCCCTTCGCAATCGTGTCTCGAGCTCTGGCGTCACGGTGACCACGATCAAAGCCGGCCAAGTGGACACCGAGATGCTGAAACACGCCGCCGCCGTGCGCGGTCCGATCTCCGCCGAGCGGGCAGCCGATCTGATCTGGCGGGCCATACGCCGCCGTCGCCAGGTGGCCTACATCCCATGGCGATGGTCAGTGATCGGCTGGGTGGTCCGCCACATTCCCTCCTTCATCTTCCGGCGGCTCAACCTATGACCACGCCCCTGCCGCTGGATCATCTCGAACACGCCGAGGCCTGGGGGCAGGCGAGCTTCGGCATGGCGTATGTCTTCAGGCCCTCCACGTCATCGGCCCTGAAAGCCATCTTCAAGCTGGCCAGAGATATGGGCGTTTCGGTTGGCTTGCGGGGCGGCGGCCGGAGCTATGGGGATGCCGCCATGAACAGCGAAGGCATCCTGGTCGATATGGCCCGGATGAATCGGGTCCTGGCCTGGGATCCCGTCGGGGGAATCATCGACGTCGAACCCGGCGTCACCGTCGAGCAGCTGTGGCGCCACACGCTGGGCGACGGCTGGTGGCCGCCTGTGGTCCCGGGCACGATGTTCCCCACCCTCGGCGGCTGCCTGGCCATGAACGTTCACGGCAAGAACAATTGGCGTGAGGGAACCCTTGGCGAACACGTCCTTGAGTTTGAGGCGATGCTCCCCACGGGTGAGCAGTTCGTCTGTTCCCCTGGTTCCGACCACGAGCGCTTCCATGCGATGATCGGGGGACTGGGGGTGCTGGGGTGCTTCACGCGAATCAGGCTTCAGCTCAAACGCGTGCAGTCAGGGAACCTCGACGTCCTGGCCCTGAGTGTGCCCGACATAAGCTCAATGTTGGACGAGATGGATGCCCTTAAGGATGACTGGGAGTACCTCGTCGGGTGGGTGGACGGGTTCGCTGGCGGACGAGGCCTGGGGCGGGGTCAAATTCATGCGGCCAATCATCTCACCGAAGGGGCTGACCCAAGTCCGGTGCAATCGCTTCGGTTGGATCGTCAGGATCTTCCAGACACGTTCTTTGGGTTGGTACCAAAGTCGATTTTATGGCGCTTCATGAAGCCTTTCGCCAACAACCTGGGCTGGCGGATGGTCTGCCTCGGCCGCTACTTGATGGCGAAGCGGGGCCATGGGCACAAGTTCCGTCAGTCGTTGGCTGAGTTCAACTTCCTGCTGGACTACGTCCCCCATTGGAAGCGAGCCTATTGGCCGGAGGGGCTCATCCAATATCAGTGCTTTATCCCGCGAGACGAAGCCAGTCAGGCCTTCGGCCAGGTCCTGAAGTCGTGCCAGGCGCGCGGCTTGCCGCCTTACCTGGGCGTGACCAAGCGCCACCGTCCGGATGATTTCCTGTTGTCGCACGCCGTGGATGGCTTCTCCTTGGCCCTCGACTTTCGGGTGACCGGCCGCAACCGCCAACGATTGCTGGCGCTGACTCAGGCCTTGGACGCCATCGTGCTTGCCCACTCGGGGCGGTTCTATTTTGCCAAGGACAGCACCCTCGGGCCTGAGGCGGCCGGCGCGTACCTGGGCGGCGAGGCGATCCAGCGTCTCCTGGATCTGAAAGCCCGCCATGATCCAGACGGTCTGCTGCAAACTGACCTATGGCGGCGGGTGTTCGCACCCCTGGCGACTCGTGAAGAATTTCACAATCACCAACAGGCAGGGCTGACGGATTCCGCGCATTAACCCACTATATGGGCCACTGGTCCTGGAGGCACATTTCGCCGCCCACGAGCCGGTGCTAAACTGGGCTTGGCAATGCGTTTTGCGGAGTGTAAACCAGATGGGAGCCAAGTGTGACGCTGCCTGATGTGCTCAACCAGGCAATCGAGTACCTTCGGGAGGGCAGTCCTGAGCTGGCCCGCCCGATCCTCGTGCACTACCTTCAGAGCCATCCCCGGTCTGATATCGGGTGGTACCTGCTGAGTTTTGCGATCCCCGAACATGCTCGCCAGGTGGAAAGTCTCGATCGGGCCTTGTCGATCAATCCGGGCAATACCAAGGCCCGGGACCGGTTGGCCTCTCTGACCGGCCAGGTGCCCCCTTCTGGCAGCCAGGCGCCCTCCGCTTCGCCCGCCGTTCGGCGACAGCTTCCCCGGGGCGGAGCTGGCGCGGCTTCCGGCGGCCTGGCGTCGTCGCGCAGGTTGGGGCGGCAGTGGCCGCCGTGGGTGATGCCCACGGCGATTGCCGTTTCAGTGGTGCTGATCCTGGCCGCCGTGGGAGGCGCCTATGTGTTCTTTCAGTTCGTGCGTTCGACGATCGGCCAGCGGGAATCTTCCGCAGCGACGGCGGTGGCGGGCACCGCCACGACCCGCGCCACCCTCGGCGCAGCGGTCGGCCTTCCAGTCACGTGGACGCCGACCGAGTCGCTGACGCCCAGCATGACGCCGCAGCCCAGCGCCACAAGCACCATCGCGGCCACGGCAACTCCCGTTCCGCCAGATGCCGAGACGCGCCAGGAAATGACTACCATCCAGGAGCAAGTGGCTGACTTGCGGGGCCTGCAGATCGAAGGCGATCCGCCTTCGTATGTCATCACGGTTGGACAGGTGCGCCCGTACTTGGAAGGCAGCTTCCTGGCCGGGGGAGGCACCCAGCAAGTTGTGGCCGACCTGTCACACACGCTGGTGGCCTTGGGCTTGACCAAACCGACCTACGATCTGTACACCAATATCCTCAATGGGCTGTCGGATAGCATCGGTGGGTTCTATCTTCCATGGAGCAAAGAGATCTTCGTCATAGGAAATCGGTTCTCTGGGATCGAGCGCTGGGTTTACTCGCATGAATACGACCATGCCCTGGTGGATCAGCATTACCATATCGACCAGGCTGGGGTTTACCCTTTGTGCGAAAAGACTCAAGATGAGTGCAGGGCGGTGGAGGCCCTGGTTGAGGGCGATGCGACTTTGCTGATGAGCCAGTGGGTTACGCAGTACGCTGGGCCGCAGGACATAAAGGATATCCTTAGCTACAAGCCGCCAAGGCACACCCTGCCCGACGACTTTCCTCCGCCTTATGCCGGTGCCGACTCACTCTTTCCCTATGATCAGGGTCTGGCGTTCGTCAATGCGCTCTACGACAGGGGTAATTGGGCCGAGATCAACCGGGCCTACGAAAGCCTACCCGTCAGCACCGAACAAATCATGCACGTGGACAAATACCTCAGTCATGAGGCGCCGATCGATGTTTCTGCCCGCGACGTGGCCTCCGTCCTTAACGCAGATTGGCGGCTCGTCACTCAAGACACGCTCGGAGAATGGACCACCTACCTGATGCTGGCCTATGCCGCTGACGAAGCCGCCCAGGTGGACCTCGCTACGGCCGACCGTGCAGCCAATGGATGGGGCGGAGATTCCTATCAGGTGCTCTACAACGACGCAACTAACCAGGCCGTCATGGCGGCCGACTGGGTCTGGGACACGGCGCCGGATGCTGGTGATTTCCGCGCCGCGCTCGAGGGGATGCTAGGTAATCGCTATCGGGGGGGCGTCCTTCCCAGCGAGCGTGGCCATTGCTGGTCCGTAGGCACAGAGGCGAGCTGTGTGGTAAGCGGGGCCCGTGAGGTGGTTTGGATTCTCGGTCCGATCGACTTGACCCCCGGTCCCTTGTTGAGCCGCTACCCGGAACTCGAATAGACGCAAGGCGCGCGTGGCGGAGACGCCGAGGGCAACCTGAGCCCGCTGGCCGCCGACTCGCCTCCTGTGAACGGAAAGCCATGATTCCCCAGCGGCCCTCCCAGTTTTCTCCTGCTCGAGTGGACCACCCCTCAGCGCTGAACCAACTGCGTTGGGTCGGCCTGGCGGGGATTCTGCTTGTGGCCGGCTCGGCAGGCCGTCTGGATTCCCCCATCGCCGGTCTGTGTGCGCTGTACGCGCTGGGGTTGGTATGGCAGGGTTTTTCAGCCAGGTCGACTCCCACCAGAGTCTGGATCGATATCGCGATGATCGCCGCCGACACCGTTTTCGCGGCGGCCGTGGTGCTCGGCGGGAGTCAGGAAAGTCCCCTGTGGTGGGCATTGCTGCTTCCGGCCGCCCCGGTTGCGCGATGGTGGGGGTTCTTGGCAGGCGCAGGGGTAACCATCGGCGCATGGCTGGTCACAACGGGGATCGGCCTGGCGCTGGCTGGACCCGTGGGGTTAGCCTGGCAGAGGCTGGGGCTGGAGGGGGGTGGGCTTTTGGTTGGCGCCATCGTCATCGGCTGGCTGAGCGTCCAGTGGCCCTCCACCATGCGGTCCTCCGAGGTGCGGTCATCCGAGACGATACAAGAGATGCCAGATACCTTGGGGGAGATCCTGCAGGTGGCGTCTCGCCTGAATGAGACGACGGCGTTGGACCAGCTGGGCCTTCGAATCATCGACCTGGTGAACGTTGTGTTGAGCGACAGGAGCACTCGCCCGATGATACGGCCAGCCGGATTGTGGATCGGATCCGCGACCGAAGGCGATTGGGAGTTGACCATCGGATTTGCGCCGGGTGAGAAGGCCGACGAACCGAGCACTCCGAATGCGATGGCCGAAGCGCTGCGATCAGGTGAACCAAGAATGGTCATTTCGCCGGACAAAGACCCCTTTGTCCGACTCTATCCGGGCATGGAATCGGCCGGTGCGGTGGTCATTGTGCCCCTGACTCTCCCGGGCGGTGCCAAGCTGGGCGCGGCGTTGGTGGCGGTTGATGAAGACGACGCCCCATCCGGAGATGTCTTAAATCGGCTGCGGGCGGCTGGAACCAACGCGGCCTTGGTGTGGGAGAGGGCCAGCCGCTATCGGGAGCTGGTAAGCGAGAAGGACCAGTTGACCGAGCTTCAGGAGGAAGCGCGCAAACGGCTGGCCCGCAATCTTCACGACGGGCCGACCCAGACCATTGCCTCCATCGCCATGCGGGCCAACTTCGCCCGACGCCAGATTACGCGTGACCCCGATGCGGCGGTTGAAGAAATCGCCAAGGTGGAGGAAATGGCCCGGCAGACGACCAGGGAAATCCGACACATGCTGTTCACATTACGTCCGCTGATCCTCGAATCACAGGGGCTGGGCCCAGCACTTTACCAGTTGGCTCTCAAAGCCAGAGATTCACATGACGAAGATATTCAATTGGGGATCGACCCCGGCTCGACGGCGGGCATGGAGCCTGGGGTCCAGGGGGCCCTGTTCTATATTGTCGAGGAAGCCGTCACAAACGTCCAGAAGCATGCTGCGGCCGAGCACATCTGGATCCGTTTGGAGCGGGAGGCGGAGGGCCTGCGTCTTGAGGTGGAAGACGATGGCGTGGGGTTCAACGTCGGTGCGGTGGATGCCCATTACGAGCAACGCGGCAGCCTTGGCATGGTCAACATGCGCGAACGGGCCGAGTTGGCAGGGGGTGTATTGAGTGTGATATCTACCGAGGGCCGCGGCACATGCATCAGCGTCAGCCTGCCCGCCGGCGAGGCAACGGGCCCAGACGACCATGCCTGAGGCCATGGTTCCCATCGGCGGGGCCGGTTCAGGGCGCCGTGGATGGTCGGCCGTCCGCAAATGATCTGGGAGTCCGTGGCCTGGGTGGTCGTGGCCCTGGCCGCCGTGCCCCTGATGACCTTGATTGAGGCGCCTGTGAAGGCGCGTTGGCCGTCGGCTTGGCCGGCGTTGCGGGGTCTTGCGCCTTGGCTTATCGGCTTGGGGCCGGCCTACCTGGCGCTGATAAGCGGGGCCGTCCTAGGGCGCAGCTTTGGCCTGTACGGCCGTGGAGGCGCTGCCGGTTGGTTGGTTTCGACGTTGTTCTGCGCCGGCCTGGCGGCTGGCACCTGGGGCCTCCGGCGCCATCTGGCCAACCCAGCCTCCGAGCAAGATCTTATCTCGGTCGTGATGGATGAGCCGCGCTGGGCGCTCTACCGGGCCGCCGGCGTGGTCTGGCTTGGGACGTGGGGCCTCCTGTTCGGGCTCGGGGTTGGGATGATCGAATGGGTGCTGCGCACCCGCCCGTGGTTGGCCGAAATCCAGCAGGACCGGGGGACCTGGCTGGTCTTGATCCGGCTGGGTGTCTCTAGCCTGATCTTCGCACTAACCGGCAACTTCTGGCTCACTTGGACCACCCAGGCGGTATGCTGGTTTCTTCTATCTCGAGTGCAGGCGCAACTGGCACACGAACCATGACCTGGATCGTGCGCGGTCTGTGGGCCGTGGCAGGCGTGGCATGGTTCGCCTGGTTGGGCTACGAGGACGTAGGGCTGGCGGTGGTGTTGTCGCTGTCAGGTTGGATTTCCCTGGCCTACGTGGTCACGCTCTGGCGCCGCTGGAGTGAAAGCTGGCGGCTCGAGCCGGGCCAGTACCTTGTCAGGGCGGCGATCGTGGGCCTGGTTGGCGGCGCCACGGCGCCGCCGCTGGCTGACATCCTGATGTTGGTCAAGATCTCGATTCACGGTCACACCGTGGCCGATTTCACAGCGCGGGATTTGGCGGCTGTCCTCTGGCGGACGCCGGTGTGGGCGCTGGCGGGCTTGGCGGCGGGCCTTGCCCTGGGTTTGATCCACAGGTTGCGAAAGACAGGGCGCCAATCGTGAAATTCTTCACTTAACGCCACCGGGCGGGGCGATAATATAATGAGGGGACGAGGAAGGGAGAACTTGGCAGATGGGGCATGAGACTGGTAAGCAGTTCTTTCTGTGTCCGAACTGTTACACGGCTGGTGAGGAAGGTGGCGCCTGTCCCATGTGCGGACATGACATGCTGGGTTGTCGGCCCGGGGATGCGAATGACCCCTGCCGCAAACCGTTGATCAATTCGGCCGGCCGGGTGCGATCGAGGGCACCACGCTGGTGGTTGGAAAGACGTCTTCCGGCGCTGTTTGACGCGTTGAAGAGTCTCTAATCGCGGAGAGGTGTAATGCAGAAGGAAAAAGTGGTCGTCATTGGATCTGGTCCCGCCGGCCTGACGGCGGCGCTGTACGCGGCCAGGGCTAACCTTGAGCCTCTGGTGATTTCTGGCAACCAATTGGGGGGCCAGATTTCGATTACCTGGGAAGTTGAGAACTATCCCGGTTTCCCCGAAGGAACGACGGGTCCCGAGCTGGTTGAACTGATGCAGAAGCATGCCGAACACTTCGGCGCCCGGGTGACCATCGATGAAGTGACGGAGGTCGACTTCAGCCACGGCAGACCTTTCCATCTCAAGACACACGGTGATGAGTTTGAAGCCGAGGCCGTGGTGATCGCCTCCGGCGCTTCCCCAAAACGTCTCGGCATTCCCGGTGAAGACGAGTTGATCGGCAAGGGGGTATCGTTCTGCGCCACCTGTGATGGGTTCTTCTTCAGGGACAAGGACGTCATCGTGGTCGGGGGAGGCGACAGCGCCCTGGAAGAAGGCATCTTCCTGACGCGTTTCGCCAATCGGGTCGACATCCTCCATCGCCGCGACGAGCTCCGCGCCGGAGAGCGACTCCAATCCCGCGCCCGGGAAAACGAGAAGATCAACTTCGTCTGGAACACCGTGCTGGAGGAAATCGAGGGGAACGGCAAGGTCACATCCGTTGCAACAAGGAATGTGGCAACCGGAGAAGACAGCCGCCGGGACGTCGACGGCGTCTTCATCTTCATCGGACACTTTCCGAATTCGGATCTGTACAAGGGCCAGCTCGAGATGGATGAGCGCGGCTATGTCAAGGTCGATCAGAACATGATGACCAGCGTGCCCGGGGTGTTTGCCGCCGGCGAGATTATGGACCCTCACTACCGGCAGATCGCGACATCGGTCGGCCAGGGATGTGCGGCAGGCATGATGATCGAGCGCTGGATCGAGGATCCGGATGCCGACCACGGCTGAGAAGGTTGGAATCCGGTATACAGTGCATGGGAACGGCGGGCGTGAGGCCTCACGCCCGCCGTTGGTCTTAATCCATGGGGCGGCGGGCCACCATCTATTTTGGCCGCCTCAGATCCGCCGCTTGACGGGGTGGACGGTGTACGCACTCGATTTGCCGGGCCATGGGGAATCCCCGCCGCCGGCGGAGTCGACGATCGGGGGGTACGCAGCCCGTGTCCTGGACTGGATGCGTGCCGAGGGGCTGCCTGAGGCCGTTCTGGTCGGCCACTCGATGGGTGCCGCCGTCACCTTGGCCGCCGCTTTGCGAAGCCAGGCGGTGAAGGGGCTGGTGCTGCTCGGCGCCGGAAGCTCCCTGCCGGTTGCCCCCGAGTTCATACAACTCAGTGAATCCCGCGACACTTTTCAAGAGGCGGTCGAACGCATGCTGCGCGGCTCCTTCAGCCGTGAAACGGATCCCCGCTTCATCGAGCTAGCTCGTGAGCGGATGCAGGCCGTCGACCCAGCCATCTTTCACCTCGATTTCGTCGCCTGCAGTCACTTTGACGTGAGATCGCAGTTGGATCAGATTGTCTGTCCGGCCTTGGTCATCTGCGGTGAAGCGGACCGCATGACGCCCCCGGCGCAGAACGAGGCGCTGGCGCAGGAGCTTCCGCAGGGCGAGTTTTTCGTCGTCCAGGGCGCCGGTCACATGGTCATGCTGGAGAAGCCTGAAGCGGTCGCAGGAAAGCTGGCGGCTTTCCTCGACAGCCGTATCCCGTAGTCCTGGCCCGTTCAGCGGGGACGCGCTGGCAGGGACGGGCGGAGCTCCAGACGATCGAGCAAGATCGGTCGGAGGTTTGTGATGGCGCGGGCTCGGTGGCTGAGGTAATTCTTTTCAGCCAGGCTCAGCTCGGCCATCGTGCGTGCCGCCTCCGTCACCAAGAACAGCGGATCGTAGCCAAACCCATCGTTGCCCCGCTCTTGAGGCACGATTTCGCCGGCGCATGATCCGCGCGCCAGGGAGAGCTCCCCCTGGGGGTCGGACAACGCGACCACGCATACAAAGGCCGCCCGCCAGGGCCGCGGATGGCCGGCGAGCTCCCTGAGGAGCGCCGCCCGCCGGTCGACGTCCTTCCCGCCCGGGCCCACCAACCTCGCCGAGCGCAGACCTGGCCGCCCCCCCAAGACTTCCACTTCCAGTCCGGTGTCATCGGACAGCGCCCAGAGATCAGTGTACTGGGCATAGGCTCTGGCCTTGAGCGCCGCATTCTCGGCATACGAATGCCCGGTTTCGGGGACCGCCAGGTCGAGACCCAACTGCTCTGGACGCAACAGCGTCACCCGTAGATCGCGTAGCAAAGCCGTCAGCTCACGCAGCTTTCCGGGGTTGCTGGTCGCCAAAAGCAGCTTGGTCAAGGTGTCCTTCTCCGATGACTACAGGAACAGTACCGAGTCGGTACCTGTGGCGGTCATGCCCGTCGACTGGCCAGATTTCCGACCAAAATGGCCAAATTCGTCACATTATGTCAAGAAAAGAGCCGTTTTGTTGACCTCGGATTCCATCTATGTTATACTGACGCTTGGTTTTTGGACTTCCCATTGCGATGTGTCGGTATGAATTCAGAGCGACTTGACCCCTTGCGGTTGAACGTCGGATTCTTGCTTCATCAGAGTGTCGGCTTCAGCCGCATTTTTGAATTCGATATCCCGTCGGTCACGGTTGGCGGCGATCTGAAGCTCTCTGGGCTCCGTGGTGACCTCCGCATGACGCGGACGGCACAAGGATTATACGGCCAGGGAAGGATGGAGGCCTGGTTGCCTCTCGATTGTAGCCGCTGCCTGGATACATTCGAACAAACCCTGGTCGCTGAGATCGGCGACCTTTTTGTCTATCCCCCCGAGAAGGCCGATGACCCGTTGTTGGCCATCCCGGAAACCGGCATCTTGGATCTGCATCCGCTGTTTCGGGAGACACTTGTCCTGGCTATTCCGCTGCAGCCTATTTGTCAGCCCAAGTGCAAAGGGCTTTGCCCCGTTTGCGGCGGCAATCGAAACATCGCGCCTTGCGAACATCAAAACGACAGCATTGATCCTCGCCTTGAATCGTTGAGAAATCTGCTTTCAAATTCGTAGAGACCTGCCAGATGGGTTACCCGGTGAACCGGGTGGCCGCGTGCGATCGTACATCTTGATTTGAGGAGCGTGTGGATGAGCATATCGAAGGACCGGTGGAAGAAACGTGAAGCTTTCGCCGTTCTCCTCGAGAAGGGGGAGGTACAAGGCTTTATCACGCTCGAAGATCTGCTCAGCGTCTTCCCCGAGGCAGAGGAGTCCGAACAGCGCCTCGAACGCCTGGAGACGTTTTTCCGCAGCGCGGGAATTGAAGTCTACGAAGACCTCGACCAGGTCCCGGCCCACATGCAGCCCGATCTCTCACTGGATGAGGAAGAGACCTTCGACCTCAGCGCCATCTCCAGCGACGATACCGTCGGCCTGTACCTGAAGGAGATGGCCCGCGTGCCGCTGTTGAGCACCGAGGAAGAGGTGGACTTAGCCAAGCGAATCGAACGCGGCAAATTCGCTGAGAGCACACTGGCCAAGCTGAACGGAAGCGCCATGGCGTCTGATCGTCAGGAGCTGTTCGTCGCTCTGGAAGATGCACGTGCGGCGCGGGACCACCTCATCAAGGCCAATACCCGCCTGGTGGTCAGCATCGCTAAGAAGTACATGAGCCGCGGCGTGCCCTTCCTGGACCTGATTCAAGAAGGCAATTTGGGATTGATGAAGGCGGTCGAGAAGTTCGACTACCATCGCGGCTACCGTTTCAGCACCTACGCCACATGGTGGATCCGCCAAACCATTACCCGGGCCATCGCAGATCAGGGGCGAACCATCCGCGTGCCGGTTCACATGTCCGACCGCATTCGCCGTCTCTATAAGGTCGCCCGACAGATGGAGCAGGAGCTGGGGCGCAAGCCAACCCCAGATGAAATCGGCACCACACTTGGGGTTGACTCGCGCAAGGTCCAGTGGATGATGCGTGTGTCTTGGCGCCCTCTGTCCCTTGAAACGCCGGTGGGGGAAGAGGAAGATTCGGAGCTGGGGTCCTTTGTGGAAGACGAGACCACGCCCACGCCAACGCAGAGCGCCTACCAGAACCTGTTGAGGGACAAGATTGAAGAAGTCCTTTCGACCCTGAGCCCGCGCGAGGCGCGCATTCTGCGACTGCGCTTTGGTCTGCACAACGGGCGTCCTTACACCTTAGAAGAGGTGGGACAGAAATTCGGCCTGACCCGTGAACGCATTCGGCAGATTGAAGGCAAGGCCCTGCGACGGCTGCGGCATCCCCGACGAGCGCGGCAGCTCCGCGATTACTTGGCGTAAGCTTTGATCCAAGCAACAATTGGGGCGGCGAACCCTCGCCGCCCCTTTTTGTTACGGTGTTGGTTTCGGCCCTTGGCATAGGCACTCAACCGAGATATGACCGAGCTAATCCTCCTATTTGACGGCACCTGAGGCTTCTGCAGCCTGACGGCGGAATGGATCGAACGCCTCGGCGGCCACGCTCGCGTGACGATCGTGCCCAATCAGAAGCCCGGCGCCCCTCAGGCTTACCACCTGACGCTGGCCGACTGTCAGAGCTCGGCTTGGGCGATTGACGGGCAGGGCACGGCCTGGTCGGGAGCGGGCGCCATCGCGGCGGCGATGGATGCCGGACTCGGCGTGAGGGCGTTCAAAGCGGTTTACCGGCTGCCCGTGCTGGGCGCCCTGGCGGATCTTGGCTACCGGGTCGTCGCCCGGGTTCGGCACCACCTCCCCGGCACGACACCCTATTGCCAGCGCTTTCCCGAGGTCTGCGGAGGCGAGAGCTCATAGCCGGATGACGGGTGCTTCTTTCTGGGCAACGCGGAGCTAGGCCAGCCTCCCGCCGCGTGGGGTAGTGTGGGACTTCAGGCGCCAGGCGCCCAGGCTACCTGAGAAGGCTAGATCCCAGGTCTGGCCGTCGGGGCTCATCACGAGGTTGTGCTGCCACTCACCGTCGTCCCAGCGGCGCCCTATCTGGTGGACGGTGTATCGGGTTCCCCCCACCACAAACGATCTAGGGCTGAGGCGCTGGCGGCCGTCGAGCACGGCTTCGACCTGGATGGGCTCATCCAGCCTCATGTCGCACCAATTCGAGGGCGATGGCCAATGCCGATTCGGACGCCGCCAGCTTATTCCCACCCCGATCTCCCTTGTAGACATAGGATCGGGCGGTTGCTGCCTCGGGTGTCACCACGGCAATCCAGGTTAAGCCAACGGGCTTTTCCGGCGTGCCGCCGCCCGGGCCGGCGACGCCGGTGACGGCGATGGCCACATCCGCGCCCAATGCGCGGCAGGCGCCGCCCGCCATCTCGAGAGCCGTTTCTTCGCTCACCGCGCCGTGAGCCATCAAAGTCGATTCAGCAACCTCGAGGAGCGTTTCCTTGGCGCGATTGCTGTAGGAGATGATTCCCCCCAGGAAATAATCTGACGACCCGGCTACTTGGGTGAGCCGGTGACCCAGCAGCCCGCCGGTGCAGGATTCGGCCACCGCCAGAGTCCACCCCCGAGATCTCAGCGCCAATCCAAGCTGGGATTCAAGTTCGTCCTGTTTTGTCATGCCAAACCATCCCGGTCATGGGTCCCGACAGCGGCATTATACGTTGGTTGACACGCCTTCGATCTCAAGGTTATGCTTCCCCACCATGAGTCAACTGTCGTTTCTCAGCGGGGACTCGCCTCGCTTCAGTGTCAGCGAGCTCACCCGCTACCTGCGGGGCTTGCTCGAGTTAGACTATCGGCTCGGGGACCTGACCGTCAACGGAGAGGTCTCAAATGTCTCGCGTCCGGCGTCCGGCCACATGTACTTCAGCTTGAAAGACGCCGGGGCAACCCTACGCTGTGTGATGTGGCGTTCGGAACTCGCTCGTCAGGCGTTTCTCCCCTCCGAGGGCCAGGCGGTCGAGGTACACGGCCACATCAGTTTGTACGAAGCGTCTGGCCAATACCAGCTTTATGCCGACGATATTCGGCTTGGGGGGAGGGGGATCTCTTCCGAGCTTTCCTTGAACTCCGCCAAAAGCTGGAAGCCGAGGGGCTGTTTGCGCCGGAGCGGAAGCGACCCTTGCCGGACTTCCCGCGCGTGATCGGCGTGGTCACCTCGCCGGCCGCTGCCGCCCTTCGAGACGTACTGGATGTCCTTCAGCGGCGTTACCCGTTGGCGGAGGTGGTGCTGTCGCCCACACCGGTGCAAGGCGCTGACGCCCCGCCCAGGATTGTGCAGGCGCTGCGGGCCGTCAGTGAATTCGCCCAGCCGGATGTGATCCTGCTGGTGCGCGGTGGCGGGTCGATCGAAGACCTGGCGGCTTTCAACGATGAGGACCTTGCTTATGCCATCTCGCGTTCGCCCGTGCCTGTGGTCAGCGGGGTGGGACATGAGACTGATTTCACCATTGCAGATTTCGTTGCCGACCAGCGGGCGCCGACGCCCTCGGCCGCGGCGGAGATCGCCTCGCCGGACCGGGAGGAGCTGGAAGATCGGCTCGAGAGGTTGAAAGCGGAAATGGCAGGGGGAGTCCGGGGCCGCGTGCTGGATCTGAAGCGGAGCCTCGCCGGGCAAATGACACACCTCGGCCTGGCTTCTCCGAGGGCCCAGCTGGCCAACGCAAGCCAGCGCGTTGACGATTTTCAACGCCGTTTGGCCGGCGCCATGGGGCACGATCTGGCCCTGAAACAGTCGGATGTCCGGAGGCTCGATGCGACCCTGCAGGCGGTGGGACCGCCGGCTGTGCTGGCTCGCGGCTATGCCTTGGTCACACGGCAAGACGACGGGAGCCTCGTCCGCTCCTCCTCCCAGGTGACCCGAGGAGACGCCATTCGGGTGCGCGTGCAAGATGGATCCTTTGGCTCAGAGGTAATCGGCGGGTCTGAGGACGATGTCCGGTCAGAGTAGAATATGCAGGCAAGCCATGCTCCGGCCCCGGGGACGGAGCGGGCGACGACGCATGGAGGCGGCATGGCGAAGGCGAAACCAAAGGATCCCCAGGATCTGAGTTACGAAGAAGCATTCGACGAACTGGAAGGCCTGGTGGAGTCACTCGAGTCCGGTGAGCTCAAGCTCGAGGACGCGTTGGCCGTGTTCGAGCGCGGCCAAGCGTTGGCAGCCCGCTGCAGCGACCTGCTCGAAAGTGCCCAGCTTCGGCTCAGGCAGCTTGTCCCTTCTGACGACGGCGGCATGTCGCTGGTCGACTTCGAAGGGGATTGACCCATGGGTCCCGAATCGGTCTTCAACAATCCCGTGCTCATCGGGGGGCTGATCGCATGGGCCATCGCTCAGACAGTCAAACTTCCTATCGAGTATGTCCGCAACCGTCGCTGGGATTGGTCACTGCTTCTGCGAGCGGGGGGGATGCCGTCTTCGCATTCGGCGCTGGTAACGTCGGTAGCCCATGGCATTGGCCTGACTCAGGGATTCACCTCACCGCTGTTTGCCCTCGGGGTGGCGATGTCGATGATCGTGATCTACGATGCCACCGGAATACGACGTCAGGCCGGCAGGCACGCCGAGATTATCAACGCGTTGGTGCAGGATCTGATCGAGGGGCACGCCCTGCGGCAGGAACAGCTGCGAGAAGTGCTTGGCCATTCGCCGATTGAGGCTTTTGTCGGCATGGTGCTGGGCCTGGTGGTGGCCCAGACGGTGATTTCGTTCTGGCCGGTTTAGGCAGCCAAATTCCAGCTCGGCTCAGCTCCGCTCACGCCTGAGCAGGAGCGCCGGGAGCTGGCGTGCTTCCGGTGACCGGAGCCCGAGCGAAGTCAGCCAGAACGCTGCGCCCCCGAACAAAACGCCACCCAGGCCCAAGCCCCATGCGCCTTGGCTCGTTCCCACCCCCAACCAAATCAGCAGGAGGATGGTCATCATGCCGGAGGCCGCCACAGTGGCCCCCAGGCCGCGCCGTATTCTGCCAAAGTCTAGGCCCCCCAACCGGCGCCTCATCAAGATGAGGAGCCCACATGCCTCGAGGCTGGTGGCCAGTGTGTTGGCAAGGGCCAGGCCGCCGTGGGGAGGCAGGCCCCAGCCGCTGAACACAGCCGCCAGGCCGAAGCTCAGACCGATGTTCACAGCCATGGCGGCCGCCCCCACGACGACCGGCGTGAATGTGTCCTGCAGGGCGTAAAAGGCGCGCGAGGCGATCTCGACGATGGAATGGCTCACCAAGCCGACCCCGTACCACAGCAGGGCCCAAGCCACCAGATCGGTCGAGTGGGCTGTGAACTCGCCGCGTTGAAAAAGCATGGCCACAATCGGTCGCCGCAGCAGCACCAGCCCGATGGTCGCCGGGAGGGCCAGGAAGAACACACCCCGAAAGGTGGTGGCCAGGGTGGCGCGCATGCTGGCCAGATCACCCCGCGCCACCTGTGCCGAAAAGGTGGGCAATGCGGCGATGGCGATGGCCTGGGCGATGATCACCTGGGGCATAAGCATGATGAAGAAGGCGTAATTGATGGCCGTCAGACTGCCTTCGGACATGCCGGAGGCCAGGGCCACGTTCACCAGGAAATTGAGTTGGACAAAAGCCACCCCGACCAAGCGGGGGGCCATCAGCCGCCCGACCTGGCGCACGGCGGCGTTCTTGAGGTCAAGCGCCTTACGATAGCGGGCGCCGCGACCTCGAAGACCGGGCAACTGGATGAGCAGATGCATCACTGCGCCCAGGACCACGCCCCAGGCAAGTCCGAAGATTCCCGTCCGAGGCACGAACAGCCAGACGCCGATGATCCAGCCCAACCACAAGAACGTCGGGGCCAAGGCGGGAAGCAGGAAGTGTTGGTGAGCGTTGAGCACCCCCATCAGCATCCCGCTCAGGCCGAAGATCACAGCCGAGATCAGCAGGATCCTCAGCAAGGCGATGGTGAGTTGGGTTTCAGCCGGGCCAAAGCCGGGGGCCAGAATGGTGGGAACGAGCCAGGGAGCGGCCAGCCAGGCGATGGCCGCGGCGACGCTCATGACCAGAAAGACCAGGTTGGCGATGGCAGACGCCAACCGCCAGGCGCCCTCTCGGTCGCCCCGAGTAAGTAAGCTTGTGAAGGTTGGCACAAATGCCGAGGCCAGCGCACCGCCGGCCATCACGCTGAACAGGACTTCGGGCAGCCGATTGGCGGCGTTGAAAGCGTCTAGCTCGGCCTGGGTGCCGAAGGCATTTGAGACCAGGATCCACTTGACCAGGCCCGCCAGGTTGGACAGCACAAAGCCCGCCATAACCACACCGGCGGCACGGGCCAAGCGGCGTTCCTCAAGCGTGCTGAACTCATCCACGGCCGGTAGATTATAGCAGGCGGGGATGAGGCGGCGGGTGCCGCAAATCGGCCCGGAGAGTAAAATACACTCCGTCCGGCCCCAGACCCCGATCTGAACGAGAGGACAGCCCATGATCCGTGCCTTGCGCTGTGACGTCTCTGGCCCGATCGAATTCGACGTGCCGGTAGAAAACTTCGCCCAGACGATCGGTGACGCCAACCGGTTGTTGTGGGTGGATTTTGAAGCCGAGCCTAACGAACGCAGCGAACCGATCCTGAGCCAGACTTTCAAGTTTCATCCGCTGGCCGTCGATGACGCCCTGCGGGAAACACATGTCCCCAAGCTGGACGATTGGGGGGATTACCTGTACCTGGTGCTGCAGTCGGTGGTCTATATCCAGGACCCGGACGATCCGCTCGACGTGCGGGAGCTGGATATCTTTCTGGGCAGCAACTACGTGGTCACCCATCACGACAACCCAATTCCAGCCGTTGATCAATTGTGGGAGCGGCTGCACCGGGACGATCGGCAGGCGCGCCAGGGCGCCGGTTATCTGATGTACGAATTGATCGACAACCTGGTGGCCAATATTCTGCCCATCGTGGACGAGATGGACCAAGCGCTGGAGGACGTCGAAGATATGATCTTCGCCGACCCCGATGCCGAAGTATTGGAAAAGATCTTTGACCTCAAGAGTGGCGTGATCCGGCTGCGGCAAGTCATCGCCCCCCAGCGGGAGGTCGTCAACAAGCTGGCTCGGGATTCGTATCCGGTGATCGACGTGGGGGAGCGGATCTACTTCCGGGATGTTTACGATCATTTGGTGCGCTCGTATGAGATCAACGAAGGGATGCGCGACCAGGCGACCGGTGCGTTGGAGACCTATCTCTCAGTGATCAACAATCGCATGAACGACGTCATGAAGACGCTGACCATCATCACCACCCTTTTTATGCCGCTCTCGTTCCTGGTCGGTTTCTTCGGGATGAACTTCTTTCAGCCGGCGGCGCCGACCCCCGTGTGGACCGGGAGGTCGACGTTGATCCTGGCCCTGGCGGTCATGATCGTGTCACCGGTGGGTATGTACCTGTATGCGCGTGTCAGAAAATGGCTTTGAGGCGTCCGTCGGACGGCAACCAAGGTCGTCAGACGCGAGAGAGCCGGGGACGCCGACCCCGGCCCTCTGGTAAGGAGGAGAAGAAGAGATTTCGCCCTTCGAGCATAATGTACGTCAAAGCCATCCTGTTTTGCTTGTCGCATAGCCGTCGCTTAACCTACGCTTTCCCTACGCTCCTGGGCTTGAATCGCCTGGCTTTGTCGCGTTGAATGGGGGCCGAAGAGGACGTGAAGCCGCCACCTGATCTGCTCCGAAGATGGACGCCGGAGGCGCCCAATCACCGAGCTCTGGTCCTGGGGGCCGGCGAAGGCGACGAGGCCTGTTGGCTGGCGTCCCAAGGTTTCCGGGTCGAGGCCGTCGAAAAGGACCCTGCTCGCAGTGCTGCCCTGTTCGAAACCTGCGCCGGGACGACCGTCACCGTGCGGCAGGCTGACATCGAGCGCTTCGAGATCTCTCCTGGCGGGTTTGGGTTGATCGTGGCCCTGGCCGTCTTGCACTTCGTTCCACCGCAGGTGTTGCCCCAAGTGGCGGCGCGAATCACCGGCGGGCTGGTGCCCGGCGGCCTCCTGCTGGCCCAGGTGTTGACGAGCGAAGACCCGTCGGCCCAGGCGCGCCGAGCGCGGGGGGATGAGGAGCCGCTTCCCCATACCTTCGTCTTGGACGGTGGTGAGAGTGTGATCCACTATTTCGCCCGTGGTCAACTGCTGGCCGCATTCTCGACCCTGCGTCGGGAGGAGCATGAGTTCTACCGCTTCGTCGCTGCCGGCCGCCCCGAGGGGTTCGGCGCCGGCGAAATTCTCGTTGGGCGCCGACCAGCCGAGGACGACATCTGACCGGACGCATAAGGTGTTTCCCGCGGCGGGTTTCCAGCCGAGGGTGGGTGGGCCTTTGCCCCGGCGCCGGGTGGCGCGTGCCTGTTGTACAATGGTCGGGTTATGGCAGAAGTAGAGATACAAGTTCTGGTGACCGTACCCTTTCCGGATCCGCTTGTTGAGCGGTTGCGGGCGGTGTCGCCGCGCTTGCAGATCAAGGCCATTCCCGGCCGCTCAGCGGAGGAACTCCCGGCCGACGCTCTGCAATCGGCCGAAGTCCTGTACACGGCTCAGATGCTACCCGAGCCGGAGCAGGTGCCCGAGCTGCGTTGGATCCAATTCCACTTCGCCGGCATCGACCACGTGGCGGAGCATCCGCTATTGAATACCCCGGATATCGTGGTCACCACCTTGAGCGGCGCTTCGGCGACGCAAATGGCGGAATTCGCCTTGATGGGCGTGCTGACCCTCGGCAGAAGGACGCTGCAGATGGTGGCCGACCAACGCGAGAAGACTTGGGCAGAGCAACGCTTTGATCGGTTCCTGCCCACGCTGGTGCGGGGGAGCACGATCGGCATCGTAGGCTATGGGAGCATTGGCCGTGAGGTGGCGCGCCTCGGACGGGGCCTGGGCGCCAAGATCTTGGCGACAAAGCGAGATCTGATGTCTCTTACGGACGTTGACTACCGCCGGGAGGGCGTTGGCGATCCAGACGGCGAGTTGGCCGATCGGCTTTATCCGCCGGAAGCGACGGGATCCATGCTGGGCGAATGCGACTTCGCCGTGATTACCGTGCCTCTGACCCCACTGACGCGGGGTTTGATCAATGCCAAGACGTTCAAGCGGATGAAGCCCACCGCTGGGCTGGTGGACATCTCACGCGGCGGCGTGGTGGATCATGGCGCTCTGGTCGAGGCCCTGAACGAAGGGCAGATCGCTGGAGCGGTGCTGGATGTCTATCCGGTCGAACCACTGCCTGAAACCAGTCCTTTGTGGACCATGCCCAACGTCCTCGTGTCTCCCCACATTGCCGGCTCCTCACCGGACTACTACGAGCAGGCCGCTGAGCTATTCGGTGAAAACCTGCGCCGCTATCTGGCCGAGCAGCCCTTGCTCAACATTTATCAACCCGAGCGCGGTTACTGATCCTCGAGAGAGACGCTGCATGATCCAAGGTGTGATCTTCGATCTGGGTGAAACCCTGGTCCATTTCGAGGGCCAATGGCCCGAGACGATCGAAGCCAGCCAACACGCCTTGACGCAGGTGCTGACGCGGGAAGGCATTGAGTTGGATAGTGAGGCATTTCAAAAGGTCTGGCATGCCGAGATGCAGGCCGCCTACCAGGCACACGACGAAGACGAGACCGAAAGGCCCACCCGGGAGCTCCTGGGAAGTGTGCTCGGCCGCTTCGGTCATGCGGATGTGGCTGAGCAAGTGATCGACCGCTGCCTGGAGGCGATGTATGCCGCCAGTGAAGCGCATTGGGTACCGGTGCCCCAGGCCAGGGATGTGCTGGATGCGCTGAGCGCTGACTACCGCCTGGGCATGATTTCCAATGCCGGGGACGCCGCCAACGTCGGGAGGCTGATCGACAAAGGCGGCTTTCGGCCCTACTTCGACCCCATCTTGATTTCGGCGGAGCTCCGCATACGGAAACCCAGCCCCAAGCCGTTTGAGATGGTGCTTCGCGACTGGGATTTCCCGCCGCACGCCGTGGTGATGGTCGGCGACACCCTCGGGGCCGACGTGCTGGGTGCGCAGCGTGCAGGGTTGCACCATATCTGGTTGTCTGACCAGGCCGATCGGCCAGACAATCTGGAACGCGCCGGGCGCATTCAGCCTGAGCTGACGGCCAAATCGCTGACCGATGTGCCAGACCTGGTTCGAAGTCTGGACAAGGCCGCCGGCGCGGCCCCCTGATCGGCTTTCGGTTGACAAGCCGGCGTTGGATCATTATGATGTGCGCAATAGAATACATCAGCTGAGACGAAGGAAAGTAGGCGGGAGGATTCCGCCAGGGAGGTCGGGGCGCGACTGGAACCCCGGCCCGGACTAACCCCGTCGAAGTTCCCTTCTGAGCTGCCCAAGTGAACGCCCGACATGTCCGCCGGGCTTGTAGTTTGGGCCGGAGCCTCACCGTTAGACCAGGGGCCTCGATCGCCGCCGACGGCCGTCGAGAGTGAGTGGGCCAGGCATGGCCAACGAGGGTGGTACCGCGGGAGATGTCTCTCGTCCCTTATCGGGCGGGAGATTTTTTGTTGATTGGAAGCGCACGATCAGTGCCGAGGAGATGTAGGCGTGATGCTCAAACAACTGGACGATATTCTGGCGGCGGCGTTGAAGGCTCTGGAAGCCGCCGATGACGAAGACCAGCTGCTTGCATGGCGGCAGACGTATCTGAGCCGTTCGGCCGAGCTGAGCGGGATTGTGACTTCCATCCCCGATCTGCCCCCGGATGAGCGACCCCAGGTAGGGCGGCGGGCGAACCAGGTCAAGGCGCAACTGGAGGCGGAATGGGCGCGCCAGCAGGCGGCCCTGCAAGCCCGGGCCCTTGACCAGAAGCTCCGTCAGGAGGCGCTTGACGTCACCCTGCCCGGTAAGCCGATCTCGCGCGGCCGCCTCCATCCGACGACCCAAAATCTGCGCATGATCCTCGACGCCTGGTCAGAGATGGGATTCCAGATTTACACCTCGCGCGAGGTCGAGACCGAGGACAACAACTTCGAACTGCTGAATATCCCGGCGCATCACCCGGCCAGGGACATGTGGGACACGTTCTACACCACCACCCCGGGTATCCTGCTGCGGACCCATACCTCCCCCGGCCAAATCCGGATCATGCGAGAACGCAACCCAGAGCCCATTCGGGTGGTGCTCCCCGGCATGTGTTATCGCTACGAGCAAATCACCACCCGATCCGAGGTCCAATTCAACCAGATCGAGGGCCTGGCGGTCGGGAAGCAGATCACGATGGCGGATCTGAAGGGCACCCTGAACGGCTTTGCCCGCCACATGTTCGGGGAAGAAGTCAAGACCCGTTTCCGCGCCTCCCACTTCCCTTTCACCGAGCCCTCGGGTGAGTTCGATATCGAATGCTTCGTGTGCTTGGGCGAGGGGTGCTCGGTGTGCAAGCACACCGGGTGGCTGGAGATCTTGGGCTGCGGTATGGTCCACCCGACCGTGCTCGTCAACGGGGGTTACGACCCCGAGATCTACTCTGGGTTCGCCTTCGGGATGGGGCCGGAGCGGATCAAGATGTTGATGCATCGTCTGGATGACATTCGAGTTTTCTGGACCAACGACATGCGCTTTCTCGAGCAGTTCTAGAAAACCGGCAGGCGAGTGAAAAGCAAGGAGCGATTGACAGGATGAAGGTGCCACTTTCTTGGGTGATGGATTTCGTGCAGGTTGACGTTCTGCCTCACGTCCTGGCCGACAGGCTGACGCTGGCCGGGTTGGAGGTGACGGAAATCCGCTATGTCGGGAGACCGATGCCGGATGCCAGCCAGTTTTCCGCAGGCGGCGGTGAGCGGCGCCAGACGAAAATCACCGGTCTTGCCTGGGATCCGGAGCGAATCGTCGTCGGTGAGATACGGGAGGTGATGCCCCACCCCAACGCCGACCGGCTGGTGCTCTGCCGGTTGTTCGACGGACAACAGGAGCACACCGTCCTGACCGGCGCCCCCAATCTGTTCTATCTCAAGGGGACGGGCCCACTGAGCGCGCCGCTCAAGGTGGCCTACGCAAAGGAAGGCGCCGAGTTGTACGACGGGCATCGACCAGGCTGGGAAATCGTCCGCTTGCAGAAGGCCAAGATCCGAGGCGTTGAGTCGTCATCCATGGTCTGCTCGGAGAAGGAGCTTGGCATTTCAGAAGACCATGAAGGCATCATCGTGCTGGACGACGATGCGCCGATCGGTGGGCCATTATCCGAGATCATGGGCGATGTCGTCTTCGACATTGACATCACTCCCAACATCGCCCGCGATGCCAATATGCTGGGCGTAGCACGTGAAGTGGCGGCGATTTTCAATGTCCCGTTGACACCGCCGGATTACGATGTGGATTGGAACGGGCCAGCCATCGAGGGCCGGGTCAGCATCGAGATCGAAGTCCCCGAGCTCAACCCACGCTTCGTCGCCGGCCTGATCGAAGGAGTGAAGATCGAGCCCAGCCCGTATTGGATCCAACGCCGGCTTAAGCTGGCCGGGATGCGGCCGGTTAACAACATCGTGGATTGTACCAACTACGTCATGCTCGAAGTCGGCCAGCCGCTGCACGCATTCGACTATGATGTGCTGGTCAAACGTGCCGGCGGAGGCGAACCGACCATCATCACGCGCCTGGCCAAAGAGAACGAGAAGCTAACCACCTTGGACGACGTGGAGCGTGTGTTGGACGACTTCACCGTGCTGGTGGCTGATTCAGCCGGCGCACTCTCCATCGCCGGCGTGATGGGTGGGTTGGAGTCAGAAGTCGGCGCAGAAACGGTGAATGTGCTCCTCGAGGGCGCGGCCTGGAATTTGATCACCATTCGGCGCACGCTCGCCAGCCAGAAGCTGTCCTCTGAAGCGGCCTACCGTTTCTCGCGCGGTGTCCATCCAGCGATGGCCGAGCGCGGCGTGCGGCGGGGACTGGCCCTGATGCATAGGCTGGCGGGGGGGCAGGTGGCCGAAGGTTTGGTAGATCATTACCCGCTGCCCCCGGTGCCGTCGCGCATTCAAACCTCCCCGGCGGACGTCTCGCGTTGGCTCGGGATCGAGCTTGATGTCGAAGAGATGGCCGAGATTCTGAGCCGCCTTGGATTTGGTGTGGAGCCACTCGAAGGCGGCGCGCTCGCCGTCCAAAGCCCCGATCATCGCCTGGACATCGGCCAGGGTGTTATCGGCCGGGCGGATCTGATGGAAGAGATCGCCCGGATCTATGGCTATGATCGCCTGCCGGAGACCTTGCTCGAGGATCCGCTGCCGCCGCAGAGGCGCAACGCCGAGTCGGAGTGGGTGGAGCGGATCAGGGATTTGCTGGTCGATATGGGGCTCCAGGAAGTGGTCACCTACCGGCTCACCACGCCGGAGGCTGAGGAGAGGCTCGATCCGGGGGGTGCGGTCAGTAAAGAACCCTATGTCCGATTGGCCAACCCACTGACATCCGACATGACCGTAATGCGGCGGAGCTTGCTTGCAAGCGTGCTGCAGGTGCTCGAGCGCAATCGCAATCTCCGCCAACGGCTGGCCGTGTTTGAGATCGCTCCCGTCTACCTGCCTGCCCAAGGACAGCCGCTCCCGGAGGAGCCGTTGAAGCTGGTGGCTGCGCTCACGGGGATATCCGCCGCCCCGGATTGGCGAGGCAGTGGACCGCCACCCGAGATGGACTTCTTCTACCTGAAGGGGGTGTTGGACACACTTGTGGAGGCTCTGCACCTGGAAGGGATCAGCTACGCCCCGGCCGACCACCTCAGCTTCCATCCCGGAAAGTGTGCCGAAATCCGCTGGCAGGGCACCTGCCTGGGCTGGCTGGGGGAGCTGCATCCCTTGGTGGCAGAAGCCTACGGCCTTGGGGACCATCCAGTGGTGGTAGTCGACCTGGACATCCAGGCGATTCTTCCCTCCATCCCGGAACGCTTCAGTGTGGTCCCCGCGCCAGCCTATCCGCCGGTGTTGGAGGATTTGGCGTTGGTCGTCGATGAAGGCGTGCCGGCGGCCAAGGTCGAAGCGGCGATCCGCAGATGTGGCGGCGGACTGGTGGTGGGCGTGAGGCTGTTCGATGTTTACCAGGGGGACCAGATCGACCCGGGCAAACGGAGCCTGGCCTACTCGGTGGTTTATCAATCACCAGATCGCACGTTGACGGACGAGGAGGTCACGCGGGTCCGAAAGAAGATTGTGGAGGGGTTGGAAAGCGAGCTGGGGGCGGTGCTGCGCAGCTAGGCCGGCCTAACCCTCCGGCTCAGTGAGCCGTTCTGCTCGCCGGATGGCTGCCACGGCGAGCCGGGCGACAACCATAAGATGGTTGCCGTCGCTGCTGGAAAAATCGCGGTCGTAAGTCTTGTTGACGGCTTCGATGACCCCCACCAGCGTGTCGTCTTCCATGAGGGGCACGCAAGCGACTGACCGGGTTTGAAAATCGAAGGTCACATCAACCCTGGGCGAGAATCGGGGATCGGCCTGAACATCGCGTACCAAGGCGCTCTCCTTGTTGGTGGCCACCCAGCCGGCGATGCCTTCCGAAATCGGCATGCGGAACCCTGTGAGGCGATCGCGTGCCTGACCATGCACCACGGCAAATGCCAGTTCGTCCTTTTCAGGATCGGCCAGCAGCAGGGATCCGGCGCTGGCTCCCACGGCGCTCAGAGCGGACGCCAAAACGTCGTCGAGCAAAGCCAGCACGTCGCTGTCGGGCGTTATGTTCTGAATGAGGGAGTCGAGGGCGACCAAGGAGTCCATAGAAGATTGAAGGATGGTGACCTCGTCCTTTAGATCCTGATTTTCGTCCCGCAGGCGGTTGACCTCAGCCTGGAGAGCCCGGAGAGGGTTTCCCATGTCCATGGACGCCTCCTGATGTTGCGGCGATATTAGCATGAAATAACCTAACCGTAAAACACATGTTGTACAGAGGGGACGTCGATCAGCCGCAAAAGTATCCGGCGAACCGGAGGGCCAGCCACCGTTGAACATCTACTTCTCTTGTTCCTTGACCGGCGGTCGAGGGGATCAGGCCGTCTATGAGCGCCTGGTTGATTTCTTGCTCGAGTTCGGGCCATGTCGTGCCGACGGCACACCTGGCGCGATCAGATGTGATGAATCTGGAGCGGGTGGTCGTGCCAGAGGACATCTACCGCAGGGACATCGCCTGGATCGAGGCATGCGAGGCGGTGGTGGCCGAGGTGTCCACGCCCTCTCATGGGGTGGGCTACGAGATTGCCGTGGCGCTCGGCCTGCGGAAACCGGTGTTGTGTTGTTATCAGCAGAACGTGGTGGTCTCCAAGATGATCACCGGGAACCACTCCGACGGCCTGAAGGTAGAAGCTTATGTTGACGCCGATCACGCGGTGGCAATTGTGGAGAAGTTTCTGGTGGAGTTGAGTTCGGCCGGGCCGGGTTAACCGGCGGCCTGGGGCCGCACGGCCACGGCCCCCGCGTACCTTGACGGTCAATCGATTTTCGGTATACTTAACCGCACAGTCAGACGTCTGGGTGCCCCCCTCACCTAGATGTCTGCCTGTGCTTTAAGGGCCCGAACTCACTTCTAACTCAGGTCCGCCAGCGCGTTCCCCAGCCTATCGATTTCAGCGTGAGTGTTGTAGTGCGCCAACCCGATGCGGATCAAGCCGCCATCGGCCTCGACACCCAGCCGGCGGGTGACCGCCAGAGCGTAGAAGTTACCGTCCCAAACGTAGATCCCGCGCGCCGCCAGCCTCTCGGCCGCCTGACGGGGTGCGACCCCCTGAACACGGATCGAAACGGTTGGAACACGGCGGTCGAGGTCGGCGGCTGCGGTCAGGCCGAAGACACGGACTTCGGGCAGCGAGGCCAGGGTGTCCAAGAGATGGGAGGTCAATTCCCTCTCATAGTCAACCACCAGCTCGAGGGCGCCAACCAGCGCCTGACGCGTGGGGGCGCCAGCGGCGACATTGGCCCCGTCCCCCCGCCCCACTGAGGCGATGTACTCCAGGGCGCCGAGCGTTCCCGCCAGCCCCTCGTGATTCTGGGTGCCGGTCTCGAACTTACCGGGCGGCTCGTCGGGAGCGGGGCGCACCTTGTAGGCGCGCAAGGACGTCAGGTGTTCGGTCTTTCCGTAGAGCGCGCCGATGTGGGGGCCGAAGAATTTGTAGGCGGAAGCCACCAGAAAATCGCAATCCAGATCCTGCACATCGATCACGCCGTGCGGGGCGAACTGCACGGCGTCCACATAGCACAGCGCGCCGGCCTCATGCGCCATACGAACGATGCGCCCGACGGGGTTGACTGTGCCCACGGCGTTTGAGGCGTAGCCCACCGCCACGAGTCGCGTTCGATCGGACAACAAGTCGGCCAATTGGTCGAGATTGAGCGTGCAATCTTCCACGTCGAAATCCAGCCAGCGAAGGGTGCACCCCCTATCTTCGGCGGCCAGCATCCAGGGTGAGATGTTGGCGTCATGGTCCAAACGGGTAACGATGATCTCGTCCCCGGGTCCAAACTGAGCGGCCAGAGCACGGCTGATGGAGAAGGTCAGGGTCGTCATATTGGGGCCAAAGACGATCTCATCCGGACTGCGAGCGTTGAAGAGGTGGGCGACCGCACTATGAGCCTGCTCGAGCACGGCATCAGATTCGCGGCTGGTTTGGAAGGCGCCCCCGTGGTTGGCGTTGGTATGCAACAAGTATCTCGACATGCGGTCGACGACCCGCTGCGGCACCTGAGTGCCGCCCGGATTGTCGAAGAACACCGCGCCGCCTGCCAGCGCAGGGAACTGGGCTCGAAGTCGATCAGGGTCGAGGCGCATTTGGGTCTCCAATCAGGCGAGTCGGCGGCGCCATCCGCCAATGGACGCCGTCCAAACGTTGTGGCCCACAGGCAAGTGGGCAGATGTTATAATGCCGCCAGTCTGCGGCCTGGAACAGACATATGGATCGTGAAATCCCCCCAGGTGTTGGGGAAAGTCAAGGATCATGGGTCGATCAAGACGATCAGCACACCAGCCTCCCGGGACGGTTTCTGGGGCATGTTGAGTCCGAGGCTCAACACTCGTTATGGATATTGACCGACGTTCTGTCAAACTCCTGATGTCGTACGACCCCGTTCCCGAATTGCGCGAATCCTACTTTGACTATTTGATGGGCGAGTTTATCCCGCGCCTTGAACGTCTTGGCCTAACCATGTGTGAATCGTGGCACACAGCCTACGGCGAGCGCCCCTTGCGGCTGATCGCCTTCATAGCCCCTAACGACCGCACGATGGAAGAGATCCTGGCCAGCAACTCCTTCGCCGAGCTCGAAGAACGGTTCAAAGCGTATGTCTCCAACTACCGTCGCAGGACGGTCCCGGGCAGGGGTTGGTTCCAGTTCTAGTCACCGGCCGGTGACAGAGATAGTGACAGTTTTCACAATCTGTGTTAGAATGTATTGACCCTGGCCCAGCGCACACTTCACCCCGCTTCGCAGCCTGCTCTCATTGAACCCACGCCAGGGTTTTTTCTTTGCTCTACGACCCATTAATTGATGACCATTAAACGTGCGCTGGGCGCCCACCGCACGTTGCATATCCCGTCTTTAGTTCGGTCCTGCGCTCAAATCACGGACAGGCTTCGGCCCACCTCAGCGAAGGCGTCCAGGCCCTGCTCGAGGTCGTCCGGACTGTGGGCGGCGGAGATCATGACCCGGATTCGGGCTTTGCCTTTGGGAACCGTCGGGTAGCCGATGGCCATGGCGAATACTCCGGCATCGAAAAGCTTGCGACTGAACTCTTGGGCCAGCGGGGCTTCGCCGAGCATGATTGGCGTAATCGGCGTGGTGCTGCTGCCTGTGTCAAAGCCCAACGACTTCATCTGAGATTTGAACGTCTCGGCGTTCGCCCACAGGCGATCCACTTGTTCGGTGGACTCTTCCAGCAAGTCGACGGCCGCCAGACAAGCGGCAACATCGGGGACGGTCATGGCTGAAGAGAACAAAAACGGCCGGCCGCGCTGCTTGAGCCACTCGACGATGCGGGAAGACCCCGCCACCACACCGCCGACCACGCCAAAGGCCTTGGACAGCGTGCCCACCTCGACATCCACCTTGCCGTGCAACCCGAAGTGGTCGACGATCCCGCGCCCACCCTTGCCGAGCACGCCCTCGCCGTGGGCGTCATCGACCATTAACATGTAGCCATACAGGTCGGCCACCTCGAAAAGCCGATCCAGCGGCGCCACATCGCCATCCATACTGAAAACGCCATCACTGATGATCATGGCCCGCTGATAGCCGTCCCCCTTATGGGTTTCTATCTGGGCCCTGAGGTCTTCCGGGTCGGCATGGGCGAAGCGGATAATGGTGGCCCCCGAAAGGCGGCAACCGTCAATAATGCTGGCGTGGTTGAGTTCGTCGGAATAGACCACATCCTGCTTGCCGACCAGCGCCGGAATCGTCCCCAGATTGGCGTTAAATCCGGATTGGAATGTGATGGCGTCCTCAACGCCCTTGAAGGCCGCCAACCGTCGCTCGAGTTGGCGGTGCAAGTCCATCGTACCGGCGATGGTGCGCACGGCGCCTGGCCCGACGCCGTAAGTCGACATCGCCTCTGTGGCTGCCGCCACCAGCCGTGGGTGATTGGCAAGACCGAGATAGTTGTTGGCGCAGAAGTTCAGCACCCGCTGGCCATCGACCGTGAGCCAGGCGCCCTGAGGCGAACTGAGCGAGCGAATTGAGTTATAGAGCCCAGCCTTCCTGAGGCCCTGGAGCTCGTCTTCGATCCACTGTGTCTTGGCGCTGTTTCCTGAGTTCTCAGCCATGCGATGCCTCTTCTCCTGAGGTGGGTGAAGCTTGAGTCTGGGACCGGATCAGCTTGAGCTTGGCCTGGCGCGAGCGAGACTTGATGGCGCGTTCTCGGCGCATCGCTGTCGATCGGTCGCCCTGGGATTCGAGGTAGACGAGCTTAAGGGGGCGTCGGGACCGGGTGTATCGCGCACCGCGCCCGGCGTTGTGTTCTTTGAGCCTGCGTTCAGGGTCGGTCGTCCAGCCTGTATAGAAGCTGCCATCGGCGCATTCGAGGATATAGCAGTAGCATTCCGTCACACGGCCATTATAGCGCCTGGCGCGGGGTACTCCCTCAGGCCTGGTCGCCATCCGGAGGGCGTCGGGGCCGGAATCCGAAGAGGTTTCCGAGAATGCCGGGGTTGGGCGGCAAGGGATCCCCGCCCGAATTCGGACGGTTGCCGTGTCGAACCTGCATCCAATCATCGCGAGCCTCGAGGGCCTGGTCGACGAGAGATTCGAGCGGCTCGCTCGTTTCGGCTCCGAAGGCCGCTTCGAAGCTCACCACCTCCTGCGCCAGTCTGCCAAGCTGTCCCAGCAGGCTGGTCCGGCGTGACCAAAGGCTCTCGGTCAGCTTGTCTCCCTGGACCAGGGCGTGGTCGATATAGGCTGCAAACGGGCGGCCGGCGAGCCGTTCGACGTTGCCCCAGCCTGGGGCGCCCGACAGCGTACGCAAAAGCATCAGCCCCAAGAGCGCCGGGAGAAGATCCACCGCCGCCATCACAAACTCAAGCTCTGATGGGTCGATGAAGAAAGGCGTCGATCCCAAGGACTCAGCGACCGACAAGGCGAGCTCGATCGAGTCCTCTGGCGTTTCAGGATCAATCGCCAGGCCGAGTGAGCCGCCTCGGAACAGATTGGCGTCGGCGACCGATGGAGTATGCGGTGCGATAAGACCTTCGGCCGACACCACCAGCGTGCCGCGGATGATCCGTCCTGCCTGATCACCTAGCCTAGAAAGCACCTGCGGGTCGTGGGGTTGGGGTGTCAGGTCGAGCAGGATCGCCCCGGGCTTCAATGCGCCTAACAGATCTTCGATGAGATCGGAGGCCTCGGCTTGTGGCATGGCCAGGACAACCAGGTCGACTTCAGCGGCGGTCTTGCGGGGATCGAGGACGCGTCGCTCGAATGCCCCCGATTCCAGGGCGGCACTGGCGGCTGCCTTGTCTCGGTCATAGCCGAACAGCGTGGGCGGATCGAGCGACCTGCCCATGGCCAGGCCGATGGCCGTGCCGACCTCGCCCAGCCCGACGATCAGGATTTGTGGGGGCATGTTTGACCTCAGCTTTGATTATCCGCCTGCTGCAGCCGGCGCAGCAGGCGATCTGCCTCGGATGTCGGTAAGAATGAAGGATCCTGGTGGCGCCGAACGAGTTCGATGAGGCGCGGGCTGGCACCCGTCGTGGCCAGCATCTCCGCTCCCCATTGAGCGTGGTTTTGGGAAACGGCCAGTGCGCTGCGCCAGGCTGGCCCGCGTTCATCTGCAGACCAAGCCGCCCAGCCTGGCGCGATGGCCTGCGCCAGCACGATGAAAGCCCGCTCCCACAGGTGGAGCGGGCGATGAACCTTCCCAATATCGTGCAGGAGCGCGGCTGCCAGCAGGTCGGGATCCTTCTCGCCAGACTCTACCAGGATATCGAGGACACGTAGACTGTGAAGTTGGTCGGCGGCTGGAAGACGCAGAAACAAACGCCGCTGCGCCTCGGTGAGAAACGGCCATGTGCGCGCCAGGTCCTGAAGCCTGGCATGAGCACCGAAACTGCGAACGAACTGCGCCGTCCGATAGGTGAGATTCATCTCACAAGATGAGCAAACGAAATACCTGTTGCGTGGGCCAGCCGATCAAGGTGCCCAGGACATCCAGTCCGACCAATGGCGCCAAGAAGACCAGGGCCAGGAGGAGGAGCGGGCCGTAAGGTCGAAGCCGGTACAGGGTGGCCCGGGCTTCGGGTGGCAGGAAGTACTCAAGCACCTTCTCGCCGTCGAGAGGGGAGATGGGTATGAGGTTGAAGAACAGCAGGATCAGGTTGATGAAGATGAACTCTGTCAGGAAGCTCGACGCTGACGGAAGGATCCGTCCAGGGGCAGCAAACGGATCGAGCCACCCGGCGCGAAACGGGATGGCCGCCAGGATTGCCATCACCAGATTGGAGAAGGGTCCTGCGATCGACACCAACATGGTCCCGGATGGCGTTCTGCGTTCCAGGGCATACGGGTTGATGGGCACCGGGCGCGCCCAGCCGAACCCTGCCACCAGAAGCAGCAACGAGCCCAGAGGATCCAGATGGGAGAGCGGATTCAAGGTCAGGCGGCCATTGAGGCGCGGCGTGTCGTCGCCCAGCTCGTCCGCCGACCACGCATGGGCGAATTCGTGCCCGGTGAAGGCGATAACCAGCGTGATGAGTTTGGAGATAATCGTCGGGGCGGACAGACCGAAGAACATGCGGCGATTATACCATCGGGGTATGCCGGCTCTGCCGATGGTATAATCTCGCCGGTCGGCTCAGGAGTTCCCCCATGCTCCCAGAAATGCAAATGGACGATGTCGTTCGGCTGCGAAAACCCCATCCGTGTGGGGGCACCGACTGGATCGTAGTGCGTTTGGGCGCCGACATTGGCCTGAAATGCCTCGGATGTGGCCGGCGGATTCTTCTGTCGCGACGCGAGGTGGCACGACGCATGAAGAAGTACGTCCACCAAGGAGGGCCACAACCAACCGATGAATGATCCAAGACGCGTTCTGTTCTTATTCTCCGACACCGGGGGCGGGCACCGTAGTGCCGCTGAGGCAATCATCGAGGCGCTGCAGAAGTATTTCCCGGGCAGAGTTGATCCCGACCTGGTGGACGTGCTCAAGGACTACGCACCACGGCCGCTCGATCACTTGCCCGAAGCCTATCCGAGCATAGTCAAGGTTCCCAAAGCCTGGGAGCTGGGTTACAAACTCTTCGACGGACACCTTCGGGGCCGGGCGCTCTCGGCTGCTTTCTGGCCATATGTGCGCTCAGCTGCCCGCCGCGTGGTTTCGGAGCATCCGGCCGACATGATCGTGTCCGTCCACCCGCTGTTGACCTGGCCGGTCATCAAGGCCCTGCCCGACGTTCGGCCCCCGTTCATGGTGGTCGTCACCGATTTGGTCTCGGTGCACGCTCTTTGGTACAACACCGAAGTTGACACCTATGTTGTGGCCACCTCCAAAGCGCGTGACAAGGCCATAGAAATGGGCCTTCCAGCGTCACGCGTTTCGGTCCTCGGGCTTCCCGTCGCTGAGCGATTCTGCCGGCCCGGCGCGGATCCGATGGAAGCGCGCAAAAGGTTAGGATGGCCGATGGACCGGCCGATGGTCTTGATCGTCGGCGGTGGTGAAGGCATGGGGCCGGTCTACGAGACCGCCCGCGCCATCGCCCGACAGTCGGAGAAGTTTGGCCTGGCATTGGTGGCGGGGCGCAATCAGCGGCTGAAAGCGCGCCTCGAAGCCGCAACGTGGGAAGTTCCGACATTCGTCTACGGTTTCGTCACCGACATGCCGGAATTGATGCAGGCTGCCAGCCTGCTGGTGACCAAGGCCGGACCGGGCACCATTACGGAAGCCCTGAACGCCGGGCTGCCGATGGTCCTTTACAGCCATCTGCCCGGGCAAGAGGAAGGCAACGTCGATTATGTTGTGGAAAAGGGCGTGGGCGTTTGGGCGCCGGGACCCGAGTCGGCGGCCGCTGCCGTCGGACGCTGGTTGCGCCGGCCAGAAGACATAGAAAAAGCCGCAGCCGTGTGTGAGGAGATCGCACGACCGGCTGCGGCTCGGCACATCGCTGAACTGATCGTTGGGAACCTGGACTCCCCGAGTGGAGCTCCTCGTCAGGGGATTTCCCCGTATTCGGCAAGGGCCTGAGGCTCAGACGCCAAAGGCGGTCGGCGCGTCCTAAATGTTCGCCACGATATTGCTAAACATGTTCCCGACTCCAGCGCCGAAGAGTGCCATGACCACGATCACCGCAATACCTACGAGCAGGATGATCATGGCGTACTCAACTAGGCCCTGTCCTCGGGGAGAAAAAATGAGCATAAAGACCCCGCAGGCGATAGATGAAGTTACGAAATGACAATCTCAGTATAGGGGAGTTTGGGCCTTGTTCAATAGTCCCGAGGCTGGATTTGCCTGTATGTAACGCAACTGTAAGGTGCCTGCAAGGCGCGTACGGCTTGGGCTGATCTCATGCACAAGTTGATGGTGATCTTTCACCCATCTGGTGACCCAGTCGAGCTGGAGCAACAATGGAGTGAGACCTTTGTAGCCCGGGCGGAGAAGATGCCCGGGCTCAGGCGCGTTTCGGTGAGCCGTGTGCGCGAGCGCCTGATCGAACGGACCCGAATTCAGCTGATCCACGAGTTCTACTTCGAAGACGAGCCGGCGCTGCATCGGGCGCTGGCCTCTCCTGAGGGGCAGGCCGCCGGGAAGGCATTGATGCGTTTTGCCGCAGAAGACGTGACCCTTGTGACGGCAGAGTATTTGGAAGAGCCGCGGGGCGGCGACTTGTCCGGATCAGGGCGTCAGGCCGCGGCAGACGCCCGGGGCGCCGATGGCTAGCCCGAGCGGCCCGGCTGTTCGCCTGTCGGAGGGCGTGAGATGGCCAAGTCGGAGTACGAGATGCTGACCACGGACGACTTGAGGGACTTCATCCAACGGCATGCCTTGCGGGCTGAGATTGTGCGCTTGCGGGTCGAAACGCCGACGGTGGACGCGGCCGCCGAGGCGCTGGGGGTGACCAGCGATCAGATCATCAAGTCGTTGGTGTTCGAAGCCGGTGGAACGCAGGTGCTGGTGGTAGCCGGAGGGACAAGCCCTGTCCAGGCCGCTCGCCTGGCGGCCCACCTGGGCGTCCCGATATCAAGCGTGGCGCTGGCACCCGCGTCGGGCGTGATGGAGCTGACAGGCTATCCGGTGGGCGGCGTTCCGCCCTTTGGTCACGCGGTCCCTCTCGACACGTTCATCGACGTCAAAATCCTCCGCCATGAGTGGGTGTGGGGTGGCGGTGGAGAGTCGGGGGTGCTGCTCAAGTGCCGGCCGACGGTCATCCTCGGTGTATGCCAAGCCGAGGTGGTCGACCTTCAGTCCCCGATGGATGCGCACGATGGGTGACCGGCTGGATTTGCGACCCCGGAGCCGCCGGCGGAGCTTGTGGGCGCTGGGAGGCGTGGCGGCCTTGGTGGTGCTGGGAGTCGCGGCTGCCTTGTGGCGCTTTCAGCCGGCCACCGGCCGCATGCTTCGCCTTCGCCAGTACTGGTCTGACCCGCTCGCCCATCAGGCATGGATGATCGAGGCCGGCCAGCGCTGCGGTGGGGCGCCCTTCGTGCTACCGACGAATGGATACATCGGATTCTTTTGGCACGATTCGTTTCGGCTGGGACAGGTTCATCAGGGGCTGGACATCTTCGGTCCCACGGGCCCGGACGGACTGGGGCGAACCCCCGTCGTGGCAGCCTACGATGGCTATCTGACGCGTCTGGCGGATTGGCACTCGGCTGTGATCATGCGTGTACCTGAAGATCCCCTTTACCAGGGACGCCAGATCTGGCTCTACTATACCCATATGGCCGATGCCCAGGGGCGGTCCTTTATCCACCCCGATTTTCCCCCGGGCGCCAGCGAACAGTTCGTTCGAGCCGGAACCCTGCTTGGGTTTCAAGGAGATTACTCAGGTAATCCGGCCAATCCGGTTGGCATGCATCTGCATTTTTCGATCGTCCAGGATGACGGGCAAGGATCCTTCAAGAACGAATTGGAGGTCGGAAACACCCTCGACCCATCGCCCTACCTGGGCATGCAGCTCGACGCGCGCCAAATCGGGGACCGAGTGGCGGTCTGCGCAAGCTCTGAGGGATAATTCGAGCTACCGCAGGCGGCAGTCCATTGGCGGGAGGTGGTGATGTCCGAATTCCAGTCGAAGATCGCCCTTGTCACGGGCGCCGGTCGTGGCATAGGGCGAGCTCTGGCGCTGGGTTTCGCTCAGGCCGGCGCCACCGTGGCCGCCAACGACCTGGCCCCCGGCGGGCTAGACGGAACGATCGACGCCATTCGTGCCGAGGGCGGCATGGCTGAAGGCTTCGTGGCGGACGTCGCCAATAAGATGCATGTCCAGTCTATGATTGGAGATATCCGGGATGCCTTCGGCCGGATCGATATCCTGGTCAACAACGCCGGTGTCGAGCCTCACGCCAGTTTGCTCGAGCTGGATGAGTACGCTTGGGATCGCACCCTGGCCGTCAACCTCAAGGGTCCCTTCCTCACCATGCAGGCTGTAGGGCGGCTGATGGCCGACAGCGGCGGGGGTGTGATGGTGAATGTGGCTTCCATCGCCGGTAGGTCGCATGGGCTCAAGGACCGTGCGGCGTATGTGGCCAGCAAATCCGGCTTGATCGGGCTGACACGGGAGGCGGCGCGCGAGCTCGCCGCTCACGGGATCCGTGTGAACGCCGTGTGCCCGGGGGTGATTGAGACGGAGATGACGGCGATGCTGCGCCAGGACGAATCCATGGTTGCACGCTGGCTGGCCGACATCCCTCTGGCTCGCCTGGGCCGGCCAGACGATGCGGTCGGGATGGTGTTGTTCCTGTGTTCCAAGGCAGCCGGGTACGTTACCGGCCAGGCGATCAATGTCGATGGCGGCAAGGTGATGAATTGAGCCTCCGGCCACAACATGCACCTCTGCCTGATCTGACGGGCGAAAGGGTCTCATTGAAAGAGTTTAGGAGAAGGAGAGAGGCAGATGCAGCAGGCGAAGGATCCGCTGGCCCGTTACCGTGATGGTCTCATCGGCCGATATTCGGAACAGGTTGGTGCGCTGCGCGCAGCCGCCGGGGCGTGGGATTCATCGAAGGAGCACCAGCCATTGGCGCCTGGGGAGTGGACGCCCCACCAAGTTCTGGCCCACGTGGCGGCCGCCGAATCACTCGCCTTCCTACCACGTCTGAAACGCATTGCCAGCGAAGATCACCCCGACCTCCCCTCCTGGGATGAAGGGGCCTGGATGGAAGAGACGTACGACGCAGGTGAGGCCAGCGAAAAGTGGCTGAGGGTTTTTAAGTCGGCTCGGCGCGAAGGCCTTGACTTGATCCAAGGGCTGTCCGAGGATGATTGGAGCCGGATGGGTCGCCACCCGTCCCAAGGGGATCGTACACTGCAGTGGTGGCTTGAGTACAGCGTGTCCCACGCCGATGACCATTTGGACCAGCTCAACCCCACGGGCTGAGGCGCATACGACGTGCCAGGAGAAGGCCGATGACTTTCGACATCATTCGAACCGAAACACGGGATGGGGTGGGCGTGGTTTACTTCAACCGTCCCAAGGCCCTGAACGCCCTCAACGGTCCTCTGATGGTGGAAATGGTTCGGGCGCTGGAGGCGTTCGACAAGGACTCGGGAGTAGGGGCCGCTGTCTTGACGGGTGACGAGCGTGCCTTTGCCGCCGGCGCCGACATCAAGGAGATGGCTGAGTCATCCGCCCTGGAAATGCTCCAGGCCGACCGAATCGGCCAGTGGGATCGGCTGCGGAAGATCGCCATCCCGATTGTGGCGGCCGTCTCGGGCTGGTGCCTGGGCGGCGGCAACGAGCTGGCCATGGCCTGCGACATGATTGTGGCCTCCGAAAATGCCCAATTCGGCCAGCCGGAAATCAACCTGGGTGTCATTCCGGGGGCAGGCGGCACGCAGCGCCTGACGCGTGCCGTTGGCAAAGCGGTGGCCATGGAGATGATTCTCAACGACCGCGTTCTCACCGCCGAAGAAGCCCACCGTTGGGGGCTTGTCAATCGGGTGGTGCCAGTTGAGCGGTGCCTGGAGGAGGCGATTGCACTGGCTGCCGAGATTGCGGCACGGGCGCCCACCGCCGTCCGCCTCGGGAAAGAAATGGTCAACCACGCCTATGAAAGCCTGCTGGCCGATGGCCTGGCGGATGAGCGCCGCTCGTTCTATTTCCTCTTCAGCACCGAAGACCAGAAGGAAGGGATGCAGGCCTTCATTGAAAAACGTCCCCCAGAATGGAAGGGCAAGTGACTTCCAGGCTGGGTCGTCGGGGCGGGCCATAGTGTACGAGAACCGAATGGGCCCGGTGAGTTATCGAGATTTCGTGGGGGCGTTCCGTACCCTTGGGCTTGGGAACCACAGTCGCGTCATCGTCCACGCATCCCTTCCGGCGTTCGGCGAAGTCGCCGGCGGTGTGGAGACCATGCTCGGGGCTATCCTGTCCAGCTTCCAGACGGTGATTGTGCCAACCTTCACAACCCGGTGCATGGTCATCGCCCCCGACGGGCCGGAAGATAATGCCATCACGCCGCAGGAGGCGCAGATCGACAACAGCAAGGCCGAGTTCTTCAATCCTGATATGCAGGCCGATCGGGCGATGGGGGGACTGGCGGAAGCGCTGCGTATGCAGCCGCAGGCCCAGCGGTCGGCGCATCCCCTGCTTTCGTTCTCCGGCGTCAACGCAGAATCCTTCCTCGAGGCCCAAACCCAGGAAGATCCGTGGGGGTTGATCGGCGCCCTAGCCGACGCCGATGGCGACCTGCTCCTGATGGGGGTGGACCATCGTTCGGATGTCAGCCTGCACTACGCTGAGGCCCGGGCCGGGCGCCGACAGTTTCTTCGTTGGGCCCTGACCCCCGAGGGCATCGTGGCCTGCCCCGGCTGGGCGGGCTGCCGGGATGGGTTCAGAAGCATTGGTGAAAGGTTGGGGGGCCTGGCCGGCCGGGTGGAGGTTGGCCCCGGATGGATTGAGACCGTGCCGTTGCGCGACCTGATCAACCTGGCCGCGGGATGGATGCGTGAGGACCGTGAGGCGCTGCTCTGCGACCGGCCAGGCTGCGCTAACTGCCGTGCCGTCCGGGCAACACTTGACGCCACCACCTGACCCCCGTTCTAAGGGGTGCCCGGCGCCGCGGCCCGACTCGCCTGTCCTTCTCGGATCGCCGAAGCCCCCAAATGATGAGGTTTGAGCATGCGATCGATACTGGTTGAGAAGAATCTGCCCAAGATGCTGGCGGTTAAGCAGCTTCGGTCGATCTGGCACGGGGTGATCTGGAGCCCCTTGTCGCCGGCCAAGGCGGTCGACCTGCCCGAGCCCGATCTCCCGGGGCCAGAGTGGCTTCGTGTTCGCAATTTGCAGTGCGGGATCTGCGCCTCCGATCTCTCGCTGCTGTTGGTCAAGGTCGATCCTGGAGTGGCTCCGGCCGCCCTGCCCGGAAACGTCCGCTTCTATCTCGGGCATGAAGTCGTGGGCGAAGTGACCGAGGTCGGCGAGGGGGTAACGCGATTCGAGGTCGGAGACAGGGTGGTGATGGAATCGCGTTTCACGGGGCCCACATGCTTCACCCAAGGGATCGATCCACCCTGCCGCTACTGCGCCAGCGGGCAAACCCGCCTGTGTGAGAACGCGTCTATGGGACTGGGGCCGACGGGGATTGGGGGAGGCTGGGGAGATGGCTTCGTGGCGCACGAGTCCGAACTCTACCGCGTGCCGGATGAGTTAAGTGACGACCAATCGTCGCTGATCGAGCCCATGTCGGTGGCCCTCCACGGCGTGCTCCGGGCGGAGCCGGAAGAAGGACAACATGTGCTGGTGATCGGTGCGGGGATCATCGGACTGCTTACGGCGCAGGCGGTCAAAGTGGTGGCGCCCGGCGCGCATTTGACGGTGATGGCGCGCTATCCCCACCAGATCGAGGCGGCGCGGCGCTTGGGAGCGGACGAGGTCATTACGGGAGGCGATCTGTACGAAGAGGTCGCTCGTGTGACGGACGGTAAGCTCTACCGGGCGCCAATGAATTGGGGGATGATCCTGGGAGGATTCGATCGGATCTACGACTGTGTGGGGAGTCGCGAGACGATTTACGACGGCCTGCGCTGGACGCGGGCGGGCGGTGCCTTGGTGATGGTGGGCATCAGCCTGGGCGAACTGAGCATCGACCTCAACCCGATCTGGTACCAGGAGATCGACCTGATCGGCTCGCACACATTCGGTGTCGAAACATGGCGAGGCCGCCGGGCCCACACCTTTGAGTTGGTCAGTGAGATGTTTCAAGAGGGCGTGCTCACCGACCAGGGTCTGATCACCCACCGCTTTCCGTTCGATGAGTACAAGCAGGCGATTGCCACGGCGATCGACAAGCGGACCGGCGCCATCAAAGTCACTTTTGACTATCACGATCGGCCGGCCTAGTCGGCGGAGCAACCCGGCGCAAGGGGCGTTGAGCTGGGTGGTTGGACCCCCCCATCGGCCCCAGAGCCCAGTTTCGCCATGGGGGGATTGTGGTAAGATTCCGGCGTCCCGGAACCTAGGTGCGGGGCGATGAGGATGCAATGGCCGAGCCAGAAAAGATCACAATCATTGAAGGACCCCCCCCAACTTTCGAGCTCGTCAACGACGGTTCACTGATCAGCCTTACTGAGGGCCCGTCGCCGTATCAGGTGGCGCGCTGCCGGCTGCGAACCTTTAACGGCCCGGCTCTGGTCGAACGCTGCTATCGGGCTTGGCGCGAGAAGCAAAGCATTTCGCTTGAGTACCGCAGCGAAGAAGGCTTGACCCAGGAAGCGCCGATTGTGGCCATCCGTTGGGAGGAAGAGAACGAAGGTCAGGTGCTCCTGATTTGGGTGCGCTTGCCAGACAATGAAATCGAAATCGAGCTCGATTTCGATTTCGAAGACGACGAGGACGACGACTGGCCGGGCAATTCCGGCGACATCTGGTAGTTTGGCAAACCAACGGGCGCCGCAATCCGGCGCCCGTTTTTCACCCCGCTGAGCTTCGCTTTCCCCCACAAATCTGCGATGAGGTCACCGCCATGACCGACTATAAAACTCTACAGGTATCCCTGGATCGCGGGGTTTTGAAAGTGGTGCTTGACCGTCCCAAGGCCAACGCCTTTGACCAGGCGATGGTCGACGAACTATTGGCGGTCCTGAGGTCGGCCGAACGTGAGGCCGAGGTGCGCTGTCTGCTCCTGACGGGTGCCGGGCGAATCTTCAGTGCCGGTCAGGACCTGGGCGCGCTGGGCCAGGTCGATGGCAGGGTGTCTTTCCGATCGCACCTCGCAAAGACTTACAATCCGATCATCCTTCGCATGCGCAGTTTGGAGAAGCCCATCGTGGGCGCCATCAACGGACCCGCGGCCGGCGCCGGGCTGGGGATCGCCCTGGCGACCGACATCCGCTTGGCTTCGGAGCGCGCCCGTTTCGTCTTCGGATTCAGTGGGATCGGATTGACGACCGATTCAGGAACCTCGATCTCGTTGCCGCGCCTTATCGGTCTGTCCCGGGCGAGCTACGTCGCCTTCACCAACGACCCCGTGTCGGCCCAAGACGCTTTGGATTGGGGATTGGTCCATAAGGTCCTGCCGGATGCTGACCTATCGGACGATGCGGATGCGCTGGCTTCCCGGTTGGCCGAAGGCCCGACGCGCTCGATTGGCCTGACCAAACGCGCCTTCAATCGGGCCGTATTCCCCGATTTGGCTGAGGCGCTAGACTACGAGGCCCATCTGCAGGAGATCGCCGGACAAACGGAAGATCACGCCGAAGGTCTGGCGGCCTTCAAGGAAAAACGACCACCCCGGTTCAGAGGCGTCTGACCACAGCTCTCCGAGCGGGTTGCCTGAAGTTCTGGCCCCAAGTCTCCTCGCAATCCCATTGTGAAAGCCTTCACAAACGGCCTCACGGTTTCGCCATGTGGCGTGGGTGCCGGCCGATGTCCAACAGAATGAACGGCCTCGTTTGTGAGGCAGCTCTGGCCGAGGCTTTAGGTGGAAGCTGATTTTGGCGTATGATGGGAGACGAGCGATCGTCCTGGTTCCGCCGTCGAAAACGTCACCGGAGGTGGATCATGGGCTGGATCGAAGGCGTTCTATTCTGTGATGGATGCGGGGCAGAAATCACGATGGCGTCTCTTGTCGCCCGCGGCGCGGCATTCTACTGCTGTGCGCGCTGTTCCGACGGAGAACTCTGCGACTGCGGTCTGGTGTTGGACGACGAAAGTCTGGAGGGGTCCGCCGCGGTCCTAGCGGTCCAAACCCAGCCGACTCTTGATTAGGCAGCACACACCGCCCCCGGCTTGCCCGGGGGCGTTTGACATCGTCTTTCACTCGCTTACCATCTACTGGCCGGCGTGCATCCGTGCCTGCTCCATCTCGGCCGTATCTGGGTCAAGCTTGGTGTAGAGCGGTTTGGGTTGAGCCAGTACCTGCCCCGGAATGAGACGTCCCGGCCTCCAGGCACCGCTGGCTCCCATTGGGTCATAGTTCAAAACGTCGTGGGGGCGCTCACCCTCCTCGACGGTCTCGAGTTTGATCTCCCCGAACAGGGATGTGTCGTATCCGAGGGCCCGGTGCAGCCGTTCGGAGCTGAAGGGCAGATAGGGAGAGAACAGAACCTTCAGGTGGTCGATGGCTTGGAGCGCCGTGTACACGGTCCGTCCGGCGGCGGCTTTGTCGTCCTTGATCACCGAGAACCAGGGCGAGTGATCGAGATAGCCGTTGACCTCTCTCGCCAGCGCAAGCGCTTCCTGCAGGCCAGCCCGGAGATGGACGGCTTCGATCTCTTTGCCCACTCCCTCGAAGCCCGACTCGACCTTGGCCAATAGGGCCCGGTCTTCCGGCCCCAGCTCGCCAGGTTCAGGCACCCGCCCCTCCCAGTGTCGGTAAGCGAAAGACGTCACCCGGTTGGCCAGATTTCCCCAGGTGGCCACCAATTCGTCATTGTTACGGCTGACGAAGTCCGGCCACGAAAAGTCACTGTCCCGCGTTTCGGGGAGAACCGAGGCGACGTAGAAGCGGATCGCGTCCGGGTCATAGCGCTGCAGGATATCAGGCAGCCAGATGGCCCAGTTGCGGCTCTTGCTGGCCTGGGCGCCCTCGACATTCATGAACTCATTGGCGGGGACGTCGTAGGGCAGCTGAAGAGGCCGATCTTTATCCTCGTCGTAGATGGATTTCACCCCCAGGAGTTCGGCCTGCCAGATGACGGTGTGAAACGGAATGTTGTCTTTGCCGATGAAGCAGTACCCGCGAGCTTCTGGCTCATACCACCAGCGCTTCCACGCCTCAGGCTCACCGCGGTTGGCCGCCCACTCAACGGAGGCTGTGAAGTACCCCATCACGGCTTCGAACCACACGTAGAGTCGCTTGTCTTCCCAGCCGGCCAGGGGCACAGGGATGCCCCACTCGATGTCGCGCGTCACCGGGCGGCCCTTCAGGCCGGACTCGACGTAGTTGCGGGCGAAGTTAATCACGTTCGGTCGCCAGTGATCGGCGTGGCCGTTGAGATAGGCAAGCAGGGGTTCAGTAAAAGCCGGGAGATCCAGAAAGTAGTGCTCCGTCTCGCGCACGACGGGGGTGCTTCCATCCGTTTTGCTGCGCGGGTTGATCAGGTCCAAGGCATCCAGCAAGTGGCCGCAGTTGTCGCATTGGTCGCCGCGCGCCTGCTTGTAGCCGCAGATGGGGCAGGTGCCCTCCACGTAGCGGTCCGGCAGGAAGCGGCCCTCGCCTTCCGAGTACAACTGGCGTTGGGTTTCGCGGTACAGGTAGCCGTTGTCGTGCAGGTGGGTGAAGAAATCCTGCGCAATCCGATGGTGATTTGCGGTATCGGTGTGCGTGAACAGGTCATAGCTGATGCCGATCGCCTGCTGAGTTTCCAAAAACCGGTGATGGTAATACTCGAAGACCTGGCGCGGAGACTGGCCGCGCTTGTCCGCCTCAACCGTGATCGGGGTGCCATGCGAATCCGATCCCGACACCATCAGGACCTGATTGCCCTTGAGGCGGTGGTAGCGGGCGAAGATATCGGCTGGAAGATAGGCGCCGGCCAGGTGGCCGACGTGCAGGTCGCCGTTGGCGTAAGGCCAGGCAACGGAGAGATGAATCAGGTCGGGCATGATGCCTCCTCAAGCCTGACGTGTGTTTCAGCGGTCAGCGCGAGGTGGAAAACGAAACCGCCAGCCCGAGGCTGGCGGAGTGACGCTGCCGGGACGGGCCGCAGGTCAGGCGCGGCCTTCCCTCGCCGACGGTCCTCGTCCCGTTGGCGACGGCAGCTTACGCATGGCCATAGATCCTCCTTGCGGCTTGTTCAGCGTGCTTACTCCTGTGCAGGCTCTCGGTGCTGCGTGCGAAGCAGTGTAGCACGGACGGCGGAGGCGGGTCAAGAAGGGGACGTCGTCGGCCTGCGGTCCACTCGCTTTGTGAAGAGCTTCACAATAAGGTTTACGGCCTCCGGCGCGGAGCTGGCAGCCCGCGTTCCTCGCACGCCACCGGCTGGTCAGTGTCAGACTCCTGCCCGCCATGAGCATATCCAGGACGACTCTGGCTTTGAACTCGGGGCTAAACACGCGCCGTTTCGAGATCGAGGAACCCAACAATCAAGCCTAGGCGCAGCCTTTCATCCCAGGCGTGGCTAACCCTGTAATTCCTCGAACTCGAGCCGCAAAGATGAAGTCGTTGATGGAGAGTCCGCCAACCTTGTGCGTCCAAATGGTGATCTGGCAATAGCCCCATCCAAAACAAATGTCAGGGTGGTGGTCCATTTCTTCTGCCAGGTCGCCGACATCGTCGGCAAAATCCATCGCTTTCCCAAAATCGTCGAATTCGAAGCGCTTCTCGAGTTGGTGGGCTTCCACCACCGCCCAGCCATGGCCCAGCTCCAGGGTTAGGCTTTGTAGTTCATCTCCGGTCACCGGGCCGGTCATCTCCTTCGCAGGCATTGGCTCTTTTTCGGCGAGACTCATGATCCACCTCCATGGGGGCACGTCGGCGGCACTATGGTTTGATTCTAACAAGGCCGTTGGAAGCAGGCATCGCCTCAGCGAGCCGGTCAGGTGGCGGGGGACTTGGCCCGGATGGCGTCGATGATCTCGGCTGCCAGCTCGTAGCGCCCGAAGGGGGGCATCAGGTACGCACCCTGCACAACGCCGCGGAGCAACTCCAGCAGTTCGACGGCAATCCGAATCCCTTCTCGCGACGCTCGCTCGCCGCTGGCGTTGATTCGAATGCGAATCGCTTCCGGGATTCGAATCCCTGGGACTTCATTGTGGAGGAAAGACGCATGGCGACTGCTGTACAACGGGAGCATCCCCACCAGAATGGGGATCCCGGGTTCACCGTGGCGCGCCTTGTAGGCTTCCAGGAATGCGCGGACGACCTCAGGTTCGTAGATGGGCTGGGTCAGGGCGAAGTCGGCGCCGGCGTCGATCTTCTTCCGCAGCAAGCGGATCTCATGCTCGAGATCCTGTGCGCCCGGATTGAGGGCGCAGCCGACGAAGAACGAGGTCGCTCCCCCGATGTCCGCCCCGGCGTGATCCACACCGGCGTTGAACCTGTGTTTGACGAGTTTGATCAGGCCGGTGGGCACCAGATCGTAGTTGTCCATGGCCTCCGGGTAATCGCCCACCGCCGTCGGGTCGCCCATAACGACAAACACATTGCGCACCCCCAGGGCATGGGCCGCCAGCAGGTCGCCCTGGACGCGAAGGAGATTGCGCCCCCGGGTGGGGAAGTGCAGCACGGTTTCGATGTCCACCTGATGTTGGATGAGTTGGCACACGGCCCAGGGACTCATGCGCATTCGGGCCATTGGGCTGTCGGCGACATTGATGACATCTGCCCCCGCTTCAGCCAGCATGTGGGCTCCGGCGAGCACCTTGTGGGTGGAGAAGCCGCGCGGGGGATCCATCTCCACGGAAAGGACGAACGCCTTCTGCCCTAGTTTGGTGGCGAACTGGGTAGGCTCACTGGCTTCGGGGAGGTGCCCGTCGGCCGGGGACTGGATCTCCAAGACACTGCTCTCGCTCAGGCCAATCTTCGGGTCGTCGAGCGCTGCGCGCATGGCGGCGATGTGCTCGGGGGTCGTGCCACAGCAGCCGCCGATGACCACCGCACCGGCCCGCCGCAGGGCCACGGCGTATTCTCCGAAGTAGTCGGCCGTGGCCGGGTACATGATGCGATCCGCCACGCGTTCCGGCCAACCGGCGTTGGGCATAACCGCCAACGGCGTGCCGGGGACCGCCTGGCGCATCTGTTCGACAAGCCGAAGGAGCTGGGCGGGGCCGCCCGAGCAGTTGGCGCCGATGACGTCGGCGCCGGCGTCCAGTAGCTTGGAGGCGACCCGCTGTGCGGTGTCTCCCAAGAGCGTGCGGTCATCCCGGGTGAAGGTCATCATGGCCACCACAGGCAGATCACATACCTGTCGGGTGGACTTGACCGCCTCGACGATCTCGTAAACGTCACTATGGGTTTCGAGGATGATCAGATCCGCCCCGGCCTCGGAAAGGGCGCCAATTTGTTCGGCGAAGACAGCTGCCGCCTGGTCCGGCTGCACGCGTCCGAAAGGTGCCAGGCGCACGCCCAGCGGCCCCACGCTTCCGGCGATCAGGATCTCATGGTCGGCCGCGTCGGCGGCGCGGCGTGCCAGAGCGACGGCGGCGGCGTTGATCTCCGCCACCTGCTCCTCCAACCCGTGATGTGCCAACTTGAAGCGGTTGGCGCCAAAGGTGTTGGTCTCGAGAATCTGAGCACCGGCGCCGGCGTAGTCCCGATGGATAGCCAGCACCAGTTCGGGATCGATCCGGTTGAGCTCGTCGAAGCAGACGTCAAAACGTTCACCGCTGGAATGCAGCATGGTGCCCATCGCGCCGTCCGCCAGGATGGGTTCCCCGGCCGCGAGCCATGTCCTGAACGCATTCGGCATGCCGTCGTTCCTCAACCTTTGATGGCGCCTAGCGCCCGTTGATACCGGACGCCACTCGGGTTTCGCCCGCCTCGGCTCGCACGGTCTCCACGGCTTCCACGATGTGTGCCAAGGAAGGGATGACCTCTTTCCAGCCGCGGGTCTTCAACCCACAATCGGGGTTGATCCAGATGCGCTCCGCCGGGAGGTGGCGCAGGTACATGCGGAGCTTGTCGATGACCTGCTGTCGATCGGCGATCACCGGGCTGTGCACGTCGTAGACCCCCGGGCCGACCTCGCGGCCGTAGTCGAATTCGGCCAACTCGCGGAGAGTCTCGTCATCGCTGCGGGCGTTTTCGATGGAGATCACGTCGGCGTTCAGCCGGTCGATGGCGTCGAGGATGTCACCGAACTCCGCGTAGCACATGTGCGTATGGATCTGGGTGCCAGACCGAGCACCCCCGGTGGCGAGCCGGAAGGAGTCCACGGCCCAGTCAAGGTAGATGTGCCAGCGATCCGGCTTGAAGGGCAGGCCCTCGCGCAGGGCGGGTTCGTCGACCTGGATCACGCGGGCGCCGGCGGCCTCAAGGTCGGCGATCTCGTCCCGCAAAGCGAGCGCCAATTGGTAGGCGACGTCACCCGGCGGCACGTCGACGCGTGGGAAGGACCAGTTTAGGATCGTCACCGGCCCGGTCAGCATCCCCTTGACCGGCTTGGTGGTAAACGCCTGGGCCCGGGCAAATTCGCGCACCGTCATCGGGGCTGGTCGACTGACATCGGCGTAGATAACCGGCGGCCGAACATAGCGGCTGCCATAGCTTTGAACCCAGCCGTTTTCAGTGAAAGCGAAGCCGGTGAGCTTCTGTGCAAAGTACTCGACCATGTCGGACCGCTCGAATTCGCCGTGGACCAGCACGTCAAGCCCGAGCCCTTCCTGGATGCCGATGGTATAGGCGATCCAGGCGTCGACTTTGTCCTCGTATTCCTCCTGGGTGAGCTCTCCCTTCTTGAACATGGAACGCAGGCGGCGGATCTCCGTCGTCTGCGGAAAGGAGCCGATGGTGGTCGTGGGGAAGAGGGGGAGCTTGATCTGTTGGGGCCGGCGAGCCAGATAGTCCTCGGAGCGGAGGAAATCCGCATCGCTCAAGGCGGCCAGTCGTTTGGCCACACGGGCGTCATCTGGGGCGAAGGCCTTGAACGCCACCCAGCGGGCGTCGAGCGACTTGAGCTCTTCATCCGTCGGACCCTTGCCGAGCAGCGCGATTTCCTCGAGTTTTTCATTGGCGAAGGCGAGCACATCGCGCAGTTGGGAGGGCAGCGACGGTTCCGCCGCTACGGTGTAAGGCACGAACTGAAGCGACGAAGAGGCGCTCACACGCAGGAGTTCGGCCGAGCCGGAAAGCTCGGTCAGGGTGGCCAGGGCGGCCTCCGGGTGCATCCGCCAGATGTTGCGTCCGTCGACGATTCCGGCCGCCAAAATCTTGTCCTGGGGCCAGGTGGAGGCCTTGATTCGGTCGAGGTTGTCGCCGTGGGTCAGATCCAGGGTCAGGATCTGCACCGGAAGGGACAGCGCACCTGCAAAAGCCTCGCCAAGGTCGTCGAAGTAGGTCACGAGGTTGATCGGCAAGCCGGCTTTGGCCAACGTGCGGCATGCGGCCTCCACCTGGGCAGCAAGCTTAGGCCCGTCGCCGAGCACAAGCACCGGCTCGTGGAGCTGGACTTCTGGCACTCCGAGCGCCTTCAACTGCCCGAGAAGCTGGCTGTAAACCGGCAACAGCGATTGCAGGGCGGTTGGAAAATCTTGGCTCAGCCGCGCCAGCCGCAGGAAGGTGACCGGGCCAAGGACGATCGGCACGGCGCGCTCACCGAGCACGGACTGTGCCCGCTTAACGGTGTCCAGGAAATCATCAAAGTGCGCGGCGGGCGTCAGCCCGGCCTCAATTTCCGGCACAAGATAGTGGTAGTTGGTGTCGAACCACTTGGTAAGCTCCAAGGCCGGGACGCCTTCGGCACCGCGCGCCATGGCGAAATACTGCTCGAGCCCCTGAAGATCCTGGTAGCGGGCAGGAATCAAGCCCAGCCGAACCGTCCAGTCGAGCACGTGGTCATAAAGCGTGCTGTCGCCCACGCCCACGAAATCGATCCCGGCTTCGCGTTGGGTTGTCCACGCTTCGTGTTCCACCCGGTGCAGCGTCTCGATCAGTTCCTCGTCGCCCAGTTTGCCCTTCCAAAAGCTTTCCAGGGCGCGCTTCATCTCACGCTGCGTGCCAATCCGCGGGTAACCAACCGTCTGTGTCTTGTACGAACCCATGCCTTCTCCTTTGTTCACTCACGGCCACTTCGATCAGCCGAGTCGTGCCTCCCAAGATGATTCTGTCTGGCGCAAAAAAAGGCCCCTCCGGAAGAAGAGGCCTTGTACGACGTGGGCTCAATGCTCATCTTCCAGAAGCTCTCAGCTTCTGCCGGAGTTGGCACCTTCTGTCGGGCTGGCTGCCCAACAGAGGTTGCCGAGGCTTCACGGGGCCGGTCCCTCCACCTCTCTGGATGAGTGTCCTGGCGCCGAGGCGCCGGTGCACTGTTTTCTATTGTGGAGCGAAGTCTACCATGGCCTCCGTGGGCGTGTCAATCGGAGCGAAGGGCTGTGCTCGTCGTGCAGGCGCGCGGGCCGAGGTTCTGGTCGCACAGCGAGAGCAGTTGCCAACTTTCGCCCACAAATGTGGCAGAATTCACAATGCAACTACCGATGGCGACTGTACGATGTTTCGAGCGACGAGGGATGCGTCCCCGGCAGGGGGATATCCCGAGGGAGAACCTCTCATGAAGGCCAGCCGAATATTGCGATGGTCGACGGTCATCAAACTGGCGTTGGCACCGGTGATTCTGGTCGCCCTGTTTCTGGTGGCCCAGGTCGTTTGGGGGCTCCTGGTCTATCCCCCGGAGTATGTTTTTCGTGTGCTGAGGTGGGGCCAATCAGATGCTTTCGACTGGCAGAAATTCCCGTCACACACTCTGACAGCGGCGTCCAACTCCTACAGCTTCGATTTGGCCGAGGATCCGACGGTTCCCGCCAGGCTGGCCGAACTGGCGGGCGTCGAAGACTGGGACGCCTTCTTGGAGCAGAACCAAACGCAGGCCTTTCTGGTCATCCGAGACGGGCGGATCGTCTACCAGGGCTATTTCAACGACACGCGCCCCAATTCGACATTGACCTCTTTTTCGGTGGCCAAGTCCTTCACGTCGGCCCTGATTGGGATCGCGGTCGGGGAGGGGGCGATCCAGAGCGTCAACGATCCGATCACCGAATACCTGCCCGAACTGGCGGCTCGGGACGCGAGGTTCGACCAGATCACCATTCGTGACCTGTTGCGAATGGCCTCCGGTCTTGAATACCAGGAAATGCGGTTCCCGGGTCTCAACGGCGACGATCCGCTCACAACCTACTATCCCGATCAGCGATGGCTGGGGTTGAACAACACCCACATTGCGGAACCGCCGGCGCAGCACTTCCTCTACAACAAGTACCATCCGCAGCTCCTGGGCATGATCCTGGAAAGAGCCACCGGGATGTCGGTCACAGGCTACCTCCAGGCGAAGCTGTGGACGCCGCTTGGGATGGCCTATGATGGTTCCTGGAGCACCGACAGCCTCGAAAGCGACTTCGAAAAGATGGAAACGGGAGTCAACGCGCGGGCGGTCGATTTCGCCAAATTGGGCCAACTCTACCTTCAAGGCGGGGTTTGGCAGGGAGAACAACTGGTGCCGGAGTTGTGGGTGGCCGACTCCACCCAGCCATGGCCCGTTGACCGACCCGACTATTATCCGACCTCAATTGCCGGACAACTCGGCGGAGGATACTACGGCTACATGTGGTGGGGCTTCCTGAGGCCGGATGGCTACGATTTCTCCGCCGCTGGCGACAAGGGCCAGTATATCTACGTCAGCCCTGCCGGGCAGTTGGTGATCGTTCGGAATGGCACGGACTACGGCATCCCTCCTTCGGAGTGGTGGAGCCTCTTCTACCGCTTTGCCACCGATGCGTAATCGTGGCATATTCACAGGATGCAGATCCATCGGGGGCTGAGATTCCCGGTTGCTGGGCCCACAGGTGAGTGACCGGCCGCCCACAGCCAATGAGGCAGCCCTGGTCGTCCTCGTGCCCGAGGTCGAGAGCCTGGTCGGCAAGTTTCGATTGGCCCACGACCCATCGGCGGCGCTTGGCGTGCCAGCTCATGTCACGATCAACTATCCGTTTGTGCCTTCCACGCGCGATGGTGCGGAGTTGGACAAGAAGCTGGGGAAGTTGTTTGGGGAGGTCGCGCCGTTTGACTTCAGTTTCCGACGGATCGGCAGGTTCCCCCATCAACTCTATCTTCCGCCAGAGCCGGCCGCGCCTTTCCGGCAGCTGATCGAGCGCGTGGCCGCAGCCTTTCCCGAATCGCCGCCGTACGGCGGGATCTATCACGACGTGGTCCCGCACCTCACCGTGGCCGACTCCGAGGATGAGGCCGTGCTGGATTGGGTGGAGGCTGAGCTGGCGCCATTGCTCAAGCTGCGTCTTCCCGTCCAGAGTCGAGCAGACAAGGTGTGGCTGATAGACAACTCGAGCGGGCGATGGCAGCATCGGTCGGCTTTTCCACTCAGGGCAGGCTAGGCTGGGTCCTTCTTCTAACTGAGCACACCACTTCGACACCACACTGCCGGATTGGCCACCCACATCGGCCAACCAAGCACAGGAGGCTTCGATGTCAGATTTTGCCCAGTTGGTATCGGGCTGGGAGACCTTCTATCTCCTCACGGGAACAGCGGCGGCGACTCTGATCGGGCTCCTCTTCGTGGCTATCTCCGTCGGCAGAGAGGCCGTCGAAGCTAAAGCGACCCGGGATTTGGCCCTGTTCGGCGCCCTGACATTCAACTGCTTCTTCTACGTCCTCGTGATCTCAATCCTGTTTCTGATCCCAGATCTCAACCGCGTGTGGCTTGGCCTACCGCTGACGTTTCTAGGTGGGTTGGCGCTCATCGGGGCGCTGGTTCAATGGCGTCAGGCAAGGATCATTCCATCAGACCACCTCGGAACTCGGGTCTCAAGCCGGTTTGGCGTGCCGGTCCTGTCCCTGCTGCTCATTGTGGCCATTGGGCTTTTAACCTTGCTGGGCGTAGATGGGGCTTTGTACGGGCTGGTGGTGGCGGTCATCCTGCTGCTGGCCTCGGCCTCACAGAATGCCTGGGCGCTGTTGATGCTGGAGCGGGCCTGAGCCCCCACCGGGCGGCTGGCGCGCCGGGTGGTCATCCAGCTCTTTGTGAAGTTCGGCGCAAATTGGTCGATGGTTATGGGGATGCCGAGCGCTGGTCTGGGGGAAATATGGACGCGCCGGTGGGGAGATCAGGCAGCGCGCGGTCTGCCTGCGGGTTCCGAATCAACGGATGTTCTTCCGGCTCGGAATGGCAGTTGGAACTCATCCAAAAGCCTTGGTCGACGTGCAAACCATTGGACGCACCCAGGGGCTGGGTGTCGGCCGGCCGTCGCCCGTTGGTGTGTCCAGGTTCTTTTCCGTTGGCGCCTCCGGCGGCCTGGTGGTCGGGCGGCTGGACCAGAATAACACCCTCCGGAGGGCGGATCTTGCCCAGTTGGGCTCGCAGCGGATTGAGCAGGTCGTAGTAACGGCTCAGCTCGCCAAGCGCGTCCGGGTCTGGAGGATTCGCGTTGTAGATCGCCTTCAAGAGCTCCTCGCGTTCAGCCCAGGCGCCGGCCGCTTCCAGGGCAGACGGCCCGGTGCGCTCGATCAAGTAGGCGTACACGCCATCCCCGCTGGAAAGCGCGAACTCATATTCACCCAACAACTGCCCCGGCTCACTCTCGGCCCAATGTTGGCAGTCCTCTTCCACAAACCCGGCACGCGAAGATGCCAGCGCCCAGCTGTCGGCATCCGTTGGTCGGTGGCGACTCTGGCGTGCAATGGCCCGCTCGCGAAGTTCGAGCCGTTCCATGATGGCCACCACGATCTCCCAGGCAGCGGCTTCGTTGCCTTTGATGGTGCGCTGGTACTCATCCGCGGCTTGCCGTAACAGGTCCTGTTTCTGCGCCAGGCTCAGGCGTTCAGAGCTGGAGGCGTGGGAAGCTGCGCCTTCGTACTGGGCGCGGGCACGGCGGATTTCTGCCAGGTACAGCTTCACCTGCACCACAGCCCGCCGGGCGTCGAGCTCAAGGCTGCTCCGGCTGTGTTCCCTGCTGGGTTTGGGAGGATTCATGACCAGGCTTTGGACCGTGTCGACGAGATGGCGATTGGGGACGGGTTTGGTTAGATAAGCGTCGGCCCCGGCGTCGATGGCCTCATCAATGTCCTGGGGGGTGTTTTTGGCGGAGACCACCACGATGGGGACGTGGGGGGTGGTCAACTCTTGCCGGAGATAGCGGCAGAACTCCAGGCCGGAGGCGTTGGGCATCATCAGGTCGAGCAGGATGACGTTCGGTGGGTCGGCTTCCAAACTCCGAATGCCGTCCACGACTGTCTCAGCTACCTTTGTTTCATAGCCCTCGAAGCCGAACAGCGTGCCGAACAGTTCGGCAATGATCGGATCATCCTCGAGGATCAGCAAACGTGGTGGGCTTTCTGGCATACGGGTGTCCATCTCCCTCCCTGGAGTGGCCCTCCGGTACCTTCTTCCAGTATAGGGAAGGCCCACCCCATTTGTGTCTTACGGACACCTTACAAAATGCCGCTGCGTGGCGCGGGTTGGCCTCCTACAGCGGTTGTGGCACAATTCGAGATCGGCCAGATGGATGGCCATCTTGCCCGAATGAGATCGAAAGGTAGCTCCCGTTGGTCTTTGACATGATCGCCTTCGACGCCGATGACACGCTATGGGTGAATGAGCCGCTCTACCGCATGGGCAGAGAGCGGTTCAGCGGCTTGATGGCGAAGTACGGTCCGATCGAAGATCTCAACCGGCTGGCCGATCGGGTTGAGATAGACAACCTGAGATACTATGGCTACGGCGCCGTGAGCTTTGTGATCTCCTTGATCGAATCAGCCATCAGGTGGACCGAGGGCAAGGTCTCGGCTGCTGATATTCAGGGGTTGATTGACCTTTCTAAAGAGATGATCGAAGCCGATCTTCCCCTGTTGGAGGGGGTAGAAAGCACCGTCTCCAGCCTGGCGGCCAAGTATCCGCTGATGTTAATCACCAAGGGCGATTTGCTGCATCAACACTTGAAGGTTGAACGATCCGGCCTGGCGGGCTACTTTGACCATGTGGAGGTCGTCAGCGAGAAATCGCCGGACACCTACGCCGCCATCTTGGCCCGCTTGGAAGTCGAGCCGGCCCGATTCCTGATGGTGGGCAACTCCATGCGATCGGATATTGCGCCGGTGCTCGAGATCGGCGCATGGGCGGCCTTTGTCCCCAACGACATGACCTGGGCGCACGAAGCGGTCGAGCCGGTGGACATGCCTCGGGAGCGATTCATCGAGCTGGAGAACATGGCTTCGCTGCCGGATCTGATCGACCAACTCAATGCCAGCGACGCCCATGCATAGCGCGGCGGGGCCGTCGACGCGTATCTATCACTTGATGGTCCGCTCGGTGTGGGAAGCATTTCGGCTGGCCGGGAGCTATGAGCCCCCCAGTCTGCGAGCCGAAGGGTTCATCCACTGCTCGCCCGCCGACCGGGTGACCGAGGTGGCGCGGGCTTTCTACCGTGGACAGACCGACTTGGTGGTCCTGGAGATTGACCCGGCGCGCCTCACGGCCCGCCTGATCAACGAGCCCGCAGCCGATCGCCCAGGCTCGTTTCCTCACATCTACGGCCCGCTCAACCTGGAGGCTGTAGTCCACGCAGGTGATTTCCCCCCTGACGGCAAGGGGTGGGTGGCGGAACGCGGCGGCTAGCCGCCTGCTCAGGGCCCTCCGGGCAAGAACCCACAAACCAGGAGGCATGAATCCCGGCGCCCCCATGCGTCGTCGGCCGGTCAGAGGGATTTCTCGGCCGGCTACACCAGCCTCGAAATGACCGCAAAGGAAAGCACCGAGCGAACGATGGACACCCATGAAGGCTCTAGGCAGGTGCGCGGCGCTGGAAGTTCTGAGCTGGTCCTTTCAGGGGGGGCGTGGGGCCAGATGAAGAGCAACAACGAGCTTCTAACCTCCGGACAAGAAGGGGCAGGCCGCGAAACAGCTCGTTCCTCCCTCGGTTAGAATCACCTGCATGGGCACCCTCTACTTGGTGAGTACACCGATCGGCAACCTGGAGGATATCTCCAAGCGGGCATTGCGGATTTTGGAGGAGGTCCATCTGGTGGCGGCCGAGGATACACGCCACACGCGGCGTCTGCTCGATCACTATCATCTGTCTCCAAACATGGTCAGTTATCATGAACACAACAAGGCACCCCGCCTCGACCAGATATTGCGCGCCTTGGATGAAGGCGACGTGGCCGTCGTATCGGACGCCGGTGCGCCGGGTCTCTCAGACCCGGGTTATGAACTCGTGTGCTCCGCCTGGGGAGCTGGCCATCGGGTCAGCCCTATCCCCGGCCCATCGGCCCCGGTGGCGGCCCTGACCGCCTCCGGCCTGCCCAGCGACCGCTTCCTGTACCTTGGTTATCTTCCGCGGCGCCGGGTTGAACGCCGCCGGCTGATCGAAACCGTCAGCCGCTTGCCGTGGACCTTGGTGGCGTTCGAGACCCCCCACCGTCTGAAAAACTCCTTGGGAGATCTGGCGCTGGTGCTCGGTGAGGGTCGTCAGGCGGCCGTGTGCCGCGAACTGACGAAGATTCACGAAGAGTTCATCCGAGGTAGCCTGGCGGAGGTGCGAGCGCACTTCGAAGACATCGAACCTCTGGGAGAGATCACCGTGATCATCCAGGGTGCCGACGAAGAGCCACGATGGACGGATGAAGCCGTCCGTCAGGCGCTGGCAGCCGCGTTCGAACAAGGTCAATCGGCCTCTCAGGCGGCCAGCCAGATTGCCCGGCTCTCAGGCAGGCCCCGCCAAGAGGTCTATCGTATGGCATTGGAGGCGAAATAAATCTGGACGACACCAATCACTTCAAAGAACTGGACAGCCGGGGGATGCTGCCCGAGATCGACGGTCTGCCGGATCAGCTCGAAAAAGCGTGGTCGATTGGCCAATCCGCCGACTTGCCCGATATGGGCGACATCCGCCAGGTGGTGGTCGCGGGTATGGGCGGCTCAGCCATAGGCGGGGACCTGCTGGCGGCGTACATGTCGCCCCATGGCAAGGCCCAGGTGTCCGCCTGGCGGGGCTATGATCTGCCCGCCTACGCCTGCGGGAAGGACACCCTCGTCATCGCCTCTTCCCACTCGGGCAACACAGAAGAGACCCTGTCGGCGTATGAGCGGGCCAAAGAGAACGGCGTCCAACTCATGGCGGTGACCACCGGCGGCGAGTTGGCGAAGCGTGCCCAAACGGACGGGGTGCCCCTGTGGATCTTGGATCACCCGGGCCAACCGCGGGCTGCCGTCGGCTATTCCTTCGGCATGTTGCTCGGTGTGGCCGCCCGGCTCAATCTGGTGGACGATCCCTCGAACGACGTTAAGGCCGCAGCCGGAGCCATGCGCGCTCAGCAGGCGGCCCTCACGGCCGACATCCCGGCGGCCAAGAATCCGGCCAAGCGCATGGCAGGCCAACTTGTGGAGCGCTGGCCGATCATCGTCGGAGAGCAGATCCTGGCACCGGTGGCGCGGCGGTGGCGCACACAGATCGCCGAGGTCGCCAAAGCCCTGGCGCAGTTCGAGGAGCTGCCCGAGATGGACCATAACATGCTGGCCGGGGTGGAGAACCCGGAAGCCAGGTTCGGCCATACCATCCTCATCTTCCTTCGCTGCCCGAGCCTACACCCTCGGGTGCTCAAGCGGATCGACATCACTCGCGAGCTGTTTATGGTGGCGGGATTCAACACCGACATCATTGACTCGGCAGGAGAGATCCCCTTGGCCCACCTGTGGACCAGCCTGCATTTCGGGGATTATGTCTCGTTCTACCTGGCGATGGCCTATGAAACCGACCCCTCGCCGGTGCGGGCCATTGAAGGTCTGAAGGCGCGTCTCAAGGAAGATTGACCGTTCAAATTGTGAAAGATTTCACTAGCCGCGGATCGGTGTCACCGATCCGCGGTTTTCATTGTGACCAAGTTGGCCAAAGTGTTGGTTGAGATCGAGGCTTTATAATCCATCGCATGGTGAGCCTTGAGCGGCGACGGCGTTCGACCTGGGTCTGGTGGGTGCCGGCCGGGGTGGTTCTGCTTGTGGCTGTCGGCCTGTGGCTGGCGGCGCCCCGGATTGTGGCGGTAACCCCCATGGATGGTCTGACGGGTGCGGCCACCGACACCACGGTCAGCATAACCTTCAATCGGCCCATGGATGCCGCCTCTGTGAAGAGCCATTTCTCGATCCAGCCGGTAGTGCCTGGCCGTGTCGTGTGGGAGGGGGATGTGATGCGCTACGAACCGACGCAGCCCTGGCCGGAGGGGGCCAGGGTGCATATTTCGCTTTCTTCCGGTGCACTTTCGCGCTTGTTCCTGCCTCTCCTCACGGGGCGCGAATGGGGCTTTGAGGTCGGGGCTCCTCGCCTGATCTACACCGCACAGTCCCAGGCCGGCGCTCAGCTGCTTGGCCGCGACCTGAGCGAGGGCCAGGGCGACGCGTTGACCCATGCGCCACTGGGTGTGTTGGACTATGCCGTGGCTTCCAACACCGGCGATCTGGTCTACCTGACTTCCACGACTCAGGGAGGGCGAGCAGTTCACCGCCTGGACATACGGTCGGGTGCCGACTCCTTTCTTATGGATTGCCCGGCCGAGGGCTGCCGGCGCCTTCAGCTCTCGCCGGATGGGACTTGGCTGACCTTGGAGGCGCAAAGCGGGCCCCAAGGCAGCCCGACAGGGCCCGGTGAGGTATGGGCGGCGCCGACTGAGGGCAACCAGAAGGCAGTCCGCCTCGGTGAGTCCGGCCATGATTTGAGGAGCGCCTTGTGGAGTCCAGACGGCAAACTGGCGGTCTACGATTCGACCGGGCAGGCGGTGCTCGTGCTCGCCGGTCCGCCCGATTTCATGCCGCTGTCTGAAATCCCCAACAAGCTGGGCGAGATGGGCGCCTGGTCCCCCGACGGCAAGTATCTGATCTATCCCGAGATCGTCTTCCTGGACCAAACAGCCACGCCGGCTGCAACCCCGTCGGTGGAGCCGGATTTCTACAGTCACATCTTCCGCTATGAGATACAAACCGGGGGCGTGACTGACCTCTCGGGCCACGAGAACGGGCTGATTGAGGATGCCTCGCCGGCGTACTCTCCGGATGGGCACTGGATTGCTTTAGCTCGCAAGTCCCTGGAGCCGGCGCGCTGGACCCTTGGCCGCCAGCTGTGGCTGATGCGCGCTGACGGATCCCAAGCGCGCCCGTTGACTTCGCAGCCGGTGATGAATTACTCGACCTTTGCCTGGCGGCCCGATTCGACGGTGCTCGTGTATGTTCAATCGGATCAGGCCGATCCAAGCCGCCTGCCGGAACTCGGTTGGTTGGATGTGGCTACGGGTCAGACGCATTCCCTTGTGGACGGAGGCTATTCACCCACATGGACACCCTAGAACTGAGCGACCTGACCATCGGAACCCCGGCGCCGGATTTTGAATTGCAGGACCTCGATGGCCGCACCCATCGGCTGTCCGAACGCCGCGGTTCGGTCGTCATCCTAAACTTTTGGTCGGCGGAGTGCCCCTGGGCGGAGCGGGGAGACAGGCTGCTGGCGGCATGCCGCGAGGAATGGGGTGCGGAAATCCACGTCTGGTGGATCGATGCCAATGCCAATGAAACACCGGAACTGATGCGGTCGGTAGCCGACGCGCGCCGTATCGGGCCGGTGCTGATCGACCCCGCGCATACCGTGGCCGATCTCTACGGTGCGGCCACGACGCCGCATTTCTATGTCGTCGATGGCGGCGGGGTGTTGCGTTACCGGGGAGCGCCGGACGATGTCCATTGGGCGCAGAAGCAACGCTCCAAAGACTACCTCGGCCCAGCCGTGACCGCCGCCCTCGCTGAACGAACCCCGGACCCCTCATCAACCCCAGCCTTTGGATGCAGCCTGGTGCGTTTTCCTCCTGAATCCCTGGGGCTCAATCCGGGCTGAAATCGCCGAACTCCGGAGTGAGCGCCTCCGCCAGGTCACGGGAGTCCAGGATCAGCCCTGCATCACGGATTCCGGCGCCAACCGAAATTTGGCGCTGCCCACGGAGCCGCTCATCCGCCAGTAGTCGAAGGGGTTCGGCCAGGCCGAAGGGTGAGACCGAGCCGGGCCGGAAGCCCGTGATCTGGTTGACCTCATTGGCGTCGGCGGTTGTGATCCTGGAAACGCCAAGAAAATGGCGAAGTTTGCCCCAAGCCACTTGTCGTGGTCCGGGCATCAAGACCAGGACAAAGGTGCCGTCCTCAAGGCGAAACACAAGGCTGCGCACGATCTGATCTTCGAGCAAGCCCCGCTCGGCCGCCGCCTGGGCCAGCGAGTTCACCGGGTGGTCGTGTCGATGAAGTCGATAAGGTATGTTCAAGCGCCGAACGTGATCTTCGGCGGGGCTGACGGGATCCATAGACGCCATTCTAGCGCGCTGGGGTAGCCGGCGCGCATGCTATAATGTCGGCGCTCGCCGGGATCGGCTGAACCGACTCGGACGAGCGACAGACGACCGATGCGCCAGACACACCACCTGCCCAGGCAGGGCCGCATCTCACTCACAGGAGGAGATAGCCGTGTCCACCCCCACGCATGATTCCCCCAAGAAAGTTACCACGCGCACGCTGCTCAAGAAGAAGCAAGACGGCAAACCAATCACTATGCTGACTGGCTACGATTACGCCACGGCTGTGGCGCTGGACAAAGCCGGGATCGACGCCATTCTGGTGGGCAACTCGTTGGGCATGGTCGTGCTGGGACACCCGACCACCCTTCCGGTGACCATGGAGGACATGATCTCGCATTGCCAGGCTGTGAGCCGAGGCGCGTCGACGCCCCTGCTCATCGGGGACATGCCGTTCATGTCCTACCAGGTATCCGTGCACGAGGCCGTCCGCAACGCCGGCCGATTTCTCAAGGAAGCCGGCATGGATGCAGTCAAGCTGGAAGGTGGCCGTGACCGTGCGGAAGCCGTCCGGGCGATTGTCTCCACCGGCATCCCGGTGATGGGCCACCTCGGCCTGACGCCCCAGTCCGTACACCAGATGGGTGGTTTTCGGGCGCAAGCAAAGACCGTTGAAGCCGGCAAAGTGCTCATCCAGGACGCGCTCATCCTGGAGCAGGCCGGTGCCTTCTCGATCGTGCTCGAGTCGATCCCGGCCCGGCTGGCCACCTTGGTGTCCGAACGGCTGAGCATCCCCACCATCGGCATCGGTGCCGGAGTGGGCTGCGATGGCCAGGTCCTGGTGACTCACGACATGCTGGGCCTGTTCGATCGCTTCACTCCTCGCTTCGTCAAGACCTATGCGGACCTTCACGGCGAGATGGCGCGAGCCTTCGGTGAGTACATCCAGGACGTTGAAGCTGGCGCCTTTCCCGCCGAAGAGCACAGCCTCGACGTCTCGGAAGACGTCTGGTCTGCCTTAATCGACGCACTTGAATACCCAGAGCGAGAACCGAGCGTCTGACGCCTTCTGATGAGCAACGGTGCCATGGCGTCTTATGAACGCCCATGGGTGATTGTCGGGACGGGGGCTATGGCCTGCCTTTTTGGCGCCCGACTTGCGCCCCACCATCCGGTCTGCCTGCTGGGCACATGGCAGGCCGGATTGGAGGCCCTGCGGTCGGGTGGGATTCGATTTGAGGCCGGCGGCGACGTAAGGTCGGTCGCCGTAGAGGCCACCGATGACCCGGCGGCCTGCCAGGGCGCCGAGCTGGCGTTGGTGTTGGTCAAGACCTGGCAGACGGAGCGCGCCGCCGCACAGCTTGCGACCTGTCTGGCCGAGGACGGACTGGCCGTGAGTCTGCAGAATGGGTTGGGAAACCTTGAAAGCCTCCAGTCAGCACTGGGGGTGGAGCGAGCCTCGGTGGGTGTCACGACGGCCGGCGCGACGCTGCTCGGCCCCGGCCATGTCCGGGCGGGCGGTCCGGGGCGGGTTCACCTTGGGGACGACTTTCGCCTGGCGGGGTTGAAGGCGGCCTTGGTCGCGGCCGGGTTGGACGTCGAAGTCAGCCGTGATTTGGGGGCGCTGGTGTGGGGCAAGCTGGCCGTCAATGCCGGCATCAACCCGCTGACGGCGCTGCTCGGGGTGCCCAACGGGGCTCTCTTAGAGCGACCGGCGGCGCAAGAACTGCTGGCTGAGGCAGTGCGCGAGGTGGCTCGAACTCGCAGATGCCAAGGGGATACGCCTTCAGACAGCGGACCCGGTGCAGGCGACCCTGGATGTCGCCCGCCGTACGGCGGACAATCGTTCGTCCATGCTTCAGGATCTGGAGCGCGGCGCCCCCACGGAAATTGACGCTATCAGCGGCGCCGTGAGTCGAGAAGGGGAACGGCTCGGTGTTCCGGCGCCGACGAACTGGGCATTATGGAAGCTGGTGCGTGCCCGAGTTGAAAAGGAGTAGCCTGACATGAAAGTGGTGGAAGGCCTGGCTGATCTCCGCCGGGCGCGATCGGAGCTTGACGACCCCCTGGGCCTGGTGCCCACGATGGGCTACCTTCACGAGGGCCATCTTTCCCTGGTGCGGCGGGCTGCCGACGACAATTCATCGGTGGCGGTCAGCATCTTTGTCAACCCGACCCAGTTCGGTCCCAACGAGGATCTTGCCAGCTACCCGCGCGATCTGGATCGCGACCTAGGATTTCTCGAGGCCGAGGGCGTCGATCTGGTTTGGACCCCGGCGGCGGACGACGTCTACCCCGACGGCTTTCAAACGTGGGTAAACGTCGAAGACCTGAGCCAGCCCCTGGAAGGCGCCCGGCGCCCGGGCCATTTCCGCGGCGTGGCAACGGTCGTAGCCAAGCTCTTCCTGGCATTCCAGCCCCAACGCGCTTACTTCGGACAGAAGGACGCCCAGCAGGCCGTAGTGTTGCGACGCATGGCACTGGACTTGAATTTTCCGCTCGAGGTGGTGGTCTGCCCCATCCTGCGCGAAGCAGATGGGCTGGCCATGTCCAGCCGAAACATCTACCTCAACCCTTCTGAACGGCAGGCAGCCACCGTGCTCAGCCGGGCACTGACCCAGGCGGCCCTGGCCCATGCTGGGGGCACGCGGGAGGCGGCCGGGTTGCGACAGATCTTGCAGGCCACCCTGGCCGGCGAGCCGCTGGCGGATGTCGAGTATGTTTCGGTCGCCGATCCGGATACGCTCCAGGAGTTGGAAGGGGACGCCACGTCGGCGCTGCTTTCGATGGCCGTACACATCGGCAAGACCCGGCTCATCGACAATCGTCTGTTGGGGCGAGACGCGCTCTAGTCCGTCCCAGTCCCGGTGAAACGGAGCCTGTCATGTTTCTAGCTGTCGATGTGGGCAACACCAATATCAGCCTCGGAGTGTATCAAGGGGAGGAGCTGGCCAGCGCCTGGCGCCTGGGCACGGTCCAGGAGAGGATGCCGGACGAGTATGGCCTCCAATTCGTCGGCTTGCTCGAGCACGCCGGCTACACACCCTCCGAGATCACTGGTTCGGCATTGGCATCGGTGGTGCCACCGCTCACACCCGCCATCCTAGAAGCGCTTGAGGTGTATCTCGGTGTCAAGCCTTTGGTGGTCGACGCCGGGGTGAAGACGGGGGTGCGAATTCGCTACGAAGACCCCAAGGCCGTGGGCGCGGATCGTGTGGCCGACGCCGTGGCTGTGATGACCCACTACGGCGCGCCGGCGTGCGTGGTGGACTTCGGCACAGCCACCACATTCAATGCCATTTCCGAAGGCGGCGACTACTTGGGCGGCGCCATTGCCCCGGGGATCCGGATTGCCGCCGATGCCCTGTTTCACCACACCGCCAAGCTCACCCGGGTCGATCTCGTGCGCCCTCCGTCGGTGATTGGGCGCAACACCGTCCATGCCCTACAATCGGGGATGATTTTCGGCTATGTGGGTCTGGTCGAGGGCATGGTCGCTCGTTTCAGGCAGGAGCTTGGCCCCGAAATGAAGGTGATTGCCACGGGGGGTCTGGCACCGATCATCGCCCGGGAGACGGATGCCCTGCAGCACCTGGAGCCCTGGCTGACACTCGAAGGTCTCAGATTGATATGGGAACTCAACCAGGATTGAGGGCCGGTCATGGCGTGGAACGATCTCGAGAAGGGGTGACCTCAGATGGATGGCAGCCCGCATGACGCCCTCCCCGGTACTCGTGGCGTCCGTCATGATCTTGGAACCAGGGTCGAAGGTCATCTCGGCTCCCGTCGACTCGGCCCAAGTCACCCAGGCTGGGTTTGAGGGCGACCGGCACGCGGGGCTGACCCGCCTGGCGGATGTTCGCAACAAAGACGTGCCGCGCGGCACCGAAGTGCGCAACGACCGCCAGGTGACGATCGTGAGTCAGGAAGAACTCGCCCAGGTGGCGGACGCGCTTGGTGTGCCAGCGGTTCGCCCGGAGTGGCTGGGAGCCAATCTGTGCTTTTCTGGCATGGGTGGCCTGAGTGCGCTTCCCAAAGGCACGCAGTTGGGATTTCCCGGCGGAGTGGTGCTCTTGGTCGAGGCGCAGAACCGGCCCTGTACTGTGGCCGGCGGGGCGATCGAAGCGGCCTGTCCTGATCGGCCCGGCTTGGCCACGGCGTTCGTCAAAGCGGCATTGGAACGGAGAGGTCTGACGGCCAGCGTTCGCCAACCCGGGCGAATATCCGTCGGCGACGCCGTCGACGTGTCGCCTCCTGATTAGTTCAACCCAGCCCGCATAGAACTGTTTGCAAGAAAAGAGGCGCGTGTGTCGCATTCATCCGTGAGGCCTGCCATGGCGGAGCCCAAGCCGGAGAAGGTACCTACGTGGGAAGGCATGGCCTACCTGGCCGTGGTGTATGTGGTGTGGGGCAGCACGTATCTCGCCATCCGTGTGGCCGTGCGCGAAGGGTCAGGCTTCCCTCCCGTGACCATGGCGGCCATGCGCCTGACCCTGGCCGGCCTGCTGATGCTGTTGTGGGGCCGGTTGGCCGGCCGAAGCCTTCGAGTCAACTGGCGCGACCTCAAGGTGTTGTCAGCTTCGGGGATACTCCTATGGGGAATTGCCAACGGACTGGTTGTATGGGCAGAGCAGCGGGCGGATTCGGGCCTGGCGGCCCTGATGGTCGGGGCCGTGCCCATCTGGTCGGCTGTGATCGACTCGGGGCTGGACCGCCGCCGACCCCCGGGGGCGCTGGTGGCGGCCCTACTGGTTGGACTATCCGGCGTGGCGGTGCTGGTGGCGCCTGTGCTTCGGACGGGGATCAAGGCCGATCTGTTAACTGTGGTCGCCCTGCTGGTGGCGCCTGTGAGCTGGGCAAGCGGTTCGGTCCTGCAGGGCAGGCGGTCGGTCGACGTCAGTCCGATTGTCAGCTCCGGCTACCAGCAGGTGGCCGGCGGCGTGTGGCTCGTGGCGATGGCGCTGCTTGTACGCGAGCCGCTTCCCCACCCGACGAGCGAGGCGTGGGCCGCCTGGGGGTACCTGGTGATCGTTGGGGGCCTGGGGTTCTTCTCGTACGTTCAGGCCCTGCGTATCCTTCCCATCAGTTTGGCCACGACCTATGCCTACGTCAATCCGGTGATCGCCGTGTTCCTTGGCTGGCTGATCCTGGGTGAACCGGTCACGCTCTGGACCTTGGCCGGGGCGGCGCTGGTGGTGATCGGCGTGGCCGGTGTGCTGCGCGTGCGCCTGCGCCGGGGAGCCCTCAGCGCGGTCCACTGATCCCCATTTGTGAGAGATTTCACAAACTGGGACGCCGGTAAGACGATTCGCCTAGCCGAGCCCGGCGGCAAAGTAGGATGGATCCAGGGCTTGCCCGGTGGCCGCCTGCACATGCGCATCCCAATCGAAGCTGGCCCCGGGCTCGAAGATGTGTTCGGTCAGCCAGCGACCGGTTTCAAGCCCACCGACCAGGCCCCCAAAGGATCGCGTGAGTCGATCCATCACCTGCGCCTTGAATAGGTAACCGAGTTCGTAGTTTTGATAGTAGACGGGTGCCAAAGCGATGTGGTACTTGGCGGCCCAGTCAGGAGCCTGGCGGCCGGCGGGTCGTTTCAGCAGTTGGTACTTCTCGACCAGCGCCCACCACAACGCGTCCAAATCACGTTCTGGATCGGCGTACATCATGCGTTCGAAGTTGGTCATCACCAAGACCCAGCGAGTGAATACCAACTGCCGCGCCTGGGACCGCGCCTGAGCGGCGCCGGCGAGACGGCCGGAATCGTCGTCGGCCAGCCCGAGCACGTCCGTCATCCAGCGCGGATCGGAGACCAGGGATTCCATCAATATGGCGATGCCTTCGGTCGACAGGGTGTGCGAAGGCTGGCGCAGGAGCCAGGGCAGCTGGCGGTTGTGCAGTTTGAAATAGACGCCATGGCCGAGTTCGTGGAGAAGGGTCTTGATCCAGCGCATGGTGGGTTCGAGGTTGTTCAACGTGCGGACGTCGCCTTCACGGTCGATGTCGATGCAAAACGCGTGTTGATTCTTGCCCGGCCGTGCGTACAGATCAGAGCGGTCGAGGATATCGCGCACGTCCATGCCCAGTCCATCGTAGGTAGCCAGCGCCAGCTCAACCGGATCATGCCCCTCGAACGCTGCTTCCAGGCCGACTGTGTCCATCGCGGGAGCTTCCTGGAAGAAGCGGTCGCCGTAATGCCAGGGCAACAGATCCGAGACGGATAGGCCGAACCAGTCGGCGCGCCAGGCGTCCAACGCCGCCTTATAGCGTTGGAACGATTGCGCCGTCAGGCCATCCAGGCGGTCGAACAGGTCCATCAGGAAGGTCTCGTCGATTTCATCCAGGGCGAGTGAACGGGCGAAATGATCCCGGAAGCCCTGGGCCCTGGCGGATTGGTTGCGCAGGCGGGCTAAGGCCCGGATCGTGTCCGCCGCCGGTTCGGCGACCTGCTTGCTTGCCTCCCAGGCCGTGCGGACTTCGTCGGAGCTGTGGCTGTCCTTCAGAATCCGGTCGAGCTCGTTGTCGCTGACCTTCTGGCCGTCGATCTCGGCTCGGAAGTTGTAGTAAGTGGCCCGAACATCGGCTTCAAGTTCGGTAGTGGCTTGGATCTCTGCTTCGCTCTGCTGCTCTCGGGCGAAAGCCAGATAGAGAAGTTTGATCTGCCTAGACACCAGGGGATCGGAATAATGGGCCTCATTCAGACGCTTGGCTGTCTCAAAGCGATCCCGATTCGCCCAGAAGCGGAGAAAATCCGCTTGAGCTTCCTTCTCGCGTTGGTTGGCTTCCGGTGTGCCTAGGGTGGCCGAATCCCAACTGGCCCGGGTGTAAGCGCTCTCGATCGGCCTCAGCTGCTGGGTGATTTCGTCGGCGAAGGACAGGAATTCGCTGGACACAGGCACCTCTCTTATGGGGTTTTTGGGCCTCGACGAGTATAGCACCGCGACCTGTCGCCCTAAGACGAAGGCGGGGAACGGCGTTGTACAATAGGCGCGACAACCGATGTGAGGACCAGGCGGAATGAAGCTCAGCCGCACCGATAGGGACCAACTCGAGGGACGGCACGGCCCAGCGCCCGCCATGGCGATGTCGATCCTGGTCCGCATGGGCGAAGTGCTCGAGGCGGATCGTATGCTCGACATCGTGGCCGCCCACATCGACAGCACGTTGTACATGGGCCAGGCGACGCTCGATTTTGCTGAGAAGCTCTCGGGAATGGGCGCTAAGGTCTGTGTGCCGACCAGCCTGAACGTCGGAGGAGTCGATCAGCAGGGATGGCAATCCTGGCCGGTGCCGCCGGCCTGGGCCGAGCAGGCTCGGCGGCAAATGGATGCCTACCAGGCGATGGGCGCCGTCCCCACCTGGACCTGCGCACCGTATCAAACCGCCTTTCGACCCAAGTTTGGCCAGCAGATTGCCTGGGGGGAATCGAATGCCATCGTTTTCGCCAATTCCGTGATCGGCGCGCGAACCGAGCGATATCCGGATTTGCTCGACATCTGTGCGGCGCTGACGGGGCGCGTGCCCGCCGTTGGCCTGCACCTCGAAGCGAACCGGGCGGGCCAGTTGGTGATCGAAGTCTCGGGAGTGCCCAAGTCCCTGCAAGCGGAAGACAGCTTCTATCCGGTTTTTGGTTTGCTGGTGGGCAAGCTGGCCGGCGACCGAATTCCGGTGCTCACCGGCCTCAACGTACGCCCTACGGAAGACCAACTGAAGGCCTTCGGCGCTGCCACGGCCTCATCCGGCAGTGTCGCCCTTTACCATTGGGTGGGCGTGACCCCGGAAGCGCCCACACTCGAGGCGGCGCTGCAGGGCCGTCGTCCGCAAGACAGCCTGCAGGTAGGCATGCCCGAACTGAGGGCAGCCTGGCAAGACCTGACCACCGCCACCGGCCGGCGGCTGGACATGGTGGTGCTTGGAAGCCCCCATTTCTCGTTGGATGAGTTCCGGCGCCTGGCGCCGATGCTCGAGGGACGGCGCCGGCACCCCGACGTTTCCTTTCTGGTGACTTCGAGCCGGGCGATGGCGGCGCTGGCGGAAAAGGCCGGCGCCCTTAAATCGCTGCGCGAGTTTGGCGGGCGCGTCACGCTCGACACGTGCATTCTCACCACGCCTATGCTTCCCTCCGATGTAACGACGCTGATGACCAATTCGGCCAAATACGCATACTACTCACCCGGTCTGCTGAACACTCAGGTCGTGTTTGGCAGCCTCAGCGACTGCGTCCAATCGGCCATCGAGGGCCGCGTGGTCCGGGACGAATCTCTGTGGGCCGGATGATCCGGGGCAGAGCGCTCGTGGCGGGCGAGGCGCAGGGTGAGGGCCTGATGACCAGCGAACCCCTCAGCTTCTGGGGCGGCTATGATCAGGTCACGGGTGAAATTATCGATCGCCGCCATCCGCTCAGCGGTCAGAACGCCTCCGGCCGAGTACTCGGCGTTCCGGGAAGCCGGGGCTCGAGCACCACCACGGCCGTCCTGCTCGAAGCCGTGCGCCGCGGCACGGCCCCGGCGGCGATCCTGACCGCCAACACCGATTCTTTTCTGGCCCTGGCTTCGATTGTGGCCGACGCCCTCTACCAGCAGCCTCTGCCGGTGGTGGAGCTGTCCGCCCACGATTTTGCCGCCGTGCACACCGGGGAGTGGATCCGCGTGCACGCCGACGGCAGCCTTGAAGTGGGAGATCATCCATGAGCGACGCGACGCCGAAAACAGCCATGATTCCAATTCTGATGGGAAAGCGCATTCTGCTGGGGGTGACCGGCTCCGTGGCTGCCTACAAAGCGGTCGAGCTGGCGTCTCGCCTGACGCAAGCCGGCGCTGAGGTGGATGTGCTGATGACTCGGGCCGCCGAAGCCTTCGTGGCGCCACTCACTTTCCGTTCGGTGACCGGCCGAGGTGCTTACACTGAGGCGGACCTGTGGGGAGCGGAGGCCCACATCCTGCATGTGGGCCTGGCTCGCGAGGCGGACGCCTACTTGATCGCGCCTGCCACGGCCAACACGATCTTCAAACTGGCCTATGGCGTCTCTGACTCGCTGGTCTCTTTGGCAGCGCTGGCGGCGGAATGCCCCATCATGGTGGCCCCGGCAATGGATGTCGGCATGTACCAGCACACGGCCGTGCGGGCCAACGTCGAGATAATCCACGCCCGCGGGGTGACCGTGGCCGGCCCCGCCGAAGGTCGGATGGCATCCGGCTTGATCGGCAGGGGCCGCCTGTTGGAGCCGGTGGAACTCATTGGCCACCTGCGAGTCATGCTCGGCCGATCGGGGCCGCTGGCGCACGAGAAGGTCGTTGTGACCGCCGGCGGCACCCAGGAGGCGATCGACCCGGTGCGCGCCATCGCCAACCGGTCGTCAGGCAAGCAGGGTTTCGCCCTGGCGCAGTCAGCCCTCGATCGGGGCGCCGATGTGACGCTGATCGCCGGCCCGACGGCGCTTGAGACCCCCGTCGGAGCCAAGCGTCTGGACGTGACGAGTGCAGCCGAGATGAAACAGGCCGTGATCGAGCACGCCGATAAGGCCAGCGTCCTGCTGATGGCGGCCGCCGTAGCCGATTTTCGACCGGCGAAGCTGTCGGCGGAAAAGATCAAGAAGGCCGCCGGGCCGCAAGCCATCGCCCTCGAAGCCACCGACGACATCCTGCTGGCCGTGGCCGAGCTGCGCAAGGCCTCCGGGCGGCCGGCGATCGTCGTCGGTTTCGCCGCCGAGAGCGAAGACCTCGTGGCACAGGCCTCCGGGAAGCTGGAGGCGAAAGGGCTGTCGCTGATCGTGGCCAACGACGTCACCGACCCGGAAGCGGGTTTCGGCGTCGACACCAACCGAGTGACATTGATCGACTCTGACGGCGGAGTGGAGCAGCTGCCGTTGCTGTCCAAAGCAGATGTGTCCGAGCGTGTCCTCGAACGCGTCGAATCGCTGCTGGCCGGTCGGGATTAGTCGCGCCTTGAGGGGTGTCTTGCGTGGCTGAGCCAGGCAGAATCTTGATCGGCACCCAGGGTTTCGCCTTCGACGACTGGGTAGGGCCCTTTTATCCCCCCGGCACCGCCAAGCGCGCCTATCTGGAAGCCTACGCTGCTCGCTTTCCCACAGTAGAAATCGATTCCACCTTCTACGCACCCCCACGGCCGGCGGTGGTCGACGGATGGCGGGACCGGACGCCGGAAGGTTTTGTCTTCTCCGCCAAGTTCCCGCGCAGCATCACACATGACAAGAAGCTCGATCGCGCCCAGGCGGAGGCGGAGGATTTCGTGGCGCGCATGCAACGGCTGGGCGATAAGCTGGGTGTGCTCACGCTCCAGTTCGCTTACGACTTTTCCCCGGACTACTTTGATGTCCTGGACGCCTTCCTGGCCCGGCTTCCCAGGGGCCCGCGTTACGCCGTCGAGGTCCGCAATCGGAAGTGGTTTGTGCAGCCGCTGGCGGAGATGCTCACCCGTCACCAAGTCGCCCTTGTGCTGCAGGACCTGTACTACATGCCCAAGCTGGATTGGGTCACGGCCGATTTCAGCGTGGTTCGCTGGCTCGGACGGAGGAAGGACATCGAGCAGTTTGACCGCATCCAGATCGATCGCACCGACGAGATGCGCGATTGGTCGCAGACCGTCATGGGGTTCATCCGTCAGGGGCTCGACCTCTACGGGTATTTCAACAACCACTACGCCGGCCACAGTCCGGCCAGCGCCCGGGCATTTGCCGAGATGCTGGGGTTCGAGCTCCGGCCGGCGGGTGGTCGGGCGACGGGCCCAAAGCAGCTGGGCTTGGATTTCGAACAGACCGGCTGATGGCCGGACTTATTGTGATGAATTTCACAATCCGATCCAGATTCTCGGCCGTTTTGGTCGCCGGCTTGGAGGACGCCGATGGATGACATCGAACTCAGGCCGCCGCTTCCGGAGGACGCCGAGCACCTCTTTCCGCTGGTGGACGGAACCAGCGTTTGCGATACGCTGGCGTGGGACGGCCCCGAATCCGAGGAAGAGTACGGCCAGGGTCTGGCGCTCCGTGCGCTCCAAGTGCTGGCTGGGGACAAGCACTTCTTCACCATTGTGCTGCGGAGACTCCAGGGGACCGATTGGCTCTTGCGATCTGCGCTTTGAGAACGACGACGCAAGCCAGGCAAATGTGGGGCTGTGGATTGGAGAACCCTACCAAGGCCGGGGCTACGGCACTCAGGTGGTGGCAAGCCTAGCGGCGTATGGGTTTCAACAGTTGGGGTTGGAGAAGATCGTGGCAGACATCTTCGTGGGGAACTGGGCCAGTCGGCGGGCCTTCGAGAAGAATGGATTTCAGCTGGAAGACATCCAAGCTGCGGCGTTGATCAAGCGGGGCTCGCCCGTCGATGAGTGGATGATGGGGCTGAGCCGGGCGGACTATCTCGGAAGCAGGTTAGAGCCTGAGGCCCGGTTACACTGATCGCAGGTATTGGTGGGCAAACTGGACGCAGGCGGATCCCTCCCCGATGGCGGACGCCACGCGCTTGATCGATCCGTGGCGGACATCCCCGGCAGCGAATATCCCCGGAACACTGGTCTCCAGCAGGAAAGGGTCGCGCTTGAGGGGCCAGGTAGAGGGTGGCTTGCCGTCTTGGACCAGATCGGCTCCGGTCAGGATGAAGCCTGCCCGATCGTGCGCCAGAACGTCTCCGATCATTTCCGTCCTGGGGATCGCTCCGATGAAGACGAATATGGCCGCCCCTTCCAGGAGACGCGTCTCACCCGAGTCGTGGTCCTTGATTCGAACGCCCTCGAGCTGACCCTCGCCTTGGACCTCCACGATCTCCGCCTCGGTGAGCACTTCGATGTTGGCGACGGCTTCGACCTGGTCCACCAGATACTGGGACATGCCCTTGCGCAGGTCGGAGCTGCGCACCAGAAGTTGGACACGGCTGGCGTAGCGCGAAAGGAAAACAGCGCCCTGGCCGGCTGAATTGCCCCCACCTACCACGAACACCGAGCGGTCCCGAAAGTTAGCCGCTTCGGTGACGGCGGCGCCGTAAAAAACGGCGGTTCCCGTGAGCCTATCCACCCCGGGCACACTGAGCTCGCGCGTTTCAACCCCGGTGGCCACAATCATGGCGTGGCAGGAGATCTCCTGCCCACTGGCGAATGTCACGAAGCGGTAATTGTCGTCCACTCGCAGGCTGGTGACTTCTTGCGCGGCCAGCAGTTCGGCTCCGAACCGGCGGGCCTGGGTGACGGCGCGGCGTGCCAAATCGGCCCCGCTCAGGCCCTTGGGGAAGCCGAGATAATTCTCAATTCGGGCGCTGGTGCCCGCCTGGCCCCCCGTGCCCTCTTTTTCGACCAGGACGGTACGCAGCCCCTCGGATGCGCCGTAAACGGCCGCCGCCAGGCCGGCGGGGCCGGCGCCGACGATCACCAGATCATAGAAGGGTTGGCTGGGTTCCGTCGTCAACCCAGCCTTCTTGGCCAGGGCGAGATTGTCGGGGCGGGTCAGGTACTCTCCGTCCGGGAAGAAAACCAAGGGGAGTTTGCGCTGCTCCTGGGGCAAGTTCTCCCACAGAGCGCGTCCTTGGGGATCGTCTTCAAGATTGAGCCACCGGTAGGGGATCTGGTTCCGGGAGAGGAAGTCCTTTACGCGATGGCTGTCCGGAGTGAGCAGATGGCCCAACACTCGGATTCCCTCGTATGGCAGCTCGGCCCCTGCCGCCCAATCGCCCAATATATCATCCAGGATGGGGTAAAGGTGCTGTTCGGGGGGGTCCCAAGGCTTGAGCAGGTAGTAGTCGAGTCCGATGCTGTTGATGCTCTCGATGGCGGCTTCGGTGTCCGCGTAGGCGGTCAAGAGCACCTTGCGCGCATCGGGGTAGTGTTGTCGCGCCTGGGTGAGGAACTCCGTTCCGGACATGTGCGGCATCCGCTGGTCTACCAGAAACAGGGCCACCGGGTCGTCGCGCCGGCGAAGCTCGACAACCGTCTCCAGGGCCTCACTCCCCGATTTGGCCTTAAGGATGCGGTAGTGCTCCCTGAAGTGCTTGCGCAGATCGCGTTCGATGGCGTTGAGCACTTGGGGCTCATCGTCGACGGTGATGATGGCGGGCTTAGACAACAGGCGGGCTCCTGATCGTCGGCGTCATGGAGGCGGGCGGCAACCGCGATTGTATCCCACGCGTGGACGCTCACCAAGTCGCAAGGGGCCTTGACCTGCATGGACAGCGCCGCGGTATCATCCGATCATGTTGGGATTGTCTCGCCAACGGGTGGGCCTCGTGCTGTTCACACTCGTCATGGGGCTGGCTTGCAGTTCGACACCGTCGATCCTGACGGCCGAGCAGACCCGCCGCGCCGCGCAGTCGCCCCAAGTGCCTCCCACCGATACGCTGCGCCCGACCCCTTATCTAACTTCTGGCAACACTTCACCCGTTCCATCAGCCACAGCCACCCACCGCCGAATTGGCCCCAGTGGTTTTCCGGCCGATGTGGACCCTCTCACTGGACTCCAGGTGCAATCGCCGGCGCTGCTGGAGCGGCGTCCAGTCGGTCTCGAGTATGCCAATTTCCCGGTCAAGATTCGGCCACAATCAGGCCTGTCCATGGCAGACCTGGTGTTCGAGCACGCCTCCGGCCAGGGCACGACGCGCCTTCTGGCAATCTTCTATGGCAGGAACTCGGCCAGTGCCGGCCCGATCACGTCCGCGCAGTGGGTGAACGGGGAACTCATGCGGCTTTACAGCGGGATCCTTGGCGTCAACGGTGCCATTCCGGAGGTGGATCAGACCCTTCGCCGCCAACTTCCGGGACGGATCTTCTTGGCTGGGCCGGCGCTCTGTCCGGCGCTGTGCCCGCGGGGGCAGGGGAGCGCGAGCGCTGTCTTCACTGATACGGCCGCGCTCAGCCGATACGTGAACGGGTTGAGCAACGGAGGCATGAAGCCTGATCTGACCGGGTATGTCTTCGATGCCCAACCGCCGTCGGGCGGACAGGCGGCCGACAAGCTGCGGCTGGACTACGCGCATCTCAACGAGGTTGGTTGGGACTATGACCCGGAGATGGGAGCCTATGTGCGCTTGCAGGACCAGGCGGATGGCCAGCTGGTGCCGGCGACGGACGCGCTCACCGACGAGCCGTTGGCGTTCCAGAACATCATGGTCCTGTTTGCCAGGCATGATGCCGTTCGACCCAATCTGGTCGACATCAGCTTGTGGTTCGAACCGAGCCGACCCATGCTGCTGTTGCGCAACGGTCGCCTTTACCGCGGTACTTGGTCCACCAGCGGCCTTGATTCTCCCCTTAACTTTTCGGATGCCGAAGGACTTCAGCTGGTCTTATCGCCGGGTTCAACCTGGGTCGAAATCGTCGGCTTGGCGAGCGCAGTCACCGAGCCCCAGCCGGGGTCCTGGCAGATCAATTTCGCCCGTTGAAAAGCCGATCTTGCGTGACGGCGCACAGGGCTCAGCTAGAATAGGGACGTCGCCCGGAAATCGACCAACGCTGCCGATCGATCTAGGAGGAAGCCAGATGGACATCCAGATTGTGCCCCTTTCGAATCCCGGCGCACACAACGTGATCCTTGGCCAATCCCATTTCATCAAGACCGTGGAAGATCTGCATGAGGCGATGGTCAACAGTGTTCCGGGCATCCAGTTTGGTCTCGCCTTCTGTGAGGCATCCGGAGATGCCTTGGTGCGTAAGACGGGCACATCGGATGCGTTGGTCTCGCTGGCGGTCGAGAATGCGCTGGCGATCGGAGCTGGTCATGTTTTCGTGCTCTTTATCGGCAACGCTTTTCCGGTGAACGTGCTGAATGCCATCAAGGCCGTGCCGGAGGTGTGCCGCGTGTACTGCGCCACGGCCAATCCGGTCCAGGTCCTGGTGGCCGAGACCGATCAGGGAAGAGGGGTTATAGGGGTCGTAGATGGTGTGAGCCCCAAGGGTGTGGAAGACGAGGCGGCTGTGGCGGCGCGCATTAGTCTGCTGAGGCAGATTGGCTACAAGCTGGCATGAAGAGCACCCTGGGCCTGCTGGTGGTCCTGACGCTGACGACGGCCTGCGGCGGCCATCTGCTGCCGGCTGCGCCGACCGCCAACCCGGCCGAACCTGAGTCGGGAATCACGGGCCAGGTGACGATCGGGCCGGCGTGCCCCGTCCTGCGGGTGGAATCCCCCTGCCCGGATAAGCCGTATCAGACAACCCTCGTCGTGATGGACCCTCTGGGAGAGCGGGCCATGGCCAAGATTCAGACAGGCGTCGACGGAAGGTACCGCCTGGCGTTGCCGCCGGGTGATTACCGGCTGGTGCCCGCCACCGCTTCACCGGCCGTTCCGCCTCAAGCCCAGCCGCTGCCGTTTCATCTGGACGTTGGCCAATGGCTTGAGCTCGACGTCGTCTACGACAGCGGAATCCGCTGACCGGAGGGATGCTCAAATGATGGGCAGCATTACGGATGTACCCGGGATCAAGGTCGGCCATGCACAAGATGAGGCGGCGGCAACTGGGTGCACCGTCATCCTGTGTGAAGGCGGGGCCGTCGGCGGCGTCGACCAGCGCGGCGGTGCGCCCGGCACGCGCGAGACGGACCCGCTGCGGCCGATGCACCTGGTCCAGCAGGTCCACGCCATCGTCCTGTCTGGAGGTTCAGCCTTTGGGCTCGACGCTGCCAGTGGGGTCGTTCGTTGGTTGGAGGAGCGCGGCGTCGGCTTCGATGTCGGGGTGGCCCGTGTCCCCATCGTCCCGGCGGCCATCCTGTTCGACCTGGGCCTTGGCAGTGCGACCGTGCGGCCCACGGCTGACATGGGCTATCAGGCTTGTGTCGTCGCCAGTGAGCAGGCGCCGGCCGAGGGCAGCGTGGGAGTGGGCGCGGGGGCCAGCGTGGGCAAGATCTTGGGCATGGAGCGGGCCGTCAAGTCCGGAGTGGGGACGGCCAGTCTACAATTGAGTGACGAGTTGGTGGTCGGCGCAGTAGTGGCTGTGAATGCTATGGGTGATGTAATCGACCCCGCATCCGGCGCCACGCTGGCCGCGCCCAGGGGTGACCCCGGCGCAGGCACGCCCTTTGTGCGCACATTGGACGTCATGCAGAAGATGGCCTGGAAGGAGAACATGGGTTTCGGTGGCGGCGACCATACGGTGATCGGCGTGGTGGCCACCAACGCACGCCTGGACAAAGAAGCGGCCAACAAAGTTGCTCAGATGGCCCAGGACGGGGTGGCCAGATCGGTGCGGCCGGCCCACACGATGGTGGACGGAGATACCCTGTTTGCCTTGGCCACCGGCGCGGTTCCGGCCGACGTCAACCTCGTGGGCGCCTTTGCCGCAGAGGTCGTGGCGCAGGCTATCGTACGTGCCGTGAAAGAGGCGCGTGCGTTGGGTGGTCTTCCGGCGATTGTCGATCTTGATGTATGATCGGCGGAAGGGGGGAAGTTTGTGAAGAATTTCACTAATCGTTTCGTGGATCGAGTCACCGGCCTGGTCGGGGACACTTAAGCCGAACTCAGGGCCGGAGAACGTCTTTGGTAAGGAGCCAGGTATGTTTCGAAGAGGCGGCGACCATGCGGCGGATGAAGCAAGTGCTCCCGATCGCGTCGAACTCGGTGCTTGGCCCGGGGCTAACCTGGCAGGGGAACCTGACGGGGACGGGTGGCATTCGAATTGAAGGCGCCTTCGATGGTGACATCCAATTGCACGGGCTGGTAGTGATCGGAGATCAGGGACGCGTGACTTGCGAGGATATCCGTGCCGTGACGGTGGTAGTCGCCGGATCAGTGAAGGGCAACATTCAGGCCCAGCGGCTGGAGATCATGGGCACCGGCCGCGTTTGGGGAGATGTGACCACGGTGGCGCTGTCCACCGAGGAGGGCGCCTTTCTGCGGGGACAAATCACGATGGAAGAGACGCTTGATCTGGGGTTCCGGCCAGAACCGGAGGCCGACGACCCCGACCCCGTTTTGGAGAGCGAAGGCGGGGAAGAAGAAGGCCAAGGCGAGGCGGAGGATCAGATCGAGACGTCCTGAGCACCGTGTCTTCCCGTTTTCCGGCCTCGGCGGATGTTGTTGATTGGCTGATCAGTGCGCCGGCTGGGTGAAGGTCAGCTCAACCGACCCGGGGTAGCTCGTCCCGCTGTCCGCCGGGCAGGCCTCGGAGGAGACCCCAGTCACCGGATTGGCCGAGTCTTTCAATTGAACGGTATAGGTGACTCCCGGGGTCATGGCGAAGTCGCCGTAACCGAGCCCAAGCTCGGGTTTTAGCCCGGTAAAGAAATGATCCTGCCCATTGTCCCACACCACCAGGACCTCCAATCCGGGTACCGGCTCCGACGCGGCATCGAGCACGTTGACTTCAATGAGAGGCGCCGGCGCTTCGGGATCGCAGACCGCTTGGCGGGATGAAAGTTCGAAGGGTGCACCCGGTGTGGTGGTCGGAGTCGGAGTGCGTCTCGGGGTGGGCGTGGGGGTCATGCTGGCCGGGCGCGCCGTCACGCTGGCGGTCACCGTGCTGGCACGCGTGGCCGGGCTTTGTTGGGTCACAGGCGAGGGAGTCAGCTGGATTCGCGCCGCCAGACCTGCCAGGGCCTGGGCCTCTTGCTCGGAACCGCCTCTTGCCAGCTCCCGCTGGGCGAGTGCCGCAAGCGTGTCGTGGATCTGCGGGTCGTCCAACAGCGATAGTCGTACACGTGCGCGGGCCAGGTCACCGGTCTGGGCGTAGGCCTCGGCTATCAGGATCAGGTAGTTCCCTCGGTAGGGTTCACGCAAGGTATTGGGGGCCGAGTTCGACGTATTCGACCGGATTGACGACCCAGGCATAGTAGAGACCTCCCACAAGTCCCAGGGCGAGAGCACCCGCCAGCACGGCCCAGGTGCGCCGCATCAAGGCCCGCCAATTTCAGATGAGGATGGCAAGGCTTCGACTGCCCTCGCCAGAGTCGACAGCCGGGCGAGATCATCCTGACTGAAATGGTTGCTGCGGGCGTAGTCGAGCGCCTGCTGGACGATCTCGGCGGCAGGCTGGGGGCCGAGGCTGGCCAACCGGCGCTGCGCCGTGTCCAGTGACTGGGGTCCGGTGTAAGTCTCGGCCACCATCAGCACGTAATCGGTCCGATAATCCACCCGCAACGAATCCGGGCTGGTTTCGACGTAGGTCACCGGCTGGACAAGCCAGCCGTAGATCAGGCCGACGGCGAGACCAAGAACCAGGGCAATTAAGACGCGAACTGGTGTGGAATTCATCGCTACTCGTTGGGCGCCGGGTCGAGGGATTGTGCCATAGACGGGAAGGGACTGCAACACACGGCCCCGAACGTGATCGGGGCCGGCGCTATGCTATAATCCCGCGATGCCGAAGGTGGGAGTCGAACCCACACTCCCGAAGGAACGCGATTTTGAGTCGCGCGCGTCTGCCAATTCCGCCACTTCGGCTGGGTCGAAGGAAGTATATTCAAACGCTCGCGGCTGGTCAAGCTTGGAACTCCCGCGTGGCTGCGGGAGTATGCACTTAATCCCATGAAACTAGGCATCATCGGCCTCCCGGCCTCAGGCAAGACAACCGTCTTCAACGCGCTGACAGGTGCCGACCTGCCAGTGGGTGCGCTGTCCCCTACTCAAGAGATACACAGCGCCGTCGTCGATGTTCCCGATCCGCGCGTGGACCGTCTGAGTGAGCTCTTTCAGCCCCGCAAAACAACTTACGCCAAGGTCACCTACGCCGACATCGGCGGCATGAAGGCTGACGGCTCTCAGGCGGGGTTGCCCGGCCCGGCCCTCAATCAACTGCAACAGATGGACGGCCTGGTGCAGGTCGTGCGCGTCTTTGAAGATCCGAGCGTGCCTCATCACAAGGGTTCGGTGGACCCGGCCCGAGACCAGGCCGAGCTGCATGACGAATTGATGCTTAACGACATGCTGGCCGTCGAGCGCCGGCTGGCAAAGTTGGAGGAGGAGCATCGGCGCGGGGGCCGGGAAAAGGTCGTGGTTGCCCGGGAAATAGGGGTCTTTGAACGCCTCCAAGCGACACTGGGCGAGGGGCGGCCCCTTCGCGAACTGACCGTCAGTGCCGAAGAAGAGAAGCTGCTGTCCGGCTTCGGGCTGCTGACACGCAAACCGAGCCTGGTCGTAGTCAACGTTGGTGAAGGCCAGCCAGCCCCCGATTTGGGTGATCTTGGGCCAGGGGTGGACATTCTCCCGCTTCAGGGCCAGCTTGAGATGGATATCGCCCACATGCCTGCCGACGAGATGCGCGAGTATCTGCAGGAATACGACATCCAGGCCCCTGGCCGGGTTCGGGTCCTGCGGGCGTCCTATGCCCTTCTCAATCTGGTCTCCTTCTTCACCGTCGGAGAAGACGAAGTGCGCGCCTGGACCGTTCCGGCTGACGCCACCGCCCTCGACGCCGCCGGGGCCATTCACTCCGATCTGTCGCGAGGCTTTATTCGGGCCGAGGTCATCGGTTGGGAAGAACTGCTCAGCCTGGGCGGCTGGTCGCAATCTCGCGATGCCGGGAAGCTGCGGGTGCAAGGCAAAGATTATGCCGTGCAGGATGGCGACATCCTGCATGTTCGCTTCAACGTTTAAGGGACAGGAGAGTTTGATGGTGACCGTGACATACGAGCAAGAAAAGTGGAGTTTGGATGAACTCTTCTCGGCACTTGACTCTCCCCGAATGGCTGAGGCCATAGAGTCCCTCGAGCGTGAAGTGGCCCACTTCGAAGGCTATCGAGCCGGCCTATCCGAAGCTATCTCGACTGATGACTTTCGCGGGCTCTTGGCGGACTATGACCATCTCGTCCGAAGTCTCTCTAGATTGGTCGGATATGCCAGCCTGAAGTTCTCGGAGGATACCCAGGACCAGCGCATCCAGGCTTTCCTGGCGGCCAACCGCCAACGGGCTGCAGAGGTTGAGAACCGAACGCTCTTTTTCAAGCTCTGGTGGAAGGGATTGCCGCCGGAACCGGTAGGCCGACTGCTTGAGGAATCCGGCGATTTCCGCTATTGGCTGGAAGCCATGCGTCTTCAAACCCCTTACACTCTTACCGAGCCCGAGGAAAAGGTTGTGAACCTCAAGGACGTCAATGGCGTGGGCGCCCTGGTCACCATCTACACCTCCATCACCAACCGCTACGTCTTTGAGCTTGAGGCGGATGGGGAACACCACAAACTGAGCCGAGACGGCTTGATGTCTTACGTCCGTAGTCCGAAGGCGGAGGTGCGCAAGGCGGCCTACCAGGCCCTGTATGAGGTCTATGGCAATGAGACCCCCATCCTGGGCCAGTTTTACCAACATGTTGTCCGCGACTGGTACAGCGAGAACGTTGAGCTACGAGGCTTCCCCAGCCCGATCTCCGTCCGAAATCTGGCCAATGACATTCCGGATGATGTGACCGACATGCTGCTGGAAGTATGTCGAGACAATGCCGGGGTCTTCCAGGAGTACTTCCGGCTTAAGGGCAGCTGGCTGGGGATGGAGAAGTTGCGGCGCTACGATGTTTATGCCCCCGTGGCCCAGGAGGAGAGCAGCTACTCATTTGGCGAAGCCGGCCAACTGACGCTGGAGAGTTTCGCCGCGTTCCATCCGCAGCTGGCTGATCTGGCGAGTAAGGTCTTCGATCAACACCATCTGGACAGTGAGGTAAGGATGGGCAAGCGGTCTGGCGCCTTTTGCGCCACGATCGAACCCGATCTGACGCCCTGGGTGTTGACCAACTACCAGGGCAAGGCGGAAGATGTACTGACCCTGGCCCATGAACTTGGCCATGCGGTTCACTCTCTGCTTGCCGCCGAACACCAGGCCGTGACTCAGGATGCCTCACTTCCCTTGGCGGAGACGGCGTCGACTTTTGGCGAGATGCTTGTCTTGGACCAACTGTTAAGCCGAAACCCGCATCCTCGACTGAAGCGCGACCTGCTCATGCAGCAGATGGATGGCAACTACGCCACCATTCAGCGTCAGGCGTATTTTGCGCTGTTCGAACGCCAGGCGCACGATGCGATCAACCATGGCGCGTCTGTGGACGATCTGTCCGGGATCTACTGGGCCAATTTGCAGGACCAATTCGGGGACAGCCTCGACTTGAGCGAGGATTTCAAGGTTGAGTGGGCCGCCATCCCCCACTTCTATTTCAGCCCGTTCTATGTCTACGCCTACGCATTTGGCCAACTTCTGGTGCTGTCCCTGTATCAGCAGTTTAAGGAGGAAGGCGACTCATTCAAGCCGCGCTACATGGACATCCTGAAGGCCGGCGGTGGAGCCTCTCCTGAAGCCATTCTGACCCGAGCCGGGATTGACATGCGCTCCAGGGAGTTCTGGCAGGGGGGGTTCGATGTGCTTCGCAGCTCGGTCGACGAGCTGAAAACGATGTAAACGACGGGGCCCCTGTCGCAGCGAACCCTTGGTTGCTCAGAGAGAGGTGCCCGATGGTGGTCGAGGCGGATGGGGCGGTCCCCTACCCACGGCGGGGAGTAATCTTACAAAAGACTGATTCTTCCTACAAGAGTGCAAGATTTGGCTCTTGAAATTCTGAATTATGCAGGTACTATGTCTAGCAGGTCCTGTGGGCAAATCACTGGATACGTTCACATCGGGGGCGTCGCGCCTCCGGACCTACTGTTCATGTGCGCTTTGATCAATTGAATCTTGCATAGCAGGCCATGACGGAAACGCCGGATTCCGTGTATGGATGACGTTGACTTTTGGGGAACGCCTGAAAGCGGCCGGGCTCGGCGGATGGGTCCATTTATCAGATGTCGAGGGATTGGACCTGATCATCCCAGGTGGCATTTCTAGGCGGAATCCTGGGTAATGATTGTCGACGTATTCTCCCCCTGAGCTGGTTGAGTATTTTGTAAGGTGGCTCGCGCATGACCACTCTCACCCCCGCCATGCGAGCCTGAGACCAACCATTCACCAATGTTTTCTTGGATCCCATGCGTGAGATTTGGTGTGTTTGAACATCAATACTCATGAATTCTTCTATCCGGGAAACAATCATCAGAAGGGGGAAACCTTAATACGGGAGGGAGTTATGAGGAAATTCGGTTCGATTCTACTTGGGATGGTCGCTGGGATACTCCTGACGGTTGGCCTGCTCTGGGTCGGCTCAGGCGGGAGCGTGATGGCCCAATCAAGAGGGGACTTCAGAATTGGCCACGTCGACGCCAACAATAGCTGTGCTGACCGAATCTGGCGGGGACTCCCTATCGGACACGTCAACGCCAGCGCCAGTTGTGACCGCAGAATCGGCCACGTCGACGCCAACGCCAGCGGAGCGCATATCGGAAGCCGTCGCGGCGGTTAACACACCCAAGCCCACCATCGGGCCAGATGAATTGCGGAGTGCCGGGAACCAGCTCCAGGGGCCCGCCTTTGTGCTCCCCACCCCCATTCCGAATGAAACCCGGGTGTATTTCGTGACTACAGATAATGATGCGACCGCCACGGTGTTGTTCCTGTACAATACGGATTGCGTCGACCACACGATCGCCTTGCGGGGGTTCAACTACGACGGTGCGATGGTGTACGCTCAAAACATCGTCGTTCGCAGCCGCGAGCTTTCGCCGCCTAATCAGCGATTCGGTCGCGGCAGCCCCGCCCCCCAGCTGGGCCACCCCTGCCCCGATCACCACCAACTTCACCGATTTCGTATACTTCGCCAGCCTTTCGCTGCCCAAGGGTGTTAGAGCGGAAGGATACACGCTGTTCAATCCGGGCACGGGCACGGTCGATCCGCGCAAAGACCAGGGGGCGATTCCCCTGCGATTCAGCACCGACCCTGCGACTATCTTCATGCCGTCGGTGTCCGTTCCGTAGCCGTAGCTGGAAGAATAATCTTCCCCTCGCAGTCTGGCGCAGCCGGCTGGCCACGGGATAAGCCATCAGGCCATCCCTGGGGCGGATTTCCGGACCGGCTGTGAAAAGCTTGCCGGTAAGCGCAAATCACCATGGCTCAAAGAGAGGGATCGCTCAGTGACCACTGAGCGATCCCTTTCCGTCGTGCACGTTACCGGGCCGTTCACGCTTTCGCGAAGGAACCCGTCCACGCCCATCCGTTCTTCAGGCGGTCTGCACCATCACAGACGATTGAATCTGGCGAAGGTGGGAAGTTAGCGCCGCCAACAAGGTCTTGCGATCTGCGGAGAGGGTGGGATTCGAACCCACGGTGGCCCAAAGGACCACAACGGTTTTCGAGACCGCCCCGTTCAACCACTCCGGCACCTCTCCAAGGGAAGATTATACCCGCCGATGGGGGGGGCACCAAGCCCGGTCAGGGCACGGCCAAGGTCAAATGTCAACTTCCTGATTGAGCTCCGGGTACGTCACGTTGTCGATCCCAGCGGCCGCCAGCTTCTCGGTCAGGGCGGCTGCAGGTCCGGCTTCTCCATGGACAAGGAAGATGTGCTGAAGGGTGCCCGCCGTCGCCTGGGCATAACCGACCAGAGCTGCCTGATCTGCATGGGCGGACAAGCCGTCGATCGAGGCCACTCGGGCCTTGACCTTGTAGTTTTCGCCGAAAATGCGAACCTCGGGGGCGCCCTCGGCCAGGCGGCGGCCCAAGGTGTGTGGGGCCATCCAGGACGTGATCAAAATCGTACTGTTTGGATTCTGGATATTGTTCTTGAGGTGATGCAGGATCCGCCCAACCTCGGCCATCCCGGAGGCGGAGATGATGACCGCCGGCCCGTCGGTCTGGTTGATGGCCTTGCTCTCTTCGACGCTAAGCGTGTACTTGAGATGATCGAACCCCAGTGCCGCGCCGTGTGGGTCCTGAAGCATGAACTTGCGCGTTTCCTCGTCAAAACATTCCGGGTGTTCCCGATACAAGGCCGTCACGTTGATGGCCAATGGGCTGTCGACGAAGACCGGGACACTGGGCAGCTCGTTGCGCTCGATCATCTGGTGAAGGTAGTAGACCAGGCTCTGAGTGCGCCCGACGGCGAAGGCAGGGATGATCAGTTTTCCGCCTTTGTGAAAAGTCTCGCTGGCGACGGCGTGAAGCGCCTCGTAGGCCTTCTCCGGGGCTTCGTGCAACCGATCCCCGTAGGTGCACTCCATGATCAGGTAGTCAACTTCTTCAGGCAAGACCGGGTCTCTGAGCAGGGGGAGGCCAACCCGACCGATATCTCCGGAGAACATCAGCCGAAGTCTTTGACCCGAGTCATCGATATCGAGCACGACTCCGGCGGAACCCAGGATGTGACCGGCCTCGACAAATCGGGCCTGGACGCCCGGGATCGGTTCAAAGGCCTGGTCATAGGGGTGGCCGGCAAGCTGCCGGGTGGCCTTCTCTGCATCGGCGGCCGTGTACAGGGGTTCGATCGGAGGCTGGTTCTTGCGGCGCCGTTTTTTGTTCAAGTAGGCGGCATCCTCTTCCTGAATGTGGCCCGCATCTCGGGTCATCATGTCGGTCATGCCGCGGGTGGCATAGGTGGCATGAATCGGACCGCTGTAGCCTTGGCCCACCAGGTGGGGGAGATTTCCCGAGTGATCGATGTGCGCGTGAGACAGGATCACCGCATCGACACCGGCAGGGTCAAACGGGAAATGGCGGTTGCGATCATAGGTGTCATCACGGTGACCCTGGTAGAGGCCGCAATCGAGCAGCAGCTGGTGGCCGTTGACGTAGAGCAGGTGGCGCGATCCGGTGACAGTATGGGCGGCGCCATGGAAACCGATTTTCATGTTCACCTCTTGTTCGAACGGGGATTGGAACGCAGAGAGTCCAGGATGGCCCGGCCGTAAGTCCTGAAACGCCAGGGCAGCGGAGCCAAAAGCTCGCCAAGTGAGTCCAATGAGGATGGATTGTGACGGGCTATCTCCCAAAGAAAATCCCGCGGGAGCACGACATCCGATTCGATTCCGCGGCGGCTAGCCGCTTCCTTCCGCCATCGGCGCAGTCGATCGTAGCGGTCCCGGGTTGCCTGATCAACGCGCTGGGTCTTGACTCGTCGAGGTTTGGGGGCGTGGCGGCCACGCGCTGCCGCCTGAAGTAGGGCCTGGCCGTAGCGCTGGACCTGGCGTTCAGAAAGCCCAGCGATGGCCTTGACCTGGTCAATGCTCACCGGGTTGGCATCAAGCACGGCCAGCAGACCCTTGTCCCCCAGCACCTTGAAAGGCGGCCGGTCTTGACGGGCGGCTTCCTCTTCCCTCCATAAGTAAAGTTCCTTCAATATAGCAGCGTGTTTGCTATCGAGGTGATGGGCATTGCTGAGGCTCCAAAACCCCATGGGGTCGTAGCTGGACGTCGCAGCCGGGGTCTGGTTGAGCAACTTGAATAGCTCCTGCGCTTCCTCCCAATGGCCCCCTGCTTGGAGGTCGTCCGCGAGCCGATCTCGAAGAGAGATGAGATAGTGCGTGTCAAAGCGCGCGTAGTCCAGCATCTCAGGATCGAGCGGGCGTTTCCCCCAATTGGCGCGCTGGTAGCGCTTGTTGAGCTTGACGCTGAAGACGTCCTCCAGGATGTTGCCGAGGCCGGGTTTCTTCCAGCCCAGGATACGGGAGGCATGATAGGTGTCAAACAAGGCGTCGAATTCGAAGCCGAAATCTCGTTTGAGGCACATCACGTCGTATTCGGCGGCGTGAAGGACCTTTTCAATCCGTGGATTGGAGAAGAGCGGGGCGAGGCCACTCAAGTCGGCGACCGCCAGGGGATCGACCAAGGCGTCAAGGCCGGGGATCGAAAACTGAATGAGACACACCCGCTCCTGATAAGCGAACAGGCTGTTGGATTCGGTGTCCACGGCGATCAGGTCGGTGGCTTCCAGCCGTTGGACAAGGTCCATAAGTTCTGCCGAAGTTTGGATCAGGTTGGGCGGGGGCAAAGATGGCGTGGTCATCAGAAAACTCATTATACAGCCCGGGCACTGTAAGCAATGGCCCTTATCGTTGCTGACCAGGTGCATCGAAAGTAGAATGGGCACCGGTGTGAAGTCTATGAATTGGTGTTGACTGTTGGCCTATCCCATGAGGTCCCTTTGATCACCCCTAGATCGACTAAGTGGTCCGTCTGGTGGATCGTCCTATGCTTGCTCGCCTTGGGAAGCGAGGGGCTGTCCATGCCGCCCGCCGTGACTCAGGACCAATTGTCTCCCCCTCTCGATAGCCTGGACATTGCCCTATGGCCGGAGTTTGACCGGATGTCCATGCTGGTCATCTATCAGGCCAACTTGTCCCCAGATACGCAATTCCCGGTGAGTGTCCGCCTTCCGATTCCGGCCGGGGTACAACCCAATGCGGTGGCGCAAGGGAATGCCGACGGCCAACTGGTTGATGTTGACTACTCACTCGAGGAGCAGGGCGGGCATACGGTGGTCACGCTACAGGCCACCAGCCAGCTGGTGTGGCTCGAGTTCTATCAGGATCTCGATCTCAACGGCTCGCAGCGAACCTTCGAGTTCAAGTGGCCCGGAGGCCTGGCGGTCCCATCGCTCTTGCTGCAGGTTCAGGATCCACCGGGTATCTCCAACTTGACGCTGCGCCCTGCTTCGACGGATGAGGTCGTCGGGCAGTACGGCCTGACCTACAAGCAGGTCAACCTCGGGGCGGTGTCGCCTTCCGATCAGCCGACCCTCCAGGTCAGCTACACGAAGATCGGCACCGGGCTGACAGTCGACACCTTGCAGCAAACTCCGCAACCCATCCCCACACAGGCGGCCGTAGCCAACGGTCCCGAGCCGAGTCAGGTGGTCACCTGGGTGGTCATCGGCTTGTTGGGGGTAATGGTGGCCGTCGTCGGGGTGCTCTACTTCAAGGTTTGGCGGTTCCCCCCTAAGAATCGATCGCCACGAAGGCGTCATCGGTCCCGCTCGAATGCATCCGATGCGTCAAGGTCCCCGACCTCCTCCAAGCCGGCCGGGGATAGCCCGGGAGTTTTTTGCCACGAGTGTGGCACGCAGGCCGATCCTCAAGACCGTTTCTGTCGGTCGTGCGGGACTCGCCTGCGGCGCTGAGCCTGGGGCGGCCCCTTTTCTCGGCGGCTCCCCAAGCCGGATCCTGGCGCGTCTTCTTCTCTATTTAGTCTGGATTCATCGAGCAGGCCATCTCCGACATCCATCCCGCCTCCAACGCCGAGCGCAGGCCCCGAAGGGCCGAGTGACCCTACCTACTTGGGGACAAGTGCCCCTACAAGAGGGGATGGGTAACGGCGATAATCCCCACAACATCAAAACTCGACTTCCAGCGGTGAAAGCTGGAGGGGAAACAATGGGAGGCAGTTGTGAACGCAATCAGAACACGAAGCGGCAGGCTGGTCACAGACCCCAAAATCGTAAAGACTTTCCTGAACGATCCCCGAATGGGATGGGTCTGGTTGGCTCTCCGAATTTGGCTTGGCTACCAGTGGTTGGAAGCTGGTTGGCACAAGGTCACCGATGCAGCCTGGGTAGGTGGCGGGTCTGCTTTGCAGGGGTACTGGCAGCATGCCGTCGCCATCCCCGACACGGGCCGGCCCCTGATCGCCTTCGGCTGGTACCGTGACTTTCTCACCATGCTGCTGAACGCCCAGGCCTACACGTGGTTTGCCTCGCTCGTGGCCTATGGTGAGCTGACGGTCGGCATCGCGCTTATCCTGGGTGCCTTCACAGGTGCGGCAGCCTTCTTTGGTGGTTTGATGAATTGGAACTACATGATGGCGGGTTCAGCCAGCACCAATCCGATGCTCTTCGTGGTGGCGGTTGGCCTCATCTTGGCCTGGAAGGTGGCTGGGCGGATCGGCGCCGACTACTTCTTGCTCCCCGCCATTGGCACGCCCTGGAGTCCCTCAGGGGAACTTGAGAAGAGAACTCGGCCAGTGACTCAGCCTTCCCCAGCGGCGGGCGACTGACGCCGGTCCAAGGCCCACTCAAGTAAGACGCACGAACGGGCGGCGAGAGTACCTCGCCGCCCGTTCGATTTGGTCCCCGGCGGTTGTCCCAACCAGGTTCTCAATCACGGCGCCGTCGATCCGCCAAATGGTGTTCGACGGCGTAGGTGGCGAGCTCAACGCGGTTGCTCAGGTTAAGTTTACTCAGCACGGTGCTGACGTAGTTGCGAACGGTCTTTTCGCTCAGATTCAGGCTGGTGCCGATCTCGGCGTTGCTTTTGCCTCGCGAAACCCAGACCAGAACGTCAAGTTCTCGCGCCGACAAATCCCGAAAAGCATCGTCGTCCGCCTTCTGCTCAAGGTCACGCACATGGTCTAGCAGGCGAGCGGTCGTCGAACTGTCCAGGAGAGCCTCCCCGGCCGCGGCCGCGCGAATGGCTCGCAGGAGCTCCTCGTTGCCAATCTGTTTGAGGACGTAGCCGGCGGCGCCGGCGCGGATGGCCCGAAAGACCAATTCATCGTCGGCAAAAGACGTGAGCATTACGACCCTGGATCCGGCAAATCGACTGGTGATTTGATGGGTAGCCTCAATCCCGCCTTCCCCAGGAATGCGAATGTCCATCAGGACGACATCTGGGCTTAGTCTCTCCACCTGCCTGACGGCGTCGGCAGCCGTGCCGGCTTCCCCCACAACTTCCAGGTCGTCCTGGTCGTTGATCAGGGTCATCAGGCCGAGCCGGACGACCTCGTGATCATCGACAAGAAGGACGCGAGTCCGGCTCATCGGGCATCACTCCAAGGCACCCGCAAGCGCACCATTGTGCCACGCTCGAGGCGATCCAGGGTGAGCTCGCCGTTGATGAGGCGGGCACGATCATGCATATTGCGCAGGCCAAATCCGGCATCGACCGGGTCGGGAATGCCCACCCCATTGTCGCGTATCCGTATCTCGAGTTCTCCGTCGCGCCGTGCAGCAAACAGCTCGACGCGGCTGGCCTGCGCGTGCCGCACGATGTTGGCCAGCGCCTCGCCGACAATGGCCACGATGTGCTCGGTCCGAATGTGGTCGAGGCTGTCGTCAGGGGCAAGATCGAGCTGAAGGTCGATGGTCACCATGGACTGGATGCTCGGCGAGTCGGCGGCTTGCCGCAGCCGGTCTGGCAAGGGTGTATCCACAGGGGTGTCGGTCAGGGTCACCAGGCTTTGTCGCAGATCTCGGATGGCGTCCTCAAGCACGGTGACCGCTCGGTCGAGGCGCTCCGATACGGGTCCAGGCTCCTGCACCTGGTTGCGGGCAGACTCGAGGAGCAGGCCGGCGCTGTACACCTTCTGGATGGCACCATCGTGGAGTTCGCGTGCTAATCGGTCGTGCTCGGCACTGAGGATCTGCCGCTGCTCCATGGCCTCAATCGTGCGGGCGATTTCGACATCGAAGATTTCCAGCCCCCGGATCACGGCGACAGCCAGCCCGACCCCGATCAACGAGCGGACGAGCGGCACAGGGATGATGAGAGCACGCTCGAACGTGGCGCTGTTGAATACGCTGCCAGGGAAGAACGGGATCGGGGGCGGAAGGAGCCCCCCGAAAAGCCCGTACAGCACCAGGGCGATGCCGGCGGCTTGAAAGGTTTGGAAAATTTCCGGCACGTTGAGGGGTGCGATCCGAGCCTTAGCATACCTGCGCAAGGCGATGGCCGCCAGCAGGCCGCCTGGCAGGCCGATGAAGTAGCGGGCAATCGCGTCCACAACCTTCTGCCAGGTCCCCGTTTCGGACAGCAGGGTCTGGAGCGGAAAATACGCGAGGACGATCCAGGCCGCGCCCAAGCCAACCGGAACGTAACGCAGGCGTCGGGCGAGTCCAAGTGAGGCCAGCAAGCTCACACCGAATTCGAAGAGACAAGCGAATGAGATCGTCAAGAGCAGGAGCCGCAGCCCGTGCAGCCACTGCACAATGTCCGGCGACAGATAGGCGGATTGAATGGGGATGAAGTACTCACCCCACTCATGCAGGCCGTGGGTGAAGCCGAAGGCCGCCAGCCAGTTCAGATTACGCGCCAGGTCCAGCCGTGACGCGTGGCGCGATTGCAGGGCAATGGCCAGGCCGAGAATGAAGAAGGTCAGGCCATAGACAAAGTAGATGATGTCCTGGTTTAGGGCGAACAGCGTCCGTAGGAAACCGACCATCAAGGGGAGATTCTAGCACGCGGCACGCGTTCTTCGGGTCCAGACGGATTCGTGCAGATGACAAAAGACTGGGCCCCCCAGATGGAGCGGTCATCCAGGAGGCCCAAGCCCTCTCACCACCTTTTCGGGGTGTTCACGAGTTCCTTTAAGGTCTGGTCATTCCCGCCGTGCTCCCGCCGACGTCCTTGATGGAGTCGTACAGGATCTGCATGATGTATTTCCCGTTGTGTGCAAAGGCTCCCGGATCCTTCTGAACCCACTGCAGGTTGTAAGCTGCCCGTAGCAGGCGCGGGGACCAGCTGGCATAGCTGTTCCCAGCATTGGCTTCATCGGGATCGATGGTGCCGTTGCCGTTGGTGTCGGCAAAGAAGTAGGGGTAGGAATCCGGGCTGTAGGCGATGGGAGCCCCCAGGCGGGACTGAGCATAGGCCTGGATAGCTGTGTACAGCTCATCCTTCATGGTGGCGACTTCCTGCCCAATTCCTTCCGTGGCGTTGCCGTCACCGTCGAAGTCGATGCCCTCAGATTTGCTAGCCCGAATCGTCATCGTTGACTCGACATCGGTCACACCTGGATGGCAGGCGGCGCACTTGTCGACCTGAACCTCGAGCGTGTGAGCGTCGTGGCATGCCACGCAATTGTTGAGAGCCGGCACGTGCTGGAAACGGCCGTTGTAGGTCTTGCCGGCGTACTCGTAGGCGCCTTTGGCGTCATCGCCGAAGAGGGTGGCCCCGGCGGCGAAGTAGTGGGCGTTGATGAAACTCAGTTGGTCGGAAATCTGGTCGTCACTGGCTCCCGAGCGGGTGATGGCTCGGTCAACACTCACCGTCGATTCGCGCCCTTGGTGACAGGCGATGCAAAGGTTGGCGTCGGTGTTTTCGAACCCCAGCTGCGCGCCGCTGGGGAAGGTGATGGTTTCAGGCGCGTAGCGAGAGAATTCGGGCATGGCATTGTGGCAGTTGGCGCACTGCATGCCGTTGGACACGGGCTGGTTGATGCTCACCCCCTGTTCGAGGAACAGCGGCAGCCCTTCGGCACTATGGCATCGGCTGCACGAACCGGGGACTTCACCGTCGGCATCCCAATGTCGGAACGCCTCCTCCGAGCCGGCGAAGTGTCCGGCATCGATGCGGTGTGTGCCGGCCATGTCGACCGGGTCTTTGACGGCGCTGTTCAGATCATCGATCGAGTTGGTCAGCAGCTCGATAACATACTTTCCGTTGTGAGCGAAGGCGCCGGGATCCTTGAGCGAGAACTGATAGTTGTAGGTGGCCTTGACCAGCCTCGGGGTCCAGGAACTGAAGGCATTCGGAACCTGCGCCTCGTCTGGATCCACCTTGTCGTTGTTGTTGGTGTCGATGAAGAAGTAGGGGTAGGTGTTTCCGTCGTATGCGACGGGGCTCTTGGCCACCTGACTGGCGTAAACCTGGATGGCGGCGTAGAGCTTGTCTTGCAGGCCCTGGAGTTCCATGGCAATTCCTTCTGTGACGTTGCCGTCGCCGTCGTAGTCCTCCAGGGAGCCATTCATGCGGATGTTCTTGGTGTCTTCCGCCGTCGTAACGTTGGGGTGACAGGTGCGGCACGTGTCGAGACGCAGCTCGAGTGAGTGCATGTCGTGGCAGGTGACGCAGCTGTTGACGCCATCAACGTGGGCGAAGTTGACGTCATAGGACTTGCCTTCGTACTGGTAACCGCCCTCCGCCATGGCGCCGTACTTGGTGGCGCCAGCGGCCAGGTAGTGGACGTTGATGAAGCCCAGATCGGGGCTGACGGTGTCATCGCCGACGCCAGCGGCGTCGAGGGCGGCGTTGACGCTGACCGTCGATTCCCGGCCCTGATGACACTGCATGCAGCGCGCCTCTGGCCCGAGATTGGTGATCTCTAGGCCGGAGGGCATGGTGACGCTGGTCATGGTCATCGTGGCGTCATTGTGGCAGGCGACACACTCAATCACCGTGCCGATGGGTGCAGCTTTGTCTACTGTGCCGGCGGCTGTGCCGTCAATTCCGAGGAAGTCCTGGTAACCGGGCGTGGTGTGGCATTTGGCACATGTTGTCGGCACCTCGGCGGGGTCGTCATTATTCCAATGGTTGAAAGCTTGGGCCGAAGCATCGGCATGTGCAGAACCAGTCCACTTGTCTAGGAAAGGGATCTCAACCGGGGCCTTGGCGCTTGCGGGGGCCTCGACGGTCTCGCGGATCACGATCGGGGTCGGGTTCTTTCCGCTGCCGCACGCTGAAAGCGCGAGCAGGGCTCCCAGGGCCAATCCGGTCACCACGAGGAAATGTCGCATTCGAACCATGGATGAGCTCCTTGTCAAGTACAGATTATGTTGAGCACCTGAGCGGCGGGTTGCCGGGTTTCAAGTGCCTGTGTTCCGATACTCTAGGCAGAGCTGGGTCGAGCGTATGATCAACTCGATCAGCTCCTCCCATTCGACGGGTGCTTGGGTCTGGCTCGAAACCACCTCGATCTGGGACGTCGGGGGGCAAGCAGCAAGACCTGAGCCCCCGGCAACGATCACAACGAACTTAGGATGCAGCTACAGTCCCCCGCAGCGTGGTGGAGATCCCCAGCGCATAGCATAGATTGGAATGGTGGGTCACGACCACGCTCATATGCGCTGTTCCTGCCTGAGCCCTCGGGTGGCCTCTCTGGTCGCAGACCCCAACCGCGGGAGTGAACTCGCCCTCGGTCCCTTAGGTCGACGCTGACCCCGACGTGGTCTCGATAGCTGTCTCAACCAGCCCGTTCTGAAGTGCATGACTGACGGCCTCAGTTCGATTCTGAACGTCCAGCTTCTGCAGGATGTTCTTCATGTGGTACTTCACCGTGTTTTCGCTGATGGAGAGCTTGTCGGCAATGGTCTTGTTGGCCATGCCGCGGGAGACCAAGCCGAGAACCTCGAGTTCGCGATCCGACAGGTGAGGCAGAGATTTTCCGGTGTCGTGGCGTGGAGTAGCCAGGCGTGACATCAGCCGGCTGGCGGTCTTGCGGGTCATGGGTGCCTCGCCGCGCTCGAGTCCACTCAGCAGTTCGAGAAACTCCTGCGAATCGAGATCTTTGAGCAGGTAGCCGCTGGCTCCAGCTTGTATCGCGGCCATAAGATCGTCGTCATCATCCGAGACCGTCAGGATCACGACCTTGACTTCGGGATGATCGAGCTTGATTTGCTTCAAGGCCTCGAGGCCGCTCATGCCAGGCATGGTGAGATCGAGCAGGACGAGATCGGGTGTCGAGAGTTGAATCGCCTCCAGGATATCCTTGCCCGTGCCTGCCTCGGCCACGACATCGAAACCGGCTGCCTCCAACAGACTGACGATACCGTCCCGGAAGAGGGAGTGATCATCGGCGACCATTACGCGGCTCATATCAGGACTCCTCTGGTTGCGACTTCATGTCTAGCGTGACCGTTATCTGGGTTCCCTGTCCCGGACGGCTGCGAAGATCGAGGCGCCCCCCGATCTCCTCAGCTCGCTCCTGCATCGTGCTCAATCCAAAATGGGATGGCTCCAGCATGGGTACCTGACTTTCATCAAACCCTTGGCCGTCGTCAGCGATGCTTAACCTGAGGTCCCCACGGTCCATCTTCAAGTCGATTTCGACAATGTTGGCGTCCGCATGCTGCCGGATATTCGAAAGCGCTTCCTGGAGGATTCGAATCAACTGGAGCTCGGATTCGGGTGGCAGTTTGACCCTTTCTGCTTGCGAATCGATGCGGACCTGGACGTCGAGGTCGGTCAGCCGTTGAAATTGTTCCACATAGCTCTCGATCGCCGATCCAAGACCCTCTCCGGTTTGGCTGGCGAGCTTCAGGCCCACGATCGCTTCACGCACATCGGTGAAGAGAGCCCGGGCGGCTTCACCAAGCTGTTCCAATTGGGTCTGGGCAGCGGCGGATTGATTGTTCTTGACCAACAAGCTGACGGCCATGACCTTGGTGTTGACGTAGCCCAGCAGTTGGGCCAGCCCGTCGTGCAATTCTCGGGCGATGCGTTCGCGTTCGTCGGCGATGGCCTGCTGTCGGACCTGACTCCGCTGTTCATTCTCCAGGGTGAGGCGCTCAAGGTTGCGGGCCATCGTGTTGAATGCCCCCGCCAAGTGGTCCAGCTCATCGGCCGGAGCCGAGCTTTCGGGAAGGCGAGCGCCGAAGTCACCGGCGGCGAACTTCTTGAGAGCCGGTTCGAAGCGCTCAATTCGCCCGACAACCAAACGGTGGGTCAGGCCGAAAACGCCGAGGCTCACGAACAGTGTGGCCAGGACGGAGACTCCCAGGTTGACCTTCAGGTCACCCAGCAGCCTGGATTGGGTGCCGGCCACGGTGATGTCAATCAGCAGCATCCCAAGATGGTCAAGTTGGCTGTTGTGACACTCGGTGCACTCTGGCCCATTCACAATCGGGGAGGAGACCCGGAGCACGCCCGGCTCCTGGGCCAACTGGGCCGTCAGCGGCCGCTCATCGGGGGCTATCCGGTGGCAGTCCACACAACCGGTGGCAGATTGGGGCAGAATCTGGCCCACCATATTGGGATCGCTGGAAGCAGCCACCTCGCCGTCCAGTCCGATGATCTCTACCCTCTGCACGTTCTGGCTCTGGCGGACATCGGAAAGGATTTCCAGAAGTCGTGCGGGCTCATTGCGGACCATAGCATGCCGAAGGCTACCAAGTGTGACCTGCCCCAACTCCTCGACGCCGGCACCGATCTGCTCTTCCATCAAGACATTGGCCCGCCAGTAGCTCAGGAGCGACAATCCGGTGAGGATGACCAAGACGGGCAAGGCCACCCCGACGGCGACTTTTAACCGCAGCGAGGTGGAAAGTCTTGTAGGGGAGTTGTCGGCGGTGGCTGTCATCTTCCTGGCTGTTTCCAGTTTCCAAACCTTTGACTGTGATCGGTCCTAGTTGTTCGGCGCCCCAGCCGCGATCCAATCTAAAATCGGCTGAATGGAGGAATCCGAGAGTTTGCCCGAAGGGGGCATAACTTTCCCCTCCGTCTGCAGCCCCAGGAGTTTTTGTGCCAGCAGGCTGTTGGTCACATCTCCTGGGACGACCACCGGGCTGTCATTCCCGGTGCTCATCACGCTCTCGTAGCTGCTGGAGTCCCAGCCTCCATCGCTGCCGTGACAGAAGACGCAGCGCTGCTGGAACACGGGCAGAACGTCGGCCGTGAAGGATGGTTCGGCGGCACCGCCCGATGTGGTCGTGGCCAGCGAGCGGATGTAAGTGACCAGTTCCTGGATTTGTGCCGAGGTGAGGATTTCACCCCAGCCGATCATGGCGGTCTGTTTGTGGCCGAGATTGATCGAGTCGAAGATTTGCTGATCCGTCCGGCCCTGCTGGAAGGATGGGGCGGCAAGAGCGGTCCCGACGCCGCCTTCTCCTTGGCTGCCGTGGCACTGAGAGCACAGGTCAGTGTAGACCTCGGCCCCGTTGAGAGCCACCGCCGCCGATGCCACGTCCGGCGGGAGTTCGACCGGCGGGTTGGCTGCCCAAGAACGGATGTAGGCCACGATCGATGTGATCTGATCGTCGTCCAGCGGGCCACCATAGGCGGAGCCGAAGGGTGACATCCCGAAATTGGGCTGGCCCTGCGAAATGATCGCCTGGAGGGTGGTGTCATCGCGGGTCTTGAGGTACTCGGCGGAGCTGATAGGAGCGATAATGTCCCCGGCTCGGGTCGGGTTGGGGCCGCCTTCGCCAAAGTCGCCGTGACAGGGCGAACAGTTCTCCGCGAAAAGCTGCTGGCCCAACTCGGGGCCCGTGCCTCGAGCAGCCTCAAGCGTGTACGAGACCAGCGCGTCCAGTTGTTGGCTGGTGAGGACGGAGCCCCATACGGGCATGGTTTGGTGGGGGCCGCCCTGGAGTATGACTTGCCGAGCCTCTTCAACATCTTTGGCCAGCGGTACCAGCCCGCCATGGCAGTCCGAACAGTACTGTCGGAACAGCCCCTCTGCTTCGGGCGTGCCCAGGGGGTCAATCACGAACTTCGCCAGCAGGTCGACATCCGAATCGGGCAATCGACCCTTCCAGGGAGGCATCTCAAGATGCATCCCGCCCTTGGCGATAATGTTTCGCAGATCGGATTCCGATCCCGCAAAAGCCACCGAGCGACCGTGGCAGCCTGAACAGTCCACGCTGAAAAGCCGCTGGCCATCGGGGGCGATTAGAAAGTTGAGCAGCGACGTCCGATCCTCGGCGTTGAGTGTCTGGCTGAAATCGGGCACATCTACATCAACATGGGGCGCAAACGTGCCGCTCAATTCGAGGGCGCTCTTGAGTTGAGTTGGGTCTCCAGCCACCAAATCGGAGACGGCGTGGCACTGAGCACAATTGTCGTTGAAGAGCTCGCTCCCCTTGGGGGACAGAATAAAACCAGCCAGAGCGTCAATTTCATCTGTACTGAGATCGCCGCTCCAGGCAGGCATGCCCTGGCCATGCACGCCCTGGGCGATCACAGAGTGCAGGTTGGTGCCGGCCGGGACGTCGATCTGGGCTCCATGGCAGGGGGCACAGTTGGCGGTGTAGAGCGCGGCCACAGGGTCCCCTTGCGATACAGCCGTTGGCGGTGGTGACTCCCGGACGGCTTGGACCGTCAGGAAGGCTACCCCGACCACGATCAGGCCAGTTGCCCCGGTGACCACAGTCCGGCTGAAGAAATGCCTTTGCTTGGAGCGGTCGAGGAACGGCAAGGCGAGCAAGGCAATAATGACGATGGTCGGAAGGGCGATCACGCCCAGCACTTCAAGCTTGCCCGGGAAGTATTTCAACAGCTGGAAGAGGAACAGGAAGTACCACTCCGGCCGCGGCGTGTAGGTGGTGTCGGCCGGATTGGCGCGCGCCTCGAGTGGGGCACCCAAGAAATAGGCCAGGGCGATCAACACCCCCAGGACGAGCAAGGAGACGAGCGCGTCCTTGAACAAGATGTCGGGGAAGAACGGCGACCCCTTTTCCTTGGCCTCGTGATAGCTCTCTAAATACTCTTGCTTATCTTGGTCGTTCACACTCTACTCTCCACGATGCGGTACCGCGCTAATGCCGATCCTGATGACCAGATAGAGGTGGAGGCCCAGCAAACCCATAAGGGCCACCGGCAGGAACCACACATGCCCGCCATAAAAGCGGGCCAGGGTGACTGCGGAGAGATCATCGCCTCCACGGAGCAGCTTCAGAATGCTGTCGCCGATGATGGGTGTGACCTGGGCAATTCGCGTGCCGACGGTGGTTGCCCAGTATGCCTTCTGGTCCCAGGGCAGGAGATAGCCCGTGAACCCGAAGCCCATCACGATGAGGAGCAGGCCGACCCCGCTGAACCACGTCATTTCGCGCGGGAACTTGTATGAGCCGTACAGAATGACGCGGATCATGTGGATCACGGCCAGGACTACCATGGCGCTGGCTCCCCAGTGGTGGAGCCCTCGGATGAGCCAACCGGCAGGCAACTGGGTGGTGATGTACTGCACGCTGTCGTAGGCGTGGTCGGGAGTGGGCACGTAATAGATGGTAAGAAGAATGCCGGTGACGATCTGGTTAACGGCCACAAACAACGTGGCGCTGCCCAGCGTGTAGAGCCAGTTGACCTTGGGAATCTTGCGCAGGAAGATCATCTCCCATATCCCGCGCCAGCCGATACGTTCGTCCAGCCAGTCCATAACGGTGGTTGTCATCTCAGCCTCCCAGGACCTGCATCTCGTCACCCTCGACCCGGACCTCATATCGGTTGAGAGACTTGGGTGGCGGCCCGGAGATGACATTGCCCTGCCGGTCGAACTGGCCGTTGTGGCACGGGCAGAAGAAGCGGTCTTCGTCGGCGATCCAGCGGACACGGCAACCTAGATGGGTGCACACGTTGGACATGGCGATGAAGTCCCGGCCGTCTTCTGTGAGGACGTAAACGCTGATCTCCTCCTGGTTGACAATCCAACCCGCCCGCCGCTCGACGGTGGCCCGGAATAGGGTCGGCGTGCCGAGTTCGACCTTTGAGGTCGATCCGAGGGGGATCCAGTTCTTCTCGGTTGCCTTCTGGAGTGCGGGCGAGACGAGGTAGGCGACTCCCGGTATGGCATATGCCAAACCGATCAGCCCACCGATGGCCCAGGTTGCCAGGCTGAGGAATTGCCGCCGTGGCATGCGTTTCTCATTTACAGGAAAACCCATCCATGCCTCCCTTGACCTAACAACTGAAATCCGGCTTGGCCGGTCGAGCAGACCGCAGAGTTACGCAATTATGTTAGCTCTGGCACACAGTGGCAGAAAGGTGGAGGCTGGAATGCCTGTGGCCGGATTGCCTACCCAAATGCGCTGTCCGCCGCCAACACCTTGTTGGGGGGAGGAGCCGCGGAGCCACCCTAACATACCTGTTCGTTCGGGTAGGCTGTCAGTGGCAGATGTCCCGGATTCAGCGTGATTAATGGCAAGTCGGCTGGTTGGACCCTAGTTTCCGCTGGCCCAACCAGCCTGTCAAGGGCCTAGTTTTCGGGGGCGCCAGCTTGAATCCACTGTCTCACCAATTCGACCTCATCCGGTGTAAGCTGCGCGTAGTGGGGCTTGTCGGCGGTCTGCTTGGCGATCAGCAGGCTGCCGTCCGGATCCCCAGGGACGATGACCAGCCCATTGGACCCACCGGCAAGAGCGCTTTCATAGCTGGTCAGATTCAGGCCCTGAACTCCGTCTGTCCCATGGCAAGCGCCACAGCGGCCGGCCAACATGGGCCCAATGGCTCCGTCCCAGGTGGCAGGTGCGTCAGGCGCGAGAGTTGGAACGGCAGGGGCTGGTGTCGGCAACTGCGATTTTAAAATCTGCCGAAGCTCGGGGGCGTCGAACCCGGCGTAGTCCCAACTCTGGCCATGGCAAGCGCTGTTGGAACAGAAAGACGTATTGCTGGTGCCGCCGGGGTCGTCGGTCGAGTGACAATTGGCGCAGGTGCCATCGAAAGCGTCCCGGTGAAGGGTGATCCAGTTGGTGTTCTGGTGGGTTTCCGGCTCCGGGCCGCGGTAGACCTCGATGTCGGCCGTCAAATCGCTCGGTCCGGCGACGACGGGGATCGAATGGCAGAGATTGCACTCAAGGCGGATGGCTTGACCCTGGTCGTCAAGGTGTTTGCCGTCGTGGCAGCGAAAGCAGCCGGCCGAATCTTCGTGCCCGATGTTGTTGGGATGGCTGGTCCAATCGGTCTTCTGATCGGGGAAGACGCTTTGCTCGTAGGTCTGCTGGAGCTGGTCGATCGCCTGTTGGATGAGTGGCTTGTTCTGGGCGTAGAAATCAGGATAGGCCACCTGGTAGTAGTGATCGAGCGATGCGATGCTGTCCATGGCCAGATTGACGTGCTGGTAAGTCTGGTCGATCGCCTCAACCGCCCGCTGCCGAATCTCCGGGATGGCGGACGAGATGAGGCCGCGCGACAGAAGCTGGTCCACGCTCTCCTCGGGCGTATAGACCAGGTGGGTGATGCGGTTGTGGCAGGTGATGCAATCCATCTCCTTCATGGCCGATGTGTCGATGTCGGCAGGGGTGATGTCCAAGCCAATCTCTTTGTAGGTGGTTACCGTGCCGTCATCGCCCACGACTTTCACGTACGGGATGTCCTGCTCCTCCGAATCAGTGGGCAGGTAGTAGACCCGATTCTCGATGTGCCAGTGGATGCCCTTGCCCAGGCCCTCCCGCTCCGTCCCGCCGCCAGTCTTCAGCGTCAGATAAATCGTGTAGGGCGTGTTGTTGACATCCGTCGCGTAATGCTGGATCTGTCTAAAGGTGTCGTCTGAAAACTTCTCGGGCGAATGGCAGCGCTCGCACGTATCACGGGCGGGCCGCAGGTCGGCGGCGACGATCGGGTACTCGTAATTCTGGGAGATCGTGTCGATGACGTGTTTGACGTCTCCGGCCTTGCGGGTGAAACGGGTGGCGAAGAAGCCGCGGCCGATATGGCATTCAACGCACTGGACGCGGGCGTGGGGGGACACCAGGTAGGCCGTGTATTCGGGCGGCATTGAATGGCAGGCAGTGCCGCAGAATTCGGACGAATTGGTGTAGTCCCAACCGTAGATCGCACCGGTCAGCAACAGGACCGTAAGGACACCCAGAACAGCGTAAGGCAACACACGCAGCCAGGTGGGGGTACCTTCGGGCGGGAAGAAGAATCTTCCCAGTCTCTGGAGTATGCGTTTCATTCCCGATCCACCTCAATCACTTTTCCGGCGCGCCGTTATCAATCCACTCTCGAATGTACTGAAGCTCGTCTCCGCTCAGTTGGCCGGGATGACCTCCCGCGGCCTGAAGGCGGATGAGTTCGCTGTTGTCCGGTTGGTTGGGGACAATCACCGGTCCGGAGGATCCTCCCCGCATTGCACCGGCGTAGGAGCCGAGACTAAGGCCACCCATGCTGGAAGCCGAGCCGTGGCAGGCGATACAGCCGGACTGGAAAATCAAGCCGATGCCGTCGTCCCACGTGGTGGGCTTCTCCGACGAGGGTGTCTGTGTCGGCAGGGCCGTGGGGAAAGGCGTGGCCGTAAGCGGGGCGTAAATCACCACGTCCTCCGCCGGTGGGATGGTGGTGATGGCCGTCTGTTCGAAGGTAGCGAAGAGATAGATGCCGATGATGAGGGCCACGGCTACGATGCTGTAGACGGGGACAAACACGCGCATTCTGGAACGACGAACCGGGGCGTCAAGTGGCGCATCCACCCGGCCCGCCTGCAGGTCGGCCAGTTCGAGTCCGTGTTCATCCAGCATTTCCTCTTCAGTAAGGTAGCCGGTGAACATGCTCTTGTTGAAGTTCCGAAGATGGACGTGATAGATATGCCAAACGATGATCGCCAGCACTGCCAACAAGGCTTCGTATCCATGGGCGGACTTGGCTGCCGGGATGAACTCTCCGGGCAAGAACTTGGCCGAGGCGATGGGATTCCACATGAGGAATCCGGTGATGGCCATCACCGCAATGCCCCAGACGACGGCCCAATATTCCGCTTTTTCCTCGAAGCCGTAGCGGCCTTGGGCCGGATGGTCCCGGGTGAAGCCGAGGTTGAAGAGCAGGGTGCCCCAGGCGGCTCGCACGTCGCCCAGAGAGGGGACCATCGTCGGTCGAACCCGAAGGACGAAGACCCGGTAGCCTACGACCCCGATGTGATAGACGACTTCCAGCATCAGCACGATGGCGGCAACGTGGTGGACGGTGCGTGTGTTGACGATGCCGCCCAGCACGCCGACGATCGATTGGGATACGCTGTTCAGCGGGTACTTCTGGACCAAGCCGGTGATCGCCAACGTCGTGAAGCTGAGGGTCAAGACCCAGTGCTCGATGCGGTAGGCAAGAGGAAATCGCAGGTAGCGTGGCTCACTCATCATTCTGACCTCGCCTGTGCCGCCGGATCCGTCGAAAGCCGTCTAACACCACGAACAAACCCATGCCCCCGATCAGCGTGGGGATCAGGGACTTGTAGAAGAGATTGACATAGTAGACCAGCGCTGCGTGCTGAGGCGTCGGTCGGTAGTGACTCAACCAGGAAGCCGGGAAATTGGTGGTGGCGTCCGGGTGGCATTTTTCGCATGTGGCGAGGAGATTGTGTTTGATCACCGGGCTATCCGGGTTGTTCACGTTTTGAATGTCATGCACACCATGGCAGTCGATACAAACTGGGGTGTTGGGTTCCTGCCCGGGCGTGACCGCCTGGAACAAAGTCACCGTTGTCCCGTGGAAGTCGGCCACATAGGTGCGGAACACGTCGGTGCTGATGCCGTACTTGGCCATCAGGGTGCTATCGGCGTGGCATTTGGCGCAAATGTCAGGCGAGAACAGTCGGAATGGGCTGTTGGAAGGTCCCTGGACTGAGTGGACTTCGTGGCAGTCGATGCAACTGGGGACATCCGGGTTGCCGTCGCCGATGAGGGCCGCCCCGTGTACGCTGTCCTTGTATTGATCGTAGATCTGCGAGTGGCATTTTTGGCAGGTCTTGGGAATACGGCTGCGAGGCTCGTCCGGCGGCTGAACATCGTGCGCACCGTGACAATCGGTGCACACCGCAGCGTCCGTGTTCCCAGCGGCCAGGGCTTTCTGGTGAACGCTGTCGAGAACTTCCTGGAACATCGTGGGATGGCAGGCCTGGCAAGAGCGGTACAGCTCGAGGGTCAGGTCCCGGTGCGTGGGCGCCGTCAACGCCGGATGGGGATAGCCGGTGATGTCCGTGTGACATTGAACGCATGCATAGCCCATCTTGCCGTGGACCGAGTCGTTGTAAACCTGGGGATCAACCGTCAGGTAGAGCCCTTCGCCGGAGGCCAGAGTGGTCTGCATTCCGGGCGTGGCATGGCAGGCGAAGCAGGCAGCGTTGGATGGGGTCTGTTCCGCTGGCGCTGGCCGGGTTGACGCCGCGCTGGCGGGCACCATCTGCATGGCAACGACGCCAAGGAGGATGGTGAGGGTGGCGACCCCCGCGAGACCCCACGCCCATCGCCGAGAGGTGCGGGCCGTTGGGCGTGGAGCGCAGGTCTGTTGTTGTGGTGCGATGTTCTGGCTCGTCATTGGCAGGTCCTTGCAGAGCAGAGACGGCGCGCCGACCATCCAATAGGAGGGTTAAGCCAACTCTAGCTCGTAGGGATTCTCACGGCAACGCCCGGCCCGTGCACGTGAGGCCTGTCCTCGGGGCAGGCGATAAATGTCACCTATCTGAGATTCGGGGAGGACCCTGTCGGCCTGGCCCCAGTGTCCGCCACAGCCGCGTTGTAGGAGGAAACGACCCCCTCCCCGGTGCGAGGGGGTCGAATGGAACACGCTCCGATGACATTCGTCCCCCCCTATAGGGTAGGGATGATGATAGAATGCCCCTAGTTTTTTCAAGCCCTGAAGGAGGGGCCGATAATGGATGGTTCTATACCTCAGCCCAAGCGGCGCTCATCTGGGAAGACCAAGTTTCTGATAGGCGGCCTGCTCATTGCGGCCGCGATCATTTATCTGATCACGTCGGCAACTCAGGCAGCCGCCCAGTATTACATGACGGTCGATGAGTTGGTAGCCAAGGGCCAAACGGTGAGCGATCGCGATGTGCGCGTCTCGGGTGCCGTGGACGGCAGCACGATCGAATACGACGCCAAGTCCCTGACTCTTCGATTTACCGTGGCTGATGTCACGGGCGACATGAACGAGATTGACGCCCGAGGCGGCCTGGCCAAGGTGCTGCACGAAGCCGTGACCGATCCGAACGCCACCCGGCTTCAGGTGGTCTACGAGGGCCCCAAGCCGGATTTGCTGCGCGACGAAGCTCAGGCGATCATGACCGGTCGGATCGGCCCCGACGGTGTCTTTCACGCGGATGAACTCCTGTTGAAGTGCCCTTCTCGCTACTCGGATGAGGTCCCAGCTCAGAGCGGCTGAGCCGCTTTGACATCCGCCTAAGGGCTGGCCCTTATTGGACGGTTGGAGGCATGCACCTCAACGTCCGTTATGTGAGCCGGCCTTCGAACGGCCGTTGGTGCAGACTGCTCTTGGGAGGGTAGTGCGATGTTAGCTGATTTGGGTTATTTCGCCGTGGCGATCACCTTCGCCGCGGCGCTTTATGGCGCTGGAGCGGCGGCCTACGGGGCCATCCGAAGGCGGCCGGCGTTCGTTGAGAGCGGCCGCCGGGCAATGCTGCTCACCTGGCCGTTGATTACCGTGGCCGCCCTGTCACTGATCGGCCTCTTGCTGACCCGCCAGTATCAGGTCGCTTACGTGGCCTCGGTGACCAGCGACAGCATGCCGACCTACCTGAAGATCACCTCCTGGTGGGGCGGACAGCAGGGCTCTTTGCTCTTCTGGTCATGGCTGATGGCCGGTTTCACCACCGCCGCCAGCCTTCGCAAGTGGGATCGGGACCGAGAGTTCCTGCCCTGGGTGATCGTGATCACGATGATCACGTTGGCCTTCTTCCTGAGCCTGGTCCTGTTTTTCGAGAATCCCTTCGCTCGCTTGTGGCAAACGATTGACGGCCAGCAGGTGAGTGCCCTGTTCCAACCGGTCGGCGCTGTGGCGCTGCACCCGTCGGACGGCAACGGGCTCAACCCGTTGCTGCGGCATCCGGGGATGATTATCCACCCCCCTATGCTGTATCTGGGCTTCGTGTCTTCGGTCATCCCGTACGCCTTCGCCATGGCTGCCCTGATCACCGGCAGATCGGACGACCGCTGGATCCGCCTGACCCGGCGCTGGGCGCTGGTGGCCTGGCTGTTCCTGTCCTTAGGCCTGATCCTCGGCGGCCGCTGGGCCTACGACGTGCTCGGCTGGGGCGGGTACTGGGGTTGGGACCCGGTGGAGATCGCAGCCTTCATGCCCTGGCTAACCGGCACGGCGTTCCTGCATTCGGTCATGGTCCAGGAAAAACGCGGCATGCTCAAACATTGGAACATGACCCTGATCATCATGACTTACTCGTTGGTGATTTTTGGCACCTTCCTCACAAGATCGGGCGTCCTATCCTCTGTCCACGCTTTCGCACAATCCTCGATTGGCCCGATGTTCTTCGGCTTCATCAGCTTGATGTTGGTTGTGTCGGTGTCGCTGCTCATCCGCCGCTGGCGCCAGCTCGGGGGCGAAAACGAGCTGCAATCGTTTGCCTCGCGCGAGACGCTCTTCCTGGTAAACAACCTGCTGTTCATGGGCATCGCTGTCATCTGTCTATGGGGTGTGCTCTTCCCGATTATCTCCGAGCTTTTCACCGGCCAAAAAGTAACCGTCGCGACGCCGTTCTATACCACGGCCACGGCGCCGCTGTGGGTCGGCCTGCTGTTGTTGATGGGCATCGCGCCGTTGTCGGCCTATGGCCATTCGACATGGAAGACGCTGGGCCGATCCATCTGGAAGCCGCTGGCGGTGTCGCTTATCTTGCTGCCGATCCTTATTGTGAAATCCGTCACAAATCCAGCCGCCCTGCTTGGGTACTGGTTGGTGGCGTTCGTCGCCTGTGTCACGCTGTATGAATTCTGGCGCGGTGCCCAGGCACGACACCAACGCCACGGGGAGAATTTGTGGCGGGCACTCAACCGATTGGTAGGCCGAAATAGGCGCCGCTACGGCGGGTACATCATTCACCTGGGTGTGATTGTGATGGCGCTTGGGATCATCGGCAGTCAGATGTTCCAGCAGCAAACCCAAGCCACCCTGGCGGCGGGTGAGCAGCTGACTCTTGGCCCCTACACCATGACCTACGATTCCCTGGCTGAGTTCAACACCGATGACGGCCGCCAAGTCGATCGCGCCGTGGTGTCGGTGTTTCGAGATGGCCAGCCGGTCGGCGAGCTGCATCCGCGGCGAGATTACTACTTCGCCGCCCAACAGCCAATGACCATTCCCGGCGTGCGCTCATCGCTGCAGGACGATTTCTACGTGATCCTGGTGGGTTGGGAACCCATCGCCAGCCAGGGCGCCACCTTCAAGGTCTACCTCAACCCGCTGATCAACTTCGTGTGGTTTGGCGGTTTCGTGTTCATCTTTGGCACGATCATCGCCGCCTGGCCGGATCCAGATCCGCAGGTGGTACGGCGCCCAGTCAAGTCCGGTCGCCGGGCCCTGGCCAGGACGTGACGATGACCGGACGCCGGTCGCTGGCTCTGGCCTGCTTTGGGGTGACTCTGGCCGTCGCGCTCACCCTGGGCGTCAGCCTCACGGCCGAGGCGCAGCCGCCGACACCTTCGGACAACCAGGTCAACCAGGTCGCCTCCGAGCTGTACTGCCCGGTGTGCGAAAACGTTCCCCTGGATGTCTGCCCCACCCAGGCTTGTGCGCAGTGGCGCGAGTTGATCCGCGAGAAGCTGGCAGCCGGCTGGTCCGACGCGCAGATCAAGCAGTACTTCGTGACCCAATACGGCGATCGCGTGCTGGCCACGCCGCCGGCCCACGGCCTCAACTGGCTAGTGTACGTGCTTCCGCCGGTGGCGATTCTGATCGGCGTGGGGATCCTGGCTGGTGTGCTGAGAAGCTGGCGACGCGAGCCGGTTCCCATGTCGGATGCGCCAGCGGGTGCTGAAGACCCCTATGTCCGACAAATGGAAGAGGAACTTCAGCGCCGAGAGCGGGGGGATTAACGCCCCCGGGGCGGAATGATGAGCATGGTAGAAGAGACTGCGATTGAACCCACCCATGATGGTGAGTTGAAGCCGGACAGAATTGAAGCCGGCCGCCGCTTCACCTGGGGGACGGGCGCGGTTTGGCTCCTGGTGTTAGCTTTCCTGTTGCTCTTGTTCTTTGGCCTGCGCCGCACGCAAGAGGGTCCGATCCAGATGGGCTCGCCCGCGCCCCAGTTCAGCTTGACCACCTTCGATGGCCAGGTCTTTGACACGACTGAGATGCGGGGCCAGGTGATCCTGGTCAACTTCTGGGCATCGTGGTGTATCCCCTGTGAGCAGGAGGCCGCCGAGCTGCAACAGGCATACGCGAACTACAAAGACCGGGGCGTGGTGTTCGTCGGCGTGAACTACGTCGACACCGAACCGGAGGCCCGGGACTACATGGGCCGCTTCGAGATCGCGTATCCCAACGGCCCCGACCTGGGCACACGCATCTCGCAGGCCTATCGAATCCGAGGCGTCCCTGAGACCTACATCATGAGCGCCAACGGGGACCTCGTCGAAGCCAAAATCGGGCCGTATGTTTCCCTGGATGAAATCCAGGCCAGCCTCGATCGGGCCCTGGCTGCGACGGCCGAATGAACCGGTTCGCTGTTCAACTGGGCCAACGATGGACAGCTCGAATTTTCGACCTTACTCCCTCTCACTCAGGCAATAACTCATGACCCTTGGATCGGCTCTCCTGATCATCGCTCTCTTCTTGTTCGTGGTGGCCTTCGTCGTCCGTCCCTTTACCACCGGGGCTGGGTTGCACGTGACCGATGCCGAGCGCCGTCTCTCCGAACTCCTGGCGGCCCGGGATCACACCTTGTCCAGCCTGGCCGACTTGGAGATGGATCACGTGCTGGAGAAAATACCCGCGGAAGACTACGCCACTGAGCGCGCTGGCCTGCTCCAAGAAGGCGCCGAAATTCTGCGTCAGATCGACACTCTGGCGGACCAGGGACTCGCCGAGGCGGCGGCCGTCGTTCGGGCTCAGCCCAAAGGCCAGGATGTGGAGGCGGAGCTGGAAGCGGCTGTGGCCCATCTGCGGTCCACGGGAGAGACGCCTGCCGGAGGCTTCTGCCCGCAGTGTGGGGAGCCGGTTGTCGCTGACGATCGCTTCTGTAGCCACTGTGGGTCTGCCCTGACGGCAGAGGGGACCCAGGCATGAAGCGGTCGTGGATTGTCCTGATCCCGCTGGCTCTTGTGCTGTCTGCCTGTACCCTGGCCGAAGACATCACCCCGCCGCCCGGCTATCAGGCCACCGAGGCGGCGCTGCCCACCAGCCCGCCAGCGGCGCCGATAAACGCAGTTCCAGTCCGTCCACCCAATCCCACCGCCGGGAAGTCGATCTACGCTGAAAAGTGCGCACCATGTCATGGTGATTTGGGTCGAGGTGACGGCCCCCAAGCCGCGCAGCTCCCTAACGAGCCCACGCGCTTGGGCGACCTATCCGTGGCGCGCGAAGCCGTTCCAGCGGATTGGTACCAGGTCGTGACTCAGGGCCAACTCGATCAGATGATGCCGCCCTTCACCAGCCTGACGGATTCCCAGCGCTGGGATGTCGTCGGCTACGCCCTCAATCTGAGCGTCTCTCCTTCTGATCTGGACCAGGCCCAATCGGCCTACCAGGAGTCGTGCGCCGACTGTCACGGACAAGATGGGAGCACGCCCACGGGGGGTGTGAGCCTCTCCGATCCGCGTTGGATGGCGAAGCTCTCCCAGGCGTCATTGGTGGCTGCCATTAGCCAAAAGTCGGGGCAGATGCCCGGCTTCTCAGACAGCATGAGTGAGAGTGAACTTTGGGCCATGAGCGCTTATGTCCGGCAGTTGGCCTTCACCTCGGGGCAAGAAACGCCGCCCGGGGACAGTTCGGGAAGCGAAACTGCAACGCCTGCCGGTTCACAGACGGCATCCATCGTTGCTGAGGTATCGATGGGCTCCGGCGCGAGTGAGCCCAAGCCGCCGGCCGACCTTGAGATTACGTTGCACGGTTTCGACGGTCAGCAGGAAGTCGTCACGCAGACCGCCACGTTGGGACCGGGCGCGACGGCAGATTTCCCGGACCTCGAAATTGTCACCGGCCGCCTGTTCATTCTGAGCGCAGAGTTCCAGGGAGTGCGCTATGTCTCAGACATTTCTCATTTGACGGACGCCGGTCAAACGCTCCAGCTGCCCCTGACCCTGTATGACTCCACCAGCGACACGAGCAATGTGCGCGCCTCCAGGCTGCACGTCCTGCTGAATTTCCCGTCCGATGGCGTGATGCAGGTGATCGAGGTGTGGGTGCTTTCCAACACCGGCGATCACACGGTGATGCCGTCCGACACCGGTGGCTTGGTGTTCTCTCTTCCGTCGGGCGCCAACGACATCGCATTTGAAGACACCAGCGTGGCTCAGTTGGCGACCCGCACCGGCGATGGTTTCACCCTGGCTATGCCGCTCCAGCCGGGCCAAGAGGCGGCTCAGCTTGTGTTCAGTTTTAATCTTCCCTACCAGGGCGGGGCCGATTTCCACCAGCCGCTTTCCTACCCTGTGGATGGCGTCACGGTTCTGCTTTCGGAAGGTGGCCCGACCATCAAAGGCGACAGCGTTCAGGATCAAGGCGTGCAGGATTTGGGGGGACAGTCCTACCATCAGTACAACCTGCAGTCGTACGATGCCGGCAAGTCAATCGACTTGCAGGTGGCCGGGCGCACCACTCCCTTGATTTCGCTGGCCGGCAATTGGCAGAGCCTTGCGCTCGGCGCGGCGGCACTGGTCTTGGTGCTGGCAGCGGTAATCGCCTGGTATCGGCCATCGGTGCTTGGTTTCGGCCGCGCCGACGACGAGAACGAGAACGACGGTGAAGACGAAGATTTTGCGGAGGATGACCCCCAGACTCTCCTGGCGATGATCGCCCGGCTCGACGACGCATTTGAGGCTGGCGACATCGATGAACAAGCGTACAAGCGCCGCAGAGCGGAGCTGAAGCGGCGAGCCCTCGAGGCGATGCAGGCCGAGGATGATTGAGGTCCAAGGGCTGGTCAAGGCGTTTGGCTTGAAAGCCGTCCTGCGAGGCTTGAACTTCCGCGTCGAAGAAGGGGAATTCGTCGCCCTGTTGGGTCCCAACGGTGCCGGCAAAACGACGTTCATACGCATCCTGGCTTGCCTCTCCCGGCCATCCAGCGGCGAGGTCGTCATCGATGGGCTGCATCTGCCCGATGAGGCGGGTGCCATCCGGCGGAGGCTGGGGGTCGTGGCGCATCAGTCCCTCTTGTATGGCGACCTCACGGCCGAAGAAAACCTTCGCTTCTTCGCCCGCTTGTACGGCCTGGGACGCGTCGAACCGCGCATCGCAGATGTGTTGGGTATCGTGGGGCTGACGGCGGCTCGCCGCGAGCTTGTTCGCACCTTCTCGCGGGGCATGCAGCAGCGCCTGTCGATCGCTCGCGCCCTCCTGCACGATCCCAACCTCCTCTTGTTCGATGAGCCGTTTACTGGGCTCGACCAGGACGCCTCGGCTATGCTGGACGGTCTGTTGAGCGAGATCGCCTCCCAGGGTCGAACGGTGGTGATGACCTCCCACGACCTGGAGCGAGCAGCCCGTTTGGCCAGCCGGGTTGACATCCTGTCCAAGGGCAAGATTGCCGCCACTGTGGGAGGGCCGGCATTGAACCCCGGCGCCCTGCCGGAGTTGTATCGGTCGGTGACGCATGCCTGACGCCGCAGGAACCGTGGAAGGCGCGGTGGCCCGGAGCGCCGCGCCGGGGAGCAAGCGGCTCAAGGATTACCTGACCGTCGTCGGTGGGTTGGTGTGGAAGGATTTAGCCGCCGAACTGCGGAGCCGAGAGCTGCTCGGCGCCATGTTGGTCTTCGCGCTTCTGGTGATCTTGATCTTCAATTTCGCCCTTGAGCTTGAGGTGGCCACCCGAAAGGCAATCACCTCCGGCGTATTGTGGACCACGTTCGCCTTTGCCGGAACCCTGGGCCTGAACCGTTCGATGGGCATGGAGCGGGAGCGAGGCTGCTTGGATGCTCTGCTCCTGGCCCCGGTCGACCGAAGTGCGATCTACTTCGGCAAAGCCCTCGCCAACCTGATCTTTCTTCTGCTTGTGGCGATCATTGTGCTCCCCGTGTACAGCGCCCTGTATGGTGTGAGTTTGTTCAACGCCGGACTGGTGGTCGTGATCGTGTTGGGCGTGGTCGGCTACGTGGCTGTGGGGACCCTGCTCTCAGCCATGTCGGTCCAGACTCGAACTCGCGATATTCTGCTGCCCATTCTGTTGTTCCCCGTCGTGCTGCCAGTGCTGGTGGCCGCCGTGAAAGCGAGCAACGGCTTTCTCCAGGGATGGGAATTGGCCGAAATCATGCCCTGGATCAATCTTCTGTTGGTCTACGACGTGATCTTCGTCGCCGTGTCATTCATGAGTTTCGAGTATATAGTCCAGGAGTAGGGCAAGCTCGGCGGCGGTCGAGAATTCTGCATGGGAGGTGGGTCGATGGAAAGCACACCGAGGGGTTTGAAATGGCTCAGTGCAGTCACGGGCGTTCTGTTTTTGATCGCCTTGGGGATGGTGCTGTTTTACGCGCCTGAAGAAGCGGTCATGGGAAATGTGCAGCGAGTGTTCTATTTCCACGTGTCCGCCGGATGGGTTGGCGGCCTGGCTTTTCTGGTGACAGCCGTGGCGGGGATTGTCTACTTGATGCGCAGCGATCCCAAATGGGATCGGGTGGCCCAGGCGTCGGTCGAAGTTGGCATCGTCTTCACACTCATCAACATCGTCAGCGGCTCGATCTGGGCTCGACCGATTTGGAACACCTGGTGGACCTGGGACCCCCGGCTTGTGACGGCCACGGTGATGGAGCTGATCTATCTCGCATATGTCATGCTGCGCCAGGGAATTGAAGACCCCGAGCGCCGAGCCCGTTTTGGCTCCGTCTATGGCATCGTGGGCTTCATCAGCGTTCCCATTACCTTCCTTTCGATCCGGCTGTTGCGGACGATCCATCCGGTGGTGATCGGCTCGAGTGACCCGAGCGCGCAGGGTGCCTTCGACATGACACCCGCCATGTTGCAGACGTTCATGTTCAGCCTGTTGACCTTCACCTTAGTGTACGCGACGCTGCTCTGGCATCGCCTCCGGCTCCAGCGGCTGATGGAGAGGGTCGAGCAGATGAAAATGAAGGTGTTCGCGTCGTAGGCACGATCGGCACGAACACACGCCCATGGCCGCCGAACACCTGTCGGCCGAGGCTAGGAGAAATGCCTATGCTGCTGGAACCTGCACAAACCACGAACTACATGATCCTCGGGTTGAGCGTCATTGTTGGAGCGATACTGCTGTTCGTCGGCAGCCTGGCGGTCCGCTTCCGAAATCTTCGCCAGGACTTGCAGGTGCTGAAGGAAGTCGAGCACGACGAACCCGAGGGTTAATTCGCTCACCTGCCCCCACCTCACCGGCGCTGCATCTTCGGCGCCGGTGCTTGTTTAAATGAAAGAGACCGCGTCCCGAGCTCGTCAGCCTGCGGCTGATCGGCCGGGGCCCAAGGCTATAATTGAGACATGAGAGAAGAAGCCACGAAGCCAGACCGAGCGGCGAATTGGGGCGGCGGCGCCAAAGAAGACGATTGGGAGCGCATCGCCACGTTGGTGATGCGCTCGAGGTTGCTGGACGAGCTGGAGGAAAGAGAACTTGCCCCTTCGGCGGAGGTGCCCTACCAGTTCTCCGCCAAGGGCCATGAGCTCGTGCAGGTCCTGGTGGCCCAGCAGCTCAACCATCCGCACGACGCCGCGGGTGTGTACTATCGCTCACGCCCCTTCATGTTGGCGGTGGGCCTGCGGTTGGAAGAGGCGCTGGCGGCTGGGATGGGCCTGGCAGGCAGTCCATCGGAGGGCCGGGACGTCGGGGTGGTCTTCTCGTTGCTGCCCCGGGACGGCCCGACCGTGCTACCGGCCTCCGGCGATGTGGGCGCACAGTACACGCCAATTGCTGGCTGGGCGCAAGCCATCCGTTATCGGACAGATGTGCTTGGCGAAAGCGACTGGGAAGGTGCCATCGGCGTCGCCTTTGGGGGGGACGGATCGGTAGCCACCAACGGTTTCTGGTCGGCCCTGACCATCGCCACCACACTCAACCTTCCGATGCTTTTCGTGATCGAAGACAATCGTTTCGGCCTGTCCGTGCGGCGTGAGCTGCAAACTCCGGGTGGGAATATCGCCGCCAATCTAGAATCCTTCCACAACCTGCTGGTGCTGGATGGGCCGGGCACGGTGCCCATGCAGACATCTGAACTTGTGCGCCGGGCGGTCGAGCATGCCCGGAGGCAAGGACCCTGTCTGCTCCACCTTCAGGTGCCTCGGCTGAGCGGCCACACGTTCATCGACAACCAGGCCTACAAGACCGAGGAGGAGCGGGCGGACGAAGCGGCGTCTGATCCGCTTCTCGGCTTGCAGCAAGTGCTGGGTGCGGACCGGATAGCGGCCATCACGAAGGACGCCGAAGGCGAGCTGGCGCAGGCGCTCAAACTGGCCCGTGCGCGGGGTGCCTCAGCAGATCCGCCGACATCGAACCTCTTCTTCCAGGGCCAGCTGCAGCAAGTCGGCGGCCGGTCTCCGGAGCTCGGCCTGCGCCACGACGAGTTCGCTGCCTCAAGTGAGGCATCTGGGCCGCGCGTCAACCTGGTGGACGCCGTCCGGCGGGTCCTGGATTCGGAGTTGAACCAAAATCAACGCGCGCTTGTCTTCGGTGAAGATGTGGGGGCCAAGGGCGGCGTCCATGGCGCCACGCTTGACCTGCAGTCCAGGTACGGCGAAGCCCGCGTCTTTGACACATCGCTTTCCGAGGAAGGCATCATCGGCCGAGCCGTCGGTCTGGCGCTGGCTGGGCTGAGTCCCGTCCCGGAAATCCAATTCCGCAAGTACGCCGATCCGGCCACAGAGCAGCTCAATGATCTGGGAACCCTGCGCTGGCGAACGGCCGGCAAATTCGGCGCACCGGTCGTGGTCCTCATTCCGGTCGGCTACAGCAAGCGGACTGGGGATCCTTGGCACTCGGTGACAGGCGAGGCCATCTACGCCCACACGCTGGGGTGGCGAATTGCCTTCCCATCCAACGCGGCCGATGCGGTGGGTCTGCTGCAGACGGCGCTGCATGGCGAGGACCCCACTTTCTTTCTGGAACATCGCGCCCTGCTCGACGCGGCACAGGCGCGACGTCCTGACCCGGGCCCAGATTTTCACCTGCCCTTTGGCCTGGCGGCCGTGCGGTGCCAGGGCGACGAGCTGACTCTGGTCACCTGGGGAGCGATGGTTCAACTTGCTGTCGACCTAGCCGAAAGCCTCCGGGGCCGGGTGGAGGTCATCGATCTGCGAACCATCGTCCCTTGGGACCGTGCGGCGGTCGAAACCTCGGTCCGGAAGACGGGCCGCCTGCTGGTGGTGCACGAGGATTCCTGGACGGGCGGCTTCGCAGGAGAGATTCTGGCAACGGTTTCCGATGATTGCTTCACCGATCTCGATGCGCCCCTGCGCCGGCTTACCATGCCCGATTCCCCCGTGCCCTACAGCGCCGAACTGATGGCCAAGGTAATGCCCAACGAAGCCAGCCTGGCGGCTGCCGTCGAGGATCTGCTCGCTTTCTGATTCCCGCCGGCCCGCCCACATTCCGGCCGCTCGAAGCGGCGGCCATGATAGACTCTCCCCGCCATGGATACAAAATCACAGCAGGTATTGGAACTGCCCAAGGTGCTCGAGAGGCTGGCCCACAGGGCGGCCTTTTCGGCCTCAAAGGATCTGGCCCTGAGCTTGGCTCCGGTGGTCAACCTGGATGAGGCGCGCCGCCGGCAGAAGGAGACCAGTGAGGCGCGGCTCCTGCTGAGCCACACTTCGGAGCTCACGGTGGGCGGAGCGCACGATGTGCGGCCCGCTGCCGAGGCGGCCGAGCGCGGCTCGGTGTTGGAAGCCCCAGATTTTCTAGACATCAAGTCAACGCTGATCTCGGCGCGCACCCTGCGCCGATTCTTTGAGAAGCGCGAACAGCAAGCGCCGATCCTATTCGGCCTGACCCAGCACTTGCAGACGCCTGATGGACTGATCGATTCCATCAGCCAGGTGTTCAATGACCAGGGCGATATTGCGGATGATGCTTCGGTGGATCTGGCGAAGATCCGGCGTGACCTCGTGGTGGCGAAGGACCGCCTCATGAGCAAGCTTCAGCGCATGGTCAACGACCCCGGCGTGTCATCCCTGCTCCAGGAATCGCTCATCACCCAACGTGAAGGCCGATACGTCCTGCCCCTTCGAGCTGAGAACAGGGGCCGGATGAAAGCCGTCGTGCACGATCAGTCGGCCTCGGGCGCTACGCTGTTCGTCGAGCCGCTGGATGTGGTCGATCTCAACAATCAGGTTCGCGAGCTGGAGCTGGCTGAGCGGGATGAAATCCGCCGGATCCTTACCGATCTTTCGGCATTGGTCGGCCGGGAACGCCAGGCGATCGCTGCCATCGTCTCTACACTGGCGAGGATCGACCTGGCTCTGGCGAAGGGCCGCTTTGCCGATGCGATGCGCGCCAGCGAGCCGATCCTCCATCCTGTGTCGGGGGGCCGGGTGCGCCTGATCCGCGCACGTCACCCGCTGCTGGATCCGGAGTCGGTGGTTCCGATCGATTTGACTCTGGAAGACGGAATACGGGGCCTGGTGATCACCGGGCCGAATACGGGGGGCAAGACGGTAGCTTTGAAGACGGCCGGTCTGCTGGCCCTGATGGCCCAGTGTGGGCTGCACCTTCCGGCCGAGTCGGGTTCCGAGCTGCCGCTCTTTGACGGCATCTTCGCCGACATCGGCGATGAGCAATCGATCGAGCAGTCGCTGTCAACCTTCTCGTCCCATCTCACCAACATTGTCCGTATTCTGGGACAGGCCGGCCCCGGCTCGTTGATTGTCCTGGATGAGTTGGGCGCGGGCACCGATCCCCAGGAGGGCGCTGCACTTGCCCGAGCGCTGCTGGAGGCGTTTCTCTCTACGGCAGCTGCCGTGCTGGTCGCCACGCACTATCCTGAACTTAAAGCTCATGCGCACGCCTCGCAGTCGCTGCGCAACGCCAGCGTCGAGTTCGACACAGAAACCCTGCAGCCAACCTACCATCTGACTATCGGGCTGCCGGGGCGGTCCAACGCATTGGCGATTGCCAGCCGGCTGGGGCTGCCAGATGAGGTGGTTGATACGGCTCGTAGTTTGGTCACTCCTGAGGAGGTCGAGGCGGAAACCCTGCTCAATGACATTCATCAAGAGCGTGAGCGGGCGCGCGCTGCCAACGAGGCCGCCAGCCAAGCACGGGCTGAGGCGGAAGCCCAGCGGTCAGAACTCGCCGACCGTCTGGCGTCTATCGAAGACGAACGCTTGGAACGATTGGAGGCGGCCCGTCTCGAAGCCGTGTCCGAAGTGGCCCAGGTCCGCCTTGAGCTGGAAAGGCTGCGCAAGGAGCTGGCGGCTGCGGCACAACCTCTGGAAGCCCTGCAATCGGTGGACAACGACGTCAAGTCTTTGGAAGAAGAACTGGCCCAACCGTATGCGCGTGAGGACACTCCTGAGTCGCGCCCCGATGTGACGCTTCGCTTGGGGGACCGCGTTCGCGTGCGAAGCATCGACGCCGAGGGTGTACTCGTCGATCTTGGCCAGACCGAGGCCGAGGTGCAAATCGGGCGTCTGCGCATCCGAGCTCAGCGGGATGAGTTGTCACCGGCGGCGGAGGCCGCCGGGTCCCAGAAGCCACATCGCAAATCGGGTGTCTCCACCCGGCCATCCGGCGCCGAGGTATCCGTGTCTGCGCCGCCTTTAGAGTTGGATCTGCGTGGGCTCACCGCCGATGAGGCCCTGGTTGAGCTTGACCGGCGGCTGGACTCCGCCTATCTGGTGGGGATGCCCTTCGTGCGGATCATTCACGGCAAAGGGACGGGAAGACTGCGGGACGTCGTCCGGCGGGCACTGAAGGACAACGCCTACGTTCGGGGCTTTGAGGCGGGCACACCCAGCGAGGGCGGCGATGGGGTGACGGTCGCTCGCATTGCGGTCGGATGATGCACAGATTCAGCTCTCGGCTGGGAGGAGCCCCGGGGTGATGGCCCAGCACAGTGACCAGCCTTGACCATCGTGTTCGAGGCACACGATGCCGCCGTTTTCGAAGCGGACCGTTTCCCGCGCGGGATCGCCCGTCAACAGGAGCGAGGCCAGGCGGGAAAGGTGCGGCATGTGACCGACCAGCATCACGTCCTGGGACATTTTCGGCAGGCGTTCAGCCCAAGGCTGGGGTGGGTCGGTGGGATCCATTTCGTCGGCCGAGCGAACGCCCAAGGGGGGCAGCAGGGCATCGGCCAGAATCTCGGCTGATTGGGCAGCGCGAGTCTTCCCGCTGTTCCAGATCCGGCCGATGTTCACCTGACCCGAACGAGCGGCGAAGGCGGCCACACGCCCTAATTCGGCCCGGCCCTCGTCGGTTAGCGGGCGATCAGGATTGTGTGCTTTCGTCCAGGCCCTGGCGTGCTGCACGAGGTAGGCTTTCATGGCCCGTCCTTTCCGAGTTCAAACATCGCAACCAAGCCGTCGGCGTTGGCTGACCTTGGTTAACAGTCTAACGCGCGCGAGCGGTGTTGGCGCGCCCTGAGCGAGGACAAGCGACGTGTCATCCAAAACCGATGTCGTCCGCTGCTTTGGCGATCAAGATCCGTTGATGTGCGCCTACCATGATCAGGAGTGGGGCGTTCCCGTCCACGACGATCGAGCCCTGTTCGAGAAGTTGATGTTGGATGCCTTTCAGGCAGGGCTGTCTTGGCGGGTGATCCTGCACAAGCGGGAGGCATTTTTGGCCGCCTTCTCGGGTTTTGCGCCTGAGATTGTGGCCGCCTTCGGGCCCCAAGACGTGGAACGCCTGATGCGGGACGAAGGCATCGTTCGTAATCGGGCTAAGATTGCCGCGGCCGTCACGAACGCCCGGGCTTGCCTTGCTCTGCAGCAGACCGAGGGATCACTGGACCGGTTCTTGTGGTCCTTCACGGGGGGACAGACGATCATGGGGCCCGCAGCCGCCCGCTGGCAAGACAAACCTTCCCAGAGCCGTGAATCACGGGCCATGTCAGACAGCCTGCGCGGCAGGGGATTCAAGTTCGTGGGCCCAACGGTCTGCCATGCGTTCATGCAGGCGGTAGGTATGGTCGATGACCACCTGCTGACCTGCTTCAAATACTCGGGGCATAATCGCTGATACACGTTTGCCCTGATCTGGCATTCGGAACAGACCAAGGAGGAAACCATGCGTGCCGACCGAGTCTTGGAGACTTGTCTCTACATGGATGACCTGGAGGCCGCCGAAGCTTTCTATCGAGACGTGTTGGGACTCGAACTTGTCACCAAATCCGAAGGCCGCCACGTCATCTTCCGCTGCGGGAAGGACATGTTCCTGCTCTTCAACCCGGAGCAGACCCGGATCAAGACCGGCAGGGCGCCCACCCACGGCGCTCACGGACCGGGGCACGCTGCGTTTGCCATGGACGAGTTTGAAGTCGATGCCTGGCGTTCACATCTGCAGAGCAAAGGTGTGGAGATCGAGACCGAGGTCACATGGCCCAGGGGCGGTACTTCGCTGTATTTCCGCGATCCGGCTGGCAACAGCCTGGAAGTGGCGACCGATTCGATCTGGGGCTTGTGAAGAATGTCACAAACTGGCCTTGGAGGATCGTGGGCTACAAGGCGGAGCAGCGTGCCGGATGTCCTGGCATTCACGTCGTGCATGGCGCCTATCGAGGATTTGATCCTTCAGTCTGTCGTCGCCTATTTGGCGAAAAGGATGACTTCACAAGTCATCCTTGTGGACGAGCCCGGTTGGGCGGAACGCGAGGCGCACTTCGACGAGGGCAGGATCCAAGTGTGCTGGATCTGCGGCCTTCCCTATGTTTGGAAGGCGGATCAGAATCCATCGGAGATCGAGCTGCTGGCGGCCCCGGTGATGCGGGATGAGCGGTACCGGGGCATGCCGGTGTACTTCTCCGAAGTCGTTGTGCGGGCCGACAGTCCGTACCGCCGGTTTGAAGATATGCGCGGCGCGGTCTGGGCCTTCAACGAGCCTGGCTCACACTCGGGCTACAATATCGCGCGCGCCCGGCTGGCCGCCATTAAGTCCCCCGAGGCCTTCTTCAAGCAAACGATTATGTCGGGCTCCCATGAGGCCTCCCTGGCAGGGATCCTCGCTGGGCGCTTCGACGGCTCGGCAATCGACAGCATCGTCCTTGAACTCTTCTTGCGCAATCATCCGCAGCGACGCTCCGAACTGCGGACGCTGGAAATCCTCGGGCCAAGCCCAATCCCGCCTCTCGTCATTCACCGTTCGGTCCCTGAGGAAGTGCGCGCCGAACTTCGGCACCGGCTGCTGCATATGCACACCGACCCCGAAGGCAAGCTGGCCTTGGCACCCGGACCGGTGGCCCGGTTTGTGGCCGTCGACGACCGCCAGTACGATCCGATCCGCGAAGTCGATCGGATGGCAACGACCGTCCAACTGTGATCTCGCGGAGGAGAGGGGCTTGACATTCTTTGCAAAAGGTCTAAACTGTCGCAGGGTTAGGGAATGGGAAGATTGTTGAGACAAGCGTTGAAACGGAGGTCCCGCTGCGGGGCTCACGCCCATGAGCGGGATGATTCTTTATTCACCCCAGGAGAGCCGATGAGGCTCTCTTTTTTTGTACCTTGGCCGTGGTGAGGGAGGCTGCATGGGCTTGATCCGACTCCCCGGCCTGGCCGATCCACACGTGCATCTGCGCGAACCGGGAGGGACGCACAAGGAAGACTTCGATAGCGGCACCGCCGCTGCCCTGGCTGGGGGATTTACCCAGGTGTTGGCGATGCCCAACACCGAACCGCCGATCATCGACTCGGCCAGTCTCGAGTCGGCACTGGGCGCGGCACGGGACAAGGCGCGCTGCGATTATGGTGTCTATCTGGGGGCCGGGCTGGACAATGCCGTGGGTGCAGCCGGGATCGCCCCTCGTGCCTGCGGGCTGAAGATGTACCTCGACCAGACATACGGGCACCTCCGGCTGGATGACCTGGCGGCGATGCAGGCCCACGTGCGGGCATGGCCCCGAAACCGTCCCCTGGCGGCCCACGCCGAGGGCCGCAGCCTGGCCGCCATTCTGCTTCTGGCGGCGGTCTTCGACCGACCAGTGCATGTCTGCCATGTCAGCCGACGGGTGGAAATCGAGCTCATCCGGCGGGTCAAGGAGCGCGGCCAGAAGGTGACGTGTGAGGTGACCCCGCACCATTTGTTCCTCAACCAGGAAGATGCCCAGAGGCTCGGTGGCCGGGGAAGCGTTAGCCCGGCGCTCGGCAGCGAGGAAGATCGGCAGGCCCTGTGGGATGGGATGGATGTGATCGACTGCTTCGCCACCGATCACGCCCCCCACACTCTGGCTGAGAAGGACGGCCCCCAGCCCCCGCCGGGCTTCCCTGGATTGGAAACGGCCCTGCCATTGGCTCTGACCGCCGTCCACGAGGGGAAGCTCTCCCTGGACCAGGTCGTCCAACGCATGTGCGTCGCGCCCCGGCGCATCTTCGGCCTTCCGGACCAGGCAGACACCTGGATCGAGGTTGACCCGGATGAACGATGGGAGGTGAATGGTGAAGCCCTGAAGACGCGCTGCAGATGGAGCCCGTTCGAGGGCCGCCTGGTGTGGGGCAGGATCCACAGCGTCACGCTGCGCGGGGAGCCGGCGTACGGCCGGGGCCAAGTGTTGGCGGCGCCAGGCAGTGGGCGCAACCTGCGCCCGAATTGAAAGATGGACAAGCCTTGGGAGGAAATGATGAGCACAGTTGTTTCGACACGCGACCAGCGAAGCCTGAGTCCGCACCTGCCCTTCGGTGATCGCCAGGAATCGCGCTTTTATGGTTGGGACATCCTCTCGGTGTCCCAGTTCGATCGCCACGACCTGGACCATTTGTTCGGCGTGGCCAAGGAAATGCGAACCACCGTCGCCCGCATCGGCGCTTTTGACCTGCTCAAGGGCAAGGTCCTGGCGAATTTGTTTTATGAGCCTTCCACCAGGACCTCGTCGTCCTTCCTGGCGGCGATGGCCCGGCTCGGTGGGAGTGTGATCCCCATCAACGAAGTGCGCTACTCATCGGTAGCCAAAGGGGAATCCCTGCCAGACACGGTGAGAACCTTGGAATCCTACGCGGATGTGATCGTTTTGCGACATCCCGCGATTGGCGCCGCCGCCCTGGCGGCACAATACGCCCGCAAGCCCATCATCAACGCCGGCGATGGGGTTGGGGAACATCCCACACAGGCGCTGCTGGACCTGTTCACGATCGAGGAAGAGCTCGGCCGTCTCGAAGGGCTGACGGTCACCATGCTTGGCGATTTGAAATACGGCCGTACGGTGCACTCCCTGGCCAGGCTTCTGGCGTTGTTTGGCGCACGCCTCAATTACATCAGCCCCGACGTCCTGCAGCTTCCATCGGAACTGTGGGATGAACTGGCGGCCAAAGGCGTTCAACAGTCCCGCGCCACCGAGTTGGAGGCCGTGCTCGCCGAAACCGACGTGCTGTATGTGACCCGCGTCCAAAAGGAGCGCTTCGAGGATCCAGCGGCCTACGAAGCCGTCAAGGGGAGCTACGTGATCACTTCGGAGACAATGGCTGCCGCCAAACCGGCCATGGCCCTGATGCACCCCTTCCCGCGCGTCGGAGAAATCAGCCAAGAGGTCGACGACGACCCTCGGGCAGCCTATTTCCGGCAGATGGAGTGCGGCCTGTACGTGCGTATGGCCCTGCTGGCCATGGTTCTGGGGAAGGCGTGAAAGTGGGGGTGACGGGAGGCATGACGGAGTCCCACAGCGTCTCAATGCCGGCCAGAAAGATCGCAAACCGGCCCTTCTTCGAACGCTTGGAATTGCGGGCCGGGAAGATCGACTCCTTGCTCTGTGTGGGGCTGGATGCCCATCCTTCATTGCTGGAGAGCCCGGGGCTGGAGGCAGCCATTGCATTCTGCCGTCGGATGATCGAAAGCACCGCCCGCTCGGCATGCGCTTTCAAGGTCAACAGCGCTTTCTTCGAGGCCATGGGCGGAGAGGGTGTGCATGCTCTGCGGACAGTCGTGGCCAGCATACCGGATGATATCCCCGTCCTTCTGGATGCCAAGCGTGGGGACATTGGTTCAACGTCGGAGGCGTACGTCCGGGCAGTCTTCGACGTGGCCGGCGCCGATGCGGTCACGCTTAGCGCGTACCTCGGGCGGGATGCCCTCGAACCGTTCTTGAGTCGCGACGATCGCGCCGGGTTTGTGCTCGTCAAGACCTCCAACCCGGGCGCCGATGCGATCCAAGGTTTGCGCGTGAAGGGTGGCGAGCCTTTGTATGTTCACCTCGCCCGCTGGGTGAGTGGCTGGCCGGAGGCTGACCGGGTTGGGATGGTGGTGGGTGCCACCGACCCTGACGCCGTAAGCCGGGTACGACAGGCTGCACCCCACCAGTGGCTGCTTTGCCCCGGCGTCGGCGCACAGGGAGGCGACCTGGAAGCGACCCTGCAAGCCGGGCTTCGGGAAGACGGCATGGGGGTGCTTATTTCGGTCTCTCGCAGTCTGGCTTCCGCGAGCTCGCCAGCGGATGAAGCCGAAGCCCTGAGGCGCCGGATCAACGCCGTTCGGGAAAGCGCCGCTTTCGGCCGACCCGAGGCCGGCGGCCGGACCGGCGACGCGCTCGCCCGATCGCTGGTGGCCAGCGGCTGTGTTACGTTTGGAGATTTTGTGCTCAAGTCCGGCAAATCATCGCCGGTGTACATCGATCTTAGGCGCATGGCGTCGTTTCCCGAACTGCTGGCCCGGGCGGCGGCCGCGTACCGCCCCATTCTGGCGGAACTCGACTTCGATTGCTTGGCCGGGATCCCGTATGCCGGCCTTCCGATTGCCACCGCACTCTCGCTGCAGACGGGGGTTCCCGCGATCTACCCCAGAAAAGAGGCCAAGGGGTATGGCCTTCGAGCCAAGGTAGAGGGTGCGTATGTGCCCGGGCAAACCGCAGTGGTGATTGATGACGTGGCCAGCTCCGGCGAGAGCAAGCTGGAAGCCATCCGCCGTCTGGAGGCCGAGGGGCTCCGGGTGAAGGACGTGGTGGTGCTCATCGACCGGCAGGGCGGGGCACGCTCCGAGCTTGGGAGTCTGGGCTATGGCTACCATGCTGCATTGAAACTGGAGGACCTGGTGGCGATCTGGCGGGGAGCGGGGTGGATCAATGATCGGCAGGTCGAACAAGTATTGGCCGGGGTGGTAGATTAGAATGGCCTGTTCGGTCCCGCTCAATGGTCATAGGAGATCGAGGTTCCATGATGGGCAACCCGAGAGTGGTCGCCATCGGCCAAGCGTTGTTAGTCACTTTTCTGTGGTCCACCTCCTGGGTGCTGATCAAGATCGGCCTGCGCGAGGTTCCGGCGCTGACGTTCGCCGGCCTGCGCTATCTGCTGGCCTTTTTGGTGCTGTTGCCGGTGCTGGCCTTTCGAGGGCACTTCGGGCTGGTACGCCGGTTGCCGCCACGGACCTGGCTGCGATTGGCTGCTCTGGGGGTGCTCTTCATCGCCGTGACCCAGGGCGCGCAATTCATCGCCCTGTCGTACATGCCAGCGGTGACGGTGAATCTGATCCTGAGCTTGACGACGATCGTGGTGGCGCTGCTCGGCATCGTCTTCCTGGCCGAAATGCCCGGCCTCGTCCAGTGGGCAGGGATCAGCCTGGCGTTGCTGGGCGCCCTGGTCTACTTCCTGCCGGTGGGCATCGGTGGCGGCCAGGGCATTGGCCTGCTGGTCGCCTTAATCTGTGTGCTGACGAATGCCGTTTCAGCGGTGATGGGCCGGGATGTCAACCGGCAAAAGGATTTGCCGGCCAGCCTGGTGACGACCATCAGCATGGGATTCGGGGCGGTTCTGCTTCTGGGAGGCGGGCTGGCATTTCAGGGGCTACCTCGCCTCAGCCTTTCAGGCTGGCTGATCATTGGCTGGTTGGCGGTTGTGAACACGGCGCTGGCCTTCACACTGTGGAACCGCAGTCTACAGACGCTGACCGCGGTGGAATCGTCGGTGATCAACAACAGCATGCTGATCCAGATACCGATCCTGGCGGTGATCTTCCTTGGCGAACGCTTGTCCTGGCTGCAGATCGCCGGCCTGGTTCTGGCGGGATTGGGCACCCTCATCGTCCAGCTTTGGCGGCCCAAGCAGCCCGAGGCGATCCCGGTCCAAGCCTGAGGTCTGGGTCGATGAAGCATCAATGAGCGGTCTGTCGTATGCTCCGCTGAAGCGGCTCCTGTTTCGGCTCGACCCCGAGCGCGCTCACGAGCTCACCTTGGGGATGCTGCGTTTGGCGGGCTGGTTCCCGCCCAGCCGAACCTGGCTCCGCCACATCTACGCCTCACCCACAACCGATCTCACGCGGCGGGCGATGGGGATTTGGTTCCCCAATCCCATCGGGTTGGCTGCCGGCTACGACAAGGATGGGATGGCCTTGGCCGGCCTGGCCAGCTTGGGATTCGGGCACCTCGAACTCGGCACGGTCACTCCGCATCGCCAAGAGGGGCAACCACGGCCGCGAATCTTCCGTCTCGAGGAAGATCGGGCGTTGGTCAATCACATGGGGTTTCCCAATCGAGGGGTTCAAGCGATGGTGGGTCGTTTGCGGCGTTCGTCGACGACTTCGGTGATTGTGGGGGTCAACCTGGGCAAGGGCGCGGAAACGCCCCTGGACCGGGCAAAGGAAGACTACGCCGAGCTTCTGCAAGCCGTCTACGAGGTGGCCGACTACGCCACCATCAATCTCTCGTCGCCCAATACGCCTGGGTTGAGAAAGCTTCAAGCCGCCGCCTATCTGGATGACCTCCTGGCCGCAGTCTGCCAGACACGCAGGCAATTGGAAGCCAGCAGTGGACGATACCTGCCTTTGGCCGTTAAGCTGTCTCCGGACCTGGCGCCGGGTGATCTCGAAGCGGCGGTGGACAGCGTGGTGGCGCATGGGTTGGACGGCATTGTGGCTGTCAACACCAGCCGCGCCCGCAGCGGGTTGGTTTCGACTTCCGCACCCGAAGCGGGAGGGTTGAGCGGGCGACCATTATGGTCGGCGTCGCGGCAGATGATCGAAGTCATCCGGGCCCGAGGCGGGGAGGCGATCAGTGTGATTGGAGTGGGCGGAATTGACTCCCCCGAGCGGGCCATGCAAATGCTTGACTCAGGGGCAGACTTGATCCAGGTGTATACAGGATTGATCTACGAAGGGCCCGGCCTGCCGGCTTCGATGCTGAAGGGCCTGGCGGGACGAACCGCTGAAGGTCATATTCTGGAAAGGGCTTCCAGCCCGAGCACGCGCCTGGCATAGGAAAAGCACCGAGGGGGATGCATGAACGCCAAAGGGGGAGGCGACGGGGTTCGAGACCGCAGCGCGGTGGATTTGGCCAGCCTGTTGGCGCTGGCGGTTCTGATAGGCCTGTTCTTCTGGTTCCGCTCGCTCAACACGCCACCCCCCACGCCGCAGCCGACCAGCGATCCTTCCAGTGCCATTTCGGTCTACTTCAGCCAGCCCGGCTCGCCTTCGGCACCTTCCGCCGGTCCCGCCGAGCCTCTTGTCCAATCGCTACTTGGCGCAACCGAGACGATTGATATGGCAGCCTACGAGCTGGACCTGGTGCCGGTGGCCGATGCCCTGATCGCTGCGGCCGGCCAAGGGGTCCGCGTGCGCATGGTGGCAGAGAGTGACGAAGCCAGGAAGGGACAGCTACCCCGCCTCGAGACGGCCGGGATCCCGGTCGTCCTCGACCGTCGTCCATCCCTCATGCACGACAAATTCACCGTGATTGACGGCCGCGAAGTGTGGACCGGGTCGATGAACTACACCACAAATGGCGTGTCCCGCAACAACAACAACCTGGTCCGCCTGCGGTCGACCGAAGCGGCCCGGAGGTTCACCCAGGAATTCGAGGAGATGTTCCTCGACGACCGTTTCAGTGCCCTCTCTGCCTGACGGCGCGCCGGCGCCGATTACCATCGGTGGCGCCACGATAGAGATCTACTTTTCCCCCGACGATCATCCGGCCAGCCGCATGTTGGCCGCGATCGAGGCGGCCTCATCCCGGATTGATGTTCTGGCTTTCTCGTTTACATCGGATGACATCGCGGCCGCCCTCTTGGAGCGCATGAGCGCCGGCGTGCATGTGCGGGGCGTGCTGGAGGCCGATCAGGCAGGCGGGGTGGGGAGCCAGTACGAGCGCCTTAGGGCGGTTGGCATGGACCTCCGCCTGGACGGCAATCCCGGTTTGCTGCATCACAAGGTGATCGTCATCGACGGCACTACCGTCGTGACTGGTTTATACAACTTCAGCCGAAGCGCTGAGACCACCAACGACGAGAACGTGGCCATCATCCACTCGACCAACTTGGCACGGGACTTTGAAGCGGAGGTCGATCGGCTGTACGATGCCGGATTGCCATGATGGCCGAGGCTTTCACAGCCGCCGGCCAACTTGTGAAAGATTTCACATAACCGGGCTGAGGAGGGCTGGGTCCAGGCGCCCATGGGCTTGGGCGGATGAAGGTCGCTACTCCGCCAAAGGCCAGGTGGGAAGGACGTCCATGTCGAGGGCGTCTCGCTGGCCGACCATAAAACGGCGGTGGCCGACGGCGGCGATCATGGCGGCGTTGTCGGTGCACAGGCTCAGCGGTGGGACGTGCACGGGGTAGTCGGGGTTTTCCTGCATGCTATCGCGGAGCGACTGATTGGCGGATACGCCGCCGGCGATGAGGATGTCAGCCGCCCCAAGCTGCTTGGCCGCCGCCAGGGTTTTCCCCACCAGCACGTCGATCACAGCTGCCTGAAAAGAGGCCGCCAAATCGCTGATGGGCAAACCAGGCCGGGGAGCTTCGACGCCGGCTTTCAGAGTCGGCTCCATCTTGCGCACTTCCCGCAGCACGGCCGTCTTCAGGCCGCTGAAGGAGAAATCCCAGCTGCCTTCCAGCCAAGCCCGCGGGAAAGTGAAGGCTTCCGGGTTCCCACCCTGGGCGGCGGATTGGATCGCTGGCCCACCGGGGTAGCCCAATCCCAGCAGGCGGGCGACCTTGTCGAAGGCCTCGCCCGCGGCATCATCCAGCGTGCCGCCCAACCGCTGATACGCGAGATGGTCCGTCATCAGCACCAACTCGGTGTGCCCTCCGGAGACCACCAGGGCCAGCAAGGGGAATGTCGGCTCGGTGTCCTTCTCGGCGAGCCAGATCGAGTAAATGTGACCCTCTAGGTGGTTGATTCCCAGCAGCGGCAGGCCGGAGGCGAGAGCCAGGCCCTTGGCCATGTTCATCCCGACCACCAGCGATCCTGCCAACCCCGGCCCGCGTGTGACGGCGATGGCATCGATTGCCTCCAGGCCAACGTGGGCCTGGGCCAGCACACCGTCGACGATGGGGTAGATGGTCTCGATATGAACCCGGGACGCCACCTCCGGGAAGACGCCGCCGAATTCGGCGTGAAGCTCGGCCTGGGAGGCCACGGCACGGCTCACAATCTGCGTGCCGTTCTCGACCACGGCGGCTGCCGTTTCGTCACAGGAGGTCTCAATTCCAAGAATGCGAGTGGCCGAACTCATCACATAGCGTCCTGTCAACTACGAGTTTGCGATCGGGAGCACCAGGTCCGTTGGGTATTCGACCAGCGGATGGATTGTTCCGTCAGCGTCTACAACCAGCGTATCCTCGATTCGTACTCCGATGGCACTCTCTGGATAGTATAGGCCAGGCTCGAAAGTGAACACCATGCCCGGGGCGAGCGGAAAAGAGCCCTTGCCGTCTACGCGAAAGGCAGGCGCCTCATGAACGGCAAGGCCGAGTCCGTGTCCGAGGCCGTGCACGTAGCCCGATTGAGTCTTGGGGTCGGTCAGCTGGGTGGGATGGCCCATTGTCTGGAAAGCCTGACAGACTTGGAGCTGGTAAGTGTAAGTTGGTTCCCCGACAGTGAAAGCTGAGACGAAGCGCTGGTAGATTTCCAGCACATCCTGATAGACGGCCAGGGTTGCCTCGTCGGCGTGGCCCAGGCACCAGGTGCGGGTGAAGTCGTAGTAGTAGCCGCCCCCCGCTTGGGCGGGGTAGATATCGAAGACGATGGTGCGGCCAATGGGCAGCGGCTGAGAATTGTCACCGACGCTGTGGGGAAGGCCGGCATCACGCCCAGCGGAGAAGATCAGGCCGCTGGGGAGTTCCGCGGACCGTTCCGCCAGCAGGCGCCGGATCCGGGACTTGACCTGCCCGATGGTGATCGGCCTGCCGTCCGCGTCGACCAGGACACCGCCGGCCGAGCGCTGGTTCGTGAGGAAATCGGCGATATCGGCGACGACTTCAGTGGTCACCCTGCCCATGAGCCTGATGCTCTCGATCTCCTCTGGGTCCTTGGTCAGCCGTGCGCGGTCGAGCACCGATTCGCCTTCTGGCTCCATCGCCCATTCGATACCGGGAAGCGCCTGCCGCAGATGCTCCACCAGGGGATAGCTGGAGACGAGGTCGAGTTGGCCGTAGAGCGCCACGCGTCCCTGTAAGTTGCATGATTGGAGCAGGTCGGCCGTCCTCAGGGCCCTGGCTTTGGTTAGGTCCCCTTCGGCCCGATCCAGGTAGGCGGCCCAATCGAATGACTCGATCAGCTGCCGGTCAAGGCCGGTGCGTTCGGCTTCGCCGCGCTCCATGCTTCGGTGGAAGAGCACCGGAGCGGCGCCTCGCACCTTCACCAGCACGGCGTCTGTGAGATGGACCTGGCCGACGAAATAGGCCAGGTAGGGATTGTGCTGAGCGGGGCCCATCACCACCAGGCCATTCAGGCCAGCTTCTTCCATTAAACGGTCTATGTCCGCTTTCACTTGGCCACCTCTGCGACGGGGTTTCGGACTAGGGTGTGGCGCCGGCCAGCGCCGACTTGAGGCTCTCCAGCAGACTTTCCTGCTGCCCGGGCAGCACCGTCCGGGGATCGAGGACGACCCGGTTGGCGTCGACCCTGGCGATGACCGGCGGCGTTCGGTGCCGCAGCTGCCCGAGAAAGGCTTGCGGGTGGTCGACATCCAGGGCGAGCAGCGACGTCGGAAGGGTTTCCCCTGGCAGGCTTCCGCCGCCAACGGTTGACTCGCCGGCGACCACCTCGCCGGCTCCCAAGCCCTGGCGCCAGCCCAGCGCCGCCTCTCGCATGGCTTCGGCGGGTGCAGCGATCATGCGCCAGACCGGCAGTTTGACTGTCGCCTCACCCCTGAGGTAGTGGCTGAGGGTCACTTCGAGGGCCGCCAAGCAGAGCTTGTCCGGTCGGAGGGCACGCGCCAGGGGGTGCTTTCTCAGTCGCTCCACGCTGGCAGCCGCCCCAACGATCAGCCCGGCTTGCGGCCCACCAAGAAGCTTGTCCCCGGAAAAGGTAACCAACGAAGCCCCGGCGCGGACCAATTCTTGCACCATCGGCTCATGACCTAGCCCAAAGTCCGACGTGTCCAGCAACGCGCCAGAACCGAGATCGTCGAGTACAGGTATGCCGTGCTGATCGCCGATGGAAACGAGATCCTCGAGTTTGGGCTCGGTAGTGTAACCCAGGAGGAGAAAGTTGGAATGGTGGGCCCGGACGATGAGCGCCGTCTGATCACCCAAGGCGGCCTCGAAATCGGCCAGGTGCGTGCGGTTGGTGGTGCCTACCTCCACGACCGTCGCACCGGACTGTGCCATGACTTCGGGGATTCGGAAGCCCCCGCCGATCTCGACGAGCTGGGATCGGGAAATCAAGGCCTGCTTTCCCTTGGCCAATCCGGTCAGGCCAAGCAGGACGGCGGCTGCATTGTTGTTGACTACCAGAGCGGCTTCGGCGCCGGTGAGACGGGTCAAATGCGACTCGATGCGTGCTTCGCGATGACCGCGTTCGCCGCTCCCCAGGTCGTACTCCAGGTTGAGGTAGGCCGTCGAGAGGTCACTCATGGCGGTCCGGGCGTCCTGACTCAAAGGCGCCCGGCCGAGATTCGTGTGCAAAATGACTCCGGTGGCGTTGATGACCGCTTGGAGCGCGGGGGCCATCCATTCCTGAAGGCGCGCCCCAGCACAGTCCAGGATCAGGTCCGGATTCTCTCCAGCTTCCCCCTCTCGAATCGCCTGCCGAGCATCGTCAAGGCAGGACCGAACTGCCTGGAGGGTCAACTCACGACCGAAGCTTTGGATCAGGGTCTGCGTGGCGTCGAGCTGGAGCAGGCTGTCGACCGACGGAAGCGACCGCAGGCTCATCCTTCGGGCCTCCAGGTGCTCCGCTCCATGAGCCTCAATAGCCACTCGAAGATGATCAAAGCCAGGCCCAGCAAGATCGCCAGCGAAAGGTCCAGGCTGCGGTTGACCTGGAGCCATACCAGCAAGCCGGCGTACAGTCCAACCCAAATTCCCTGCCGGAGGAGCACGCCGGCGGGCACCGGCGCCTGGGGTGCGAAGCGCCGGCGAAGGAGCCACGCGAATGGCAAGGCAGTGCCGGTCACGGCGATGGTCAGCAAGAAGAAGAACAACCAGCGCGGCCCGACCGTCGGCTGCGTGGTCTGCATGAGCAAATACAAGCCTGGCCATCCGATCGCTGCCAACACAATGGCCGAAAGCAGGACTTCGGGATGGTGAGATGATGGCCGATCTGGCACTTTTCTATGCCCTCCAGGGCGTCGTCGACATTATAGTCCAGCCCCTATTTGGTCGAAACGCAGGCCCGGGACGGATGCGGCGGCCGCTCGTGTATAATCCGCCGCGAGATCCCATGTCCCTCCTTGACGCTCGAAACCTCGCCAAGTCCTACGGCGCCCATGACATCTTCCATGGCGTCTCCCTGAGCATCCCCCATCAGGCCCGAATGGGCCTGGTGGGCCCAAACGGCGTGGGCAAAACAACTTTGCTCCGGCTGCTGGCCGGAATCGAACGCCCTGATGACGGGAGCCTTCACCGTGCCCGCGGCCTGGACATTGGCTCTCTGCCTCAAGAGTTCGAGCGACTCGGTCCGGCCGGCGCACGAGTTGGACACCTCTCTATGGGACTCAACCTTAGCGGCCTTTTCTGGCATGCTCGACATGGAAGGCCGCCTGGCGGCTCTGGAAAGCGACATGGCGGACCCGCACCAAGCCGAGTCGGCCATGGCCCGATATGGCCCCCTGCAGGAAACATTCGAACGTAAGGGAGGTTACACATTCAGGGCCGAAGCCAAACGAGTGCTTTCCGGACTTGGCTTCAGCCGGGAAGAGTTCAAGCGTCTGCTGGGGGAGCTGTCCGGAGGGGAGCGGACACGTGCCCTTTTGGCCCGTCTCCTGTTGCAGGACCCCGATCTTCTGCTGCTCGATGAGCCGACCAACCATCTGGACCTGGAGGCGATCGCTTGGCTGGAAGGTTGGATCAGTGATTGGCCGGGAGCGGTTCTGGTGGTTTCCCACGATCGCTACTTCCTCGATCGCGTGGTGGATCACGTGGTCGAACTTTCGGCATCGGGGGCGGACATCTACCGGGGCAACTACTCGGCTTATGCCGCCCAACGCGATGATCGACGGTCGCATCAGGCAGCCGAGTATGAGGCCCAGCAGGAGTTCGTCGCCCGCGAACAAGCTTACATACGGAAAAACATTGCCGGGCAAAATGCGCGGCAAGCTCAGGGACGGCGCAAACGGCTTGAACGTTTCCTGAAGGACGACGCCATCGATCGGCCGCGAGACCAGCGCACGATGCACATGGGTTTCGAAGGGGTGGACCGCTCGGGCGACCTGGTCGTGCGTACAAGCAATCTGGTGATAAGGCACCCGGATGGCGATCGCCCCTTGTTCGAAGTGCCCGATATGATCCTGCACCGAGGCGAGTGCGCCGCCCTGATCGGACCCAACGGCGCCGGAAAGACCACCTTCCTCAAAACGCTCCTGGGGGATTTGCCATCGTGGCAAGGGGAAGCCAGGCTGGGGGACTCGGTTGACGTGGCGTACTTCGCCCAGGCGCATGAGGGCCTGGATCTGGATCAATCCGTCCTGCAGTCATTTCGAGACGTGTCGCAGGGACTTTCCACCGGGCAGGCGCGGGATCGACTGGCGCAGTTCTTGTTCACGGGGGAGATGGTGGACATGCCGATCCGCAGCCTCTCCGGCGGGGAGCGCGGCCGGTTGGTGCTTGCCCGCCTGGCCCAGCGCGAGGCCAACCTGCTGCTTCTGGACGAGCCGACCAATCACCTGGACCTGCCCTCTCAAGAAATCCTCCAGGCAGCCCTGGTTGCTTTTCCTGGAACCGTGCTCTTGGTTTCTCACGATCGTTACCTGATCGACGCCCTGGCCACCCAGGTGTGGGCGCTTTCGCCGCGCGAGAACCGATTATCGGTGCATCGGGGTGATTATCAGAGCTTCTTGGAGAGCCGCAGGCTGGCGGAGACTCGTGCCCAGCGGGGCGAGAACACGCCGCGGACCGAAAGCAAAGCCAAGCCCCACAAAGGCACGCCACGCCCCGAGAGCCTGGAAGATGTTGAATCGCGTGTGGATGGTTTGGAGGTCGAACTGTCGGATCTGGCCAAGGCAATCGAGGCCGCCGGCACCGACCGCGAGCAGGTCGCTCGCCTGGGTGAGGCCTACGCAGATCTTAAGGAAGTCCTGGACGCTGAGTTGGCTATCTGGGAGCGCTTGGTGAGGGCCGACAGGGGTGCGTGATATAATCCGCCTCGTTTGCTTGCCGACCTGAGGAGAGCTGGGCGAACCCAAATCTATGCGGCCCGATCGTTCCCGACGACGCCAAAGAACGCTACCCAACCGCCTCATCTGGGGCTTGGGGATCGCCTTTACGCTGGCGGCGCTGCTTTCCGGCGTGCTGGTCTTCTCCACTGTGAAGGGCCTGGCCGCCGCATGGACGGGGACCGGACTGCCTTCCTTCAGCGGCGGTTCATCCAACTCTGGACCCACGCCCGAACCGGGCGCCACGCCTACCATAGCCCCTTTGGCTGAGGTCCCCCAAGCCTGGGATGGTTCCGAGCGGATTACGATCCTGTTGATGGGCTTGGACTACCGAGACTGGCTGACCGGGGACGGTCCACCCCGCACCGACTCCATGATGCTGATCACCATCGACCCGGTGACACGGACGGCGGGAATGCTCTCCATTCCGCGCGACCTGTGGGTAGATATTCCTGGCTTCGAGCACAACCGGATCAATACCGCCTATTTCCTGGGCGAATCCTACAAACTTCCTGGCGGCGGCCCGGCTCTGGCCATGAAGACGGTTGAGAACTTCATCGGCGTGCCAATTCAGTACTATGCCGTGATCGACTTTCACGCCTTCGAGGAGATGATCGATGAAATCGGGGGAATTGACGTCTACATTTCTGAAACCATCAAGATCTCGCCCATCGGCAAAGAAAGTCATCTGCTTTTTGGCGGCAAGGGCACTCACTTAAATGGTCCGGATGCGCTGGCTTATGCGCGCGTCCGAAAATCGGAAGGCGGCGACTTTGATCGGGCCCAGCGACAGCAGCAGGTGGCCCTCGCCGTGCGAGACCGGGTTCTGGGCTTCAATATGATCCCGACCCTGGTGACCAAAGCGCCGAAGCTCTACCAGGAACTTTCAGACGGCATCCACACCAACCTGACCTTTGATCAGATGCTGAGGCTGGCACTTCTGGCGCTGGACATTCCCGCGGACAACATCAAGAAGGGCATCATCAGCCCGCCGGACATGGTCCAGTTCGAGACCTTGCCCGACGGCGCGCAGGTGCTTCGTCCCATCCCGGATCAGATTCGGGTTCTACGTGATGACATCTTCACCACCACCGGTGCTATCGGGCCGTCGATTCCCACGGATGACCCGGCGGCCGCCGCCAAGGTTGAAAACGCCAGGGTGTCGGTCTTAAACGGCGCAGGGGTCGAGGGATTGGCCAGCCAAACGGCGGATTATCTGCGGGCGCAAGGCTTGAATGTCGCCACCGTCGGCAACGCCGACCAACTCGACTATGCCAAGTCCATCATCATTGACTATTCGGGAAAGCCGTACACGGCCAGGTATCTAATGAACCTGATGGGCCTCTCGGAAAGCCAGATTCTGAGTCAGTCCAACCCCGACAGCGACGTTGACGTGGCCGTCATTCTAGGCGCTGACTGGCAAGTGCCTCGCTGAGAACAGCCGCGCGTCGGGCGCACGAGGCGGCGAAGAGCCGCCTTTTTTGTTGCCAGGATTCGGCCAGGGACCGTCCAGGCGGCAGCCTAAACGGGGAAGAAGAACAGGAAGAGCAAGCCGGCCACCAGGCCCAGCCCGGCCCCGGCAATGACATCCACCAGGAAATGGACGCCCATGGACACTCTGGCCAGGACGACAAGGGGTGCCCATACGAGCAGGATGACCGCCAGCCAGGGGGGCCCCCAACCCACACTCAGCGTGGCCAGCATTGCCGCTCGGGCGGCGTGTCCGGAAGGGAAAGAATGGGGATCGGTCATGCGATAGATGGCCCCCCAATTGCCCTCAGGGCGCTGGCGGCGGAAGAGCAGTTTGAGGCCCAAGACGACGGCGGCGGCTACGACGATGGCGATGCCAAAGCGCATGGCGATCGGCTGCCAGCCCGCCGCCCCGATGAAGTACACCAGCGCCAGGCCGATGAGCCAAAACCAGGAGTCGCCGGAATGCGCCATGAACGCCGCAGCCGAGCGCAGCGCACCGGGTGTTTCAGCAATCGACAATCGCTGGGTCCAACGATGGTCCCAGGCGAGGAAGCGGGCCATCATCGACCGGTGGACTCCTGGCGGGTTTCGAGCGCGGCTCTGATAATCTCGAACTGATGGGGCTTGTCTACATCCATGGCGAGTTCGGCGTAGGGGGAAAGGTGGGCGTGGCCGTCGAGCTTCAGCCGCTGACAGATGCGGCGTTCGGCGGCGTGAAGCGTGAGCCGGCGCAACAGGAGCAATATCAAAGTGTCGTAGCCCACCATGGCCGCCTGCCGCATGGGGGACTTACGAGCCTCGATGAGCCGATCCCAGAACCCTTCGCGCACCACCAGGGACACACTCACCACGTTCATGTCCCCGCCGCAGACTTCGACGTCCTTGAACTTGACGTAGGATCGGTTGGACGCGGGAAAACGCGCTTCCATGACCTTTCGCTCGACGGCTACGTAGTCGAGGTCCCCCGGTGATTGAAGCGCCAGTTCGGTGCGCCAGTCAACCATCTCGGACGTGACCGCCGGGATGTCAGCTGCCGTGTACAGGGCCAGCGGAGCCTGGGGGTCGATCTGCCGCACCCGCTCCAGCCCCGCCATCATGTTGTGGAGCAGCCCACCCTGGTTGGGGACGAAATCCAGGCCTTTGCGAGACGTCAGTCCGAAGGTGTCGTCCAGCCCGACGACCACGATGCCGTCGATGCTGCGGGCCCCATCCAGCGCGTCGATCACCCACTGGACCATCGGCTTGCCAGCGATCGGCAGCATCGCCTTGGGTTGCCCCTGGCACAGCTCGTAAAGAGGTTCATCCGGAACCGGGATGCCCCCGGCGGCGACAAAGGCGTTCATCACTCCCTCACAGTCAAGATCAGGGCCGGCCGGTCTTAGCCGTCGACGACCAAGCCTCGACGCTTAAGCCAGTTCTGGCTTGGCGACCATGCCAGGTTGGCCAAATCGAGTGTGTCATTCCTCCCAAAGATGGCGCCTTCTTCTTCGAGCAGCATCTTTTGCACCGGCGGCCCGTGTCCGGGTCGGAGACTCACCTGCCCCTTGGCGTTGACGACACGCTGCCAGGGCACGCCCTCGGGGCAGGCCGCCATTGCATATCCCACCCAGCGGGCTCGAACCCGCCGGTAGGCCAGCGGATCCAGGTTGGACGGCGCCGGGATCAAGGCGGCAATTGACCCGTAGGTCATCAAGCGACCCGGGGGAATGGCCCGCACGATCTCGTAAACCACTTGGTTGAAAGCCCGCCGGTCGGCGGGCGCCTTCCGCCGGTTATCGATCTCTGCCGGACGCGTACGCGACGACGAAGTGGCTGGGGTCATGGGTTGAGCGGGTGGACCTGCGGCTCCAGATCGAGTGTGTGAAGAATTTCACGAAGTTCGTCCCAATTCAGAGGACGGCCCTTGCCCGAGGCGGCAATCAGCGCCGCCTCCATCATGTTGGTGCCAAAGGAGCGGCCCTCGATGACCGGGGTGGTGGTGATCAGGTAGCTGACGCCGGCGTTCTTGAACAGAGCCACGTCCTCGGTGGTGGTGGTGTTGGTGACAACAATCTTGCCTGACATGTCGTCCGGCATGTAGTGCTTGATGTAGTGGCAGTCGCCGGCCACGACCGTTGCCCATGCATAGTACTTGGTCCACTTGGGGGTGCGGACCTCCTGCTTTTCGCCGGTTGGATAAACCCAACTGAAGGGAAGCCGTCCGGCAATGGGCATCACCAGCCTGGCAAGCGTGGTCAGGCTACGACGTGAGCGGAGCGCGATCGGGATGCCCAGCCCGAACATCAGATCACCGAAGACGCAATCGTATCCGGCGTCCAAGAACGAAACCGTCATGCCCCATCGGTCGGCGCCGACCGTCACCAGGGCGCGTTTGGGATGAGGCGGGTGAGGCAGCTTTTCCTCCAGCACGCGTGCCACCTCGGCCTCAAGGGTGTTCTTAAGTCCGGTCCCATCGACGACCGGGGTAATCTTGATTTTGCGTACCATGGGTTTGACCGAATGAAGGGGATACCATCTGCCGTCAACTTCGAGACCCAGATCAGCCCCGCCGACGCCAAAGGCGTCAACCTTGCCGTCGAGTTCGGCGTAGCGGTCAGCCGCGGCTTCCATGTCTCCATCTGTACCCATGCGCTCGATCTGAATTCGCTCGCCCAGCAGCTCCACCTCGACGGATTTGTCGCGTGTCGAGGACCCGATGCTGATGCTCACCGCTCGTTTCATGATGGCTCCTATGAATGTGAATGACCTACTCTACACCCTTGACATGGGAGCGTCAACGCGCCCGGGGTGGGGGCTGGTTCGGGGCCGGATTCGGCCGCCTCAGGTCCCCCAATCCCTGGGGTAGAGGAAATCGTAGCCGACGGTTCGCGAGCTGATCTTGGCAATCGGGGGCATCACCCGCTTGTAATGGTTCCGCCGCACGCGCGCCAGGGTCTCTTCCACAAAGGACGCATCGAAGCCGGCGGCGACCGCCGCCTCAGGGGCGGCGCGTTCGTCGATCAGCAGGTACAGGAGCCGGTCAACCTGCTCGTAGGTCGTGCCCAGTTCGCCCTCATCCGTCTGTCCCGGCCAAAGGTCCGCTGAAGGCGGCTTGTCGATAATCACCTCAGGGATGCCCATGGCGCGCGCCAGTTGCCGAATCTGGGTCTTGTACAAGTCGCCGTTAGGGTTGATGGCGCAAGCCGAGTCGCCATATAGCGTGGTGTAGCCAAGAAGAATCTCGGTCTTGTTGCCGGTGCCGATGACCAGCCCATTGAAGGCGGCGGATTGGTCGAAGAGAATGGCCATGCGGGTGCGGGCCATGACGTTGCCCTGGCGCACCTTGGACATGTCGGGGAAGCGATCGAAAAGGGGGGTCACCATCTCGGTGATGGGCACATCCAACGAACGGACCTTGAGTTGCTCGATGACCAATCCGGCGTGGTCCATGGATTCGGCGGACGAACCGCTGTAGGGCATGCGTAGGGCGAGGACGTTGTCGGGCCCTAACGCTTCGGCGGCCAAGTGGCAAGCCAGGGAAGAATCAATTCCGCCCGAGAGGCCGACCACAGCGTGCGTGAAACCGTGGCGCCCGAGCTCATCTCGAATGAAGGTGACCAGCACCCTGCGCGCCAACTTGGTGTTGATGCTCAGCGGCGAATCGTCAGCTGTCATGGTCGTCTTCTCCTGGCTGCATTTAAGACCTCACCGCGAAAGCTTCGACTGTCCCGGGGCGGGTGGCCGTTGGATTTGGCGGAGCTGGCGTTCGACCCAGGCAGGGCGTTCGTCTCTGAGCAGAGGCAGCCGGGCCCGTGCCTGGCGAACCCTGTCCTGATCGATCTCCGTCACCGTGAGCCCTTCCTGGAAGTCTGGTCCGGAGGCGAGCAGATTTCCGGCGGGTCCGAAAGCGGTTGCGCGCCCACCGAAGATCAGGCCATCCTCGAAGCCGACCCGAACGGCGTGCCCGATATGGACCGTGAACAAGCTGGCGTAGGCCTGGTTTACGCGTTCGACCCAGGCCACGGACTCAAGCTGGTCGTCATTGGTCAACCCCCGTACGGGAGAAGCCGACATGAAAAGCATCATGTCCGCGCCGTCCAGCCAGAGCAGGTAGGGTGACGAGGCGTGCCAGAATTCCTCGCAGATGAGGATGCCGATCCGCCCGAAGCGCGTGTCGAACGCCCTCATCGTATCCCCCGGCGAGAAGAAACGTCCTTCGTCAAAAAGGCCGTAGGTCGGCAGATAGACCTTGCGGTGGATGTGCACCACCTCGCCCGCCGAAAGGTAGGCGGCGGCGATGTAGCACCGGAAGCGCTCATCGACTTCTACAAACCCCACCAGCAGGTCCAGATCATGGCTGGCCTTTAGGAGAGGGCCAAAAGCCTTGTCGTCGGCCGATGGATAACAGGCAACGGATGGGGCCTGGTCCTGAAGCATGTAGCCCGTCAGGGAGAGCTCGGGAAAGGCCAGCAACTCCACGCCTTGCTTGCGTGCGGCGTCGATCAGCTCGAGGTGCTTTGCCAGGTTGTGCTGAACGTTCCCCAGTTGGGTGTCAATCTGAGCCAGACCGAGTTTGAACGGCGGCATACCCACTCCTCATGATCCATAACGAGTTCGGATGGCCAGGACCGATAAAGCCGTCACCAGCAGGACGCCGCTCTCCACGATGTCCAGCCGCACACCGGCGATCTGGGCAACGGGGTCGGCACGAGTCAGACTTAGCGCCAGGGCGATCAACGCGATCCCGGCCAGGGCGACGCACGCCAGCCGCCCGGGCCGGCGGCGGATCCACCCCAGACCTGCCGAGCGGTAGAGCGCGACAAAGAGCAGCAGGCTGGCCAGTGCGCCGGCGGCCTGGGTTGGCCAGCGCGGAGCGACCATGTCCAGCCAGTCCGGAGCGGTGGTCGTCCACCAGCTGGCGGCGGTGTGGAAACCGTAGGCGCAGCCATCGATCTGGCAGCCGAGCCAAACGGTGAAAGACATGGCCGCGGCCGGCAGCGCCAGCAGGTCGGCGATCCGCCAGAAAACCACCCCCATAAACCAGGCGGCTGCCAGAAGCGCCAGGACGGCGCCCAACACGCCTCCGCCCCAGCCGAGCCCGCCCTGCCAAACCGCCGGGATGTCCAGGGGGTGGGAGGCAAAGTACGACGCGTGCGCAGCGCAGAATTCAAGCCTGGCGCCCAGCAAACCCCCGATGAGCGCCGCCGCACCCAGGTCGACGCGCTGGTTTGGGGGAGTGGCTCTCAAGGTGCTGGAATCGAGCAGACTCGACGGTGACGGCTCGATGACTCCGAGCCAGACCAATCCAACCAGGCCGGCAAAGCCAAACAAGATGGGGAAGGCCTCGAGCATATCTGGCTCCCGTTGCAGGGGAAATCATACCATTCGCAGACGGGCGTCTCTGCGATGGAAGCACTCCTGTCCTTGGCATGCCGATTGTATAATCTTTGCCTGCCGACTGTCGAAAGAAATCGGCCGGGTCAGTTGTCCGCCACATGTCTGCTGGCTGACATGCACTCCCAGCCGTCCGGCGCGAGGCTAAGCCTATGCCGACAATGCGGAGGCGTTGGACATGGATGCGTCACTGCTCGCCAATCTGATTTTTCTGGCCATGACTGCCACGGTCTGGCTGACGGTGATGGCCCTGGTCACCCCGGGGACCGGGGTGCTTGAACTTCTGGCTCTGTTGGCCCTAGGGCTCTCCACCTTCGGGATACTCAGCCTTCCCATCAACCTCTGGGCGCTGCCACTGATCCTGGCGGGGACCGTGCTCTTTGGCTTGTCAATCTGGCGCTGGCAGCGGGGGCTGTGGCTGGCACTGTCCGCGCTCGCCTTTAGTCTGGGGTCGATGTTCCTGTTCCGCATCTCGGGGCGAGTATTGGCCGTCGACCCGCTGCTGGGAATCGGTACGACAGTGCTCACGCTGACCTTCTTCTGGCTGGTGGTGCGCAAGAGCCTGCTGGCTTTTCGCTCGCCTTCGTCCGACAGCTTGAGGGACATCATGGGCAAAGTGGGCGAGGTTCGAACGCCGCTCGATCCCGTCGGTTCGGTCTTTGTCAATGGCGAGCTATGGTCGGCGAGGGGCGAGACCGAGATGGCCCCGGGGGCCAGGGTTATCGTCACCGGCCGCGAAGGCCTCATTCTTGTCGTGCAACCCGCACCGAACTAAGGACGTCCACGAGGAGGAACCATGGAATACACACTTGTACTGTGTGTGGTCGCAGCGTTTGCGGTGATTGGGGTAGCCGTCTTCTTTAACGCCATTCGGATTACCCAAGAGTACGAACGCCTGGTGGTGTTCCGCCTGGGGCGCTGCATCGGACAAAAGGGCCCTGGTTTGGTCATCTTGATCCCGTTCATCGACCGGGGAGCGAAGGTGGATCTGCGTGAGCAGGTGCGTGAGATCCCCCACCAGACGTCGATCACCCTAGACAACGCACCCATCGCGATCGACTTCATCTGGTACTACAAGATCATCGATGCAACCGAGAGCGTGCTGCAGGTGGGCAATTTCGAAGCCGCCTCGCAAGGCATGGCGACGACCACGCTGCGTTCGGTGATCGGCGGCATCCCATTGGATGACGTCTTGTCGCAGCGGGACCGCATCAACCAGTTGTTGAGGACCAAGCTGGACGAGGTCACCGAGCGCTGGGGCGTCAAAGTGACCAATGTCGAAATCCGCGAAATCATTCCTCCCAAAGAAGTCCAAGAGGCGATGAATCGCCAGATGACGGCCGAGCGTGTGCGCCGGGCCGTGGTCACAGAGTTCGACCGGCCAGCGGGATGCGGAAGTCAACGTGGCAGAGGGCGAGAAGCAGGCGGCTATCCTCCGAGCTGAGGGGAACAAACAGTCATCCATCCTTCAGGCGGAGGGTGAACGCCAGGCTCAACTGTTGCGGGCAGAGGGGTTTGCATCGGCGCTGGAAAAGATCTTCTCTGTGGCGCAATCCATCGATCAGAAGACCATGACCTTGCAGTATTTTGAGACCCTGAAAACGATGGGGACGAGCCCGGCCACCAAGTTCATCTTCCCGATGGAATTCACCAGCATGCTGGAGAAATTCATCAAGCCCGAGGCGTAATGCGAGCTGCGGACGCCGCCAACCCCGTTCGACTGGCCCAAATCGGGTCAACCGGATTGATGGACTTCCGGCCGCTCAATAGGCTGGTCAAAGCTTGTTTCGGGCGCGATGCTTGGACCTGGCTGGATGTCCTTGAGGCCCTCACGTTTCCGGGCACCGTTCGCCTCAAGGCCGTGGTTGGCGAAGACATCGTCGGCTACGTGATCGGAGACCGTCGTTCCGCCAGGCTGGGGTGGATCGCCTCCATTGGGGTCCACCCCAGAGCGCGACGGCAGGGCATTGGGCGGCGACTGCTTCTTGCGGCGGAACGCGCCCTGGACACGCCGCGCGTCCGCCTCACGCTGCGGACGTCCAACCAGGCCGCCTACCAGCTCTACACCCAGCTGGGCTATGAGAAAGTGGACGTGTGGCGCCGGTACTACCGTGACGGCGAGGACGGGCTGGTGATGGAACGTGTACTCCGGGCATGACTCCGGGTTTGTGACAATTTTCACAAGTCAACGCCATGCGAGGCCGACAGGGCGCGATCACCGGGCGATTCCGCCCCCGGAACCCCCATGCCTCCCCCCTGGGCCCTGTGGTAAAATGACGTCTCGATAGGGCGTTGTACCCTTCGCCCGGAGCGCCGACGAGGCGCTCAAATTTTGCAGAAAGGGCTTGCGATCCCCATGAAAGTTCTCCTTTTGAAAGACGTATACAAGCTGGGCCGCGCCGGGGACGTCAAGAAGGTCGCCGACGGCTATGGCCGCAACTACCTTCTTCCTCAGGGATTGGCGTTGATGGCGACCGCCGGAGCCATGAAGCAGGCTGAGCGCATTCGTGCCCAGGCGCAGGCGGAACGTGTCCGGCTCAACCAGGAGCTGGGGTCGTTGGCCGAGCAGTTGGGCGAGCTGAAGCTGGCTTTTCCGGTGAAAGCCGGTGAAACGGGCAAGCTCTACGGCTCAATCACCACGGCCATGATCGCCGAAGCGGCCGAAAAGGAAACGGGCGCCACGCTCGATAAGCGCCAGATTGACTGTGAACCCATCAAGTCGTTGGGCGTGCACATGGCTGCCGTACGCTTGACCATCGATCTGGTCCCCGAGGTCACGATCCTGGTTCACCGCGAGAGCGAGCCCGCCGAATCGGCGTACGACGTGGACGAAGCCGAAGAGGAAACGCCGGCGTTCGCCGAGTTGGCGGCCGATACCGAAGAGGCCATGGAAGACGAGGTGGAAGGCGCGCCGGTAGACGAGCCGGAAGAATCGGTGGAAGACGCGCCGGCAGACGAGCCGGAAGAATCGGTGGAAGGCGCGCCGGTAGACGAGGCGGAAGAATCGGTGGAAGGTGCGCCGCTAGACGAGGTTGAGGCTGAAGCCGTCGAAGAAGCCGAAGCTCCGGCGATGGAGGCGGATATGGCAGCGGCGCAGGATGACCCCGAGGAAGCGGAGGGCGGCTGATCGCCGGGCTAGCATGCCACCGACGAGTGGAAGACCTTCCGTCGGGGGCCTTTGCTTTCGACCATGGAAGACATAGGGCGGCAGCTTCGTGAGGCGCGTGAGAAACTCGGCCTGACGCTGGAAGAGGCCGAGCGTGCTACTCGGATTCGAGCCCATCACCTGGAGGCGTTGGAGCGAGGCGACCTCGACCAACTGCCGTCTCCGGTACAAGCCCGCGGCTTCATGCGGAATTACGCTGACTTCATCGGCCTGGACGCTGAAGATTTGATGTTGCGCTACGCCGATGCCTTGCAGAGCCGCTCAGGCAAACCATTTCCGCAGGTCTCCGAAGAAGTCGTCCGACAGGCGATCCTGCCCCGCGAGCCGGGCCGCTTCAGGCGTTGGTTCTCCGCCGACCTGTTCATTTCGGCGCTGCTCATCTTGACCGTGTTGGTGGTCTTGGTTTGGGGCGGCAGCCGACTGATGAGTGTCATGCGAAAGCAGACGGTGGCCGCCGGTGGGCTGGGACTGGTCACCTCAATGCCGCCCACAGCTACGCTTACAGCTACCCTCACCCCGACCATAAATATTCAGTCCCTATCTGGCGCGTCTGGAGCGCCACCTGCGACGGCTGGAGCGACCCTGGAGCCGCTGGTCGGGCCGGTTTCCGGGGTCCAGCTCAGGGTGCTGGGCGAAAAGCTCGCTTGGATCAACGTCAAAGTCGACGGCAAGTCGCAGTTCACGGGGCTCATCCGAGCCGGGGACATTCTTGAGTACACCGCTCAGGACGTGGTCGAGCTCACCACAGGCAATGCCGGTGGTGTGCGCGTGTTCTTCAACGGTCAGGATCAGGGAGTGATGGGTGAGGTGGGCCAGGTCGTCATCCGGCTCTGGACACACGAAGGCCCGATGACGCCTACGGCTACCGAAAGCCCGACGCCCACGAAAACAGTGACGCCTTCGAGGACTCCAATTCCCTCGCAGACGCCGAGGCCGACCCGAACGCCGGTGCCGACGAGGACGCCCTTAGGGGGATGATTTCGGCTCGGGGGGGTCGTCTTCCACCGAGCGAAACTCGCCGTCAATGATCGAGGTCATGTCGCGGACGTGCTCCTGGACGACCTCCTGCGGGCAGAGTTCGACGAAAAGATAGCTGCCAAGCCAGATCACCGCAGCGTCGTCCAAGGGCCCTGGCGCCAGATCAGGAACGAACAAGTACACCATGGCTCCAATCGGGAGCAGCTTGGCCAGGGGATTTACGCGGCGGTCCTTCATCAAGCGCAAGATCAATTTGATCCGGAAACCGAGGCCCTCAAACAACCCGGTTCCCTTGGGGACGATGCTCCCGGACGGTTCCTTGTCCATGCTGGGCTCCTTGATCTGCGATGGCCGGATTATATCCTAATGAACACGGTTAATTTAACAGAAGACTGACATAAAAATAGGTGGGCTGTGTTAGAATCGGGCCTCCCGCGGGAGGCCGGCAGAGGTCAAAGTCGGCTCAGGCGAGGTTCCCATCTGAACGGGGTTGATTGCATGCCGGTTGAGCAACCAGACGCACTCACGACCAAGGTTTTGGATCGCTTGGGGCGCCCACTCCACGATTTGCGGATATCGGTGACGGACCGCTGCAATTTCCGCTGCGTGTACTGCATGCCCAAGGAAGTCTTCGGCCCGGGCTACGCGTTCCTGCCGCGCCAGGAGCTGTTGAGTTTCGACGAAATCGAGCGGTTGGTGCGCGTCTTTACCCGGCTGGGCGTGCGCAAAGTGAGGCTCACCGGCGGAGAGCCACTCCTTCGGCCCAGGATCGAAGACCTGATCGAGAGGCTGGCCTCAGTTCCCGGTGTGGATGATCTGACGATGACCACCAATGGATCGCTCTTGGCCCGGAAGGCGGAGCGTCTCAAGAAGGCCGGCCTGAACCGTGTGACGGTCAGTTTGGACTCGCTCGATGACGACGTGTTCACGGCCATGAACGATGTAGATTTTCCGGTGGAGCGGGTCCTGGAAGGCATTCGGGCTGCGGCCAATGTCGGCCTGACACCGGTCAAGATCAATATGGTGGTCAAGCGCGGCGTGAACGAAGACAGCGTTCTGCCCATGGCGCGCGCCTTCAAAGACAGCGGTCACATCGTGCGCTTTATCGAGTATATGGATGTCGGAACGACCAATGGGTGGCGGCTGGACGACGTGGTGCCGGCCGCCGAGTTGGTGCGCCGGATTCGGGCCGAGATGCCCATCGAGCCCGCTGACTCCAACTATTTGGGGGAGGTGGCCAACCGCTACCGCTACGAGGACGGCCAAGGGGAGATCGGCTTCATCGCTTCCGTCACTCAGCCCTTCTGTGCCGACTGTACCCGAGCGCGCCTGTCCGCCGATGGCCGCTTGTTCACATGCTTGTTCGCCGTCAAAGGCCATGATTGCCGCCAGTACGTACGAGATGGCATGACAGATGATGACATTCTCGAGGCCCTGCGCGGGATCTGGGGTCGGCGCGGCGATCGCTATTCGGAGCTGCGTTCCGCCCGCACCGAGGGTTTGCAGAAGGTCGAGATGCATTTTATTGGCGGTTGAGGCCTGAGGAATGGCCTGGTCAGCATAGAATGCGCCGCGGACGTCTGCAGGTGTTTGGATCATCCGTCGTTAAGACAATCCGCTTAGGTGAGTGATGTCGAGTCTCTCGAAACGTGCCGTGCTGTTCGACCTGGATGGGACCCTGCGCCACAACGACCCGCCCCAAATCGACACCTTCTTCGCCTTTGCCCGGGATTTGGGCCTGGAGGTTCCGTCGGATCGGGCACACGACATCATGCGCTGGATCCATGCCTACTGGGCGGACTCTGATGAGTTGAAGGAGGATCGCGCTCAGCGAGGCAACGATTGGGAGGGCTTGTGGTTGGCGTTCGCTGCGCGTCAGTTGGGTCATCTGGGAGTTGGCCCTGAAGACGCCGAGAGGATGGCCAAATCGATCCAGCGGCGCATGATCGACGAGTATCGGCCGAGCCATTTCATTCCCCAGGAAGTCCCCGCCCTTTTGGTTGATTTGAGACAAGCGGGGTGCCGGCTCGGGGTGGTCTCCAACCGAAGGAACCCAATCGGCGAGGTGATCTTAGAACTGGGCTTGGCTGAGCACTTTGATCTTACGCTGGCCGCCGGTGAAGTCGGTTGGTGGAAACCGGACCATCGGCTGTTGGCCTACGCCGCCGATAAAATCGGGATCCCGCCGAATGAAACCCTCTACGTGGGGGACAACTTTTACGCCGACATCCCCGCCGCTGAAGGGGCAGGAATGCAGGCCGTGCTCCTCGACCCCCAAGCGCTGTTTCCAGAGGCAAACTGCCAGGTCATCCAGGATCTGGGGGAACTGGCTGTTATCCTGGCGCTCCCCGAAAGGCTCTAAGCGAACGTTCATATGGTGGGGATGTACGGCGGGTGAGCCTGCAGTATAATCCCGCGGCGATTCCTGAAGTAAGGACACAATCCCCCTCCTATGAACCCCCGAAGCACGATCCCCTCTTTGCTTGACCGCCTGCTGCCGTCCGAGGCGGCAGTCATGTTCGGCACAGCTGTCATTGTTGGCTTGGGCACCGGCCTGGGCGGCGTGTTCTTGATCAAGGCCATCCAGTGGATCCAGGACCTGCTCTACCGCGGGGCTCCGACAACCTGGCCTCAATTGGGCTGGGGCTGGCTGATTGTGGCGCCTGTGTTGGGGGCGTTGATCTCCGGCCCAATCATCGCCTTGTTTGCGCGCGAGGCCAAGGGCCACGGCGTGCCGGAAGTCATGCAGGCCATGGCGCTCGAAGGTGGCCGCATCCGGCCAAGGGTTGCCTTAGCCAAGATCTTCGCCTCGGCAGCCTGCATTGGCAGTGGGGGCTCGGCCGGGCGAGAGGGTCCCATCGTCCAGGTTGGGGCTGCCCTCGGCTCATCCATCGGCCAGTTTCTGCACTTTTCAGAAGAACGCGTTCGGAATCTGGTCGCATGCGGGGCAGCCGCCGGCATCGCAGCCACGTTCAATGCCCCGATTGCTGGGGTCTTCTTTTCTCTTGAGATCATCCTCGGAGAGCTCCGTATGGGGGATATGGGGAGCGTGGTCATCTCGGCCGTGACGGCCAGCGTCGTCGCCCGGACGTTCCTGGGAGACCAACCGGCATTCGCCCTGCCTCCGTATGCTCTCAACAGCGCCTGGGAGCTGATCTTCTATCTCCTGTTGGGGATCCTGGCGGCCGTTGTGGGTGTGTTGTTCATCAAGTTGCTCTACGCCTTTGAAGAACTCTTCGATGCCTGGCGGTTCCCCATGGCCCTCAAGCCGGCCGCCGGGGCTCTCCTGCTCGGCATCACTGGCGTCGGCTATCCGTTGGTTCTGGCCGGGATGGAGAAGGCAGGCGGTGGCCAGGGGATTTCGGCCGCCAGTCTGGCCAACGGCTATCCGCGCATCTTCGGCACCGGATTCAATACTATTGAGTCGGCTCTGAACGGCAACATGCTCATCAGCCTGATGCTGGCCCTGGTGCTGCTCAAGCTTCTGGCCACATCGCTCACGCTTGGCTCAGGCAACTCAGGAGGGGTGTTTGCCCCAGGTTTGTTCTCCGGCGCCATGCTCGGGGGAGCCTTTGGCGAGTTTGTGACGCGGGCGTTCCCTGGCATCGCTGCCGGATCGGGATCCTACGCCACGGTTGGCATGGCGGCTGTGTTTGCCGCCGCCGCCCGCGCCCCGCTGACCGCAGTCCTGATTGTTTTCGAGATGACGAACGACTATCACATCATCCTTCCGCTGATGGTCGCCGTAGTCGTCTCGACCGCCATCGCCCAACACGTTCACCCAGAATCGATCTACACCTTGAAGCTGATCCGACGCGGCATTCGGCTGGCAAGCGGACGCGACGTGGACGTAATGGATTCGGTGAAGGTCGAAGAAATCATGCGCCGCAACCCGGTCACCGTGTACTCCAGCATGCCCGCCAGCGCCCTGGCTGACCTGTTCCTTCAAACCAACAGCCACGGATTTCCCGTTGTCGATAGGTCGGGGCGTCTGAAAGGGATCGTTTCCCTGGCCGACCTGCGGAGCGCCACGGAATCCGGCCCCGAGCGCAAGACGCTGAAGGTCAAAGACATGGCCAATCAGAACCTGGTGGTGGCCTATCCCGACGAGAGCGTCCGCATGGCCCTGCGCCGGATGGCGCCCAGGGATCTGTCAAGGCTGCCGGTTGTGTCACGCGAGGACCCGACGCGGTTGCTGGGCATCGTGCGGCGAAACGACGTGATCCGCGCCTATGAGATCGGCACGTTGAGGCGAACGGCGGCACAGCCCAGCTCCGAGCTGACGCGCTTCCCTGGCGCGCGGGCGGCTCAGTTCGAGGTGCGGGAAGGGGCTCCAGCGGCAGGCAAGACCCTCAAGGACGCCGGCCTGCCCCGGGAGTGCGTGGTCATCAGCATCTCCAGAGATGGAGACCTGGTGATCCCCCACGGTGACACCAGCCTCATGCCCAAGGACCATGTCACGGTCCTGTTGAAGGGGTGTGAACCGTCGAGTCTGGTGCGCCTGCTCGAGGAGGCGGAGGAGCAGCCGACCGACTAGCGGAGCCAGGCCGTAGGCCATTCGTGCATTGACTTACGCCCCTTGGCTGTCTATACTGTTAACATCTGAAATCCCGGTGTGAGGCGGTCAACCATGCGAGGGTACCGGAGATGAGGGTATTAGACCCAAATGGAATAGTGCGACCGGATTGAGGCACGGGGCTGAACCAGCCCGCGTGCCTTTTTGTTTCCTGTGAGCCGAGACGAGGAGCAACGATGGATTATGGGATGATCGGGAAGATCGAGAAGGCCAAGCGTTACGCTGAAGAGCGGGAGCGGATACGGTTTGATGCATTCCATGCCACGTTTGATGGTGAGAACAACCCTCACAGCGTGCACTTTGAAGACGGCAGCTGGACCTGTGATTGCGATTTCTTTACCTCGCGTGGGGTGTGCAGCCATACCATGGCGCTCGAACGGGTACTCGAGGGCATGCTCCCGGCGGTGGTCGAGGCCAGCTAGAAGAATTGCCTCCTGGTCGTCAGCCGGGCCCGAAGGGCCCGGCTTTTTGATTCGTCCTGCGTGGTAGAATGGCGCCGTGGCGGGGAGGCTTTGCCCCCCGCCGTCTTCATGGAGGTCGGTTTGAGACGTTGGCAATTCTGGGTTGGGCTCGCCATAAGCGCCCTCTTTGTTTGGCTCGCACTGAGGGGCCTGAAGCTTGGGGACGTTTGGGCCTCCCTGAAAGAAGCCAACTACTGGTGGATCTTGCCCGGCGTCGCCGTGTACTTCTTGGCCGTCTGGGCGCGGGCATGGCGCTGGCACTATCTGCTCCGCCCAGTGAAGTCCATTCCGACGGCCACCATGTTCCCCGTGGTGGCCATCGGTTACATGGGGAACAATGTCTACCCGGCTCGGGCAGGTGAGGTGCTCAGAGCCTACGTCCTGCGTCGTCGCGAGGGTGTACCGATGTCGGCGTCTCTAGCGACCATCATCGTCGAGCGAGCTTTCGATGGGGTCGTTATGCTTGCCTTCATCTTCCTCAACCTGCCGGAATTGGCGCGCGTCACATCGGTCCCGGGCGTGGCTTCAAGCCTGAGGAGCGTCGCCGTGTGGGGCACGGTTGTGTTTGCGGCCGCCGTCATCCTCTTCTTGGTTATGGCCATCTTCCCGGCCCACGCTGAACGTGTCATTCACGCTGTGCTCAAGCGCATCGCGCCGGACCCTCTCCATGATCGCATCATGGCGTTGGTCAGCCAATTCCTCAGCGGCCTGGCAGCGCTTCGTTCGCCCGGTGACGTGGCAATGGTCCTGGTGACGTCGGCTGTGATCTGGCTGTTGGAGACCGGCAAGTATTGGTTCGTGATGCACGCTTTTCCCTTCACCGTCAGCTATTTCGCCCTGATGCTGATGAACGGCATCGTCAATCTCGCCACGACCATACCCTCGGCGCCTGGCTACGTCGGGACCTTTGATGCGCCCGGCATCGCAGTGCTCGGCGCATATGGCGTCCCCACGGCGACAGCCGCCGGATACACCCTTGTTCTGCACGCCGCCCTGTGGCTTCCAATTACGGTCCTGGGAGCCTACTATTTCGCGCGCGAGAGCCTGAATTGGGATCGGCTGCGAGCGGAAATGTCGCGTGAGGGCTTGGCATGAAGGTCGCCATTGTCGGCGCAGGCGCCGGGGGACTTTCCGCCGCCTACGATCTGCGACGGGCCGGATGCGATGTGACCATTTTGGAGGCGTCAGACCACGTCGGCGGCTTGGCGGCTGGGTTCAAGATCCCTCGCTGGGATTGGTCGGTCGAACGTTACTACCATCACTGGTTTGCCAGCGACAAGCACATTCTGGGTCTGATCGACGAGCTCGGCTGGAGTGATCGGGCCTTCTTCCCCTGGCCGATCACAGGAGCCTATCACGAGGGCCATTTTTTCCCGCTTGATGGTCCATTGTCCCTGGTCTTCCCACGGCTTCCCTGGCTGGACCGGATGCCGGGCGCCGGCACGCTTGCACGGGGCCTGCACGTGCTTCGTTTTCCTGGCCTGAATTGGGGGGACAAGATGCGCTTCGGCCTGGCCTCCATCTATCTGCTGCTCTCCCGCGACTGGCACGGTTTCGAGAAGGTGACCGCCCACGAGTGGCTGGAAAAATGGATGGGCCGCCATGGTTATGAAGTGTTGTGGGAGCCGCTATTGGTGGGCAAATTCGGCCCTTATTACAAACTGGTCAATATGGCCTGGTTTTGGGCCAGGGTCAAAGCCAGGACGCCTCGTTTGGGAACGTTCGAGGGCGGCTTTCAGGCATTCATGGATCAGTTTGCTGATCGGCTCGAGTCCATGGGGGTCACATTCCACTATCGAACTCCGGTGGAGCGAGTTGCCGTCGGAGCCGGCGGGGGGGTGACCCTGGATGTGGCAGGGGGTACGATCACGGCCGATCACTGTCTGGTGACGACATCGCCCGGTTTGCTGGCGAAGCTGGCCCCCGACCTGCCGGATGACTACTTACATCAATTGCTTTCGATGGACTCGCTGGGGGCGGTCGTGCTTGTGGTGGCTTTGACGCACCGGCTGTCCGAATCAGGAATTTACTGGCACAATCTGCCCAAGTCGTCCGGCTTCCCCTTCCTGGCGCTGGTTGAGCACACGAATTTCCTTTCGCCGCGTTTTTTCGGCGGGGATCATATTGTCTACTGCGGGGACTATCTCAAACCGGATCACGAGTACTTCAGCCTCAGCAAAGAGGAGCTCCTGGAGCGGTTCGTGCCAGCTCTGGCAAGGGTCAACCCGGAATTCACGACGGATTGGGTCCGAGAAGCCTGGCTTTTCAGGACCCCGTATGCGCAACCTGTCCCCCCTGTCAATCATTCGGGGGCCATCCCAGACTTAGAGACCCCGATCCCTGGTTTGTGGCTGGCGAGCATGAGCCAGGTCTACCCTTGGGACCGTGGCACCAACTTTGCGGTGGAAATCGGCCGCCGGGCGGCTGCCCGCATCCTCGCCCAACCGGCCGTTTTCCAACCGTGAATCATGCATCCGGGGCGCGCCGGAATGGTATCCTTAACTGCTGACTGGGGCGCAACCGGCGCCCATCCAATGACCACAGCAACAGTCAGGCTGCGTTCCAGCCTTTCATCGGAGGAGACAATATGGCCAGCATCAGAGACGCCCTTAGGGCATATGCCCCAGCGCTCGATTTGGAAGCCCCGGTCCCCACGGATGAGGTCGTGTCCCACCTCTCCGATAAGACCGGACTTGAAAGCGATGTAATCCGGCAGGTTATGGGCGCGCTCCCCGAGATGGTTTTCTGGTTCCTGGTCCGTGGCCGTCCGATTGAATTCGACGGGATTGGACATCTCAAACCGGCGATCGGCCTCGATGGCAAGATCCGGGCAGCTATCGATACCGACGAGGCATTGGCTGCAAGCATGAGTGAACCCGATGCCTACCGGGCAGGAATCGTGCGAAGAGAGGGCATCGGCGTTCCTTTGGCGCGCCTGGCCCAGATGTGGAACTCGACCCATCCCAGCGATCCCGTCACGGACTTGGACGCGTTCGCCGTCCGGACCAGCTAGCTTTTCCCATCGCATAAGCCGCCTGGGGGAGGCCCACACATCAGTTTCCACGGAGTGAGCATGACTGACCCCAGAGTTGAACGACATGCGCAGGTTCTGGTGGATTACTGCGTCAAGGTGGCGCCGGGGGACCGCGTGGTTATCGAGGCCGAGCCCACCGCAGAACCGTTGGTACGGGCGGTGTTCGAACGAATCCTCAAGGCTGGCGGCCATCCTCAGCTGGCCGTCTCCCTGGCAGGCATGCAGACATATTCGGGGATTGACGACCTGTTCATGGCGCATGCCAGCGAAGAGCAGCTGATGTTCGTGCCGCCATTCCTGCTGGATGCCTACGAGCACTTTGAAGGCCGCATCCGGATCCACTCTCAAGCGAACACCCGAACCCTGACGCATGCCGACCCCAAGCGAATGGCCAAGCGGCTGACAGCGGTCAAGCCCATTCTCAGGGCTCAGTTCGATCGGGGCGGCACAGGAGCGTTCAAATGGGTGACCACACTCCACCCCACCGAGGCCTACGCGCAAGATGCGGAGCTGAGCCTGCCTGAATATGAGGAGTTTGTCTATCAGGCCTGCCACGTTGCCGGCGATGACGACCCAGTCGCTTTCTGGATCGGTGTTCAGAAAGAGCAGGCGAAGGCAATCGGGGTCCTGGAGGGCCACGATAAAGTGCACCTTCAGGGTCCCAACTGCGACCTTCACCTTTCGATCAAGGGTCGTACGTTTATGAACGCCGACGGGACCTGTAACATGCCGGACGGCGAGATTTACACAGGCCCGGTGGAAGAATCGGTCGACGGCTGGGTCAACTTCACCTACCCTGCCATCCGTCTCGGGAACGAGGTCAGCGGTATCAAGCTGAAATTCGAGGCGGGTAAGGTGGTCGAAGCCTCTGCCGCCAAGAATCAGGCGGTCCTAGAGGAGAGCATTAATACCGATGAGGGGGCACGCTACGTCGGCGAGTTCGCCATTGGCACCAACTATGGGATCGGGCGTCATACGGGCAATATCCTGTTCGACGAAAAGATCGGGGGGAGCTTCCATATGGCGCTGGGTTCCGGCTATCCGGAGACCGGGAGCAAGAACGACAGTGCCATCCACTGGGACATGATCTGTGACATGAAAGTGGACTCGCAAATCGCCGTCGACGGTGACGTGATCTACAAGGATGGTCGTTTCACATTCTAGGATGGGGACTTCGCCCTTGGCCCTTCGCCTGTGTTGGCCACGGTGGCCCTTGCTGGCGCTGGTTGGCATGGCGATCGTGTCGGGTGCCTGCGCCCATGCCGTGACGGGTCCCTCCCCGACCGTTTCTCCCATTCCGGTCCTAGGCATCACCCCTACGGCGCCGCCAACGGCCACCCCCTACAGCACCCCGACCAGCCTTCCCCCATCCTTCGCGGGCCGCCCCACGCCACTCCCGCTGCCCACCGAAACCAGCCGATTTTTCGCCGGAAGTGGTGTGTGCAGCACTTGCCATAGGGATCAGAGCAGCAATACCGGTGAAGTCGTCTCCATTGATCGCCAGTGGGCAGTCTCCAGCATGGCCAACTCAGCCCGGAACCCCTTCTGGCAGGCGGCGCTGAGCGCCGAGGTCATGGCCGCTCCCGATCAGGGCCCGGGCATTCAGGCCTTCTGCAGTACGTGCCACATGCCGATGGCCAAATACACCGCCAACGTGTTCGGTACGCCGGCCACTGTGTTGGGGAATGGGTTTGTCAGCCCGCAAAACCCCCTGCACGGCCTGGCAATGGACGGGGTATCGTGCAGCCTGTGCCATCAGATCACTCAGAATGGCCTTGGGACGGAAGACAGTTACACCGGAGGGTTTGTGATCGACGCTGAGGCGCCTGTGGGCTCCCGCCCAGCGTTCGGTCTGTATGCCACTGAATCCGACCTCGCCAATCTAATGGCCCGTGAGTCGGGTTTCTTGCCCATCAAATCCGATCATATTGGCCAGTCTGAATTGTGCGCCGTCTGTCATGAGGTGGTCCTTCAATTGGATGGAACGCCCAGCCAAGCCTCGCCCTTGACCCTCCAAGCCACCTACTTGGAATGGCTTCAGAGCGATGTGCGTTATGCGCAAAGCTGCCAGGATTGTCACATGCCGGAGGTGGCGTCGGGGGCCTACGTGGCCACCCAGAGCCGACAGCCGCGCAGCCCCTTCCGACAGCACAACTTCCTGGGGGGCAATCTGGCCCTGCTCGACATATTCACTCGCCACGGATCTGAATTAGGCGTGGGCTATCTTCAGGATGCCATCCCAGCCGCCCAGACTGCTCAACGCGAATTTATGCAAACTCAGACGGCCGATGTCAGCATCCTGTCGGCGCGTCAGATCGGCACCAGGCTTGAGATTACTGTCGACGTGCACGTCAAAACCGGGCACAAATTTCCCACCGGATTCCCGTCTCGCCGGGCGTGGATTCACCTGAAGGTTGAGGATGCCACGGGCTCGATTGTCTTTGAATCCGGTGCGACGGCCGCTGATGGCACCATCGCGGGTGACGACCAGGCGCAGGGAGACGGAGGGTTTGAACCTCACTATCGGATTGTCGACAGTGAACAGAAAGTCCAAATCTATGAAGCTGTGTTGGGTTCGGCTGGGGGGCGATCAACCACCCGGTTGACCCAGGCTGCGCGCTGGCTCAAGGACAACCGGCTGCTTCCTGTCGGGTATCAGGCCGAGCCCGCCGATCAAGCCACAGCCGTGGTCGGCCGCGCCGTCAACGATGGAGATTTTGCGGGCGGAGGCGATACCGTGCAGTACAACGCGTCTATTGCCGGAGCCCAGGCTCCATACCACGTGACCGTCGAATTGCTCTATCAGTCGGTTTCGCCGGCCTGGGTCGAGGCGTTGAAGGCGGTGTCTTCCGTCGAAGCGGAGCGGTTCGTGGGATACGTCGGGGAAGCGCCAGCCGAAACACTGCTTATCAGCCGGCAGGAATTGCAGGTCTCACCCTAGCCTCGCTCAGGATGAGAGCAGGCGCAATTCTGAGAGATGGGAGGCATGATGGCACAGGGAGCCGTAATCGTCACAGGGGCCTCGCGCGGTCTGGGCGCTGCCGCTGTCCGGGAACTGGCCCGATTGGGTGTCCCGACGGTGATTGGGGCGCGGACGCCTGCCGACCTGCAGGCCGTGGCCAACGACGTGCGCACCCTGGGTGGCCGGGTGACGGTTGTGGTCGGGGACATCACACAGGACAAGATCCGGGCGGGGCTGATTTGGGCGGCGCAGGTGACCTATGGCGGCCTGCTGGGTCTGATCAACAACGCCGCCATGCTTACGCCCATCGCGCTCCTGTCGCAGGCTGAAGAAGCCGCATGGGCGGCCCACTGGCAATTGAACGTCCTGGCGCCCGTCTTGCTCACCAAGATGGCCCTGCCGGCGCTGAGGCAGTCCCGAGGTCGGGTGATCAATGTCTCAAGTGGGGCGGCCGAGCGCGTCACACCAGGCTGGGGTGCTTACGACCTTTCCAAGGCGGCCATCAATCAGTTCACTCGCCAGTTGGCCGCCGAAGAACCCGACGTGATCAGTGTTGCCTTTCGGCCGGGGGTGGTGGACACCGAGATGCAAGCTGAAATCCGGTCAAGCGGCCAAGGGGCCATGCTGCCCCAGTCCCTCGCGCGCTTCGTCCGACTTTTCGAAGACGGTCAGTTGCTGCCGCCGGAGAAGCCCGGGCAGGTCCTGGCCAAACTGGCGCTGTGGGCTCCCTCGAGTCTGTCCGGCCAGTTTGTGAGCTGGGACGATGCGGGCATGGAACACCTGGCACCGGGGGCCACTTAGCCTTTCGGAGGAGGCCTTGCGAAAAGGGCCTGCGGTGAGCTTCAAGGGCCCTTTCGTTTCCGGCCTGGTCCGGCGCGCGCAGGGACGTTGACCGGGCCGTCTCGAGGGCCAAGCCGGCCGGGGACAATTCCATCCGCGCACACGATCCTCTAGGACTGAAGGGCAAACCCCAACATGCCCCTCATCGTTGGCCGAACCATTTGTGAAAATTCGCATAAACTGGGCGGACGTCTCCTGGGGCGGCAAATCCCGCCTGTGAGCCACATGCATCGCGGTAGGATTGGGGTGTGAATCGAGCCAAGACAAAGAGGGCGCCAGGGGGGCTTGGCAATCCCGCCCAGTCCCGAAGTGGGTGTCAGATGTGAGCGAGCCGAGCCGACTGGAATTCACCCAAGCCGTACGTGACTTCCGAGCCGCACGACAGCGGGCGGGCCTGCAGCAGGTGCTGGCGCGCCTGACTGGCAGGCCAGCGGACCTGCTCCCGTTTGAGCAAGTGCGGGAGATCTTGCGCGGCAGGTCGACGCTTCCCCGGGGTCTGCAGGAGATTCCGCTGGACGCCATCGTCGGCAGTGTCGGCCGCTATGCGGACTTCACCCGATCCTTCATGCCCCTGACCGATGCCCAAGGACAAAGATGGGCGCGGGTCAAAGCCATGGCAGAGGGGCAGGCAGGACTGCCTCCGATCGAAGTCTACAAGATCGGCGAAACGTATTTTGTCAGGGATGGACACCATCGAGTCTCGGTGGCCAAGGAGATGGGCGCTGATACGATCGAGGCCTATGTCACGGAAGTGGAGGTCAAGATACCCCTCTCCCCCGACACCAGCCCTGAGGAGTTGATCCTCAAGGCTGAGTACGCAGGTTTCCTCGAGCGGACCCGGCTGGATGTGATCCGTCCGGAGGCCGACTTGAGCCTCACCGAAGCCGGCAAGTACCCGCTGCTGGAGGAACACATCGCTGTGCACCGGTACTTCATGGGGCTGGAGCTCCAGCGCGAAGTGCCCTATGGAGAAGCGGTTGCCCATTGGTACGACGAGGTCTATCTTCCGGTGGTGTCCGTCATTCTCGAACAGGGTTTGCTCCGAGATTTCCCCGGGCGAACCGAAGCCGACCTCTACCTGTGGGTGATGGAGCATCGTGCTGAACTCGAGTCTTTGTTGGGGTGGAGTATTGACCCTGATCAGGCGGCGGCGCACCTTGTTGCGGAGCATAGTGAGCGCGTCGGCAAGGTCGCCGAGCGTCTTGGAGACAAGCTGTTATCATCCGTGGTTCCGGAAGGATTGAGCCTTGGCCCGCCGGCGGGAGAATGGCGCCGGCAGCGGGAGAGGCTGGGGGACGATGATCGCCTGTTCGATGACATCTTGGTCCCGCTGCGGCATGACGCCATGGGGTGGGAAGCTCTGAACCAGGGGATTGAGGTAGCAAGGCAGGAGTCGGCCAGAATCCGTGGCCTGCACCTGATTGCGCAGCCCGAGGACGCGGATTCACAGCGTGTCCGCTCGCTGACGGCGGAATTCAATCGGCGCTGCCGGGAAGCCGGCGTCGAGGCCACCTTGGCGGTGGATGTCGGACCTGCGGCGCGCAGGATATGTGAGCGCGCGGCCTGGACGGACCTGGTTGTGGTCAGCCTGGCCCACCCGCCGGCCCCGCAGGGCGTGGCTCGATTGGCATCAGGATTTCGGAATCTGGTGCGGACCTGTCCCCGGCCGGTGCTGGCCGTCCCACGCACGGCTTCGCCAATCGGCAGACTGCTGCTGGCCTACGATGGCAGTCCCAAAGCCCGCGAGGCGCTCTACGTGGCAACTTACATGGGCGGCGCCTGGGGAGCAAAACTGACACTGGTGGTGGTCGACGACAAAGGCGAAGACATGCGCCCCGTCCTGGAAGACGCCCGGACCTACCTGGCCGATTCTGGGGTGGAAGCGGCCAGCATGAGCATGCAGGGCGAAGCCGCCGAATGCATCTTGGCGGCGGCCGAAGAGCATGGGGCCGAACTGATCGTCATGGGCGGTTATGGCGCTAACCCGATGGTCGAAGTCGTCCTGGGCAGTGCCGTGGATGAAGTTCTCAGGCGGTCGCATGCGCCTGTGCTCCTGTGCCGCTGATGCGGGGGGCCTGCTCATGCGGTTCTTATCAACCCGGGGGATAATGGGCCCGCCCGGGCGCGGCCGAATATGGGAGCCAACAACAGCGGAGATGCACGTGATCCAAGTTGAGGATCTGACCCGAAACTACGGCGAGACGACGGCCGTCGATCGAATTACCTTCGACGTCGAGGCCGGCGAGATCTTCGGATTCTTGGGCCCCAACGGGGCAGGCAAGACGACCACCATCCACATGCTCACGACCTTGCTTCGACCAACCTCCGGATCGGCGACCATCGATGGGCATGACGTTCTGCGAGACCGGCGTGGTGTTCGCCGAACGATTGGCCTGGTCTTTCAGGAGCCCAGCCTGGATGAACAACTCACCGGCCGTGAAAACCTGCGTTTCCACGCCATGCTGTATGGCCTGTCGGCCGCCGCGTTTGCTCAGCGGTCCCGGTCCCTTCTCGACCTGGTTGAGCTGGAGGAGCGGGCGGACGCGTTGGTTGAAACCTATTCCGGAGGGATGAAGCGGCGGTTGGAAGTGGCCCGCGGCCTGCTTCACGCGCCGCGAGTTCTTGTTTCTGGATGAGCCGACCCTCGGTCTCGATCCACAGACGCGGCGGCATATCTGGGCATACCTTCGCCGACTCAGGGAGACGGAGGGCATCACCGTCTTCATGACCACGCATTACATGGATGAAGCCGAAAACTGCGACCGGGTGGCCGTGATCGACAAGGGCCAGATTGTGGCCCTCGATGATCCGCGCGCTCTGAAGAGCCTGGTGGGCGGGGATGTGGTGTCGATTGAAACCCCACAGCCCAGGGAAGCCTTGGATAGGTTGGCGAAAATGGAGGCTCTTAAACCTCGGCTGGGCCCCGATGGCCAGGTGATCGTGGAGGTATACCAGGCCGAGACCGTGCTTGCCAAGTTGATGGCCGAGCTCAACAAGGGGCCTGAGGCTGTGGATGTTCTTAGCGTCAATCTGCGGCGCCCCACGCTGGAGGATGTATTCATCAAGCTCACCGGCAGGGCGATGCGTGATCCGAAAAAGGAACAAGACGGCGATGGACACCGCCGCCGGCGGCGAGGGGTCTGAGGTAGGCGAGGCATATGCTGGCAGAGCTGAGGGCCATCTACACCATCTGGAGCAGGGACATGCTCCGCTTCCGGCGCGACCGAGCCCGCGTGGTTTCATCGATCGGCCAGCCGTTGATCTTCTTGCTGTTGTTCGGAGCCGGATTTTCCCCGGCTATGAGCAACATCGGTGGGGGTCAGATCGATTTCACCAGCTTCTTCTTCCCCGGGATCCTGGCCATGACGGTCCTGTTCACCGCTGTGTACTCGGCGGTGTCCATCGTTTGGGATCGCCAGTTTGGGTTCCTCAAAGAGGTGCAGGTTACTCCGGCCTCCAGTTTTGCGGTGGCCCTGGGCAAGGTCGCCGGTGGCACGACGGTGGCGGTGCTGCAGGGCATCGTCATGCTGGTTCTGGCGCCCATCTTGGGGCTTAGCCTCGGCCTCGGCCAGATTATTGATCTCTTCGGATTGATGCTCCTCCTGGCTGCCATGCTGACCTCGCTGGGCCTGCTCCTGGCGGCAAGGCAGCGCTCGATGGAGGGATTTCACATGGTGATGAACTTTGTCCTCCTGCCTCTGTTCTTCCTGTCCGGGGCATTCTTTCCGCTTCAGGGTGTGCCCACCTGGATGCGGCTGTTGGCGGCGATGGACCCGGTGACCTACGGGATTGACCCCTTGCGGTGGACTTTGCTCGAACCAAACGTGCCGCTGGATGCCCTGCGCGCCATTACTTTGCATCCCGTGGTTACCAACGTGGTGGTGATGCTTTTGTTTGGCCTGGCCTTCCTCCTGCCGGGGATCTGGCTATATGGCCGGCAGGACTAGATCGAGAAGCGGGCCCGGGGAAGTCTAGCCTTCGGCTAGGTTTGTCCGCTGAGATTTGGTTGAGGGGACCCTGATAGAGTTGGATGGGGAAGCAGTACTGCCGGAGGGAGGCCCATTTTGGGTCTCCTTTGCTTTGTTAAGCGGGGGAGTGTCAGGTCTCTCCGGGACCTGGGGTCGCCGGAGCATGAAGTAGGTGCCTGGAAGAGGGGTTTGATGAGTAGGTTGTGGCGGATGGGCGTTACGTTGCGGGGCCGCATGATGGGCCTGGTGCTCCTGGCACTGGTGCCTTTTCTCGGGGTCATCCTGGTCTTGACTTTCAACCAGCGCCGTGCCGGAGTCGCTCAGGCAAGCGACCATGCACTCAGCCTGGCCAGGCTGGCGGCCATCGACCAGGAACGCCAAATCGAGCAGGTGCACGAACTTCTCAGGGTGATCTCCCAGCTGCCAGATGTGACAGCCGGCTCGGCTGATGGCTGCCACCAAGTGCTGGCCAACCTGGCTAATGCCTATGAATCCGTCGCCAACCTGGGTGTCATCGATGTCAACGGCAATCTCATTTGCAGCGCCTTGACGACCGAGGGAGCCGTCAATCTGAGCGATCGGGAATACTTTCAGCGCTCCCTTAACAGGCGCAGCTTCGCCGCCGGGAAGTACCAGATCGGCCGCGTGACCGGCATCGCAAGCATCAACTTCGGATTCCCTTTGTCCAGCCCCAACGGGGCGCTGCAAGGGGTGGTGTTCGCTGCTCTGGATCTGCAGAGCATGAAAGCCATGGCCTCGCAGGCAGCCCTTCCCGAGGGAACCAACCTGCTGGTGGTCGACACGACGGGAACCGTGTTGGTGCATTTCCCTGAGGCGGAAGGCTGGATCGGCCGCCCCATCGAGAACTCAGAGTTGTTCAAGGTCATTCGGGAATCGGGGGATGGGAAGACGGCCCAACTCACCGATCCGGACGGCGTGCCGCGTTTGTACGGGATGACTCAACTGTCCGGGGAGGGCGCCAAAGCCGCCTTTGTGGCGGTGGGCATCCCGATGGCATCCGCGCTGGCGTTGGCCGACCAAACCCTGGCCCGGGGCCTGCTGTCGCTCGGGCTGGCGACCCTGGCGGGACTTGTCCTGGCTTACCTGGGCAGCGAAACCTTTGTGCTCAAGCGTGTGCGCAAGCTGGTGGATCGGACCCGAGCATTGGCGCAAGGCGACCTGTCGATACGAATGGGTGCACCCTATCCGTCCGATGAGCTGGGTGGACTTGCCGGGGCTTTCGACCAGATGGCAACCACCCTGGAAGCCCATGCCAGGCAACGCGAGGAGACCCTGGAAGCGCTTGAGACAAGTGAAGCTCGATTCCGGACTCTGGTGGAGGAGTCCTTGGCCGGTGTCTACATTATCCAGGGCGGAAAGTTCCAGTACGTCAACCCTGTCTTGGCCGGCACCTTCGGTTACAGGCCGGATGAGCTGATCGGCCGGCTTGGGCCGGTTGACCTGACCGATCCCACTGATCGGCAGCAGGTGGCCGATAACATTCAGCGGCGGATGTCCGGCGAGCAGAAGTCCATTCACTACGAATTCCACGGTTTGACCAAGAACGGGGATCAGATCGAGGCGGAGGTTCTGGGTTCCGTGATCGACGTGGCGGGCGTTCGGTCGGTGATCGGCACTCTGATCGACGTGACTGATCGCCGCCGGTCGGAGGCGGAAATCGAGCGCCAGGTCCGCCGCTTGAACGCGCTGAGGGCCATCGACATGGCCATCACTGCCAGCCTCGACCCGCGGGTGACCTTCAACGTCCTTCTAGACCAGGCTGTCACACAACTGGAGATAGATGCAGCTGCCATTCTCTACTACGACCCCCATACCCGCACGCTCAATTACGCCGCTGGAAGGGGCTTTGTGTCGGATGCCTTACAACACACGACGCTGCGCATGGGCGAAGGCTTCGCAGGCCGGGCAGCTCAAGACCGAACGGTCGTCCGCATCAAGGATCTAACCACGTCGGAGGGCGAGTTCGGCCGCTCGCCCCACATTAAGGAAGAGACTTTCGTCTCCTACTTCGCCGTGCCCTTGATCTCGAAAGGCAGCATCCAGGGGGTGCTCGAACTGTTTAATCGAACGCCACTCGATCCGAAGCAGGAATGGCTGGACTTCATGGACGCCCTGGCTGGTCAGGCAGCCATCGCCATCGACAACGCGCAAATGTTCGACGCGCTCCACAGGTCCAATCTGGACCTTGTCGAGGCCTACGACACCACCCTCGAAGGCTGGTCGAAAGCGCTCGAACTGAGGGATCGAGAGACACAGGGACACGCCAGCCGGGTCACCGAAGTCACGCTTCGGCTCGCCCAAACCTTAGGCATCGAGCGAACGGACCTGGTCCACGTGCGACGCGGCGCTTTGTTGCATGACATCGGCAAAATGGGAATTCCGGATGAAATCCTTCGCAAGCCGGGCCCGCTGACCGACGACGAATGGTCGATCATGCGCCGGCATCCCGTGTACGCTTACGAACTGCTTTCGCCGATCGAGTTTCTCCGTCCCGCGTTGGCGATTCCCTATTGCCATCACGAGAAATGGGATGGCACCGGCTATCCGCGCCGACTCAAGGGGACGTCGATCCCCATCTCCGCCCGGGTCTTCGCCGTGGTGGACGTGTGGGACGCCCTCAGGTCGGATCGACCCTACCGTCCGGCATGGGAGGAGCAACGAGTTCGCGGCTATCTGGCGGAGCAGAAGGGCAAACACTTTGATCCCGGTGTCGTGGACGCGTTTCTCGACTTGGAAGCGGATATCCGAGATACTTTCCAGCCGCCCCATTTCAACTATTGATCGGAGACTATTTTCGCGTGAGATGCCGGGCAAGCTCTGGCTGGGCTGCGTGTAATACTCCGTTTATATACGGGACCAAGGTGTCAGGTATACTGAAGTCGCTGGCGGTTTCGGCATCGCTTGAGCAAGAGCGCCAGCATCGCCATACGCTAATGTCGTCCACCGAACCGGAACGGTTGAGACGTAGTAATTGATCCAGACGACCAACCAGCGCCCACCTGCCACCGTGAGGACCCCATGCCGGCGGGATCAAGCATCGAAAGCCGCCCGCCTGTGGATGCGGTAGGGCGCCCTCCAAACAACCCATTTGTCCTACGCCGATGACAATCACGAAGACCCATCAGGAGGAAAGAAGCCGTGAACCGATTCCCCACGCGCCTTTTCATTCGTAGCCTCGGGTTCTCCTTGCTTGCGGCCTCGCTCCTGCTGAGTGCATGCGGGCGCGCCGCATCCCCGGCACCATCCGGGACGCCGGCCGGAAGCCAGGCTCCCGGGCTCAGTTCAACGGGCGGGACCCTCAGTGTGGCGGCGAAGGCGATCGTCAATGTGGATCCGGCGCAGATCTCGGCCGACTCCGAGGTCCTGGTGGCCAACGCCGTCTATGACTATCTGGTTGACGTGGATGCCAACAACAAGATCCAACCGCGACTCGCGACGGATTGGACCATCAGCGATGACGGGCTCACCTACACTTTCAATCTGACCCACAATGCCAGTTTTCACGATGGGACGCCGCTAACAGCCAAGGATGTCGTGTACACCTTCGACCGGCTGCGCGATCCTGATCTGGGGTTCGCCACGGCCGATTTGTACAGCAACATCTCCGACATCCAGGCGGACGGTGACTACAGTGTGGTTTTCACCCTCAAGGCCACCAATCCATTCTTTTTGTTTGACCTGAGTGACAACCACGCATTGGTCGTCAAGAACGGTGCCACGGATTTCACGGACTTCAATGGGTCCGGCCCGTTCACCGTAGCCAACTATTCGCCCGAAGACCGGATCGAGCTGGATGCCAACCCCGACTATTTTGAGAGCGGGGCGCCCAAGCTGGCTCACCTGACCATCGTATTCTTCCAGGACACTTCGGCTGCCGTGGATGCCCTGCGTTCGGGCGACGTCGACACCACCTTTGGGTTGTCTGCCCCCCAATACAAGGCTCTTCAGGGTGAGACCGGTGTGCAAACCTACTTGACACCGACGAATGCCTTCCCGGTGATCCGTCTGCGGGCGGACCAACCGCCGGGTGATGATCCGAGGATCATTCAAGCCATGCGCATGGCGATCGACCGTCAGGCGATTTTCGACCTTGTCCAGCAAGGCCTGGGGGCGGTCGGCCGAGACACGCCGATTGGCCCGATGTACCAGAGCTACTACGCAGAGGACATCCCGTTGCCCCAGCACGATGTGGCTGGCGCCAAGAAGCTCTTGGCAGACGCCGGCTATCCAAATGGTTTGGATCTGACCCTGCGTCTGCCGGATGCACAGAACTTCCCGGATCTGGCGGCGGTGCTGAAATCCCAGCTGGCGGAAGCCGGCTTCAACATCGACGTCTCCGTAGAGCCGGAAAACGTGTACTACGGCAATGACGGCTGGCTGGAAGCTCCGTTTGGGATAACTGGTTGGGGATCCAGGCCTTATCCCCAGTTCTACATGGACGTCATGCTGACCTGCGGAGCCAAGTGGAACGAGTCGCACTTCTGCGACGAGACGTTTGACAAGCAGGCTGATATCGCCGGGACTTCACTTGATCCTGCCGAGCAGGCGGCCGCCTATCACGAAATCCAGAAGATCCTGATCGAGCGGGGCCCAATCATCGTCCCGTTCTTCTTCCCGCAGCTGGCCGCTACCACCGACCAGGTCCAGGGTTTCAATCTGAAGCCTTTCTTCGGTCGGACTGATTTCCGGACAGTGACCGTGGCCCAGTAGTCGTCGGCCGAGTATGCTGGAAGACATCGTAGCCGCCCCATCCACAGGCGCTGCTCCCACCCGGGGGCGGCGCCTGTGGCGCGCAGTACACCAACTTTATGCTCAGTCGGCGTCCGCTTTTGGCACGACGGTCTTCCTGCTGTTCCTGGTGGTCGCGCTACTGGGTCCTTGGTTGGCGCCTTACGGCTCAAATCAACAGATCGTGGCGGATGCCCGCCAGGCGCCGACAGCCGTGCATTTGTTCGGCACCGACAACCTGGGGCGGGATGTCTTGAGCCGGGTCGTCCTGGGTGCCCGCGACATCCTGTCGTTGGCCGGCCTGGGCACACTGGTTGCGGTCGTGCTGGGAACCGTCATGGGCCTCATGAGCGGGTACCTCGGCCGGTTCTTCGATGAGGCCTTGATGCGCTTCTTCGACAGCCTGCTGGCGATGCCCGCCCTGCTGCTGGCCCTGCTGCTCTTGGGCACCCTGGGCCCGTCACGCAACAGCGTTCTGATGGTCATCGTGGTCGTGTACACACCGATCGTGGCGCGGGTGGTGCGCAGTGTGGTGCTGGCGGTAAAGACCAAGGCCTTCGTCGAGGCGGCCCGCGTCCAGGGCGAGTCGCTGGCGGCGATATTGTTTCGAGAAATCCTGCCCTCAACCCTGCCGGCCCTGACAGTGGAAGCATCGCTGCGTTTTTCCTACGCCATCTTTCTGGTGGCCTCGCTAGGCTTCTTAGGCGTCGGCGTGCAGCCTCCGAGCCCGGACTGGGGCTTGATGGTCAAAGAGGCGAGGAGCTATGTTGAACAGGCGCCCTGGGCCCTCTACTTTCCTGCGGGGGCGATTGCCTTGGCGGTGATCGGCGTCAATCTGATGTCGGATGGCTTGAAGCGCGTTTTGCAGGCGGAGAGCTGACTTTATGACCGAAACCTCGGCCTCTGTCCTCAAAATCGAGGCACTAACGGTTGGCTACCGTGCGGAATCCGGGTGGCGGGAGGCCGTCCGTGGTGTGTCGTTCGAACTTTCTCCGGGCCAGACCTATGGGCTGGTCGGCGAAAGCGGATCCGGAAAGACGACACTGGCCCTAGCCGTCATGAACTATCTGCCCCCTGGAGGGCGTGTGCTCGGCGGCCGGATTAACTTCGGCGGCGTCGATCTTCAGTCGCTCACTCAGAGAGACATGCGGGAAATCTGGGGGAGCCAAATGGCGATGGTCCCCCAGGATCCCCTCTCATCGCTCAATCCGTCGATGCGGATCGGAGACCAGCTGTCTGAACCCTTGCGGCATCACCTGGGAATGACCGGCGCGGGGGCCAGAGCCCGCATCCAGGAACTGCTGGAGATGGTTGAGATTGGTGATCCGAATCGGGTTGCCACGAGCTACCCGCACCAGATCAGCGGCGGGATGCAGCAGCGGGTCATGATTGCTATGGCCCTTAGCACGGAGCCACGCCTGCTGGTGCTGGATGAACCCACCACCAGCCTGGATGCCACCACTCAAGCTACCATCCTCGACCTGGTACGAAATCTGATGCATGTCCACAATGCAGCCGTCCTGTATGTGACCCACAACCTTGGCGTCGTGGCCCAGATTTGCGACCGGGTGGCGGTGATGTACGCCGGGGAACTGGTGGAAGACGGGCCAACCGATGCCATCTATCGCCAGCCCCTCTTCCCCTACACGCAGGGATTGTGGGACAGTGTCCCTCGCCTGGGGGAAAACAAGCGGCAGGTGCGGCTGCACCCTATTCAAGGCCGGATTCCTTCCCTGGACGATCTGCCGGAAGGATGTGTGTTCCGTCCGCGCTGCCCGGTGGCGAGCGATGTGTGCCGCGTGCATCCCCCGGTTTATCGTCCGAATGCGGAGCGGAGGACGCGCTGTCACCGTTGGCAGGCGATCGCCAGCGGAGAGATCGACGCTGCGCAGCCGCTGCCAGACCAGCAGACCCTCGGAGCAGGCACGCCGGCCAGCGAGCAGGTGTTGTCGATCGACGATCTAGCCGTCCACTTTTCTCCCAGGCCGTCGATCACGGCCTGGCTGCGGAGTCGGCCTTTGAAACCGATCAAGGCCGTGGATGGGGTCAGCCTCAACCTGAACTCAGGACGCACACTGGGCCTGGTTGGGGAGAGCGGCAGCGGCAAGACCACATTGGCCCGGGCCCTGCTCGGTCTTACACCGCTCACGTCGGGAAGCATCCAGTTATTCAAGGCGCCGCTTGCGCCCCGCTTGGCGGACCGCCCGCGGTCGAGCATGAGCCGGTTGCAGATCGTCTTCCAGCACCCGCAAGAAGCCCTCAATCCGTACCTGACGGTAGAGCAAACGCTGATGCGGCCTCTCAGACATCTCCGGGGGATGTCGGCGGGAGAGGCAAGCCTGGCCGTAGGCGATCTGCTTCAGGCGGTGGAGCTCCAGGCCGATTACCGGTCCCGGCTGCCTGCCCAGCTCAGCGGGGGAGAAAAGCAGCGTGTGGCCATCGCCAGGGCCTTTGCGGCGCAGCCGGATCTGTTGGTGGCGGATGAGCCGGTCACGTCACTGGATGTCTCCGTGCAAGCGTCAATCCTCAACGTCCTGCATGAGCTTCAGGTCGAGAAGCAAACCGGCTATCTGTTCATCTCTCACAATCTGGCCGTCGTCGGTTTCTTGTCGGATTGGGTGGCGGTGATCTACCTGGGCGAGCTGATGGAAGTCGGACCTGCGGATGCCATCTTTGACCCTCCCTACCACCCCTACACCGAAGCCTTGCTTTCAGCGATCCCTCTGATCGACCCACAGGCTCAGCAGGAGCAGATCCGGCTGGAAGGCGAGGTGCCCAGCCCGGCCGATCGGCCGACCGGTTGTCCTTTCCACACGCGGTGCCCGCGGTTTCTGGGCGACATCTGCGTCAACCAACGCCCTCCATGGCGGGAGACCGCGCAGGGTAAGAGCTATCGCTGCCACATTCCTCCGCAGGATCTGGAAGGGCAGCAGCGCAAGGTGTTTGCATTTTCGGACCAGGCCGGGAAAGGGGGCGGGCCATGAGTCGCTACATCCTTCGCCGCCTGGGGTTTCTGCTGCTGACGGTCATCTTGACCTCGATCATCGTCTTTGTGATCACCCAGCTGCTGCCGGGGGACGTGGCGCGAGTGATCTTGGGGCGCGAAGCGGGGGAGGCCGCACTTCAGGCGCTGCGGCATCAGCTCGGCCTGGACCAACCGCTTCTGGTTCAATACGGGCGCTGGTTGGGCCACTTTATCACCGGCGACTGGGGGACCTCCTACAGCACGAAGGTGGCCATCTTCCCCCTGGTCATGGGCCGGCTGAGAAACTCGATCATGCTGGCGGCAATGATTCTTGTGTTCGCCATCCCGACGGCGGTCGTGCTTGGGGTCGTCGCCGGGCTCAATGAGGGCCGCTGGATCGACAATTTGATCAGCGTCAGTTCGCTGTCGGTAGTCGGCCTGCCGGAGTTCGTCACCGGATTGGTGCTGATTCAGGTGTTCGCTTTCACCCTGCATTGGTTCCCGGCCAACTCGTCGATCCGGCTGGGAACCGGGTTTCTTGAGGCGCTGCCGCGCTTGATTCTGCCCGCCTTGACCGCCGTCCTTGTGCTCTTAGCCTACATTGCCAGGCTGACCCGGGCGGGCGTCATCGAAGAGTTGAAGAAGCCTTACGTGAGGACGGCCGTGCTCAAGGGGTTGCCGGGCCGGACGGTGACCATAAAGCATGTCATGCGCAATGCCTTGCTCCCGACCGTGACCGTGATCGCCATTAGCTTCGGTTGGATGATCAGCGGGTTGATTGTGATCGAAAACGTCTTCAACTACCCGGGGCTGGGACGGCTGATGGTCTTCGCCATCGGCCGGCATGATCTGCCTCTGCTGCAGGCGGTGACGATGGTCACCGTGGTAGCGTTTGCTTCAGCCAATCTCGCAGCGGATCTGATGTACGCAGCTCTCAATCCAAGGATCCGGCTGGGTTGAAGCTCCCGCAGCGAGAAATGCAGAAGGAAGGTGTGCGATTGCAACCAGAGCTTGAACTGAGCGACTACCGCCGCCGGGTCAATGATCTGTATGCGTCCGTCCGTTCGTTCACGGGGGGCACACAGCAGGCATGGGAGCTGTGGCGAGCCGGTCGAGACGATCTCTTCCGCCATCATGCTCAATCGGCGTTGACCCCGGCCCAACGACGAGGCTTCTCGGGGTTGGCCTATTATGAGTACGATCCGAGTTTGAGGCTGGCTGTGGAGGTTGACGGGGTTCCCGATCGGGAAGTGCTCGACGTACCGCTCGAAGTGGACGGGCTGATGCAAATGGCGCGCATCGGCCGAGTAGAGGTTGAGATCGATGGGGGCGCAGCGCGCCTCTCGCTCTTCTGGATCCTGGGGTACGGGGGCGGACTGTTCCTCCCCTTTCGCGATGCCACCAATGACGGCGAGACCTTCGGCGGAGGCCGCTACCTCCTGGACGCCGTCAAGGGCGCTGACCTGGGATGGCAAGCTGGAAAGCTGGTCCTGGATTTCAACTTTGCCTACAATCCCTCGTGCGCTTACAGTCCCCAATGGCATTGTCCCCTTCCCCCGGCGGAGAATTGGCTCAAAGTGTCCGTCCGGGCGGGCGAGAAGGCGTTCCCCGGCGGGTCCCATAACTCACAAGATTGATATGTGAAAATCTTCACAAATGGCTGGCAAGAATCATGCAATCCCCCTGTGCTAGGAAAGAAGGGGGATTTTGATTCGAAGCGAACTGCAGGACACTGGATAAGGGTAACAAGCCATGGAAACCTTGCTCACCATTTTGGGCGGAATTGTGCTGGTGTGCTGCTTGGCCTACTTCCGTGATCAGGATGTGTCCAAGCGAGATGACCGCCTTTTCGAGACAAACGAAAGCGTGCCTACGGTTGAAGACGAGCTGGAGGAGTCGAGCCGGCTCCCGGTGGTCGCCACCCAGGCCGGAGTTTCGATCGAAGGCTGAGTACGGACGTATAGCACCCTAGGCGCAGCTAAGCACCGGGCCGTTGGGGCCCGGTGTTCCGTTGTCCGGGATTGGACGCGACTCAGTTCAACGGAAAGCTGTCGAGGACGTGGTCCAGCCCGCGCGCCAGCAACGTCTGAAGCACGTCGACTTCGCGCCGGTAGGCGAGTATCAGGGTGCGGAAAAAGAGGCTCGAGTCGCAGGTGGTGAGCAGATGCTGCTTCTCGCGGGTGGGGATATCGATGACGGTGGCCGCCAGAAAACCCAGGCTGACCGGATCGTTGGGAAGGTGAAGGTTAACCTGCCGCTGTTGTCCGCTCTGAACCAGGATCTGGAAGTACTCACGGACCCATGGTCGCAGGCGAGCCCCCAGAGACTGGAGCTCTTGCGCCTGGGAAGGCTCGAAGTGGATCAACTCGACCTGCGCCCTGATCAGTCCTTCGCTTGTGCTCAGCGACAGAATGTGAAACCGTTCCCCACCCACCCCGATCAGCCTCTGGCGCCCCTCCGGCAAAGCCTGCAGCGACTTTACCTCCGCAGTGCAGCCGATCTTGTGCATGCTGGGCGCGGCCAGTCGCCTGTGCCTGCGGCGCTGGATCAGGACGATCCCGAAGGGTTCCTGCTGCTGTTGGCACCGGGCGACCATCGCCTGGTAGGCAGGCTCCAGGACGTGAAGTCGGATGGCCACGCGGGGGAAGAGCACGCTTTCTAGCGGCAGGATGGGCAACGAATCAATAATCTCGGAGATGGTGCTCACCTACTTCCGGTACGACCTCGGCGGATGGTCGCATGCCAACCATCCGCCCGTCGATCAGCTCTCTTTTCCATTCTAGCATGCTGGATTCTGGGGCCCTCTTTCGACCTTGGCTGAGAGGTTTCGGGGCAAGCCTGGTTGACCTCGGCTGGGATTTGTGCTACTCGTTTTGCATCCACTGATGTGACGTGTGATTTGTGGATGGTCACCTCCCCAAGGACCCGTTGGCCCAAGAGGGCGCGCGGCTCGAAGGCCACGACGCAGCGATCTGTGATTGTGGGCCTTCTGGCCGGAGTGCGTGGGCATCGTTCGGCACCCAGCAAACGGCGGGATTCCTGGGGCCAGCGGTCCGTCTTGAGCACCATCTCTACGGTGGCGAGATGGTGCCCGCGGTGGTGGCGACCGGGTTGTCGGCGGAAACGGAAATCCTGGGCCCCGACGTGCCGATCATGCGATTGGACCCGCGGGGCAGCCAGCGTGTGCTTCCGGCGCGAGTTTCCGCAGGCGATGGGCATGTCGACGCCCCTGGTGGTGACTGACGAGGGGAGGGGCGCGGCTGAATGCGCGCCCCGGAAGTTGATGCATGCCTCGGCTTGAATAAAAGGGCACCGTCTGGGGGCGGTCTGGCGATCGAATGGAGAGTCTGACGATTAACTGGATGGCTTGGCTCCAGAGCCCGCGACGCTGGTCGTCACTGGTTGTGGCCGTGGCCGTGCTCGGTGCGGGTTGGATTGCCTCTTCGGCGGTGCCCGCCTCAGCCACCAGCGGTGGGCGGACTCCCAGCCCGCGGGAGGGATTTCTCGCTCCGCCGTTTGCCTTGAGTGATCGAAACGGGGCGACCGTTCGTCTTGACGACTGGCGAGGCCAAGTGGTGGTGGTCAACTTCTGGGCCTCCTGGTGCCCACCTTGTAAAGCGGAGATGCCCGATTTGGAGAGCGCCTTCCAGGCCCACCAGGCCGAAGGGTTGGTGATCCTGGGGGTCAACAGCACCTCCCAGGACAGTTCCGACGCCGCCCTGGCCTTCGCCGACGCCCAAGGCGTGACTTTTCCTGTCCTGTTGGATTGGACGGGCGAGGTCGATCGCCTCTACCTGGTGCGTGCGCTGCCGACGACCTTCTTCATCGATCGGCAGGGGACCATCCGCAAGGTGGTCGTGGGCGGCCCGATGAGCCAGGCGACCCTGACCAGTACCGTCCGAGATCTGCTTCAGGATGCTCCTTGATGTTCCCCATTCTTCAGCTCGGTCCCTTGGCGATTCAACTGCCCGGCTTGTTCCTTCTGTTGGGTGTCTGGATCGGCGTGACCCTGGCAGAGCGAGCGGCACCGAACCACGGTGTGGCGCCGGCGGACCTCACCAATCTGATCTTCCTGGGTCTCGTGGCGGGCCTGATCGGGGCGAGGCTGGGTTACGCCCTGCGCTATGTTGACGTCTATTTGGCGTCGCCGCTCAGCCTTCTAGCGTTGACGCCTGTGACCCTTGCGCCGGCCGAGGGGGCTGCGGTTGGGGTGATCGCCAGCTTGATCTACGGCCAGCGGCGGGAACTTCGCCTCTGGCCGACACTGGACAGCTTGGCGCCAGGCTTGGCCGTCGTGGGGGTCGCTCAGGGTTTGGCCCACCTGGCCAGCGGAGATGCCTTTGGGGCGCCGGCCTCGCTGCCTTGGGCAGTGAACCTGTGGGGTGCATCGCGCCATCCGAGTCAGGTGTATGAGATTCTGGCGGCGGCCGGAATCCTGGCCTTCGTCTTGCGCCTGGACATGCGGCGGGGTTTCCCCGGGCTGAGATTCTCGGCGTTCACAGCGCTGACGGCCGGCGCCCGCTTGTTCTTAGAGGCCTTTCGAGGCGATAGTGTGATCGTCCTCGGTGCGCTCCGTCAGGCGCAGCTGGTCGCCTTGGGCGTGCTGCTCCTGTCGCTGGTGGGGATGTACGGGCTGGCCAGATACCACGCGAACGAGGCGGCCAAAACGATGAATCCGGGTGGCGCATAGCCCGGCAATCAGCACGCGGGTGCGAGCCCTTCAACACTTCTCGACGCGTGCCGGCGTAACCGCTGCGTGCTGCCGGTCGCCCTCAGACTTCAACGCCCGCCGCATCCGCAGCGCGCCATAGGAAGGGCTCCGAACACAAGGGAACCCGGGCCTCATCGGTCGCCAAACCAACACCGAAGCCCAGATTACCCGATTCGCGAATTCATGGATGGCTTGATTCCGGGCCTCCCATCGCCTCCATCCAGGCGGAGATTCCTCCCATCGGAATTGGCGGCAGAACGTCTGACAGGCTCAGCCTCAAGCCTGTGGGTCATGGACGCCGGCGGCGCCCATGATGGGGGCTCTGGCTGGGCAAATCTAGGCCTGGCCTTGCCGATCGGCCACGGTTGGCTTGTGAAGGATTTCACAAGACGGAAGACGACTGGGGAGTAGCTTTGACGGTGTTCTTGATACGTTGGGGGGTCAGCCGGCGCCGTTCTGGATGGCAGCGATGAACAAGAAGAACAGGCAGACGCCTGCGGCGCCCAAGATCAGGCCGGCCAGGGCCGTGGCGCGGGAGTGCCCCGAACCGAGAAGGCCACCGACTCCCAAGCCGGCCCCCACCAGCCCGAGGAAAGCACTGCTGGCGCCGCAGATGTACAGCGGCGTGCCCGCCAGGCGTATCCAGCCCTGGTTGAACCCCACCACGGCGCAAAGACCGATGCCGAAGACGAAGGCAACCGATGCGATCCCCAGCGCCAGACTGGCGTTGCCCAGCGTGTTGTGAGATGACGAATTGGACATGGAGGGACCCTACATGGCTGGCGGTGTCTCAGCCGCCGTAGCGAGGTGTATGCCGAACTCGGCCGAGGACGCCGCTCTGGATCACGATCCCGGCGACCAGGGCGGCGGTGAACACGCCGATGGCCAGGCCGAATGGCACATTCAGGCTGGCCGCGATCAGCCCGGCTCCGACGGCCGAAGACAGGAGAACCAGGGCTCCGCCGAAGGCCCAGGCCGCCAAGACCGTGCCGATCAGCCCGGCGGCCAGCGCGACCGCCCAGGTCCACAGCCCCATGTCAACGTTCAGCCATTGGACGAGAGTCAGCGCCATGACGGTCCCCAAGAGGAAGCCCGCCAGACGCACGGCCAGGCGCTGGATGAAACGGGCCGCCAGCGCTCCAATCATACCGACCACGAGCGCGATGACCAGGGCCGGTGTGGTCGTGGCTCCGCCGGGCAGGAAATGGGTAGCCAGCTGGAGCGCTGCGACGAAACCCAACCCGGCCACGAACAACCAGAACAAACGCCGCCCCAAGATCAGCAACGCCAAGCCAACTAAGAAATTGAGAGCCATACCCATGGAGATACTCCTGTTCATCCGATCACATACCGTCGGCGCCGGGCCAGGCTGGGGAAGACGCCAGCCGCCCTAACCGACCGGCGATGACGGGTGCAAGATCCACGCCTGGGGATGGTGGGTGAATCCCACATGGGGGTAATAGGACTCGGCTGCGGGGGCCGCCAGGAGCACGATCATCGCTTTTTCGCCCAGGGCGGACTGGGTGCGATCGATCAGCGCCCGGCCGATGCCCTTGCGCTGGTAGGCTTGGTCCACGGCCAGATCGGCCAGGTAGGCGACGTAGCAGAAGTCGGTCAGCGTGCGTGAGATGCCCACCAGGCGATCGCCGTCCCAGGCGGTGACGATCAGATCGGCCCGATCGAGCATCTCCCGCATGCAGTCCCTGTCATCCACCGGGCGCCGCTCCCCCAGGGTTGAGGCTCGGTACAGCCCGATCGTCTGGTCTAGGTCGAGATCGGCTCCGATCCGATAGGTAATGGCGTCAGTTGTCTGGCTCACTCGCACCTCCCGCTGCCCAGCACGGATTCCAGGGTATGTTCGTCCCGACTAAGGCTCTCCCCATCCCATCTTGGCCAGGGCCTCGGCCTGGGCGGAAATCAGGCGCCCAATGCCCATCTGCGCCAAGCCCAGCAGATCATCGAGCCGGTCTTTGGGAAAGGCGCCCCGTTCGGCCGTGGCCTGGATCTCGATAAATTCGTGCTTGGCGTTCATAACCACATTGCAGTCGACATCGGCGGCCGAGTCTTCCTCGTAATCCAGGTCGAGCCTCGCCTGACCCCCCAGCAGGCCCACACTGACGGCAGCCACCGGGCTCAAGAAGACCTCCGGAGGGCAGTCGCCCAGGTCAATGCGCTTGTGCAGAGCGATGGCCAGAGCCAGATAACCGCCGGTGACCGCGGCCGTGCGCGTGCCTCCGTCTGCTTGAAGCACGTCGCAGTCCACGATGGCCGTGATCTGTCCCAGCTGGCTGAGGTCGAAACCGGCCCGCAGGCTGCGCCCGATCAAGCGCTTGATTTCCTGAGATCGGGCCCGCGGGCTGGTCGTCTCCCGGTTGGATCGGTTGTGGGTGGCGCGCGGCAGCATGGCGTATTCGGCCGTGATCCAGCCTCCGGGGCCACCCTGCGCCTCACGCCAGCGAGGGACCCCGGGGAGAAGGCTGGCGTTGCACAACACCTTAGTTCGGCCGGTGGAGATAAGGACCGAACCTTCAGGGTAAATGATGAAATTGGGGTGGATCTCCAGGGGGCGCAACTCGGCTGGGTCGCGTCCATCAGGGCGAGGCTGGGTCAGAGTCATGTGGTCTCCTGTGTGAGCCGTTCAAGCCTACCACATGCCGTGGGGGGGCGCCGGGCGATCTTTAACCCGGGCTTAATCCTGTGAGTGTATAGAGTGAGATCGTCAGCTCCGCTTAATCCTAATCAGTACGAGTCATGGAGGTAGAAAGATGGGAGCAATACTCGCTGCAGTCATGATTGCCTTCTCAGCGCTTGGCCTGACGCAAACGGCCACGCCGGGCGTGAGCCTGTACACGGCCTACCCGTCGCAAGTCGTGCGATCGGGGGACACGGTAGATGTGTCGGTGCAGGTGCAGAATACGGGACTTCCCACGCAGCTGGTTCAGTTGGGTGTCACGGGGACGCCGGAAGGCTGGTCGGCCAACTTCATTGGTGGCGGCAGGGTGATTCAGGCGGTCTCGGTCCAAACCGATCAGACGCAAACGGTGACACTGAAGGTTGAGCTTCCTGAGCAGGCCGCCGATGGTGACTACAACATGACGCTGACGGCCAAGAGTGAGGCCGGTCAAGACAGCCTTCCCTTGACATTCACCGTGGGGCAGACTTCGCCCACCCAAATCAGCTTGACGCCCAACCTGCCGATCCTCAAGGGTTCCCCCAAGTCGTCCTTCAACTATCGTTTGACGGTCAAGAACGATTCGGATGAGGATCTGCTGGTCAACTTCGATTCTCAGCTCCCGGACGGTTTCCAGGTCACCTTTAAGCAGGCCGTGGGAAGCCAGGAGGTGACCAGCCTGCCGGTCAAAGCCGGCCAGTCGCAGGACGTGGACGCCGATCTCACCCTGCCCAGCGACGTGGCCGCCGGCACCTACGATTTCCAGGTGGGGGTTCAGGCCAAAGACGCCTCGGCGCAGGTCAAACTTTCGGCCGAGATCACCGGGCAATCGGCCCTCGGCCTGAGCACCCCTGACGATCGGTTGAGCGCCAACGTCACCGCCGGGAAGACAACTCCGCTCAAGTTGGTGCTGAAGAACACCGGCAGCGCCCCGGCGACCGGGATTCAGTTCGAGTCGTCGCCGCCCGCCGATTGGAAGGTGACCTTCGATCCGGCCACAATCGATACACTCGACCCGGGACAGCAAATGGACGTCACTGCCAACGTTCAGGTGCCGGACAATGTGATCTCGGGTGACTACATGGTGACCCTGACCTCCCGTTCAAGTGCCAATGATTCCCAGTCGGCGGACTTTCGGCTTACGGTGCAGACCTCAACCCTGTGGGGCATTACCGGCTTGATCTTGATCGCCATCGCGCTGGGGGTGGTGGCTCTGGCGGTGATGCGATTTGGAAGAAGGTAATCCCATGGACGCTGTGATTGAAACCCACGCCCTCACCAAGCGCTATGGCACCGTGACCGCCGTAGATGGTCTGGATCTGACCCTGAACCAGGGTGAAGTCTTCGGACTGTTGGGTCCCAACGGATCCGGGAAGACGACCACGATCTTGATGATCCTGGGCCTGACCGAGCCTACGTCGGGGAAGGTCCGCGTGCTCGGCGTGGATCCCGCCCGGCGCCCACTCCAGGTCAAAACCCGGGTGGGCTACCTGCCCGACCAGGTCGGCTTTTACGATGACATGACCGCTCGCGAAAACCTGAGCTACACCGCCAGACTCAACCGCATCCCGCCGGTTGAGGCCGCCGAGAGAATCACGGCCTGCATGCGGCGGATCGGACTGAGCGACGAGGCCGTTGATCGACCGGTGAGCACCTTCTCTCACGGGATGCGCCAGCAACTCGGATTGGCGGAGCTGCTGGTCAAGGAGCCGGAGGTGGTCATCCTCGACGAACCGACTCTGGGGTTGGACCCAGAGGCGGCGCGCCAGTTCCTGCGCCTGATCCGCGGTCTCAAGGATGACGGGATCACGATCCTTTTGGCGTCTCATCTGCTGCACCAGGTGCAGGCAGTCTGTGATCGGGTGGGGTTGTTTCGCAAGGGGAAGATGTTCCTCGAGGGTCCAGTCCGCGATCTGGCGCACGAGATCCTGGGGGGAGGCTTCGTCATTCATCTTGAATCAGACGATGCGCAGCTCGCCCCCCATCTGGAAGGTCTGGAACACGCCGTGCGGGTCACGTCGGAGCACGACGGCCGCTACCGTGTGGAGGCCCGTGCCGATCTGCGGCAGCAGGTCGCCAAACTGGTTCTCGACGGTGGCGGCAAGCTGCTTTCGATGCACCTGGAAGAGCCCAGCCTGGACGAGGTGTATACGAGCTACTTCGAGGAGGTGCCCGATGCATCGTGAGGGATCTCCCTGGCAGGGCGTCTGGACGGTGATGGCCAAGGAAACAGCCGATCACCTGACAGGGGCCCGGATGACAATCCTCGAGCTCCTGATGTTTCTGGCCTCCGCCGGCGCCATCTACGCAGCGCTGGGCTCGGTTAAGTCGGGTGGCCAAGACCCCTTTGTGTTCCTGACCCTGTTCACCACGGCGCAAGCGCCGATCCCATCCTTCGTCGGCTTCCTCGGCTTTCTCACGCCCCTGATCGCGATCGCCCTCGGCTTTGACGCTGTCAATGGGGAATTCAACCGCCGGACGCTCAGCCGCATCCTGGCTCAGCCGATCTACCGCGATGGGCTGCTGTTGGGCAAGTACCTGGCCGGCCTGGTGACGTTATCGATCGTGATGACGGCCATCTGGTTGATGGTGGCCGGGCTAGGGCTGATCTTCCTGGGCGTCCCGCCCAGCGGCGAAGAGGTCGCCCGGGCGGTGGTCTTCCTGGTGGCGACGATCGGCTGCGGCGGGGTTTGGCTCGGGATCGCCATGGTCTTCTCGGTGGTCTTCCGCCAGCCGGCAACGGCCGCTCTGGCGTCGATCGCGACCTGGCTCTTCTTCACACTCTTTTGGGGCATCGTAGCCAGCCTGCTGGCGCACTCTCTGAACCCCAATCCGGCGACGGTGCAAGGGGTGCTGGCCCAGGCCGGGCTGGAACAAAACCTGTCACGCATCTCACCCAACACACTCTGGAGCGAAGTGGTGGTGGGCATGCTCCATCCCGCCGTGCGCAGCCTGGGTCTAGTGCTTCCGGTCCAACTGTACCGCGCCGTGCTTGGCTCCCCGCTGCCCTTCACCGAAAGCCTGAGCCTGATCTGGCCCCAGCTCACCGGCCTGGCAGCCGGCGTAATTCTTCTCTTTGCGTTGTCCTATGTGATCTTCCAGCGCCAGGAGGTGCGCGCCTGATCTGTCCGCCGGGCGCTTCTGCTGACGGGTTTCGTAAGTGACCGGAATGCGGCGCGGAATCTTCAGCCTTCAAGCCTGGCGTAGAGTTGTTCCAGTCGGGGGTCGGACCGCAGCGACTCCAAGTCGCGATCTTCCCGGGACCATCCGATGAGGTCGGGGTGGTGCTCAAGCCCTGTCCGTAGGTAGTCAAGGGCCCGGTCGGACCGCCCAGCGCGGGCAGACAGGCAGGAGGCGTTGTAGTACAGAATGCCCCTCCAAGACGCGAGCTCGGACAGTTGGCGAAAGTGCTCGAGCATAGCGTCCGCTTGGGCGGAAGCTGCCTGCTCATCGCCCCTCTCGAGGGCATGTTCCGCCATATGCATCCACGGATGAATCAGCAGGGTGCCCGCCAGTCGACGCCACAGGGGCTGGCCCTCCTGCCAGGCGAAGCGGTCCATCTGCGCCAGCTCGTCGTCGCTCAACCGCTGAAGGCCCTCGATCAGCTCGGCGTGGGTGGAATCGGATTGGCTGAGGATATCGTCCCACGAGCGTCCCGCGAACGAGTCGAAGAAGACGGCATTAGCCTGGTCGGTGTCATCTTCGGATTCCTCCATAATAGCCGAGGGGTCGTCTCTGAGCCGCAGGACCGTTTGGTGCTTCCAGGAGGTGATGTGGCCTTGCAGGTCGAGGGCACTCCATGCTTCGGGTGTCCCGTGCCGTTGCCGCGATTCCGCTGGGAGCCCGTCGATGAAGGAGCGTTCGCCGGCATACTCGAGCTTGAGTGCGTCGATTATCCCCTGAACGGACGTCATGGACTGCCTCCTCGTACGCTGCGGATTCGAGCGGTCGCTTCAGGATAGGATACCATTCCCGGGGGTCCCGGGTTTCAAAGCACTTCGAGCACGCCCCGCAGATTGGGAAAGGTGAAGTCCGGGCCCAACGTGGGGTCGATCAGGCGGTCGCCGCGACGGTTGGACCAGGCGCAGGTCAGCCCAGCGGATTTGGCTCCCATGACGTCGGTGGCCGAACCGGCCACATGCAAGATATCGGCGGGCTCGAGTCCCAGGTCGTCGCTCGGGAGGCGGTAGATGGCGGGCGCTGGTTTGTAGGCTCCGGCGGTTTCGCCTGAGTAAATGGCGTCGAAAGGCGTCTCAAGTCGTTCGGCCAGCGCCCGCAGCATGGACTCGTCCCCGTTGGAAAGAAGGGCAATTCGGTGACCCCCGTCGTGAACGGCTTTGAGCACAGCATTGGCCTCCGGCCAGGGTTCAAGCTCGTCCCATGCCGCCGCCAACGCCCGACGTCCGGCATCGTCCAATTCGTCTCCGGTCTGGCCAAGGGTTAGGTCCAGCGCCCGGCGCGTCACGGTTTTGAAGGGCACCCGGCCACGCCCCAGGGCGTTGCTGATCAGCGCGTAATGCATCTGGGCCCGACGCCACGCCTGGACCAGCGCCCCCGCTCCAATCTCGCTGCCCAAGGCGGCGGCGACCCGATTCGTGAGGCTGCTCTCAATATCGAACAGGGCACTGTACACATCAAACGTCACCAGCCGATAGGGCATGCGTCAACTTCCTTTCGAGGCGAGGGCCGGGAACTCATTCGCCGGTTTATCGCAGTCGTCCCGCCCGCCTGATTGTGGCACGCCAGGACCCCGAGGCGCAACCGACCGTGTCACATTCCAGCCTCGGCCGGTGTTTAATAGGTGAGAGGCGGTCAGAGGTTCTCGCCGTTTCGATGGCCGGCCATCCCGGGGATGTTATAGGCATTTTATGCAGCCAGATCAATTCGAAGAGGTCTTCCAACGCCATTTTTCGGGCGTACACCGTGCCGTTGCTCGCCTGGTCGGTGATGCGGCCGAAGCTGAGGACCTGACGCTGGAGGCCTTCTGGCGCCTTTGGCGCACACCGGGTGTGGACGACGGGAGTTGCGGCCCCTGGCTGTATCGTGTGGCCACCCGCTTAGGCTACAACGCCCTGCGGGCCCGGACCCGGCGATCAGGCTACGAGCAGGCCGCCGGTGCCGAACAGGAAATGAACGACGCCGGGGAAGATCCGGCCAACGAAGCCGAACGGAAGATCCTGCTTGAACGGGTACAGGCCACACTGCGCCGGCTGTCCGTCCGCCATGCCCAGATCCTCAGCCTGAGGATGTCGGGGATGAGCTACCGAGAGATCGCCGCCGCGATCGACGTGAAGGCCAGTTCGATCGGGGCCCTGCTCGCCAGAGCCGAGTCGCAGTTCGAAGAGGTCTACCTGGAGTTTGAGTCAGCCGCCGGTGAGTTGGTTGATCCCTAAGGAGGCAGCCATGCATTTGAATGATGCACAGTTGAGAGCACAACTTGACGGTGAGATGGCCCCGGCTGACGCGGCCGAGTTTGATCAACACCTGTCGACCTGCCCAGCCTGCCAGGCACGCCTGGTTGAGATCAGACAGCGGGCGGATTTCGTGGCCGATCACATGGCCCGCGCCGTTCCGGAGGAGGAAAATGCCGGCGCCAAAGACAGGGTGTGGCACGATCTGAGCGCACGCATCTCGAACCGGTCGGTGGGCAGGGCGGGCGGTCGCCCGCGTTGGAAAGTGAGTTGGGCCCTGGCGGGCTTGGGGGCGCTTCTCCTCATCTCGCTGACCTTTGCTCCGGTGCGGGTCTGGGCGGGTCAATTCCTCGGCCTGTTCCGGGTGAATCAGATCACGGTTCTGCCAGTCGACGTGACCCAGCTGAGCCAGCTGTCTGGCGACACACCCTTCACCGAACAGGTGGCCAAGATCATCAGCTCAGAGGTCAAGATGGTGCACCCGCCTCAGGATCCGCAGCTGGTGGATTCGGCCGCGCAGGCCAGCGCAGCCGTCGGATTCGACGTGCGGCTGCCCAGCTCGCGGAGCGACGCGCCGAAGCTGGTTGTGCAATCCGGGGAGGCTTTCAATCTGACGATCGACCGGGGTCAGGCGCAGGCGTTGTTGGATGAGCTTGACGGGGGAAGGCTGACGCTGCCGCAGGCGATGGACGGCGCTCTGATCAGTGTCGACATTCCGGCCGGCATTACGGCTGGTTACGGTGACTGCCCCGGCATCGAACTCTCGGATCCCTCGCAGGTGGGCGAAAGCGGCTCGCCGGGCAGGCGCTATATCAACTGCGTCATGCTGGTCGAGGTCCCCAGCCCGACGGTCACCACACCCCCGAATCTTGACGTTTCCGAGCTGGCTGCTATCGGGTTGCAGCTCAGCGGGATGAGTTCGGCCGAGGCCGAAGCTTACAGCCAGACGGTCGACTGGACCTCGACCTTGGTGATCCCGATCCCCCGCAACGGCGCATCCTACAGAAAAGTGGATGTCGACGGGGGCACGGGTTACCTGATCGAACGGCCGCTGGACGACGCACCCCAGTATGTCCTGGTGTGGACTAAGGGCGGGATCCTGTACGCCATCGGCGGTCTGGGGGACGGTGCCCAGGCTGCCATCGATATGGCCAACTCGCTGCCTTGAGACCTCCCGCGTCGGGAACGGCTGAGATAGAATCCGACTGATGGCATCAGAGCTGGCGATTCAAACGCTGAACCTGCGCAAGGAATTCGGCCGTACGGTGGCTGTTCAAGGCCTCACCCTGGAGGTGCCTCGAGGTGAGGTCTTTGGATTTTTGGGACCCAACGGCGCCGGCAAGACCACATCGATCAAGATGCTGCTTTCGTTGGTGGCGCCTACGAGCGGCGAAGCCCAGCTCCTCGGGCGGCCGATTTCGGACCGTCAAGTTCGGCGCCGGGTGGGCTTCCTGCCGGAGCACTTTCGCTTTCACGATTGGTTGACAGCCGAGGAATTTCTCGCGCTCCACGCCCGGCTCTTTGGGATGGCCGAGGGGGTTCTTCACCTCAAGATCGTCGAGCTGTTGGATCTCGTGGGGCTGACCCCGTTTGCAGGCGCTCAGCTGCGCACCTTTTCTAAGGGCATGCTGCAGCGCGTCGGGTTGGCACAGGCGTTGATCCACCAACCGGAACTTGTGATCCTGGACGAACCGACGTCCGGCCTGGATCCGGTGGGCCGGCGGCTTGTCCGGGATATCATCCAGGATCTGCGGCGCCGGGGCACGACGGTCTTCTTGAACTCCCATTTCCTGAGCGAAATTGAAGTCACCTGCGATCGGGTGGCTTTTATCAAACAAGGGGAAGTGGTGCAGACCTCGAATTTGGACGACCTGATGGAAGCCGAGACCCTGGTGCAGATTCGGGGGCGCGAACTCTCGGAGGAGGTGGTGGCTGGGCTGCGTCAGTGGGGTCAGGACGTGGAACACGCCGACGGAGAGGTGCGCATGCGGCTGGCCGATCCCGATGTCATGGCCGACATCACGCGCTATCTGGTGGCCCACGGCGTGGACGTGTTGGCGCTGACCCCCATGCGACCCACCCTGGAGGACGTCTTCGTGCGGATCGTCGGTTCGGAGGGCGGGCTGTGAGGTCGCTGTGGGTGATCACACGCCTGACGCTGTTGGAGGCTTCCCGGCGCCGAATCCTTCAGGCGGCCGTGGTGCTCGGTGTCTTGTTCCTCGGCCTGTTTAGCGTGGGGTTCTATTTTATGCGCGGCACGGTCGAGACGGCGGCGACCAGTGCCCCGGCGGCTGACATTGGTCTCAAGGAATTCTACAATTTCCTGCTCATGGCCGGCCTGTATGCCATAAGCTTCCTGTCAATTGCCATGGGGGCCATTCTGGCGGCGGACACGCTCGCCGGTGAAGTGAATTCGGGGACCATCCAGGCTTTGGTGGCCAAGCCCATCCGCCGGGCCGAAATCGTGCTCGGCAAGTGGCTGGGCTTCGCCGTGCTTCTGGGCGCCTACATGGTGCTCATGGCCGGCGGCGTGATGCTCAGCGTCTGGCTCCAGACGGGCTACGCAGCTCCCAACATCCTGGCCGGATTGGGCCTCATGTATGCCGATTGCCTGCTGATCATGACCGTCACCCTGGCCTGCAGCAGCAGCCTGTCGACCCTCGCCACCGGCGGCGTGGTCTTCGGCATGTACGGGATTGCCTTCCTCGGCGGCTGGGTGGAGCAGCTGGGGACGCTGGCGGGCAACAGCACGGCGGTGAGCATAGGCATCCTATCCAGCCTGGCGGTTCCCAGCGAAGCCCTCTGGCGGCGGGCGGCGTTCGAAATGACGTCTCCCCTGGTGCAGCGCATTGGTTTCTCCCCTTTCTCAGCCGCCTCGGCGCCCAGCGCCTTGATGGTCGCATACGCCGGGCTGTACTTCGTGGCTGCCATGGCCCTGGCCGTGCGTCAATTCAACCGGCGGGACCTGTAACCTCTGCCCCTCTGCATATCGGAACCAACCTGGTTGAGAACGGCTGGATCCGATCAGCAGTCAGGCGCTCTGGGTGGAGGCCGATGGTTCATTGGGCGCCCGGCGATGGAGCACCAGGAAGGCCAAGGCCGATAGAATCCCGACGATCCCGGTAGCGTACCAAAGCAGATTTGGATTGGCGTTGTCGAGGATCAAACCGGCCAAGAAGGGCCCGACTCCAAAGGGGATGCCAAACGAGAATCCAAACACCGCCATGTAGCGCCCGCGCATGTGCTCAGGTGCCATGCTCGCCGTCAGCGCTTGGGAGACGGGGGAGACGAGCATTTCCCCCACTGTCAGGATCACAATCGCCAGGGCGAAGAACGGCATCGAAGCCACAAAGCCGTAGAGTCCAAATCCCACGGCGTACAGGCCGGCGCCGAGGGCCATGATCAGCATCGGTGGATAAGGCTCGATCCGGCGCGTGATCGGAAACTGCAAGAAGACCACCAGGACAGCGTTCAAGCTCAAAAGAAGGCCGTAACTCGATTCGGGCACGCTGCGGACATCTCTCAAGAAGACGCCTAATGTGGCGCCCAGATTCATGTAGGTCATCCCCATCAAGATGCATGCCCCCAGGAAAGCCATGAAGATGGCGTCCCGAAACACCACGGTGTAGCCGCGAAAGGAGCCGCCCACGCTTTCCACTTCGACGCCTGGTTCGGCCTGTGGCCGGGTTTCGGGCAAAACGCGCCAAACGAGGGCCGCCGTGATCAGGCTGATAACGGCGTCGGAAAGAAACAGCGCCAGGTAGGACTGCGAGGCCAGGATGCCTCCGATAGCCGGACCGATCGTGGCTGATAGGTTGAAGGCCACGCGGAGGATGCCGAAGCCCTGGGTGCGCTGGTGTGCCGGCAGCAGGTCGGCCACCATCGCCTGGCGCGCCGGACTGCCGGTCTCGGTGACCACACCCGAGATCAGGGCGATGAGATAGAAGAGCTGCAGGGAGTTGACCAGACCCAAGAGCACACTGCTTAGCGAGGAGGTGATCAGGCCGAAGATGATCATTCCTTTGCGCCCGAGGCGATCCGTCAACGCACCCCCAAGCATGCTGCCGACAAAACTGGACACGGAGAACAGGGCGAACAGCACGCCCACCTCGGTCATGCCCACACCGAATCTTTGGGTGATGTAAAGGGAGAAGAACGGGAAGAGCAGAAAGCCGCCCAAGCGATCGATGAACGTCACGCCAACGAGCGCCCAGAAGGGCCTCGGGTATTCGTGATAGGTATCGGTCAGGCGAGCGATTCGGTCTTGGAGGTTCATATCTCGACGAGCCGCCTCCTGAGGGCGCTCGATTCGCTTCAATTGGATCGGGAAGGGTGCAGAGAACCGAGATGAATCCGGGCGATTAGATCAATCAGCAGATGGTTCGGGGTGCCGGCGCACAATCATCCCACAGGTGACCGGACATGTCCAGATCTGTCGAGGCGGGCCCGCCGGGCCAGGCTACTCCTCTTGTTGGGTGCGTCGGGGAATCATCGTCGCCAGCCCGATGGTCAATACGCCCTCACTGGCCAAGAGAAAATTGGAAGCGGTGCCCCGGGCGAGCAAGACCAGCCGGATACGGTCGAAAACCGGGTTGGACAGGAACTCGGCGACTCCGGGCAAGTTGCTCAGGGTCAACGGCACAAACGCCACGAAGAACAGACCGGTGAGGCAGTAGAGCACCGTCGTGAACAACGAGGGGGCCGCACGGAAAAGCACGATCCAGAACAAGGCGAAGAGCAGAATGACCATCACCAGATCGACGGCGATGCCCCACCACAACTCCGGGCTGATGGCAAAGCTGCGCTGAACCTGAGCTTCCAGGGTCCCTTGGCCCACATCCAGCAAGAAGCTGACGGCCAGGGTGACGATCAACCCCAAAAGAGCGACAAAGTCAGACATCGAACGAGCCTCCGACGAAATCCGGTTGGCGGCCGGGTCGAATTCAAGCTGCGTCACCACCCCTAAGAATAGCGGAATCGCTCCAATTCTCCAATGGGCCCAACGGTCTCAACCTTACCACAACGAACGGGCCAAAATGCCGCCGGTTTGCCTCTTGACAAACGCCGGTCAACGATCTATATTATGTGCATAACCCGATATAGCGGGTAAACGCATAAAGAGAGAGTGTGGTCCGATGCCCATTCGCAGCCAAGAATTGATCCGGGAGCCAAGGCGCATCGTCCTGGAGGTGGGATTGGAGCCGGCAGCCAATGCGCTGGGCAGTCTGCATTTGCTCGTCGAGCTTGACTGGCTGTCGGGCCTGGACGATTGGGTGGTAAGGACAGCGGCCGAGATGAGCGCCAGCCAGCGGCGCAGCAATCAGTTGGCACTGATCGGCTTCTTCTACGCCGTCGTTCCCACCCAGAGCTGGCCGAGCTTCCCATCCTACATCGATCACCTTGAATCGCTGGACGGGAAGGCCCTTCAGGAGCGCCTGATGGGTCGCTATGCCAGTCTGCCCCTGCTGCCCGGAGCGGAAGCGGATGTGGACGCTGCGGATTGGGCGTGGGCCCTGGGTTCGGCACAGGATTATCTCTCGTTCTTGGGGACCCGTTTCAAGTCTGAGATGATCGACGTCGATTTGGAGACCGAGGCCTATGGCCTGGTCACCCACCCAGAAGAGATGAAGACGATGGTCGTCTCACATTTCAAGGACATGTGGTCGTCCTACCTGGGCCCGGAATGGAAAAAAGTTGAACCAATGTTGGCCACCTCGGCCAAGGCTTTTCAGGAACTTGATTTGGGCCACATGTCCCTTGAGTCAGCTTTCGATATCATCACCCAGCAGCCCCCGGCGAAGGTCCTGGAGTGGATGAGAGATGTTCGGAAGGTGGTGTTCGTTCCCTCGGCCCACACTGGCCCCTACACAAGCCATCTGGCGGCGGAGAACACCGTTTGGGTCCTGTTCAGCGCCCGGATGCCGGCCGGACGCGAGCAAGAGGCGCCGGATCTTTCCCGGGCAGAGCTTCTCTACCGCCTCTCGGCGCTGGCGGAGGAGACCAGGCTGCGCATCCTGGCCGACATTCGTGATCAGGGTGAGCTGTCGTCACAGGACATTATCGAGCGGCTGGGAGTAAGCCAGTCGACGGCGTCCCGGCACCTTCGCCAGCTGAGCGCCACCGGCTTCTTGGCGGAAAGGCGCACTGAATCGGGGAAGTGGTACCGATTGAATCCGGAGCGCATCGAGCTCACCCTTCAAGCGCTGCGCACTTATCTGATGTGACGACCCGGGCCGGCTGGCGGATGACACAGGCGCCAGCAGAAGGGTTGGACGGCCCACTAGAGCGGGAGGACGAGATGTTGTCTTGGCGAGATGTCCTGGATCAAGAGGTAAGACGGGAAGACCTTCGGAGGCAGGCCATGCGATGGCAGGAGGCGCAGCCTGTGCGTCCTCATCGGGTCCACCTGACGGACCGCTTAGCGGGGAGCATGATCCGCCTGGGCGCCTGGATGGAGCGGACGGGCTGCCGACTCCAGGGCCGATTTGCCGAGATTGAGCCGGCGACCATTCTGGCGCCGTCAGGGGCCGAAACCCAACTACATGGCTGCTCGTGACCTCCACGGGTTGAGCGATCCCACGCACGACAGGAGGCGAAGGGCCGGGCCGCAGGTGGGCCCGGCCCTTTCGTTCGGTGTCAGGGGCCGGAATCCAGCCATAACCCTACTCCGCCGGGTTTTCTGGCACCCCGGGCGGGCGGGCCTGACGGGACATCCGCACATGCTGCCAACCCGTGACCAGGCAGGCAAAGGCTCCGCCGGCCATGAACCAGCTGGACAATGTCGCGCCAAGCAGGGCGTAGAACACGGCAAAGGACCACAACTCGCCGCCGGAAAGGAAAAGCATCATCGATCGGCGATAGGCCAGGGTGCCTTCCATTTGCTGCGGCGTCCGGGCTCGAAGGTAGACGAGCAGGTTTCGGGCATGCCTGAGGAGAATGGCAGCCTCTCTCAAGAGCAGGGCACCTGCCACGAATTGCATCGGCTGAACCCAGCCGAAGAAACGCACCGAGATCCACCAGATTGCCGTTAAACCGGCCGAACTTCCCGCCCATGAAACGAGAAACCGCGGGCTCACCCAGCGCAACCGATTGACGTCATCCTGGAAAGCAGGCGTGAGCTCCATGCTCCCGTCGAAGACAATGTGCAGGTGGGCGCCTTGTCGGTACAGCCGGGCCGTGACGATGGTGGAACCATAGTCGACGATGTAGACCATGCTCCACGCCAACAGCACCCAACCCAGTTGTCCGGCCCAACGTGGGTCCATGCTCTTCCTCAGAGAATCCGTCAGCCGCGTCTAATGATCCGCCTCCAGGGGGATCGTCTTGAAGTTGCCTTCGATCAAGCCCCCCAGTGCGCCGAGAGCGGCCTGAGCGTCGTCGCCGATCGCCGTGATGCGAATATGGTGTCCGCGCTCCACCCCGGCGGTGAGCACTTCCAGAAGACTCTTGCCATTCACCTCGGCTAGCCCGAGCGACAGATTGGCGAGGCGGACTTTGGAAGCGAAGCGCTGGGCGGTTCTGACGAACAAAACTGCCGGCCGGGCATGCAGCCCCGATTCGTGTTCGATGATGAATTCGCGCTGGAAGCTTGGGATGGCCCTCTCATTCAAGTCGGGAACCCTAGGCCGGTTTCGCATGCCTTCCATACAAAAGCGGGTGGATGGGGGGATTGCATGCGACGAAGATTAGCCCACAAGCAAGCCGACCAGCCGGAACAGCCCTAGCAAATCCGCGGCGGAAATGATCACGATGGCCACCAGGAGCCGGCGGACCCAAACGGCGCCCTTCTCGGCCGCTACCCTGGCCGCCACCCACGCGCCTAGCATGTTGCCGATGGCCAGGATCAATCCGACCAGCCAATCGACCTGGCCGTTGACCACAAACACCGCCAGGGCAAAGATGGTGAAGAAGAAGACCAGGCCAACCTTCACGGCATTGGCTCGCACGAGATCGTAGCCGACGCTCAAAACCAAGCCGGCCAGCAGGAAGATTCCTACGCCGGCCTGGATGAATCCCCCGTAGACACCGATCCCGAAGAAGATCAGAAGTTGAAGCAACGAGGGCCGGTTCTGAAAGCGTTCGAGTGTGCCTTGAAGCCAGCGCCGCGGCCGGACCAGCATGACCACCAACATGATCACCATGACGGCGCCGATCGTCCGCCGCATGAGGACTTCGTTCAGGTTGACGGCGATCTGGGCCCCGACGACGGAGCCGACGACCGCCGGGAGCCCAAGCACGAACACGCCGCGTAGATCGAGGAGACCCCGGCGTTGGAAGCTGGCGCCGGCCACGACGTTTTGCAGGACAATCGCCACCCGGTTTGTGCCGTTGGCAACCGTCGCTGGCAGCCCGATGAAGATCAGCAGGGGTAAGGTGACCAGCGATCCCGAACCCGCCAAGGTGTTGATAAAGCCAGCCAGAAAACCGGCCCCGATGATGGCGGGAACGAGATACCAGGTCACATGACTCCCTTTCCAGAACTCTAGGCGGGCGCAGATCTGCGGTCATCGTTCCGGCCGACGATGGACGGGACGGGAGGTCAGACGTCGAAGGCCCACTCACCGGAGCGCATGATGGGTTCGGCGCGGCCGTCGGTGGTCAGGCCGTCAATGTCCATGTGGTCCGAGCCAATCATGAAGTCCACATGGACCTTGCTCAGGTTGCCGCCGGCGGCCACGAAGGCGTCATCGTCCATGGCGTCGCCGCCCTGGATGGTGGACGTGTAGGCTCGTCCCAGGGCCAGGTGGCATGCGGCGTTCTCGTCGTACAGGGTGTCGTAGAAGAGCACGCCGGTCTGCGATACCGGGGAACTGTGGGGAACAAGGGCAACTTCCCCCAAGCGAGAGGCGCCTTCGTCATTGGTCAGCATGCTGGTCAACAGCGCCTCATTGACGGAGGCATGCGAGTTGACCACCCGGCCGTCGTTGAACGTCAGTTGGATGCCTTCAATCACGCGGCCGCCGACGCTCAGGGGCATTGAGGCGGTAACGGTACCTTGTGCACGGCGGCGATCCGGGAGGGTGTAGACCTCATCGGTGGGCATGTTGGGGATGAACGAAATGCCGGAGCTGGACATGCTTCCCCCGCCGTGCCATTGGTGACCGGCGGGCAGGCCGAGGGTCAGTTCAGTGCCGGGGGCGGTGTAGTGCAGCGCATCATAGGACTTGGCGTTCAGGTAGGCGAAACGAACCCCGAGCTGCGCAACATGCTCCCGCCAAGCGGAGGCAGGATCAGGCCGGTCCACGCGACAGATGCGGAAGACCAGGTCCCACATTCTCGCCAGTCTTTCATTGGGCGGAAGGTCGGGCAGGACGCGGTCGGCCCAGGCGGCGACAGGGAAGGCGACCACGCACCAGTTGGTCTTGTCGGCGGCCGTGATTTGAGACGTGGGGAAGAAAGCTTCCAGGGTCTTGCGCTGGAAAGCAGCAGCCAGGTTCTCGTCGCAACCTTCGAGCATATTCGGAGGATGGGCATGGACAGAAAGGTAGGCGCCGCCTTGCCGGACGTGGTCGGCCGCGGCCTGGAATCGCCAATCGGGAAAGGTATTGACCCATGCCATGCCCCGCTGTTCCAAGCTCATCAAGGACAGGCCGCTGTCGCCCCAAAGGGGCTCCACCGAACGGGCACCGGCGGCGTAGGCCGCCTTGGTCAAAGCCCGGATGACAGGGGCGGTTTCAAGCGGGATGCCGAATCGGATGCTCGGATCGGCGATGAGCAGGCGCTGGTCGGGCTGAAGATTGAGCCCGGTGTGGATGATCAATTCGGCGTAGCGATCGATAGCGGCTTCGAAATCCAGCGGCATCTGAATCGGCCTCCCGAGAAAGGCTGGCACCCGGCCCGGCGGGGCGGGTATCGGCGGCCATTGTCGCGCTTGTCACCCCCCGCGACAAGCAACGCCGGCCCGCGGCCGTTATTGTGAATTCCTTCACAATTGTCACCAGGGCCGGCGCCGTGAGCCTGCTCTGTCTGGGTCCGCCAGATTCCGCCTAAGGCTGGCCGGCGTTGGTCAGGACAATGAACCTTGCTGGGCCGATGTGGGCCAGGCCGCTGCCGTCTGCCCCGACCGTCCAAAGGCTGTCGGCCTCGCATCCGTCACCGCAATCGACAGGCGACCATTGAACCAGAAGACTCTGGTTGTTCAACCAGGCGATCACATGGTAGATGCCGCCTTCCTGGTCTAGGATCGCCTGGGAACCCCCCTTCGATCGGTCTGAGACGGCCACCCAACCGTGCTGGTCGTCCGGGCCGCCGGCCAGCATGGCGTAAGCCACTCGGCTTCCGTCGGGGCTGAAGATGGCGCTGCCGGTGAGATAGGGCTGGGAAATCTCGGCGGGAGCTTCAACGGCCTCCGTTTGGCCCCCATCCAATGTCAGCAAATTAATCTCTCCCGGTGGGCAGTGCCAGGAAGCCAAGGACCCGTCTGGCGACAGGGCGTCCAGGCACAGGCCTGTGCTCCCCTGCGGGGTCCACTCGATCATCGGAGTCACCTGGCCATCAACGAGGTTGAGGCGGTACAGGCTGGAAGCGCCGCCGAAGGGGATGTAGCCTCCGATGCCCCACGGCTCACGGCTGAAAAGAAGGGTCTTGCCGTCCGCAGCCCAACCCTGGACCAGCAGGTGGGTGGGCTGGTTGGCCTGCAGCGTTTCGGAATAAACAGCCCGGACCGACGTTCCGGCCAGGTCGCTCACGAAGATGGTCGCCAGGCTGCCTTCACTTTGGGGCGCCACCGTCCAGGCCAGCTGCGCCGGTTGGTCAGCCTGGCCAGGCCACACCGCCAAGTTGGCGTCCGGCCGATCGATGAACGCCACCTGATACAAGCCGTCCGGAGTGGTCATCATGACGCTGGCGGTGGGGTGGAAGGAATCGGAGGCGTAAACAAAGATCCGGCTCTGGGCCACCCCGCCCTGAGGCGACAGACCGGTTGTGGGGAGCGCATGGGTGTCTAGGGCGATGCCGGTGTCGATCACCTGGAGCAGGCCCTGATTATCCCAGACGGCGGCATGCACGTGGATGGGGAAGTACTGCTCATCCCAGCCGAAATCGACGCCCGACAGCGGCTCCCCGGCGTGCAGGTTGACGACGATCGCAGCCATGTCCTCCTGGACCTGAGGCTGGGTCCACATCCCGGGGCCGAGCACGGCCCGGTTGGCGGCCGAGCTCGGGTCGATGGCCACGCAGTGGGCGCCGGCATCAAGCCCAGAGAAGCGATAGGCCCCGTTGGCATCGGAGAGTACGGTCTGAAGCGCCTCCCCCCCAGGGCATGCGCCAGCCAGCAGCGCCACGGTCACGCCAGGCAGGCCGGGCTCGAAGGCTTGCCGGGTCCCGTCGGCATGGTACCGGCCGAGGGCGGAGTCCTGTTGGGTACACCCCGGGGGAGTTCTGGGTCAAGGCTGGCTCGCCGTCGGCGCCCGAGTCGCACAGGTCGTGCCAGACGGTGCCGCCGATCGAAGCCAAGGCGAAACCGGCCGGTGTGGCGTCGGTGGATCCAGGGACTACCGGTGTGGGATTGACGAAGGCCGGACTCTGGCAGGCAACCAGTGCCAGAATGATCAGCCCGAACAGGGACGAACGGACTGCGTGGGTCATTGGGGTCTCCCCTTGAACCAGGCAATCCCGCCCGATTGTCGGTTCTGCACGCCTGGTAGACGAGGTGATGCCGCACCCAAGGCGGAGGTGCGGCACTAAGAGGATCGGATCATAGCACGGAAAAATGTGCCTGTGATCTGCCTTTTGTCACGGTTTGAAACGGATGAAAGGAGCGCGGCCGGCGGTCACCCTCGGCGGGCTAGGGCACTCCGTCACAGGCGTGTGGGAGCTGGCCAGTGGCATCCGCCAGGCTGCTGGCGCTGACCACTTGGGCCATTTGAATCGCGAGCGGCTGGAACGGCGGCACACCTTGAATGGCGGGCTGTGCGAGATGCAAAACGTAGCATCCGACGAAGTACTGGGTGCTTGCGGACGTGGTCACCGATGCCACGGCGACCGGAAGACGGTAGTGGAGCTGTCCAGCGCCGGCGTCGGCTAACGGGTCACCCAAGGTAACAGACACGCTGTCGGTGTCGGCGTAACCGTCCTGGAAATCACTGAAGGTGGGCAGTCCAGGAGAACTCGGCTCCCAGTAGGAGTAGGCGCGCACGTACTCTTTGCGGTTAATGGCGTTGAACAACGAACGGATGACCTGAGTAGGACCGCTTCGGTCGTCAAGATAGATCGATGCGTCCACGCCGGTGGCCGGTGTGGTGGGCTGGGGGGTGAGCACGGGAACTGGCCCGGTAGCGATGCCATCGCAGGCATGGACCAAAAGGTCGGCCGTGTCGGCGCTGTTGTCCTCTGTCTGAAGCGCGCCAGCGCGTATGGCCAGCGGCTGGAAAGGCGGCTCGCCCTGGAATCCCGGCTGGCTGATGTGCAACGTGTAGCAGCCGGCGAAAGTCTGTAGGTCGCTGGATGTGGAGGTGGACTTCAACACCACGGGCACGGTGTAGTAAAGTTGGCCGGCGCCAGCGTCGCCCCCCACCAGACCCAGGCTGACCTGCACGTTGTCGGTGTCCTGATATCCCTGTTGGAACTGCTCGAAGGAGGGCAGGTTCTCAGCATTGTCCTCCCAGTAGCCATAGGCGCGCAGGTACTCATGCCGGTTGATGGCGTTGAAAAGGGAAAGGACAACGCCCTGTGGCGTGCTGCGGTCGTCCAGGTACCCGGGTGGCGCGGCGCTGTCAGTGGCGGTCGGCGGCGGGAGGGTGGGGGCAATGGTTGCGGTGGCTGGCGTCGGCCCCGCAGTTTCGCTGACAGCCGGGGTCGTTGGTTGGCTCGTCGCTCCCGCCGTGGCGGTGGCGGCGACGCCCGGCCCGAGGTTGCAGGCAAGCAAAGCACCTGAAAGGGCCAGGGGAAACAGGAGTCCCAACATGGATTTTCGAACCATCACAGCCTGCCTTGTGTCTTTGACCGCCGGGGGGCCTGCGTTCAGGGCAGGACGGGGACCGGCGGCACGGACCCAAAAACCGGGCTCTCCCAACGGTCAGCGGGGACTTGAGCGCCGGTCTTTGATGAGTTTACCACCTCGCCGGGGTCGACGAGGCGGGTCGCGTGTTCAGGTGGTGGTCAGGGCGGGGTGCCGTCATCCGAGCTGAGGACGCGGACGCCGATGTGGTGATCCTGGTACTCCGGGGGATCCTCAAAATGACGATAAGCGGAACGAGCCACGTAGGGGACGCTCCCCCACCAACCCCCCTTTTCCACTTTGCGGAAGCCGTGATCCGGGCCGGGGGGATCCTGAGCCGGGCTGGTTTCGTAATAATGGACGTCCAGCCAATCGCCGACCCATTCCATCAGGTTGCCACTCATATCCAGGGCGCCCACCCAGCTGGCACCTCCGGGGAAGCTGCCTACCGGGAGGCTCGCCTGGCTGTCGACAACATTCGCCAAGGAGGGATCCCAGGCTTCGCCCCACGGATAGGTCAAGGAGTCAAGCCCCCGGGCGGCGTACTCCCACTCGGCCTCTGTGGGAAGCCGACCCCCACGCCAATGGGCATAGGCTTGGGCTTCGTACCACGTGATGCAGGCGCGTGGCTGGTCCGGGGCAGTGCCCTCGCACCCCCGCGGCGGCCGGACGATTTGGTGCGATAGCCAGTCCCAACCCTCGGGTGACCACACAGCTTCGTCGGTGTAGCCGCCGGCGTCGACGAAGGCCTGAAATGCGGCGTTGGTCACCTCGAACTTGTCCAACCAGAAGCCGCTGGTGATTTCCACCCTATGCTGCGGGGCCTCGCTCGATGGCTCACGGGTTGCCCAGAGTGGTACGGCCAGCTCTTCAGCGTGGTTACTGCCCATCAAGAACGCTCCGGCCGGCACCCAAACCTGTTGAATGCCGAGCGCATCGGGGCGCGTCTCGCCCGCGGCGTGCTGGGGCGTTGCGGTGGGCGTGGGCGGCATCGCCGTCTCCGTTGTTCGGGCTGGGGTCGGCGACATGGTCTGTGTCTGACAGGATGCTGTCAGCAGGAGCCCGAGCGCGGTGACGACCGCGGTGTGCAGGTTCATCGATTTTCATCCCCTGGCGGCTGGGACGGCCGGTCGTGGTGTTTACACCCCTGGCCAGCCGGGGGTTCATCCCGCATGACCCATGCCTGCCGCAGCCAACCGGTCGGCAGATAGGGGCCGATAGGGTTTGCCCCCATTGCAGGTCGGGGCAGGAAGGCCGGCAAGCTAGGGCGTAAAGTCGAAGCTCCGCGTGGCACAGGTCCCCCCCTGGTTGGTCTCCGCGCAAACCGTGATCGTGGCATGCAGGCTATGACCGCTGGGATCATAGATAAACGAGTGGGCGTAGGCATAGCCCGTGTCGCCTGGCGCAAGCTTGGGGATGCCGTTGGCCACGGGACATCCGCTCAGCTTGTCGAAGTTGTTGGCGGACGAACTCACCGTTGTGCCGGTGTCATTGTCCTTCGCGGTCACGGCGACCGATTTCAGCGTGAGGCTGCCGGAGTTCACGATCTTGAATCCCGGATCCCAGCCTACGCAGCCTTCCATGTAGGAATAGGACGCGCTGAAACCTATGGAGGGGGTCGGTGTCGGGGGCGGGGTGCTGAGCGGGAGCAGAGATGTGTCTCCGCTAACATCGGTATAGCGCAGCCACAGCCAGCAAGTTTGACCGGGGTGATTGGGATCGTTGACGATGGCGTAATCGGATACGGACGTTCGCCCAACGACGGTCAGGTCCATCCCCGCGCTGGCCGTATACCGCAGGTCATAGACGGTCCCCGGCCCCGTCCGGCAGTTGGTGTTCTGGTTGACGTGCGCCATGGGAACGGTGGGGGTGGCGGTGTCCGGGGGCGTAGGTGTGTCCGCTGGGGTATCCGTGGCTGCCGGAGTTGCAGAGGCCTGCCCAGGGCCTGGGATGACGGTCGCGGCTTCAGTTGGGTTCGGCTGCGATGCGGCATCGAGCGTGGCCCGAGCAGAGGTGCCCACAGCCTGCATCGTTTGTGTGGCTTCGAGGGCCGGCTTGCTGCCTGGAAGAAGCAGGCCGGAGGGTCCGCAGGCGGCCAAGATGATGGCTCCCAAGCTCAGTAGGGCCAAAGGGCGGGATGTCAGGTTTGGCATGGATGGACTCCTTGTTGGACCGCTAGGACGTTGAGGCTCTTCATCCTATGGGATGACGTCGAATGCTTGCACAGGGCATACGATCTGATCATGATCTAGGGTGGCACACGCTATCAGGGTCGTGTGCAGGGCATGCCCGCTTTGATCATATGCGAACGACACAGTCTGTGTGTAACCCATCTCCCCCGGCGCGAGGCGGACTCGATTTTCAACTTGAGCGCAGCCGCTGTTCCCGGCAAAACTCGTGGAGGCGGACTCCACCATTGTGTTAGTTGCCTCGTCTTCCACCGTAACCGCGACAGCCGTGAGGCTTCGGTTGCCCTTGTTGACATTCTCGAACTCTGGGACCCATCCATGACAGATTGGGATGCCGCCGAATCCGGCGCGGAGATCTACCGATGTCGTCGGAGTTGGGCCGGAAGGGATAAGAGAAAGTTGTGAGGAGTCGCCACTAGTCTCAACCTCGCTCAGCCAGATCCAACCCGCCCCGCTTGCCGAACTTGGATCCTTCACAAGGAGGCAGCCCCGGCTGTTCCTTGCGCGTCCATGGCCGGGTCCATCGCCGTCTCCGTGGGGTCGCGGGCCGGCTGGCTGCCGGTGAGCGGGAGTCCCGAGGCTTCACAGGCTCCACGCACGATGGATGACAGGACGGCGATTGTCCGGATGAGTTGGGGGCAGATTGGCATGTAGAATCCTTTGCAACGGCGACGAGAGCCGGACTGTCCCTCATTCTATGGCAGGTGGGTCTGGTCGACAACGTTAGAAGGCACCCGCCTTGCGCACGCATGAAGGGTGCCGGCTGCGGTAGACTGGATCCGGACTCATCGGCACCAGGCAATTGCGGAATTCGAGGCGAAGGCATGACCAGTGTGGTGATCACGGGAAGCACGCGCGGCATTGGATTTAGTATGGCAAAGGCCTTCTTGGAGCGAGGTTGCTCAGTGCTGGTCAATGGACGATCAGCCGCCGCCGTCGAGGCTGCCGTGGCAGCCTTGGCGGGTGAGGGGCTCGCCGAACGGGTGGTAGGTCACGCCGCCGACGTGACCGACTTTGATCAAATCCAAAGGCTGTGGGATGTGGCGCGGGAGCGCTTCGGCCAGGTTGACATCTGGATCAATAACGCCGGTTTGGGTCACAAGCCGGAGCCCCCCTGGGAACAGCCGCCGGAGCTCGTCCACTCGGTCGTGGTGACCAATCTGTTGGGCGCCATGTACGGATCGATGGTGGCCCTGAAAGGCATGCTGGCCCAAGGGGACGGTGGGATCTACAACATGGAAGGCATGGGGAGCGACGGCCGCCGGCACAAGGGCTTGATCTTCTATGGGACGACCAAGTACGGTCTGCGCTACTTCAATCAGGCTCTGGCGGAAGAGGCCCGTGGGACTGGGATCCTGGTGGGCGCTCTCCAGCCGGGGATGATCCTCACGGAGCTTGTTGTGGGACCTTACCGCGGCCGGCCGGATGAATGGAACCGGGTCAAGTCCATCTTCAACATCATCGCTGACCGGGCTGAAACGGTCGCCCCCTGGATGGCTGATCGGGTGCTTTCCAACAAGAAGACGGGGGTGCGGATCGAGTGGCTGACGAGGCCGAAGCTGGTGCTGCGGTTCCTGACCGCACCCTTCATCAAGCGGCATGTGACCGACGGGATGGATCCAAACCACTCGCCCTAGTCGGTGACAGGGGGCGACCCTCCCCGGCTCTTAAGCCACTGTGCCGGACCACTGGACCGGAGTTCTCGATTTGCCCTGATTCAGGCTGCCTCGACGATGGGGAACCAGACCGTGCTTGTGTATTTTGTCACAAACCGAAGGCGTGGCTGCAAGCACCTATGGTGACGGTGGCCTTGGGCGGCCGGCCCGTTGAGACTTGGGAACGCGGGTAAACTGGGACCCTTAGTCGGACTGGGAGCATCCCCCCAGAAGGGCGTCGAGGCAAGGCGATTTGGATCAGGCTATTCCGGGATCAACACCGGGTTCGAGATGGGGCTTGGGTCGGCTAGAGGCCGGACGCGTCCTATGGATTGGGCTGGCCGTCCTTCTGGTTCTGGGCGTTGCGATCGTTCGACACTACGGTGAGGGCGTGGATGAATGGCACAACGCCGTCTACGGCTGGGCGTTTGTCCATGCCTACGAGAAATTCAATCTCCTGACCAACCCCGGCATCGACTACTTCAACGGCCCGTTTTTCATGATGATCTGGGTTGTGGTCTCGCAGGCACTGCAGTGGGCCGTTCCGACGTGGATGCTGGTGGATGGGCACCATTTCACCACCTTCGTTACCTTCTTGGTCGGATTGTGGCTCTTGTATCGGCTCTGCCTGCGTTTTGTTTCGCCCCGCATGGCGTTGCTGACAGTGGCCCTGTTTGCGTCGCAGCCGGTCCTTTTCGGCCACGCTTTCATCAACCAGAAGGACACGCCATTGATGGTGTTCTTCCTGGGGTCGGTCGTCGCCGGATGGGCGGCGGCGGACCGATTGGCGTTGACTCCCCCCACGCGTACGGATGAGCGCAGTACGGCCGACGATTGGCGCTCGCTCACGCCCCGGACGCGGCATATCATCTTGGCCGTGGTTGTGCTGGGCGCCGCTCTTCTGCTGGATCAGTGGGTCGTTCATGGGTTGGTTCGCCTGGCCGAGAGCGTCGTCCGCAGCGCATATCAAGGGGCGTCGCTGCCTCTGATCAACCGGGCCTTCGAGCGCGTGGCGACCGACGCTTACAAGACGCCGTTGCCCCTGTATCTGGACAAGCTCGACCGGGCGGCGTTTTGGTTGCGGCTGCCGGTTTCGGCAGGCTTGCTCGCTGGCGCGTGGTGGGGAACGGTGAAGTGTTTCCCGCGTTCGTCCGGACGCAGGCTGCGGACTTGGTGTAACCAATGGGGGTTGCTGCTCCTGGCAGGGGTCCTCGTTGGCGCCACCACGTCCATCCGCATCGTGGGGCCGATGGCCGGCGCGTTGGTGGTCTTGATACTGTTGGCCAGACTTGGCCGGGGGGGGATAGCCCCCGCATTGGCCTTGAGCCTGATAGGAGTTCTAACCACCTATCTGACTTGGCCGGCACTGTGGGGAAATCCGATCGGCCAATTCCTTGCGCACGCCGGCCAGGCGGCGGATTTCACCACTTCCAGCGTGCTCTATGCTGGAATGAATTACGAGTCGACCAATCTCCCCTGGCACTATCTCCCGTGGTTGCTGACGATTTAGTTGACCCTGCCGGCGGTGGCAGCCGTCCTGCTGGGGACTGTCGACGCCGTCAGTCGCGGCTTGAGCAGACAGCCGGGGCGCCTCGGCTTGCTGATCATCGGAATCTGGGTGGCTGTTCCAGCGGCGGCCGTGATGTGGGGGTGGGTGTCCGTTTACAACAATTTCCGGCATGAACTGTTCATTCTCCCACCCTTGTTCGTTTTGGCGGGGATGGGCATGCAAGCGGCCTCTCGCATACCCCTGGGTAAACCCCTCAGGCTGATCCTGGCAGCCCTGATCTTGGTGCCCGGCCTGGCGGGAATCCTGCGGCTTCACCCGTATGAGTACATTTACTACAACGCGCTGGTCGGAGGCGTGGATGGCGCGGTGGGCCGATACGAATTGGACTACTGGTGCACGTCCTTCCGGGAGGCGATGGTCTACATAGACGACCATGCCCCACCCGGCGGCGAGATTGGTGTGGCGGGTGCGCTGACCGACGCCGCTCCCTTCGCAAGGGACGACCTCACGCTCTACCTCGACCGTTCGGGGAAGTCGATGCCCGATTTGGGCTTGATGTGCCAATCAGGCGCCGTCGGCCGCTTCTTCCCCGGTTTGCAGGATGTGTTCGTGGTGAAACGCGGGATGGCGGTTCTGGCTGTGGTCAGGGGCCCAGGCGGCTGACGTTTCCCGAGTCGTCCATGCCCGCTCAGAATTCAGGGTGATCAGGGCGGTTCCATCTGTCGTCGGAAAGCGGGGGCATATTGGCGAGATCGGCAGGCGAAATGAGCTCAGACCGGGTGATGACTGTCCACCAAATCATGACCCCCGTAGGAGCTCCCAATCGTCGGGCCGCTAAGGGCGTTAGAAGGCTTTGGTCTTGGCGGCGTGGGTCAACTGGCGCCCCAAAATCCACGGTGGACTTCAAGGGCCTCATTCTCCAACACCGGACCCAGCACCTCCACCCGGCGTGATGCACGCGACAACACCTCGGCGCAGGCCAAGAGGAAGGCACCATCGGATCCCGACTCACGTCGGATCAGATCATATAGGCCGGCCTGGCTCAAGCCAAACACGACGCGTCCAATACCGCCCCAGTAGATGGCGCCGGCACACATCGGACAGGGTTCGGTGCTGGCGAAGAGCGTGGCGCCGGCCAGCTTATTTGAGGTGAGCCCCCGGTGGTGGGCAGCCGTCACCAAGTTGCTTTCCGCGTGGGCGGTAGGGTCATGGTCGGTGGCGACCGTGTTGCCGGCTTCGAGGAGCAAGCCTCCGTTCCCGTCCGCCAAGATCGCTCCAAACGGGTGGTTTCCGGCTTGCCGTGCGCGCTCGGCAGACCGGAAACTCTCGCGGAGCAGCTTGGTGTCCTGTTCGCTAATCGTCATGCCCGGTCCTTTGTCTCTCGACGAGCCGGGGAATCTGCCCAGGTCGGTGGTTGTCACTGCCCGTCACGGAACGACTGAGAGCCTTGGGGGGTTATGCCGACCGACCGCGGGCTCTCCCTTGAGATCTTCTCGTCCTAATTGCCGATCGGGCCACTGCCGTCAAACAACACGCGAGGACGTCAACCCCAACCGACCGAAGCTGCAGGCTCGGCTGCGGGCAGCCCAGTTGTTGTAAACTAGAAGACGAAGTCGACATCGGCCCGTCGATTTGGAAATGAAACTCATGACGGCAGCGATCCACATCTGTCTCGGGTCCTATCCTACAATTCGAGGATTCGTCCTCATCGTCGCCGCTCGCCCACTCCGTCAGCCCGACACGAAATTCCGGATGATCTGGTAGAACTTTTCCCGCTCTTCAACCAGCGGGAAGTGTCCCGATTCCTCGAAGACGACCAGCTGCGAGTTGGGCAGGTGGCGGTCCATTTCTTCGGCCATGGCGACGTTGGTAATGAAGTCGTGTCTTCCGACCAAAATCAGCGTCGGGGCCCGCACGTTCTCCAACGATCGACGCATGTCCATCACCGGGGCCTCGGCATCATTGAAGACCTTGAGCGGACCGATTCGGACGGGAAGGTCCTTAGTCCGTTCGTGGTATGCGCGGGCGCGATGGTCGAAGCGGGCGAAGTAGAACTTCATCTCATCTGCCCACAATGCCGCCAGGTCTTCGTCGGTCTCGTAATCGCCTGCCCATTCTTTCCTCAAAGCCTCAAGAGATTTGGCGTACCAGGGTTGGCCCCGGAAGGCTTCGACGGACGCCTCGACATCGTTCAAAAAATCGCTGAAGAAGGCCGAGGTGTCCATCAGGATCAACCGCGACAAATCGTCGGGAAAGCTTATGGCGAACTGCTGAGCGATCATGCCGCCGTGCGACCAACCCGCGATCAGCGGACGCTCGAGGTCAAGGTGGCGCCGGAGCGCATCGACGTCCTCGGCATAATCCCGCAGGCTGTAAGCGTCATCGGGGGCATCACCTGACAGGCCCGAGCCGCGCGGGTGGATGGCGATAATCGTGACAAAGTCGTCGATCCCGCCAAAATCATCCCAGAGGCGGGCATCCATCCCTGGCCCGCCCGAAATGGCGATTAGGGGCGGGCCCTGGCCGCGAATCGTGAAGTGGATCCTGACGCCGTTGAGAACGGCCTCGTGCTCGCCCTTCTGGAGCTCCATGCTCAAACCTCCTTCCCGGCGGGGCGAGGGCCCGCCGGTCGGGTTCAGCTTGCCCGAGGACCCTGCGGGGCTCGTCGGGCGATTACGGCGCCGTCCAACCCATCAAGAACGAGGTGCGCTTGGCTTGCTCAGGAAGGGTGAGCTGGGCTGGCTGCCAAGATTCCGATGGGGCAAGCCACACTTCTTGGCTACCGTCCGCCCCTGTACGCAGGGAGGCCAGCTGGGAGCCGTCCGGGCTCCAAATGGGGTTCAACCCCTCCCCGACATACACTTCGCCGCTACCGTCCGGGTGGATCACCCACAGATTTGGCGCTCGTCCGGACGCCGGAGGTTCGCCGAATGTGGTGAAGGCGATCCACGAACCATCAGGGCTCCAGGCCACATCATTCGGGGAGCCTCCACCACCCGGCGGCTGGTAGGTATGGAAGATCGTTCCGTGATGGGTTGCCAGGTCAAAAACCGCTAACCCGATGAAGCTGCCGTCACCCGTTTCGGTGCTTTTGGCCACCAACCAGGCCAGCTTTGACCCGTCCGGCGAGAAGGACGGCTGAAGCAGTCTGTTGGCATCCACACCGTAGTCAGCGGGGCTAAAGCCTTCGACGCCCGAGTCCGGGTGAAAGACGGCTCCGGGGACATCGTAGCCGCCGTAGGCGATGGCGGAGCCGTCAGGGGCGAGCGCTCGCGGTCCCCCCTGGGACGGATCGAGCACCTGATAGCCGCTCCCGTCGATGTTGACCAGGGTCGGATAATCGCTGTTCTCCATGCCCGCGCCGGTATCGGAGCCGAAAACCACCACGCCGGATCGCCCCGGCCACCACATGGGCACAGTTTCGTAGCGGTCGGGCGTATTGGTCAGGTTGGTTCTAACTCCGGTGGCCAGATCCAAGAGCCACACATCATCCACACCCGTATCCGGGTCGGGCTGAAGGAAGGCAACCTCCTGGCTGTCGGGTGAGAGACGAGCTGAGCCTTGTTCAACAACGGCGCTCATGCCGCCGTCAGCCTTCACTTGCCACAGACCGTCGGACGTGCTCAGCGAAAGGCCGCCGCCGGCGGCGTAGACGGCCGGATCGACGGTTGCCGCAATCGGCACCGGGCTTGGCTCAATGGTCGCCGTGGCAGGTGGCGAAACCAGCACGGAATCAGTGGCTGTCGCTGGACTTACCGCAGGCGGCGCTCCGCAGGCGCCGATGAGAAATGCCGCTAAGAGTGGTGGAACGACATTGCGAATAGTGTACATGCTCAGATAGGCCTCCGTGGGACTGATAAGGATGAAATCTAACACAAGACGAAGTGGAATTGTGTTTGGTTCCCGATCCTACCGCGGCCGCACGGGTGGCGATGGCTGAGCCCAGAAGAAGCTTGGCCTGGCTAGGGATCGATGGACAGGGATTGCACTGCGTGATCGAAGGCCGCCGCTTCCAGCAATGGGAAATCGGCGGGCTCGCAACCCGGCCCGGACGTGAACGATGCGGCGAAGCCGCGCCCCATGCTCTCAAACGCGTAGATCTCACCGTACCGGCCCAAACCACCAAATCGAAACGTTGCTTTCAATCCGGGGACGCCGCTGGCGGTGACGGCCGTCATCTCCACATTGACGGCGTCCTGGCTCAGCCGCGACTTGAGCAGGTCGTCTGCGGAGGCACCAAGACTGGGGAACACGGCCAAGGTCGAACGGGCACCCCAGTGAACGACAATGCCATTGGCTTGAGCTTCCTCCCACAACCCACAGTGGGTCTGGGCCTGGATCGAGTCGTAGGCCGACGGGTACTCGAACGCAAAGCCAAACTCCCGATTCCGGTAGGTCATCCAATCGATATCCGCCTCTGGCGAGATCAGAGACGGCTTGGGCTTGGTTTCGACTGCTGGCGAGGTGGCCGCTGAGGGTGGCGGAGAAATTGCGGGGCTCAAGGTTGCAGGCAACGAGCCCGCGCAGGCCGTCAGGCTGGCAAGCACCGCCGTCAGAGCGACGGCCCGGGGAAGTTCCGCCTGAAAGATCCAGCCACCATCTGAGCCCATCTTGCTCAAAGCAGCGTCGACAAACCCTCAGCCGGAGGGTATCGGTGCGGATAGCACAAACCGCGGAAATTGCATTTGGAGCAGATCCGCTCGTCGTCGATCAGTGGAAACTCGGACTTCTCTTGCGGGATATTGCGCTCGACATCCCGGCAGTATTCGTACATTTCGTTGGTCTCAGCCCGCACCTTCACGGAAAAATTCTCCAGGTCAGACTGATTGAAAGTCTCTTCGACTTCGTGATACTCGGGCTGTAGGTACGCGAGGGTTGGCGTGACCTTGTCCGGGGTGGTTTCGAAATGATAAGCCGCCCAAGCCGAATAGCCGATCAGCTGCTTGCGATGTTTGTCCGGGAGGACCTTGCCCGTCTTCCAGTCAATGATCTGGAAACCGTCTCCCACCGGACACAGGAAGTCGACCTTGCTGTAGATCTTGAGATCGGCAAGGCGCGTCTCGCCATACCCGGGAGGCTCCACGATCCAACCCGAGCGAGTGGACTCCGGACGGCTCTGGAGCCAGACCATGCGTTGGCTTTCCAGCAGGCTTCGCAGGCATTCGCTAATCCGGGGGAAGAGATCATCGAGCTCGATGGACTGGCGTTCGCCGTAGAAGACCTCCTCGAAGGCCTTGGTTTGGAGCCGGTGTTCTGTCTCGCGCTTGGCGTAATCGTCAAACTTGTCCAAATCAATGGCTTGGATGGTGACCTTGAGCCGTTTGAGCAACTCCTCAATGACCACATGGACGACGCTTCCGATCTCGAGAGCAACCGTCACCAGGTTCTTCATTTCTTGGATCTTGCGGATTGGAGAGTCCTGGTCGTACTTGCCGTAGTACTGATAGAAGTAGCGCCTCCGGCAGATGGAAAACACGTCGTAGCGGGTCGACGACCAACCCAAAATGGGTGTGAACGGGAACTGCTTGATGTCCGTCATGGCTGCCTTTCTGAGGTTGTAGCTGAGGCGAAGCCTTTGCTGTCCAGAACCCGCGAGAGCCTACTTGTGTCGGCTGGGGTCGCCCTTGGTGGCGTTCAATTGCACCGCTTGTTTGACGAAGGCGGCGAAGGCTTTCTCGTCGACGTCCGACAACTGCTTGATCTTCACGTGCCGCATCTTCTCGCCGGTCCCCTCAAGCCTTCGATTGGGATCCTTGAGATCCACACCCCGCCAGAAGCCGAAGTTGACGGCGTCCTTGAAGGCTTTGATGTAGCAGAAGGGCCCGCCGCGCTCATACACCGGCTGGGCCCATTTGAACGACTCCTTGGTTTCGGGCTCTGTTTTCAGCACAAGCTGCCTCAACGCCGAGACGATCTCCGCCTGATGGCTCGGCAGATTTTTGATGTATTCATCCACAGTCTTCGGGGCCATGGTTAGCTCCTTGGAACAGCTACCTCGGGGCGAAAACTTCCTGGGCGACCGGTCAATCGGTGTCGATCGCCACAGCCTGCGATTTGGGATCATATCGAACGGGCACACTAACCCCCGGTTGCATCTGCGGCACTTGAAGCCGGTTGATGAGCTGCTCAGTGTCAGCTTGAAACGCTGGGCGATCGCCAGGCTCAACCTGCAGTTTGAGGTGCACAAGTGGGCTGTTGTTGACAGTGGTGCCGGTATCGCGGATTTCGAGGATCGTCGCCTGGGCTGGGAGGCCCCTGGTCTGCAGTGATCGGTTCATGAACCAACTCACCAGGGGCGAGCCGACCATAGTGAATGTGGATGTCACGAAGAAGAAACCCGTTCCGATGATCCCGATGCGTGTGATCAAAGGAAGCTCGATCCAATCGTAATTCCCGGAAGGCAAGCTGATCATCCCGATGAAAATGGCCGTGAAAGGTATCCACATTAGGGCGAACGAAATCCAGCCCAGACGCCTCAGGTTGCTCCCCAACATGCCCTCCTCCTGTCCCCTTCTCCCCATCCTGACCGGGCCGGCGCAACATGATCGACTGCGGCGGCCCGAGGGCCCTTAGTCTACATTGAAGCCGTTGGCCACGCCAAGCTAAAGGTGGCCGTAAATTTGTGGAAAAATTCACTAGCCTGGCTGTTACGGCGAAGGATTGCGACTGCGATCTCTCCACGGGCGCCCCACAATTGGCTCACAATTCGGCGGCATGATCGTCTGCAGTCATTCATCTCATCTGAGGAGGCGAACATGAAACAAACGATGTGGGGCGGTGTGCTCCTGGCGCTGGTCTTGACCGCCGGACTGGTTGGTCTGGGCCTGGTCGTCTTCAACGCCGGTGTGGGCCAAGGTCTGGCCCAAAGCGGCGTGCTGGTCGCACCCGCCGCCGGGAATGCCGTGGGCGTGCCCTATGCATGGTTCGGCTACCCTCATGCCTGGGGGTTTGGTTTCGGACCGCTGGGATGTCTGATCCCGCTGCTGTTCATCCTGTTGTTCTTTGGCGTCCTGCGCCGGCTGTTGTGGTTCAGGTCCTGGGGACCGGGATGGGGACATCTGGGACGCAGATACTGGCGGGACCACCCTGATTGGGAGAAGGGGTATCCGCCCTTCTTCGAGACCTGGCATCGCCGGGCACATGGGGAACCTGAAAAAGACCCATCAGACGGCGAAGCTTCCGGCTGAACGCCGCCTCCGCCCAGAAGACCATGCGGTCTTCTGGGCGGAGGTTCTCTTTCGCTCGATGCGCGTCCAGCTTATGATTTGAGTTGACCATGAATCGCGTGTTGATCGTCGACGACGAACCCAAGATTGTGCGGCTGGCCAGGGACTATCTCGAGCACAGCGGCTTCGAGGTGCTCGAGGCCGGCAACGGTCAAGACGCCTTGCGCGTGGCCCGCGCCGAACGCCCCAACGTCGTCGTGCTCGATTTGGGCCTGCCCGGCATGGATGGGCTGGACGTTGCTCGGGCCCTGCGCCAGGCATCCAACGTGCCGATCATCATCCTTACGGCCCGCGGAGATGAGTTTGATCGGATCGTAGGATTGGAGCTGGGCGCCGACGACTACGTCGTCAAGCCTTTCAGCCCCAAGGAATTGGTCGCCCGGGTGCGGGCGGTGCTCCGCCGGGCGGATCTTATCCCCGGCGCCGGTCCCGTGGAAACGCTGCGTGTGTTGGATGTCACGCTGGACGTGCCCAAAATGCGGGTTAACAGGGCCGGAACCCCGATCGACTTGACGGCGGCCGAGTTTACCCTGCTCGAGACTCTGATGCGCCAGCCAGGGCGAATCTTCACCCGCGCGCAGCTTCTGGAATCCCTGCACGGCGTGGCGTTCGAATCCTATGAGCGGGCGATCGACACGCACGTCAAGAACCTGCGTCACAAGTTGGAGGCTGATCCGCGCCAACCGCGCTACCTCCTGACGGTTTATGGTGTGGGATACCGGTTCGCCGATGCCTGAACCCGCGAACCCATTCGGTCGCCCGGAGCCCACAGAGCGGTCTTGGCGCTGGAGTCGGTCGGGGAGGCCCGGCCGGAGATGGCATCGGCGCAGGCCGCCCTGGTGGCCCGAAGGAGAGCCGTGGCCGCCTGCTCAACGCCCATCCAGCGAAACCTTCCGTCACCTGCGGCGCTTCTTCATGTTCCGCTTGATACTCTTCGTCGGGTCATTGGGCCTGCTGATGGCTGGCGGGTGTCTCTTCGTCACCTGGTTGGCAAGTGCTTTGCCTGGCGGGATTAACGCTGGAACGGGGCCCAACTGGCCGATCATCTTGGGTCTGGGCTTTGGCGTGGGGGGTGTCATGACCATGATCATCGCCGGCCTGCGGCGGCTCGGAATGCCGATCGGCAACCTGATCGAGGCCGCCGGCCGGGTTGAAGGCGGCGACTACACCGTGACGGTGCCGGAGCACGGGCCACGCGAAGTTCGTGCTCTGGCGAGATCATTCAATGCCATGGTCGACCGCTTGAGCAGGACCGATGCCCAACGGCGGGCCCTGCTGGCGGATGTCACCCACGAGCTGCGCACACCGCTGACCATCATCCAGGGCAACCTGGAGGGCCTGGTCGACGGGGTCTATCCCGCCGATCCTGCCCACCTGGTCCCCATTCTGGATGAAATCCGGCACCTCTCTCGGCTAATCGACGACCTGCGAATCCTGTCGGAAGCGGAAGCCGGCGGGCTGGACCTGCGGCGCGAGCCGACAGATTTGGGGGTGCTTGCAGAAGAGGCGGCAGCCGTTTTCCGCCCGGCAGCCGCCGAGTCCAGCGTCGGACTGAAGTTGGAAATCCCTCCCGATTTTCCTCTGATGGATGTCGATCCCGGACGGCTCCGTCAAGTCCTGGTCAACCTCCTGGCCAATGCTCTGCGCTTCAGCCCGGAGGGTGGGGAAATTCTGCTTGCGGCGCGTCGACGGGAAGGCGACTGGGGGGAGATCACGGTCAGCGATCAGGGGCCGGGGATTCCGCCGGAGGTTCTGCCCCACATTTTCGATCGTTTCACACGCTCCGCAGACTCCCCGGGAAGCGGGCTCGGATTAGCCATCGCCCGTCGCTTGGTCGAAGCGCATGGGGGGCGATTGGAGGCGTCCAGTCGGGCGGGAGGCGGGACCATGCTGCGCATGACCCTCCCCATCTAGGTCCGACAGCACTAACGTTTCTAAACTGTGAGCTAGGGCACAAGTTGTCGATTGCCTGCAGCAAGAACTGGTCAGGAGCGCGCCTGAGGACACATCCGGCTCGACGACTTCTCGGATGGCCGTCGACCGGATGCCGACGGCGGGGACGTGGGTGAACGTTCCCCAGGTACCGGCTTGGCCCTACCTATCGGCCGTGGATGATGCCACAAGCGTAAGCGAGGTAGGTAGATTGATGGTGGTAGCGACGCGGTAAAGGATGAGTGCTTGTGGGGCCCCCGACGACGGCTTTTCGGGGGCCCATTGGATGATGGACCCATGGTTTGGGCGCCGTCCTGCTAACACCCTAGCACATGAATTGGGCAGTGCAGTTTGCGATTCCCTTACAGGTCCGAGCGGCGGGATGACCGCTTAGGTCGAAGGGTGTCGTCGTTCGTACAGGCGCACGCTGACGATCACCAGGATCGGTGAGAGCCACCAGAGCACGAAGCTCAGTGGAATGCTGACGAAGGCCAGCGGCCCAGCGATCAGGAAGATCACGGCGCCAATGAATCCACGTAGGTTGCCGGCCATGATTATCCGATCGTCGAGTTGGGGATTTACCAGGCGGTGGCCACGGGTTGAGTAGAGCCAGATGAACGCGTGGGCCAGAGCAATGCCTCCGATCGCCATCGAATAAATGAGGGTGCTGAACGGAAGGTACGCGTATTCACCATAAAGCCGGGCGACAAACGGCATGATCACGATGAAGAAGAGAAAGACCAGATTCAGGACTGCCAGCCTGTGGTCGTAGTGCGTGATGTAGGTGAAGGTACGGTGGTGGGACAGCCAGTAGATCCCGATCACCATGAAGCTGATGCCGAAACTGACGACCTGGGGCTGGATGGAGGCCAGGGCGGCGGGCAGCTGACTGGCTGCGCTGGCGGGGTCGAGCTGGGGAAGCTTCAAATCCGCCGCCAACAAAGTCATGGCAATGGCGATGACGGCGTCGCTAAAGAATACCAGGCGTTCCAGGCTGAGGTGGTTGGATGGTCTGCCGCTAAGGTTGGGAGAATCCATGCCTGCTCCCCGGCAGAAGCAACGTCTCGGCGAAACGGCGTGGTATCCCTGTCGCCACGAGGCGAGTCCTAGATCACCAGATTGAAGATGTATCCGGTGAAGACAATGGCCAGCGTGACCACGGCCACGAACACCAACAGCAGCTGGGGTTTGAGCACCCGCCGAAGGATGATTACCTCCGGAAGGCTCAGCCCGACCACCGACATCATGAACGCCAGGCCAGTGCCGGCGGAAGCGCCCTTCTCCATCAGCGCCATGACCAGCGGGATTATCCCGGCGGCATTGGAATACAACGGAACACCCATCAGCACGGCTGCCGGAACCGACCACCATGCGTCTTTGCCCATGATCTGGGACAGCGCGTCAGTCGGCACGTAGCCGTGAATGGCGGCCCCGATGGCGATGCCGATGATCACGTAGAGCCACACACGGCCGACGATCTGGCGGACCGATTCCCAAGCCAATTCGACCCGCCCTCGCCAGGTGGGCCGCACGCCCTCAGCCCCGGGCGCCGCCTGGATGTTCCACACGAAGTCCTCGACGAACCGCTCCGGCCGAAGGCGACCGATCAGCCAGCCCGCGCTCACGGCGATCAGCAGCCCTGAAGCGACATAAAGGCCGGCAATCTGCCATCCGAACAACCCCAGGAGAAGGACCAGGGCCACCTCGTTGATGATCGGCGTGGCGATCAGGAAAGACAAAGTCACCCCCAGCGGCACGCCCGACTTGATGAAACCGATGAAGAGAGGCACGGCAGAGCAGGAGCAGAACGGTGTGAGCACACCTAGCCCAGCGGCCATCAGGTTGCCGAGTCCCTCTCGCCGGCCGCCAAGGAGAGCCCGGCTCCTTTCGGGGCTGAAAAAGGTTTGAATGAGGCCGATGACGAAGATCATCCCGGTGAGCAGCAGCAGGATCTTGGGGACGTCATACAGGAAGAACGCCACAGCCGAGCCGAGGCGCGATTCCGGCGAGAGCCCCAGCGCGGTATAGCTGAGCCAATCCGCCGCAGGCTGGATCCCCGTGTACAGACCAATCCAGAGAAGGGCCGCCAGGCCGAGCCCGCTCGCCAGGGCCCAGGGAATGGTTCCGGCTCGCAGGCTCAAGCGACGAGTGGTCATGAGGTCACCCTACCGATCCGAGGCGTCACTTGCCGGACTCAGTCAGGATTTCGGCCAGCTGGGCTCGCGATGGTATGCGGCCGGACATGACCACAGAGTCGTTGAGCACCAGACCCGGGGTGGCCATGATTCCCCAGTTCATAATCTCGCCGACGTCGGTCACTTTCTCAATCTTCGCTTCCAGCCCCAGTTCGGTCAGCGTCTCTCGCACAAGGGCCTCAAGCTTGAGGCAGTTGGGGCAGCCAGTGCCCAGGATCTTGATATCGGTCATGTGGACAGCTCTCCGTTTCTTGCTGAGCCCGATGATGGAGCCGGCTCGCCCCGAGAAACCTTCTCAGGGTTGGGTGCCGCCTGGCAGCGCGGGCAAGGACAATCCTCCGCCGCCCGAGGCCGGGCCGGTGCAACCGTCCCCCCGGACATCGTGCCGGCCAGGTCGAGCAGGCCAAGGATCTCGCTTCGGGACAACCGGTAGTACACATTCTTTCCATCGCGGCGGCGGGAGACGGCGCCGGCTCTGCGCAGCGCCATCAAATGCTGTGACACGGCCGGCTGGCTCACATGAAGCGCAGCTCCCAAGTGGCAGACGCACGCCTCACCCTCCTCGAGGAGCCGGAGTATGCGCAACCGAGTTGGGTGCCCCAGGCTTTTTAGTAACCCGGCCTGCCGGGCAAATGACGCCATCACGCCTCCGCGTAGACATATTCAATCTTTCGCATATGATTAGAACACCCAGGGGCTGGGCGAGTCAGTTAGGATTGTCTGGATCGCTTGTGACGTTTGTCACAAGCTGGAAGCTGCCGGTCGGCGGTCGGGCCTTGAACGTTCCCGGCCGCTCGCCGGTAGAACAATCGTAGCGGCGCGCTGACGATCGACTTGGCAGACGCCGCGGGATGACGAGAGAGCAGGAAGAGACCAGGAGGGGACAGATGACGGAAGCAAGTACGACGCCGCAGGCCCAACCGGCCAAGCCGTGCACCGATCCGAAGGCATCCGAATTCGATTTCTGGCTCGGAGAATGGACGGCAGAATGGGGCGAGGACGGCCGCGGCGCGAATGTGATTACCAAGACCCTCGGCGGCTGTGTGGTCTTGGAGAACTTCACCGATCTTGACCCCGCACCGCAGTCCCTGGTGGGGATGAGCGTGTCGACCTACGTGACCCGACAATCATGTTGGAAGCAAACATGGGTCGACAACCAAGGCGGTTACCTGGATTTCACGGGCGGGATGACAGACGACGGAATGATCTTGAGTCGAGAGGCCATGCACGAGGGAAAGACCATCCAGCAGCGTATGGTTTGGTTCGACATCACCTCAGATGCCTTTGAATGGAACTGGGACCGATCCGATGATGGTGGCGAGACATGGAAGACGCTGTGGCACATCCACTATCGAAGGATAAGGTCTACTGCCTCTGGAGGGGAAGGACATTAGCCATCATGGGTTGATGGCTCCATTGCGGAAAGGGCCAGGACAGGCAAAGAGGGTCCAGCGGGCTTCATCCATCTGGTCTTCGTCGGGCTCAACGACCCATGCGCCATTGCGGTGGATGGCCACCTTGCTCAAGAGCCGGCTATGCCGAATGATCTCGTGGCGCGTGGTGCCCTGAGTGGTCCAGGTGGGGTTGGTGATGGTCATGTTGAAGCAGATCGCGCGATCCGCGCCAGCGTCGGATAAGTCGGGAGGCGGGTTGCCTTCGCCGACGACATCCAGGGTGACCTGCCCGCATTCCGGCTGGCGAGGCTCGCCCGGCCATATTGGCGTATCGCTGACGCACACCGTGTAACGCTGGCGAAGCTGTGCCTCCAACCCACTTGGCAGATGCAGGGCGCCGATGGATGGCAGCCACCCTAGCAGGAGCCAGTACGCAAGGAGCGCCCCCCCCAGGAGCAAGAGCAGACGCTTCCAACGGCGTCCTCCCCAGTCAATCGCGTCCTTGAGGCGCAAACGGAACGTCCCTCCCGGCACAGCCACAGCATGTGTCGGCAACAGTCGACATTGTCGCGCTGGCCGTTGGGAGAACCAACTCCGCCCAGGGCTAGGCCACCTTGCCCAGTTTCGCCGATTCATCGAGCGACGACCAGAGAAAAACTGGCAGAGCCTCCGCCAGCTCCGTCGACTTGATCAGGCTCCGGTGTCCGTGGCCCGCGACGAGCAATCGCGTCAAGCGGGCAGGATCGGCCGCCGACGCCAGGCTGTCGAGTTCTGTGGCGGGGATGCGACTATCCCGTGCTCCGTGAGCCAGCAGGATCGGCACGTTGATTCTTCGTATCTGCGCCGCAGGCGTGACCCGCTCGGGGGGGCAATCCATCCAACCCATCAAAACGCGTACCACCATCTTCAAGAACGGGCCGCGCGGCAGATGCAGCCCGCGAAGCGCCCAGCGGGTGACCTCCACGGGATCGGAGAAAGCGGAGAGACTAACCACGGCGCCGACACGTTGGTCTTCGGCCGCCGCCAGCAGGGCCGATGCCGCGCCGAAAGAATGCCCTACTACGGCCAGCCGGGGGTCGTCGATGTCCACTCGACCCTCCACATAATCCAGAGCGGCCCGGATGTCATCAGTGAACTTCTTGAGGGTGATTGGCCCATCGGCAGGGCTGCGACCGTGACCCCGGGCGTCGAAACCGAGCACGCCGAAGCCGGCATGATGGAGCGTGCACGCCAGGGGGAGCATCTGGCCGGACTCGCTTGACCAGCCGTGCACCAGGACCACGGTTGGCGCCGACGCGCTGTCGGCGAAAGCGGGGACATACCATGCGTTGAGACGCTTCGGGCCGCTCTCAAACGTGACCGGCTCGGCCTCAAGGCCGATGTCTCCCGGCATTCGACGGGGGAGAATGCGCGACGGTCGGGCCCACAAGCGGGCGAAGACCCATGCCGCCCCGACGAACAGGGCCAGGGCGGCGAAAATCAGGCCCAGGAACCAGAAACCCCATGGGGACATGTCCAGCCTCCCAAGGAATGGTCAGAGTATGGCCTTCAGGCCAGCAAGTCGGCCTCAAAGTGCTCCCGCAGCGAGGCCTTCATTCGTTCAAGATAGGCGGGATCATCGTAGATGCGGCTCAAAACCAACGCCCCCTCGAGGCTGGCGATGATGCGCGCCGCCTCGTCAGCCGCATGGACATCTTCCCTGATCTCCCCCCGTGATTGGCCCGAGTCGAGGATCATCACCAGGACCGAAACCCAATCGTCCATCGCCCCGCGCGCCCTGGCCAGCAGGGCAGGATGCGTGTCATCACTGTCAACCGCCGTGTTAAGGATCGGGCAGCCGCCCACCAGAGGCGATCCTTCCGCCAACTCGCCGAACGCCAAAACGATGGCATGCAACCGTTCCAAAGCGCCTCGCTTGCCGCGCAGTGCTCCAAGGTAGTGGCGCCGCAGCCGGCCGTAGGCATGGTCGAAGGTCTCCAGCGCCAGTTCATCCTTGCTTTCGAAATGGCGATAGATACCGCCCTTCTGCAATCCGGTAACTTCCATGACGTCCGACAAGCTCGTTCCTGCAAAACCGTGCTGGTTGAACAGGTTGACGGATGTCTCGAGAATTCGATTGCGGGTGTCATCGCCTTTGCTCATGAAAACCTTCTGTCAATTTGAGACCGAACGGTCTCATAAGAGTAACACTAAGCCGTGCCCTTTGTCAAGCCCGCCGCCAAGGAAGAAGGGCAGTCGGGTGTGGACCGCGATCGGCCGGGAAAGCTATAATCGGCGCGCGGCGATGGACCATATCCACCACAAGCCTTTGCTTCGGAATCGTGGAGGTTCCGCCGGGCGAGGGCCAGGAGATCTCCCATGTTGAGCAAGAGAGCGCGCTCGGTGTTGACGTGGCTGTTTGTTCCGGCCATGGTTGCGTGCGCACCAGCCATTGCCCAAAGCACGGCAGCGCCTGTGGGCGTCGAGACCGCCGTGGCCGGTACCCTGACGGCGCTGGCACCGAGCCAGGCCCCCACGGTTCCGACGGCGTCGCCCACGGTCACGCCCCAGCCTCCGACGTTGTGGAGCTGCTACACGTGCAGCGGAGAGACTCTTTGGCAGTTGGCACCCGGGTTGCCACATGCTATGAAATTGCCGGTCTCGATGGGACAGTATTATGGGTATGCCACCCAGACTGGACGCATCCTGATGGCCCAGGTGTTTGCCGATCACGGGGCCGGTCCCGGCAACGCGGCGGTGAGCGACCTGTCAATCCTCGATCTTCAGAGCGGGCAGGTCCGTCAGATCCTTTCCGACAATGTGGTCGAGGCTGCGTGGGGCCCGGATGGGGAGTCTTTCGCCTATGTCCTGGCGAGGCCCTCGACTTACGAGTTGCGCTGGCGGTCGGCCGAAGGACAGGACAGCTTGTTGGCCAAGGATGTCAGCTTCACCTGGTCGCTGGCGCCTTCCGGAGAGGCCATCGCCTTCACCCGTGAGAGCGGATACAATCTGTCGGCCGCACCGGGTCTCTTTGTGGTGACGGTACCGAACGCCGAGGAGATCCATCTGTCCGATGCGGACAAGGGGGGCGCAGGCAGTATCTCCGATCGGCCGGTCTGGTCGCCTGACAGCCAAGAGGTCATTTTCTCCTTATGGGGCGGGGCCGAGACGCGGTTGATCCTTGCCCGCGCTGATGGTTCACAAGTCTTCGATCTTGGGGTTGATCCGTCGGCGGCGGATGTCTGGTGGTCGGGGCTGCAGATCCCTGACTTGTTATGGTATCCGGACGGGGATCAGGTGCTGGTCAGCTCATCCGCCACCAATCCCGACAACGGCGCCGGGGGTATGGGCGGAACGACAGCGTTGGTCGCCTATCGCTTGGATAGAGCCAATCACCGTCTCGCTGAGGGCCGGCTGGTGGGTGACTCGATGGGCTTGATCGACTGGGACGTTCCCGGCAAGTCGATCTGGTCGATCGGGCCGGGGGGACTGCCGGATTCGGTGACAGTGTCGGCGGCACCTTGAGCATCAGCCAGCCTGGTTGCAGGCTGGTGGGACAGTTGTACAATGGAGCATTGCACTCATCAGAGAGGTGGATGCCATGTCAACCGTTGATGTAGAGCGCGCCTTTGCGTGTGGACTCGGGAGCGATTAGTCTGACCTCCGCCGAGCGCGGGCCTTGTGGCTTACACTCGGTGTGCACAATACTCATCCCGTTGCGCCAAAACAGACTGACTTCCGCATCCGTCGGCTGAGCTCCCTCGGCGGCCGCCTTACCCCATCCGCTCCGCCACACCCTCCAAGTTTCCCAATGACTGACTGTTCTCTTTCCGGCGTTCGCCGCCGGAGATATGAGGCGTGATGCGTGCATTCTTAGGACGCCGGTGGGAACCGGCTTTCACATACTTGTTCCTCAACGCTGCCCAGTCTCTGCTGTTCAGCCTGGCCTTCACTGTGAATTTGATCTATCAGGTGTCCACGGCTGGCTTGACCCCTCTGGAATTGGTTCTCATCGGTAGTGTGCTGGAGGGGACGATCCTGCTGTTCGAGGTCCCCACGGGTCTGCTGGCCGATGCCGTCAGCCGCCGCCTCTCAGTCCTCGTCGGCCTCGCGCTGACCGGCCTCAGCTTCCTGGTGCAAGGATCCTTCCCGGTCTTTGCTTGGATTGCCCTCTCCCAGGTCATCTGGGGTATCGGCTACACGTTCACAAGTGGGGCCACCACAGCCTGGGTGGTGGACGAAATCGGCGAAGCCAGGGCGGCCCCACTCTTCCTGCGGGAGACTCAGCTCTCCAATCTGGCCAGCGTGTCAGGAATTCTGGTAGCCGTGATCATCGGCAGCCAGCAACTGGCCTGGCCGCTTCTGGTCAGCGGGGCACTGTTCCTGGCGCTCACTGGGCTGCTGGCGGTTCGAATGCCGGAAACTGGCTTCAAGCCAAAGCCGGCCGGCTCTTCAGGAGCGCTGGCGGCGATGAATGACTCACTGGGTGAGGGCCTGCGTTTCGTCAGGAGTCAGCCAGCGTTGCGGCTGCTCTTTACCGTGGCGATTCTGACCGGGGCGGCCAGCGAGGGATTCGATCGCCTGCGAACGGCACACTGGATTCGCGAAGTTGGCCTGCCCGGCTTTGGCAGATTTGAGCCGGTGGTCTGGCTGGCGGGTATCAACCTGTTGGTTTCTCTCCTGGCGGCCGTGGGGGCACGCCTGATGGAAGGGCGCATCGACCTGGACGATACCGGGGTGGTTGCCAAGCATCTCAGCTTGTTGGTGGCGACAACGGCCGGATGCACCTTGGTCTTTGGTCTGGCGGGGGGCTTTGGGATGGCTCTGGCAGGAACGCTCGGCGTGCGGGTCAGCCGTGCCCTGGGGGTTCCCCTGACCCAGACCTGGATGAACCGCAACCTGCGCGCCGACCTGCGAGCGACCGTGCTCTCGATGGCGGGACAGATGGACGCACTGGGGCAGGTGGGAGGGGGACCCGTGCTCGGCTGGCTCGGCAGCGCGTTTTCGATCCGCACAGCGCTGATGGCCAGCGCCGGGGCGCTCCTCCCGGCTGTCGCCCTCTATAGACGATGGCGTCCACCGGAGGAGGGGGTCCCCCAATCTGCCTCTTGACGACCGGCGGCGAGGTGTGGATAATGTCCTGAGTAGTTCGGATTAGGATAACTATGCCATCTGTGCGACGGTTGCAAGCCGATCTTATGGACCTCGGGCTCACCGAGTACGAGGCGCGCGTCTATCTGGCCCTGCTCAAGAAAAGCCCCGCCACGGGATACCAGATCAGCAAAGTGTCAGGCGTCCCGCGTTCGATGGTTTACGAAGCCTTGGGCAGGTTGGACAATCGCGGGGCCGTTTTGTCGGCTCAGTCGGGTCGAGCCACCCTGTACCGCCCGCTTCCCCCCGACGTACTTCTCGGAAACTATGAGCGCGAGCATCGCCAACTGATCGGCTCCTTGCGAGCCGGTCTGGTGGAAGTTGAGAGCCAAGCGACGGGGGAACGACTGTGGCGCATCCAGGGTCAGGCGCCGGTGCACGCCTATATGCTGCGAATGATCGAAGCCTGCACAAGTGAGCTGTTTATGGTCCTGCCGGATCCGGAACTGGACGCCTTGCGAGAAGCAGTGGTGGGTGCCGCGGCACGAGGAGTCAGGGTGCGGGCGCTGCTCACCGGTCATGGCGACCTCGAAGTCGGCGAAGTCGCCCGCCACCCAAGCTTGGAGAGTGAGCTCCAGCAGTTGACCCACATCGCCCTGGTCGAAGCCGATCAATCCCGGGCCCTGATCGCCGACACGAGCGGCGAGGTGAGCGCGACCGTCACCGAAGATGACAACCTTGTGCTGATCGCCCAGCAGTTCGTGTGGATGGAACTGCTGGCCCAGCAGCTGGTATCAAGGCTGGGGGAGAATCTCTTCGAGGTTCTCGATCCAGCAGCCCAGGGAATCTTTCGCGAACTTCAATCCAGGGAGGCCTGAGTGGCCCACAGCATGAGCGGGGAAGAGGATGCGGTGATCGCCGATTCCTTGCCGGTCCAATCGGCCAGCGTGCTCCCCGAGGAGCTCGACCATCACCAATCCGGTGATCCCCACAAGTCTTCCTTTGGCCTGTCGGATGTCATCCTGGGCGGGCAGGATGGCCTGGTTAACGTTTTGGGGGTAATCCTGGGGGTGGCGGCAGCCACGTCCGACACGCGCATCGTATTGGCGGCAGGCCTAGCTGCCACCTTCGCTGAGTCCGTGTCGATGGCGGCGGTGGCCTTCACTTCCAAGCGCGCCGAGCAGTCCTTCTACGAGAGCGAGCGCCAGCGCGAGTACCGTCACATTCGCCGCGCCCCGACAGTCGAGCGGGACGAAATTCGACGGATTTACACTTCGAAGGGGTTCGAAGACCCGCTCCTCGAGCACATTGTCGAGACAATCACCGCTGATCCCGACACTTGGGTGGCAGTGATGATGGCCGAGGAGCATCAGCTGACACCGAAGGATGAAGGCTATGCCGTCCGTTCTGCCTGGATCGTGGGGCTGGCGGCCATCATCGGCTCGCTGATCCCTCTAGCGCCCTTCGCCATGCTGCCGGTGGGCATGGGCATGATCGTGTCCGTGGTGATTTCGGCCCTGACTCTTTTCGCTGTGGGCGTCTACAAGGCCCGAGTCACCGTCGGCCCGCCCGGCCGAAGCGGCCTAGAAATGGCCATCATCGGGACCCTCAGCGCCCTGGTGGGGTATGTGGTCGGCTTGTTCTTCCGGGCGCCATCGAGTTAATCCGCTCGACGCACCGATCGGACGCGGACCTAACCTGTCTGTTCTGACTCCGAGATCTTCCAAAGGTTAAACTTGACGCCGAAGGGGTCGCGGACATAGCAGTCCTGGCCTTCACCTCGCCAGCGGATGACCTCGCATCCGGCGGCCACCAGGTGATCGCGTGCCGCTTCCAGGTCTTCAACGAACAGCTCCATGACCGGGCCTTTGACCTGATCGTCCTCGATGACAAACAGGTTCAGAGGTGCGGCGTCGAGGTTGCCAGGGGCAGGATCGGACGAGCGGTTAGCAAATCCGAGGACTCGCTCGTAGAACTCGGTGGCTTCGGAAAATCGTCCCGTTCTCACGGCCACATTGGGGCTCATTTTGAACTTCATTCGAAGTCTTCTCTCCTCTTGCTCTGGTCGTCGCTGCAAGGGGCGGTTTGTCCCCCGTTAGGGTCCCAACTCTTGCTCCGCCACGGCCGGCCAGGCTGAGTCGTTTCCGCCGAACCAGGCGCGCACCTGATAAGTTCCGCTGCCAGGCGGTGCCCATGCAAGCTTGTAGCTCCCGCCGGGTTGGGTCACGGCTGATCCAATCGCCAGCCTGGCGACTTCGATTGGGACGGTCATCCGCTGGACCTCGCCGGCGTCGCTCAAAAAAACAATGTCAAAGTACCCGCTGGCTTGGGTCGGAGGGTCGACCCGTGCCCGAAAGGTGAGGTCAAACGTCCGACCGTTGTGGACGATGAAGCTGTCGGAGTTGACTCCCGCATCCTGACCAGGTCCGGCTGATACGGCCAGGGCGCGCCCCGTTCCGTTCTCTCCTCCAGTCAGTTGGGTGGACACCGCGCCCCAGATTCCCCAACCCTGCAGGCCTGTGGAAAATCGGCTGTTGGGGACTTGACTGACCGTCTGACCGCTCTCCATGTACGTAATTGAGCCAAGCCTGAGCTGGGCCGGTCCAGAACACTGGCATTCCGTGTTAACACGGAGCCCGACGTCGGCGCTAGTTGCTCCTTCAGGGACCACGCTGCTGAGGGTATAGTCCGCCCAGCCTCCCTGCCCACTGAGCGGGAGGGCCGAAATCTCGACGGACGCCTCAGCGATGGGCGTTCCATCGGCCGTGGTGAGGCTTCCGCTGGCCACGCCTTGGTTAACGGTCAGGCTGAGGGACGAACGTGGCCGCAAATAGTCAAGCACGAAATGGGTGTAGGTGCCGGGTTGGTCCTCAGGCAGCAGCTGCTGCGGCCGAGGGTCCCATGACTGAAAAATGGCGTGATCTGGTTGGCCGGCCTGGAGTATTTCGAAATCCTCGATATGCTGGCGGGCCCTTTCATACCAGGCCGCATCCGTGGGGTCCGCCGGATCGCCGATGTAGTAGATGCCGAATGGGACGCCGCGGGATTGAACCAAATCCTGAATGGCCCGGGCCTTCTTCGCCCAGTCAGGGATGTTGAAGTTGACATCCAGGTGGAAGAAGCCCAACGGTCTTCCGGTCACCTGTTGGTACACATCCAGCCAATCCGCAACCGCGCCTGGGTCAAGTTCGGCCGTCTCGATGCTGCCGACAATGACGTCGGGGAAGACCTGGCGGACGGCGGCGATGGTTTTGGCGGCGTCCTGAGCGATCTCCCGCGGTGTCATGCGGCAGGCCGGGTCGTAATACGTGGCGGCGTCGAAACCGTGTTCCATTTCCATCGCGTACAGGACGCCGCCGTTGGCCTGGATTCTCTGCGCAATGTGCTTGGCCGCACCCGCTCCCGAGAAGCCCTCGATTGTGGCGGCATTGCATTGGCCGTGCTCGGAGAGCGGGCCGGACTCAAAGGCCACCGCAATCTGTCGCTGCCTGAGATCCGCAAACACCTGCTGGAGCTGGCTCGGCGTTGCAAGGCCGTCGAGCCAGACCGGATAGAGCACCATGACCCTGACCGCTTCGGACGAGCGGGGCCACGGGGCACCCGCGTGAAAGAGTTGGAAGAAATCGTAACCCTCGGTGCCAGGATTGGCCTGGCTCCATTCGGGGGGATCGAGGGGGCCGAACCAGATCTGCGGCCGGGTGGTCATGTCCTTCAGGGGCCAGGTTTGTTGTGAGCTGGTGGGGGACGAGGGTGGGATCGGAGAAACAATGGGCGGCGGCTGAGAATCTGGGGCAGACAAGTTGTCTGGCAAGGCGCAAGCCAGGAGCGTACCGACGATGATCAGAAGACTCGTCAAGCGCATCGGGCGTGCGTCCATAGGAGGGTCCTCCTCAAGGTCACTTGGCCCTGGCGGGGCACGGAAGGCTCCGGAGATCAGGTGGATCAAACCAGGTGGGCTGTGGAAACGTCAATGTGGGGTGGAGCCGCAACTCTACAATACTCCAACTACATCGGCATGGCGCCAGAAATCTGCCACCTCTCCGGGAGGTCGCACCAGGGAATCCAGCCATATTGTGTCAGCCCTCAAGGCATCCGAAGTCCCGTAACCTGGCTGCACCGGATGGGCTCAGGATGTCGCGGCAGCTTGTGAATTTCATCACAATCAAGCGGTGGGGTCGGGTGGATATCGAGGCGGAATTAATCTGCTGTCGGGGACCTGCCTTATGCTAAAGGGCCAGCTCAGTCATCGGCGAAAGCAGCTTTCACCCGCGAACCGTTGATTGAAGGATTCCGCCAGCGCCTCGGTGTGTTCGAGACGTCTCGCGGCAGGGGTCACCCGGACATCGGAGCGTTCGAGCCGATGTTCAGCGATGAGGCGGCCGGCGAGCCCTGCACCGCCGAGGATGATGATTCTGGCCATTGTGGCCCCGTTGCCTGTGTGTGAGGCTGCAGTCGTTGAAAGGGGAGCTCAGCTCGAAGGGTCCCCCAAATCCGCAGTGTAGGATTGCCTTCGCCGTGCCCGCTCGGCCTCCACCTCGACCACCAGACCCACCAGATCCAGATCCCGCAGGCCCGGATCGAAGGTGAACGATCCGCCGGAAGGCTGAACCCGGTAAGAAGCGCCGGCCGGATCGCGCCTTAGATAGCCCTCGTCGACCAGGTACCGTCGCAGTTCGGCATGTTCGACCCTGAAGTTGCGCCCGAACTGGAGAATCCATCCCTGAAGCTCGGCGTTGATGTCCGGTTCGTGGTAGGTGCGTTCAGGGTCGAGGCGCAAGATGGCGCTCACCAGAAGTGTGTGGAATGGCACCGATTTTCGGGGTAGGTCGCGCGCCGTTAAAACCAGTTTGGGAAACTGGGTCTCGAACTCCGGCTGGGAAATGTGGTCTGGCAAGTCGTCCTTCCAATGCTCGGCGCGGTCAACGCGGCCGAAGCGGAGAGCCGCAATCAGGGCGGGTCAACCTGCCGCTGTCGTCCGACTTGGGAAGCGCCCCCCCGGAGGCGGGACAGACTGACAGAAGCTGGCCGTGGGGATCCGGACTGAGAAGGGCTTAGCGCCGGGCGAGAAGCCGTTTCGCCCAGGTCCCGGCGCGCTCGACCTCCCCGTCCTTGAGCGGGCCCTCCGTGCCCTCAACGTAGAACCCTTCGGGCGCAACGATCAAGCTGCCCCCGGCCTTCTCCAGCCTACGGGCGATATGCTTGGCGGCGTATCCGCCCTTGTGTACCACAAACCCGAGCAGCGGTCAGCCGACGTCTTTGCGGTCGATCCGCGTGTCGAAGGCGGCTACATGCTTGCCGTCAAGGGCATTGCGGGGCAATAACCCCAGCAGGCCGGTGACTGGTTTTGTCGGGCGAAAGCCTTGGGTTGGCGAGCCTACGATCAGCATCTCTGAATCGATGAGCATGTCGGGGCTGGCTTGGCCGGCGCGGATGACCTTTGCCGACTCGCCGCCAAATGACTCGGCGATGGCTCGGGCGACCTTCTCGGTGTTTCCGTAATCGGAATCGTACACCACCAGGGCTTTCACGGAGAGCGCCTCCTTTCCGTGGTGGGTAGTTCTCATGTCTGGAACCGTCGGCGTGGCCGTCGGGATAGGATGAGCGCCTGATAGCGCTGCCCCATTTTCGCGCTCCCATGACAGGAGATCAATGCAGTGTATCTGTTCAGGACATATGAGACGAATTTGGGGGCGGAGCCATCGCCGGGTGGTGACGAGCAAGATACCCTGCTGGGGTCTGCAGGTCAAGCGAATAGTGCGGTCGAATGTGATTGTAGACATGTTCCCATGCCCTCATGGCCTGGTTGAGCTTGGTGAGCTCCAGATCCCCCATGTAGCGATCGTGGAACTCTTCGGTGTGCGTTCTCTGGGCCCGCTCGACGTGCCCGTTGAGTTTGGGTGAGCGAGGGGGAAGGACAAACAGACGGATGCCCTTCTCGGCGCACGCCAGTTCGAAGTCGGCCTGGAACTCGCTGCCGCCATCAACCTGGACGGCCTTCACCGGGTAGGGAGACCGCTCGATGAGGGTGTCTAGAAACGAGCTGGCGTTGCGGGCGGTGGCGCTGCGGAAGGCTTCGATCACATCCCAGCGTGAGACCATGTCCCTGGCGGTGAACTGCTTGATCACCTTCCCCGGCAGGGGGCGCACGTCCAGTGTGTCCACCTGGACCAGGTCCCCCGGCAGGCTCACTGTGTAGCCTTTGGGTTTGCGGATGGCGTAGGCACGCCTGACACGGCGGCGGTGGTGCTTGATCCCATTGACTGAATGGGATGATCCCGTTGCTCAGGGGCTCACGCAGCACCCCGCGGGCTTTGAGGCGGGTCAGGATCCGTCCCACCGTCGAAGCTGATGTCTGCCAGCCCTCCTGCTTGAGCATGTGGGCCAGCTTCACCTTGTCCCAGCCATATTCTTCCCGCAAGTCCTGCACGGCCTGCGCCAGCTCGGGCGACCACTGAGGCCTGCGACAGTTCTTCGGTCGGCGAGACCTGTCTTCCAGCCCTCGCACGCCCTCCGCTTCCAACCGCTTCTTCCAACGGTAGAGTGTCGACCTGGGAAGTTTCAGCAGCTCCGCCGCTCGATCGGCCGTGTAGCCCTCCTGCCGGAGACGCTGCCATGTCTTGAGCCACCTGAGCCGCTCCGAGGCCAGGTCGCTCAGATCGATGGGAGGATTCTGAGATAGATAGTAGAATGGACGTGGTAGTGCAAACTGCCGCATTTGGGGTCCTTCCTTTTGGTCGTCAAACCTAAGGATGACCCCAAATTGCTTTCCTCGCTACCGTCTCACATGTATCTGAACTTATTCATGCAGGCGGTCGGATAGCCCACCGCAGAGGGGAAGGCGAGCGAAAACCTGGACCGCTTGTGGGGGCGGCAATTGCGAAGAACGGCCTCTGGCCTTGTCAGCACAGGCCATGTCTTCGATCTCGACACCGATCGCCAGCGCCGCCAGGGCGTCCACAAGCAGGAGCGTCGTGGTCGGTGTGTGGCCCGCGAGCCATGCCGCGAGCACGGTGTGGGCGCGCGTCGAAGTCCATCTCCCCGGCAAGGCAGAGTTTCAGTCTAACGAGGTCGGTGCGGCTCCTGTCGGCATCAGGCAGACTGAGGTCGATGTTCTCAAGGGCGACCTACAGCCGGTCGAAGGGATCGGCGGCAGGGTTGCCGTCGCCATCCATGCCAATCTGGCCCGACAGAAACAACCAGCGCTGGGGCCCCTCCACTTGGATCTGGTGCGCGTAACAGGCCAGGTGGGTGCAGCATCGACGCGTTCCACGGCGTGCGCCATCGCCGCAAGGCGTGTGGGCAGCAGACGCCATCCGGACAGGCTTCGAAGGGCCAAAACGGGACCAAGGTGCCCAGGTGATTGCCGGATGCCGGAGCGACGTGTACTATCAACGTTGATCGGCCCAAGACGCCATCAGGGGGGCAAACGCATGCGGCCGCGGGCCAATTGATCAAACCTGGAATCGCCCAGCGTTTCTGCAGTTGGTTCAACAAGGATGAGATGGGAGGCACATCGACGTGACGGTTCTCGAGGCTGACGTACAAGCTGATCCAAACACCCCATGGCTGCTGGACGTGTCCGACCTGAGTCACAGCTACGGGTCGTTTGAAGTGTTGGCGCCGCTAAACCTGGCCCTTGCGGCGGGAGAAATCACCGTGCTTGAAGGACCCAACGGATCGGGCAAGTCCACCCTGCTCCTTTGCCTGAGCGGCCTGCTTCGGCCCACCTCGGGGGAGGTTCGGGTGGGAGGTCTCGATCCCTATTCGGACGAACCGGGGGCCAAGAGGTTGATGGCCCTGGTGCCTGACGTGCCGCGGTTCTACTTCGAGTTGACGGCCTGGGAACATTTGCAGTTCATTGCCCAGGCCCACGACGCTGCGGCCGGGTTCGAAAGGCGGGCCGAAGACCTCATGAAGACGTTTGGACTGTGGGAGGCAAGGGACCTGCTCCCGCACCATTTCTCACGCGGCATGAGCCTGAAGCTCGGTTTGTTGTTTGCGCTGATTCGGCCATTCAAGGTGTTGCTATTGGACGAACCCACATCGGCTCTGGACGCCGAGAGCAGGCTGTTGCTGGTGGAACGGCTGCGTGAGCTGCGGAACCAAGGAGCCGCCGTCCTCCTGTCAACCCACAACCCCCAACTGAAGGTCGGTCTGGCGGACCACGCCTACCGTTTGGCCGACGGCACGATGAAGCCCTTTTAACTCGTGCACCCCGTCTGGACGCTCTTCTCCCGTCGAACGCTGTCCCGGCTCGCCTACTGGCTGTCCGCCCTCGGCTACAATCTCGGCGACAGATCGGTGATGAACCGGGTCTACCTGTTGTACTTCTTTGGGTTCTGGTCGGCTTGGGGTCTGGCGATGCTGGCGCTGGTGGGAGGTGGTCTGGCCAAGGGTTTGGAGGCGGTCCAGACCTCGATTTCTCCAGAGCGGCTGGCGGTGGACCTGCCCGCCTATCTGCTGATGGCCTGGACAGTGATCATGTTGTGGCGAGTTACGGGTAGGAGTCCCTTCGTCTTCTCCGATGAGGATGCCTATCTGGTTTGTCAGACGCCGGTCAGTCGTCGCCGGGTCGCCCTGGCCTGGTTTGCCCAGGGAATGTTCGGATTTGTGATCTTATTGGCGGCGGCGACCATTATTCTAGCTTTCGGCCTCGTCGGCTGGCGTTTCCCCACTCAGCCCGGATTGTCCCTCCTGTCCCTTTCCCTGCACGCGAGCTTCTTGAGCCTTGTTCTGGTGCTGGCTGCGCAGCTGGGCGTGCAAGGTGTGGTGTGGGCGGTGGCTGCCTACCGCCTGCGAGGCCGGCAGGTGCGTGCCTGGCTTCGGCCGGTGTCCATGGCTGCCGCCTTGGCGCTGGGACAGGGTCTCCTGGTGCCAGCGGCCGAGCCGATCATCAGCGCGCCGTTCAGACTTCCATTCGAAGCCGCCTTCGGCCAACCTGCACCGGGCGGTGCTCTCTGGTCGGCGGTGGGGCTGAGCTGGTTGAGCCTTGCCCTCGGCCTGGCCTTGCTCTCGGCTGCTTCGGGCAGGATGAGCCTTGGCCGAGCTGCGCTCGAAACGACCCACCTGGCTGCGGTGGGTTTGGCCCGCAGCTACGGGCAGTTTGAGTTGGTGGACACGATCATGTTGCGGCGGCGCCTAGGGACGACCCACCGTGCCAGCCGGCTCATGACAATGACGGGAGGGTTCATCGTCTTCAGGAAGGCCTTGCTCCAGACGATGCGTACCCTGCGGCTGCGCCAGGCGGGGGGTCTGGTGTGGATTCTAGGGCTGAGCGCTGCCATGTTTCGGATGTCGAACCTGGCGCTACAAGTGGTTATCGCCGGGGTTTGGGCCGTGAATCTGGGCGGATTTATGACGGCGCGCCTGCGCAACGACCTGGCTCACTGGTGGCTGTGGCGGGGCCTGCCGCTGCGCGGGCTGGACTTGTTCGCCCAAGAACTGGCTCTTCCCTGGGGCATGGTGGTGCTCCTGGGTTGGTTGGCCCTTCTTGCCAGCGACCTTCCGGGGCTGACCGTCTTGGCCGGCGCCGCGCTCCTTCCCCTGCTGGCGGCCAGCGTAGCCATGGCCTCGGCCGCCGATGTGCTGGGCCATGCCAGATCGCGGGTGTTGATGTCGCCGAGCTTCGCCGATGAAAACGTCCCTCGGGTCGGGGTCGGAGGCGTGATATGGGGGTTGATTTCGGTGCTGCTTCCTTTCGGGGTATTGGCCTCGACGGCGGCTCTGCCCGGCGGAGCCATATGGGGGATGGCCTCCCTTCCGATGGCCGTGGCAATCACCTGGGCGCATCGACGGGCGCTCCTGGTCGCCTACTTGGGCGTGACGTGATGTGTGGACGAGCCAGTGCCCAGGCGAAAGGCCCGGGTTCCGGGCAACCAGCCCTTACGACCTGATCCGAACCACGGCCTGCCGTCAGTCGCCGGTTGGGTTCGGCAGGGGGCGGATCGGGCCGTGACCGGGGTAAATGCGCTGGGCGCCGAGCTCGCGCAGCGTCTGCCAGCTGGCGGCCACCACATCGAGGTTCCCTTCGGGCGCCATGCCCGGCCAGGTCAGGTCGCCTGTGAAGGCGGATCCATCGTCCAGCAACAGAGTGACGCTGTCATCCGAGTGACCGGGGGTGGGAAGGATCTGGCCATCGAAACCAGCCGTCCTGAGCACGCCGCGGCTTTCGTCAAAGCCGATGGTCAGATTGCCTTTGAGGCTGATCTCGACGTAGTGGTCCTGCGGCTTCATCCACTGTTTCATCTCCGGAATGGCTTCCACCTGCGTCTCGAGCACGATCAGCGTCATCCCGGCCTGTTTCAGCTCTTGCGCCAGGCCGGCGTGGTCCATGTGGTAGTGGGTGGCCAAACCGTAGCCAATCTCTTGGACAGGAACATCCAAGCGCTTCAAATTGGCCAGCAGCTTGCCCAGGGTGCCCGGCCAGCCGAGATCGACCATCAGCCGGGCGGGGCCGCGGCTGATGACCCAGATGTTGGTCGATCGATAGCCGACGTTGAGGATGGTGGTGGTCGGTGATCCGGTCATATCAGTCCGCTTCAGGTGGGGGCTGGGGAATGCAGGTGGTCTGGCAACGTGCCGCATTATTCTAGGAGATTTCGGGTGGGGCCGCCATCCGACGGGCATTGCCCCTCGGCGGTTGCCGACGATCTTCCACGTGACCCCGTCGCGGCTTGTGAAATCCTGCACAAAGCCTTCACAGCCTGGGAAGCCCGGCTTTGGCGGGGGAGATCAGAGGCGACCTGAGTGGGCTCGATTTGACGTCGTGGAAAATGACTCTATAATGGGTTATCCAGCCGGGGCGCAATCGTCCCTTTTCTTTTCCCTGCTTCTGTTACCGGTAACATCAACCTAGGACATGCCCATGGGGGTCCTCGTCTTCGGCAGTCTGAGCATGGACGTCACCGCCTATGTCCCGCGGCTGCCCAAGCCGGGGGAGACGCTTTTCGGCGGATCGTACGGGCTGTCCGCTGGAGGCAAAGGAGCCAACCAGGCCGTGGCCTGCGCCCGACTTGGCTGCCCCACCCATTTCGTAGGAAGGGTGGGGCTTGACCTTTTTGGTCCCGGAGCACGAGCCGGCCTGAAAGACAACGGTGTCGACGCGGACGGGCTTTTCGAGGATCGCCAGCACGGCACCGGCCTGGCAATCATCAGCGTGGACCGGGCCGCCGAGAACGCCATCATCGTCGTCTCAGGTGCCAACATGGCCATCGACGAGTCGGATGTAGCACGTGCCGCGGAATACCTGCCGGAGTGCAGCGTACTTCTGCTGCAAATGGAAGTTCCGCTCGAGGCATCCAGGCAGTTGGCTGAGGCCGCCCAACGGCAGGGTGTGTCCGTCATCCTCGACCCAGCACCGGCCAAGCCACTGGACGACAAGTTCCTGTCCAGGCTGGATATCATCACACCCAACGAAGTTGAAGCTGAGGCCTTGGTTGGTTTTCCTGTGAAGGACGTTGACGACGCTGCCAAGGCTGCGGCGCGGTTGGTCGGGCGCGGCGCCGGCGCGGCCGTGGTCAAGCTGGGCGAGCGAGGGGCGGTGTGCCAATCCGGTGACAGCTGCCAGCTCGTCCCCCCTTTCAAGGTCGAAGCCGTCGACACGGTGGCCGCCGGTGACGCATTTAACGGCGGGTTGGCGGCGGGTCTGCATGCCGGCCTGCCGCTCATGGAAGCCATGCGCTGGGGGTCAGCCGCCGGGGCATTGGCCGTCACCCGTCGCGGAGCGGCTGCCTCCATGCCCGACCGGCAGTCTTTTGATGCCCTATTGGAGCGTAAATGAAATGGCCGAGCTCCTGATCCGCGCCGGGGCTGTCGTGACTGTCGATCCGGGTGACGCTGTCTATCAGCCTGGCTTCGTCCGCATCTCCGGAAATCGGATCATCGAAGTCGGCGAAGGCTGGAAGGCGCGGCCTGTCAATGGCGAGACGGAGCTGGATCTGCCCGACCGGCTGGTCATGCCCGGTTTGGTGAACGCGCATACGCACTCGCCGATGATCCTGTTCCGCGGCTTGGCCGAAGGCTATTCGCTGCTGGTGCTTGATGGATGGATGAAGGCGATCCGCGCTTGGGAAGCCGTCCTTCGGCCGGAGATGATCCCACCGGCCGTGACCGTTTCCTGCGCCGAGATGATCCGCACCGGGACGACGACCTTTGCCGACCAGTACTTCCACATGGACCGTATCGTCCCGGCCGTGGAGGCCAGCGGCCTTCGGGCCGCCCTGGCGTATGGGATTGTCGAGTTGGGACAGGCGGACGCCCGCCAGCGTGCGCTGGCCCGGGCCGAAGCCTTCCTCGAAAGCGTGGTCGGCCATCCACGCATCAAAGGTTGGGTCGGGCCCCACGCCTTCTTCGTCGACAATACTCCCGATGCCATCCACGCCGAGCTCGAACTCGCCCGCCGGTTTGACACGGGACTGCACATCCATTTGGCAACCAGCGGAGAGGAAGAAGACTACTGCCGGGGACATTTCGGTGTCAGCGCCGTCACCCAGATGCAGCGGCTTGGGGTGCTCGACCAGCGGTTGCTGGCCGCCCACTGCCTGACGATTCCGGCCGATGACTACAACGCATTGGCGTCGGCACCTTTCGCCGCCGTGCTGTGCGCATCGGCCTGCATGCGCAGTGGCGCCATGCCGCCGCAGGCGGTGGCCATGCTCGACGCTGAGATCGACCTGGCCTTAGGTACCGACAATGTGACCAACAACAACAGCTACGACATGTTCAATGAAATGCAGACGGCGGCCAAGCTGATCTCATTTAGCCAGCAGCGCCCGGCCGCCCTCACGGCCAAGCAGATGGTTCGTATGGCTACCATGGGCGGGGCTCGAGCGCTGGGGATGGAAAACGAAATCGGCTCGCTGGAGGCCGGCAAGCGTGCCGATTTGGTGCTGTTGGACCTGTCGTCCGTCGGCTGGGCACCGCGGGCAACCCAAGATTTGACCACGGCCATCGTCTACGCCGTCAGCGGCCAACAGGTGACGGACTCGATGGTTGACGGAGAGTGGCTGTTGCGAAACAGCACGTGGACCCGTCTGGACTACCGAGGGGCTGTTGCCGGGTTGGACGCTGCAGCCACTGAGCTGTTGAGCCTGCGGAAGACTTAGGAGGGCCGAAATGATCCGTCTGGTCATCGATACCGACCCGGGAGTGGACGACGCCCATGCCCTGATGCTGGCGGCGGCTCACCCCGGGGCACGCATCGAAGCCGTCACCACCGTGGCCGGCAACGTTGGGCTGGACAGGACCACCGCCAATGCGTGCACGGTGCTCGATGCCCTGGGTGTTGATGCGCCAGTCTTCGCCGGTGCGCCTCGGAGCCTCATGGGAGACGATGTCGACGCCAGCGATGTGCACGGCAGTGACGGATTGGGCAACACGAATTTTTCGCCTTCGCCGCGCAAAGTAGCCTCGGAACATGCTGCGCTGGCCCTGGTACGTTTGGCGAACGAATCCCCGGGCGAGCTCGACCTGGTCACGCTGGCCCCGCTCACCAATGTCGCCCTGGCGGTCGCTCTCGATCCGGAGCTGCCTCATAAGTACCGCCATCTGACGATTATGGGCGGTTCGATCCGGGGTATAGGCAACACCATCCATCCCTCCGCCGAATTCAACATCTTCACTGACCCCGAAGCGGCACGCATCGTGCTGCGCGCCTGGCCCGATTGCACGCTGGTCTCATGGGAAACGTGTATGGATCACGCGCTGGACGAGGCCAAAGTCGAGGAGCTCATGGCCATCCAGTCCGATCGGGCCGATTTCTTCCGCGCCATCACGGCCCACACGTTCGCCTTCATAGAGAGCGCCTTGGGTTTCAAACGCCTGATTTCATCTGATGCGCTGGCGATGGCGGTGGCGATTGAGCCCGACATGCTCCTGAAATCGGAGCGTCGTTTCGTCGACGTGGAACTCGGTGGGGCACATACCCGCGGGCAGACCACTGTGGATTGGTCTAACCGAACTGGGCGTGAGCCAAACGTTACGCTAGCGATAGATGTCGACCGGACGCGCTGGAACGATTTGATGATGGCAGCCTTGACGTGACCCATCTTGATGGCGGAAAGAACTCCCTCTCCATGGAACCGAAGGACGTGCTGATCGAGGCCACAAACCTCCTGCAAGACCTGGTCCGCCTGCCCTCGGTCAACGGCCGGGACCCAGAGGGGCCCGTCGCCGAGCGGCTGCTCCAAGCGGCGGTGGAGTTGGGATTGAAAGGTGAATTGATCGCAGGAACCGAATCTCGGCCGAATGCGCTTATCGCGTGGGGCGAGGGCCCGGCCGCTTTCGCCTTCATCGCGCATTCTGACACTGTGTCCGAAGGCCGTCCGGAGGCGTGGTCCTTCCCTGCCTTTGGCGCCGAGGTCCACTGTGGCCGCCTCTACGGTCGGGGAGCGGCAGATAACAAGGCCGGGATGGTGGCGGCGCTGTTCGCCATGGCCCGACTGGCCGAGAGCGGGAGGCTCGATCCGAAACGGCACCGCATCCTGCTGGCCGCTGTCGTGGATGAGGAGTCCGGCGCCTCAAGCCCGATGGGGCTGAAGGCGCTGCTGGATGCGGGGCGACTGGAGGCGACGGGCGCCGTTTATACCTACGCCGGCGACGACATCTGCCTGGGTCATCGGGGCCTGCTTCGTCTGACGCTCACGGCGCACGGCCAGTCCGTGCACACCGGCAGCCCCGCCTGGACCCGGGGTGAGGAAGGGGTGAATGCGGTCACAGGCCTGGCCGAGGCTCTGCTCCAACTCGAAGCTCTTGAATGGCCGGAGACGCCCTATCCGGGTTTCGAACACCTGGCCTGCATGGTGACTCCCGGGACAATGTTCGAAGGGGGAACCTATGCGAGTGTGGTTCCCGATCGGGCCTCGGCCCTGGTTGACGTCCGTTTAATGCCGGGACAGTCCTCCGGGCAGGTGGCCGACATCATCGCAGCGGTTACTGCCCAGGTGTGCGGGCGCCGCCCGGGGCTCCAAATCTCCCAGACAGTGGACGTCGATCTCCCGGCGGCGGCCATGCCGCCCGATCATCGCTTGGTCCGGACGGCGGCCCGCATCACCAGCCAGATCGCCGGGCGCCAGCTTCCCGCCCGGGCCGCCGGACCGGCCAACGAGGGCTATATGCTGATTAAAGCCGGCATCCCCACCTTGTGCGGCTTTGGCCCCTTGGGAGGGAACGCCCATGCCGGCGACGAGTGGGTTGACCTCAAAAGCCTTGTGCAGACCATCGAAATCTACGCCGAATTGGCCGTCGCCTACCTGACACAGGCACAGGAGTAAACGGATGACGCATGACGCATACCTCGACCCGTGGGTGAACGTGACCACACACAGCGGCCTGCAGGCCGATGAGGTCATCTCTTCCCTGCAAAAGGAAATCAGGCGCGGGGAAGTCGAAAACGCCGTCAAAGTGGCTTACGAGATGATCCTCACCAGCCCTGAGTTGGAAGCCAAGCTCTGGCAGCGGCTCAAGGTCATCACCGTGGAGGACATAGGTTGGGGCGACCTGAATGCGCCGGGCCTGGTTGAAACCCTGGATCACTTTCATCTCGCCTTTGAACGCGGCCAGGTAGACAGGGTGCTCTTCGCCGTGCATGCCGTCCGCTACCTGTGCTCGCGGGCCAAGGATCGCTCCAGCGACGAGATGACGCAGTGGGTCACTCGCGGTGCAGACAATGGTCAAATGGTGCCCGAGATCCCGGATTATGCTCTCGATCAACACACTCAGAAGGGCCGGGTCATGGGCCGCTCGCGGCGCCACTTTTATGAGGAAGCCTCACGGGTCAACCCAGAACTGCCCGACAGGGACACCACTTACCTGGACCGATTGCTGGCCGGATTGGGCGAAAACGAGGCATGACCGATCGTGGGGGGAACCGGCGGCCGACTATGGCCGATGTGGCTGAACTGGCAGGGGTCTCCAAGATGACCGTTTCGCGCGTCATTAACGCACATGAGAGAGTCACCTCGGAGACGACCGAGAGGGTCCAGGACGCCATACGCAGCCTAGGCTATGTCCGCAGCCGGCGGGGCCGGAGCCTGGCGGTGGGCCGGACCAATCTACTGGGGCTGATTGTGCTCGATATCACAAGTGAGTGGGTCTGGCCGCTGGTGCGCGGAGCGGGCAAGGCGGCTGAAGCTGAAAACTATCAACTGCTCCTTCAGACGACCGGGACCGGCGAAGTGGCCACGTTTGGCCACCAGGACCCCCTCCTTTCAGATGACTACGTTGACGGGTTGATCATCATCAGCTGGCGCGTGCCGCTCTCGTCGGTCCAACGGCTGGCAAAGCGTGGATTTCCCGTGGTTCTCATCGACGCGTTCAGGCGCCTGGATGACGTCAGTTGGGTGAGCGCCGATGATCATCGGGGTGCCCGCTTGGCGACCGAACACCTGATCCAGCTCGGCCACCGCCGCATCGGGTTCATCGGCGGCGGCGAGGCGCCCTATCTGGCCCAGCAGCGGCTGGCTGGGTTTCGAGAGGCACTGGCCGTCGCCGACGTCGAGCCCTCCGGCTGCCCGGTGGTGGAAGGCGATTTTTCGCAGCGGAGCGGATACGCTGCAGCGGCCGAGTTGATGGCCTTGTCGCGCCGCCCGACGGCGATCTTCGCCGCCAACGATTTGATGGCCATGGGCGCCATGACCGCCATGCAAGAACTCGGTCTGAGGGTTCCGGATGACATGTCTGTCGTCGGTTTCGATGACATCGCCAGCGCAGCCCGTTTGAGCCCTGGCCTGACCACCGTAGCGCGCCCCTACGCTGAGATGGGCGCCATGGCGGTGAAGTTGGCCACCCGCCTAATGCAGTCAAACGACGGCTCCCACCGACCCATCCAAACAGACCTGCCCGTCGAGCTCGTCATTCGACAGTCAACCTCGCCGCTAACGCGGGCCTACCCGTGAAAGCCTCGCCAGGGTTGTGCGGACGGTAAAGGAGGTGTGCTGAGAGGATTGCACGTTGGCCACCGATCCCGTGGATAGTGGAGGAGATACGACCCATGACAAGCAAGCTGGGATGGAGGTTGGTGACGCTGGCCCTGATCGCCGGCATGGCCTTGACCTCCTGCGGGGGGCAGCCGGCCGCGGCAACCGAAGCCCCGAAGCCCGCATTCAAGTTCGTGCTCGTAACACCCAACCCGCTCGGCGACCGATCTTTCATCGACGCCTCGGCTCGCGGCGTCAAGAAGGCCAACGATGACCTGGGCTTGGACGGCCAGATCATCGAGACCACCAGCATCGCTGAGCAAGAGACCGCCATCCGGGCCGCTTTGAGCGGCAACAACGACCTGATTCTGGCCTTGGCGCCCGACCCCGAGACTCTGCTTTCGATCGCCCAGGAGAATCCTGATCAGAAGTTCGGCGTGCCGTCAGACATTTTCGTCGACAGCCTGCCGGACAACATCGAGGCCTTCCAGGTCAACGTGCATGAAGGAAGCTACCTGGTGGGTATCGTGGCAGGCATGATGACCGAGACCAAGACTGTCGGCGCTGTGGTCGGCGGCGACTCGCCCGGGCTCAACCAGTTCTTCTGGGCCTACAAACAGGGCGTACTCGAAGCCTGCCCCGATTGCAACGTTCTGGTGAGCTACCTGTCGTTTGATTTCTCGAACCCGACCCTGGGGAAGGAAGCCGCCTTGGCGCAATATGACCAGGGCGCTGACATCATCTTCCAGGTCGCCGGCCGTTCAGGCGAGGGCGTGATCTCGGCCGCTGCGGAGACGGGCAAGTTCGCCATTGGCGTTGACTCGAATCAGGACTACATTGAGCCAGGCTCGGTGATCGTCTCCCTGCTCAAGAAAGTCGACGTGACCACCTACCTGCTCGTGCAGAACACCATGAATGGCGAATTCAAGGGTGGCTTCCAGCAGATCGGCCTTGCCCAGGGCGCTTCCGGGCTCTCCTGGGATGAAGGCTCAACGGATTTCGCCGACAACGGCCCGGCGAACATGACCGCCAAGCTGGATAACGTCAAGGCGAGCGTGGAAACCTACCGTCAGCAAATTCTTGACGGCACGCTGGCCGTGTGTGACGCTCTGAACAGCCCAGACGCAGCCGAGTGCGCTGGCCTGGCAGCCGGCGGCGGGTAAGCCAACCGGAGCCAGCTGAACGACGACCCGATGGACCCCGGGGGCCGTACGGCCCCCGGGGTCGGAGAGAGGCCCATGGACTCTGCGGTCGAGATGACCGGCATCGCCAAATACTTCGCATCGACCAACGTTCAGGCGAACAAGGACGTGGATCTGTCGGTAGCTCGCGGCGAGGTCCACGCACTGGTGGGGGAAAATGGGGCCGGCAAGACGACCCTCATGAACATCCTCTACGGCCTGCTGCCCGCTGATCGAGGCGAAATACACCTATATGGGAAGCCGGCACAAATCGGTCATCCCGATGACGCCATCCGTCTGGGGATCGGCATGGTGCACCAGCACTTCAAGCTGGTGCCGTCATTTACAGTGGCGGAAAACGTGATGCTGGGCATGGAGCCCAACACCGTCGGGGTCCTGCGCAAGTCGGAAGAAAGCGAAAGTGTGCGCCAGATGGCCGAGAGCTACGGCCTGCCGGTCGATCCGGGGGCACGAGTGCGCGATCTGCCGGTGGGGATGCAGCAGCGGGTTGAAATTCTCAAGCTCCTGCAGCGGAACGCCCAAGTCCTTATTCTCGATGAGCCCACCGCTGTGCTGACGCCACAGGAGTCACGCGAACTCTTCGTTGTGGTGCGCAAACTGGCGGAGTCTGGCCGTTCGGTGATCTTCATCACCCACAAGCTGTTCGAAGTGATGGATGTCGCCGACCGTGTGAGTGTGATGCGGCGCGGCGAGAGAGTGGGCACCAAGCCGGTTTCGGAAACCAACATAGCCGAGCTGGCCAGGATGATGGTTGGACGCGAAGTGTTGTTCGATGTCGAACGGAAGGCGGCGCGGCCGGGTGAGGTGGTGCTTGAGGTCGACGACCTGCTCGTGGCCGGGGCGGAAGGGTTGCCCGCCATCCGCAGCGTGAGTTTCAACGTGCGCCAGGGTGAGATCTTTGGCATCGCCGGCGTGAACGGCAACGGGCAAACCGAGTTGGCGGAAGCTATCACGGGGATGCGGCGCACTGAGGGCGGCTCGATTCGTTTGCGCGGCGAGGATATCACGCGAGCGCCCGTCGACCGCCGGCGGTCGGCGGGCATCGCCCACATCCCAGAAGACCGGATGCGGATCGGTCTCAACCTGAACGCCACGGTTGATGAGAATCTGATCGTCAGCCGTTACAGGGATCCGCTCATCAGCCGACTTGGCTTCCTTCGTCGGAGCAACATTCGGCACTTTACCCGGGACGTCATCCGTGACTTCGACGTGGCGGCGGCCCAACCCGGGAAGGGGATCGCCACCCTGTCTGGCGGCAACCTGCAGAAGATCGTCCTCGGGAGGGAACTGAGCGGTGACCCCGGCTTGATTGTGGCCAACCAACCTACGCGGGGCCTTGACGTCGGGAGCATTGAATTCGTTTACCGAACGCTGCTCGAGGCGCGGGAGCACGGGGCAGCCATCCTGCTCATCTCAGTTGAATTGGATGAAATCATGTCCCTCAGCGACAGGGTTGCGGTTCTGTTCCGGGGCCGGTTTGCCGGCGAACTCGACAGCGCCGCCGTCACCGAGGACAGGTTGGGAATCCTGATGGCCGGCGGCAGCCTGGCAGACCTGGAGATGGCCAGCCCCAGCTGACGCCAGGTTTCAATGGAAGCGAGAGACGCACATGGATGCAGAGACCAAAGAGCGCTTGATCCGCAGCCTGATGGTGCCGATCCTGGCCATCATTTCAGGTTTGTTGGTCGCCTCGATTTTTGTGCTGATCGCCGGCGTGAACCCCTTGGTTGCCTATGGCGAGTTGTTTCAAGCGGGGTTCAGCTGTGCGTCACTCACCCACTGCAACCTATTCACCACGCTCCAGCTCGGCACCCCGCTGATCCTCACCGGGCTCTCGGCCGTGGTGGCGTTCCGCTCGGGGCTCTTCAGCCTGGGCCAGGAAGGCCAGCTCCTTTTGGGCGGGATGATGGCTGCCTGGCTCGGCTATGCTGTTCATCTGCCCCCCGTTGTGCATACGCTGTTTGCGATGACAGCCGCCATGCTGGTGGGTGGGATCTACGGCTGGTTCCCTGGCGTGCTTCGCGTAAAACTGGGTGTTAACGAAATCATCAGCACGATTGTGCTCAACAACATCGCCATCCTGTTCGTCCGCTACTTGATCAACTTCCCGCTACGGGCAGATCAGAGCACTACGGCCTACTCGCCGCTGATCGATCAGACGGCGCGTATGCTCCCCTTTGAACCTGGCTCCAAGTGGGGCCCCGGCTTCATCATCGCCATCTTATTTGTGATCGCTGTCACAATCTATCTGTTTCGAACTCGGCCGGGATATGAGGAGCGCATGTCGGGCCAAGCCCCTTTCTTTGCTCGTTTTGGGGGTGTGCCCAGTGAAGGGGCCGCTATCCGCGGCATGTTCTTCAGCGGCGCCATCTCGGGCATGGCGGGAGCGATCCAGGCGCTGGGGGTGCATTACCGGATGCTGGACGGGTTCTCGGCCGGCCTGGGATTCGATGGCCTGACGGCTGCGATTTTGGGCCAGGTCCATCCCGTCGGCACGGCCCTGGTGGCGCTGTTCTTTGCGGGGGTCCGTCAGGGAGCACAAGTCGGGCTGCAGTTTTCGGCGCATGTGCCGCGCGAGCTGGGTGGCGGGATCATCGCCTTGATGATCGTGTTCGTCGCTGCCGACCAATTGTATCTGGCCAACATCCATCGCGTAAGCGCCTGGGTAGGCCGGATCCGCGGCCGCCGGACGGCGGAGGAGCGAGCGTAATGGACTGGGGCAATCTTCTCACGGTCGATTTGGTGCGGTCCGGCGTAAGGCTGGGGACGCCTGTCATTTTGGCTGCCCTGGGCGGCACGATATGCAACCGGGCAGGCGTGCTCAACTTGGCCCTGGAAGGCATGATGTTGCTAGGCTCTTTCGTGGGCATTCTGGCTGCGTTCTTCCTGCACAGCACTTACCTCGGCGTGCTGGTGGCGGGTCTGTCTGGCGGCCTGCTCGGAGCGGTGTTCGCCCTTGTGTATCTTCGCTACCGGGTGGATCTGATCGTGCTGGCCATTGCGATCAACCTGTTTATCGCCGAAATGACGGTCTTCTTCATGCGTACGTTCTTGGGCGATGTGGGAACCTGGTCTGATCCGAGCATCCAGCAGCTCCCCGACATCTCCATCCCACTGATCGATCGCATCCCAGAGTTCGGGCGGCTGCTGAGCGGATACAACGCCATCGTGTATTTCTCCTGGTTCGCTGCCGTGGGGATGTACTTCCTCCTGTTCCACACGAAATTCGGCCGCCACGTGCGCGCCGTTGGCGAAAACCAAGCCGCAGCTGAGACGGCCGGGATCAGCGTCCAGCGGGTCCAAACCTTCGCATTGGTGATTAGCGGCTTTCTGTGTGCGTTTGGGGGCGCCTTCCTGTCGGTCGGCCACCTGACCTTGTTCACCCGAAACATGAGCAACGGGCGCGGTTGGATTGCCGTGACGGCCGCTCTCTTTGGCCAGAACCACCCGTTCTGGGTGTTCCTCACCGGCGCGTTTTTCGGTTTCACGGATGCGTTCGGCATCCGCCTTCAAACGACCACCAACATCCCGCCGGCGCTGGTTCAGTTTCTGCCACAGGTCTTCACGCTGCTGGCGCTGATACTGGTGGCAGCGCGCGGCAAGATCCGCGAGGCCGTGGCCCGCCGGGCCTTTCGATCGCGGGCTCGCCAGGAGCGAGCGACTCACGAGGCGGAGCAGATGAGCGGCGCATGACCGGCCCCGACGTCGTCTGCTACGGGGAATTGGGGGCTGACAACATTATCCAGGTCCCTCACCTGCCAACCCCGGAGCTGGCCGCCTTTCCGACTTCTGACACCTACCACATCGGAGGCGCTGCGGCCAACACGGCTGTCTGGCTGGCAAACTGGGGCGTCCCCGTGAGGCTGGCCGGAAATGCTCTGGGGAGCGACGCCTTGGGCGACGATCTCAAGGGTCGTTTCGGGCGCTGGCCAGCCCTGGATGTCACCAGCGTTCAATGGCTCCCGGACGGTGCCACGCCCTTCTGCCGGATCTTGGTCACGCCGGACGGTGAACGCACCATCCTGGTCTTCGGTTACCCGCAGACGATAAAGACCCCATTGACGCCATCGATGATCGAAGGCGCGCGCATTCTGGCCCTGGATCTGTACGGCGGGGAAGAACGAACCGATGCCGCCCGCCTGGCTCATGCAGAGGGGTTGACCATCGTCGTCAGCGATTTGGTGGATCCCAGCCACCCGGTCTGTCCTTTGGCCAGTGTGATCATTCTCTCGTCGGCCTACCTGGTAGCGGCCCGGCCAGGGGTGGACCCGGAAAGGCATGCCGCTTCCCTTCGAGATGTGGCCGGCGCGACCGTGATCTTGACCGCTGGGCGCGGCCTGGTCTTGGTCCTTACAGCCGACGGCCCGGCTTTCTGCGTTCGGCCAGAGGCAGTTCCGGCCGTTGACGCAACCGGGGCCGGGGACGCCTTTCGTGCCGGGTTGATCTACGGGATGCTCGAGGCGTGGCCGCTCGAGCAGTCCGTCCGCTGCGCATGCGCCGCAGGAGCCCGCAAAGTGGGACACCTGGGAGGGGCATCGCATCCAGCGCCGATCGAGGCCGTGGAAGCCGCCGCGCGGCGCCTCTCATCCGAACCCGTGCCCGATCCGGCCTGACGCTCTAAAAGCGAGCGAGCAGGAATTTGTGGACTTCGAGACGATCTACCGCCAGCATGCCGAGACCTACCAGGCCTTGGTGGCGCACGAGGACTATCAGGGGAATTTGGACGGTGCGCTGCGCGGGCTGCTCCCCGGCGGCGGAGGGGAGGTCGTGGACATCGGAACCGGGACCGGGCGCGTGGCCGGTTTGTTGGCCGGTCATGCGCGCCGCATCACGGCCTGCGATCGATCGCTGCCGATGCTGCGCACCGCCGCTGGTGTCGCTGCGGGTGGGATTGGCTGGGTGGCCGCCGATAACCGGTGGCTGCCGCTCCAGCCCGGCTGTGCCGACATGGTGGTGGCAGGCTGGAGCCTGGGCCATTCTGTCGCCTGGTACGGTGATGGCTGGCGGGCCGAGATCGGTCGCGCCCTGAAAGAAATGCGGCGAGTTGCCCGGCCGGGCGGGATGCTGGCTGTGATCGAAACTTTGGGTACCGGTCGAGAGACCCCCTTGGCGCCGACCCAGGAGTTGGCGGATTACTACCTTTGGATGGAAGTAGTACACGGGTTTGACCGCCGCTGGCTGCGGACGGACTATCTCTTCGATGATGTTGCACAAGCCGATGGTTTGATGCGTTTCTTCTTTGGTGACGAGATGGGAGACGCAGTCAGGGCGGCCGATCTCCGGATCGTTCCCGAATGCACCGGCCTATGGACCTGCGGCGTATGAGGCGGATTTTTACAGATCTCTGATCGTGGTGTCAATGCACAACAGGAGGCGCGAGTATGGAATTCCACATTGTCTGCGAACCAGAAGAGATTGCACGCTATGTGTTTTGTCCCGGGGATCAGAAGCGGGCCGAGAAGATCGCCGATCATTTGGATGAGTCGCATCTGGTGACCGACAGCCGAGGCTATATCGTCTTCAGTGGTAGCTTTCAGGGCGTGCCGATGACGGTATGCGGCACTGGTATGGGAGGGCCGACGGTGGCCATTGCCCTGGAGGAATTGGCGCATATGGGCGCCGACACCTTCATTCGTGTCGGCTCTTGTGGTGTGTTTCAGCCGGGCCAGATGCCCGGCGATGTGATCATCGCCTCGGGGACGGTCCGCGCCGGTGGCACGTCCAAGGCCTATCTGCCGGAAATCTTCCCGGCCGTGCCGACGTTCGTAATCCTACGGGCGCTGGTTGACGCGGCTGAAGGGATGGACGCACCTTACACTGTCGGCGTAGGCATCGCGGGCGACGCCTTCTATGCCCCCCGCGAACCAGGGTCCAGGGATTGGCTGGCGCAAGCTGGTGTTGTGTCGGTCGAGATGGAGAGCGATACATTGTTCGTGGTGGGCGCCTATCACGGCTGGCGCACAGGCGCCATCTACGCTTCAGACGGCACGCCGGATGAAGTCAAGCCGGATTGGGGGGAACCCGATTTCCGCCAAGGGGAGCAACGCGCCATCACGATTGGGTTGGCAGCCATGCTGGCCGTGGCCCGGGGGGACGCAGCCGAAGCGGAGGGTTAGCCGGCTCAGCCGGGAGCCGGTTGCTCCGGTTGACGACCACCCTCACTTGGTGGCCCACAGACGGCGAACCGGACGGCAGACAAGGCTGACGATGCGGTCGGCCCATGCAGGGTAGGCGTGAACCAGCCATTGGCTGGACACGACGACCACCATTACGGCGATCATCGCCCCGCCCAACTCACGTGGAACGTGGGCCTGGATTTGCAGACCCTCCAGCGCCCCCACGCGGATGCCGGCCATCAAGAAAGATGCGCCCAGAGCGCCTATCGGATGCAGTTGTCCCAACATGGCCACCATCAGCCCGTCATAACCCGCCCCGCCTGAGAAGTTCGAGACCAAGCGGTAGTGCACGCCGAGCACCTCGATGGCGCCGGCCAAACCGGCGGCCCCGCCGCTGATGAGCATGCCGCGCAGGATGGTCTTTGCCCGTGAGACCCCACCGTAATGGGCGAAGTGCTGAGCATCCCCCTGCATTCTTTGCTCGTAACCCGACACGGTCCTAGAGAACCACAACCATGCAAGCGCCGCAGCCAGCAGCGCAATTGGAAAGCCAAGGTTGAGTTTGGTCCCTTCGGCCAGCAGCGGCAGACGAGCAGAGGCAGCTACACGACCGTACGCCCATCCACCGATCACGAACGGCGCCAGTTGGTTCAGGACCAGGGTCACGATCACCTCGTGGACATCGAGCCAGGCTTTGAGCAACCCAGGAATCCCCTCCCCAAAGAGCGCCAAGTACCGCACCTGCCGCCAACGCAAGCGGGATGTGAAGGGCCGGTGGCAGGTTCAGGCGTGAGCCCGCCCAGCTCGCCCCGGCTGCTCCGAGCAGCATCTGGCCGGCCTGGCCGATGCTGAACACACCCGACCGGATGGCGATGACAGCCGATAATCCGGAGAGCACCAGAGGGGTGGTGAACTGCAGTGTGGTCAGCAGGCCGCAGGGACCCCCCGCAGCGCAGCTGAACCCGCCTGAGCCGAGGAGCCACAGGGCCCGGGCGGGTGAGGTTCCCGACAATTGGGCCAGCGTGGCAGCCAGCACCACCCCAGCCAGCGCCGCAAACAGCGTGACGGCCAGCTTCCGACTGGCGGGCATTGGATGGGATGCAAACCCGGGCTGGAGCAAGGGCTCCCTCTTTCCGTGTCCGAGCCGAAGTCGCATTCGATTGTAATCAATCGATGCCGCCCCGGCCAGTCGATGAGGCTTGACAGGGTACGCAATTAGACCTAGAATATGTTCATATATGAATATGTATTCAGATATGAACCTGGAGCTAGCAGGGGAGGAACTGATGGCCGAGGGACTGGACGAGGATTCGGCCGCCTACCTGGCCGAACTCTTCAGGGCACTGAGCGACACCAGCCGCGTGCGCATCGTCTCGGCGTTGGTTGAAGGCGAGATGAACGTGAGCGCCCTGGCCCAAGCGGTGGGGATCAGCGAATCGGCCGTTTCACATCACTTGCGCAGCCTGCGCCAGATGCGCCTGGTGCGCGGCCGAAAGGTGGGCCGCCAGGTGTTCTACAGCCTGGACGATGATCACATTGAAGCCCTCTTCCGCCTGGGTCTGGACCACGTCCGTCATGGTTGAGAATTGACAGGAGGGCGGAACCAGATAGTGTGAAATCTGTCACAAATGGAACGCGGCGAGCGCAAATAATCGGGGCGGCTATCGGCACCCTCATGAACCGCGTTGGACAGCGGTTTGGCCGGCTGCCGTCCGCCTGGCCGATGGCGTCCACCTGCTTGGCCGTGCGGGGAGGAGTTTGAGCGTGCCCGAGGACCACTTGCGTCTCGATATCCCCGTGCTTCTCCCCGAGGTCGAAGATGAGCGCGACCAGTGTGTGGCAAGGTTGCGCGAATTCCTGGAAGCCAATCGCGGCATCGAATGCGTCCACGTCGAGCGAGACGACGGCCGAGCCACGCTGTGTCTCCACTACGAACCCAACCTGGTCTCCCTCGATCGCGTCCGCCGACTGGCGGAAGAGGCCGGCGCCGAAATCAGCCGTCAGTTCCGTCACAAGACGGTGTTCGTCCGGGGCATGGATTGTGCCGATTGCGCTGCAAGCCTCGAGCACATCTTGGGGCGCATGCCGGGCATGGTCAATGTCTCCATCAGCTATGCCGCCGAGAAAATGCGCCTGGAGTTCGACACGTCCGAGCTCACCTTGGACGACATCTCAGGCCGGGTGGACCGGATGGGCTACACGTTCGAAGCAGAGCCCGAGCCCGCTTCCTGGCTGACGAGGCACGGACCGCTGGCCCTGAGTTTGACCGCCGGCATCATGCTTGGGATCGGGCTCCTGAGCCAATTCGTCTTCGGCTTTTCACCCATCGTCGCCCTGGTTTTCTACCTGTTGGCCTACCTGGCAGGCGGCCTGGATGCGACTCGACACGGCCTGGCGGCCGCGTATCACCTCCGCTTCGATATTGATTTCCTGATGGTGGTGGCTGCCCTTGGGGCGGCCCTCATCGGCCGGTGGGCGGAAGGTGCTTTTCTGCTCTTTCTGTTCAGCCTGGGACATGCCCTGGAGCATGACGCCATGGGGCGGGCCAGGCGTAACATTCAGGCCCTGGCCGAACTCATGCCGCGCAAGGCACGCGTGCGGCGCAACGGGACGGAGGTCGAACGCCCCGTCGAAGACTTGCTGCGCGGTGATCGGGTCGTGGTGCGCCCGGGTGAGCGGATCCCGGTCGACGGCCAGATTCTGGAGGGCAAGTCGGCCGTCGATCAAGGCTCGATTACCGGCGAGAGCTTGCCGGTCGACCGCGGCCCGGGAGACAGCGTGTTCGCCGGCTCGATCAACGGGCAGGCAGTGCTGGCGGTAGAAGTCACCAAGCTGGCACACAACTCAACCCTGTCGCGCGTGGTCCAGATGGTCGAGGAGGCCCAAACTCAAAAGTCGCCCACCCAGCGATTGACAGAGCGTTTCAGCCGCGTCTACGTGCCCATTGTCCTGACCGTGGTTGGCCTCACCGTCGCCGTTCCGCCGCTCATGGGCTGGCTGCCCTTCGACGAGTCCTTTCTGCGGGCCATGACTTTGCTCGTGGCGGCCTCACCTTGCGCCCTGGCCATCTCCACCCCGGCGGCGGTGCTTTCGGGCGTCGCGCGAGCCGCACACACGGGCGTCTTGATCAAGGGCGGGGTGCATCTTGAGCACCTCGGCCAGGTCAGCGCGGTGGCTTTCGACAAGACCGGTACCCTGACGCAGGGCCGCCCGGTGGTGACTGAGGTTGTCCCCATGCAGGGGTGGGACGAGGTGGCGCTGCTGGCCTTGGCAGCGGCGGTCGAGGTCAACCTGACTCATCCCCTGGCACGCGCCATTGCCGACCGCGCCGAATCGGAGTCGATTGACTTTCCCCCTGCGGCGGCGGTGGAGATGCTTGGCGGCCGGGGTGTCCTGGCCACGGTCGGCGGAGCAGCCGTGCTGGTGGGGAATCGCGAGTTGGTTGAGGCGAGAGACGTCGAAATCCCCCAAGCGGCCTCCGAGCAGATCGAGCGCCTTCAATCGGAGGGCAAGACTGTGGTGCTTGTCGCGCATCGCCATATTCTGGCCGGGCTGCTCGCCCTGAGCGATCCGCCACGGCCGGAAGCTGAGCGGGTGTTGGCCCGCATGCGGGCCAACGGCATCACGGACCAGGTGATGCTGACCGGAGACAACGCCCGCGTGGCCAAGGCTGTGGCCGACCAGCTTGGGATACTCGATGTCCGCTCCGAGCTGCTCCCAGAAGACAAGGTGGAGGCGGTGCGCCGGCTGGAGCAAAAGTATGTAGCCGTGGCGATGGTGGGCGACGGAGTGAACGACGCGCCAGCCATGGCCACGGCGACCGTGGGAATCGCCATGGGGGGCGCGGGCACAGATGTAGCCCTCGAGTCTGCGGATGTGGTGCTGATGGCCGATGATCTGGACAAGCTCCCGATGGCCCTGGCGCTCGGCCGCCAGGCCCGCCGCATCATTCGGCAAAACGTGGTCATCGCTCTGGGCGTGATCGCCTTATTGATCCCTTCAGCGTTGTTGGGGTGGGCGACCATCGGCCCGGCGATCGTGTTTCACGAAGGCAGCACGCTGGTGGTGGTCGCCAATGGGCTGCGGCTGCTTCGCTTCTCACCCTCAGATGGAGGATGACCCGGACAGGGCGCCGGATGCATGGCGCGCGGCGGCCGATTCTTGTTATCCTTAGAGAGCCAGACTGGGCATGACCCCCTTCGAGCAGCTCTAGAGGGGCTCGGGTTGGGATGGTCGGTGTCTCAGGGCGGATGTCTGTCCAACGTGGCCTCCCCCATCGTTCGTTGGAGATGGGGCCGGCGGGATGCCGGCCAATAGCCAGCAAAGCATGGAGTCAGAAGATCGGTGAAACCAGAAGATGGGCGTCGCCGGGTGGTGATTGAGCACGTAACCCCGGAGATCGATGCCGGGCGTTACCCAATCAAGCGAACCGTCGGCGAGACCGTCAAGGTGGAAGCGGACATCTTCACCGACGGACACCATGCGATTTCTTGCCATCTACTGCACCGCAGGCACGGGTCATCGGGAGACTGGGCGCGCCTTCCCATGCACCCGCTGGGGAACGATCGCTGGCAAGGCGATTTTCTGGTCTCCGAGATGGGAATCGTCGAGTACAGCGTCGAGGCCTGGGTGGATGACTTCGTGACCTGGCAGCTCGACCTAGCCAAGCGGGTGGATGCCGGGCAGGACCTCAAACTGACCCTGAAAGTCGGCGCGGCGCTGGTCGCTGAAGCGGCAGCACGCGCCAGTGGACCGGACGCTGATCAGCTCATGCACTGGTCCGAAACGCTTGTCTCCACTCAGAAAGTTGCCCGGCGGATTGAGCTGGCGCTCAGCGATGATCTGAGGGAAGGCGTGGGACGTTTCCCAGATCGGAGCCACGCCTCACGCTATTCACGCGAGCTGCAGGTGGTCGTCGACCGGCTGAGGGCCGGTTACGGAGCGTGGTATGAACTTTTCCCGCGCTCCACCTCGGATGACCCGTCCCGGCACGGGAACTTTGACAATGTCAAGGCCAAGCTGCCGGAATTGGCCGAGATGGGATTCGATGTGTTGTACCTGCCGCCAATTCACCCAATCGGCACGACCCATAGGAAAGGCCCTAACAACCGCCCCAACCCCCAGTCGGATGACCCCGGAAGCCCTTGGGCCATCGGCAGCCAGGAGGGCGGGCATATGGCCATTCATCCCGAGCTCGGATCGTTGGCCAGCTTCAAAGCCCTGATCAAGGCGGCCGATGAGCAGGGAATTGAGATCGCCCTTGATCTGGCATTCCAGTGTTCGCCCGATCATCCCTACGTCAAAGAACACCCGGAGTGGTTCCGGGCGAGACCTGATGGGACCATCCAGTACGCAGAAAATCCTCCCAAGAAGTATGAAGACATCTACCCCTTCGATTTCGAGTCCGAGGCCTGGCCCTCGCTGTGGGATGAACTCAAACGCGTGGTGCTTTTCTGGGTGGATCAGGGTGTGCGCATCTTCCGAGTGGACAATCCCCACACAAAGCCCTTCACGTTCTGGGACTGGCTGATCGCCGAGGTCAAGTTGCAGCACCCCGACGTGCTCTTTTTGGCCGAAGCCTTCACGCGCCCCAAAGTAATGTATCGCCTGGCCAAGGGAGGCTTTACGCAGTCGTACACCTACTTCGCTTGGCGGAATACTGCCTGGGAACTTTCAGCGTACTTTGACGAGCTTGCCCACACGCAGGTGGCCGAGTTCTTCCGCCCTAACTTGTGGCCAAATACACCCGATATCCTGACCGCCTACCTGCAGACGGGAGGTCGGCCGGCGTTCGTGGCCCGGTTTGTCTTGGCAGCAACTCTCGGCGCCAGCTACGGGATCTATGGGCCGGCGTTTGAGGTGATGGAGAACAGGAGCTTTGCCACCGGCAGCGAGGAGTACCTCGACTCGGAGAAGTACCAAATCCGAGTGTGGGATCGTAAGGCGGCGAGGCCGATGCGCGATTTCATCGCCATGGTCAACCAGATCAGGCGTGACAATCCTGCCTTGCACAGTGATCGCCGGCTAACCCTTCACCCCATCGACAATCCGCAGATGCTGTGCTATAGCAAGTCGACCCACGACCGGAGCAATGTCGTCTTGATGGTGATCAATCTCGATCCTTATCACACTCACTCCGGCTGGATCGAGCTCAATCTGGATGCCCTGGGTGTCGAGCCGGGAGAGCCATTCCAGGCCCATGACTTGCTGACCGATACCCGTTATGCCTGGCGAGGGGGCAGGGCGTTCGTGCAGCTGGACCCCGGGGTGGTCCCGGCGCACATTTTTCGAATTCGCCGTCGGATCCGTACTGAGAGAGACTTCGAGTACTACCTCTGAAAGGACAAGGCATGTCTGATCGGCCCGAGGCCACCCTTTTTGACTCAGGCCCCGATTGGTACAAGGACGCCATCATCTATGAGCTCCATGTGCGGGCCTTCAATGACAGCAACGCCGATGGGGTGGGCGATTTCAAGGGACTGCGGGAGAAGCTAGATTACCTGCAGGACCTGGGCGTGACGGCCGTATGGCTGCTGCCTTTCTATCCGTCCCCGTTGAAGGACGACGGCTACGATATCGCCGACTACGTGCATGTCCATGAGACCTACGGGTCGTTGAGGGACTTCAAGCAGTTCCTCAAAGAAGCCCACCGGCGTGGGATCCGCGTGATCACCGAGCTGGTGGTCAATCACACCTCAGATGAACACCCGTGGTTCAAACGCGCCCGCAGCGCCGCTCCGGACAACCGTTGGCGGAACTTTTACGTGTGGAGCGACACGCCAGACCGATATGAAGAAGCCCGGATTATCTTCAAGGACTTCGAAGCTTCCAACTGGAGCTGGGATCGCAAAGCCGGCGCCTATTTTTGGCACCGATTTTACAGTCACCAACCCGACCTGAATTTTGACAACCCGGAGGTCCACCAGGCCATCATGAAGGCCATGGACTTCTGGCTCGACCTGGGGGTGGACGGCTTGCGGCTGGATGCCGTGCCCTATCTTTATGAGCGGGAGGGCACCAACTGCGAAAACCTCCCCGAGACTCACGAGTTCCTGAGGGTCCTTCGCAAGCGGGTCGATGACCACTACGGGGATCGCATGCTGCTGGCCGAGGCCAATCAGTGGCCCGAAGATTCCGTGGCCTATTTTGGCAAGGGCGATGAATGCCACATGGCGTTCCATTTTCCCTTGATGCCACGCCTGTTCATGGCCGTGCAGCTCGAGGACCGGTTCCCTCTCATCGATATCCTGGAGCAGACTCCCGATATCCCCCCCACCGCGCAGTGGGCGATCTTCCTGCGCAACCATGACGAGCTGACGCTGGAGATGGTGACCGACGAGGAACGGGACTACATGGTGCGCGCCTACGCTCAAGATCAGCAGGCCCGGATCAATTTGGGAATCCGTCGCCGCCTGGCGCCTTTGCTGGGCAACAACCGGCGTAAGATCGAGCTCATGAATGGCCTGCTGTTCTCATTGCCGGGGACCCCGGTGCTCTACTACGGCGATGAGATCGGGATGGGCGACAACATCTACCTCGGCGACCGCAACGGCGTACGGACGCCGATGCAGTGGAGTTCTGACCGCAACGCCGGATTTTCACGCGCCAATCCCCAGCAGTTATTTCTCCCCGTGATCATCGACCCCGAGTACCACTTCGAAACCGTTAACGTCGAGGCGCAGCAGAACAGCGCCCATTCCCTTCTCTGGTGGACCAAACGCTTGATTGCCCTGCGTAAGCGCTACCGCGCCTTCAGCCGGGGCAAGATTCGTTTCCTACAACCCGACAACCGCAAGGTGCTGGCCTTCATCAGGAGCCACGAGGACGAACTGGTCCTGGTGGTCTGCAACCTATCTCGCTTTTCGCAGTTTGTTGAATTGGATTTGTCATTCTTCAACGGCATGGTCCCGGTTGAGTTGTTCGGAAGGACCCGCTTCCCGCCGATCGGTGAGCTGCCCTATTTCGTCACGCTCGGGCCGCATTCGTTCTACTGGTTCTTGCTCGAACAGCCACGTGTCGATGGCGAGCCCGTGGCGCTCTCGACCGTCGAAGAAGGAATCCCGGAGCTGGCCGTCTCCGATACGTGGGAGGCGATTCTCCAGCCGCGGCTGCGGGCCAGGCTGGAGACCTACCTCTCCAGTTTCTTGCTTCAGCAGCGCTGGTTTGGGGGCAAGAGCCGTGAGATCCGAGGAATCTCGCTGAGGGATGACATCCCGTTTCACGCCAATGGGCAGAAGGCGCATTGGATCCTGGCCGACGTCGAGTACGTCGACGGCGACCCGGAAACCTACGCTGTGCCGCTGATCTTCGCTGGAGACGAACGGGCCATCGCCATTGGCCGTCACACACCGCACCTGGTGTTGGCGCGTACCGTGTCCAAGTCAGTGGATCAGACGGGGGTCGTGTTCGATGCGCTTCGCGACCCTGCCTTCGCCGTCAGCCTGTTGGATACCATCCAGCATCGGCGGCGGGCTAAGGATGGCCAAGGGGACATCTTTGGGACCTCCACGGCGCGTTTCGCAGCCCTCCGTGGTCCGGAGTTTGTGCCCCTGGAGCCTCAATTCCCCCGGGCGGAACAAAGTAATTCGTCGGTGGTGTTTGGGGACCGGCTCATCCTAAAGATCTTCCGCCGCATGGATGCGGGGCTCAACCCTGATCTTGAAATCAGCCGATTTTTGACCATGCGCCATTTCGAGCATGTCGCCCCGTTGGCGGGCGCCCTCGAGTACCAGTCAGGGCGCGGAGAGCCAGCCACCCTTGGGCTGCTGCAGGGTTACGTCCCTAACCACGGAGATGCCTGGAGGTTCAGCTTGGATTTCTTGGGGCGTTTCTTCGAAGATGTGCTGGCCCAGCCGGTTCAAGGGGACGGTGTGCCCTGGATGCCTTCTGATCAACATCAGCTGGAGTATGTCGGAGCAGAGCTGCCTCCGGAAGTCAAGGGGCTGATCGGCACATACCTCGATTCGGCGCAGTTGCTCGGCCAGCGCACGGCAGAACTCCATCTGGCCCTGGCCTCTGAAGCCGACGATCCGGCTTTTGCCCCCGAGCGGTTGACAAGGCTGAAACAGCGCGCCCTGTACCAGTCGATGAGGAGTTCAGCTCGACTGTCGTTCCAGATGCTGCGAAAGGCGTCCCGGACGATGCCCGAGGAACTCAGTGAGCTGGCACACCAGGTGGCCGGTCTGGAAGAGGGCATCCTCGACCGGTTCCGCCTTTTGGCTTCGCACAAGATCGATGCCTGCCTGATCCGATGCCACGGTGACTACCATCTGGGCCAGGTGCTCAACACCGGCAAGGATTTCGTGATCATTGATTTTGAAGGGGAGCCCGCTAGGCCCCTTACCGAGCGGCGGCTCAAGCGTTCGCCGCTTCGTGACGTGGCCGGCATGATCCGGTCTTTCCACTATGCAGGTTACGCCGCCCTTTTCAACCGGGAAATGGGGGGCGTGCGTGCGGAGGATCAGCAGGCGCTTGAACCCTGGGCGCGCTATTGGGCGGAATGGTCGACGGTGGCATTCCTCAAAGGCTACCTTGAGGCCGCCGAGGGTGCGGTCTTCCTGCCCTCGCCGCAGGAAGATTTGGCGCTCATGCTGGATGCCTTTCGGCTGGACAAGGCCATGTACGAGATGCGCTATGAGCTGGACAACCGACCGAATTGGTTGAGAATCCCGCTCAAAGGTGTGCTTGACATGATGAATAATATCGATCAGCAGTGATGTCCATTATCGAAGATGACGCCGTTTTTAGGTTGTGAAGGAGCAGCGAGTGAGTCCCCCCAAGAAAGCGCACCCTCAAGCGAGCGGTCATCCGTCCCCATCCGTCATTGCAACCGACCTTCTGACTGCCGATGACCTGTACCTGTTCAATGAAGGGTCGCACTTCAAGCTCTACGAGAAGCTCGGCGCCCACACGGGAGAGGTCGAAGGCCGGGCGGGGGTGCACTTCGCCGTTTGGGCGCCTGACGCTGAGCGGATTTCGGTGATCGGGGACTTCAACGGCTGGAAACCGGGGGCGCACGTGCTCTCGCCCAAGGGAGAGTCTGGAATCTGGACCGGATTTGTGACCGGATTGCCGGCCGGCAGCGTTTACAAATACAAGGTCGAGTCGCGCTATGCCGGCTACAAAGTAGAAAAGGCCGATCCCTTCGCCTTCTCCAGCGAGGTCCCTCCCAAAACGGCATCCGTTGTATGGGACCTGGCGTACGCATGGGGTGACGAGGACTGGACGTCGGCGCGTGGCGAAGCCCACGCGCTCGAGGACCCGGTCTCGATTTACGAAATGCACCTCGGTTCGTGGCGACGCGTCCCTGAAGAGGGCAACCGTTCGCTCACCTACCGTGAGCTGGCGGCTGAGCTCGTGCCCTATCTGACCCGGCTCGGCTACACCCACGTCGAATTCATGCCCATCATGGAGCATCCATTCGCCGGGTCCTGGGGCTACCAGGTCACGGGTTACTTCGCACCCACCAGCCGGTTCGGGACGCCGCAGGACTTCATGTATCTGGTCGATCAGCTACATCAGGCGGGAATCGGGGTGATCCTGGATTGGGTTCCGTCGCACTTCCCGTCCGATGAGCACGGACTGGCCTATTTCGACGGCACGCATCTCTATGAGCATGCCGACCGGCGCAAGGGATTCCATCCAGACTGGCAGAGTTACATCTTCAACTACGGCCGCAACGAGATCCGCTCATTCCTGATCAGCAGCGCGCAGTTCTGGCTCGACCTCTATCACGTCGACGGGTTGAGAGTTGACGCTGTGGCCTCGATGCTCTACCTGGATTACTCGCGGAAAGCAGGGGAGTGGATTCCCAACCCACACGGAGGCAACGAGAATCTGGAAGCCATAGACCTGCTGCGCCGGATGAACGAGGCGGTTTATCAGGGAAATCCCGGCGTGCAAACCATCGCCGAGGAATCCACCGCCTGGCCCATGGTTTCCCGGCCAACCTATCTGGGCGGGCTCGGTTTTGGGATGAAGTGGGATATGGGCTGGATGCACGATACACTCGAGTATATTCAGCATGACCCGGTGCACCGCAAGTTTCATCACAACCGGCTGTCTTTCCGCATGATCTATGCGTTCAACGAGAACTTCGTGTTGGCACTTTCCCACGACGAAGTGGTGCACGGGAAGGGGTCCCTGGTTAACAAAATGCCGGGGGATAGCTGGCAAAAGCTGGCCAACCTGCGCGCCTTGCTGGGCTACATGTATGGCCAGCCGGGGAAGAAGCTGCTCTTCATGGGGGGCGAGTTCGGGCAGTGGAACGAGTGGAATCATGACAGCAGCCTGGACTGGCATCTGCTCAACGATCCGGCGCATGCCGGCATGGAGCGGTGGGTTGCCGACCTCAACCACGTTTATCGCCAGCAGCCGGCGCTGTACCAGGTCGATTTCGAGCCCGCCGGATTCGAATGGGCGGACGCCAACGATTGGGAACAGAGCGTGATCAGCTTCGTGCGTCACGACCGGGACCATCAAGAGTCCGTCATGGTGATCGCCAATTTCACGCCGGTGGTGCGTGAAGGCTACCGGGTAGGCGTCCCCGACCGCGGGGTGTGGCGCGAGTTGCTGAACAGTGACGCCGAAGTCTATGGGGGCAGCGGCGTTGGCAACATGGGCGAAGCCAAGGCGCGCCCTATCCCATCCCATGGGCATGACTACTCCCTTTCGCTGAGGCTGCCGCCTCTTGGAGTCCTCTTTCTCAAGTACGCCGGCTGATGCGCCAGGGCATTTGTGAACTTCGTTCGATGTTAGGATGAAGGTATCGCGCAGTCCAAGGCCAACTCTGGCATTGCGGTGCCCGGCTTGGGCTTGTGCTGCGCCATCTCGAACTACCGCCGGAAGGAGAATCTGACCATGACCACTGTCAATTCCGTTGGCAACACGGCCGGCAAAATCTGGACCTATCTCGAGAAACATGGGCGCTCAAGCGTCAGCGCCGTCGAGAAAGCGGCCAATGCTCCCAAGCGTGAGATCCAGATGGCCATCGGCTGGCTGGCCCGCGAAGGCAAGATTGAGCTGGCCGAGGACAAGCGCACGCTGTACGTCTGGCTGAAAGGCCAGTAGATCGGAGACACCCGTCAGCGCTGGATCCAAAACGGCTGATGAAGGGCATCCAGATACCGCCCTTGAGATATGCGCCGGGCGAGGCCTGGTCGGCAATACGAGGGTCGCGAAGGTTCTGGTTGCCCACCCCACGAGGAAACCTTGAGACTTTACAACACCTTGAGCCAATCCGTCGAAGCCTTTGAACCGGAGGGGGAGGCGGTCACGATCTATGTTTGCGGGATTACCCCGTATGACACCACACATCTGGGGCATGCTTTTACCTATGCCTCCACCGATTTGCTCATCCGTTACCTTGAACACAGTGGCCACCAAATCCGCTACGTCCAGAACGTCACCGACATCGACGATGACATTCTGAAGAAGGCGGCCGCGGTGGGCGAAGACTGGAAGAGGCTGGGGGATCGCTGGACGGCGCATTTCATTCGGGACATGCAGGCGTTGAACATTCGGCCTCCGGATCACTTCCCACGGGCGACGGATGTGATCGACGACATAGTGGCCACCGTGGGGGCCCTGCTAGATGCCGGGGTTGCCTACGCGCGGGGAGGCAGCGTCTATTATGATGTCGATCGCTTTGGCCCTTTCGGCCAGCTCAGCCACCTGAACCGCCAAGACATGCTTCCGATCGCCAACGAACGCGGCAATCAACCCGACGACCCAAACAAGCACCACCCCTTGGATTTCGTGCTCTGGCAGGCCGCTGTCGAAGGCGAGCCCTCTTGGGACAGTCCTTGGGGGCCGGGGCGTCCCGGTTGGCACATCGAATGCTCGACCATGGCCACGGATATGCTGGGGGAGACGATCGACGTCCACGGCGGTGGCAGTGACCTGGTGTTCCCGCATCACGAATGCGAGATCGCACAGGTTGAGCCGATCACAGGACAAATTCCGTTCGTGCGCACGTGGATGCACACCGCTATGGTGCGTCATGAAGGTGAAAAGATGAGCAAATCGCTGGGGAATTTGGTAATGGTCCGTGACCTGCTTGGGGAGGTTTCGGCCAACGCGCTGCGGCTGTACTTGGGCCAGCACCACTACCGGCAGCCGTGGTCGTTCGACCAAGCCGAGCTCGAAGCTGCCGCCGATCTAGCCGACGAGCTGGACCGTGCCGTATGTATGGTCGGCGAGGAGCAAGGCCCGCCCCTAAATCCCGGGCCGAACATCAAGGCGTTTGAGGATGCCTTAGATGATGATCTCCAGCCGGTCCCTGCGGTCGAGGCGCTTGAGGCGCTGGCCGGATCAATTCTGGAAGCCGCTGAGGAAGGGGTTGCTGTGGGCGATGCCCAGGTCGCGCTGCGCGAGTTGGCCCTGGTCTTCGGGCTTCGCCTTGGCAATCCGGAGCCTGAAGAACGCGTGCTCGCCGGCTGGTCAGAGCACCTAAAGCGTTTCGAGGGCAGCTCGGCAGTCTAAATCCGGCTAGGTGTACCCGGCCACCGAACCCATTGTGAAAGATGTCACAAATCGATCCTAAGTCTGCCCCCAAGGAGGCCTGCTTATGTTGGAAGAGTTTCGTAAATTCGCTGTGCGTGGCAACGTGGTCGATATGGCGGTGGGGATCATCATCGGCGGCGCGTTCGGGACTATCGCCAAATCCTTGGTGGCCGATATCCTTAGCCCGCCCCTCGGGCTGCTCCTGGGCAATGTGGATTTCAACGATCTGTTCTGGGTTATCAAAACCGGGGTCACGACGCCACCCCCCTACGTCACCCTGGCCGATGCGCAATCGGCGGGAGCGGTCACGATCAACTACGGGGTCTTCCTAAACAACATTCTTAGTTTCTTGCTGGTAGCGGTGGCCATGTTCTTGCTGGTGCGGATGATCAACCGCCTGCAGCGGCAAGAGGAAAGCAGGGCGCCGGCGCCGACCACCAAGACCTGCCCTCATTGCGCCACCGAAATTCCGCTGGCGGCCCAAAAGTGCCCCCACTGCACCTCCGTCTTAGCCGCTGCCTGAAAATCTACTCACCCTCCCTGGCCACCTTAGGATGGACCTTCCCCGGATTAAATCGCCGCTCGCCCCTGGAATCCTGGCCGGTGCCCTGGCCGCCGCACGCTGCCCGAACGGCAAGCATCCGGGGAGAAATCCCCGGATGCCGGTTTGTCAATGAAGAGCAACCGACCGTCAGGCGTCCTGCTCGGCCTCTTCTGCCGTGATGGACTCGAGCTGTCCGGATTCCAATATTGCCTCGGCCTTGTTCGCCCCATCGGCTTCTGGGGCATCTTCGGCAGACGCCGGCGGCATGTGCGCCTCGGGCTGCGGGGCGGCGTCGGGTCGATTGGACCGCTCAGCCTCCAGAGCAGCGTCGAAATCCTCCACCAGGTCCTCGTCGGGGGGTTCAAGGGCGCCTTCAGGCGCGGGGCCATCACTCTCTTGATGCCTCTCCAGCCAGGCCAACTGCTCGTCCTTGCTGACTCGGCTTAAACTCAAGCTGATTCGCTCGCGATCGGTTTCGATATCCAGGATTCGAGCCAGCACCTTGTCGCCGGGATGGACCACATCCTCCGGGTTCCCGGGTACGATGATCCCGATTTCACTGACATGGATCAGGCCCTCGACGCCTTCCGGCAGCATCATGAAGGCGCCGAAATTGCGCACGTTGGTGATCTCGCCTTCGACCAGGTCGCCTACCTCATAGCCCGCGGTGATGGTCTGCCACGGGTTGGGGAGCAGCGCCTTGCGGCTCAAGCTAATCCGCTCGCGCTCGACGTCAACGTCCAGGACTTTGACATCCAGCTCCTGGCCGACCTCAAGCACCTCCGACGGATGTTCGACACGGCTCCAGTCGAGCTCGGAAATGTGCACCAAACCGTCGACTCCGCCCAGATCCACGAAGGCCCCGAAGTCGACCAGGTTAACCACGGTGCCGGAGAGCGTGGAATCGACATGCAGTTCCTTCAGTCGGAGCAAGCGACGCTCGCGTTGGGCGGCACGGCTGGAGAGCACCAGGCGACGGCGTTTCTGGTTGACCTCCAGGACCTTGACCACCAGGTCGTCTCCAATCATCTCTTCCTTCTGCTGCTTGAGGAGATCGCCGCTGGTGTTGCGGACCAGATCGGGAATGTGCGAATTGGGCACGAATCCCCGCAGCCGACCGAAGCGCACCACCAGGCCGCCCCGATTCTGGCCGATGATCGGCAGGTTGAGCACTTCGCCGGTGTCGAGCAGCTTGACGGCTCGTTGCCAGTCTTCCTGCTCCAAGCCGCGATTGATGGAAACCAACAGTTCGCCGCCAATCTTGGCCGTGCGCATTACGTAGACGGGGATCTGGTCCCCCTGAGAGATACTCTGGCGAAGTTCTTCGTCCAGGCGGTCCAGATCCTTGCGCGGCACGATGGCGTCCCGCTTGGCCCCAATATCAACCAGGACCGAATCTTCATCAATCTGAATGATTTCGCCTTCTAAGATTTGTCCACGTACCGGGTTCTCGTAATCGAAGGTGTCCAGCGCGGCCTCGAAGAGGTCAGCCCAGGATTCGGACGCCTCCCCCGGATTCTCTAGTTTCTCCATGAGCTCAGGCTCCATTGATTCTCTCCTAACTTGATCCTGCATCGGGTCAGTCGAGCGAGGCGCATTGGCCATCGGGCTCAATCTTCCTCGTCGTCGGGTCGTGCGTTGCGCAGCATCTTGTTCAGCTGCAGGCGTGCATCTTCGGTCGAAATCTGGCGGGCTACCGCCCATTCCTGCAGCAGCCGGTCCTTGAAGCGGCGCAGGGCCCGCTCCTCGGTGTTGTTCAGCTTCTTGTCGTAGCGGCGCCAGGAAAGGTCGCGAACCAGCTTGACCATCGAGTCGAGGGTGCCGTCGACTTTGACTTCTCGGATTCGGCGGCGCCGATCGGTGTGGTCCTTGGCCATCTCCTTGGGCGGCTTGTTCAGCGCCTTGATCGCCGCTTCGAGCTCGGCTTTGGTGGCGGCCGGGCGAAGGCGGTCATCATCGTGATCTTCGACCGGCACATAAAGTGTGCTGTTGTCGGTCTTGACCCGATAGTACGATACCTTCTCGCCGTTGACCTTCTTCTTGACAATGCCCTTCACCTGGCCCACCCCATGGTATAGGTGCACAATCCAATCTCCGGTCTCGAAATCGAGCTGCTCACTGGCCATTTGGGTCATCCGCTGCTCCTTCTCCGCGCTCAGCACGTGCTTCTGACATGCGCATAAGCCCCCGAATCTGGCGGCACAGAAACCGCACATCGAACGGCTTGTACACCACGGTCTCAGGCTGATATCGGCTGCGCCATCCATCATCCGGGCGTTCGGTGGTGGTCAGCACGACGGCGCCGCTGTGGCTTTGATTGCGGTAGGTTTCTATCAGCCGTCCGTTGTCTCCCGCCGGCTGATCCAGCTCGAGAACGAACAAATCCGGAGTGTCCAGCCGCAAATACTTGCGGGCCGCATCGGCATTGGCTGCCTGGATGATGTCGAAGCCTTGCTGCTCCAAACTGGCGGCCATCACCCTGCGGAGGCTGGTTTCGGTCTCAAACAGCAGGACCGTGGCTGACATGGACCTTCCGATCTTTTCAGGGCGATCGTCCAACACTTGTGAGGCGGGAGGCGTGGCAGCTCCGGCTGGGCGACCCCTCGCGGGAAAAGTTCAGGCCGGGATGTCCTCGGCTTGATGGTCGAGGATTTGAGAGCCTTGTTTGAGCCACTCGGCCAGCCTGATGCGAGCCAGGGCTAGTTTCTGCTCGGCTTGCGATCGGCCCTCTTCCAACCGCGCTTCGGCATTCAAGCGGAGTGCCCGGCCGCGGGCTCGGATGTCCTGTTGGGTAGCCTCGCCCGATTGGGGCGCCATCAGCAACCCGGCGGCCGCACCAGCTAATCCGCCCAGCAGAGCGCCTAAGAACAAGGCACCCACTGATCCGCTGCCTCGCCCACGCTGATGCCTCACATCCTTCTCAGCCTTCATCACATCAACCTCCAAGTTTCACTCACCGACCCGGCGCGGCACTCAATCTACCGTCTCAAGGCTGCAATGAGGCGGGAAACGGTCGCGGTCCAGAGCCTGCGGCCCCAATTCCACCTCGTTTCCCCATTCTCTCACACAAATCTAACGAAATTGTCACACAGGCGAGCCGTTTCTTACGGATTGATCACGGGAAGGGCTCGGGCGGGGTTATGCGGGGAGGAAGACGTACCCCAACCCCCAGCGGGTGACGATGAAATGTGGGGCCTTTGGCTCAGGTTCGATCTTGTTTCGCAGGCGGTTGATGTGGACGAAAAGGGTCCGGCGTGAGCCTCGCACGCCGCCCCAAACGTGGCTGATCAGCTGTTCATGGCTCAGGACTTGGTTGCGATGCCGGGAGAGATATGCCAGCAGGTCAAACTCGGTCGGAGTCAGTTCGATGGGTTCGCCGCCGAGCCAAACCTGCCGCTGGGCGTGGTCGATGACCAGGCCTTCGGCACGGGTGCGCTCCCCGTCGGCGGCGTCGGGGGCCGCTTGGCCGCCGCGCCGGATCAAAGCGCGCATTCTGGCCAGGAGTTCCGGGCTCTGGAAAGGCTTGGTCAGGTAGTCGTCGGCGCCGGCGTCGAGGGCCGCGATCAGATCCTCCTGGCTGGTCTTGGAGGTGAGCATCAAGACCGGCACATTCGACCAGCGGCGGATGTTGCGGCACACACTCAGGCCGTCCATGTCCAGCAGGTGCCAGTCCAGCAGCACCATATCGGGTTCGGCCTGCGCGACCCGGTCCACCGCCGTCGACCCACTCGTCGCCAGGCCAACCCGGTAGCCCGCCCCGGTCAAAATGGTGTGGATCAAGGTTTGCAGCTCCGGCTCGCCTTCCACGACCAGGATCTCGCCCTGTGCTGACGCGGATCCCGCCTGGCGCTGGCGGCGACGTCCGGCGCGCGCTGGGCCCGGTTGAGGCGGCATGACGGGCAGGGTCAGGTTGACCTGGGTTCCCTGCGCCTGACCTGAAGGCGGGCCCTCGATCCAGATTCGCCCGCCGTGGGCTTCCACAATCTTGCGGCTGATAAACAGCCCCAACCCCGACCGCGAGTCGCCGGGATCCCCTTGCTCGTACTTCTCAAAAACGCGGTCCCGGAGTTCGGGTGGCACCCCGGGACCGTGGTCGACGATGGAGAGTTGGACCATGGAATCTTGAACCCCGGCGGCGATGCGGATGGGCAGATCTTCGGGATTGAAACGGGCGGCGTTCTCGAGCAGGTTGACAAGCACCTCTTCGGCGCGGGCCGGGTCGACTCTGAGCTGCGGCAGGTCGTCCGGCCAATCCGTGGCCACCTGCGTCTCGCCCAGTGAACCGGCCGCCCGCTCGACGGCCTGCCTAACCAGGTTGGGAATGGAGACGGCCTCCGGGCGGAGTCCGAGGCGACCGGCTTCGACGCGCGTCAGGGCCAGGCTGCGATCGACCTGCTTGACCAGCTCGTCGGCGCCCTTGTCCATGGCTTCCAGAAACTCGAGGACGACGTCGTCGCTCCAGCGGCGGTAATTCGCCAAGAGGGCTGTGGCATGACCCTTAAGTGTGGCCAGCGGAGTGCGGATGTCGTGGGCCAGGATCGACAGCAGTTCCAGCTTCCAGGCGGACCGGTCGCGTGCCTGGGTGACGTCCTGGATCTGGGCGCCCCAGCCGGGGGGTCCTTCAGACTCCTCCCCCACGGGGAAGAACGAGACTTCCAGATGACGCGTCCGCTCGCCTTCTAAGGCGATCTCCACGATGGGGTGCTCGGAGACGGCGACCACCGCCTGTCGCATGGCTTGGCGGATGACTTCCGGTTCGAGGGCCTGGCTCAGTAACCTCTGGAAGATGTGCCGGTAGGATACATTCTTGACCAATTCGGGGTCGAGTCCGAGTAAGTCCCCAAGTGCGGGGTTGAATTCGGTGACGACGCCCTTGCCGTCCACCAGCATCAACCCGGCGGGAAGGCTTTCGATTAACGAGGCCAGGCGAGCGTGGTCCCAGCGGAAAGCTTTCTCCACGGCGCGAAGCCGGGAGACGTCGGTGAACGCAAGCTCGAGGCGGGCCCCCTCCTGCAGGTCGAAGCTGCGACCCGAGACCAGCACTGGGCGAGGTTGGCCACCTTGGTCCAGCAGGCGAACCTCGCGGCGGCGGATGACTTGCCGCTGGCGCAAGTCGTCCAGCAAATCCTGAGCGAGTTCGGGCTCGGCGAGGATCTGGTTGAGCTGCAGGTGCATCGGTTCGGAGGGATTGGCTGTTTGACCGAGCAGGTTCACCATGGCACGGTTGATCAGGCGGCAGCGGCCGTCAAGGTCGAACACAGCAGTCGGGGTTGGAGAAAGCTCAAACAGCTCCCGATAGACGTCTTGAGGCGTCAGGCTCTTGGGCCCAGCCGGCTCGTCAGTCAATGTGTCTCCCTGTGGGTTGGCCCGGGGATCCATTCTAGCAAGCACATCGAGAGTCGGTCAACGGGGTCAAGCGACGCCCGGATGGTATGCTTAGATCACGTGTCGCCAGAACGATACGGCGCGGCGGCCTGGCAGGCTATTGCGCGCCGTGGCTCTTCCTCTCCTTCTGCGATCATCTGAGGTGTCTTACGCCATGTCGGAAGCGTCCAACAAGCTCTCTGAATCATCGGGTCGATTGGTGATCGTCTCCAACCGGTTGCCGGTGAGTGTGGTAAGGCAAGACGGCGGCTTCGCCTACCATCCGAGCATTGGTGGGCTCGCCACCAGCTTGGACGCACTCCGCGGCAAGACCGAGATGCTGTGGCTTGGATGGCCCGGACTGACGGATCTTGAGCCGGAGGAAGAGCAAGAAGTCGAACACAAGCTGGCCGAGTTGTACAATTGTCTGCCCCTTTTCATCCCGTCGGAGGAGTTTGGCCCCTATTACACCGGGTTCAGCAACGGTTGCCTGTGGCCGCTGTTCCATTACTTTCCGCAGTATGCACACTATGCCTGGGAAGAGTGGAATGCATATGAAAGCGTCAATCAGCGTTTTCGAGACAGGATTTTGGATATCCTGCGCCCGGACGACCGAGTTCTGGATCCACGATTACCATTTGATGCGGCTGCCGGCCTTGGTGCGAAAAGACTATCCGGAGGCCAATCTGGGTTTCTTTTTGCACATCCCTTTTCCCTCGTATGAGATTTTCCGCATGCTGCCTTGGCGTAACGAAATCCTGAGGGGACTGATCGGCGCCGACCTGATCGGATTCCACAGTTTCAGCTATGCCAGGCACTTCTTGAGCAGTCTGCTGCGCCTGCTCGGCCTGGAGCAGGAATTCGGCAGGGTGGTGTACGGCGAACGCCCGGTACGGATTGAAACCTTCCCTCTCGGAATTGATGTTGAGCGCTTCGCCAGGGCTCATGAGAAGCCGGAGATCCAGGCTGAGCTGGCCGATCTTCGTCGCCAGGCGGACGAGCGCCGGATTATCTTGTCGGTCGACCGGCTGGATTTCACCAAGGGCATCCTGCAGCGCTTGCGCGCCTTTGAAGAATTCCTCGAGCGCTATCCGCAGTGGCTGGGCAAGGTCAGCCTGATATCCCTTTGTGTGCCCTCACGGATGTCGGTGCCCGAGTACCAACAGCTCAAGCGCCAGGTCGACGAGATGGTCGGGAGCATCAATGGCCGTTTCAGCCAGCCCGGGTGGACTCCCATTTGGTATCTGTATCGCAAGCTCCCATTCGAGAGCCTGGTGCCGCTCTATCTCCTGGCTGATGTCGCCCTGGTCACGCCCCTGCGGGACGGGATGAACCTGGTGGCCAAGGAGTACCTGGCTACCCGGGCGGACGAGACGGGCGTCCTCGTTCTCAGTGAGACCGCCGGTTCGGCTGAAGAACTGGGCGAGGCTTTAATCGTCAATCCCCACGACAGCCGCAGCATTGTCGATCATCTGCTCATGGCGCTCGAGATGCCGGTCGAAGAGCAGAAACGGCGCAACCGGCCGATGATTGCCCGCTTGAAACGCTATACGGTCGAACGTTGGGCCGAAGACTTTCTCACCCAACTTGAAGCCTCCCGCCGCGACCGTCCTTCTTACCGGGTGCACCGCCTCGTGGACGCCCGACGAAAACACCTGCTGGAGGCCTTCGATGCCAGGAAGCCGCGTCTGCTGCTGCTCGACTATGACGGGACGCTGGTCGGGTTCCACGGCCGGGCGGAGGGCGCTGAGCCGGACGCCGGTCTGCTCGAATTGTTGAGCGGGCTGGCGGCTGTGCCGGACAACAAGGTGGTCGTGATCAGCGGCCGAGATCACGCCACGCTCCAGCACTGGATCGCCGGAACAGGGGTGGACATGGTTGCCGAACACGGAGCGCGTATCTGGGACAGCGCGCTGGGGGAATGGCAGATCCTGGGGGAGCATTTCGAGGAGGCATGGCAGCAGCAGATCCGCCCCGTGCTGGAGGTTTACGTGGACCGTACCCCCGGAGCCTATGTAGAGGACAAGGGATCCTCGCTAGTCTGGCACTACCGCCGGGCGGAACCGGAGCTGGGGTCATTGCGGGCGAAGGAGTTGATGGAAAACCTGGAATCCTACCTGGCCAACACGCCGCTGCATGTGATGCAGGGTAACAAGGTCGTCGAAATCAAACAGAGCAACATCAACAAAGGCCGGGCTGCGCTCCGCCTGCTCGAGGCCGATCCACCCTTCGGGTTCATCCTGGCCGTGGGGGACGACGTCACCGATGAAGACGTGTTCGGGGTCCTGCCCGAAGACGCATGGACAATCAAGGTCGGTCGCTCGGTCCAGACCTACGCCAAGTACACGCTTCCCGATTCCTGGGCTGTACGCGATCTACTCGAAGATCTTCTGGGTCCCGACCAACCCGGCTGAGGCCGTCTTCGTTGGCATTGACCGGAGGCGATGCTAGACTCTCGGCGCCTTCACCTCGTTGCGGCACGCCGACCACCGGCAGGAGTTGACCGGCTTTGACGGACGACCGAGATCCCCCGGATAAAGCCCCATTCAGTACGGTGCACGACTTCTGGACATGGACCGCCCAGGCGAGCGCAAATCCCTTGCCCCTGGCGCGCGCCGAAGGCGTCTACCTTTGGGACGCTGACGGGCGGCGCTATCTCGATTTCAGCTCGACAGTGATGTGCGTAAACATCGGCCACGGCGATCGCCGGGTCATTCAGGCCATCCAGGATCAGGCGGAGGCGCTGCCTTACGCCGGACCGAGGATGGCCACCCGCATCCGGGCGAGGCTCGGCCGTCGCCTAGCGGAGCTTACGCCCGGCGAGTTGAACCGCTTCCTGTTCACGTTGGGCGGGGCGGATGCCAACGAGAATGCGGTCAAGTTGGCGCGTGCCTTTACCGGCCGGCCGAAAGTGCTTGCTCGTTATCGTTCCTACCATGGCGCCACACACGGTGCCCTGGCATTGACGGGTGATTCCCGGCGCCGGCCGTGGGAACCGTTCCTTATGCCGGATGTGGTGCACTTCCACGGCCCCGATCGCGGTCATGCGCCCTTCGCCCCGGCCGGCGCCGAACTCGACGACGAGCAATTGTGCCGGCTGGCGATTCGGCACCTCGAAGACGTGATCGACGCCGAGGAACCGGAGACCATCGCCGCCATCGTGCTCGAGCCGGTCAGCGGCGCCAACGGCGTGGCCATCCCGCCGGACGGCTACCTGCAGCACATCCAGGCCATTTGTCGCCGGGAAGGCATCCTGCTGGTGCTGGACGAAGTGCTGACGGGATTTGGCCGGACCGGCCGCTGGTTTGCCTGCCAGCATTGGGACGTGGCCCCCGACCTGATGACGCTGGCCAAGGGCCTGACGTCCGGCTATTTGCCGCTGGGGGCTGTGGCGATCAGTGAATCGATTGCCCGCTTCTTTGAGGAGCGCGCGTTCGTGAGTGGTTTGACCTACAGCGGCCACCCGATGTGTCTTGCGGCAGCGCTGGCCAACATCGAAGTCCTCGATGGCGATGAGCTGGTGGGTCGCGCCGCCACGCTGGCGCCGGAGTTCGCAGTGCGCCTGGCGGCCCTGAAGGATGGCCATCGCGGCGTGGCCGCTGTTCGCTCAATCGGACTCCTGGCGGCGGTGGAAATGATGCCGGGCCAGGATCCGGAGGAGCCCCTTTGGCGCGGTCTGGCGAGCGAGCTGCGCCAGGCCGGTTTGTGGGTTCACCAGCATGACCAGATGCTGATCCTGGCCCCGCCGCTGATCATCAGCCGGGCCCAGCTCGACGAGGGTTTTAGCATCTTGTCGGACATCCTGGATGGCGTCGACGCCAGGCTGGTCGAACGCCATGCCTAAACTCACCAGCCTGACGGAGGCTGTCGACCGCCTGGTCGGGGACGGTGACGTCGTCTATCTCGCGGGCTTCACCCACCTGATTCCCTTCGCTGCCGGGCACGAGATCATCCGCCAGGGGAAGTGTGACCTGGTCCTCGCCCGCGCCACCCCCGACTTGATCTACGACCAGATGGTGGCGGCAGGCGTCGCGCGCAAGGTCATCTTTTCGTATGCGGGAAATCCGGGTGTCGGCTCGCTCCGGGCCCTCCGGCGGGCCATTGAAGGCGGCGCTGTCGATTGGGAGGAGTACAGCCACTTTGCCATGATCAGCCGGCTGGCGGCCGGAGCCGCCGGGCTGCCCTTCATGCCCATGAACCCCAGCGGCGGGGACGACCTGATGAGGGTCAATCCAAACATCCGGCAGATCGCTGATCCCTATTCGGGGCGGCCGGTGATCACCGTGCCGGCGCTCAACCCCGATGTGGCGGTGGTGCACGTTCATCGTGCCGACGCCGACGGCAACGCCCAGGTGGACGGAATCATCGGGGACATCAAGGAAGCCGCTTTTGCGGCTCGCAAGGTGCTGATCACGGCCGAGCAGATCGTCGATCAGAGCCGCATCCGCCGCGACCCCGGCCGTACCGTGATTCCGGGGATCATCGTAAGTGCCGTGGTCCATGTTCCCCACGGCGCCCATCCCTCCTATGCCTACGGCTTGTACGACCGCGACAACCCCTTCTATCAAGCGTGGGGCGCGGTCAGTGCTGAGCCGTCCCGCCTGGCGGCGTGGCTGGACGAATGGGTCTACGGGGTGCGGGCTCCGGCCGACTACTGGGAGAAGCTCGGCCCGGCCGCTCACGCCCGGCTCGCCCCATCCGAGGTCGAACGATGACTCCCGAATGGACGGCTTCAGAGCTGATGGCGGTCAACGCCGCCCGTTTGCTCCGGGACGGGGACGTAGTGCTGGTGGGCGTCGGGCTGCCCAACCTGGCCTGCAACCTGGCACTGCGCACCCATGCCCCGGGCCTGATGATGGTTTATGAGTTGGGGGTGGTCGGCGCCCGACCGTCCCGCCTCCCGCTGTCCATCGGCGACCCGGCCTTGGTGGACGGCTCGCTGATGGTCACCTCCATGTACGACCTCTTCGCCCATCTGCTGCAGCGTGGCCACGTGTCGGTGGGGTTCCTTGGCGGCGCACAGATCGATCGCCTCGGCAACATCAATGCCACGCTTATCGGTGCCGACTACCGGCATCCGAAGGTCCGCCTTCCCGGGTCCGGCGGCAGCCAGGAGATCGCTGCCTGGGCAGGGCGCACCTACCTAATGGCCCGCCATGAACGCCGGCGGTTTCCGGAGCGGTGCGATTTCCGGACCTCGCTGGGGAGGCCCGGCAACTCCCCGGGGGTCGAGCGGGATCTCCGCGGCGCCGGGCCAGCGGCCGTGGTCACGGATCTGGGCATCCTGGCGCCCGATTCCCAAGGCGAATTGACCCTCACCCGTCTCCACCCCGGCGTGAGCCTCGAGTCGGCCCGCGCAGCCACCGGTTGGGATCTGCGGGTTAGCCATGGCCTGGAAGAGACCGCACCCCCCACCGCGTCGGAAATGTACCTGCTTCGAGAACTGGACCCGGGCAGGATCTACCTCGGCTGACGGTCTCGGCGACAGCCGAGCCCCGCCCCAAAAGTTTGTGAAAAATCGCACAAATGGCGGTCCTACGGGAGGGATTGGAACGCCCACCCGCCCCAAGGCCTAGATGATTGTCACCGGGGATCGTGGATATATGACCCTCCAACCCGGTGGACCCCTCGGCTAGATTTATGGCAAGTTCGCCCGGGCAGCGGTAGCGCGTGGCTGCCTTAGCACTGGACAAGATGTGATGGCAAGCACAGTCACAAAGGCAACCCATGGCGACGTTAAGCGTCTCCCTATCTTCCGCGGCCTGCCCGAGGCCGCGTCGGCCGGCCTGTGGCCGCTGATGCACGAGAAGCACGTTCCCGGCGGTGAGCAACTATTCGAGCAAGGCGATCCCGCCGAACAGGTCTACGTGGTTGTCGACGGGGAAATCGAAATCGTCTACCAACCCGAAGATGGCGGGTCGATCATGGTGGGCTTAATCCGGCGCGGGGGTGTATTCGGCCTGTCGGCGGCCCTGGGGCGACGAATTTATTCGTCAGGGGCTCGATCGGCATGCGAGTCCCAGGTGGTGTGGATCGCTCGGGAAGACCTGAAGCGATTCTGCCGCGGCAATGCCTACGCCGGTGCACAAGTGTTGGAACGGCTGGCCCACGCCATTGCTGGCCGATTGGAAAAGCCGCCTACCGATATTGCGCTCAAGCTGCATCAAGCTCTGATGCGGGGCTGCAATGTGAAAGAAAGCCCGAGAGCGCCAAAGGACGCGCCATGACCGAGCATAACAGCGTACACAATCACATCGTGGATGCGTCCGAGGCCGACCAGATCGGCGAACTGATCGAGGCGTTGAGCGCATACATCGAGCAATACCATGGCGGTTGGGTTCGCATGGTCTCCTATGTCGACGGCGTGCTGAAGGTGGAATTGGGCGGCGCGTGCGAAGGCTGTCACCTGTCCGAGACCACGATCCAGGGATGGATTGGCGGCAGCGTGCGCCAGTTCTTCCCACAGGTCAAAGAGGTGCAGGCTATCCCCAGCTGACGATTCGCAGGATCTCTCCTTCCTCCCTCCTCCGTCCCAGAGGGTATCCTGAAACAACGCAGCCCACATTGATGTGGGCTGCGTCCCATTTGGTAGGGTTGCCGGCGCATCCAGCTCGAGCTGTGGCACAATGAGGACTTGGCGGGCCGCATCCGGCCGGCGGCCGGGAGGGTGAGGTTGGACGAGGTTTTCCGCAAGCCATGGGTCGCCGTCGCCGCAAGGCGCCTGGCGGGTGCCGTGCTGGTCCTGGCGGTCATCGCCTACCTGACGCTGTTCGGCCTGCTCCTTGCCCAGCGCGGCCAACAGGGGCTTCCAGCCGACCCTCGCAACGCCGCGGTTGAGGCGCTGAGCGCCGGGGTCGGCCTCCTGCTTCATCATCCTGCACAACTCACCTGGCACCACCAAAACTACCCCGCAGGTCAGCTGGTGCGCATGCTGTTCCTCCGCAGTTCCGCCTTGCTTGGCCTTGGGCTCCTGTTGGCCGTGATTGTCGGCGTGCCCGTGGGGGCCCTGGCCGCCGTGCGCCGTCACCGGAGGCGGGCGTCACTGGTGGTCATTGCCTCGATTCTGGGGATCTCCACGCCGAGCTTCATGCTCGGCATGCTCTTCTGGATGGCAGATATCTGGGTGCATCGGACATTTGATGTGGGGGTGCTGCCTACGTCTGGGTTCGGCTGGGATCTGCACATGGTCTTGCCGGCCCTGGTGTTGTCCGCCAGACCCCTGGCGCAGGTGATGCAGGTCGCCTACGTTTCCCTCTCCGATGTCTTGCAGCAGGATTACATTCGCACTGCCCGCAGCAAGGGCCTGGTGCAGTGGGTCGTCCTGACACGCCATGCCCTGGTCAATGCCAGCGTTCCCATACTCACTACCTTGGGGACATCGCTTCGTTTCTCCCTGGCCAGCCTCCCGGTGGTGGAGTTCTTCTTCGGCTGGCCCGGCCTGGGCTTGAGCCTTCTTGACGCGATTCAGGCGGGGGACACGGCCCTGGTGGTCGACCTGATCCTCGCCCTGGGGGCGCTCTTCCTGCTCGTAAACGGCCTGCTGGAGTTGCTCCTCCCGGTGCTTGATCCGAGGCTGAGGGACGCCGAGGCCGGCGTTCAACGTCAGGCACTCGATCCGTCTTGGCCGGCGCGCTGGCGGCGCTGGACCCGTCGAGTGCACGCATGGATCCGGTCTCTGCGCAGTCGGCCGGAGGCTATGCGTCGGCCGGGGCCGGGTTTGCGAAGCCCGCCCAGTGCCGTGGAAATCGGAACCGATGAGCAAGCTCCCGACGGTCGGCATGAGGCTGGCCGGCTGGTCCGCCAAGCATTGCGATCCCCGGCCCTGATCTTCGGGTGCGTGCTGCTGGCGGGATTGTTGGTGGCGGTGTTCGTGGGGCCGCGCTTCTCGAGCCAGAGCCCGTTCAAGACGCACGGGGTGATGATGTTCGAGGGCACCATTTCCGCCCCGCCGTTTCCACCATCCATGACCTTTCCCTGGGGGACGGACATCTTGGGGCGCGACCTGCAGGCCCTGGTCCTGGCCGGCGCCAGGCAGACGATCATTCTGGCCCTGTTGGCTACCCTGGCCAGGCTGACCCTGGGGACGGTGTTGGGCGCACTGGCTGGATGGTGGCGTGGAGGATCCATCGATGGCGTGGTGTCCGGCGCCATTGGCGTCTGGGCCTCCTTCCCGTCCACCCTGTTTGCCATGATCCTGATCCTCGCCCTGGGGATCCAGCAGGGCGTGGGCGTGTTCGTGTTGGGCCTTTCGCTTGTCGGTTGGGGAGAAGTGGCTCAATTCGTCCGGGGCAAAGTGGTGGCCATCAAGTCCGAGCCGTACGTGGAGGGCGCCCGCGTGATCGGAGCCCGGGACCTTGGGATCCTGCTGCGGCATGTGGTCCCCAATCTGGTGCCCTCGCTGCTCGTGCTGGCGATGCTGGAGATGGGGGGCGTGCTCCTGCTCCTGGCGGAGTTGGGCTTCCTGAACATCTTCCTGGGAGGTGGCTACACCGTTGAGCTGCTGGGAACTCAGGGGCTGGCGGGCATTCCCTATCACTACTCGGATGTCCCCGAATGGGGGGCCCTGCTCGCCAATGTGCGTGACTGGTGGCGGGCCTATCCATGGCTGGGTTGGTATCCGGGGGCGGCCTTCTTCATCGCCATCCTGACCTTCAACTTGTTGGGCGAAGGGCTGCGGCGCTTCATCGACCGCAGTCGCGTCAACCTGAGCCGCTGGATCAATCGCTACGCCGTGCTGGCTGGCGCCCTGATCGTACTGGGGGGATTCTGGCTGATCCGTAGTTCGGCGCCCCTCAGCCGTTACCTGCCTCAGGCCGAGCGCTTCGACGCTCAGCGGGCTCTGGCCACCGTGGATACCCTGAGCGGACCGCCTTTCGGGGGCCGGGAAAGTGGCCAGCCAGGGGCGGAGGCTGCTGCGGACGCTATCGCCGCCCAGATGCAGGCCATCGGCCTCTTCCCGGGCGGCGACAACGACGGCTATCTCCAGACGCTGATTCAGGCTGGGATCCATCTGGATGGCACGCCCGAACTGGCGCGCCTGGGGCCATCCGGTGAGGGGGTCGAGAGTTTTGTTTATCGACGTGACTTCGTCGAGGACGTGGGCGGGCGGGGCAAGAACTCGGCCGAGGGCAGGGTGGTCGGCTTGGCTCTCGGACCGTCCTCCGGGGCGGATGATACGGACCCCTACGGGTTAAGCGGCCGTGATCTGGGCGGGTCAATCCTCATCGTCCACCAGGCCGACCTGGCGCCCGCGCTAGACCGGCTGGCCAACGGAGTACTGGTCATCGCCGATACTTCTGAAAGGCTGCAGCGAAAGGATCTGTACAAGATCGGCCGCGCCAACCTTACGCCGCCAAGCTATAGCGTGCCGATGATGTTCATCAGCCGCGAGCTGGCCGATCGCCTTCTCCGAGGAACGGGCCAAAGCCTGGCCGAGTTCGAGTCGGCAAGGGCGGCGCTTGAGCCGGGGGGTGCCTTTGTCACCGCCTCCGGCGACACCCTGCGCATGACGATCCCAATTGTCGACACTTCCGAGCGGGGCGAGCCAGTGATCAATGTCATCGGCTACATCCCCGGGGAGGGGGCAGCCGTGAGGACCGCCGCCGGCGCCAGCCTTGACAGCCAGGTGATCATCGTATCGGCATACTACGACGGCTTGGGCAGCGGGCCGGAAGGGCGGCTTTATCCAGGCGCCAACGACAACGCCAGCGGTGTGGCGGCCATGCTCGAAATGGCCCGCATTCTGAAGGACACTCCCTACCCTCCGAAGAAGACGATCGTGTTCGTAGCCTGGTCTGGCGGAGAGCGCGGAAGCGGTTTCAGCGTGACCAACACCATGAATGCCAAGATCGGCTTCAGTCGGCTGACGGTGGAGGCAGTCCTGGAGCTCGGCGGCATGGCCCAGGGTTCCGGCGACGGCCTGGCGCTCGGGCAGGGCACCAGCTACCGCCTGAGCCGGCTCTTCCAACAGGCAGGTACACGCCTGGGCGTGCCCGTCACCACCCGCGGCCGCGGCCCGCATTTTGGCCTGCCGGTGCTCTCTGGGTTCGGCGACCGGACTGCCCTCAGCGCCTACCTAAGCTGGAATGGTTCCGACCAGGGGGTGCACACGACCGAGGATACTGCGGCCTCGCTCGACCCTTCCAAACTGGCCCGCTCCGGCCAGACGGCGCTGCTGGTGTTGAGTGTCCTCAGCCGCGAAGAGACCTACTAAAGGCGACCTTCGCCGCGTCTGACCTGATCCCCACCGGCTTAGAAACGCACCCATCCTCAACGTACCCGACCTTGCATGCCGGAGGACACCTTTCGGGGTTGTTCATGACAGACGACATGGTGAAAATAGTACAAAAAATGATAAACCTACCTTTACTGGGATCCGGGAGAAAACCTGCCTCGACCGTTCCTGCCGGTGACCGGGTAAAGGGAGAGTTAGTCATGCAAGCTTCAAAGCAAGAACTCATCCAAGAACTTCACGCCATCCCCTGGTTTCAGGAGTTGTCCAGCAAGCACTTCGATCGCCTGATCGAGATGGCCAGCCTGCGCGATGTCGAAACGGGTGAGGAGCTGTACCGGGAAGGAGACCGGCAGGATTACGTGTACATCATCCTGGCCGGGCGGATCGCTTCCGACATGAATGTGCCCGGCCGCGGCCGGCTGCGCCTTTACACCTCCGAGCCGATGGACGTCGTGGGCTGGTCCGGCATAACCCCGGTCCTGCGTCAAAGGACGGCGTCGGCGATGGCCATTATGCCCAGCCGGTTGGCGGCGTTCGACGCCATGGCGCTTCGTAAAGCTTGCGAGGCCGATCACGATCTCGGCTACGTGGTCATGCGCCGCCTGGCCAACGTGGTGGCAGCGCGCCTGTTGGTTACTCGGCTGCAGCTGGTGGACATGTTTTCGCATCCGGTTGAAGGGGGACCATCGTGACCTATTCCAAGGCCGACGACACGCCCGTGCTTGGGATCGGACGGGACGGCCTGCAGGCGCTAATCGAGGTCCTGCGTAGCGAAGGTTATGAGACCCTCGGGCCGGTGGTGCGGGACGCCGCCATAGCCACGGGACCGGTCGACGATGTCAGCCTGCTCCCCAGGGGCTGGCTGAGCGAGCAGGACGGCGGGCGGTACCGTCTGGTTGAGGGCGGCCACGAAAGGTTCTTTGACGTGACCCCCGGCGCCGATGGCTGGAAACGCTACCTGTTTCCGCCGCGCCAGCCCATGTTCGATCTTGAAGCTGAAGACGGTGCCTGGCGAGCCCGGGCCATCGAACCCGATGCGCCGAAGCGCGCCCTGATCGGCGTGCGCCCCTGCGAACTGGCGGCGATCCAAATGCAAGACCTGATCTTCCTCCGTCCGCCCTACGCCGACCCGGCCTACAAGGCCCGGCGCGATAACTTGCTGCTGGTGGTCGTCAATTGCCTGCATCCCGGCGATACCTGTTTCTGTGCCTCGGTCGGAACCGGGCCGAGGGCCGAGGCGGGCTACGATCTGTGCCTGACCGAACTGGATCAGGGCTTTCTGGTCGAGGTTGGGTCGGCGAAAGGCGACGCCCTGGTCTCAGCCATCCGAGCTCGTCCAGCCTCGGCTGATTGGCTCGAGGCCGTTGAAGTCGGCTTGGCTCGCGCCCGGGAAAGCATGGGCCGCCAGCTGGACATCGAAGATCTTCCCCAGCGCATGCTCTCCAATTTGGAGCATCCCCATTGGGATACCGTCGCCCAGCGTTGTCTGGGCTGCGGCTCGTGCGCCATGGTCTGCCCCACGTGCTTTTGTTGGGATGCTGAGGAGATTCAAGTGGTAGGGGACGGGGTACAGGGCCGCGTGCGGGTTTGGGACACGTGCTTCAATCCGGACCACTCCTACCATGCCGGAGGCGGAACGCGTCAGACGGTACGTTCACGCTATCGCCAATGGCTCACCCACAAGCTCGGCTCGTGGGTTGAACAATTCGGCGCCTTGGGCTGCGTGGGCTGTGGGCGGTGCATCACCTGGTGCCCTGCCGGGATCGATTTGACGGTAGAAACGAATGCCTTTCAGCAGGAGCCGGAACGATGACCACGGCCGACGTCGCAGGCGACCTCACACCAACAGCCTGGATGGCTCCGCAGCCGGTGCGGATCGAAGGCATCGTGGCGGAAACCGTCAATGTGGCCACCTACCGACTGGCCTTCATCGATCAGTCACTCAACCAGGCTTACCGTTTTCGGCCCGGTCAATTCAACATGCTGTATGTCCCCGGCGTGGGTGAAGCCGCCATTTCCATCAGCTCTGATCCGGAAGACCATGCCGGCGTCGATCACACCATCCGCTTTGTGGGCAACGTCACCGGCGCTATACGCCGGATGGCGGTGGGTGACAGCCTGGGCCTGAGGGGGCCGTTCGGTCAACCCTGGCCGCTGGAAGCTCATCCCGGCGCGGACGTCGTCATCGCCGCCGGCGGGATCGGTCTGCCGCCCCTGCGGCCGGTTATCCACCAGCTCATCAAGCGCCGCAAGGACTTCGGCCGAATCGTCGTGCTCTACGGCGCCCGATCACCGGACGAACTGCTCTTCACCAAGACCTTCGACGACTGGAAGGCCCATGGGATTGAGATCGAAGTCACCGTTGACCGGGCCGATGCCAGCTGGCAGGGTCAGGTAGGCGTTGTGCCCATGCTCTTCTACCGTCTGCGCCTGGATCCCGCCAAAACTGTGGTCTTCAGCTGCGGTCCGGAGATCATGATGCGCTTCGTGGTGTTCGAAGCGCTGGCCCGCAAGATACCCGCCGATCGGATCTTTCTGTCGATGGAGCGCAATATGCGCTGTGGGCAGGGTGCCTGCGGCCACTGTCAGATTGGCCCCTACTTCGTCTGCCAGGACGGGCCGGTGTTTAGCTACGCGCGGCTCGAACCCTTCTTCGGCGTGGAGGACTTCTGATGGTCTCTTCGCACACACCAACCGTGGCCGTCTACAAGTTTTCGTCTTGTGACGGGTGCCAGCTCTCGCTGCTCAATTTGGAAGATGAGCTGCTGACCCTGGCGCATCAGTTGACCTTCGCCTACTTCTTGGAGGCCAGTCGAGAGACCACCCCCGGCCCTTACGACATCGCCCTGGTCGAAGGATCCGTCACAACGCCCGAAGAGGCGGAGCGGATCCAGACGATCCGGCATCAGGCCAAGACCCTGATCGCGCTGGGGACCTGCGCCACCAGCGGGGGCATCCAGGCGCTGCGCAACCTGACCAGCGTTGATTCCCTGTCGGACGCCGTCTATCCTCACCCGGAGTGGCTCGACCCGCTTGATCGGGTTTCACCCATCTCAGACCATGTGACGGTGGATTATGAGTTGTGGGGCTGTCCGGTGGACAAGCACCAGCTTCTGGAACTGTTCCAGGCGCTGGTCGCCGGCCGCCGTCCGGTGCTTTCGCGCACCAGTGTCTGCGCCGAGTGCAAGCGTAGGAATCAGGTGTGTATCTTGGTGGCGGAGGGCGTTCCCTGCCTGGGGCCGATCACTCGGGCCGGATGCGGAGCCCTGTGTCCGGGGTTTGGACGAGGTTGCTACGGTTGCTTTGGCCCACTGCCTGAGGCCCAGGGAGAATCCATGCTGGCCATTCTGGACGCTTCTGAGCGCCACCAGGGCGAAATCCGTCAGCTTCTGCAACATGTCAACTGCAACGCGCCGGGATTTCGGACCATCGTGGCCCGCCGGCTGGCGGAGGCGAAGTCATGAAGACGATCGAGGTGCCGGCCCTGGCTCGCGTCGAAGGCGAAGGCGGTCTGTTCGTCCGTCTGGACGGTGATCAGGTGGCCGATCTAAAGCTGAACATCTACGAGCCCCCCCGCTTCTTTGAAGGCTTTCTGCGAGGCCGCCATTTCCAGGAGATCCCGGACATCACTGCCCGAATTTGCGGCATCTGCCCAGTGGCCTATCAGATGTCATCCATCCTTGCTCTGGAGAAGGCTCTGGGCGTCACCGTCACGGACGAGGTCAACGCTCTCAGGCACCTGTTCTACGCCGCCGAGTACATCGAAAGCCACGCCCTGCATATGTTCATGCTTCAGGCGCCCGACCTGCTCGACCATCAGAGTGCCCTCAGCCTGGCGGCCGAAGACCCCGAGCTGGTGAGGAAGGCTCTGCGGCTCAAGAAGGTCGGTAACGAAGTGCTGAAAGCTGTTGGGGGACGTTCGGTCCATCCGGTCAATGCCTGTATAGGGGGCTTCTACCGCTGGCCAGATCGCTCGGTGCTCCAGTCTCTCGTGCCGGATCTCGCTTGGGGCTTGGAGGCCGCCAAAGAAGCCTTTCTGTGGGCGGCCGAGCTCGACTTCCCCGACTTCGAAGAAGAATACGAATGCGTGGCGCTGCACGACGATGGCCGCTACGCGATCATGGAAGGCGCGGTCCGCTCGTCGGTTCACGGCGATCTGGCCGTGGACAGTTTCCAGAACGACTACGTGGAATTCCAAGTGCCGCATTCGACGGCCCTCCACAGCCACTCGCACGGCAGCGGCCCCTATCTCGTCGGACCGCTGGCGAGACTCAACCTCAACTATGGGCAACTTCGGCCGGAGGCTGCCAGCCTGGCGGAGCACGTCGGCCTGAACGTCCCGGTCAAGAATCCGTACAAGGCACTCTTGGCGCGGGGCCTGGAACTGGTTCAGGCCTACGCTGAGGCTCTTGAGCTGGTGCGGTCCTTTCAGCCGATCGGTCCCAGCCATGCCCAGGTGACCCCGCGCGCCGGCGAAGGCGCGGCGGCCACGGAGGCGCCGCGCGGCCTGCTGTTTCACCGTTACCGCCTGGATGAATCCGGTAGGGTTGAAGCGGCGCGCATTGTGCCCCCGACGGCTCAAAACCTGTCCCGCATAGAAGCCGATCTGCGTGGTCTGCTGCCGGGGATCTACGATCAGGCGGATGAAGACATCAGCCTGGCTTGCGAGGCCTTGGTGAGGGCGTACGATCCGTGTATATCGTGCTCGACTCACTTTCTGACGCTGGATCTGGAGCGCGTGTGACCGGCCCAACTGCATCTCCCGAGAGCCTGGTGGTCGGGATCGGCCCGCCGCTTCGAGGTGACGATTCGTCCGGTCCCATGGCGGTGGCCCGTTGGCAAAAACGCTGGGGTTCGGCGAGTCGCCCACCGGTCAAAGTCATCTGCCTGGAAGCTCCCGGCCTGAGCCTGCTCGACGTCATGGATGGGCGGCGCAAGGTGGTGCTGGTGGACGCTGTGAACAGCGGCGCGCTGCCGGGCACGCTGCACCAGCTCTCGATCGAGTCGCTGCAAGCTTTTTGCAGCGACGGGCGGTCGGCGCACGGCTGGGGGGTGGGGGAGACGCTGGCTCTGGCGCGTCTGGTGTGCCCGGAGCGCCTGCCCGAGGATCTTCAGATCGTCGGAATCGAGGTCGATGGGGTCGAGCTGGGAAGAGAGCTCAGCCCACTGGTGACGTCTTGCCTGGACGGCGCCGCCGATCTGATCGAGACCTGCGTCCAGAGCGGTCCGAAAACCATGGCAGGCGATTCGGCCTGAGATGAATTTCTGATACATTGGGAATGTGGCCAGCATCCGGTGAGATCCGACCGGCAAGGTACGAAAGGGCGCGCTCCCGCGGCAAAGGAGACGACATGAGCGATCCGACTAGGGACGAAAGCGATCTCGTGGGGGAATTCCGCCAGCTGACCCAAAATCTGAAGACGGCCATGCAGGCCGCCTGGGACAGCCCGGGCAGACACCAGCTCCAAGAGGATCTTAAGGTGGGCGCGGAGGACATGCGTCAGACCTTCAGTCAACTGGCCTCTGATTTCTCCAAGAGCGAGACCGGGCAACAGTTGAAGAGTGATCTGGAGAAACTGGGCGACAGGGCTAAAAGCGGCGAGCTTGAAACGCAGATTCGCGCCGAGCTTGTGGGCCTGCTCCAGAGGGTGAACAAGGAACTCCAGGCCGCCTCGGAGAGGATGGCCGAGCCCGGGGAGAGCCCGCCCGACAGCGGTACGTCATAGGGGGAAACAGCCTGAGCCCGATCCGCCCGGCCGCGACACGGCGGAAGATTGCATCGGGGACTGGTGTACGGCGCTGGACAATAACCTCAGCTTGATTCATAATAGAACATATGGTGCATACACGGCTTGGTCCAGGGGAGGTCCGGGCCCACGGGATGCGCCAAGAACGTTGGGTGGTTGGGGGGGGATCCCTCTTGCTTCAAAGGTACACCGGCGGAGTTGCTGGACCTTGGGTTGTCGCCGCGCTCTCCTGGCGAAAGCACTCGAGGGAGGGCCGACGCGGGAAGGCGAATGACTGAGTCTGAAGCCACAATTCATCTCGCGGGCAAAATCCTCATCGCCGACGACGAAGAGGAGTTTCGCCGACTCCTCTCTCGCCGAGCCGAACGTCTTGGCCTGTCGGTCACGGAGGCCGCTGACGGACAGAAGGCGCTCACCGCCGTTCGTGGCAATGATTTTGATCTGTTGGTGCTGGACATCTACATGCCGGGCGCATCCGGCCTTGAGGTCCTCCGGGTTGGGCGTGAGCGGGATCCCGATCTTCAGGCCATCGTAATGACGGCCTATGCTACGGTAAACAACGCCATCGAAGCCTTGCGCGCCGGGGCCTATGACTACTTGGTCAAACCGCTGGATTCTCTGGAAGCTTTCGACCTCGCCTTGAAGCGAGCGGTTGGCTTTCGCGGCCTGCTTCGGGAGAACCGGCGGCTGTTCGAAGAGGTCCAGCGCCTGGCGATAACCGACGCGCTGACCGGGCTCTACAACCGGCGCAGGCTGGACGAGGCCCTCGAGCTCGAGCTGGAGCGCGTGCGCCGCTACGGCCGTAGTCTCTCCACCATCATGATCGACCTCGACAACCTGAAGCACATCAATGACGCCCATGGTCATGCGGCAGGCGATGAGATTCTCAGGCGGGTGGCCAGGGTCATCGAAGGTGAGGCCCGCCGGATCGACACGCCGGTTCGCTACGGCGGCGACGAATTCTTGATCCTGCTGCCAGAGGCCAATCTGAAGGAAGCGACCATTCTGGCGGAGCGGATTGCTGCCCGCTGCCAGGACCTTTCGGTGGGGGGCGAGTTTGTTTCCTTCAGCTTGGGTGTGGTGGAATGGGGGCCGGGAATCTCCTCCACGGAGGATCTGCTCTTCGAGGCCGATCAGGCCCTTTATGAGGCCAAGCAGGCCGGCGGCAAGCGCATTTCGGCCGGCCAGGAGCTGCTGCTCGCCTGGCCCGAGTGAGGGCGGCCCTCCGCCGCCTTGTTTTTCCTAACGCCAAATTCCAATTGTGAAATTCGTCACAAGCCGTTCTATTCAGCTTTCGGCTTGGTAGGATAAGGCCATTGGTCATCCACGCCGAGCGGCGCGAGGGCCTGGGATCGATGGCCGCCCCCGCAGCGGGTTCGGGCGAGTCGTTGGGGGTGAAGTAGGTGTAAACTTGTCACCTAATCTTTGGATATCGTGCCAATGGGTCCATGGGAGATGAATTTGTGGAAGGCATGACGGAGACACCCGTGTCCAGGCCAGCGGCCTTCGAGCGATGGCTGGGGACGAGGCTGAATCTGGACACGCTCCAGCTGATCTTCATCGGGCTGGTGCTCCTGGCTGTGCTGACGCGCTTCGTCCACCTTGGCGATCGCGTGATGAGTCATGACGAAACGACACACGTGTATTTCTCCTGGCTGCTCGAGCAGGGCCGCGGCTACCAGCATGACCCGCTTTCGCATGGCCCGCTCCAGTTCCATGCCATCGCGTTCTCGTACTTCCTGTTCGGCGACAACGACGCCAGCGCCCGCGTTCCAGCGGCCCTCGCCGGGGTGCTCACCATTGCCCTGATCTGGGCCTTCCGTCGCTGGTTAGGACGAACGGGAGCGGTCGTGGCCGGAGCCATGGCGGTGGTCTCGCCCTTCCTGCTTTACTACTCGCGCTATGCGCGCAACGAAGCCCTGGTGGCGGCCGAGGCCTTGCTCATGGTCTGGGCCGCCTTTCGTTACTTTGAGACCCGCCGCCCGAGGCAGCTGTACACCATGGCGGCAGCCATGGCCCTGATGTACATTACCAAGGAGACGGCTTTCATTTACATCGCCCAGTTAGCGCTCTTCCTAGGGGTCTATTTCGTCTGGCGGGTGCTTGGCAGCGCGTGGCCGGGTGAGAGGTTGAAGTGGGGTTTTGTGGCCGGGACGGCCGTTGGCCTGCTCGGCCTGGGTTCGTCACTGGGCTATTTTTTCGTCTTGCGGACCGAAGCCGGGTCGGCCAACACGATCGCCACCACGCCCTGGGTATTGATCCTGGGGCTGATTGGGATCGTCGGGTTCATCGGGGCCGGGGCGGCGCTCGTCCGTGGATTTGGCCGGCGCCTGCGAACGGATTTCCCGTCGTTGGACGTTCTGGTCGTCACTATGACGCTTACCATCCCCCAGTTGGCTGCGCTGCCCTCCCAGATTTTGGGATGGGATCCACTGGCATACCAGGATCAGGCACAGCTCAACCAAACCATCGCTGTGGCGGTCGTACTCGGGCTGATCAGCCTCGGCATCGGCCTGACCTGGCACTGGCGCCGCTGGCTGATCTCGGCGGCTGTGTTCTTTAGCCTGTTCACGCTCTTCTACACCACTTTCTTCACCCATCCCTTCGGGTTCTTCACCGGCCTGGTCGGTTCACTCGGCTACTGGCTGGTGCAACAGGGAGTCCAGCGCGGCACCCAACCCCTGTACTACTACTTGCTGGTCCAGATCCCGGTCTACGAATTCCTGCCAGCCATCGGTTCTTTGGCAGCGGCGGTCATCGGCTTGCGTGCCTGGATCAACAGCCACCAGCCAGGCGAATCCGTTGCCGACGGCCCTCCGTCCGGGGTGGAAGTTAATGGCGAGGGGCCCGCCGCCGCCGAGACGTCCGGTGAGGTTCCGGAGCCTTGGCGTTTCCCCGTGCTGCTCTACATCGGCTACTGGGCCGTGACCTCGCTGATCGCCTTCACATTTGCGGGGGAGCGCATGCCGTGGCTGACGGTGCATCTGACCCTTCCCATGATCCTGCTCGCGGGTTGGGTGTTCGGACGCTTCCTAGAAGGACTGGATCGAGACGTGCTGGGGCGTGCCGCCGGCTGGTTGACCCTGGCGGTCCTGGCCATTGGCCTGCTGGCCCTGGCCCGTGCCTTGGGGGTCCTGCTGGGCGGCGTCCCGCCATTCAGCGGCCAGGGGTTGGATCAGCTTCGAGCGACCAGCGGCCTGATCGTCGATGGGGCAACGGTCATCTTGGCCGGCTTGGTGCTGTGGCGCGTGGCGCCCAGCAGCTCATGGCTCGCCCTGCGCCGCCTGACCGGCCTGGTGTCGCTGGTCATCCTGTTCTTCCTGACAGCGCGGGCGGCCTTCCGGGCGGCGTATGTCAACTATGACGAGGCCACCGAATTCTTGGTCTATGCCCACTCCGCCCGCGGGCCGAAGACAGCCCTGGCGCAGATCGAAGATCTGTCGCGGCGTACCACCGGCGGCTTGGACATCAAGGTCGCCTACGACAACGACACGTCGTACCCTTACTGGTGGTACCTGCGAAACTACCCCAATGCCCTCTTCTATCAGGACAACCCCACCCGCCAGCTGGCGGACTACCCGGTCATCCTGGCTGGGCAGGAGAACTGGTCCAAAGTGGAATCGCTGCTTCGCGGCCAGTACCAAACCTTTGAATACAATCGCCTGTGGTGGCCGATGCAGGACTACTTCGACCTGTCCTGGAGCCGGATATGGGGTGCCATCTCATCCCCGGAGTACCGCGAGGCCCTGTGGCAGATCTGGTTCAATCGGGACTACAAGGACTACGGCCAGGTGTCGGGCAAGGATATGTCGCTGCGCAACTGGAGCCCGGCCAACAAGATGCGCCTATACGTGCGCAATGACATGGCGGCGTTGATTTGGGATGCCGGCCCGACCGAGGTGACAGCAGCCCCGCAAACACAGTCGGATCCCTATGCCGACGGCACGGTCCAGCTCAACCCGGACGTGATCGTGGGCGAGGGGGGTTCCGGGCCTGGCCAGTTGAACAGCCCGCGTGATGCCGCCTTGGCACCTGACGGATCGCTGTTCGTGGCCGATGCCGGCAACGGACGAGTCGAACACTTCGCAGCCGACGGCACCTTCCTGAATGCATGGGACTGTTTCATGGACCTCAGCCAATCTCCGCCGGCCCCCTTTGGCCAGGCCTGGGGAGGCATCGGCGTGGCCCCCGACGGGACGGTGTACGTCGCCGACACTTGGAACCATCAGGTGCAGCACTTCACCGCCGATGGCCGGCTGCTGGGCCAGTTTGGAACCTTCGGCCAGGCGGAGTCGCCGACGGCGTTCTGGGGTCCGCGAGATGTGATGGTTGATTCCCAGGGAAGGGTGTTCGTGTCCGACACGGGCAACAAGCGCGTCGTCGAATTCGACAGCCAGGACCGCCCGCTGGGTGTCATCGGCCAGCAGGGCATCGAGCTGGGTCAGTTCGAAGAGCCGGTTGGCCTGGCGATGGGGCCTGACGGCCGGTTGTACGTGGCCGATACATGGAACCAGCGCATCCAGGTGTTTGAAGAAAGCTCCCCCAATCAGTTCCAGGCCGTCGACCAATGGCCGCTGGAGGCCTGGTTTGGGCAGTCTTTGGACAACAAGCCCTACCTGGCAGCCGCCCCCGACGGGGAAGTGTGCGCCAGCGACCCCGAGGGCTACCGGATCCTGTGCTTCTCCCCTGATGGAGAATTCTCCAAGGCCTGGGGCGATTACGGACAAGGGCCGGGCCAGATGAACCTGCCCACCGGCTTGATCTTCGACCCCGACTGCCGCGCCTGGGTGGTCGACACGGCCAATAACCGCCTGGAGCGCTTCGATCCCGGCATCTGCGCCGGCGGCCCGTAGTCCGCATTCGGGTTCTGCACCTTCTCTTCTGGACGAAAAACCGCCCCTTTGTAGGGGCGGTTTCGTCGCTATTTGGGGAGGCTCCTCGGGCAGGACTCGAACCTGCAACCCACCGGTTAACAGCCGGTTGCTCTGCCGATTGAGCTACCGAGGAAAGCGCTCGGATTATAACGGGCGCCCCATGGAGCGTCAAGCAATATGGTTGGAGTGGGCCTTTCTGTCGGCTATAATGGCGCGACGGGCAGCTTCGGCGGATCGCCGCCGCAACCGGCTTGCTCTCGCCCGCAAGGACAGACCGTATGGAAGCCTTCAGTAGTCTGTTTTCAGCCTTCGGACTCTCGGCCAGCGCCGGTCTGAACGCCTATGTCCCCTTGCTGGTGGTGTCTCTAACCGCTCGGTACACTCACTTGATCAGGCTCTCGCCTCCGTGGGACGCCATGACCAGTTGGTGGTTCATCGGTGCCCTGGCGGTGCTGATCACGATTGAGTTCTTTGCCGACAAGGTGCCGTTGCTCAATCACGCCAACGACGCCATTCAGACATTCATTCGCCCGGTGGCCGGAGCGATTCTGTTTGCCTCCAACTCGGGCGTGGTCAGCCAGCTCCACCCCATCCTGGCGGTGCTCGCCGGGTTGCTGGTGGCGGGAACTGTACACGCCGCCAAGTCGGCCGCCATCCGTCCAGCAGTCACGGCCACGACCGGCGGCACGGGCAACATCCTGGTCAGCGTCGCCGAGGACGTGCTGGCTACGGTGCTCTCAATCCTGGCCGTCATCATCCCAGTCATCATCGCCGCACTCATCATCGTGCTCACGTCGTTGTTGATCTGGTGGCTCTGGCGCCGCAGCGTCCGCATGCGGACCGCCGGCCCTGCCTGAGCCCAGGAGGTATCGCCTCACATGGCTGCAAAACGCGCCGCCCAATCCGTCCCCACAACCGCTCCCACCAGCACACTGGCCGTGATCAGCCTGATCGCCGGCGTGGCCGGGTTCACTTTGTTTCCGCTGGCGGCCAGCCTGGTGGCGGTGGTGACGGGCTGGTTTGCGCGGCGTGAGATTGAAGCGGCCGGCGGCGCTGTCCAGGGAGATGGCTTGGCCCTTGCGGGGCTGATTCTTGGCTGCATCGGCGTCGGCCTGTCGGTGCTGGGTTTCTGCCTGGTGGGGTCGGTGGTCGGGATCTCGCTGTGCCTGGGGTTTTTCGCCTCAACCGTCGAAAAATCGAGCGCTGTGCTGCCACTGCTGGTGGTGTTCATTTGAAGCAGGTACAGCAGGGCAGGGCTTAGCAAGGAGGCCTCGATGGCCAAGAAGGCCGCGTCAGCCAAGACGCCGGAAGATAAGGTGGATGACCCCGCTGAGTTCGGCCAAAGGCCAATGATCTGGGTCGTGGTAGGGCTCGTCGCCTTGGCCCTTCTTTGCAGCTGCTGCCTGGTATTGTTCCTCGGCTGGACTTACGGCGATCAGACCATCAAGCTTCTGTTGCCTGGCCTGTCCGCCGCGCCGGCCACACTTCCCTGAAAGGTAGCCCCGGACATCGACGTCCGGGGCCCGTCTCGTTTGATGGTCGTTCGACCGCTGGAAGACCGTGATTTTCCCCATTGGATCTCTCTGCGCCACCAGCTTTGGCCGGAGGAGCCGGTCTCCGGGCTCGAACCTGAGGGGCGCCGCGCACTGGAAGGCGATCCGCCGCTTATCGTGCTGGTGGCCGAGGAACCAGGCCGGCTCACGGGCTTTATCGAGCTGAGCTTGCGGCCGTACGCCGATGGCTGTTCGACTTCGCCCGTTCCATATGTGGAAGGCTGGTACGTCGTTCCCGACCGGCGCCGCCAGGGGGTGGGGGCGGCGCTGATGGCAGCTGCCGAGGCCTGGTCACGCCAAGCGGGTTACACGGAAATGGGATCGGATACCCAGACGGTCAACGACCTCAGCCGAGCAGCCCATGCGGCGCTCGGATTCGACGAGGTTGAAGAGCTGGTGGTGTTTCGCAAGGACCTCTAGTTACCGGGCGTTTGGCCGTCTGGCTGGCGGTCCTGATCGGATCGCCTGAACGGGCCCTGGCCGGAAGACGCCAGGGCTTTCAGCGCCTCCAGCGCGTCCTCCACCCGGGCCCTTTCAACATCGGACAAAGGCAGGGCATCGAATTCCTGGCGATCGTGGACCTGCATGCGGCCATCCGGGTAGACGACCAGGTCCAACGCCAAGTCCACCTGGATGACGTGGCTTCCTTCCAAGCGCGCCGGGCGAGCCAGGTTGCAGTACCAGCCCTTCAGCCGGTTTGTCCTGCCGTCGTAAACAGCGAATACGTTGTACCAGCGGTCGGCGTAGAAAGTCTCCACGAACCGGTCGCCGGCGGCCATGGTCAACTCCCCAATGCGCGCCAGCTTCCGCCCGAAGGTAGCCTCCAGTGTCCATTCGGTCGGTGTTCGCGACAGGAGGCGGCCGGGGTATCTCCAGACCTCGTTGCCGGCCTCGTCCAGTTTGTGGACCGTCACCAAATCGCTCACGGCAGCACCTGGAACGCCCGGCTTGGATCGAGCGCCACCCGGACCTGGGCGCCGACCTCGGGGAACCCCTCCCAGAAACTAAAGACGAAGGTCAATCGTTGGCCGCTTGTGGTCTCGATCACCGCGCGGATCTGGCTGCCGCGGAAGGACCGCTCGACGACGCCACCTAGCACGCTCGGGCCATCTTCTCCGTCCAGTGTGGCGGCATCGGGGCGAATGAGGAGGGTGATCTGCCCTTCCGCCTCGGCCTGCACCGGGAAACGCCCGAGTTCGGTCTCGGCTGCCCAGCCGGAGCCTTCCCGCAGGACGCGCCCGGGGATCAGGTTATCCAGGCCGAGGAAGCGGGCCACGAAGGGGCTGGCCGGACGGCGAAACAAGGCTTCGGGGGTGTCCAATTGCTCCACCCGTCCGCGGTTGAGCACCAGCACGCGGTCGGCGACGGCGAAGGCCTCTTCCTGATCATGGGTGACGTAGATCGCCGTTTGCTCGAGCTCATCCAGCAGGTCGGGCAGCTCCAGCATCAGCCCTTCTTTAAGGGCGCGATCGAGATCCCCCAAGGGCTCGTCGAGCATTAGCAGCCGGGGGCGAGGTGCCAGCGAACGGGCCAACGCGACCCGCTGGCGCTCGCCGCCGGAGAGCTCGTCGACGGCGCGGGCTCCAAACCCCGTCAACCCGACCAGATCCAGCATGGCCTCGACTTTTTGGCGGATGTTGTCGTCTGGCTGGCCGAGCATGCGCATGCCGAAGGCGATATTCTGGGTGACGTTCATGTGGGGAAAGAGGGCGAAATCCTGGAACATGAGCCCAAACCCACGGGTATGGGGTGCCACGCCGGACAGGTCCTGGCCGTTCCAGAGCAGGCTGCCCGAGTCGAGCGTTTCCAGGCCGGCGATCAGGTGCAGGGTGGTGCTCTTCCCGCAGCCGCTGGGCCCAAGGAGGGCCAGGATCCCCCCGGGCTGCACGTCGAAGGACACACCATCCACGGCACGCGTGTCCGCGAACGCCTTGTGCAGGTCGACGGCCCGCAGGCCAGCCGAGGGCTGGGGGTCAGTCATGATGATCAGAACTCTCCCACGTCGGCAATGCGCAGGTGCTCGATGGCCAACATCCCGCCGCCGGTCACGAGCATCAAGAGCGTGGACAGGGCCATGGCCTGGCCGAAGTTTAGCGTGCCTGGGCGGGAGAGAAAGCGGTAGATCAGGATCGGAACCGTGGGATGCTCCGGCCGGGCGATGAGCGAGGTGGCCCCAAACTCGCCCAGAGAAATCGAGAAGGCAAACGCGGCCGCCACCAGGACGGCGCGGCCGACCAGCGGCAGGTCGATGTGGCGCAGTACCTGGCGCGGGCTGGCGCCGAGCACGGCCGCCGCTTGCCGCAGCCTGGGTTGGATGCTGCGTAGAGCCGGTGTCAGGCTGCGCACCACGAAGGGGAAGGCCACCAGGGTGTGGCCGATGGGAACCATCCAGGGGGAGGCGCGCAGGTCCAGAGGCGGTCTGTCCAGGGCGACAATGAAGCCGAAGCCGAGGGTGACGGCGGAAGTCCCCAGGGGGAGCATCAGCAGCGGGTCGAGCCATTGGTTAAGCCGCGAACCAGAGTCGTAGGCGAGTCTCCAGGCGGCCGGAAGGCCCAACGCGAGGGCCAGAACCACCGTGGCCCCCGCGTAAGTCAGGGAGTTCCAGATGGCTTCGGTTGGCGGCACGTAAAACAGGGAACCCTGCGGATTCTGATTGAGGTGCAGGTAGTAGTCGAGGGTGAAGAGAGGGCCGGAGGCCGCCTGGCGCTGCGGCCCGAGGCGGGCGAAAGAGCGCGCCGCCAGCGCCGCCAGGGGGGAGGTGAGCACCAGCAGCAGCAGGCCGGCGACGATGCCGACGACCAGGCGGCTGCGCCGGCCCGTCACCGGGCGCTGGGTCACGCGCTGGGCCTTGAGCGGCAGCGGCCGGCTGACACGGGCCGCCAGGCGGGTGTAAGCGACTGTCATGGTCAGCGTGGCGGCAAGTTGGACGATGCTGAGGGCGGCCGCCAGGGGTAAATTGAACAGATTGACGGTCTGATTGTAGATTTCCACCTCGAGCGTGGCCAGACGTGGGCCGCCCAGGACGAGAATCACGCCAAACGACGTGAAATCAAACAAGAAGACGAGCAGCGAGGCGGTGGCGATGGCCGGTAGCATGAGAGGCAGGCCGACTTCCCGCAGCGCCCGCCAGCGGCTGGCACCCAGGACGCGGGCGGCGTCGGTCAGGCGCGGATCGAGGTGGCTCCAAAAATCGCCCACCATCCGCAGGACGATGGTGGTGTTGTAGAAGACGTGGGCTGCCAAAATGGCGCCAAGGGAGTGGACCACCGTCAGTGGAGGCGCCGGCAGGTGGAAGGCGGCCATCAAGCCAGTGTTGATCCATCCACTGGGGCCGAGCAGGGCATTGAAGGCGGCCGCCACGACAAGTGTGGGCAGCACGAAAGGGATTCCCGTCAAGGCACGCAGCAGGTCTTTGCCGCGAAATCGATAGCGGGCCAAGATGTAGGCGCCGGGCAGACCAATGGCCAGCGTCAGGAGGGTTGATAAGCCCGCCTGCCAAAGGGTGAAGCCCAGCACCCCGAGCTCCCGGCCGGTTGTGAAGAATGTCACAAATCCGCCCAAGAGTCCTTGCGGGGAGCGGCTCAGGCTCAACCCCAAGATGCTCGCCATGGGGTAGAAGTAAAACAGCGCCAAGAAGATCAGGGGGGCAAGCCACAGCAGATGGCGCCTCCAGGGAACGCGGGCCCTCAAAGTCGGGGCGCGGTCTTCGGCGGCGGATTGGGTCATCGCAGGACGGTTTGTGTCCAGGCCTGGATCCAGGCGTCACGGTTTTGGGCGATGGCGTCAGGATCCACCTGGGCGGTCTCCTGCGGGATGACGGCGAAATCCGTGAACACCTGCGGCAGCTTGCTGTCAGGGTTGACCGGAAAAACGAACATGTTCAGGGGCATGTCCTCCTGGAACTTGACGTTGAGCATGAAGTCGACCCATGCCTGGGCGAGATCCAGGTGTTGGGTGCCTTTGAGGATGCCGGCATACTCGATCTGCCGGAAGCAGCTTGTGTTCCCGGTGACCACGCCGGTGGGTGGTTCGGAGATGGGCGGGTCGGCGAAGGCCACTTCGGCCGGCGGGCTGGAGGCATAGGACACCACCACCGGCCGCTGCCCCCCGTGGGCGGTGAAATCGGAGTAGTAAGCCGTGTCCCAATCATTGTCCACCAGTACGTTGTTGTCTACCAGGCTCTTCCAGTATTCCAGGTAGTGGTCCGTCCCAAAATGGCCGATGGTGGCCAGCAGGAAGGCCAGCCCGGGGGATGAGGTGGCCGGGTTTTCCACCACCAGCAGGTCCTTGTAGGCCGGCTGGGCGAGGTCCTCCAGCGACGTTGGCGGCTGGACGGCATGATCCTGAAAGAACCCTTTGTCATAGTTGAGGCACACGTCGCCGTAGTCGATCGGGAAGACGCGGTGCTGTGGATCGATCTCAAACGCCTTCCCAATGCTGGGGAGCATGGGGGAGTCGTAGGGCACGAAAAGGTCTTCGCTCAGGGCACGGCTCAAAAAGGTGTTGTCGACGCCGTAAAGCACATCTGCCAGCGGGTTGTTCTTGGCCAGGATGGCCTTGTTGAGCATTGCCCCGGCATCGCCGGCCTTGTAGAAACGCACGTCGGCGTGAAACACGGTCCTGAACAGATCGACGACGCTGCCCGAGGCCTCGAACGAGTCGTGGGTCATCAGCGTCAGCACCCGAGGTGGGAGTGGGGTCGCAGCCGGGGCGGAAGTCTCTGGGACCGATGGTGCGGCGGGTTGTGAGGACGCCGTTGTCACTGGGGCAGGGCTCCCGCCACAAGCTGCAGCGACCAGGGCGACCAGTATCATGGCCGTTACTCTTTTCATCTTGTCCTCTTCTCCCTGGCTACAACTCAACTTCAGCCAGATGGGTCACAATGCAAACCAACACACCGCCTTGCAGGGTGACGCTGGCGGATTCGGAAAGAAGTGCGTTGCTCACCCCGCGTGTGCTACCCATGTGGAGCCGTTCGCCGCGCAAAGGATAGACGAGACTTTGGGTGGTGATTCCGTCGGCATCCCCGAGCAAGGGAATCAGCGAAACGACGTCCCCCGGCTTGCCCTCGAGCAGCCCCTGGTCACCGGCCCGGACCAGGAAGGCCTCCTGCGCGCCATCGAGCAGCCGGATCGAGCTCGTGGCCTGGGCATAACGCTCGAGCAAAAAGAAGCTGGCCAGTGATTGATCCCAGCGGTCGCCCACGGCGCCCAGGATGAGCAGATCGCGTAACCCGCGGCTGATGGCCAGCTGGATCGCCAGTTCGAGGTCGGTGGCATCCTTTTCTGTTGGATGGCGGATCACCTCGACCCCGACGGCCTCCAGCCCTTCGACGGTTTCAGCTGCCAGCGAATCGAAGTCGCCCACCAAGATGTCGGGTGTCCATCCCAACCCGAGGCAGTGTTCGGCGCCGCCATCTGCGGCAATGAGCACGGCCCCATCTGGAAACCAGGCACGGCCGAGGCGGGGAGGCTGAAAGACCCCATGGGCGAAAATTACTGCCGTTGACACAGATGAACCCCTCCTGGTCTGGCTCGGAGGGGCTCGAACGCACGCTCTTCCCTCCGCCGGCATTATCCGGGTCAGGTTCGACGGGTCGAGGGTTCACCCCTCCTCTCAGCCCAGATTCTCTGAGCTCCCCGTTGGATTGATGTCTGAACTAACTATAACGGACGGCGCCGGCTCGGGTCAACCGGGACGGCCGCCGGATGGTCGTGGATCCCTTTCAGCCGCCTGGTTGGAAGTCGGCGGACAGGAACTCACGCACACGCGCCACCAGGTCGTCGGGTGCAAATGGTTTCAGAATGTAGGCAATGGCTCCCGCGTCCATCCCCGCCTGGACTTCGGCTTCCTGGCCCTTGGCTGACAAGAAGGCGACCGGAATGTGGTCGGTGGCCTTGTTGGCCTTGATCTCGCGGCACACATCGTAACCGGTCATCCGCGGCATGCGCACATCGAGGATGATCAAATCTGGATGTTCGCTGAGGGCCAGCTCCAGTGCCTCCTCGCCGTTGGTGGCGGCAGCCACGTCGTAGCCGTGATAGCGCAACGTGAATATGATCAGGTCGCGGATGTCGCGTTCGTCTTCAGCAATCAGGATCTTTGTCATCAGCCCTTCCTGTCGCGCGGCAGCTCGGGCGGCTCGACCGCGGGCGCTGCGGGGAGTGTAATTGTACACACGGTGCCCTTGCCTGGGGACCCCTCGCTTTGGATGCTTATTTCCCCGCCATGCATCTCGACCAATTGGCGGACGATGGATAGCCCCAGGCCGGTTCCGGCGACGGACATGTTTAAGGCTTGCTCGCCGCGGTAAAAGCGTTCGAAGACCTTGGGCAGGTCTGCGGGCAGAATGCCGATCCCGTTGTCTGAAATCGAAACCACGATCCGCGATCCTTCGTGGCGGGCCATCAGGTCGATGAGGCCCCCGGCGGGAGTGTAGTTGAAGCTGTTCTCGACCAGGTTGTTGATGATCTGGCGCAGCCGATCGCGATCGGCCCACGCCGGGGGAAGCGAATCAGGCAAATGCAGATCAATCTCGAGGGGTTTGCTCTCGATGCGTCCTCGGCGCAGGACAGCCTCCCGTACCTCGCCCAGTATGACACCCACGTCCACCGGCTCGAGGCTGAGGGCCACACGCCCCGATTCAATCCGCGAAATGTCGAGCAGGTCATTGACCAGACCGCCCAAGCGATCGATGTTGCCCTTGATCGTCTGAAGGAAGCGCCGCTGCTCTTCGTTGATCGACCCGACGGCGCCCATTAACAACATCTCAACATATCCCTTGACCGACGTCATCGGAGTCCTGAGCTCGTGGCTGACCGTGGCCACGAATTCGGATTTCAGACGGTCGACTTCGACCTCGCGCGTGATGTCGCGGAAGATGGAAACCGTCCCCAGAAACTCGTCCCCTAGAATGACGGGCGCCACGCTGACCGCCACGATGCGGTCGTCGTCCAGCTCCAGTCGCTCGTCGAGTACATCTTGACGCGTGGCGTCGAGAGCCGGCTGCCGGCGCCAGGCCTCTACCGTCTCGGCCCAGCGCTTCCCGGCGGCACCATACACCCCGATGAAATCAACCGCCAGGCGGTCGACGGCGGTCGTGCGGTCCAAACGTAGGATCTGCTCGGCCGACGAGTTGAAGATCACCACCCTGTGCTCGGCATCGGTCACGATCACGCCGTCGGCGATGGATTCCAGGATGGCGCGGGATTTGCTGGCTTCGACCTGCTGTTCGCGAAGAAGCACGCCCAGCCGTTCCGCCTGATCCCTGATCAGCCGGTAGAGCTCGGCATTGTTGACGGCGGCCGCCACCTGGTGCCCGGCAGCTGCCAGCAGCCGCAGCTGGTCAGTATCGAAGGTGTAGGGTTTGCTGCTGAACAGCAGCATAGCGCCAATCGAATCTTCGCTGACCAACAACGGCACGGCCAGAGCGCTGCGGTGCTCCTGCACGGGATCACGGTAACGGACCCAGCGTTCGTCTTGCGGGAGGTCCTCGATGAGGACCGACTCGCCTTTTTCGATCACCCAACCGGCCAGCCCTTCGCCCTTGATGTAGGGGGACGGACGGCCACCGGGAGGCAGCGGTGTCTTGGTGCCGAAGGCGGCCCGAAGCACGAGCTGGTCGCTGTCCGGCGCAAGGAGCAGGATTACTCCCCGGTCAGCGCCGACGACTTCGTTGACCAGTGCCAGGGCCCGGTTTAGCACTCGATCCAGATCGAGGCTGCTGGCCAACTCAGCGGTAATCCGCAGCAGAGCTTCGGTGAGTTCGTGTTCCCGAGCCAACTCGTCTGTCCGCTCGGCGACGCGCTGCTCGAGCTCTTGGCTGGACCGCTGGGCCCGCTCAAACAGACGGGCATTTTGGACCGTCAGAGCGGCCTGGCTGGCGAGGGAGGCGACGAAGGCGGCATCAGCGTCATCGAAGCTGCTGGTCGTGGCATAGTTTTCGAGGGTGATCGTTCCCAGAACTCCCGTCTCGCTAAGCAGGGGGACGCCCAGGGCGCTGGCGGGGACCAGCCCACCGGTAGCGCGATGGTAGCTCTCGAGGTGGTCGAGGCTGTAGTTGAGATCTCGAGCGGGGTCGATGTCGTCCCACATCACGGGCACGCCTGCGGCATAGACCTTGCCGGGAAGACCCTCGCCGGGCTGCAGGCGCAGATCCAACCAGGCGCCCAATTCGACATAGCCGGATTGGGCGGCGATACGCAGGCCGTGGATGTCCGCGTCCCAGAGGCAGATGGTCACCGCCTGGGTGGTGATCATCGACCGGCGAAGGCCGTCAGCCAGGTGGTTGAGCACCTCGCCTGCGTCCAAGGAGCCAACAGTCTGCCCGAATTCAAGCAACAGTTGGCCCTCGGACAAACGGGTTTCCACCCTGGCGAGAACCTGGGCCCGGCTCAGATCCCGCCCGATGGAGGCCATCAGGTCACTGAGAAACGTGGCGTCATCCTGGGTGAAGGCCGCCGCTTCGGGAACTCGGCGGACGAGGAGGACAATTGCAGCCGGGGAGTCGCCGATGGGGATGGCTACCGAGATTGCGGAATGGGTCTCGAGTGCTCGAAGCAGGGGTGACGCGCCCCAGCTCTGGTCCTCGGCCGCCCTTTGGATGAGCACGGGCTGCCCGGTCTTGAGCGTGCTGCGCAAGGGGTTGAACTGGCTGAGAAGCGGCTCGATGTGCAGGGTTTCTGAGACGTCGCCGTCGACAAGCTGCAGCCGAAGATCGCCATCATCCACAGCGGCGATCAACACGATGTCGGCGTCAAACTCGGTCCGGCTGCCCCGTGCGAGCGCATTGAGGATGCCCATTTCGTCGTCCAGCATGCCGGCGGCGCGGGCAATTCGGTCAACCGCCACAATGCGTTGCGCATGAGCGGCCAAATCGGAGGCGGGCGGACGGGGTTCCGCCAGATGCTCTCCGGCGGACTCTTGCGTGTCTTCCGGCTGCAAGCGCTCGCCACCCAGCGACGACAGGGCGCGCTCCAGTTCGGAGCGCTCCGCCCGCAGATCGGCGTAGAAGGCTGCATCTTCCAGCACGGCTGCCATCTGACCGCCTATCACGCTGAACAGATCGGCGGCGGCGCTCCCGGCTGTCGGCGAGTTTGGATTGAGTTCCCAGCGCACCAAGCCGATGGCCGCCCCTTGGCGGTCGAGTAAGGGCAGCAGGCCCGGCGAAGCGCCGGTGGTTAACCTCACGGACCGCCCTGGGTCTCCCGCGGACCCGAGCACAGCTTGCACATCTTCCCACATGAGCTCGGATTGGACGGGCCGGGTGGTCTGCCCCGCCGCACTTCCGATCGCGACGATCGGCCGGAGTTCCTGGCTGTAGGGGTTAATGGCGAAGACCTCCACCCTCCGGGCGTCGATGGCGCGCGCCAGAATCTGGCCCAGGTCGCCGAGGATGATTTCGGTCGGCTGATCCGGACGGGCGCGTTGGGCCAGACGGGCGATCTGAACCAGAGACTTCTCCTGCGCCAAGGAGGCCTGAAGTCGGGTTTCCTGAGCGCGGTGCCGTTCGGTGGTGTCGATGGCAGCCGCGACCTGGCTGGCCAAGCCCTCGCCGAAGCGCAAACTGGCGTCATCGAAGTGGCCCGGTTGGCGGCTGTGGAGGTGGATTAACCCAGCCGGCCGGCCATCATGGTGGATGGGAATCGCCATGCTGCAGGCCACGTCGGCGTGCCCCTGAAACAGCCTTTCGTCCGGATCCTCAGAAATCCAGGCCGATGGCTTGGTGGCCACAGAAAGGAGCGACTCGAGCGAGGGCGCCGGATGTTCGGGGGAATCGCCGATGATCAGGCCGACAGCCGCTTGATCCGGGTCGGCGAAACCCGGAAAGAGCACCGTCCAGCCGCAGTCGGCGGCCGTGGCCCGGGCGGCCTCGCTGTGGACCGTTTGCATCAGCGCCTGGAGGTCGGCAAGGTTGTTCAGGGCCTGGCTGATCCGGGTGAGGGCCGTGAGCTGATCGACCCGTTGCCGTAAACTGGCGTCGGTCTGATCCGCCAGACGGGCACGCTGCAATGCGCCAGCGACCTGGCCGGCAAAAGCGGCCACCAGGTCGATATCCGCCGCGCCCAGCCCTCCCGTGCGGGCCAGCCCGATCAGCAGTTCGCCCAGGGCTTGTTGACGCCAGATAATGGGGACGGCGACAAAAGCCGCAGCGTGACGCTTGACGATGATGTCGGCATAGGCGACGGGTGGGTAGGGATCGAAGCCCCGGTCGTAGGCGACCGGAATAAGGCTTTGCACCGCCCTGGCCGGAGAGGCATGCGGGGCCGGCGCAGATGAGGCCGCCAGGATCAGCTCATCGAGTTCAAGTCCATGGGCGGAGGGGCCATGGGGCCGAAGCTCGGTTCCGGTCTCGTCGCGCAGCAGAATGACGGCGAAATCCGCCCCGAGCGTGTCCACCAGTTCGTCCAGGGTGGCGATCAGGATCTCGTCTAAGGTTCGGGCCGAGGCCGTGAGGTTCGACACCCGCCGCAGCGCGTCGGCTTGCTCAGCGCGGTGCTGGGAAGATTCCACCAGTTGGGCGTTTTCGATCAAGGCGGCGCTCTGGGCGGCCAAGATCGAAGCCATATTGGTGATGTCGGGAGCAGGGTGGGGCTGCCCCTCATCCCAAGCAGCCAGCAGGGCCCCCAGGGGTTTGCCGGACGAGCGGACCGGGGCGATGATGACATGGCCCCAGCCCGCCAGGCTGACGACGGTGTCCAATTTAAGGGCCCGAAACAGCTGATCCTGCAGTGGTTCAGCAGTGCTCAACGGCCCGCCTTCTTGGAGCCATCGCTCGGCCTGACCATCTGCCGGCATCGGGAGACGGAGCCACTCGCCGACGAATTCCGATGTGAGGCCGACGAATGGCGCTTGGCCGATGAGCGCCGAGCGGGCGGCATCATACGTGAGGTAGCCGGCGATCTCAACATCCAGCATGCGCGCCACCGTCCCGGCCAGGTGCTCAAACAGGACCTCACCACCGGGGGCGGCGGTCAGGGCGTGTGCCAGCTGGGACAGGCCGACGAGCTCTCGGCGCGCGCGCTGGTGGCTTTCGAACAGGCTGGCGTTGTGCAGGGCAGCCGCGACCTGTGCGCCCATCAGCTCGAGCAGCATGCGGTGTCGCTGGTCATAGATGTGGGGCAGGGAGTGCGTGATTTCAAGGGTGCCGATGAAGGTACCGTCGAACTGGAGCGGGACGCCCAGGAAGGCTTGAAACGGAAAGCGGGAACGGTCGATTTTGGGTTCGAGATCGCGCGCCTGGTCGATATCGGGGAGAAAGAGCGTCTGGCGGGTGCGGGCGATCCAGCCGGTCAGGCCCTCGTCGGGGCCGTAGACATCCGGTGTGCCGTCCGCGGCGAACTGGCTTCGGCGGTCGGAGGCTGCCCGGAAAGGCGCCAGCGTCTGGCTGGCCTCGTCCCACAGATTGAGCTCAAGCATGTCGATGGGAAGGAGTTCGGACACCGATGACAGGACGGCGCCCGCCGTCTCGGCCACCGCGCCGCGATCGGTGATCGCCTGGTTGAATTGCAACAGGGCATCCACGGTCAGTAGGTCGCCCATGGGCCGGGTGCTGTCATCGGGCTTCGGTGCTTCCATGGGCGACAAGGTGATCACGAGGCTCTGCTCGGAGGCGAACGACACCCGGTTGGAGACGGCGTCGACAGCGCGGTCGGCGATGGAGATTTGGGCGCGCCCTTCGTCGGCGAACAGCTCCAGGAACAGATCCCTGGGGCGCGCTGACTTGGCCATGCGATTCAGATCGGGTGCTTCACCATCCAGCTGAAACCACTCACGCCCGCGCGCGTTGACGTAATCAACTCTGCCACCGGGTCGGGCGACGATGACGGCGTGGTCAGAAGGTTCAAGGTCAACGGGGAGAGGGGATGTGATCGGGGATTGCGGAGACCGGCGCAGCCAGCGCGCCAGCGGGCGCGCTGCCAGCCAGGCGGTGGCTGCGAGGGCAGCCCCGCCCACGAGAAGGGCCAGGCCCAGGAGGGCGGGAGGTAGGTTGGGCATACGTCAAGGCGCGGACGAGGCCGGGTCCCTGCGCCGCGCCTTGGCTGCTTTCTCGGTAATCTCCCGGATATCAGAGAAGTCGCCGTCATCAGCGGTCACAAGGCCGATCGCAAGGTCCATCAGGGAAGCCTGCTGTGATTGACCGTCCTGGACGGGCAAGAGGATATGGCCTCGTTCGCGGTCGATGCTCGAGTAGTGGGATTGCACGCCTTCAGCGAAGCCCAGGCGCATCTGCTCTTTCACCTGACCGGCGCGATCGGCCCGGGTGATGACCAGAAAGTTGTCACCGCCGACATGGCCCACGAAATCGTTTTCGTCGCCGGACTGATCGAGGATCTGGTTGATCATCATGGCCGTGAATCGGAGCACGTCATCGCCGGCGACGAAACCATAGGCTTCCTTGAAGGTGTCGAAATGATTGATGCGCAGATCGAGAAGCGCCCAGTCGTCGGAGCGCAGGATCTGGCGCAGTTGATCCTCGATGAGCTTGCCCGCCGGGAGCCCCGTACGGGGATCGGTCAGGCTTTCCCTATCAGCCCGAGAGAGAGCGTTCTGGACCCGAAGACGGAGCTCCTCGATATCGAATGGCTTGGTGACATAGTCGTCGGCGCCAAGCTCAAGCCCAGCAATCCGGTCGCTGCGCTCGTCCTTTTGAGTCAGGAAGATGATCGGGATGTGGCTTGTGCGGGTGGTGGTGCGCAGCGCCTTGCAGACCGCGTACCCGTCCATGTCGGGAAGGATGATATCCAGGACGATAAGGCTGGGCAGCTTCTGCCGGGTGAGGGCCAGCGCATCCCCTCCGCGGCCGGTCAGATTGACGTCATATCCCTGCCCGGTGAAGTAGATCCGGAGCATGTTGGAGATGTCAATGTCATCTTCGACGACCAGGATGCGGCCCTTGCTCATGTGGTGTGACCTTCCCCCGCGACGCGTGACCAAGCTGGCCCGACCTGCCGGCTCACACTTCGAGCCCATCCGCCCGCGTTGAGATTGTGAAAACCTTCACAAATCCGGCCGAGACGGTGCGCGATCACTCGATCGGGCGATTCGGCTGAATTCATATTACGTGAAAGGCTGGGGGCGGGCAACTGCCTCGTGTGTACTGTCCGTCCCGGCATCGTCGTCATTTGCCCCCGCGGGTAGTCTAGCCCGCCTTCATCTCTTCCAGGATGCTGTACAGCAGCTCGAGCAGGACGGCTTTGACCGATTCCTTGTCTGAGGCGACGGTCGGTAGCAGCTTGATACTATCCTCGAGCTTGAGCGCGATCCGCAGGTCGTCGATGTCCCACGCGTCGTCCATGTCTTGCTTGTTGGCGGCGACCACATACGGCGTAGGCGCGTAGGCTCGGAAGGTGTGCAGGATGCCGCGCGCTTCCCGGAACGTCTCGGGGCGGGCGCTGTCGACGACGACGATGAATCCCAGCATGCCTTCTGACAGGATCTCCCACATGAAGTCGAAGCGCTTCTGGCCGGGGGTGCCGAAGAGGTACAGCACCAGGTCTTCGTCAACCGTGATGCGGCCAAAGTCCATCGCCACGGTGGTGGTTTCTTTGACTTTTTCGGCTTCGGCGCTGATCTTACGCTCGGTGGAGACGACGTCGATCTCGCTCACCGTGCGGATGAACTGTGTTTTGCCTGCGTTGAAGGGGCCCGTAACCACCATCTTGACGGTTTGCATGCACTACCTCGCCTAGAGTGACCGGATTCGCGAGATCAGGCGATTGACCAACGTCGTCTGCTCGCGAGCGTCGATGGGCTTGATTTTCTGCGCTTGGGGCGGAAGGGGCATGCCATCGGGACGGATCAGGTCCACCAAACCGGCCTGGAGCAGGCCGTAGACGATGCGCCGGATTTCTACGTCGCTCATCTTGTTGGCCTTGGCTATCTGGCGGATGGAATTCTTGGGGTTGATGTAAGAAACTACCTTCCATTCGTCGACGTTGAGGTTGACATCGCGGATGTTGGCCCCCGGGCGATCAACGAAATTGAGCGCCATGTCGAGGTTGGGAATTTCTTCCTGCAATTGTTCCCACTCACGGACACGCCGGGCGCCCTCGATGATGACGTTCTCGAGATCGACGCGGATGATGATTCGGTCGTTTGGGGGAAGGACGTCGGCGTCGAAGCGGAAGAAACCTTCGATCCAAGTAAACAGCCGATAAACGATGTCCAGCACGTAACTGCGCAGGCTGGAGAGGATTTCCTGCTGGGTGAGGTACCCGGCGTTGATCAGCAGCAGCCCCAGTTCTTTGTCGCTCTTCCCGCTGGCATTGGCCTTGATGACCTGCGCCTGACGGCTGGAGAGTTTGCCCTCGCGCTTGAGGATCCCCACCAAGGTCCCATCTTCGTTCCCGATCTGCGCGTAGATCAATTTGCCGTCGCGGAACGAAACCCAGGCCGTTTCGGTCGGTCCCTCAACCGTCAAGGTTCCGGTCTTATGGGCCAGGTTGATGAGGTTCAGGAGCTGTGTAACTGTGAAGTCGCGCAGGTTCCCCTTAAGCGCCATGGGGCCTTTTCTCGCCTAACGGACTGGTTGCGGGATTATAACCCGCCGTCAAGAGCGGATGCAATTGATCACCTTTACAGTCAGATTACAGTTTTGCCAGCCCGCCCAAGCCCGGTAGCGGGGACTGGATCATGCTCCTTGATGCAAGTTGCACGCCGGGGGGCCCTTAGGGGCGCCAACCTCCTCCGAGCAGGAAGACATGTTGGACCGTGATGAAGGCCGAGGCGTCAATTCCGAGGATGGTGGACTTGGCAGCAGGGATGGTCTTGCGTGGGACGGTGCACAGGACGACCCCGACCGTCCCCTCCAGCCCCTGCCCCGGCAGCTCCGTGACTCCCCAGCCCTGCAGGCGCAAGGCATCCCCCACGGCCTGCCCCTTGGTGGCACTGATGATTCGCAAGACGCTATGGCCACGCGCCATCCGGTTCTCGAGGGTGATTCCTAGGACCTGGCCGGCGGCATATCCGGCGGCGTAAGCCACCAAGTTCGCAGGTTGGGTGAGGGACTGCAGGACGCCGGCGACGGCGCTGATGAACAGGAACGATTGAAGGAAGCCGAGAATCCAAGCCAGGCGGCGCTCGCCCTGCACGGTGACCAGCGTCCGTATGGTCGAAATGGTCTGGTCCACGGCGCGCAAGCCGAAGATGACCCAAGGGACCGCGGCGGCTGGCAGGCCCAGCCAGCCCGTGGTCTGCGCTTCGCCCAGGTGGGGAAGGATGACGGCATGTAGAAGATTCAGTATGGGGCTCAGAATGGCTTGCATCGGTGGCGAGCCGGCCTCAGGCCCGCCAAAAGCCGCGGTGGAGAGGCCTGACTTCCTGGACGGTAATGAAAGCGTTGGGATCGATGTCCTTGACCTGCTGCTGGACCCTCCGGATATCGCGCCGCCTAACGCTGCAGTTGATGACCGCCACGGTGCCATCCCGGCCCCGCCCTGAGAGCTCCGTGGCGGCGTATCCGGCCTTCCGGATGGCTTCAGCGATGCCTGGACCGCGGCGGGAGCTTATGATTCTCAGGTGGCCATACCCGATGGCTAGCTTCTCCTCAATCAGCATCCCGACCACATTTCCGGTGGCGAAGCCGGCTGCGTAGCCAAACACATTCCACAGGTTGTTGAGATTGCTGAGTACGGTGGTGATGGCCACGACCCAGATCAAGGACTGGAAGAATCCCAGGATCCAGGCGAGAAGCCGCTGGCCGCGGATGACAAACAACACCCGCAGGGTGTCGAGCGACATGTCCGACACGCGCAGGAAAAAGATCAGCACCGGCATCACGTAGGCCGGAAGGAGGCTCAAATCAGGCATTGCGGAAGTCTAGACTCTTTCACCTTCGATGACCTGCGCAAGGTAGATCTGCTGCGTGTACTCCTTCAGCATGCGCCGCATACTGAACTGGGGTGAAATAGTCCGGATCGATTCGCGAACCCGTCGAAGCCACTCCCCCGGCAGGCCGTCTGCTGAGCGCTCGACGTAATACAGCGGAATGATCTCATCTTCCAACACACGGTAGAGGTCATCGGCATCCGACACGTCCTGGGCTTCCGGATCGTCGAACTCCTTGCCTTCGCCAATCGCCCATCCGTTGAGCCCGTTGTAGGCCTCGGGCCACCATCCGTCCAGAACTGAGAAGTTGAGGGCGCCGTTCATGGCCGCCTTTTGGCCGGAGGTACCCGAGGCTTCGTTCGGGCGGCGGGGTGTGTTCAGCCACACATCGACGCCCTGCAGCAGGTAGCGGGCGAGGTTCATATCATAGTCTTCCAGGAAGACCAACCGCCCGCCGTTCTCGGCGCGCTTGACCTCCTTGTATACGGCTTGGATCAAACGCTTGCCTGGTTCGTCGGCCGGATGGGCCTTTCCGGCAAAAATGATTTGCACCGGCCGATCGGCATGGTTGACGAGAGCCAACAAGCGCTCGGGATCGCTGAGCACCAGGTCGGCACGCTTGTAAGTAGCGAACCGACGAGCGAATCCGATCGTCAGAGCGTAGGGGTCGAGCAACACACCGCTGGCCACGACCTGCACCGGGTGGATTCGCCCTTCCAGCCAATCTCGGCGCACCCGTTCACGCGCGTAAGCGACCAGCTTGCGCTTGAGATGGCGGCGGACCTCCCACAGCTCGCGGTCGGGGATCTGCTCGATCTGGGCCCAGGTTTCGGGGAGGTCCACGCGCTCAGCCCACCCGTCTTCAAAGTACCGGTCGTACAGGCCCCGCATGCGGTGAGCCAGCCAGGTGCCGGTATGGACGCCATTGGTGATGTAACTGATGGGGACATCTTCCGCATCCCGGTCCGGCCACAGCCCGGACCACATCTCGCGTGCTACCTTGCCGTGCAGCTGGGAGACACCATTGGCGCGCCCGGTAACATTGAGGGCAAGGGTCGTCATCCCGAAGGTTTCGTCGCGGGCACTATCTCGAAAACCGAGTGTGAAGAAGGCTTTGCGATCCAGCCCGAGTTCGTCGGCCAGGTCGGAGAAGTACTTGTCGATCAGCTCGTGGGGGAAACGGTCATGGCCCGCCGGAACCGGGGTGTGGGTGGTGAAAGCGGTCTGGCGGCGGACCGCCGCTTCGGCCTCGTCGAATGTGATGCCTGCGGACACGCGCTCGCGAATCAGTTCCAGCAGGAGGAAGGCGGAATGGCCCTCGTTCATATGCCATGTGCTGGGATTGTAGCCGAGCGAGCGTAACGCGCGCACACCGCCGATGCCCAGGATGATCTCCTGCGCCAGGCGCATTTCGAGGTCGCTGGTGTACAGGCGCGCAGTCAGCCGGCGGTCATCGGGCCGGTTCTTCTCCACGTTGCTGTCGAGCATGTACAGGGAGACACGTCCGACCTGAATCCGCCACAGGCGAGCGTGGACGATTCGATCGGCCAGCTCAATGCTGACCAGGAGCGGGTCGTTGTCCTGATCGACGACGGGGATCACGGGCAGCTCGGGAAATGAAAGTTTGGTGTAGGTCGCTTCTTGCCAGCCGTCCTCCGAGATGCGCTGCATGAAGTACCCCTCGGTGTAAAGGAACCCCACCGCCACCAACGGAAGGCCGAGATCGCTGGCCCCCTTGAGATGGTCGCCCGATAGAATCCCCAGGCCGCCGGCATAGATGGGCAGGGATTCGTGGAGGCCGAACTCCGTTGAGAAATAGGCGATCGGTCGATTAACTTGGTCTGAGTGGTGCCGGCTAAACCAGGTTTCCTCGCCGCCAGCCATGTATTCATCGAAGGACTGCATGACCTGATCGTAGAGGTCCAGATAATAGCGGTCCTTGGTGGCAACCTCGTAGCGTTCGCGTTTGACTTGGCGCAGAAACTGAACGGGATTATGGCCGGCGGCCTCCCATCTCTGAGGGTCGATCGTCTTAAAGATCTTGCCCGCCGCCGGATGCCATGTCCACCACAGGTTGTAGGCAAGGTCGGACAGGCGCCGAAGGCGATACGGAAGGTCAAAATGATTCGGCGGCTCTTTATGCAAGATGTTTTGAGAAATCATAGGCAATCGAGTTTGCTCGGGGATCCGTGTGTGTGGGTCGGGGGTCGTTGGCTATCTTACCACGCTCGGCGGCCAGCACAACCGGGCAGGCGGGAGGCCTGGACAGGGATGGCCAGCTAGGTCCTGCTAGTCTGAAGGGAGCCCATGAGGTGAGCTTCTCTTCCTGGGGAGTTCCCGGGAGAGCCGGGTTAAGGGGCGACGCCGGCGAACAGATCGCGCTCCTTTGTTCCCACGGTGGCCGGTGGATAGGCCCGCATGTAGGTTTCGGTTCGGTCGAACAGGCCGAGGATGACGCCGATCAGGCCGTTGCGGCCATCCGTGGGGCCTTGCTGGCTGTGGTGACACGCCGAGGCCCGTGACTTGACCGACTTCACCTTGCGGATGTCGATCCGGGTGTGGACAGGAAAGTCATCTTGGGCCAATGCCGTCAGGTCAATGTCGTCGTTGACACCGAAGTGATGAGGGTCCCTTCCCAACAAGGGGAGCAGCCGAACGGCCAGGCGCATGATGCTGCGTGGGAAGGTGTGATAGTAAAGCTTCTGGGGTTGGAAGGGTGCCCCGAGGTCGGGATACCGAAGCGGGTCGGCGGCAGCGTGGAAGGCCTCGAGCGTGGCCCTGTGGACCATAATGTGGTCGGGATGGTGATAGCCCCCCACCGGATCGAAAGTGATGACGACCTGCGGGCGGATGCGGCGGATGTGGCCGGTGAGCTTGGCGACGACCTCGTCCAGGGGTGCGGCCGCCAGCGCGTTCGGGTGCTGGTTATCTTCGGAGCCGGCCATGCCAGAGTCACGATACCCCAGATAATCCAACTGCTTGATGCCGAGGATCTTGACGGCGCATGCCAGTTCCGCCTGGCGCAGCTGGCTGATATCGGCGTACCCGGCGAGGTCTTCCGGCTGGACCGTGCCAACCTCCCCTTGGGTGGCACAGATGAGGTGGACATCCACGCCGCGAGCGGCGTACAGGGCCAGCGTGCCGCCTGGACCAAAGCTCTCGTCGTCAGGATGGGCCAGCACGGCCAGCAGTCGATTCGGGGACACAGGTGATCTTTCCACCGCGACATGCACCTCCATTGAACGTTACCCTCAAAGCTAACTGTATCGTACCGGCACGCGAGGATTGGATCGGGCGCCGGCGGGTGGACCGGGCTCAGGGGTCCGTCGGGGCGCGATTGAGTTCCTCTTCGGTTCGGGTGTGGCCTTTGCCGTTGTCTTTGGCCAGGTACTGAGCATCATCGGCCCGACTTCAGGATAGCCTCGCCGTCGTCGTCTTCGCGCATCTGGCTGACGCCAGCACAGAAGTTGAGTTCGCTGATGGTGGGTTCCATCCCGCCGCTGAAGGCAGTCAGGGCGCGCCGGAGTTTGTCAGTGGCGTTAGAGGCACCGGGCAGCGTCGTCTCGGGCATCAAAATGGCGAACTCGTCCCCCCCAATGCGGGCCATCAGGTCAGTCGAGCGCAAAACCGACCGCATGGCAGTGGCGGCACCTTTGAGCACATCATCACCAAAAAGGTGTCCGTGCTGGTCATTGACGGCCTTGAAGCCGTCCAGGTCGATGTAGACCAGACTGAGGGGACGACCGTAGCGGCGGGCGCGGTCAACCTCGCGGTCAAGTTGATCTAGTAGAAATCTTCGATTTGCCAGCCCTGTCAGGGGATCCGTATTGGCCAGGGTGGCTAATCGTTCTGTCTGGTCGTGAAGCCGAATGATGGTCCGTTCCACCTGTCTGTAATATGAGTGCAAGATCGCGGCGGTTGAGAACGCGGCGACGGCCAGGGTGACCAGGAAGAAAAATCCGCCGGAGATGTCGAAGAAGGCCATCTGGTTGCCGCTCAGCAAGCGGGCGTACCACCAACCGGCCCCGCCCGTCACGAGAGACAACCCGGCGAACAGAAAGGCTGCTTCGCCGCCGATGGTGGCGCCGGCGATGAGCGTGGCGAGCACCAGCAAGGGGCTGTAGAGGTAGATGCCTTGGGGGAACATCAGCGTGGTGGCGGCGGCCGTCAGGTAAACTGCGCCCGCCAGAACATAGCCGACAGCCAAGACCCAGCCCCGGCGGAGCAGCAGGGCGGCGGCCACTCCCGAGGGTGCCAGCAGCCCGATGATGATCATGTCCAGTTTCAGGTCGTAGTTGGCCAGCGCCGGTGATGCCAAATGGAGCGGAATGCTCGTCAGCAGCCAGGCGATCAGCAGCACACCGTAGCCGACCAGAACGCGGGTCGTCAGCCGGGCGCGGTACGCCCTCTGTTCGAATTCTAGCCGAGGGGCCAAAGCCGATCGAAGGCGCTGGAGCATGATCTGAACGCGGTCCCCCACTCACCCTTGGCTGGGCTGATCCTCGAGGTTGGGAACACCCATGATATTGTAGCCCGCGTCGACGAACAACACTTCCCCGGTGACGGCGCTGGAGAGGTCGGAGGCCAGCCACACCGCCGCCCCGCCCACATCCTCGATGCCGATGTTCCGGCGCAGCGGTGCGAGATCGGCAAAGTGCCTGTACATGCGCTTAAACCCGCTCACCCCGGCGGCCGACAACGTCCGGACTGGGCCGGCCGAGATGGCGTTGACGCGGATGTTGAGCGGACCCAGGTCGGCCGCCAGATAGCGAGTGGTCGCCTCCAGCGCCGCTTTGGCCACGCCCATCACGTTGTAATTGGGGGAGACCTTTTCCGAGCCGTAATAGGTCATGGTCATCATTGACCCCCCGTCGTTCATCAGCAGCGCAGCTTCACGGGCTAGGGCGCAGAAGGAGAACACGCTGATGTCCATGGCCGTGTGAAAGCCGGAGCGGCTGGTGTCGACGAAGCGGCCCATTAAGTCGTCGCGTTCGGCAAATGCCACGGCGTGAACCAGAACGTCGATCTTACCCAGAGCTTTCTTTGCTTTCTCGAACACGTCCTTGATCTCGTCGTCCTGGCTTACGTCGCACTTTTCAATGAAGTCCGAGCCGATCGATTCGGCCAGGGGACGGACACGGCGCTCGAGAGAATCGACGGCATAGGAGAAGGCCAGTCGGGCTCCCTGGTCGTGCATAGCCTTTGAGATTCCCCAGGCGATGGAATGGTCGTTGGCCACGCCGAATACCAGCGCGGTCTTGCCTTCGAGAAGTGTCATGCTCCGCTCTCTTTCTCCACTAGGTCGGTCAGGACATCCGGGCTGACCCTAAAGCGCCAGGGCCGGCTGAGCCAGGGCTCAGGCACCTTGTTTAACCCCACGCGGGGCCCGATCGTCACGACTCGGTCTGGAAGCTGGACCCCGGGCAACAGGTACAGCTCGGCGTTGGAACCGCACAGATCCTGGCCGTCGATAGTCCTGTCAATCGCCAAAGCTTGGCAAAGCTTGGCTGGCCCATCTGTGAGCTGGCGGTCGGGGCGCTTCCGCCGGCGTCGGATCGTTTCCAGCCCCTCGTCGGGAAGCAGGCCGCGCACGAGTACCGCCCCCGCCTGTCCCTCCGCCTCTGTCACTAGGTTGAGCATCCAGTGCATGCCGTAAGTGAAAAAGACGTAGGCGTGCCCAGCTTGACCCCACATGGCGGCGTTGCGGTCCGTCCGGCCATGGCGGGCATGACTGGCCAGATCCTCCGGCCCGACATAGGCCTCGGCTTCAGTGATCCATCCTGAGATTCGCGAGCCACCCGGTTCTGATCGGACCAGTTTGGCGCCCAGGACGTCGCGGGCGACGTCCACGGCTGGTCGGGCGTAGAACGCCCGCTTCAGCCGCGGTCGGCCAACCCGACCTGCTTGAAGTATGGGGGTACGGCTGGGCAAGATGTGCTTGGCCCTCGCTGAGTTGGTTTCAAGTTTCGATTATCCGGTAGTGCAAGATGGGGTTCAGCGTGCCGCCTGTGGCTGAAACCGGTCATCTTCATCGATCATGCGCTTCAATCCCTCGCGCAGGTCGAAGTGCGGCTGGTAGCCGAGCTTCTGGCGCGCCAGTTGGATGTCGGCGCACATGCGCGAAGGACCTGGGTCCTGGTCTTCTTTGGGCATCCAGTCCGTCTTGACGTTCATGGTCTCCATGACGGCCTGAGCCAGGTCTTTGATACTGGTCTCGTGGCCGCTGCCGATGTTGATCACCAGACGGTCGATGCCCGGGGCCGTGGCCGCCGCCACCAGGGCTTCCAAAGCATCGTTGATGAAGACGAAATCTCGCGTCTGTTCACCTTGACCGTGGATCACCAGGGTGCCTCCCTGGGACGCCTGGCGCAGGAAATGGGGGATCACGGGCGGGTGCGCCGCCGGCAGGGGCTGATGCGGACCAAAGGCGTTGAATACCCGCAGCGACACCGTCTCGATGCCCCACAACGATCCTATCGTGCGCACGTAGTGCTCGGCGGCCAGCTTAGACACGGCATACGGCGAATGCGGATCGGGAGGTGTGGTCTCAGTGAGAGGCTGCGACGCCTGGTCGCCGTAGACGGCACCGGATGAAGTCAGCACGACTCGCTTGACTCCAACGTCGCGCATGGCTTCCATCACGCTGACGGTGCCGCCGACGTTGATGATGTTGTATTCGCGAGGATAAAGCACGGATTCGGGGACGGATACCTTGGCTGCCAAATGATAGACGCAGTCGACATCCTGAAGCAGGGTCCACAGCTTAGGCCGATCGATGACGTCGCCGCGTGTAAAAAGAACATCCGGAGCGAGGCGGTCCTTTTCCCCGGCCGATAGGTCGTCCAATCCCCTGACTTGGTGGCCCTCGCGGGCCAATCTATTGGCTAGGGCGGAGCCGAGAAAACCAGCGGCTCCGGTGACGAGGAAATTCATGGCACCCTTGTTATCCGAGGCGTGCGGATTATAGCATAGGGGCGTCCTGTGCCTGGCCTGGCGCTGGCTCTGGTATCATGCCTGCATGTCCTTCTGGGACGAGGTCACGCACTTCATGCGGCGTGCGGCCCTGCTGATGGTCCTCACCGGACTCGTGACCGCCTCGGCGGTTCCGCTCCGATCCACCGACGCCAGAGTCCGCCAGTTTACCCGCAATCTTGAATTTGACTTCGGGCAGTGGACGCTCGATGCGGTGCTGGGCGAGTACGGCCAGACGAGCCTTGGAGCGTCGAACTATCTGACCGTGGCGCAACGCGCCCAGTTGGTACGGCAGTACCTGCAGTCGGTGGACCAGATTCACGCCTTGCAGGCGGATCTGGCCGACATCTACGGCGATCCAAACACGGTTGATCCGGAGCAGGCGGCCGCTCCCAAGCAGGCCGAGTTGCAAGCGCTGGATGCGAAGCGCGACGGCATGGAGCCCGTGGCCGAGTCGATCCTGCAGGAACAGGTGGCCCTGGTGTTGGATCAGATGGGGCTGGGCGAAACTGGCTCGCCGTTTCCCCCGGTGGCGTTCCACTTCTCCACGTTGCCTAAGGCGCTGATCGTGTCGCCGCGGAATGAGATCAGGCAGGAAGTTAACATCGAGTTGATGCCAGAACTCGCCGTGCCCCAGGAAGTGGATGTCGAAAACGAGGTTGAGAAGGCCCTGGACGTCTCGGCTCTGGTCGTCCCGGTGGGCGGGATTGGTACCTACCCAACCATGGTCCAGGACAGCACCAGCTTGGGCTGGGTGCTGGAGGTGGTGGCGCACGAGTGGACCCACAACTATCTGGATATCCGGCCGTTGGGGATCAACTACGACACCAGCCAAGCCCTGCGCACGATGAACGAAACGACAGCCTCGTTGATGGGCAAGGAAGTCAGCCGACTGGCGATGGCGATGTTCTATCCGGAGCTGGTGCCCCCTCCAGCGCCGCCGCCCCCGACTCAGCCGCCGGCGTCGGCCCCACCCACGCCTCCGACGTTTGATTTCCAGAGGGAAATGCGGCTCACGCGCGTCCGCGTGGACGATCTGCTGTCCCAGGGAAGGATCGACGAGGCCGAAGCCTACATGGAGGCTCGCCGCCAGGTCTTTTGGGACCACGGCTACCACATCCGCAAACTCAACCAGGCCTACTTCGCCTTTTACGGTTCGTACGCCGACCAGCCGGGAGGCGCGGCGGGCGATGACCCTGTGGGAGCTGCGGTACGGGCGCTGTGGAGCCAATCGAAATCGCCGGCGGCGTTTCTGCGCTCGATGGCCTGGCTCACAAGCTTCGAGCAGTTGAAAGGAAGACTGGGCGGGGCACTCACCAATCCGTGAGGATCCCGGCCAGAATGGCGCTGCGAGGCGCCAGGCTGTCCAAATCGAGCGATTCGACCGTGGTGTGCGCATCCCAGCCGACCGGGCCCAGGCCGTCCAGCACCGGCACGCCGAGCGGCGCTACAAAATTGGCGTCGGAGCCTCCGCCGGTGCCCCCCTCGGTGAGGGAGAGGCCAAGTTCGGAAGCGATCCACTTTACCCGCTCGAACGTTTTGGCGATGATCTCGGTCCGGGCCATAGGTGGCCTATTCCAGCCGCCCTGGCGTGTCAGACGGGCTCCTGAGCCAGTGGGTTCCAACCGCTCAAAGGCAGCGTCGACCCAGGCCCGTTGCTCCTCCGTCATCACCCGAACGTCAATCGCCAACTCACACACCTCCGGCACGACGTTGGGGGCCGTACCGCCGGAGATGACGGTCGGCGTGATGGTTGCGCCGGCACCCGGCGGCTTCCAGCCTCCGATCTGCTGGAGCTGGTGCGCCATTTCGACCACGGCGTTGATCCCTTTCTCGGGCTCGACGCCCGCGTGAGCCGGCCGCCCGGTCGCCCGCAGGCGGAAGTCGCCGATTCCTTTGCGCCAGGTCTTGACCGACCCGTCCGGCAGCCCCGGCTCGAGGCAAAGGGCCAGCTCGTGCTCGGCTGCCAGGCCCTCAATCAATGGCCTCGAGGTGTGGCTCCCCGTCTCTTCGTCCGACGTGCACAGCAGCGTGATGCGCCGCCCGGGCAGAGTGTCAGCCTCCCGAAGGGCCGCCATGGCGGTTATAACCAGGGCCACGCCACCCTTCATGTCCATCACGCCGGGCCCGAACAAGCGACGGTCTTCAATCCTCCAGGGGAACCCCGCCAGGGTCCCCAGAGGATGGACGGTGTCCAGGTGGCACATGAGCAGCACCCCACCCGGACCCTCTCCCCAGCGCCCCACCCAGTGGTCCCCGGGCTCGGTCTGGCGATAACGCTGGACCTCGGCGCCGCGTGCCTCCATCAGGGATGCCGCCAGCTCTCCCACTTGATCAACACCCGCCTTGTCGTAAGTGGGTGATTCGATCTCGACCAGCGAGCGAAGCACCTCGAGCAAGTTGCTCTCCCAGCGTTGGAAGTCTTCAACACTCAGAACAGGCATCGTTGTCCTCAATCCGGGCATTTGTGAAGCAATTCACAAATTGATCTTCACTGCGGGAGTCGCCCTTCGATTTCGCTTTGGCCCCTGAAGGATCTTCGGCGTGGCAGGCCAGTCTCGGGTCAGGGCGGTTTCCTCCAGGACCCATGAGACCCTTTGTGCTCAGGGCAGTTCCATGAAGATCTCAAGCGGGAGTCTCCCTGAGCAGAGGCGGGTGGGAGTCCCAAAAGGACGATGGGTGGGCTCTCCCGCCGCAGGACCGGGCCCTCAACTGCGGCGGCTAATTGGCGAACAACGGTAGATCACCCCCCTGGACACACATCCCCCGCTTGGTAGGTTGGATTGGCGTAGCCGAAGTAGAGCGGATCGAGAATGGTCTGACTGTTGGCCGAGGCGTATGAACTGGCGGCGCGACAGGCGGTGGACAGGTCACTCCCGGCCTGATAACTCTGCCAAAAAGTGGTTCCCATCTCGGCATAACTGTGCCCTGTGGCGCTCTGTGGGTAGTTGGACTGCAGTTGATCGAAGGCACTTCTGGCCGAGTCCTCCTGCCCGGATTTCAGGTATACAACGACCAGACGGAACTGGGCGAAGGCTGATAAGTTTGCGCGCTCGGTCTGCGGGTCCATCCATGCCTGTAAGTTGTTATCGTGGATGACGCGTGCGTAGAGCTGGGCGGCGGTGGCGAAGTCCCCTTGGGCAGAGGCCTGCTGAGCATCGTTGAGCACGTGGATACGGTACCGGGCCGGGTGTTCGACCTCCCCGCTCACGGCGAAGGTCTCGGCCGAAGGATCCCACGTCCAATAGCGTGTTCGCTGGCGGTAAGGGCCGGCGCCGACCGAACCGAGGGCCGTGCCGGTCACGGCGATTCTTGGCAGCCCGCCCTGGCTGGACGGCTCGATCTGGATATCGGGGAAGGGGAGATCATCGCTCTGGCCCCGGACACGAACCTGGGGCTGGCCGTCCAACCAGGTGAGAAACCGAATCTGGGCAAAACAGGTGCTGGCGCCGCAGTTTGGCAGCCCGAAGAGCAGGTCGTCGGCGTGGTCCCCATTGAGATCCTGCCCAGCTATGAGTTCGGGTGCGCTGTGTTCCGGTGCAGCGCCCAGACTGAAGGCCAGTTGATAGCCGCTCCCAGTGCAGCTGAAGACATACAGCGGCCCGGGAGGCTGGACACGCTTAGGGCCAGGGTCCGCCAGGGCCACGGCCATGTCAAGCCAGCCGTCATCGTTGAGATCCAGGCTGATGGCGCTGGGGCCCGTCATCGGGGCAAGATGCTTATCTTGAATGATGGCGTTCAGCCCCTCCGCCGTACCCCCCGAGTTGAGGTAGGCGTTCAGCTCTTGCGGCACCCGGGCGGAATCCGCCAGGGACGGGGCCAATAAACTGTTGCCGGGGGTGGGGCAGGCGACCGACGGCCCGGTGCGGGGTGTGGCTGTGGGGGGGATGGGTGTGGTGGTGACGACGCCAGCCGCTGTGGCGGCCAGCGAGGTGGAGGTGGCGAAAACGGGCCCGAGCAGGTCCACCGGCGTGGCGGTCGGGGATGGCAGGCTGAATCGGCAGCCCAATCCGGCCAATGCCAGCAACAGGATGGTTGGGCCAACAAGGCGATGGTGTTTTGTCAGCATTGATGCACACTCCTCCGCTGGCCTGAACGGCCGCCAGTCTGGTGCGTCTCCTTGGCGCATTTTACGCCATACTGAGATGCCGTATACTGGCCGGCAATGAGTTTTAGCTACCTCCCTGGCGCTCCGGTTCAGCTTCAGGGGCCCCTATCGCGGTTCCTTCCGCCGCTCGAGGCCGGTGTCGTTCAGGGCCTGTTGGCGTCCCACAATCCTGAAGCCGTCATCGTTCTGGATCCGTTTGGCACGTCGCCGCACCTGGTGAGGGAAGCGGCCCAGGCAGGATTCGGTGTGCTGGTGGCCGTCAACAACCCTGTCGTTCGCCATGCCCTGACCCTGCTTCTCCGCCCGCCAGACCCCATCCAACTCCAAACGGCATTGGCCGACCTCGGCCAACTCCCCAAGAATGGGTCCCGCCTGGAGACCTTTCTTCTGGATTTGTACGGCACCACCTGCATCCAATGCGGCCGGACGGTGGCCGCCGACTACTTCATCTGGGACGACGAGCTCCGCGAACCCTACCTCAAAGGCTATGCCTGCCCCTACTGCAGCCATGCCGGGGAAGAGGAAACGGACGACGAGGATCGCCGCATGGCGAGGGCGTACGAAAGGCGCGACCTGTCTTGGGCGCAGGCGCTGGAGAGCGTGGCCCCGGCCGGGGATCCGGATCGCAGCCATGCCGAGGCCGCCCTGGCGGTCTACCCAGGTCGGGCGCGCTATGCGCTGGTGACGCTCGTCAACAAGCTGACTCAAATGCCTCCCGAGCAGCGGGCGGCCTCGGCGCTGGATTCGCTGCTGATTGCTGCCTTCGATTCCGCCGACAGCATGTGGGCCTATCCTGAAGGCCGCGCCCGGCCAAAGCAGCTGACGGCTTCGCCTCGCTTCCGTGAGATCAACGTATGGCGGGCGCTCGAACGGGCCGTCACGGCATGGTCCTCGACGGCGGTCAAGGTACCACTTGCGGCCTGGCCCGATTCGGGGCTCCCCGGACCGGGCGAAGTGGCCCTCTACTCTGGGCCGGTGAAGGGCCTGGCGGAGAGCCTGCCGGCCGACTTGAATGCCGTCGTCCTGACCTGCCCACCGCGCCCCAATCAGGCTTTCTGGACTCTTTCGGCCCTTTGGGCGGCCTGGATTTGGGGGAGGCAGGCCGCCCAGCCGATCAAGGCCGCCCTCCGCCGCCGGCGTTATGATTGGGCCTGGCATGCAGGCGCCCTGCAGTTGGCGTCCCATAATCTCGTGGAGGTCCTGCCCGCACAAACCCCTTGGATCGGTGTCGTACCGGAGGCGGAGCCGGGATTTCTGGCGGCCGTGGTTTCCGGCTTGGATGCCGCCGAATTGGGGTTGGAGGGCTGGGCCGTCCGGGCCGATGACGCGCAGGCCCAACTCCGCTGGAAACGGCGCACGATGAGCCCGCGGCGCGGCCCGATGGACCTGACGCAGCTGGCACAAGAGGTGGTGGTCAATACCTTGACGGCTCGCGGCGAACCCACATCCTATCTCGTCCTGCACGCGGCGGTGGGGGCGGATTGGGCCGGTCGGGGGGTCTTTCGGGCCCTGTGGGAGGCGGAAGGGGGCCAACCGGTGGCCAGCCTCAACCTGGCGATGGAAACGGCGCTCGGGAGCCGCTCCTGGGTCGTTCGCCTTGATCAGCGGCAGGAAATTGAAACAGGACTCTTCTGGTTAACGCACCCGGATTTGGGTGCAACTCCGTTGGCTGATCGGGTGGAGACGACGACCCTGCAGGCCATGCGCAGAGAGGACCGCCGTGAGTTCATGGCGTTGGATCGCGAGGTGTGCGCTCGGCATCCGGGTCTGGATACGCCAGATCGGGGGTTGATCCGTGCCTGTGTTGAATCCTACGGCGTTCCGGATGAGGAAGGGCTGTGGACCCTTCGACCGGAGGACGAGTTCGCGACCAGACGGGCCGGCATGCGGGCCCTACAGGGACAATTGAAGGAGATCGGCGAGAGGCTGGGTTTCCAGGTTGATGGGGAGTACCGGATGGCGTGGAGGGAGGCATCCGGCCAGGTCGTCCACACGTTCGTCATTCTGGAAACGGCCGCCGGGCAGGAGGCCCTTAACTCGGACGCGCAAGGGCTGACGCTGGTCATCCCTGGCGGGCGCTCGGCCCTTCTGGCCGAGAAGGCGCGGCGGGACCCTCGCTTGGCGGACCGGCTGCGGTCTGGCTTGCGGATCCTCAAGTACCGGCACATCCGCCGGCTGGCGGGAGAGAGTACCCTCACGCGCGAGAATCTGATCGAACGCCTGGGAGTTGATCCCCCCGAGCACGAGGACCCTCAATTGCCGCTTCTCTAGGTCCAATTTGGCGGCAGACCACGCCCATCGCCGAGACGTGCCTCCGGCCAGGGCCGGCTAGGGCGCCGGAGTAAGCGTCGCGCTGGGAACGGGGGTGGCCGATGGGGCGGTGGTTGCCGGCACCGGAGTATTGGAGGGTGTCGGGGTCATGGTGGGTGTGGCCGTCGAGGTAGGCGTCGGGGTGGGTGTCGGCGTGGGGGTGGGCAGGTTGACGTGGAGGCGGATGCGGACCGTGGCGCTTCCGCCGCTCTTGCTGCGCACGGTCAGGGCTAAAGTAATCGGTCCGTTGTCGATACCCTTCACGTCCCATTCCAGCAGCTTGTCGGGCTGATCGTGCTTGGAAGTACCCTTCCCGATGTCGGGGTAGTTCTTGGGGTTGTTCCCGACGCCGTATTCGATAATCCAGTCTTTGAAATCACCCGTGGCCGAGGCGCGGCCAAAGATCTCCACCGGGCTGCTGGTGATCGTGCTGCCGTCTCCGGGCGAGGTCAGCTCGACGATGGGGCGCGGGCTGTCCTTGGTGCAGGAGTCCTTAGGCACGAAGAAGACCGGCTTGTCCCCATCGGTGAAGTCGTACTTCTTGGCCCACGCTTTCCCAGCATCGTTCTCCTCGATCCACTTCTTGGCCCAAGGATCGGAGATGTTTAGCCCCAGCTTCTGCTCCGCAAAATCCGAACAATCGGGTGAAGCCAGCAACTGTGAATAGGTGTCCACATAGGCTTGCTTCCACAGGTCATCTTCTTTGGGAAGCGGAAGTTGGTCGTGGGCAAAGAACTCCAAGCGTTGATCGGGGCACCACTCCGATGGCTCGGTGCCAGACACCGTGCAGATGGTCTTATCGACGATACCCGCCGGCCTGGTGAAGGCCGTCGGATTGCCCCCGGTCAGGTCCTGGATGGCGGCCTGCATCACTTTGTTCCAGATCGGCGCGGCCCCTGTCAGGCCGGACGTGTGAACCATCGGTGTGTAGTCGGCATTGCCCACCCACACGCCGATGGCGACATCCGGCGTGTAGCCCAAGGTCCAATTGTCACGAAAATCGTTGGTCGTGCCGGTCTTGGCCGCCACCGGGAAAGGCAGATTAAGGTCCGAGTTGGGGCCAAAGGCAGGCGTCCGCGCCTGGTTGTCGGAGAGGATCGACGTCATCAGGAAAGCATGCTCCGGGCTGATCACCTGCTCACCCGGGTCGGGCTGATGCTCGTAGACCGTGTTGCCCTCGTGGTCGATGATCTTGGTGATGGCCACTGGGGGGACGCGGACACCCTGGTTGGCGAATACAGCGTAGGCGCCGGTCAATTGGAGTAGGGTAACGTCGCCCCCGCCCAGGGTCAGCGAGAGACCGTAGTCGTCACGAGTGAAGGTGGTGATCCCCATGCGCTTGGCGAAGTTGACCAGGCCGTCGGCTTGCGGGGTGTTGGGATCGTCATAGACGCCGACGAAGTTGAGCGTCTTGACGGCCGGGATGTTGTAGGAGTTGGCCAGCGCCATGCGGGCCGTAACCGGTCCGTGGAAGCGTTCATCGTAGTTGACCGGCTTGTACGGCGGCCGAGGGTCGTCCGGGTTGCCGGAGGGTGGAAACTCCGACGGCACGTCCCAGATCAGGGTGGCGGGAGTCCAGCCCTTTTCGAACGCGGCGGTGTAGGTAAGGGGTTTGATCGACGAGCCTGGTTGGCGTGGTTGAACGGCCATGTTGATCTGGCCGCTGATGGCGGCGTTGTTGAAGTCGGCCGACCCGACCATGGCTAAGATCTCGCCGGTGGTCGGGTCGAGTGCCACCAAAGCGCCATCCGAGGCCCGCTTGTCCGCCAGCGCGTCGATCTGCGCTTTGACGATTTCTTGCGCCTGGTCCTGCAGCTGGGGATCGAGCGTCGTGTAAACGGTGAAGCCCGAGCGATAGATCGTCTGCGGGTCGTACAGGTCTTCCAACTGACTGCGAATGTAGTTGACCCAGTGGGGGTAGCGAATTTGCACATAAGGTTGGTTGAAGGCGTAGTTGGTGGACTCAGCCGCGGCCGCGCCGGCCTCCTCGGGGGTCACGCAGATCGGCTCCCGACTGTTGCTGACGAAGATGCAGCCCTGCTCCCGGCTGACCGAGAGCATCAGGGACAGCACCTGCCGCTGGCGGTTAAGGGTCACATCCCGGTTGGTGAACACGTCGTACACCGAAGGCGCCTGGGGAAGCCCGGCCAGGAACGAGGCCTGCGACAGGGTCAGCTTGTCGGCCGTGGTATTGAAGTAGGTCTCAGCGGCGGCTTCCACGCCGTACGCCAGGTTGCCGTAAAAGTTCTGGTTGAGGTACAGCTCGAGGATTTCGTCTTTGGAGTAGCGCCGGGTGATCTCGGCCGCCAGCAGGATCTCGCGGATCTTGCGGATGGCGGTACGCTGTGAGCGTTCCTCAGGCGTGAACAGCAGCCCGCGGGCGATCTGCTGGGTGATGGTCGAGGCGCCAGAGACCTGGCTGCCCTCGGAAAGATTCTGGTAGATGGCCCGGGCGATGGCCCACGGGTCGAAGCCTGGGTGGCTATAGAACCCAGAGTCTTCGGTGGCGATGGTGGCCGCCACCATGTAGGGGGAGATGTTGTCGAGCTTGACATATGTACGGCGGCCGGCATTGGGATCAAGGATTTCGTACAGTAGATCGCCCTTGCGGTCTAGGATGCGGGTCGTTTCGAATTGGGCGGCTTTGGACTGCAGGTCGTCGACCGCCGGGAGCGTGGAGGCGACGGCATAATATTCGTAGACGCCAAACGAGATCGCAGCGATGAGCACGGCTGTGAGCACAAACAGCCCCAGGATGGTCATGCGCACCAGGAAGCCCCCGCAGCCCGAAAGGCCGCTCAATCTGCCCTTTGGGGTGTTGGGTGGTGGCGGGGGCATTTGGTAGGCGGCGGGCGTGACGCGGGTGGCACCGGTATCCCGCTCCGGAACTCGTTGCGGCAGGGCGGTTTCCCCGCTCCCGGGCGGCGGGGGGGCGTGCTGCGGCTTGTGCGAGCCCGTCGGGTCTTCTTCCTGGGTGGCAGGTGGGAGTTCGGGAGAGGCGGGTTCTGGGCCCTCTTTGTGACTGGGCTCAGACGGCAAATCGGCCCCGGATTCAGGGGCATCCAATGATTCGGCGAACCATCCACCCGTCAGGTCTGGCGATCCCGTCGGGTGGCGGTAGGGGGAGAGGCGTTCTTGCTCGACCGGCGCTTCGGAGTCCGGCTCCAGGAGTCTGCGGAATCGCTGTGAAGGCTCCTCAGATTCCGAAGGCGATGCCTCCTGCCCCGAGTCCTCGGGGGTCTCGGGATCAAATGTCTCGGTCATGAGCAGCGATTATAGCACGCAGCCGGGGGTCAGGCGTGGGGCTCGCTCTGCACCATCATGGTCCAATGTCCGCTCATGACGACGTCGTCGTCCTGATTCATAACCTGGACCTTGAGGCTCAGGCTGCCCCCACCCATTCGAGGCACAGGCTTGGCGGCTTCGACCTCGAGGCTGACATGCACCGTGTCGCCAATGTGGACTGGGCGGCTGAATTTCCAATCGGCGATGTCCCGCCACAAGAGAACCGTGCCTTCCAAAATGCCCGATCGAACGGCCAGGCCGGATGCCATCGATAGGACGAGCAAGCCGTGGGCGACTCGCTGGCCGAACGAGCCTTGGGCAGCAAAGACTGAATCGGTGTGGATGGAATTGAAGTCGCCGCTCAACCCGGCGAAGTTAACGATGTCGGCTTCGGTCACGGTGCGCGCTGCGGTTCCGAACCTCTGACCTACGCTGAACTCTTCGAAGTACAGGCCCCGTCGGACCATGCCGTCGTCGGCCATCGTGACACCCTCCTCACGCCTTGCCAAGGTGGCGACATTCTAGCATGCCTTTGACCTTTGGAGGCCGGGTTCGTACAATGCCTACATGCCTGTCCAATCTCCTTCTCAAGCCGACCCGCTGCCCCTCATCCTGGCCGCCGACGCACGGTTCGGAGCAACGGACTACGTGGACGACCAGATCTGGGAACTCGCTCAGTCCACCGGCGATCCGCCCGGTCTGGCGATACAGACCACTTATGGCCTACGGGCGAGGGGCATGAGCCTTTTCCCGGGGTTTGCCCGGGCGGGAACCACCATGACCGACCCGCGCGCCTTCAGCGAGCCACCGCAGGTCGAAGCCGTCTTTCCCAACTACGCCCGCCTCAGACTTTCGCCATGGCCCGATGTCCAGGTCTCGGCTGAATACTGGGTCCCGGACTCGCACACATTGGCGGGGCGTTTTCAACTGGTCAACTCCGGCGACCGGGGGCAAATCTTCGGCTTCCGGTTGTATACGCTGCTTCGGCCGGATGAAGGGTCGCAGATCATGCGCGAGCGGGTCTTTCGAGGCGTCTCGGTGCTCAGCGGGGCATCGGGCGGCTTGGCTCCGGTTGTGTTTCTCTCCGGAGGCGCCAGTGTTGAAGCCGCCGCTCATCCCGGGCTGGGGCTGCGTGTCACGCTGGAACCGGGGGAGACTAGGCAGTTGATCTGGGCACACGCTGGTCTGTCGGACCCTCAGGCCTCCTTCGAACAGGCGCGCACCATCACGGAATGCGCCTGGGATGCCGAAATCGCTCGCCTGGAGCTGGTCAATGCGAGCCTGGTGGAAGTGGACTCCGGCAATTCGGATTGGGACCGAGCCTTCCGCTGGGCGCAGAACACCGCCCTGAAATCGCTGGTCGGCCCCACGCGTTATCTCCCATTCCCGTCGCCCGTCACCTCCCGGCAACCCGATCAGGGCTATTCAGCCAGCCGCGACGGCCGGGACTACCCACGTCCATGGGCGGGCCAATCGGCGGACACGGCCCTGGCGTTGATTCCTCAGCTGATCCACTCAGCACCTGATCTGGCTCAAGGCATACTTCGTGATTTTCTTCACAATCCAACCCCGGATGGTAGTCTGGATGCCATGCCCGGGTTGAACGGACAGAGATCAGGGGCCATCTGCCCGCCGGTCCTGGCCGGGCTGGCGTTGAGAGTCTACAGATCTACCGATGACTTGGAGTTCCTGAGGACGACCCGGCCGGGCTGGGTGGAGGCGCTTCGCGCGTGGTTCGCTCCCAAGCATGACCGGGACGAAGATGGTTTTCCGGAGTGGGACAACCCCCTGCATGCTATGAACGAAGATTCGCCGACCTTTGCGCGATGGCACGCCTGGGCTCAGGGGCTCAACATCGAGTTGTGCGAGACGCCCGACCTGGGATCGTATCTGGTCCATGAGTGCCGGGCCCTTTTGGAAATCGCCCGTTTGACCGATGAACACGAAGATGACGAGTGGCTGGAGGCCACGGGGCGATTTCTTCGAGATCGACTGGAGGCTGGCTGGTCGGACGATCTGCATGCGTACCTGCCGGTAGACCGCGACAAGCACTCATCCCCCGCCGGGTCGGATGTCGTTCGCAAGCGCGGGTCTTTCTCCCATATATTCAAGGGGCGCTACGAGGTCCCGGTACGTTTGATCTTCCGCTGTTTCGGACCAGAGTCTGAGGCCAGGAAGCTCAAACTTCGCATCTACGGGCGCAGCCGGCGTGGGCGGAGCCGAATTGAGCGGCTGAGCACTCGCCATGTGCAGTGGTTCTGGGACTTTGGGACCGTGACCACGGCCAAGACCTATGTCGAGATCACCCAGGTTGAAGTCGTGGGACTGAGCGATGATTTTGAGACCGAGGTACGGGTGGCCGATTTCACACGTCTGGAGGCCGGCTCGATGCTGCCGCTGTGGGCAGGCGTGCCGGGCCCCGAGCGTGCCCATGAGCTTATTAAAGGCACTTTGACCGTCCCGGAGCAATTCTGGCGTCGCTTCGGCATTCCCCGTTGTTCGGCGGATGACCCGGCATACGATCCGGACAGCCGGTTGGTAGCCTGTGGTGTGAGTGCAGTGCAGAACTGCCTGCTGGCCGAAGGGCTTCTGGCCTATGGCCGACGCCAAGAGGCGGCTGAGGTCTTTCGCCGGTTAATGTCGGCCATGACCCAATCGCTCTCGCGCGATAACGCCTTTCGCTCCGTCTACCATCCGGACAAACCCGGCGGGTCAGGCGAGCGGGAGGAAATCGTGGGCATCGCACCGATGCACCTCTTCTTAGACCTGGTTGGGGTTCGGCTGATCACGCCCACCAAGCTTCGTCTCGAAGGCCGAAACCCGTTCGACTCCCCGGTCCATATCTACTGGCGTGGCCTGGAGATAACTCGTGTGGGCGACCGCAGCGAGATCTCCTTCCCCAACGGGCAGCAGGTGTCCACCCAAGGCGAAACACCGAGCATCGTGGAACAGCTCAAGCCGTAGGCAAGCCATCTGATGCTATAATCCCGGCGCCAGCGGGGACGGGCGAACCCTTCCTCTACCATTCTGGAAGAAGTCGGGGCACAATGCTGTGGGACGATCCTCCCGGAGAGGGGAGCCCATAGGCTCAAGCCAGAGAGGCTAGGAGTGCGGGAAGTGCGCCGGCTGATGAGGGGTTGTTCGACGCATGGATGAACTGGTTCAGATCGAACTGCTGATCCTCGAGCTGCTGCTGATCGTGTCTGTGGTGGCGGTAGCTGTCCGCCATTTTCGGATTCCGTACACGGTGGCACTTGTTCTGGCGGGCTTGGCGCTCTCTCTCCGCTCACCGTTGGGAATCGAACTCACCCCCGATCTGATCCTCTCACTTTTCATCCCCCCGCTGGTCTTCGAAGCCGCCGTCCACATCAACCTCAACAAGCTCCGCGAAAACTTGACCGCCATCATCCTGCTCGCCGTGCCGGGCGTGATCCTGACCATGCTCCTGGTGGGGGCGATTGTGTCATGGGGGGTGGGCCTGCCGATCCAGCTTGCGCTGGTGTTTGGGGCCCTGATCGCCGCCACCGACCCGGTCTCGGTGGTGGCGATTTTCCGCAAACTCGGGGCCCCGAAGCGGCTGGAGGTGCTGCTCGAAGGCGAGAGCTTGTTCAACGATGGCACGGCCATCGTCATCTTCAATCTGGCGGTGGTGGCCTACCTGACGGGGGAGTTCGATTGGTTCCAGGGGACGGTGGGATTCGTGCGGGTGGCCGGGGGCGGCCTGGTGGTGGGGCTGGCGCTCGGCTGGCTGGCTTCGCGCCTGATTGCCAGGATCGATGATCATCTGGTCGAGACGACTCTCACCACCGTGCTCGCCTTTGGTTCGTTTCTGGTCGCCGAACACATGTTGCATGTCAGCGGCGTCCTGGCTGTGGTGGCGGCCGGTCTGATCAATGGCAATATCGGTCCGCAAGGGATGTCGCCAACCACGCGCATCGTGGTGGTCAACTTCTGGGAATATGTGGCTTTTCTGGCCAACTCGGCAGTGTTCTTGCTTATCGGTCTTGATATTGAAATCCCGGCGCTGCTGGCAAATCTCAGCGCCATCGTATGGGCGATCATTGCCATCCTGGTGGCCAGAGCCATCACCATCTACGGCTTATCACGCTTGGGAAGAGGCATGCCGCCCCGATGGAGGCATGTGCTCTATTGGGGGGGCCTGCGGGGAGCTATCGCCCTGGCCCTTGCCCTGAGCCTGTCGCCGCAGTTCGGAGACGCCCGACAGACTTTGATCATGATGACCTTCGGGGTGGTGTTGTTCACCCTGCTGGTGCAGGGACTCAGCATGGGGGGCTTGGTCCGCCGCCTGGGGGTCATCACCGTGTCGGACCAGCAACGAGAATACGAAAGGCGCCATGCGCGTGCACTGGCAGCCCAAGCCAGCTATGATCACATCGATCGCATGCACCGCCAGGGGCTGATCTCGGCCCATACCTGGGAGGTACTTAAGCCAACTCTCCAGCGTCGAGGTGAAGCCTTAAAGGAGGCCGTCCAAGAGGTTCTCCATAATGTGCCCCAGCTCGAGATCGAAGAAATGCAGAGCGCACGCAGAGAAATGCTCCGGTCGCAGCGCAGCACCCTGGCGAACCTTAGGAGGGATGGCGTGGTCTCGGAGGAGATCTACACAGATCTTGTTACCGAGATCGATCTTGCCCTAGAGTCGGGTGTGGACATGTGGTCCCGTTATCTGATCGCCTCCGGGCACAAGCCCAACATCACCCACCTGGTGAGTGCCGTGGTCCAGGACGAAGACACCGAGTTGGTGAGCAATGCGCTGGCGATGCGCGGCATCCCCTCGACGCGCATCCAGAGCAAGGGTGGTCTGCTCAATCGGGCCAATCACATGTTCATGGTCGGGGTTCCGGATGGTCACCTGGAAGAGGTCGTCGAGGCAATTCAAGATGCCACGACGGCCAGGGTGCGTTACCTCGAGCATCCCATGACCGAGCTGGGGGCGCCGCTGGCGGCGGACCGGGCGGTTGAAATTCAAGGGGCGACGGTGTTCGTCTTCGACGTCGACCGATACGAGGAAATCTAACAGTGAAACTTATGATTGTCGTGTTGACGGATGATGACGCCGATGCAGTGCTGAAGGCCCTGCTGGAGGCGGAATACAGGGTTACGAGACTGGCCTCAACCGGGGGGTTCTTCCGCCGCGGCAATACCACGCTGATGATCGGGACAGAAGCTGGGCGCGTGGATCGGGCGTTGGAAGTGATCCGTCATACAACCCAGACCCCGGGTGGCGACGAGGGGCGGCGGGCCACGGTGTTTGTCCTCAAACTGGCGGATTACCAGCAGGTCTGAAGGCTAGCAGGCGTCGCCTGCCGAGCTGCAGACCCTTCCTTGCGCCGCGGGCCGCTGGCGGCGCGTAGTTCATTCAGCCAGGCGGTGATAGTGCTGATCGTGGTAGACCAGTGGCGGGGCCTGGCGCAGGATCCTGGCCTCGGTGACTTGGCCAATGATAACCGTGCTGGAACCCCCAGGGTGAGTGGCTGTCACCCGGCAGTCCACGTAAGCGAGCGAGCCTTCGGGAATCGGGCAGCCGCTCGCCGTGGTGATTACAGATAGCGCCTCGAACTGGTCCATGAACTCGCCTTGTCGGCCAGCAAATCGGTCGGAAACCTGCCCTTGGTCTTCGGCCAGGATGGCCGCCGCAAAGGCACCGGAGTTCAGGATCATGTCGTGCGTGCGCGAACTGGTGTCGATGCACACCAACACCAAGGGGGGATCCAGGGCGACCGATGTGAACGAACTGACGGTCATGCCGTGGTGGTTGCCCTCAAAGTGGGACGTCACCAGCGCCACGCCCGACGTCCAGGAACGCATCATTTCCCGCAAGTCTTCCGGTTGAAACGTCATGCTGGATCGTGTCCCTTTCTTTCATGGTCCGAGCCTGTGGTCGGAGATTCCGCCGTCCCGTCGTCACTGAAAATGATATCCAATACGGCGGGGGCAAACCCCGTCAGATCGGTCAGGCGGTTGGCGAATCGGCGCCGCAAGTCCTCCGGCCCGATCAGCAGCGCCGGCACGGGATTGAGCGTGTGGCCGCGGGCACTGAGATCCTCCATGTTCCCGTGGTCTGAGGTGAGCACGATCAGGTCCCGCCGATCCACCCACGCGCCGAGCAGCCCAGCTAACACCCGGTCGAACGACTCCATCAGCCGCACTGCCGCCTCAAAATCTTGGTGGTGCCCTGCGTAGTCGCTGGCCCAATAGTCGAACCAGCTCAAATCGTGCGAGGCGGCCAGCTGGGCCATCAGGCGGCCGGCGTCTTCCGCTGAGTAGACGGGCGCTGGCGGGAAGCTCGGCTGGGTGGCCCACCCCTCGCCCGTGAAATCGGCCGAGAGCGCCCTCCCGGCCTGCAGGTCGTCGAAGGTCATCAGCGGGATACCGGCCGCCGTCACGGCCAGGGGGATGGCGGAGTAAAGACGGCGCCCCGAATCAATGGATTGGAAATAGCCGGGAGGATAGGCGTTGAGCAGGACCGCCGCGCCGCCGCGCGCTTTGACCTGCATGAATAGGTTGTCCTGTCGCAAGATGTCAGCGATGGCCGGATTGGGCTTGGGGCCGTAATGCCCGCCGATCTCGCGCGGGACATTCCGCCCGGTGAGCAAGCTGGCCTGGCCAGATGCCGACTGGGGTGTGTTGGGCACGCCCATCTGTGCGTCTACGGCCAGCAATGTGGCCTGCGGCGCCCAAACCGGAGCCACACCGGCCACCATGTGTTGACCCAGCAGCAGGCTCTCCAAGGTCGGCATCCTGGCCGACACCAGCGGGTTGTGCTCGGATTCGGCTGACCCCAGGCCGATTCCGTCCAGAAAGAGGAACAGGAGCCGGCTCACGCTCCGCGTTTCTCCAGCGTCAACCAAGCCGAAGCCCGGCCGCGAAACTCACCCTTCTCAATCCCCTTCACCTCGAATGCAGGCGAGAAAGTCGAGACGACGCCGTCCAGCGAAGGCCATCGACCAGTGGCAAGGTCGTCGATCTGGTAGAAGCTGTACACGAGCAGAGTGCCCCCCGGTTTCAGCCAGCGATCAACGTTGTCTGCATAGGCCGCACGCGCCTGACCTCGCAGCCCGTGTGAACATCCGAGGTCGAGCGCCATGTCGAATAGTTCGGGCCACTGGAGCCCCAGGGTAACATCCCCTCGGATGACCTCGGCAGAGAGCCCACGGAGGGCGAGGCGGGTTCGGGCTCTCCAGACGGCGATTTGGGTGAGATCGACTCCCCAGGCCTCCCAGCCGTGCTCAGCGAAGCAGATCAGGTTGGTGCCCGTTCCGCAGCCCACGTCCAAGGCTTGCCCCGGAGGGTGGCCGGCGAGAAAGGCTTCAAGTTCGGGAGGAGAAACGCCGCTGTCCCAGGGTGTGTTGCCCAGGAGATAGCGGAGTTCCATTCTCCAGCGGTTCATACCATCTGGTCGAGCCGGGCAAGGACCGCCTCAACATCCAACATGCCGACGGTACGCCAGGCCTGGCTGCCCTGACGGTCGAAGAGGATGAAGGCTGGCGTGAAAGTCATGCCAAAACGCTCTCCCAGCTCGAGCCCAGAGCGATCTTGGACATTGACTCGGATCACTCGTAGGCGCTTGGATTCGGCTTCCTCGAGCCTGTCGACGACAGGCTTAGCGGCGGCGCAGCCCATTCAATAGGCGCTCTGGAACATCAACAAGACGGGCTGGCCGGCACCGATCAGGTCGAGCACCGGTTGGCTGTGCGCGTGGCTGCTCCGGCCAGCTCCCAGTTGGCGAAACAGGGCCGTGGAACCCAGGATGGCCACCACGACCAGGGCCAGGCCGACGATGGAAAACCCGAGCAGCGCCGAGAAGATGCTGGCGATGATGACTACCATGGCGCCAGCCAGCAGGAATGAGTATCGATTGACGAAAAGCATGCGGGATCCCGTCCGCGGCCACCGACAAGGATTGTAACATTCACCATCCCGGCAGAACGGTCTGCTTTGACAAGCGTCTGGGTGTGACTTAGAATTCGCCCATCCAGCTTTCAAACCCATGGAGGACACCTCGTCCGATGAAGGAATACGCCACCGATTCCATTCGCAATGTTGCCCTGGTGTCGCATGCGGGCGCAGGCAAGACCTCACTGGCCGAGGCGATGCTCTTCGTCACGGGCGCCGTCACCCGGATGGGCAAAGTCGAGGACGGCACGACCGCCTCTGACTTCGAAGATGAGGAGATGCGCCGCAACCTCTCCCTTTCCACGGCGGTCATCCCAGTCGAGACCCACGACTGCAAGCTGAACGTATTGGATACGCCCGGCTACACGGATTTCATCGGCGAGGTGATCTCGACCCTCAGCGTGGCGGACACCGCCGTGGTGCTGGTGGATGCCGTGGCAGGCGTCGAGGTTGGCACCGAAATCGTGTGGGATTACTGTGAGCAGTTTGGTCTGCCCCAATTCGTGGTGATTAACAAGATGGATCGGGAGAACGCCAGCTTTCAGCGCGCCATGGCCTCGATTCAGTCGCTGTCGCCGGACTCATCTTTCATCCCGGTACAGCTTCCCTGGGGCGAGAAACTCGACTTCGGAGGCGTCATCGATTTGACGGACATGCAAGCCAAAGCCGGGGGCGGAGACAAGGGCGAAGCCATCCCCGAAGGCATGTCGGACGCGGCAGAAGAAGCTCGTCTGGCTCTGGTTGAGGCGGCCGCCGAAGGCGATGATGCATTGCTGGAGAAGTACCTCGAGGGCGGGAGCCTGACACCCCAAGAAATCAGCCGTGGATTCAAGAAGGCCGTGCTTGATGGCCGGTTTGTCCCCGTGTTCTTGACGGCTGCCTCGGCCGGCACGGGCATCGTGCCCCTGCTGGATGCGTTGGTGGAGATGGTGCCGGCGCCGAGCGAGGTGGGGGCGATCACTATGAAGGGCGCCAAAGGGGACGAAAACCTCGAACCCTCCGACGCCGGGCCGCTGGCGGCCTACGTCTGGAAGACGACCGCCGATCCCTTCGTGGGCAAGTTGACCTACATGCGCGTCTATTCCGGCACGCTGGAAGCCGACTCCCGGGTCTGGAATGCCGCCAAGCGCACCGAAGAACGGCTTGGACCACTCCACGTCATGCGCGGCAAGGAACAGCTTGCCGTCAGGGCCCTGCATTGCGGCGACATCGGCACCGTGGCCAAGCTGGCCGAGACAGGCACGAGCGATGTGCTGTGTGACAAGAGCCATCCGCTGACGACCGAACCCCCGGACTACCCGAACGCGCTCTACGCGGTGGCCGTGACGCCCAGGACCCAAGCCGACTCCGCCAAACTCGGACCAACACTGGCCCGCCTGGCGGAGGAAGATCCGACCCTGAACTGGCATGCCGAGAACACCACCAACCAGACCATTCTGCAGGGGATGGGCGATCAGCACATCGATGTGGCCATCCGCAAAGCGGAAACGAAGTTCCAGGTTGGCTTGTCGACTGAGACACCGCGCGTGCCTTACAAAGAGACGATCACCCGCCAGGGTGCAGCCCAGTACCGGCACAAGAAGCAGACGGGCGGATCGGGTCAATTCGCCGAGGTCCATATGACCGTGGATCCCCTGGAGGATGGTGATTTCGAATTCGAAAGTAAGGTGTTCGGGGGCGCCATTTCCAGCAGCTTCCTGCCTGCCATTGAAAAAGGCGTCAAGAGCGTCCTCAAACAGGGTGTCCTGGCCGGCTACCCCATCGAGAAAGTGCGTGTGGCCGTGGTCGACGGCAAGGAGCACCCGGTGGACTCCAAGGCGATCGCCTTTGAGATCGCCGGACGCGAGGCCTTCAAACATGGCTTCATGGAGGCCGGCCCGGTCTTGCTGGAGCCGATCATGAGTATCCGCGTGGTGGTCCCGGAGGCGAACATGGGCGATGTCCTGGGGGATCTGAACACCCGGCGCGCCCGCGTCCAGGGCATGGAGACCGAACGCGGCCGGAGCGTGGTGACGGCCCATGTCCCTCTGGCCGAAATCCAGCGCTACACGTCGGATCTCAGGTCGATTACCGGCGGGCGCGGGGTCTTCAGCATGGAGTTGAGCCACTACGAAGTCGTTCCCAGCCATGTGGCTGAAGACATCATCGCCCAAAAGAAACGCGATGAAGGCAAAGAAGACCAGGACTGAGGCTCTGGCTTGAAGTGTAAATGGACCGGGTAGACGCTCGGTCCATTTTTGTCGAAGGGGGTCGGAGCCGGGACCCAGGGGGCATGGGCAGATGGGATGAAGGTGGCGGGCTGATGGCGGCCGAATGGCGTCCCAAGCGTTTCATCGATGCCGAGATCGAGGTCGAGTTCGATCGGGCGCCGGCGCTTTCGAAAAAGCCCGGTGCCCCGGACCGGTTCCATTGGGATCGTGAAGAATTTCACATATCGGAGGTGGTGTCTTCCTGGTTTGATTACGGTCGGCGGGGAGACATGGCCAGAAACATGGCCCCGGCACACCTTGAGGCGGCCCACAGGCAGGGCTCGTGGGGTGTAGGGCGCTTCTACTTCCGCGTGCGCACGGCGGAGGGTCCCGCCTTTGATCTGTACTACGATCGCGCGCCACGCGAGGCCGGCGACCGGACCGGGATATGGGTCCTATGGCGGGAAGTGTCGGAACTGCCGGGTCAGACTTCCGCTTGAGCCGGTGCGGGATCGGGCGGCGATGGCGGTTGCGCTGGGTGGTCGCTCGTCGAGGCCACCTTGAGCGCCACGAACGTCAGCGGCCCCAGCCAGGACACCCACAGCCCCACCAGCGCGTGGTGGAGGTAGGTGACTGCCCACGCCGGCCCGGACTCACCCTGAGGCAGGAAGAGTCTGGGCCCAAAGTAAATGATCACCAGCCCGGACAGGCCGGTCAAAAATCTTAGACCCCGCTGCGGCCAGGGGCCGCCGGCGAAGAACCCCCGTCCCCGGTTGAGCAGGATCCCCCCGGAGGCCAGACCAAGGAGGAGCCCCGACACCCGAAAAGCGGTGTCCAGGCTGCGGGGGTCGACCAGCTGCGGCGATGGCAGGGCGAGCGAAGCCGCCACGATCCACTCTCCGGGCACAAGTCGGCCCACGGTGAAAGCCCAAATCAGCATGTTGACAAACAGCAGAAGCAGGGAGGCCAACAGGGCGATCAGGAGTTTCAACCGATCGGACTGGCCGGAAAGCCAGTGGGTGGTGGGCGCTTCGAGCAGCATGAACCCCCCCAGCACCAGGGCGCCGATCAGCCAACCCCCGAGGATGTCCATAGGAAAGTGCACGCCGAGGGCGATGCGCGAAGCTGAGACGAGCAGGACCACGCCGAAAGCGGCGCCCCACAGCCACGGCCGGCCGATCCAGGCGGCCAGCCGCCCCCAAAAAACCAGACCATTCTGCGCGTGTCCGGAGGGGAAACCAAAGGTCGACTCTGTTGCCAGAGGTTTGACGCTTGACGATACCCAATACGGCCGCGGCAGGCCGAGGGCTGTTTTGAGCGCGCCGTTCAGGCCGGTGCTGGTCAGGAGGGCTATCCCCAACCGCAGGCCGAGACTGGCGTCGAAACACCAATAGAGCCCCAAGAGAATCACCAGCAGAAAAGGAGTGGCGCCCAACCAGGTCAGGGCTTGCATCGGCCAAGTGACCAAGGGCCCCAGAGATTGGAGCCAAACAATCAAAGGAATCTGACCCGTCAACCAAGCTTCCATGGTCTTATTGCCTCCTTAGGCTGGCGATGATCTCCGGTGTGGCTGTTGGAGGAACGGCCTTCGCACCTCCCGGGAGGATCTTCAAGCTTAACAGGAACGTCACAGCCGTCATGCTCAGGCCAATGGGAAAAGGCAGCCAGGGTTTCACCTGGTAGAGAAACCCGGCCAAGGCCGGTCCGATGGCCAGAGCGCTGCCGTTCATCGTCTCCACCAGCCCGTAGGCCAGGCCCAGGTTGCGCCGGCTGACAAGCGGCTCGGACTGGGCGATGGCGAGCGTATGGGCCGTTCGCATGCCCCCGGCCAAGAAGAAACCGGCGCCATACCACAGCACGGATTGCCCCAGCCAAAGTCCAGCCATCGAGAGGCCAACGACGACATGCGAGAGCGCGAACCCTAGTTTGGGGCGCAGGCGTCCTAGGCTCAGGTTGAGGACCACCACCCCCAAGGCGTTGATTGAGCCCAGCGCGCCCAACGTGGCCAGGCTGATGTTTCGTTGATTGGTAAGGTAGTTTGGCGTCAAGGGCCAACTCAGGCTGAGGGCCAGCAAGCTGAACAGGATCAGGACGAGAAAGCGCGCCATCCCAGGCTGACGGACGATGCTCGAGGCATTTTGGCCGTCCTCCTCGGTCGAGACAGGCTGGGGGCTCAGGCGAAGAACCAACAGGGTCGATAGCACGAAGATCACACCCGAGACGGCAAAGACCACCCGCAAGCCGACCAATTCCGCCAACCGGCCACCGACCGTCGGGCCGACGATGAGTCCCAGGCTGAACGAGGAAAAGGCTGTGGTCAGGGCTCGCGCCGAGGACCACTGCCCACGGGTGTTGGTGATGTACGAAGACAGTGGGGACATGACAAAGAGGGTGAAGTAGTACATCACCAGGCCGACCACAAAGGGAACCAGCGAGGACGCCAGGAACATCACGAAGGCCGCCACGGTTCCCATGCCCCACGATGCGATAATGGCGGACTTGCTTCCGATCCGATCCGAGATTGTCCCGGCCGGGACATGAGTCAGCACGGCCGCCACCCCCGCCAGGCCGAGGATCCCCCCAATCCACACGGGGTTGGCGCCCAACTGCTGCAGGTACACCGGCTGAAAGTAGAAGAACAGCCCCTCCCCGATACCCCACAAGAACATGGCCAGCGAGACCAGCCGGAGATCGCGCGTCACCTGGCTGGGAACCCCTGACGAAGCGTGACGGCGGTGTCACTCAAGGGTGACGAGCTCACGCGGGTAGCTGCTGAGGCTCTCGCCGCCTTCTTCGGTGACGACCACGTCGTCCTCGATGCGCACGCCGCCTTTGCCGTCGAGGTAGATCCCGGGTTCGATGGTAAATGCCATCCCGGGTTCCAGAGGCTGGGGATTGTCCTTGCGGATAAATGGAGGCTCGTGGGATTCGAGGCCCAGGCCATGGCCGGTGCGGTGGACGAAGAAATCGCCGTACCCCGCCGTCTCGATCACGCCCCTGGCAGCGGCGTCGACGTCGCCGCAGCTGGCGCCGGGCCGGACGGATTCGCGGGCGGCCTGGTTGGCGTCCTGCACGGTTTGATGAATCTGCACCAGCTCGGGATCGATGGGCCCCACCGCCACGGTTCGAGTGAGGTCGGAGAAATAGCCATTCACGCTCGCGCCCCAGTCCAGCAGCAGGAGCTCCCCGGCTCGAAGTTGGCGGCTGGTGGGTGTGGCGTGGGGGACGGCGCTGTTCGGCCCCGAAGCCACAATCGGGGCAAACGGCAGCTCGGGATCCGAGCCGGCACGCAGGAGCTGGAGTGTGAGCTCGGACGCCAGATCCCGCTCTGTCATGCCGAGCTGGATCAGCTTGAGCGTCTCCTCCAACGCCTGCTCAGCCACCCACACCGCCTGCCGCATACTGGTGATTTCGTCGCTGGACTTGTTGACCCGCAGTCCTGCCAGGATCAGCTCGCCTGATTCGATTTTGGCTCCAGGCGCAGCCGCCTGGAGCATTCCCAACTCCATCAAGCGAATGCGCAGCGGTTCCACCGCCACGTGCATGTGGTCCAATCCAAAGGCTGTAGCGGCGCCGGCAAAGGCCTTGGCCCAGGTGGATTGATCCTCATTGTAGGGATAGATGTCCGCGTCCAGTTCGCTTGTTTCCGCCTTGGCCTTCTCCAGTTCGGGAAGGATGAACACCGGCTTGCGGTCGGGGGCCAGGAGGACCACCACCGGCCGCTCGAGCAGGTGAAAGGACAGCCCGGTAAGGTAAGTCAAGTTGGACCCCGGAATCAGGGCCAGGGCGTCGAAATTCGAATGACTCAGGCTCTCTGACAGTCGTTGCATGCGCTCTTTGACCACGTGTCACCTCCCGTCGAGAGATTATAGCCTTCCGCCGTCGGGCCAGAAAGCCTCAACCCGGGCCCGCTAGCCGGAGGTCGGTATCGGCCATAGCTCCCGGCAGGCTTATAATGGACCCTGAGGCCCTCGAATGGCAGGGGAGCCCGTCGACCTCGCGCCCACCCCCAACGGCCTCGCCCGAATGAGCTCACTCACGAGCAAAGGATGGCCGCATGCAGGTCCAAGGCACCGTCAATATCAATGCCCCCCGCAGCAACGTGTGGACCTTTCTGACCGATCCACACGCCGTCGGCCAGTGCGCCCCTGGGCTGGAGACGTTGGAAATCGTGGTTCCCGGGGAGTCGTTCAGGGCCGTGGCGTCGGTTGGTTTCGGCTCGATGAAGGTCCGTTTCAATGTGGAAGTCCAGTGGACTGAATTGGCCGAGCCAAACCACGCGCAAATGAAAGCGCACGGGACGGCTCCGGGAAGCACGGTAGACGCCTCCAGTGCAATGGACCTCTCCGACGGCGACGACGGCGGTACAAGACTCGATTGGTCGGCCGATATCAACGTGCAGGGGACCATTGCCAGCTTGGCCTCACGGTTAATGGGCAGCATGACCCAGAAGATGACCGCCGAGTTCTTCAACTGCGTAAAGAGCCAGATCGAGGCCTGACCCACGAGCCGGAAGCCTTGGTTGGTCAGCTCAGGATGATCGGGACGGCATGACCCTCGAATCGATCGACGTTCTCCAGGATGAACTGAGGCGCCTTGGCTACATTGCCGATCGCGGCTTGGCCACGACCCTATTTCTGGGCCATAAGCTGGCGCGCCCGGTTTTTCTTGAAGGCGAAGCCGGGGTCGGCAAAACCGAAGTCGCCAAGGCGATGGCGGAGCTGCTTGACGCGCCCCTGATTCGCCTGCAATGCTATGAAGGTTTGGACATCCATCATGCCGTCTACGATTGGAACTACACGCGGCAGATGCTCCACATCCGCCTGCTGGAGGCCCAGGGTGAGCGCCCTTCGGAAGCCGAGCTTTTCGGCCCGGAATTCCTGCTGCGGAGGCCTCTGCTGCAGGCCCTGGATGGTCAGCCGGATCACCCGGCCGTGCTCTTGATCGACGAGCTCGATCGGAGTGATGAAGAGTTCGAGGCCTTCCTGCTGGAGGTGCTCTCAGATTTTCAGGTGACCATCCCCGAGATCGGCACCGTTCGAGCCGAGACGCCTCCGGTGGTTATCCTGACCTCGAACCGCACCCGTGAGATCCATGACGCGTTGAAACGCCGCTGTCTCTACCACTGGATCGACTATCCCAGCTACGACAAGGAACTTGAGATCGTCACGGCGCGTCTCCCGCAGGCGCCGGAACGCCTGTCTCGCCAGGTGACGGCTTTTGTCCAGGAACTGCGGCAGATCGAACTGTACAAGGTGCCCGGGGTGGCGGAGACTCTGGATTGGCTGACGGCCCTCATCGAGCTTGATCAACGGAGCCTGGATCCGGACCTGGTGGACAGCACCTTGGGAGTGATTCTGAAATACCAGGATGACGTGGCTCAGGTCCGCGGTGAGCTGGCGGCCGGCATCCTCTCCCGAGTCCAAATCGAAGGCTGACATGACCGGGGCCCTACTTCCCAACATCGTGGTCTTCGGCCGCGTGCTCAGGCGATTCGGGTTCAAGGCCACGCCTGAACTTGTGATGGATTTCACAAACGCCATTGATCACGTATCCGTCGCCAGCCGGGATGACGTCTACTTTGCGGCCAGGAGCTTATTCGTCCAGCGTCACGAGGATTTCGAGCGATTCGAAGCCGCCTTCGACGCCTTCTGGAAAGCACGGGACGGCCGGCAGGTGCTTGACCTGCGGTCGTTGATGGAGGCCCGGACCCGGCGCCAGCGGGGCGAACCAGCGGGTGAAGCCCAGGAGGACGCTGAGCCGCGGCAGGGCGACCTCGTTCCACCTGGCGCCGGATCGGAGGCGATTGCCGAGCGCAGAAACTCGCTTGGCTTCAGCGGTCGAGAGCGCCTACGGCACAAGGATTTCGCTGCGTTGACTCCCGAAGAAGTGACCGCCGTTCAGATGCTGGTTCGTCGCTCACCCAAGCTGGCCTGGCGCCGCCGCTCCCGGCGATTGGCGGCAGGGCGTGGCCCAGAGTTGGACCTCCGCCGGACGCTGCGAAGCAGCTTTCGCCACGGCGGAGAATGGCTGGAATGGGCGCCTCGCCGGCGCCTGAACAAAACCCGGCCGTTGGTCGTGCTGGCCGATATCAGCGGCTCCATGGCTGCTTATTCGCGTCTGTTGCTGATGTTCGTCTATGGCTTGGCGCGTGGCTACGGCGCGCCGCTGGAGGCTTTCGTATTCGGCACCCGGCTGTCTCGCATCACCCGACCGCTGATCAGCCTGCCGGTCGATCAGGCGCTCGACCGGGTGGCGCACCAGGTTCAGGATTGGTCCGGCGGCACGCGCATCGGCCAGTCGCTGCACGAGTTCAACCTCAACTGGACGCGGCGTGTGCTCAGTGCTGGGGCAGTCGTGCTCCTCATCAGCGACGGCTGGGACCGGGGCGCTCCCGACCTGCTTGCCGAGGAAATGGCCCGGTTGCAGCGCAGCGCTCACCGTCTGATCTGGCTTAATCCCCTGCTGGGCACCCCCGGCTATCGACCCTTGACCAGCGGGGTGCAGGCGGCCCTGCCGTATGTGGACGACTTCCGGCCGGCCCACAATTTGGCCAGCCTGGAAGACCTGGCGTCGTCGCTGGCGCAGGTCATCCGGAGAGATCCGGCTCCATCCGTTGCTTTCCCGACCCTCACCGGACAAGGTGGTTGATCCATGCGAGACATTATGCCGTCCGTGAACGCCTGGCGAGCCAAGGGCGCTGAGGTTGCCCTGGCGACGGTGGTTGCGACCTGGGGATCGTCGCCGCGCAAAGTGGGAGCGAAGATGGCCATCTCGGCCGACGGGGACATCTCCGGATCGGTGAGTGGAGGCTGCGTCGAAGGGGCGGTGGTGGAAGAGGCGCTTGCGGCACTCCAAGAAGGGCGGGGCCGCCTGCTCCATTTCGGGGTGGCCGATGAGACCGCCTGGGAGGTCGGTCTGGCCTGCGGAGGCACCATCGAAGTCTTCGTCGAACCGCTCAGCCCTGCTCACTTCGACCTGACAGCCCAGGCCGCCGAAGCCGACCGCTCGGTCTGCACGGTGACCGTCATCGGGGGGCCGGACTCGGCCATCGGCCAGAAAGCCAGCCTTGTTCTGGATGGCTCCGAATCGGCCATCACGCCCGACGACTCCTCCCTGGCAGAACCCTTGCTCACGTCGGCCCGTGACGCGTTAACGCTGGACCGACCCATCCGCACGTCCGTCGCCTCCCCGACCGATCCCGGCCAACAGCTGGACGTTTTTGCCGACGTGACGCCTGCCCTGCCGTTGCTGATCATGATCGGTGGGGTGCATATTGCGGTGGCTTTGGGAGAGCTGGGGCGTGTGCTCGGCTACCGCACGGTGGTCATCGATCCCCGCAAGAGCTTCGGAAGTGAGGCGCGTTTTCCGATGGTGGATCAGCTGTTGACGGATTGGCCGGACGTGGCCCTGAAGAGCCTGCCGCTCACCCCGAGCACATCGGTGGCCGTGCTCACCCACGATCCCAAGATCGACGACCGGGCGCTGCTGGTTGCCCTGCCCAGCCGGGCCGGTTATGTGGGCGCCCTGGGGAGCCGCAAGACCCAGGCCAAGCGCCGCACACGGCTCTCGGAGGCCGGGCTTTCGGAAACCGAGTTGAGTCGTCTAAGGGGTCCGATCGGCCTGAGCATCGGGGCGCAGACACCGGAGGAAATCGCCCTGTCGATCATGGCGGAGGTGGTTGCGGTCCGACACACGCCGGCTGAGAGCTGACGCACGCGTGCCCGGCGCCCTGCCGAGCTCAAGGCATCAGACGACGCCATCTCGCCGCAGTGCAGAGATCTCCATCTTGCTCAAGTTCAACCGCTCTCTCAAGATCTCGTCGGTGTGTTGACCCAGTGTGGGCGGGGGCAGCCGGACGGTCGGCGGCGCCGTCAACACGCGCAGCGGTGAGCCCACCATGGGAATCGGGCCGTCGACCGGGTGATCAACTTGGCCCTTCAATCCTCGGGCTTGAACCTGGGGATCTTCGAACACCTTGCTGATGTCGTTAATCGGTGCGGACGGGATCCCGATCTCTTCGCACAGTGCCATCCACGCCTCAGCATCCCGTTCTGCGAAGACGGCTCCCAGCATTTGGCTGACCTCGGCTCGATTCTGGACCCTTGCCTTGTTCGTGGCATAGCGTTCGTCCGTTGCCCATTCAGGACGTTCAATCGCCTGGCAGAATGCCTGCCATTGGCCGTCATTGCCGGCGGCGAAAGCGAAATGGCGGTCCTTAGCCTTGAACTCCTGATAGGGCACGATGTTGGGGTGTCCGTTGCCGTAGCGTCCGGCAGGTTCACCCGACACGAGATAGTTGCTGGCCACGTAGCTCATCAGGGCCACCATCGAGTCCAGCAGCGCCATGTCGATACGGTGGCCGCGCCCGGTGCGTTGCTGGTCGAACAGCGAGGCCAGGATGGCGTTGCAGGCGAACATCCCGGCGGCCAGATCGGCGATGGCGATACCGGCGCGGGTCGGCGGGCCGTCGACCGGGCCGGTCACGCTCATGAAACCGCCCATGGCCTGCACCATGAAGTCGTAACCGGGACGATCCTTGTAGGGCCCGTCGGAGCCATAACCGGTCAGCGTACAGTAAATCAGCCCCGGCCTGAGCACCTGGAGAGCGTCGAAACCGAGCCCCCAGCGCTCCAAAGTCCCCGCTCGGAAATTGTCGACCAGCACATCCCCCTGGGCTAGTAATCGCTTCAGGATCTCCAGCCCCCGGGGGGACTTGAGATTCAAGGTCAGGCTACGCTTGTTTCGATTGGCGCTCAAAAAGTAGGCGGATTCACCGCTCTCCGTGAAGGGTGGACCCCAGGCCCGGGTATCGTCGCCGCGTCCTGGAGCTTCGATCTTGATCACCTCAGCCCCAAGGTCGCCTAACATCATCGTGCAGAATGGGCCGGCCAGCACGCGCGTCAGGTCGATGACCGTGACGCCGTCCAGCAGCGGCGGGGAAGAAGGCATCTGGACCTCCTAGAGCGGTAAGGGCCTGCAAGCACCGGGGTCTGGAATGGCGATTATACAGATAAGGCAGCGGTCCGGGCAAAGCCGCAGGCGTAGGGGTCCACCTCGATTGCGGCCGTCCGCGATTTGTCAACTCGTCGGCCAGGGTGCATAATAGAGGTTGCCTTGGGAGGCACCGCTGGCAGCTTCCGCGCCGCCGGCACGGCTTGCTGCGTGTTGGCGGCCGGTTGATGTTCTCCTTGACCCCAGCCTACAGTTCAGGAAACGTCGGATGCGATGAAGCCCGCGCCTTTTAAGTACCTTTCCCCCAAGTCGCTTGAGCAAGCCCTGGAAATGGTCCGGGATGAAGGCCCGGACGCTAAGCTGCTGGCCGGCGGCCAGAGCCTGATCCCCGCCATGAATTTCCGGCTGCTCCAGCCGTCGGCTCTGATCGACCTCAACCAGATACCATCCCTGAGCTACATTCGGCCGGACGGCAAAGGCGGACTGCGTATTGGAGCGATGACCCGTCAGAGCTCAGTGGAACACGACCTGCTTGTCCGTGAGGTTTCGCCGTTGTTGCATCAGACGATGCCGCGCATCGCCCATCGGCAGATCCGCAACCGGGGCACAATGGGGGGAAGCCTGGTGCATGCTGATCCGGCGGCGGAGCTTCCTGTGGTCGCCACTGCGCTGCGATGCCAGTTCAAGCTTCGCAGTCTGGAGGGCGAGCGCTGGGTCGCTGCCCAGGACTTCTTTGTCGGCATGTTTACCACCGTCACCGGGCCGAACGAGATTCTTGAGGAGATCGCCATTGAGCCCACCCCACCACGAACCGGGTGGGCATTTCTGGAGGTCGCCCGCCGCTCCGGAGACTACGCCATGGCCGGCGTGGCGGCCATGCTGAGCCTGGATGCGGACGGACGGATGTCGGACGCCCGCCTTGTCTACCTCAACGTCGGCGACGGCCCGGTTGAAACGCCAGAGGCAGTCGCGCGGCTGATGGGACTACCCCCCGAGGACGAGACGTTCGCCGAGGCGGCGCGCATAGCCTCTGAGACCGAAATCATGCCCTTTGGGAACATCCACGCCACGCCCGAGTACCAGCGCCATTTGGCCGAGGTGCTGACACGCCGAGCGTTGGCGCAGGCCGCTGAACGCGCCCAGGTTTGATCGGAGCGGGCCGGTCCCCGATTTGATCCCCGAAGGAGGGACATGACAGACCAACAGAGGGTCACTTTGACCGTCAACGGAACGCAGCGTTCGGCAGACGTTGATCCGAGGACGCTGCTGAGCGATTTCCTGCGCCACGAGCTGGGGTTGACCGGCACGCATGTCGGCTGCGAACACGGCGTGTGCGGGGCCTGCACGGTGATGTTCGACGGACAAGCCGTCCGCTCTTGCTTGATGCTCGCTGTCCAGGCTGAAGCCCACCACATCGAGACGGTCGAGGGTTTGGCCCAGGGCGAGACGGATCTTCATCCGCTGCAGCAAGCATTCTGGGAGACCCATGGTCTGCAGTGCGGTTTCTGTACGGCTGGGATCATGATGACCATGATTCCCTTCTTGCGAGACAACTCCGACCCCGGCGAGCATGAGATTCGAGAGGCGCTGTCCGGCAACCTCTGTCGCTGCACGGGATATCAGCACATTGTGGAAGCCGTCCAACTGGCGGCGACAAGGCTCGCCACCGCAAAATGAAAGCCATGATCCAGTCGAGGGCTGATGAGCCCCTCTTTGTACGGTCGCAGAGCGAAACGTTCAGCCTGGGGCATTTGGTCAACCTGCTGGAAGCACGCTTCGCTGAAGTCGAACCGGCCGTCCACGCCTTTGTTGAGGAGGAGGGTCGGTTTGATCGTCTGAAGCGGCAAGCAGCCACGCTTGAAGCCCGCTATCCGGTACCTGCCGATCGGCCGACGATGTACGGGACCACACTGGGCGTGAAGGACATCCTGAACGTCGATGGTCTGCCCACCATTGCTGGGACCGTCCCGCCGACCGAGGCCCTATCAGGACCGGAGGCGGAAGCCGTATCGCAGCTTCGGGCGGCCGGTGTTCTGGTGGTCGGAAAGACCGTCACTACAGAATTCGGTTACTTCGCTCCCGGACCCACTCGGAACCCTCACAATCTTGAACACACCCCCGGCGGTTCGAGCAGCGGTTCGGCAGCCGCGGTGGCAGCCGGGTTGTGCGACGTCGCCTTGGGCACGCAGACAATTGGGTCGGTCATCCGCCCGGGCGCGTTTTGTGGGGTGGTGAGTTTCAAGCCAAGCTATGCCCGAATCTCCAGAGCGGGCATGATCCCGCTGTCGCCTTCCCTTGATCATCTGGGTGTGTTCACAAGCGTGGTCAACGACCTGCGGGTCGTGGCTCGCGTGTTGTGCCATGACTGGCACCCCGCCGGCGTCGCCGATCGCCCGATCATCGGCATCCCTGAAGGCCCTTATCTTGAAAAGGCAAGCGCCGAGGGCCTCAACCACTTCCGTCAGCGCGTCGGGGTTCTTGAAGGCATGGGGTACACGATAAAGAGAGTCAAGACCTTCTCTGACTTCAATGCTATTCGAGAGCGGCACCACTTGATTGTGGCCGGGGAAGCCGCCCGGGTGCATGCCAAGTGGTTCTCCGAGTTCGTGGATCTGTACCACCCGACGACGCTGGCCTTGGTCCGGCGCGGCCAAGAGATCAGCGATGAAACCCTGATCGAAGCCATCAAAGGCATCCCAATTCTGCGAAAGCAGCTGATGGAGCTGATGCAGGAACATCACCTGGACATGTGGATCACGCCGGCGGCGCCAGGGACGGCCCCGAAAGGCCTGGAGAGCACGGGAGATCCGGTCATGAACCTGCCTTGGACCCAGAGTGGACTGCCGGCCATCGGCATCCCGGCAGGGGTGAACAAGAAGGGTCTCCCCTTGGGCCTCCAGCTCGTGGGTCGTTGGAACGAAGACGAGCGTCTGCTGTCTCAGGCGGAGCAAATCGAAAGCAGCCTGGCCAAGGCGGCGCTTGGGCACCGTTCGGGGAACAATCACAGATCGAGGGGCGCCGAGAGATGAGCGCCACACGCTTCGAAATCCGGGCCGGGGCGTACTATGATTCAGTCGTGCTGATGCAGCTTCAGCGCTCGCTGGCCGGTCTGCCCGGAGTCGAGGAAGCCGGTGTCGTGATGGCGACCGAAGCCAACCGTGCCTTGCTGACAGATCGAGCATTATCGCCCCCCGGTTCCGAACGGGCGGCTGCGGACGACCTTCTGATCGTGATCCGCGCTGCGGATGATCATCAGGCTTCGTCGGCGTTGGAGCAGGTTGATGAGCTTTTGACCCAGCGGTCCGCCAGGCCCAGGCCGAGCCAGGGATTCACGCCGAAGAGCCTCAAGGCGGCGGCCGGGGCCGGACCGCAACCAGTCTGGGTGCTCATTTCGGTGCCCGGCAGGTTTGCAGCAGGGGTGGCCGGAGAGGCGCTCGATCTCGGCCGCCACGTCTTTCTGTATAGCGACAACGTCCCACTGGCCGACGAGGTGGCGCTGAAGCGCCGCGGCGCGGAGCTCGGGCTGCTGGTGATGGGTCCGGACTGCGGCACGGCCATGATCAACGGCATTGGGCTTGGCTTCGCCAACCGCGTCCGCCGTGGTCCCATCGGCCTGGTGGCGGCCTCGGGCACCGGTCTTCAAGCCGTCAGTGTGGGCGTGCACCAGCGCGGGTCTGGAATCTCGCAAGCCATCGGCACGGGGGGTCGCGATCTGTCGGAAGAGGTGGGTGCCATCACGGCCCGACAGGGCCTGGATCTGCTTTCCCGCGATCCACAGACGGAGGTTATCGGGCTGATCTCCAAACCGCCGTCGCCCAAGGTGGCGGCGGATGTGCTGGCAGCCGCCCGAGCCACCGGGAAGCCGGTGGTGGTCTATTTTGTGGGCACGGCCATCCCTGCCGAGCACGTCGCAAATCTGCATTTCGCACGCAGCCTGGACGAGGCGGCCGAGATGACTGTGAGCTTGGCTGCCCGCCCGCTGTCTGTCACGCAGGACGTGCCGAGGGTTCAAGGCAAGCGCCGCTACTTGCGCGGGTTGTTTTCCGGGGGGACGCTGGCCTACGATGCCTTGCTTGGGCTTCAGTTGTTCCTGGTTCCCCTGACCTCCAACGCCCCCATCCACGCCTGGCAGACGATGGCTGATCCCCTACACAGCCATGGTCATGCCATCGTTGATCTCGGAGAAGACGAGTTCACCGTCGGTCGCCTTCATCCGATGATGGACAATCAGCTTCGGATTCAGCGCATGCGCCAGGAGGCAGAGGATCCCGAGACGGCCATCATTCTGCTCGACGTTGTCTTAGGGGAGGGTTCACACCCCGATCCGGCTGGCGAGCTGGAGCCGATCATTGGTGAGATCACGAGCGACGCTGGCGTCGAGACGGTGGCCTTGGTCGTGGGCACGGATGAGGATCCCCAGGGGCTGAATCAGCAGGTGGCGCAGTTGGAGGCGGCCGGGGCAGTGGTCTTCCGCAACACAACCGATGCCGTGCGGTACTGCGTCGCTCGCCTGGCGCCTGAGTTTGAATCGGGAGCGGGGCAGCGAGAGGTCGACCTGTCTGCCTTCGTCGATGGACTGAGCGCCATTAACGTCGGTGTGCACTCGTTCGCCTCCAGCCTGGAGTCGCAAGGCGCCGAAGTCATTCAGGTCGACTGGCGCCCGCCAGCGGGGGGCAACGAGAAGCTGATGAACATTCTCGCCCGCATGAAGGGCTAGGTCGCAGGAATCGTTGCACGGAGGTCCAAGATGACGCTTGATATCGATGGGGCCAATCAGGAGGCGGTCGACCGGATGATGGATGCCCGGCCGATCCTGAAGAGGGTGGCCGCCGCCCGGGACGTGATCCCAGGCATGCAGGACAACCTGCTGCTGCACGCGGGACCGCCGATCACTTGGGAACGCATGTCGGGTCCGCTGAGAGGGGCGGTCATCGGTGCCCTGCTTTTCGAGGGACTGGCTAAGGACGAAAAGCAGGCGGAAGGCATGGCCGCCTCCGGAGAAGTCCAGTTCGAGCCTTGCCACCATCACAGCACAGTGGGTCCGATGGCCGGCGTGACGTCGGCGTCGATGGCCGTGTATGAAATCGAGAACACCACCCATGGCAACAAGGCCTATTCCAATCTCAACGAGGGCTACGGGAAGGTGCTGCGCTATGGCGCCTACAGCCCCGAAGTCATCGACAAGCTGCGTTGGATGAACGACGTGATGGCGCCAGTTTTGGCCGACGCCCTCGCTGCAAGCGACGGGCTCGATCTTCGGAGCCTGCTGGCCGAAGCGCTGCACATGGGTGATGAAGGGCACAACCGCAACAAGGCCGGGTCGCTGCTCTACCTCAAGTTCCTGGCGCCCTTGATCGCTGCCGGGGTTGAGGACAACGCCCGGGAGGCCGAGGTGCTTAAATTCTTGGGGGACAATGCCTTGAGCGTCCTCAACCCTGTGATGGCGGCGTGCAAGGCGATGGCCGATGCCGGCCATGGCGTGGAGGGGAGTACGCTGGTGACGGCCATGGCGAGGAATGGGACCGATTTCGGGATCCGGGTCAGCGGGCTGGGTGAGACATGGTTCACGGCGCCGGCCGACGTGCCTGTGGGCCTCTACTTCCCGGGCTTCACGGCGGAAGATGCCAATGCCGACATCGGCGACAGCACGATCACCGAGACGGCCGGCATCGGCGGGTTTGCGATGGCCTCCGCACCGGCGATCGTAACCTTCGTGTCCGGCACACCGCAGGATGCGCTCAACGCTACACTTGAGATGTACGAGATCACCTTTGCCGAGCACAAGTACTTCACGATCCCCCCGCTGGGGTTCCGCGGCACGCCCACCGGCATCGACATCCGAAAAGTCGTCGAGCTGGGGATTACCCCGCGCGTCAACACCGGCATCGCCCATCATGATCCCGGGGTGGGCCAGATCGGGGCCGGCCTGGTGCGGCCGCCGATGGTGATTTTCGAACAGGCGCTGGTGTCGTTTGCCGAGCGCTACAATCTTTAAGCAGGAGGTCGAACATGGAGATTTACGATCTTTCGCAACCTCTGAACCAGGATGCCCCGTTCTGGCCGTTTTACCCTCCTTTCGAGGTGAAGTATTTCAAACGCAAGGCGGAGCACGGCGTCAATGCCCAGTACATTCAAACCTCCAATCACATGGGCACCCATCTGGATGCGCCCCGCCACTTCGTGACCGCCGGCAAGACGATCGACGAACTTCCGCTGGAGTGGCTGTATGGCGAGGGCGTCATAGTGGATCTGAGCGATGTACTGGACGAACTCGATATCTTCACCCCGGAGATGATCGAAGAGCGCGTGGAGGTCAAACAGGGCGACATCTTGTTCATCCATACCGGTTGGCACAAGCATGCCCAGTTCGGCTCCCAGGCGGATGAAGAGAAGTACATCCACCGGCACCCGGGTCCGCACTTCGATATTGTGCCCTGGCTGCTGGAGAAGAAGATCCATTTGTGGGGCGTGGACATGGTTTCCACCGATCACCCTATGAATCTGCCCATCGGTCGCTTCCTTGGTAAAGGTGGCCTCGAGCACTGGAAAAAGGTCACGGCGCAGTGCGAGCAGAAGTTCGGCAAAGACAAGATGGATGAGCTGTTTCCGGAGTCTGCGTATCAACTGACGCACAATGCGCTCTTTCCCCACGATTGCGTCCACGTCGAAAACATGGGGGGCGAAATAGGCCTGCCGAAACTGCAGAACAAGCGCTTGATCCTGGGTGCATTCCCTTGGAACTTCAAGGGCGGCGAGGCCGCTTTCTGTCGCGCCGTCGCTTTTGGGGAAGCGTAGTTGATGGCGACGCAGTATTTCGGCGAGCGTATTCGCAGGAACGAAGACCCGAGGCTGCTCACCGGGACGGCGTTGTTCGTGGACGATGTCCATCTGCCCGAAATGGCACATGCCGCGTTCCTGCGGAGCCCCTATGCGCATGCCCGCATCAAAAGCGTGGACGCGTCGGCTGCCTTGGCGAGAGAGGGCATCTTGGCCGTCTTGACGGCCGATGATCTGGGGGACTACTTCCGGCATGGTCCGCTCTTGGTCAGTCCCCCGCCTATCGAACGCCTCACCTTCCATGAGCGTACCCAGCCGATCCTGGCGCGGGGCAAGGTTCGGCACCTCGGCGAGCCGATTGCGGTCGTGGTGGCGGAGAGCCGTTATCTGGCAGAAGATGCTCTGGCCGACATTGTGGTCGACTTCGAGCCGCTGCCGGTGGCGGCCGACATGGAACGCGCCCTCGAGGCCGAGGCACCCAGGCTCTACGAGGATTTGGAAGACAACGTCTGTGCGCACGTGATCCAGGAGAAGGGCGACTACGCAACCGCCAAGAGCCAGGCGGATCTCGTGCTCAACCGCAGACTGATCTACGACCGAGGCACGGCGGCCGCCATGGAAAATCGCGGCATTGTGGCCCAGTGGGACCGCTTGAGCGGGCGCCTGACGGTGTGGGATACGACCCAAGCTCCGATCCCCATTCGCAACGGGCTGGCCGACATGCTGGGACTCTCCGAGAACCAGGTGCGCGTGGTGGCGCCCTTCATCGGGGGCGGGTTTGGCCCCAAGATCATGATGTTCTACCAGGAGGAGATGCTCATCCCCTGGCTCAGTATCCAGCTCGGACGCCCCGTGAAGTGGATTGAAGATCGTTCGGAGAACTTCGTGGCCACCACCCAAGAGCGGGGCCAGATTCACGAGGTGGAGTTCGCCTTTCGCAAGGATGGACGGGTGCTGGGTATTCACGACGTCTTCGTGCACGATGGGGGTGCGTACCAACCCTACGGCCTGACCGTACCCATAAACAGCCAATGCACCCTGCTAGGTCCCTACGATGTGCCGCACTACTACAGCGAGTTCACATCGGTCTTCACCAATCGACCCATCGTCACGCCCTACCGGGGCGCCGGCCGCCAGCACGGTGTCTTTGTCATGGAGCGGATGCTCGATCTGGCCGCCCGCGAGCTGGGGATAGACCGGGCGGAGATCCGCCGGCGTAACTTCATCCCGAAGGATGCCTTTCCCTACGACAACGAGATCATCTATCAGGACTTTGCCCCGTTGGTCTACGACAGCGGCAACTACGAGCCCGTGCTGGACAAGGCCATGGATCTGATCGGGTACAAGGCATTCATCGAGAAAGAGCAGCCGGCGCTCAAAGCGCAGGGCCGGCACGTGGGGATCGGCTTGGTGGCCTATGTCGAGGGGACGGGGATCGGGCCCTACGAAGGCGCCAGGGTCCAGGTTCAGACAAACGGCAAGGTCAGTGTGGTCACGGGGGTGGGGACCCAGGGCCAGGGGCATTTCACCAGCTTTGCCCAGATCGTGGCTGACCAGCTGGGAGTGGATGTGCGCGACGTCGACGTGGTCACCGGCGATACGGACCAGTTTCATTGGGGGACGGGAACCTTCGCCAGCCGCGGTGCAGTTGTGGCGGGCAACGCCGTCAATGCGGCCGCACTCGGGGTGCGCCGTAAGGCTCTTGCCATGGCCAGCGAAGACATGGAAGTGGCTGAAGATGACCTTGAGATCGTCGATGGCCGGGTCCGGGTGAAGGGTGTGCCTACAAGGAGCGTTAAGCTCAGCGAACTGGCGGCCAAGGCAAATCCCCTGCGCGGCGCTGTGAAGCCGGGGACCGAACCGGGCCTGGAGTCCACCGACTATTTCGGCCCGTCGAGTGGTGCCACTGCCAGCGGTGTACATGCGATGATCGTCGAGGTCGACCCTGAGACAATGCAGGTCAAGGTGCTCAAGTACGTGGTGGTGCACGACTGCGGCCGGGTTATCAATCCATTGATCCTGGAGGGCCAGGTGCAGGGCGGTGTGGCCCAGGGTCTGGGCAACGCCTTTTTCGAGGAGCTGGCGTTCGATGAGAATGGCCAACTGCTCAACGCCACCTTCATGGACTATCTGCTTCCGACGGCGCTCGATGTGCCTTCAGTCGACGTGGGCCACGAGGAGACGCCCTCGCCGCTCAACCCCTTGGGGATCAAGGGGGCTGGCGAGGCCGGGGCAATTCCGGTGGGCCCGCTGTTTGCCCAAGCCGTCGAGGACGCGCTCAGCGATTTGGGGCTTGAGATCCGCGAGATCCCCTTGAGCCCTTCCCGCTTGTGGACGCTGGCAAGCAAAACCCAGGCCGGGTCCGCGTCTGGCGAGCCATCCGCTTGACGGCCGCCTGAGCAGCGGCCGAGCCTTGGCTTCGCTTTGGGCAGCGGGGGAGCGTGCCCACGGGCCAGGTGCGCTTGCGGCATGCCCAAGGGTCAAGCAACGGCAAAGGTTGCCCGAACACGGCCCTGGATGTCCCACACCCGGAAGGGCCGGAATCGCTTGGCGCAAGCGCAGCCCCCGCCGCATCGCACCTGTCCTAATGTGATAAATTTCACAAGTTGGCGGGACCCAATCCTGAGTCTGCCGCCGTGGCCGGTGGGAGGTATCTGGGCTTCATGTCGAGCCTGGCTAAGCCCGTGATCATGCGGGCAGCCGTTGAAACCCATCTAACTCGGGCTTGGAGAGTGAAGGCTTCCTCGCCGCGGGTCATGCATGTCTTCGATCGGGCCGTCAATCTACAGGATGACGAAGCCGGTGTGCTCTCGTTGGTGGCGCATCCGCTGGGCGAGGGTCCTTTCACGATGGTCCTGCAGCCCGAGCCTCCCGGCGGTGATCCCCGCCCCCGATTCAATGACTGGCTGGGCTCCGCTTCGCGAGTGCATGTTGGGCGTCAACAGCTGACCGTCGGCAGGCTGCATGTGCTCCTGGGGAGTTCCGAGTTGTGGGACCCCGGGCTCCCCTGGGCGGAGCTCCGGTCAAAGAGGGTGGCTATTCTGGCAGCGAATGACCAGTTGCTGGCTCTCCTTCGGACCGCGGCACCGCCGGGAGGCTTGGCCCCCTTGGTGTCCGATGGGCCGGAAAGTGGGACGGCGGCGGGCGAGATGGCTCGGGCCATGCTCGAGCAGGCGCGGGTACCGGCCCAGCGCCTGGTGGAGGCCCTGGCCTCGGGCGAAGCCGCGGAAGCGATGACCTCGGCCGCTTCTTTGGCCGGTCTGGGCGGCGGCCTGACTCCCTCGGGGGATGATTTTATCATTGGCGCCATGTACGCCCTTCGCCTGTACGTCGAACCGGCGAGGGCGGATGAGATCTCCCGGCATCTGGCTGACGCCTCCGGCGCGAAGACGGTGCGAATTTCCCAGGCGTGGCTGAAGGCGGCCGCGCGCGGGGAGGCCAGCCTCACCTGGCATCGCCTATGTGGAGCCCTGTTGAAGGGTGATCCAGCGGGAATTGAGTCGTCTGCGCGTGACCTGTTGGCCGTGGGCCATACGTCAGGTGCTGACGCACTCGCCGGGTTCATAATGGGAGTTGCGGCCTTCGCCTCGGTCTGAACTTGGTCGGTTGGCCGGCATGGGCTACTTGGCCGGCAGGCTCCGGGCAAAGGCAACGCCGCGGTCAACCCAGGCGGCAAGTGTCTCTTCCTGGGTCAGACACTGCGAGGACACGAACACCCAGCCTTTCATGGGTCTCCCAGAAAAATCGAATGGCCGTACATGTTCTTCGGCCAGGGCCGCCTCGAATGTCTCCGGCCCGACCCGCACCACCAGCTCGTCCCCTATCACGCCCACAGACATGTTGCCGGCAACCAGGAAGGACAGCCCACCAAAAGCCTGGCGTTCGCTCACGCCCGGTTCATCCTGCAGAATCCGTCGAAGCCTGTCGGCGAGTTCTCCGTCATATGCCATGTGTGTCCTCCCCAGGGTTTAGCGTCATGACTACTTGCCTCAAGCCTGGCCCAATGCTTTGACCAGCCGCCGGGCGGCTTTCCGCACGGCACCTCGCGGATGGTCGACCAACTCGGCAGTCAGGCGATAGATCTCGCCTCGATGCTCCGGGAGTAGCTCAGCCACTCGGCCGAGGCCAGGCAGGGCATGCCCGGCATGGCGGCCCTCCCAACGTGAAAGGCAACCCAGCAAGATCGGGTAGGTCCAGGCAGCGTCGGCCGGACTGTTTCCGGCGAGGCTGGCGACGATGTCCACCGTGTAGTCCCGCACGATGATGCTCCTGTCGGTCCGAAGGATGTCTTGCAGCAGAGCCTGCTTTGGCCGCAGTATATCGGGCACAAATCCGGCGATTTCGGCCAGGGCATGGGCCGCTTCCCAGCGGGCACGGGTGAACGGATGGTCGAGCAGGGAGATCAAGGCATCGACATACGGAATCACATACTCGGGCGCTTCGGCCGCTGTCTGGGTCATGACCTCGGCGCAGTCACCCGCCACACGATCGTCCTCGCCAAGCAGGCCATGGGCAATCTGGTTCAGAAGCTGGGGATCTGACAGGCAGGCGGTTGCGACCGAGTGATTGGCGGCGTTCGTGCGATCTCCGACGGCCGACGACAGCTGCCTGAGGATGGACGGCAATCTGGCCTCCTTGACGGGTCACGCAAGGCATGCTGCGCAAACACCATCATAGACGGTTCCCTACTGCTGCTCAACCTCCAGTGCCGACCTTGACATTCACGCGACGTTATACTTTACGATGCCCACGGATGGAGGTCTTGGCCAGGGCCCTCAGCGTCAACGATCTGGCGAAGCTGGCCAATATCAGCCGCCGAACCCTGCACTACTACGATCAAATTGGTCTGTTGGTCCCCGCCCGAGATGAGCACAACGGCTACCGAACCTACGGGACGGAAGATGCGTTCCGTCTGCAGCAGATCCTCTTCTATCGCGAGCTGGGGTTTGAGTTGGTTCAAATTAAGGCGCTGCTGGACGATCCGGAATTTGACCGGGTGGCGGCCCTGGAGTCGCATCGGCGGGCGCTCGAGGTCCGAGCGACCAGGCTGACCGGCCTGATCCACACCATCGACAAGACGATCCGGCATTTGAAAGGACAGACAAACATGAGTATCGATGAGGCCTTTGAGGGTTTCACCTCTGAGCAGCAGGAAGCATGGGAGACGGAAGCGCGAGAGCTGTACGGTGGAGAAGAAGTAGGCGCTTCGGTGAAATTGTGGAACAGCTACTTTTAGGTCAAGAAGCAGCAGGTGATGGATGAGGGCAAGGCGATTTATGTGAACTTGCTCGATGTCCTCGATCAAGGGCCTGCGAGCCCCGAGGTGCAGGCCATCATCGCCCGTTGGCATGAGCACCTTCGCTACTTCTATGAGCCCTCGGTGGATCGGCTTAGAGGACTTGGGGACATGTACGCCGTCAACCAGGACTTTGCAGCCACGTACCGCAAGATGCATCCTGACATGCCCGAGTTCTTGCGAGAAGCCATCCGGCATTACACGCGCGGTCTGGAAACAGGCGAGCCGGACTAGCCACCGGCGGTTTGAACGGCACCGCAGACCGAGAGCCCAGCCATGGCTGGGCTCTTGTCCTTCCGAGGTATCGGTGGGCTTCACCCTGAAAGGTGATTTCGTCGCGCAGGAACCCAATGGTAGGATGTTTGCGCCGGGCGGCCGCGTTGCGCGCAACCCGACGCATGCAGAGGTGAATCTGCACCAGGAAGAGGGCAGAATTGAAAGCAGCGCGTGAAAATGGTGAAGCTGGGGCCCAGAGGGCGTGGCGTAGCGAAGTGCGGTTGGTGGGCCCCGGTGGGGAGGCGATCGACCTGTGGCGGACCCTGACGTCGCATGGGCTCACCGAGCTGCCGCCGATGGCGATCGATCCAGAGCGGAAAGCCATGCAGGTGACGCTGCCGGTGGCTGGCGGGCGGCCGCGCATGGTCGAGATTTCACGTGGCCATCCGGGAAGCTTAAGGCTGGTGGTGCGGGGCAGGGCTCCCGGCAAAGCTGCCCGGTCGAGCCTGGTTGCGACGGTCCGGCACATGCTCCGCCTCGACGACGATCTGAGCGCCTTCTATGCCATGGTTGCAGACGATCCCGATCTGGCCTGGGTGACCGGTGGCGCGGGGCGGCTGGTGCGCAGTCCGACCGTCTTCGAGGATGTGATCAAGACGATCTGCACCACCAACTGTGCCTGGTCGGCGACGACGCGCATGATCGGTGCGCTGTGTGCCCAACTGGGAGAGCCGTCGGCTGGTGCGCCGAAAGAAGGGTCGCTGGGCCGGGCGTTTCCCACGGCGGGTGCGATGGCCAGGGCCGACGACGCGTTCTACATTGACGTGGCCAGGGCCGGCTATCGGGGAGCCTACATGCGTGCCATCGCCCAGGCGGTGGTGGACGGTGGGCTTGACTTGGAGGGCCTGGGGAAGGCATCGCCAAAGGAAGTGCCCGACGATACTGTGGCGGAGCAGCTTCTGGAGCTCCCGGGTGTCGGTCCCTACGCCGCTGCCCACATCATGCTTCTCATAGGGCGCACATCCAGGTTGATCCTCGACTCGTGGACCCGTCCGAAGTACGCGCAGTTGGTCGGAAAGAAGAAGGCCAGCGACAAGATGATCGAGCGGCGGTTCAAGAAGTACGGCCGCTACCGCGGGCTGGCATTTTGGATGTTCCTGACCCGCGATTGGGTCGAAGACGAGCCGTCCGTCACTCGTCCCCAGCAAGCATCTTGAAGGCCAGGTGCCGTCCCCTTCGCCGTGCGAGGATGAACCACAAACGGGTCAGACCATCGAGGATGTCGATCTTGTCCAGGCCGCCGATCCCCACGGGCCGCAGACCGACATCTTCGATCAGTTCTTCGACCACTCCCCTGGCTTGGCGCGAGCCATCGCCGCAGTAGAACATATCAGCCCGCGTTTCGTCGAAGACCGGCCGGGCGAAGTTCTCCCACCCCAGGCTGTTGAAGGCGCGGAAGAGCTTGGCGCCGGGCGCCCCTGCGACGATCGCGTCCGTGGCGTGCATCTTGGCGGCGCGCACGTTGTTGGTGGCATAGATCACGATCTTGCCATCGATGGCCTGGCCGTGTTGACGGATGATTCCCGCTACCGCCGCGCCAGGAACCGCGAGGACAATCACCTCTCCTCGCTCGATCACTGACCCCACGGAACCAAACTGGGTCTGCCCCTGATCGCGATCCCACCCCGCGGCAGTGCGCTTGGCCTCAGGGTCGCGAACACCGAACGCGACCTCGTGGCCGGCACTGGCCCACTTCCGCCCCAAAGTTTCACCCATACGCCCCGCACCCAGGATGGCTATTCTCATGCTGGCCCTCCCTGGCTACCGTCTGACCAATGGTTTGACATTGATGGTAACGGATGCCACGGTCAGTTTGTGAGGAATTTCACAAACTGGCCGTGGAGCTGGGCGCCCTTCAAGTATCGGATCTGATTTCTGGCTATTGCGCCGGGTGGCTTCGCCAGAGGTACACGCTCATGGCGATCAAGAAGACCACCGCCAGGCCGGCGGAAATTCTTGGGTCCAAGATGGCTGAGAAAAGTACAAAGAAGGCTGCGATGGTGCTGAGAGTGGCTTCTGTGTTCCGATTCATGGTCGGACCTCGTGGGCTCCCGGCTGGGTGCGGCGTGGTGGCGATTGATGAAGCGTGACGACCTAGCGAATTGATATTGGCTCGCAAAGGGGCAGCTGTCGAGTGAGCTTTGTCATCGGCCAAGACGGGAGTCATCCTCGGGATTGAATAAGTTCAGATACATGTGAGACAGTAGCGGGGAAAGCAATTTGGGGCCATCCTTAGGTTTGACGACCAAAAGGAAGGACCCCAAATACGGCAGTTTGCACTACCACGTCCATTCTACTACCTCTCTCAGAATCCCCCCATCGAACTGAGCGACCTGGCCCGCGAGCGGCTGAGGTGGCTCAACACATGGCAGCGCCTTCGCCGGGAGGGCTACACGGCTGATCGGGCGGCGGAGCTGGTGAAGCTGCCCCGTTCGACGCTCTACCGCTGGAAGAAGCGGCTGGAAGGACAGGGTTTTCGGGGGCTGGAAGACAGGTCTCGTCGACCCAAGAACTGCCGCAAGCCGCAGTGGTCACCTGAGTTGGCCGAGGCCGTGCAGGGCTTGCGAGAGGCATACGGCTGGGACAAGGTGAAGCTGGCCCATCTGCTCAAGCAGGAGGGCTGGCAGACATCAGCTTCGACGGTGGGACGGATCCTCGCCCGACTCAAAGCCCGCGGGATGCTGCGGGAGCCCTTGAGCAACGGGATCATCCCATTCAGTCAATGGGATCAAGCACAACCGGCGGCGGGTCAGGCGTCCCTATGCTATCCGCAAGCCAAAAAGCTATGCTGTCACGCTTCCAGGGGACCTGGTGCAGGTGGACACGCTGGATGTGCGGCCACTGCCCGGGAAAGTCATCAAGCAGTTCACCGCCAGGGATATGGTTTCCCGCTGGGATGTCATCGAAGCCTTCCGCAGCGCCACGGCCCGCAACGCCAGCTTGTTTCTCGATACCCTCATCGAGCGGTCTCCCTACCCGGTGAAGGCCGTCCAGGTTGATGGCGGCAGCGAGTTCCAGGCCGACTTCGAACTGGCGTGCGCCGAGAAGGGCATCCGTCTGTTTGTCCTTCCCCCTCGCTCACCCAAACTCAACGGGCACGTCGAGCGGGCCCAGAGAACGCACACCGAAGAGTTCCACGATCGCTACATGGGGGATCTGGAGCTCACCAAGCTCAACCAGGCCATGAGGGCATGGGAACATGTCTACAATCACATTCGACCGCACTATTCGCTTGACCTGCAGACCCCAGCAGGGTATCTTGCTCGTCACCACTCGGCGATGGCTCCGCCCCCAAATTCGTCTCATATGTCCTGAACAGATACAGGGATTTGACAGTCTGCGGCGCTTTCTCTATGATGGGGCAACTGGTGGGAGATCGTCTTGGCCGCTATTCCTCTTCTCCGCAACCCACATCGTCACATTTCCAGCCCCGATCGCTGAGCTTTCGGGAGCCGCTGTAGGTTCTGATCAAGCTGCGGGTCCCTGCGGTCTTCGTCACGCCAGCCGCATAAAGGGAGGCATGGTATGGGTCGTCGAATTTTTGTGGGCATAGCCCTTGGGCTCGCAGCCGTCGTCCTGGCTTTTTCGGGTTGGGTGGGCGTCAGCCGGGGCACTGCGCAGACGCTTGGTGAGGCTGGATTGCCTCAAGGTGTCCCCCCGACGGCAACTCCCAGGCCGCAACATCGAGACCATCCCGATCCCACCGATACCCTGCCCCCGCCCCCAACCTGGACCTTCACGCCGACGGACACCGCCACATTGACGCCTTCGCTCACCCCCACATTGACCGACACGCCGACTCCAACCGACACTTCGACGCCGACCCCTACCGAGAACCCGACTCGCAGCGTCCCAGGACCGGCCGGCTCAACCACAGGGGGGGCAGACGATGATGGGGGTGGGTCCGGGACAAGCGGGCCGCCATTGCGCAACCTGGTTCTGGTTGGGGGAGGCTTGACTTTGCTCGGACTGCTCGGTGCCCTTGCGGTGCTTCTGGCCTTGTTGCCCTGGGTCAGACGCAGGCGGGTCCCCTCTGCCCCCGCCGGCGACCCGCTTGTCGGTCGGCCGCCTTGGGAGGACATGAACGCACCGTCCCCGGAAGGCGGCATGCCAGGGATCCCCGATCCCGGTGTCATTGGGAATAAGTGGGCCCCCGAACAGGGGAAAGGCGGTCTGAAATGGCGTCCAGAAGCGGGAGACGCTGCGCAGAAGAACTTGCCTGGAGAGGGTGAAGGGGGGCTGAAATGGGCTCCCCAGCCAGGTGAGGCAGCGCACAACGCCATCTCCGAAGGGGACGAGCCGGCAAAGAGATCCTCGGCCTCCGAAGGCAGCTCGTATACCGGGGACCTAGAGAAGCACGGGTTTAACCCTCAGCCGGAGCCGCCGGGGCACGGTGACATTGCCGAAAAGTACTCGCCTGACTCGGAAGGCAGCTCGTACACCGGGGACCTGGAGAAGCAAGGGTTCAACCCTCAGCCGGAGCCGCCGGGGCACGGCGAGGCCGGGCACGAGGTCCCGACGGACTCGGAGGGCAGCCAATTCACCGGTGACCTGGCACAGAAGGGGTTCAACCCTCAGCCGGAGCCGCCGGGGCACGGCGAGGCCGGGCACGAGGTCCCGACGGACTCGGAGGGGAGCCAATTCACCGGTGACCTGGCACAGAAGGGGTTCAACCCTCAGCCGGAGCCACCGGGACATGGAGAGGCTGGGCACGAGGTCCCGCAGGCTTCAGAGGGCAGTGAATTCACCGGTGACCTGGCACAGAAGGGGGGGACAACCCTCAGCCGGAGCCACCGGGACACGGGGAGATCGGGCACAAGATCTCACCCAGCTCAGAAGGTGACTTGGCGCAGAAGATCTCACCCGACAAGGGTGATCTCGCCGAAAACCTGGGTCAGGAATCTGGGTAGATCGGTAATCTCATTTCATTGCCCGGGGTCCGTCAATCTCCGGTCGGGCGCAAGCAGGCGATGGCGGGGCTGGCCGGAGCGTCCACAGGACGTGTCAATATCGCCGCAGGCGATGGCCTGGAGCGGGTCAAAGGCGCGGAATTCGAATCTGACGCCGGCGAAGATCGCTCTGCCGTTGTCCAGACCTCGCAGCGCTTGAAGCCGGCAGTCGATCACCGAGAACGGCGTGGGCGGGAGGACGACGCCCTTGGCGCCGGACCACAGACAGCGGTTGAAGATGAGTTGGGCCTTGAAGATTGAAACCTGCCCCTGCGAACAGGGGCAGTCAGAAATCTAAGTCAGCCAAACGTCATTAGAATCTGTAGAGAAGGCAGGTCTTCTCCCGAACGGAGGCCCGCTTGAATTTGACCGTGTGTTGGGTCTTTCAAGAGTCGACAGATCCAAGCTCAGTTCACCCAAAGGAGGACGAACATGAAACACAGATCATACTGGGTCGTGGCGGCCACCAGCGCACTGCTTGTCGTCTCATTCATGCTGGGTGGCTTGGCCCACGCCCAGACTGGCGGCGAACCGGCGGAGGCAAGCAGCCCTGGTGGCTTTGCATTGCAGGCCACCAATTCCGCACCGGGCCCAAGCACGCCCGGTGATGAAACCATCCCTGGTAGCGATTCTTCACAGCCGCCAACCAATGATACTCCCGGGGTAGGCGTCGAGGCCCCGCAGGCGATCCAGGAGGGAGATCCCGTGCCAGATCCCGTGGCTGCGGTACTCCTTAACGATGTCGTCCAGATCCAGGGTCGGTTGACGGCAACCGGCGGCCTCCCACTGAATGGCTCACACACTGTGACTCTGTCCATCTACGACGTCGCTGCCGGCGGCGTCGCCCGCTGTACTGACTCTGACCCCGTTGTGGTAACGGACGGCCTGTTCACGATGGCCATGGATTTCTGCACCGCGGCGGATTTCAACGGCGATGCCCTGTATGCGGGCGTCAAAGTGGACTCTGACCCGGAGATGACCCCTCGCCAGCCGATCTACGCCGTGCCTTATGCCTGGGCGCTTCGCCCCGGTGCCATCGTCAAGGGCGCGGACTCGTACGTCTTTGTGCCGGGCAATGCTCTGATCAAGAACCTGAGTTCGGATACCACCCGCTGGGACATCCAGGCGAATGGTGCTGCTCGAGTATGGCGCGGGAGTGCTGCCGGCACCAAGGTAATCTACCTGCCCGTTACCCTGCCGGGCGTCCTCTATGGGCAGGACGTGACCATCGACCAGATCACGGTCTACTACAGGTCTCAAAACGGCACCAATAGCTACATTACGGAAACCGACCTGTATGTGGCTGCCGATGCGGATAGTTGGAGCCAACTTGTGGCCAATACCACCAACTACACCAGCAGCATCGCTTCCAGCTACACGATCCAGGTCACACAAAACAACGTTCTGTCGAGCTCTCAGGGTATCCTCGGCCTTTTCCTGTACCTGAGCTTTGCCAACGACACGGAATACCTTCAGATTGGCGGGGTCAGGTTGCACCTGAGCCACCAGTAACCCCAAAGATAGGGAGGCGATCATGAAAACAAAACTGTGGCTGTTCGTCCGCATCTTGCTTGTCGTTAGCGTGCTGCTCTTCGGCGTGGTTGCGGTGGCTTCTGCCATATCTTCACCGGCCTTTCGCCTGGATTGGTATGTCAACATAAGCGGAGCAGGTGGCGGCAGATCCAGCTCTTCGCTCTATACGGCCGATTTCACTGTCGGGCAAAATGCCGTCTCAGCCTCATCCAGCACGAACTTCAATGCGGGATTGGGCTATTGGGCAGCTTTCCCGTTTCTGACCTACAACTATCTGCCGTTGATCATGAAGTAGCAACCCACTCTGGATGGGCTTCGTACCTTCTGGAAGGGATCGAGGGGGTTGTCGGTCTGGGCATGGTCCTGATCGACAACCCCGCAGCCTCGGGTGGGTCCGACACGGTGTCGCCGATGGATCAGGCCGAGCTGGACCACAAGGCTTCTCTGGATTCGGCTGATCCGGGCGAGAACCCGGTGCCGGAGCTGTGGTAAATAAGGCGGCCCTCGGGGCGGCCAGATGAAGGCAGTGATGAAGAAAGAAAGGAGAGCCGTGGAGCGCCCAGTCCGCGCTCAAGTTGCGCAGCGCGTCGATCCCCAAACGGTTCCCGCGAACCAACCGGCGTTCGGCGCTCTTCCCGCATACGATCGACCGGCCGTTGTCCAAACCTACCAGGGTCTGACACTCCTGGCGGACGATCCCGAACGCCGCGGGCAGAGGGATGACGTATTGGGCGTGGGTCCATCGGGTGTGACCTTGGCCAGAATGACACCGCGAGCGCCGGTCGGCCGGGCTTTGGACCTGGGGTGCGGGGCTGGGCTCCAGGCGTTGCTCATGGCACGCCACTCTGTGCAGGTGGTGGCGACGGATGTCAATCCGCGTGCCCTGGCGTGTACCGATGAGAACGCCCGCGCCAATGGCGTGGGCAACATCAGCCTGCTGTTGGGTGATCTGTTCACTCCCCTGACGGGCCAGCGCTTCGATCTTATCGTGGCCAATCCGCCCTTCGTCGTCTCCCCCGATCATTACTTCTGGTACCGGGACGGCGGGACCGAAGATGGTGGCATATGCCGGCGGGTGCTGAGTCAAATTCATGCCTTTCTGGAGCCGGGCGGGTTAGCGTGTGTCCAATGCGAGTGGCCCATCGGTCGGGGAGAGCGATGGTGGACCCGGATCCACGATTGGACGCACGCCAGCGGTTGCGACGTCTGGCTGCACGGGTATGTGATCGCTTCAGCCGAAAGACATGCCCGGGTGTGGCTTGGTCACGGGCCGGAAATTCGGCGGCCAAGTTTCGATCGGGATGTTGCGCGATGGCTGGATTGGTACCGGCAACATGGGATCGAAGCCATCGGGGGCGGGGTCGTCTTCCTCAGGCGTCGTTCGTCGGGGCATGCTTGGATGAGAGCCGTGTTCACGCCCACCAAGGCAACCGAAGATTGCGGGGATCAGATACTGCGCATCTTTGAAGCCCAAACTGTCATCCAATCCGAAGTCAATCCTGGGCCGTGGTTCAACATGCGCTTTCGGCTGGCGCCCGAGGCGCGTTGGCTGGACGAGCCGGCTACCGGCAATTCAACGCGTTCCATCGGTAGCGACCTTGGCCTCAGGCTGGCGATCCCCGATCCGGCTCTACGGCTGTTGACCAGCCTTGACGGCTACCGTTCGTTGGGAGAGCTGGTGGAGAGTCTTGGGCTTGAACGGGGAGGGAACGGCGGGGCAACGCCTGAGGACCAGGTACGAGTTGCCCGCCATGCCTATGGTCTGGGCTTGCTGACTCGCACCTCGGGCGCCACTTGGCCGGCCAGGGACTCCGTTCGCCCCTGACACTTCTCGTCAGTTCGCTGGGAGATCAGATGGTCCAACCGCTGGTCCGAGGGCCTTGCCTCGGCGTGAGATGATGATCAGCGCCAGGCCCCCTTCGACCATCAGGCCAGCCACCAAACCCCAGGCACCGGGGGACGTCCACGCGATCTCCGACAGCGCCAGGCCCATTCCGATCAGGATCAAGACGATGGAGATGACCTGGGCTTCCAGCACGGTCCGGGCGGCCGCGGATCGTCCATCGATGGCCACGCCCAGGCCGACAAAACCGGAAAGGGAGAACATAGCCGCCATAACCCTTGCGGTCAGGGGTGTCAGTGACCACGGCCAAAGGGGGATCATCACGTGTGGCGCCGCCAACAGGATCAGCGCCGCGATCGACAGCACCGCCCCCAATATCCCCATCGCCAGTCGAAGGAAGGGCGATAACCTGAGCTCACCCGCAGCCCCTGGGTCCTGACCGCGGTTCAGGAACCACACGATGGGTATCACGAAGGGCAGAGTCAGGTACAGGATGGCCCAGAGCTGAAAGGCGAAGAGGCCGTGGGTGAACTTGTCCCAGTGGATAAGCGTGGCCAGACCGAGAACACCGGCAAATGTGCTGACTGGCAGCAGGCCAAGCTTGATGCCTACCCAATCCTTGCCGATCGCTACCCGGATGAAGAAGTAAGCGCCGCCCAGGTAGGTGGCGCCGAGCATCATGGCCGACATCGTCGGCTGGATGGCCCAGGCAAAGCGACGCCCGGACTCTGTCGGGAAGATGAACAAGATGACAAAGGCGGTGATAAGAATGGGCACGATGATGCCCCCCAGGATCCGGGTCGAAGGCATCACCCGGTTGTCCGGCAGGCGAATTCCAGGAGATGACAGCGACATGCGTCCTCCTCTCAAATTGAAGTGACAGGCGTCCTCGAGCCGGATGGGGCGTTAGGTATTTCTGCCGGATGGATAAAGATCGAGGAAACCTACACGGACCGGCATAGCCTTCTGGCTGTACACAATATCACAAACATGCTACAGAACAACATGGAAGACAGGCTGGCCTGGGTCGCGATCGCCTGCAGCACCGGTCCCTTAGCTGGTGTAGCTGCGCGCGACGGACTCCATGGCCCTCCGGGCATAGTTGACCACCCTCCTGGGCGAGAGCTTCCCGGCAAGGATCCCACTTGTCCAGGGACATTCGTGCTCTTCAAACACAGATCAGGCTTACGTATGACGAGGTCAATCTGCGGTGTGTGATCCCTTGGGCTCATTCAGGCGACTCCCGCACGGACAGCTGGCAGGCCGTAGACGAACGGACCTTTCGATGCGTTTGTTCCGAATGTGGAGCCAGATCTTCTCGACTGGAGAGCCCCGCCCACACTTGATCAGGCCTGCAGTTGGTGGCGAGAGCATGGGGTTTGCACCCGGCATGCGCCAACCCGGTCCGTGCCTACGGCGCGGTGTCTCGCGCGAAGCGGGATGAAGCCCACCCGCCAGCGGCATACGGTCACCCGATTTGATGATTGGCACGGGTACGCTCGTGCGTGTCGGGTCGCCAGGGTGGGTCTACGGAGCGTGAAGCTGGACCCACATGGGTCGGTGATCGGACAGGTAATAGCGCAGATAGGCCTTGAACTTGGCGGCGTTGGATCCGTCCTGCCACAGCTCCGGGAAGACGACCCCGTCGTAGTCGAAGACACCCTTCAGGCCGGTAAAGGCATCCTTGGTTGTTCCAGGGAGGAAGGCAATCTGGTCGTAGTTGGCATCGGTCGAGATGCTGGACGCGATCTGAGTGGAGTGCTCCGGCAGCTCAAGTCCCAAGCGGGTGAGCGCCCCGTAGATGGGGTCTCCCGGTTCACTCTTGGGCATGTTGAAGTCGTCTAGCGCGATGAGCTCTTGGTGGCCGGAGATCTTGCTGTGCTTGCGCAGGTTGGCCCACTTGGCCACGGCATAAGTTTCGAGGGCCCGGCGGTTTATCGAGGCCTTCTCCTTGCTCCCGTAATACAGGTGCACATTGGTAAAGATGAATTGCCGGCCCTTGACCTCGAAAAGGGCCAGGTAGGGAGTCCGGTCAAAGCCATAGAACTTGAGGCTGACCCCGGGGAGTTTGATGGCATGGTACTTCGAAGGCGGATAGGCAATTTCCCCGATCTCGTCCAAGACTTTGAGTTGACGGCGGTGGTAAATGAAGGCCATGCGCTCGTTGTTACCGGAAGCGTCTGACATGAGCAGGCTGAAGGACTTAGGGAGCTCGGCGCAAATGCGCATCAAATCCCCGAAGTCCTCACGGCATTCCTGAATGGCGATCAGGTCGAACCAGCTGATGATTTCGGCGATGAGGGTCAGATCTTGGTCGCGCCGTTCTTGGGCGCCGAGATTGGCGATGTTCCAGGTGGCCACGAGCAGGGTGTCATGATGGCGGGCAGGGATGCCGCGTTTCTTCTTGTGAGCCCGGAGTAAGGCGAGCTCGTCCTGCAGGTCGTATTCGAATGGAAAATCCGGCTTTGCGAATACCGGCATAGGGACCAACCTCCCTGGCTATCATCGCGCCAATTGGCAACCGGCGCATATCACAGGCAGGCCCCCTATGACCATGTCACGGTCTAGTACAAGTCCCAGAACGGCACCAACAGCTAAATTACGGAGACCGGCCTGACTGTGGCTACCGATGCCGACAACTGAAATCAGCTTGTGACGAGTACCATCGACCGCACCAGCACTGCGGCTTCCAGCTATACGCTAATCACCTCACCCACCACCCATGTGTTGTCGAGTACTCAAGGTGTCCTCGGGCACTTTATCCACATAAGCTTTGCGAACGGCACGGATTACCTTCAGATCGGCGGGGTCAGGTTGCACCTGAGCCACCAGTAACCCAACCGATAAGGAGGCAATCATGAAAACAAGGCCATGGACATTGATCTGCCTGGGACTGATGATTGGCGTGCTGCTCTTCGGCGTGGGTGCGGCGGCTTCTGCCATGTCTTCACCAGGCTTTCGCCTGGATTGGCATGTCGATATCAGCGGAGCAGGTGGAGGGAGGTCCAACTCGACGGCTTATGCGGCGGAATTCACCGTTGGGCAAAATGCCGTCTCAACCTCATCCGGCACGAACTACAACGCGGGATTGGGCAATTGGGCGGCCACTCCGTTCGTGACCCACATCTATCTGCCGACGATGTTGAAGTAACCAATATGTGAGAGATTTCACAAACCCAGGGTCAAGAATCGTCGGCCGAGCGAGCGATGAGTGACGTGGCGTCCGAGTGAATGACGACCCCGGCTGGCTTGAGCAGACGCTTCTCCTGCCGCACGATTTCGTGGGCGACTGCCAGGCGGTCTTCGGCTTCGGGAAACTGAGCACGAAACTCGGGCGAGCCGAACAAGCGGCTGTCCTGCAATGCATCAAATGACGTCGACGGAAGCACGTCGAGGGCGCCCGGCTGGCCCAAATCAAGGCAGTGGGTCTCAAAAGTCTCACTGGACAAGTCGCCTCGGTCGACCCCGACGGCTTGCGCACCAAGGGTCTGCAGGATTCGGCAGAACCACGGCTCGAAAACAGCGGCAAATTGGTCGCCCGTAGGGGAGGTGATTGGGCGCCTGCCTCTGGCCGTCCTCAGATGGAACTCGTCCGGGGCGCGGCTAGAGTTCGAGCCGCAGGCGATGTCCAGAACGCGCATCCCCTCCATCTCAGAGAGTTCCTTGAATGCCGCTGATAGGCGGCCGTAAAGTTCCTCCAGGATGTCAGCCAGACCCGGCTCGGCTTCCCACTTGGCGATCACGTCGTGGGATCGGTCAAGATCGGTCAGGCTTGCCGCCAGTCGGTCCCTGTCGGCAGGACGGGATGCTAAAGACTTGATTCGGCGGCTGAGTTCTGGCAGAGTCCGCACCATGATCGAGTATCCCTCCCAAGCGGGCTGCAGCTGCGAGTTGGACGCAGCCGATCTTCCATGACAGAGAATCAGTCTACCCCATGGTCTGATTGACCACCCTCAAGGCAGAGCTTAGAATGCTGACTTCTGACAGGTCACGCCGTGGGGGTCCATCCGAGGGCCGCCAGGCTGTTGCGGAAGGCGGGTACGCGGTGGTTGCCGGTGTTCGGAGCGGAAGGGCCTTTGTTTGGACGGGCCTGGCGATGCTGGTGGCCCTGTCGGGTTGTCAGAACAGCCCCGAGCCCACGCCGACGGCGACGCGAACGGTGCCGGCGCAGACCACCACAAGTCCGGCGAACACCGTCATGCCTACAAGGCCGTCCACCGTCGTGGCGGCAAGTGCAACACCGACCTCCGGCGACCAGCCTCTCAATCCACTGACCGGCCTACCGGTTCGCCGTCCCGCCTCACTTAATCTGGCGCCTCTGCTGATCTCCGTGACGGAGTTTCCGCCTTCCGCTCGCCCCCAGGCGGGGCTTTCGTTGGCTTCTCAAGTCTGGGAGACATCGATTGGGGAAGGGATGAGCCGCTTTCTGGCCGTTTACTACGGCGATTATGTCGACGATTTTCGTCGAACATTCCAGGGGCACCCAAATCAGCCTGGCTTCGGGTTCGCCGTTGGGCCCATTCGATCCGGGCGAGTCGGCTGGGAAACCATCAAGACCTTCTATCCGGACAGCCTGCTCATCACACGCTATGCCTCACCCGAAGTGGCTGTCCAGCTCACCAATCTGTTGACCGTGTATGCGCGTGACACGCAGGATGTGAACAGCGCCGGGCTGACATTGCCTGAACTGGAAGCGCTGGTTCCACCGGCGACCAGCCCGGATTTGATGATGGCCTTGCCCTTTGACCCCTCCGTCCCTGCCGCGGGCCATCTCGGCGCCAACCTGCAGGTTATCTACAACCTGTTCGACCAGATTGAATGGACCTATGATCAGTCAACTGGCCGGTATCTGCGTTCCCAGGATCCAGGCGATGGGTCGGGAGATCTGGCTCCGCTGGTTGACCGGCTCACGGGGGAGACGCTGGGCGCTGACAACGTTGTCGTGCTCTTCGCCAATCACACCTACGAGAATCTGGCCGGAACGATCCTCAAAATCAGATTGCTCTACCTGGACCGCCAGCCCGGATTGTTGTTCCGCGACGGTCGGTGGTACACGATCCAGTGGTCCACTCTCAAGCAGAACCTGATGCTCGAGGACGAAGATGGGCGGCCGATTGCCCTCAAGCCCGGGCAGACCTATTTCGAAGTCGTCAGCCGGCAGTCAACTTGGGACTCCGCCGAGCGCGTCGTTCGCTTCCATAACCCAGCCCTCCCTACCTTCACACCGGTGACGCCCGTCACCTCCACGCCAACCGCCACAGACACGCCTCCGGCGACGGAGACGTTTACGGCGACGCCTCCTCCCACGGAAACCGCAACGCCCTAGAACTCTACCCATTGGACAGCATTAACAAGTGCCGTCCCAGGAGAAGGCTCCACACCGGCAGACCGAAGAAGCCGGTGGCGACCAGTGCCAGCACCGGGTAGATCAATGGGTTGGACCAGATGGCCCCTCCGGTGAAGCCGGCTTGAATATCTCCCCAGAGGAAGAGCAGGCCAATCGCAGCCAGCCCGATCCCGACGACGACGCCGAAGTTGACCAGGGTCGCAGGAAGCGGTGCCAGACCCCGGAGCATGAGGAAGCCGGCCAAAAGCCAAACTCCGATCGCGGAGAACCCGGCCATGACGGGCGGCAACGACTCCGCGAAGCTGATCTTCCCTCCCATGATCAGATACGAGGCGACGGCGGTCAACAGCACGCCGGCTGCACCGACGGCTGAGGCGCTGAGAGACAGCAGGGGCTGAGATTGATAGGTGTAGATGTGGATCAGCATTGCCAGGGGCAGGAGACAGATGACATTCATCGCATTTGACTGGTTGCTCAAAGCGCCATAAGGCTGGCCAATGACGAAGAATGTGGTCACGAATCCCATTTGCAGCACCCACCAGACAGCACTCAAGATTAGGGACCACCCGATGACGGTGTTCATGAACAATCCTCCGTTCTGTGTCTGAGAGGCAAGTCTATACGGTGCGCTTCCGTATGTCATGAGTTGCGGAACTCAAACGCCGCGGGAGAATTTCCTGCCTGGCGGTGTGCTTGGAAGTATGGGGGTCTTAGCCAATTCACGGTGCTGCGAGCACACATGGATTCCAGGCACCATCCAGGCGGTAACTGGCCGAGGCTGCTTGGGTTCAAACCCGAAAGAGTGCTGACGCTGTCGAAAGGACTGCGTATGAGGGGCTACTGGGCCCGACGTTCGTAGACGACCAGATACTGGGCAAAAGTCTGGGTTGGCGTGTAATGCGTCTTCACGAAATCCGAGAATGACCGAAAGCCATCCAGGATTGCGCCTCCGCATTCGCAGGCTTGGGCGAGCCGGTCATCGGGGACCGACAAGTCGGGCGCAAACTCGGGCCGCGTATCGGCGATTATGAGGGCAGGAGGGTTTGTCTCCAAACCGGCCAGGAATTCGTGCCAACGAGAGGCATTCTGGAAGCCGGGGAGTAGCAGCACGTGATCGTAGATGTAGCGAGTCGGGGACCTGCGCCCAGTCTCAAAGTTGAGTTCGGGTGCTGTGCTCCAAACCAATACGGTTTCGTCCCAACTCGTATTGGAAAGAATGAACGTCCCAATCTCGGTATGCACAGCCTGCCGAGTGGGCGCGGTGAGCCAAAATTGCTGGAGATCGCTCACGGATGGTCTCAGCAGACCGGCGACGGCAAGCGCCCACACGGCCAGGAATCCGACCACGAACTCGACCGTGCGGAGAAGTTGTCCGGCCCCACCGATGCTTTGTAAGGGGCGCCCGTTCGGCGTCGCAACCAGAAGCTGGCCGAGACACACAGTGCCGGGAAGGCCGTTTGGTAGTAATGGCCATAATCCCTTCCAGTGGAGGATATCAAGAGCATTTCAATGGGTAGGGAGAGGATGCAGATAGCGTAAGTCCACCAGTGGGCATGGAAATCCTCAGTTTCTTGGTCAGCCTGGTAAGGCTTGGGAGGCACATATTGGCGCCGTGACCTCCACAAGAAAAGTCCGGTGCCGGAGGAGAAGCCTAGCAAGATTAGAAATGGGGGCTCGGTGGCGAACCGACGGAGCACGCCATAGGCACCTCGAAGAGTCAAACCCGGGCGAAAGAGGGCGAAACTGTACGCCACGGTCGCTTGCCAGAGATCGGTCAAAGCCGCTTTCCAACTCCAATATCCGACCACAAGGGCAAGACCCAATACGGGCGGAAGCGCCAAATACACCAATGCTCTTGCGGCCGCCCGAACGCCATGTTGCAGGCTCTCATAGGCCAGGATCACGAGAATGCACATGGCCGGAGTTCCCACAATGGTCGGCTTGAGCACGCCATCGGCGGTCAGCATGGCTCCGAGACCCACCAGCTTGACCTTGCTTGGCGAACGGAAGTATTCGAAGCTGAGAAACAATGCGCCAATGGCCGGCAACTCGCCGAAGAACTCGGGATTTCCCGCCCCCTGAAAATAGCTTGGTTGCAGAATCACCCCTAAGAAGAGCAAGGTGCCCAACAATGATGAAGTCGGCCCCATCATTGCTTTCAAGAAGAAGTACATAGCCGCCAGCAAGAGCGCTGTCCATAAGACGGTCAGGTACCATACCGACCAACTATCACTCCCCATCAGCCAAAAGGCGCCTGCGTAGAGGTAGTAGATGCCGGGTGGCTTATTTTCCCAGAAGTCTTTGAATGGAATGTCCCCGCGTAAAATCTCCTGCCCTCCATAGGCATAGACAGTGACGTCAGATTCGACTTTGTGGTTGGGGGGACTCCACGGAATCTGCAGAACCACCATTAGGACCAGGAGGAATCCAAGCAGAAAGATGTCTTGTCGGACAGTGAAACTTGGGACCTCGTGGCTTAACCTGTTCATCATTCGATTTCGTGAGACTCTGCTCTGCCTGAAGGCCGAAGAAAAGTTAGATTGTCTCGCATCATTGATGCGTCGCCCAGGAGTGTCGGATAAAAAGCACGTAGGTGCAAACGAGAATAACCGCCGTTGCCGTCAAGCTGGTCCTCGGTAGCGACGATAGGCTGCTCTCGAAGCACCGCTCAGCCTATGTTGAGGGGGATGAATCTCAGCTGACAGCTTCGGAAGAATGCCAAGGAACTGGCGTGTAACGTCAGTGGTGAAGGGAATAGCCGAGACGTGAGTAAACAGGAAAGTGCCGATTGCGGAGCATACGACGACACGAAATCGGCGTGTCAGGACAAAGTTGCCCGAGAAACGCAGAGGTGATGTCTTCAGAAGGATTGCGGAGGCAATGGATACCCCAGACAAAATGGCCCGATCAAGTTCAGAAGAGACAAGCGATCCTGTCACGAACAACAAGGCCATGGTGTTGATTTGACCGACTGCAGTGGTCTCAAGGAACGGGCCGAAGAACAAGGATCCAGTCGAGAGCATGGCCGCTCGCCTGTCGAAGGTCAAATGGCCAGGTGGTCGATCCACCCAGTTGAAGGACAGTGATGATCCGAGATACAGGCAGGTAAGCCAGCAGGCGACGCCCACGCCAGACCAGATCAAGAGTGACTGAAGTCTCCCCTGAAAGAAGAACGGCCGCAGCAGCACCATCACGACGGGGTGGTTGACCTAACGTGAGCCGAGAGAGAATGGAAAGTGGGGATCAAGGCCAGCCCTGGCTTGTGAGTAAGCATGGAGATAGATTCTTAAGTCTCCACCCTATGCGCGTTGAGTGATGACTTACAGCCAGTACAGGGTGAAAACGCCAAGTGCCGAAAGGAGCGCCGGCCAGACCATGACTGGTGTGCCCGAAAGCCAATGAATGTGCTTCAATCGGTCCAATCGCTTCTCCAGAAACTAGCGCAGGGCTTGGCCAGATTGTAAGGAGTCAAGCGGCTTATAGGGTGGTCCGTTCGGTGCGAGCCGGCGAGTATCCTCCGATCTCGGACTTCCGCCGGCCCGGGACCTCAGGGAACCGGAGTAGTGGCCACAAAGCCGGACTTGGCTTGGGCGGTCATCGTCTGTTCGACTTCTTTCGGGAAGGGCAGCGGGGCGGTCGTGGCATTGTCGTTCAGGCCTGGGGTGATGCCGCCCGGGGGAAGCGGGGTCACCCCACCGCCGGATGAAACGCAGCCGACCAGCAGGACGGCCGTCACCGCCAAGACAACCCATAGGTACCAAAACTGCGATCTCTTTGTCATATCCTTACCAACCTTGCTTGAACCCAGTTCGGCGCATTGTCGCGTAACTGGCCCGGTGGGGCAAATGCCACTGCCAGTCCGCCTGGCCAGGCCGGCGCCCCATCGGTGACCTGGCGCCCTTTTGAAAGACCTCAATATTGCGACGGCGGAAGCCCGGGCGCCGTCGCCTTGACACCCCTCTCCGGCGTGAGATACAATCTCTCCACCCCAGCGGGGGCCTGTAGCGCAGTTGGGAGCGCGCTTCAATCGCACTGAAGAGGTCGCGGGTTCGAATCCCGCCAGGTCCACTGGAAGATAGCATGGGCCCATAGCGCAGTTGGGAGCGCGTCTCAATGGCATTGAGAAGGTCGTGGGTTCGAATCCCACTGGGTCCACACAACTAAACATCCGCCATGGCGGGAGCAGTAGGCCAGCCTTCAGCGAGCCGGGAATGGTGAGAGCCCGGCAAGGCCCCAAAGGCGTGCCATGAGTGGCCGAACTCGCCCGTCGCCTCGCAGCTGGTCCGCGGGGCAGGCGCCTCTGGTGAACTCGAGTAACCAGGGGCGGTTGAGCCCGTTATCGCGATGAGCGGCCCGCTTCTGGCGGGCAAGCAGGGTGGCACCGCGGAGGCCCCTTCGTCCCTGAATTGACGAAGGGGATTTTGTTTGACTCTGCGGTTCCGGGGAGGCGCAGCATGAGCAACGACAAGATGCGACCAAGCATTAAAGATGCCTGGCGTGCAGCACTCGACGCACTTGAGCAGCTCCTGGGTCGAAAGGAACTGGATTGGCTTCCCATCCCGGTAGACGAGAAGGCCCGGTGGCGAAGGCGAGCTGGCCGATTTGGAGGATAAACCTTGAGCGAGAAGATGACCGCCGCCGGCGCGGCAGGCGAGCAGCGAATCGACCGCTACGACCCCCAGGAGATCGAGGCTCGTTGGCAAGCGCTTTGGGCTGAAGATGAACTGTACCGGGCCGAGATCAAGCCGGACCAGGAGAAATTCTACTTCCTGACGATGTTGCCCTATACCTCGGGAAATCTCCATATCGGACATTGGTTCGCTATGGCCCCGTCGGACGCGCGCGCCCGCTACTTGCGCATGAAGGGGTTCAACGTGATGTTCCCGATCGGCTTCGATGCATTTGGCCTCCCGGCCGAGAATGCGGCCATCGAACGCGGCATTCACCCCAAGCAATGGACCTATGCCAACATCGACAACATGCGCCGACAACTGCGATCGATGGGCACCATGTTCGATTGGTCGCGCGAAGCCATTTCGGCCGATCCTGAGTACTACCGTTGGACCCAGTGGTTCTTCATCCAACTTTTCAAGAACGGCCTGGCGTACAAAAAGATGGCGCCGGTCGATTGGTGCCCGAAGGACCAGACGGTGCTGGCTCGCGAGCAGGTGATCGGCGATGAGCGGCTTTGCGAAAGATGCAGGACGCCGGTCATCAAGAAGAATCTGGAGCAGTGGTTCTTCAAGATTACGAACTATGCCGATGAGCTGCTGGATTTCTCCCACCTGGACTGGCCCGAGGCGGTCAAACTGCTCCAAACGAATTGGATCGGCCGCAGCGAAGGCGCCAATGTCATCTTCGAAACCGAGGCCGGGGATCCGATCAAGGTCTTCACAACCCGCCCGGATACGTTGTGGGGGGCGACCTTCATGGTGCTGGCGGCCGAGCATCCGCTGGTAGACAAGCTGACCACCTCCGAGCAGCGGCCGCAGGTCGAGGCTTACATCTCTCAAGCCACCAGGCAGACCGATATCCAGCGCGAAGCGACCGACAAGGAGAAGAGCGGCGTCTTCACTGGAGGCTTCGCCATCAATCCGGTCAACGGCGAACAAATCCCGGTCTGGATCGCCGACTACGTGCTGATGAGCTACGGCACAGGGGCCATCATGGCCGTCCCCGCCCATGATCAGCGCGACTTTGAATTTGCTCGCAGATACGGGTTGCGGGTCCGGCCGGTGATTCAGCCGGAGGCAGGGCAGCCGCTGGAAGGCGAGACGATGACCGAAGCCGTGCCGGCTCACGGGACGATGGTCGACTCGGGCAGCCTGACGGGAACGCCGGGAGATCGCTCCATCGCGGCTGCCATAGAGTACGTGGAATCCAAGGATATCGGCCAGGGCGCCGTCAGCTACCGGCTTCGCGATTGGCTGATCTCGCGCCAGCGCTATTGGGGCGCGCCGATCCCGATCGTGTACTGCCCCGAGCACGGGCAGGTGCCAGTCCCGGAAGAGCAGCTGCCCGTGCGCCTTCCCGATGATGTCGAATGGCTGCCCACCGGCCAGAGTCCATTAAAGCTGCACGAGTTCGTGGAAGCAAACCACTTGCCCCATCTGCGGGGCGCCGGCAGAGCGCGACACGGATACGATGGACACTTTCATGTGCTCGTCGTGGTATCACCTGCGTTATCTCAGCCCGCACTTCCAAGACGGACCGTTTGACCCCAAGCAGTATGCCTACTGGATGCCGGTCGACTCCTACACCGGTGGCATTGAGCACGCCACAATGCATTTGCTGTACACGCGCTTCTTCCACAAGGCGATGTGCGATATCGGTGTGACCCAGGGTCCGGAGCCAATGCTCCAACTGCGCAACCAGGGCCAGATCCTCGGCCCGGACGGGCAGCGGATGAGCAAATCGCGCGGTAACGTGGTCGACCCCGACGAGCAGGTGGCCACCTACGGTGCCGACACGGTGCGCACCTATCTGATGTTCGGTTACCGCTGGTCGGAAGGCGGGCCATGGGGCGCCGAGAACATCCAGGGCGCCGTCCGTTGGCTAAGCCGTGTGTGGACTCTGGTGCTGGAGACGGCGGACGCCCGGGCCGAGGCATCCCCCGGCGCGGAGGCCGACCTGCGCCGCAAGCTGCACCAGACGATCCGCCAGGTATCGGAAGACCTGGATGGGTTCGAGTTCAATACGGTCGTGTCCGCGTTGATGGAGCTAACCAATGCCCTCACGTCAGCCCGCGATGCCGGGCAGGCGGGCAGCCCGGCTTTCAGGGAGGCCGTCGATAGCTTGCTCAGGATGATGGCCCCGGTGGCACCCCATCTCGCCGAAGAGCTTTGGAGCCGGTTGGGTTTGCCGTACTCGATTCATCAACAATCCTGGCCAAAGTTCGACGCCGAAGCGGCCAAAGAAGATGAGATCACCCTGGTGATCCAGATCAACGGCAAGGTCCGCGATCGAATCACGGTGCCGGCGCGCATCCAGGAAGCAGAGGCGAAAGCCAAGGCCCTGGAGAACGCAACGGTCCAGGAGTACCTGGCCGGCAACACGCCGCGGCAGGTGATCTACGTCCCCGGCCGGCTGGTGAGCATCGTGGTGTGAGCCCACCGGCCCGACGAAAACCCACTCTATCTTGCGCGCCCCTCGGCAGGGGCACAGCACTGCTGTGCCCCTGCTGCTCTCTGGCGTAGAATGCAATCACAAACAAGACAACCAGGAGGTGCACAGTATGAATCACCAGCATGAACGCCGCGTGATCCAGGCGGACGGTGCGGCCGCCCCTATTGGCCCCTATTCGCAGGCCATAGGATTTGGCCCATTTGTCTTCGCCTCGGGATCGGCGGGAATCGATCCTTCGTCGGGCGAGCTTGCGGCCGGCGGCATTGAAGCCGAAACTCGACAGGCCCTTCAAAACCTCAAACACATCCTGGAAGCCGGCGGATCGACCCTGGATCAGGTGGTCAAGACCACGGTGTTCATGGTGGATCTAGGGGAATTTCCCAAGATGAACGGCGTCTACGGAGAATTCTTTGCTGCGATGCCCCCGGCGCGGTCAACGGTTGAGGTTGCCGCCCTCCCCAAGGGCGCGCGAGTAGAAATTGATGCCATTGCCACCCTGGCCGACCGAGCAATAAGCTGAGGTCAAGCGCGTTCGCATGGCAGGCGAATGCGGGGGAAGGCAGGATGGGACATGGGTGGTGAACTCGTCTTGGTGGTTGATGATGAGGCCAACATTCGTGATCTGTGCCGCATGTACTTCGAGCGAGACGGGTTTCGTGTCCAAACTGCGGACACTGGGCCCGCTGCGCTCGAGCGAGTTGCTGCCGACTCGCCCAGTCTGGTCGTCCTCGATTTGATGCTGCCCGACCTCGACGGCTATGAGGTCTGCCGCCGACTTCGGGCAGACTCGGATGTCCCGATCATCATGCTTACGGCCCGCGGCGACGACGTTGACAAGATTGTCGGTCTCGAGCTCGGGGCGGACGATTACCTGACCAAGCCCTTCAATCCCAGAGAGCTCGTTGCCCGAGCCAAAGCCATCCTGCGCCGGGCCCGCCCGGTACCGCCCAATTCGGCGGCGCCCATTTCGGTCGGCGACTTGCACATCGACTCGGATCGACATGAGGTCACTGTCGCCGGACATTCGATCGAGCTGCGGGCCAAGGAGTTCGACCTGCTCCGGGTGTTGGCTTCCCATCAAGGGTTTGTCTTCACGCGTGAAAAACTCCTGGATCAGGTCTGGGGGTATGACTTCTATGGCCAAACCCGCACGGTGGACGTTCACGTCGCCCAATTGCGTAAGCATCTCGCCCATTCTCAGGTGGTCCGGATCGAAACTATCACCGGCGTGGGGTACAAACTGGTGGCCGATTGATGCTGGTCTCACTGCGAGCCCGACTTCTCCTCAGCTATCTCCTGGTCGCCGGGCTGGTGCTGGCATTGGTCGGGGTCAGCTTCTTCACCTTCCTGGTGAACAATCCCTTTGGGGACGGGCTTGTTTACCAACGACTGGAGACTATCGCCACGACCATCACGCTGCGCGAGAGCGGGGCCGCCCCTGCCAGCCAGCTGCGAACGTTGAGCCGCCTGCTCTTACTCCTGGGTGGTCGTCTTCAGGCCCGGGCTCTGGTGCTCTCGAGCGGGGGCGAGGTTATCCTCGACACCAATCCCCAAGCCTCCCTTCCCACGCCGGAGGACCTGCTCGGGCTGGGCAGCCGGACGGATGCAGCAGAAGGGCGATATGAAGAAGTCTCCGGCCGCGTCTGGCTGTATGTTGTCCAGCCGTTGGACGCGCGCCGCAATTTGGTGGTTTCGGCGCCTCGCCTGAGCCTGCGGACGGCGCCTTATGCCCTGGCGCTGGAGGGATTGCCTGGCCCGATTTTGGCTGCCGCTGGGCTGGCCTTGGTGGTCTCCTTGGTTCTGGCGTGGCTCTTGGCCCGCTGGATATCAGCCCCCTTGAGGCGCATGTCTCGAGCGGCCCGCCAAGTGGCCGGTGGCGATTATCAGGTGAGAATTGTGCCCTCCGGGCCGCAGGAGGCTCAGGACGTGGCTCGGGCTTTCAACCACATGGTGGATGAGGTCCGCCAGGGGCAACGCGTCCAACGCGATTTTGTGGCCAACGTTTCCCATGAGCTAAAGACCCCTCTCACTTCGATTCAGGGCTTCGCCCAGGCCATCAAAGATGGGGCTGTGTCGGACGCCGAGGGCCGGCGCCACGCCGCTCAGGTGATCTACGATGAAGCGGATCGTCTGCGGCGTCTGGTTGAAGCGCTGTTGGACCTGGCTCGTCTGGAATCCGGGCAGAGCGATATGGCCAGACAAGCCGTCGACACGGCTGCCATCCTCGCCCGCGTAGCCGATCAGCAAGCGATCGTTGCTGCAGGACGCCAGATTCAAATCATCCGGGATTGGTCGCCAGATCTACCGACGCTGGTCGGCGATGGGGATCGGCTGGCCCAGGTCTTTATCAACCTGATCGACAACGCCATTCGCCACTCCTCTGCCGCCGGCGAGGTCAGGGTGGCCGCCAGCGTGAACAACGGTTGGATGAGAGTCGGCGTCGAAGACCATGGACCGGGCATCTCGCCTGAGGACCAGGGACGGATCTTCGAGCGTTTCTACAAACTGGATAAGGCGCGCGCCAGCACTGGAGGGCGCGGGTCCGGGCTGGGTCTGGCCATCTCGCGCGAGATCGTGAGCGCTCACGGAGGGCACATTGAGCTCTTGAGTTCGCCGGGCCACGGCAGCCGATTTACCGTCGTCCTGCCTCTCTCACGTCCTGACGATACGACCCAGGCCCGTCGCCGATGATATAATCCGCCGAGCTTTTTAAAGCTCGGGAGGGCTGCATGGATTCAGAGAAAAGTACTGCAGGGAAGTGGCTCGTCTTTGGCCTGCTGGGCACGCTGCTCCTCTGCATGTGCCTCGTGATCGCCGCGGGCGCCGGATCTGCCCTGTTCATCAGCCGGGCCGCATCGGTCAGCAATGGGCCGGTACAGGTCACGGCCGAGGGCCAGCTTCCCACACAATCGAGTGCCCCTCAAGCGACATCTGGGCCCACGCCGATCCCGGATGCAGCCGTTCAAAGTGAACAAACCCTGATGCAGGCCGAAGTCCCCATTGCCGACCCGATCTCATTGGCGGAGCGTTTCCGCGGCATTGAGAATATCCCCGACGTGGTGGCCACATCAGCCGCACCCGTCTCGGTGGGAACGGTCGAGTCCTTTTGGGCTTCGGATCCCGAGACCCAAGATAATTTCCAGGTGCAGGCAAAACTCGTCTACGCCACGAATCACGCTTATTTCTGGGTTGAGCAGGGCGTCAACTACAACCCGAGCGACGTCAAACAACTGATGGACACCTTCGAAAACAAGATCTACCCAACCGATAGGGAGTTCTTCGGCAGCGAGTGGTCGCCCGGCGTGGACGGCGACGTCCATCTCTATCTTCTGTTTGCGCGTGGCTTGGGCAGCTCGATCGCCGGGTATTTCTCATCTCAGGATTCGTACTCTTCCCAGGTTCACAAGTACTCCAACCAGCACGAGATGTTCTACCTGAGCGCCGACAACCTCAACCTCTCCGATGAATTTACCTACGGAGTTCTGGCGCACGAGTTTCAGCACATGATCCACTGGCACCTGGACCGCAACGAAGAGACCTGGATGAACGAAGGGTTTTCCGAGCTCGCCTCGTTGCTGAACAAATACGATGTGGGCGGATTCGACTACCTGTATGCTCACGACACCGACAAGAACTTGACCTATTGGCCTTCTGAACCCGGCACGACGGGAGCATATTACGGGCATTCGTTCTTGTTCCTGAGCTATTTCCTACAACGCTTCGGCCATGAGGCCACTCAGGCGCTGGTGGCCAATCCCGATAACGGTCTCAACTCGGTTGATGAAACGCTGAACAGCCTGGGCGAAACCGATGCCCAAACCGGAAACCCCATCACGGCGGATGATGTGTACCGCGATTGGGGTGCGGCGATGGTCCTCCAGGATGCCAGCGTGGGCGATGGCCGCTATGCCATCACCGAGTACCCTTCGGCCCCTCGCGCATCGGTCACGGACCAATTCGACTCCTGCCCCATGGGCCCCCAAAATCGGACCGTCAATCAATATGGTGTCGACTACATGGAGATCTCATGTGAGGGGCAGCACACCATCCATTTCAATGGGACAAGCCTCGTGCCGGTGATGCCGGCAGACCCTCACACAGGAGATTTCGACTTCTACTCCAATAAGGGCGATGAGTCAGACATGACGCTGACGCGGTCATTCGATTTCACCGGAACCCAGGGCGCGATCAATTTCAGTTATTGGACCTGGTTCGACATCGAAGACGGTTGGGATTATGTCTACCTAGAAGCTTCCGACGACAACGGAGCCAACTGGAAAATCCTGAAGACCCCCTCCGGCACGGATCGGGATCCTTCAGGCAATGCCTATGGATGGGGCTACACCGGGATGAGTGGGGGGAGCGGTCAACAGGCAACTTGGATCAAGGAATCGGTCGACCTCAGCCAGTACGCCGGCAAAAAGATACAGCTTCGGTTTGAGTACGTTACAGACGCTGCGGTCAACGGCGAAGGGTTCTTGCTCGACGATCTCTCGATTGATGCCGTCAACTACTCGGAAGGCTTCGAGCAGGATGATGGGGGATGGCAAGGGAACGGTTTCGTGCGTCTCTTCAATCGTTTGCCTCAAACGTACCAGGTGGATTTGATCAGCGAAGGGAGTGCGCCGAAGGTGCAGGTCGTCACGCTTGACGTCAACCGCGATGCTGACATCCCGGTGAACATTGGCGGTGATGTGGATCAGGTGATCCTGATGGTCATTGGCACAACGCGCCACACCTGGCAGGAGAGCTCCTACACAGTGGCCATATCGCCGTGAGCCATCCGCCAAGCCGTACCACTTGAATGACGAAAGAAGCCGGGCTCACAAAGCCCGGCTTCTCCATCTTGAACGGATTGGGTCCGCTTAAGAGGTTTCAGGTGGTCGCCGCCGCAGCCCTTCCAGTTCGGCTTCCAACTGAGCCTTTCTCGCTTCGTAGGCGTCACCCATTTCGGACTGGAGGGCTTTGACGCGGTCCAAAGCCGTTGATCGCAGTTCTTCACCGGAAGACGGAGCGAGCATCAGGGCGATCACGGATCCGACCAGGGCGCCGCAGAAGGCACCCAGAGTGAAGTTCATGAATCGGCGCATGGTTCTCACCTCCTGTGGTCCCTCGATTAAACCATACTTCTTTGGAGGGGCCGCGGCCTGTTTCAGAGGACTCGCCCATGCAAGCGGGCCGCTCCACGCCCAAGAGGGTACACTGATTGAGGAGGCGGCAGGTCATGACCGGGAGGTGGGATGTCCCAGTAAGTTCAGCAGACGACCCCGTCTGAGCCAATGAACGAATTCAAGGGAGAGTTGACTTGATATGCGAGTTGTGGTCCAGAGGGTCCGCCACGGCCGGGTGAGCGTGGGTGAACAGGTCCTCGGGGAAATCGGGAAGGGGTTCGTTATTCTGGTGGGCGTCGGTGAGGGAGACGTCTCGGGTCAGGTCGACTGGCTTGCGGCCAAGTGCGCCGATCTTCGGGTCTTTGAAGACGCCGAAGGCAAGATGAATCTGTCGCTCAAGGACGTCGGTGGTGAAGCCCTGGTGGTTTCCCAATTTACATTGCTGGGGGATACCGACAAGGGCCGGCGGCCCAGCTTCGTCCATGCGGCGGCCCCGGAGGTCGCCGAGCCGCTGGTCGAGAGATTTGCCTACCAGATGGCGCAAGCGGGCATCCCAACTCGAGTAGGACGGTTTGGCGCCCACATGTTGGTGGAAATCGAGAATGATGGACCGGTGACGATCCTGATGGAGAAATGATCCCCGGGAGGCAGCTCCCGGGGGTCATTCTGGCTAGGTTGAGATTTGCATGACGGGAGCGCGGGCCGGCTCATCGGAAGGTTCCGGGCGGGCCGCAACTTGGAAGCCGATGAACATCAGGATGGCCGCGAACAGCTCGCCCAGGTACAGAAACTCACCGTAGCCCAGGCGGGTGAGGGTGCTGGCTGCGCCGATCGAGAGCGCTCCGGCGGCGATGAGCACATTGCCTATCACCCGATTAGGCATGACGCGTTTTCGCCAGAAGAGGAACGCTGACCAGATGGCGCCGCCCACCAAAGTGAGCAAACCGTAGATGTTGAAGAACGGCGTGGCCAGACGCACCGAGGCGCCATCGGAGATCGCCGGCATAATGTCGCGGTACTGATCACTTACCGGAAGGGCGGTCGTGAAGTGTGAAGCATCCAGCCGAGGCATGATGCTCAGCATGAGGCCGAGCGCAACCAGGCTCCCAAGCGTGAGGAGCGCCGTGATGACGTGGATCCACTTCTTGCGGTAGAGAAGAGCCAGCGTGCCATGGCCTATCCAGGCAGCATTGAGGGCGGCTCCGAAGAGGTACCACACGAAGAACACCCATCGATTCCATCCGAGAGACAGGTAGGCCTCGGCGAAGCTCCCGGCGCCGAACATGGCCAGGCCAATTCCCCAATACAAGAAGTGGAGCCTCTTTCGCACGACGAAGCGTTGCAGCACAGCCAAAGTGAATACCAACATCACGGCAGTTGAGAAAAACGGCAGAATTTGGTTCACATTCATTCTTTCCACTCCTTGAAATGGGTTAGGTAACCTGCCAGACGCGGCGGCTTATCGAAAAGGGACAATGCCAAGCAGGACCCCGGCCGCGAACAAGATCAGGACCACGGTGACGATTCCAAAAACAGCCAACACAACTGGGACAACACGTTCAAAGAGCATAGAGTCCGTCGGCATACGAGATTTGCCCCGCACGATGACTCGGGCCTGATTTTCAACTCTTTCCACCGGATTTCCCGGTCCTTCTTTGTCCACTATTTCCTCGGTCATGGCGCCACCTGACTCAGCTAATCAACTCTCACCGGTTTCATGCTTGGACTTCGAATCCGTCGAGCACGGCCAACTGGTACACGTTCAGAAGCTTGGTCAACCGGCCGAAAAGCGGTCCGTGGCTTCCGCCGGGGATCGGATCACCAGCCGACAATCCAAATGCCGTTTCGATCACGCGGTCGCGAAAGAACAGACTGGCCTGCATCGCCTCCGCCAACGACAGGCCGATTCTCCGCGCCGTTTCGGCGTGTTGTTGGCCGATGGCCATGACTTCATCCAGAATGTGTTGGTCATTGGAATCCCCCGAAACATATCGCAAGATCAGCCCAAGCAGGCGGCGGCCCAGGTCACGCTGCTCCTTGCGGGCGTCGTCGTCGTAGGCCCGAAGCCAATTGGCATTGTCTGCGGTGGCAATCTCGGTTCGGGTGATGGAAAGAGCCCGGTGTGTCCAGTTCGCCGAAAGATCCGAATGGGCTTCATGGCGCTGCCGGTACTCAAAGGCCCTGATGTCCTCCAGCGCGAATCTCCGATGCCCCCCCGGGGTAATCATCGCTGGCAGCTTGCCGCCATCCGCCCAGCGGCGGATGGTGTTGGCATGCACACCAAGGTAGTCTGCTGCCTGTGACGTGCTCAGCCAATTCGGTAGAGGGGCTAATTCTGAAGACACTTCCGGTCCATGTCGCGATCTCTGCCAGACCCATGGAACACAGCCTAGCAAAATATAAGCAATCCTCACTAAAGTTTACTAAAGGTACCTGATTCTTGGCAAATATTCAAGGAGGAATGTCTGCGGGAGGCAAGGCCGGATATCATCTGTCCAGTGGGGACTCAAACTCAAGCAGGGCTGGGTTGGTCCACAATGCGAAATCGAGCTGCACGGCCTCAGCGCCCGATTGAAGCAGGGCCAGGGCATCCGATGGGCTGCTGATCCCACCAGAAACGACCAGGGGGATAGTCAGGGAGGCGGCCAAATCCTGCGTGCATTTAAGCATGATGGGGTAGACGCCCGGCCCGAAGATCCGGCCGGAAACGGGCGGCCCCGAGCCGTGATAGGCCCCGCGCCCAGGCACCAGACTTATGGCGGCTGCTCCTGACTTCTGGGCGGTGTCGATTCCTGGCCACCCAGCCCTGATGCCCAGACGGACGATGACCGGAAGTTCGCTGCCAGCGATGGGGGAGAGCAGCTGCGCTATCTGCGCCGGATCTTCCTGGTCCAGTCCGAGTTCGACTGCAGCTACCGAATCCACTGATTCCAACTGGAGGAGCATCTGATTCAGCTCGGCGGGATCATCAACCATCAGGTGAACGATGACCGGAATGTGCATCCGCTGCCATTGAAGATGGCGTTCCCGGATGACGGCCGTCAGCCCGGGGTTGGGAAGGCCGGTGTGGAGCAGAAAGCCTCCGGGGAAATCTTGAAGGCGGATGCCGTCTGCGACGCGGCGGGGCGAATACGAGACAGGGTGGGTGACAAAGGCGCCGAGTTTTCGCAAATCGAGGCACGAACTCGTCTCGTCTGAGAATCCGATGGCTCCGGATGTGTTCATCCAGGGTGGATCGATGTGCACTTCGCGCTTGCCGGAGGAGATGAGCACGCTACCTTCGGATGTCCCCCAATCTCAGAATTGGACCATCGACGCACGGCAGGTGGCGGCGCCCCAGCCCTTGGAAGGTGCATCCCTGGCAGCCGCCCATGCCGCAGGGCGCCGAGCCCACCACGAGGGCCTCGTCATGCGTTAGGCTGCGAGGTTGCCACGCATCCGTATCCAATCGGGCCTGCACGTCGTCGAGCCGGTCGAGCGGCAGCCCAACGGCGATGTAGTCGGCCCAAGCGAGACCCTGCTCCGCAGTCGACAGAACTTCGACGGCAGGTGGCAGCCTGTCCGTTGGGTGGTCGGTGGCATACGCCATTTCCCGGCCCTGAACCAATCCGAGCTCGACCAGTGGCCGCAGATAGCGATCAGCGCCGCCAAAGGAGACGAGCAACCAGCGCCGGCTGGCTTCGGGCGGAGAGAATCCTACCCCCATCGGTCCCCGCAACTCCAAGCTTGAGCCCGGTGGCCAAAGTGCAGTGTCGGGAAGGGGTGCGGTGAAGCCCGTCTCCGAGAGCCTGGTGGGGACCAGCGTGTGGCAGTGCCAATCGTGACCGGGCCGGAACCCGGCGAACATCTGACCCGGGCGCAGCGGCGGGCCAGGCGGTGCCGCCAAGCGGACGGAGAGCCGGCCGTCTGGCTCAAGAAGCTGGCTTTCGACCATGACCCGGGCGGTTGACATACGACGATGCTAGCATGTGCCAGGTGACAGAGCAATGTCAGGCACACGTCCGCGGGAGGATTCGTCTGCATGCTATAATCCGCCCGGATTTCCAGCGCTGGGAGCTGCGAATCCGAAGATCATACTTCATCAGGAGGTTGATGTGAACGTAGCAGAGCTCTCGAGGGGTCTGGCGACTCTCGCCTGGGTGGCGGCGATTGTCGTTGTGGTCATTGCCATTGTTCGGGCTTCGCGAGGTCGGCCGCTTAAGTCGGCTGTGGGTCTGGTGCTTGGGGTTCTGGCCGCGGCCATTGTCTTCACTTCAGTGGGCGCCGGCCTGGTGTTCATCCAGCCGGAGGAGCGGGGAGTCGTAATTTCGGCGGTGACACCGGAAGGTTATCGTCAGCAGGCGCTTCAGCCCGGACTGCATTGGATTGTGCCCTTTGCCGAGTCCGTCATCGTCTACCCAATCTCACGCCAAACATACACCATGTCGATTGCCCCCCAGGAAGGCACCGTCCAGGGTGATGATTCGGTCACGGCTCGAACCGCCGATGGGCAGGAAGTCTTCATCGATGCCACGGTGATTTTTGCCGTCGACCCTAGCCAGATCATCAAGGTCCACATTGACTGGCAGAATCGCTATGAACCGGATTTGGTCCGCCCACTGGCGCGCGGCATCATTCGGGATGAAGCTTCAAAGTATGGTGTTGAAGACATAGTGAGCCAGAAGCGGCAGGAGCTGATCGATGGAATACGAACCCGGCTCGAAAAGCGCCTGCAGGACAACGGGCTGGTGCTGCAAGAGTTTGTGCTGCGAAATATCACCTTCACCCCTGAATACGCCGCATCGGTCGAGCAGAAGCAGATCGCCGAACAGAAAGCGCAAGAGGCCAAGCTGACCGTCGAACAGAAGCGACAAGAGGCCGAACAAGCGCGCCAGGTTGCCCAAGGTCAGGCGGATGCGGCTGTCATCGGTGCCCAAGGCCGGGCTCAATCGAGGCTGATCGAGGCTGACGCCGAAGCGCAGGCTTTGGAAAAGATCGCCACAGCCCTTCAAGCCAATCAGAATTTGATCACGTATGAATACGTCAAAAACCTTGCACCCAACATCCAGGTGATGCTGGTTCCGAGCGACAATCCTTTCCTGCTCCCGTTGCCGACACCGAACCCGGTGATCACTGGCACGCCCGAGGGAACACAGTAACCTGGGGGCAGTCTGAGATCCACCGGCGCCCGGGTATCTGCCCGGGCGCCGGTTCTCTTTTGGGGCTCTCCGGGCCGTGGGCCGTGGTTTGAGTGTGGCCGCAGCGCATCGTCCGCCCCTGCACAAGTGACAAGTGGGTTGGGAGCCGCTGCGTGATCTCGGCTTGGCTGACTAGTCCAGACGGACCAGCCGATTCGCTGGGGTGGGTATGATATGCTAGCCTGCAATCCTGCGCGCGGAAGTGCCGGCTTTTGCGCCCTTGGTTACCCTGTGGGACACGATCACCCGACGCACTGCCAGCGGGGGCTAGATATGCTTCTCAAATCTTTGCCATTCGAACACGTCGGTCGGCCGCCCTCGACAAGATCGGATCGGCTGCCACCGATGCTCCTCTTGCTGCATGGGCTTGGCAGCGATGAACGGGATTTGTTCAGTCTCTGCCCGGCCATCGATCCTCGGTTTCATGTCTTGAGCCTGCGGGGTCCATACAGCCTCGGCCAAGGAGGCTACAGTTGGTTCGAGACTCAGTTTGCCGTCGATGGATCGAAGATACGCGCTGAGAGCGCAGAGGCCAGCCGTCAGAAGCTGATCCAGTTTATCCAACAGGCTTCAACGCACTATCATACCGACCCCCAGCGTGTGTTCCTGATGGGCTTCAGCCAGGGAGCTATCCTGGGGCTGCTCATGGCGCTCACCCGCCCGGACATGCTTGGCGGCGTGATCGCCCTGAGTGGTAGTCTGCCGGGTGAAATCTTGGCCAGCAGCAGCCCTGTCACGCGCCAGCTTGCCGGTCGCGAGATGATGGGTGGTTTTCCCATATTTCTCGGGCACGGTACTCAGGATGATGTGATCAAGATCGAGGAAGGGCAGCGCGTGCGCGACCGGTTGATGAGCCTGCAGGCGAATGTCTTCTACCGCGAATACGAGACGGGCCATGCCGTCCCCCGCCAGGTGATGTCGGACCTTGACATCTGGCTGTCGGGCCGCCTCATTGCCCGGGTCTGAACCCGCCCCAGGGTTGTCGACCCGCCGAGCCGCATTGATCAGGGAGAGCGCGTGATGTCGGACAACCTATCGATTTCCCAGGCCCAGGCCAAGCACACGCCGTCGTTGATGGGCAAAGCTAATGTCGTAGGGGTGGGCCGCGGCTACAAAGTCGTTCAAGGCCGAAGAACGGACCGGATGTGTGTGGTGGTGCTCGTTAGGCGCAAGGTGCCCCACCTCGCCCTAGAGGCACATGCGCTGGTTCCCAAGGATGTCGACGGGGTGGAGACAGACGTGGTGGAAGTGGGCGAGCTGATCGCGCAGGCTTCACGCACCGAGAGAGTGCGTCCCGCGCCTCCGGGAGTTAGCCTTGGGCACTACCAGATCACGGCCGGCACCTTCGGCGCCGTGGTGCGAGATAAGACCACGGGCGATCCGTTGATCCTATCCAACAACCATGTCCTGGCCAACAGCAACGATGCTCATATCGGGGATGCCATTCTTCAGCCGGGGGCTGCGGATGGTGGACGGCTTGATCAGGACACTCTGGCCCACCTGGTTCGATTCGTGCCCATCCAGTTCAACGTAGCGCCGTCATCCTGCTCAATTGCCAGCGCGGTGGCGTGGCTCGGCAACAGCCTGGCCCGGGGGCTAGGCTCCAAGCACCGCTTACAGGCTTACTATACGGACCCCAATGCTGTCAACCGGGTTGACGCAGCCTTGGCTGCTCCGGTTGACCCCCAGATGATCTCCTCCCAGATTCTCGAAATCGGGGCTGTCGCCGGAACCCGACCCGCCGAGCTTGGTCTCTCGGTGCGCAAGTCGGGGCGCACCACCGGTTTCACTTCGGGAGAAATCAACGTGCTCGATGCGACCGTGACCGTGGGATATGGCACGGCGCGCAGAGCGCGGTTTGACGGACAGATCATCAGCAGCCCGATGTCGTCTCCTGGAGATTCTGGCTCCTTGCTCGTGGCTGGGGATTCGATGCAGGCCGTCGGCCTCCTGTTTGCTGGATCTGACCAGGCCACGATCTTCAATCCGATTCGGGACGTGCTCACGGCACTTGAGGTTGAGCTGTGAACGATCCTTCGGCTGCCTTTCAGGCGCAGCTGGCACGCGCCCGTTCTGTTAAGGATGCTCACGAATCAGAGTTGTTGAGCAAATTGAACGTCGTAGGGGTCGGGGTTGGGTTTCGTCAGATCGGCGGAAAACCAACCCGCGATGTGGCGATCGTGGTCATGGTCAAAGTCAAACTGCCGGCGACGGAGATCCGGCCGCAGGACACCGTCCCGGATCAAATCGAAGGCATCCCCGTCGATGTACAGCCCGTGGGCGAGTTCAGTATTCACGAGTGAGTCCCGTCTTCGTGTCCCGGGATCCCCATGCTTGGATGAGTCAGTTCGAGCCCTCGGCCAAGGCCGCCAGCCGGGCGGCCTCAAGCCCCGCCATTGCGTCATCAATCCCGGCTTGATCTCTGGCCTTCCAGAAGGTGGCGAGCTCAGTTAGCCCTTGGAGGGCCATCGACCCCTTGAAAGCGTTAAACTCAAACAGCTCGGTCAGGCGCGAGCTATCTTCAATGAACGACCATCCCTTCTGTTGATAGGCCGGAAAGCTCGCCCGAGACATGCGGTTGATTGGGAGCAACCGCCCCACCTCATTTAGGTTCATCTGGAGCCCCTGGGGTGAAAGCAGATAGTGGATGAGGGCTCGTCCGGCTTCCGGATGAGCTGCACCGGCAGGGATGTAGGCGCCGTACACCAGCGCAATCTCACCGTCATCCACCTCCGGGTTGAGAGTTGGGAATCGGAAGAAGTCAAGATTCTGTTTGACGCTCGGCGAGATGAACTCATACAGCCACTCCCCGATGTTGAACATGGCTGCCTGGCCGGAAGAAATCTGGTTGACGGCCTGGAACCAGCTGCCGGGTTCACTGGCCGGCGCGAAGCAACCAGCGTCAAGCATCTCGAGCCAGTGCTCGAAAACGTCTCTCACGCGGGGATCCTCAAAACTGATCTCGCCGGCAAGCAAGCGCTGGTGAAACTCGGCCCCGTTGAGCCGGAGATCGAGAATGCTAAACCAGCGGGCGTTGGGCGGTGTCCACGAGGCCGCCGAATCGGTGAAGGGGATGATGCCGGCGTCGCTCAGAGTGCCGCAGGCCCGCAGGAGCGAATTCCATGAGTCGGGGGGCTTCTGTCCGACTCGGTCGAAAACGTCCACCCGGTAGAAAATGGGGTTCCATTGGACCGACAATGGGACGAAGTACGGCGTGCCATCGACCTTGGCCAGCTGGGCCACACTGGCTGGATACGCATCAGCCAAGTCTTCCGAATCCCACACATCGGTCAGCGGTGCGATCTTCCCGGCCTGAATGTACCGTTCCAGGCTGGCACCGCCGATGAAACCCGTGATCACATCTGGGGGTAGGTCGAGGCCGAGCTGGCGATCAAGGGCATCCGCAGGCACAGCTGCCCCATACAGGCCGGCGGCCCCATAAGTGACATTGATGCTGGGGTTGACTGCCTCAAATGCCTTTCGTGCGTGAATCTCCCACACCCCCTGGGCGTCCCCTCCGTAGAAAGAGAACCAGCGCATATCAATCGGCTCCGGCGCCTTGGTAGGCGAAGGCGTGGCCGTCATGGGGGCGGCTGTCGGTTGCATTGAGGGCGTGGCGTTTGGGCCGGCGCCTGCACACCCGGCGACTGCCGCGACCAGCAAAGCTGTCGCCAGAACGGTGACTGCGTGACTTGTCTGCATAGTGTCTCCCATCGTGTGCTCAGCCTGGTTACCTGTAGGGGTCCAGGGCATGATAGGCGCACAATGGACTGGTCACAAGGGACATCTTATGCAGAGAATCATGGGTACACTTTTAGGAGGGGAAGGAAAAGACACGTGAGGCAAATCGACATCCAGGGTTGGATGGCGTTGGATCGCAGTTCAGCGGAGCCGCTTTACCGGCAGGTCTATCGAACGCTACAGCAGCTGATATTGGCTGGGCGGCTTCTCCCCGGGGCGAAACTGCCATCCATTCGGGATTTCGCCGCCAGCCTGGAGATCTCTCGCAACACGATCGTCAATGCCTTGGACCAACTGGGTGCGGAAGGCTATCTCGAGGCGCGGGTGGGGGCGGGGACGTTTGTGAGTCGGACGTTGCCCGAATCCCAGCTTCAGGTTAGTTCCAGGGCCAGGCCGGCGCCGGTGCCCCGGCCGCATTCGGGAAAGCTCTCCAGCCGGGGTCGGGCGGTGGCTGCGTTACTCGACCCGGCCCCCGACCGGCCGGGCTTTGTCAGTCCGGTGGGCGCCTTTTCCATCGATGGCCCCGACCTTGAGCACTTTCCTTGGGAGACCTGGCAGCGGCTTTCCGGCCGGCTGGGCCGGAGGGTACCCCGGCGGCTCTTGGGCTACCAGCAGGATCTTGGGTTTGGACCTCTGCGAGAGGCCTTGGCCGAGCATCTGGCCGGGACGCGGGGGGTGAGGTGCTCGGCAGATCAGATCCTGATTGTGTCCGGCTCGCAGGAAGCGCTCTTTCTAGCGGGCAACGTGCTATTGGACCCGGGGGATGAGGCGTGGATTGAAGATCCCGGATATCCGGGGGTGCGCCGGGCGCTGACCGCTGCCGGTGCCCGTTTGATGCCGGTGAAGGTCGATGACGAAGGGATGGATGTCGCATGGGGGGAGGCGCACTGCCCGCGTGCCAGGCTGGTGAGCGTGACACCGGCACACCAGTTCCCACTGGGGCCGACGATGAGTCTTCGAAGGCGGCTTGCCCTCCTTGCGTGGGCGGACGCCACTTCAGGCTGGATCCTTGAGGATGACTACGACAGCGAGTACCGCTACCAGGGCAGGCCGCTGCAGGCGTTGCAAGGGCTCGACGGCGGGCAGCGTGTCCTGTATGTGGGCACATTCAGCAAAGTGCTCTTCCCTGGTCTGCGCCTGGGTTACATGGTGGCACCGCCCCAGCTGATCCGGGCGTTGGCTGCGGCAAGGACGGCGGTTGACCTGCATCCACCGACTCTTCCCCAGGCGATTCTGGCGGAATTCATGGTGCGCGGCCACTATTGGCAACATGTTCGGCGCATGCGAAAGGTCTACGCCGCCCGTTGCCAAGAGCTTGTTGAGACTCTGAAGGCTGAATTCGGCCCGGAGCTCAAACTGGGTCCTTACGATTCAGGGATGCACGTCGTGCTTTGGCTTCCTCCAGGCACCGGCGATCGCGACGTGTCCCAGCGGGCGGCTGAACTCGAGGTTGAATGCCTTCCGGTCTCGGCCTTCGTTCACGGCGGTGTCCAGCGCTCAGGGCTCTTGCTCGGATTCGGCCGTCTGGCCATCGAAGACATCCGCCCGGCAGTCACCCGGCTTGCACAGGCGGTGAGGGACGTAATCCCGCCATCTTAAGGTGCGGGGAGATCCCTCGTCTGACGTTGGCTGACCGCCCACAAGCGCATGCCGTCGGTGGTGAACTCAATCGTGCCGAGGTGATCGGTCCGATGCAGACGTTGGGCCCCGAAAGCCGCCTCGAACGCCGGCGGGGGAAGGCTGCCGGGGTCGGCCGAGTCACTCGAAAGAACCATCGATGAGGGGGCCAGGTCGATGAGCCATTGGGCGGTATCTGGCAATACTTCGCCGGCCTGCCGCAAGATGAGGACAGGTTCTCGGCCGATGTTGAACTGAGACGAGCTGGCCAAAGCGTTGAGCTGAGGGCCGGAAAGTATCAAGAAGTCCGCCCGATTTATCGTGACGTCGTGGGCGGCTTCTCCTTGATCGGCTGTGATGATGGCGAGGGTAGCGCCATGGCCCAGATCAAGGGTTGTGCCGGCCCGCAAGGGCGCAAAGGGCAAGCCGCCCTCGTGCAGCGTCCTGACCAGCGCCGGGCCGGCCCATCACCGGCGCCATCATCGGCAAGCACGCCTTGCACCGCGAAGCGGTCGGTAAGGTCGGCCAGCCCCAACAGATCCTGCTCCTGGCTGCTGGCCAGGACCAGCCAGTTGATGGTTCGACCAAACGGTGGAAGGCGCCGTCCGAGTTGGTCCTCCAAAGCGATGGGACTCCTTCCACCGTCGATGAGGGCGGCCTGTCCGGAAGGCGTAATCAAGAGCACCGCCTGCCCGCCATGGGTGTCGAAGACGATCACGTGCAGATACCCATCTGGGCGGCGGCTGAGGTTGTCCCAGGTGACGAACACTCCCAGGCCGAGGGCGGCCAGGCTCACCGCGGCGGGGACGGCCGGCCAACGCGGCCGAGGCAAGCGAGGCAGGTGGCCGCCGGCTGTAATCCCGAAGAGGAGTCCGTAGAAGACTGCCACCCAGATTGGATCGATCCTGCCGAGCCCAAGATTGGCCAGCGGCAGCTCGGAAAACCAAGTTACGGCGCGGATGGTGTAGGCGGCAAACGGCCAGGCGATCAAGGCCAGACATTGGCCGGCGGCCAGCCACAGCGATCCGATCAGTGTGGCCAGCCCGCCCAAGACCATGACGGCCGGCTGGGCCGGCAAAATAGCAGGGTTGGCCAGCATGGACGCCAGGGACAAGCGGTGAAAGTAGAAGACCGTCAGGGGCAGGGTGGTCGTCTGGGCGGCCAAGGTGAATAGAAAGTACTCACCGATGGGCCCGGCCAGATCAGCCGCGCGCGTGGGGGTCATCGTCCAGCGGCGCGTGAGCCAGGCCTGGAACGCGTGTTGGAGTGGCTGGGCGTACAAGATCATCCCCAAGGTGGCAGCGAAGGACAACTGGAAGCCCTCATCGAACAGCGTAGGTGGACTGACTCCGGTCATAGCCACTCCCGCGGCACCCAGGGAGGCCAGCCCGTGGGCTCGTCGTCCAAGCCTGAGCGCTAAGAGCGACAAGCCGCCCATCACAGCGGCCCGAACCACCGCCGGATCGGCGCCAACCAAGAGCGTGTAGACCAGGATCCTGCCGCCGGCCGCCAACATGCCACGCCGGGAGCCGAACGCCCGGCCGAAAAACGAGATGAACAGGCCGGCGATGATCGTGATGTTGAACCCGGAAATGGCGATGATGTGCGTAGTCCCAGTGGCGTTGAACGCCGCCCGAACTTGCGGGCTGATGCCGGACTCAATGCCCAGGAGAATGCCTGAAAGAAGGCTGGCTTCGGGTTCGGGGAACAGACTCTCCACTGTCCGGTGGAACGCCTCCCGTAACTGATACAAGCCCTTAAGGAACGGATTGGCCTGGTCAATCTGCAGGCGATCAGTTGCCCGCGAGCGCAGCAACGAGAACGTCCCCTGGCGAGCCAGGTAGTCACGATAGGAGAAGGTCTCATCATCCGGCGGTGTGCTTAGGTAGCCCTTTGCCCGGATCCGGTCGCCGTAGGCCCATGTCAGGTATCGTTCTGCCTGGACCAGGACCAGGCCGTGCACAGGTCTGGAGGTATCTTCCCCGACCTGAGTGGCCTCGGCGCGCAGGCGCAGCCCGACGTAGCTGTCGCGCACATCCGGTGGGCCCACAACCACGCCCGTCAGCTCCACGGGGCGCGTGAAATCATTGAAGCGGCTCACGTGGTCTCGGTCGAGGATCGGTTGGCTGGCGTGCGCTCGCCAAGCGCCCAAGCAGATTGTGAAGAAAAGCACAAATAACCAATGCTGGGGCATGCGTCTGCGGAAAAGCAGGGCTGCGGCAAGGCTCAGGCCGACCAGGCTGGCCCATTGGGCGTTGGTGAGCTCGACGGAAGACGAGATGGCAATGCCCGCCATCCAGGCCACGCTGAGCCAGAAGAGCGTCATGCATCCCCCCTCTGCGATCGACGCGTGCCCCCATTATAGACTCTCTGTCCAGGCCGTTCGCCCGGGAAAGCGCCTGGTCACCAGCTCGCGATCCCGGAGGGGCATTGGGACGAGTCCACCGCACCCCTCGGTGCTGGGCGCCCAGATGACTTATCATGATGTGGTGGTGTGCAGCCGACGAGTCGACCAGAAGAGCAGGTGCTGATGAACGACGACAACGCCATTCGTAAGTTGCTTGAGGAAAGCAAAGTGATCGCCGTGGTCGGCCTTTCTCGGGATCCGACCAAAACCAGCCGAAGTGTGACGTCCTACTTGATGAGCCAGGGCTACCGGATCATCCCGATCAACCCACGGGCTGAGAGCCTGATGGGCCAAACAGCCTATTCGTCGTTGGCCAACCTGCCGACAGAGCAGGCCGAGGCGATTGATATTGTCAATATCTTCCGGCCTTCGGTCGATCTACCCCCAATCGTCGAAGCGGCCGTCGCCAATCTCCCCAACGTAAAGGTCATCTGGGCGCAGCTGGGGATCCACAACGACGAGGCGGGGAAGATTGCCGAGCGGGCGCGGGTGCCCATGGTGCAGGACCGGTGCATCCGAGTAGAGCACGGTCGCCTTGTGTAGGCCTTTCAGCAGCCGACCCGCAGGGGGTGAGAGCTCAATGGAACGGGGTATCGCCTTCGGGCCGGCCCTCCATCACTCGAATGGCAACAATGTCCGCTTCGGCCGTCTTCTCTCCCTCGACGAAGACGTCGCAGTGAACCTGGCTCTTGCGGCCGGTCATGCTTACCAGCCGGGCACGCAAGCTGACTGGATGTTCATTGGACGTGGGTTTGAGGTAGCGGACCGTGATCGTCCCGGTTGCGTACCGGTAGACAGGTTCCGATCCCCATGGCCGGCCCTCGGCATCATAAGCCGCTGACAGGGCGGTGGCCATGGAGTGACAGTCGATCAGCGTGGCCAGGATTCCGCCATTGATTACGGTTTCCCAGCCGTGGTACTTGGGCTCAGATTCCCAAACACAAACGCATTCGTCCCCCTCGTAGAAGCTCTTGATCTGCAGTCCATCCGGATTCTGTGTCCCGCAACCGAAACAGACGTTTTCAGGCATGTAGTCCTGAACGTACTTCTTCGTCATGCATTCTCCCGTGAATTCTTTCGCGTGACCCTAAGACCGCTACTGCCCGCTCGAATCTTCCTTGGGAAGCAGCGTCATTCCACTGACGAGGGTGTGATTGAAGAGCATGGCCGGCGCCTCGACCTTGATTTCGGTGTACAACACCGCTTCCAGGTGGGCCGAAAGCAGGGGGGAAAAGCCGGTCTCCTTTTCGGCCAGGATGGAAGCGAAGTCGACCTTGCCCGGGGTTTCCATTCCTCCTTTGATCTCATAACCTTCAAGGAAGATGTGGACGAAGTGGGTATTGAGCGTGGAGTAGCCGCCGCGAGCAATCGACACCGGCCCGATCTCGGATCGGCTGCTCAGGATCACGGCCACGATTCGATCTTTCGCCAGCCATATACGCGGATAGCGCGCCACCAGGCGCCCCGGCTGGTGGAGTCGGCTCAGGTGGGCACCATCGATCTCTATCGAAGATCGGGTAGGGATGTTCAGATAGCTGTACAGTCCGCCGGACCCAGGCAAGACTCGGCCCAGAATGCGATGGCTGGCGGTGTACACCTCGACCGAAACCGGTCTATTGGACGACATGACTGGCCTGCTTTCACTGAGCGGGGATGGCGAAGACGATGGCGGTACTGGCCGGCGTTTGTTCATGCCAGAGGCGGCCGCGCATGCTTTCGACAATCATGCGGATTTCTCCCATTGACAGACCTGGTCCAAGACGGCCTGCACCGGGGTCGGGTACCGGCTCGGCGAAGGCCCGCACCGTGTCGGGCGATAATCCGCCGCTGGTGTCGGCCACCCGGACCGCCAGCCACAAACCGTCATTCAGCCTTGGGCGGTCAGGAAGCGGGAAACCGTCGCTCGTGCCGGACGTGACCCGGAAACCATGCACCTCCAGCACTACCCGGCCCCGCCGCGTGCGCCGGATAGCCGCCGCCGTAAGGGCCTGCACCACGCGCTGGGTCTGATCCAGATCGATATTGACCAAAGGCAACCCTTGCCCGGTTTCCACCACCAGCTGGAGGCCCCGCTGCGAGGCGGCCAGCTGCAATTCCTCAGCCACCTTGCGGCTGAGCTCAGACAGGTTGACCAATCCCCTGGCGCGGCGTTCGTCGATCACAGTCAGCGGCATGCCTTCCATCTCGGATATCAACTGAGAAATCGTGGCGAGCAATCGGCGCTGGTCCTGGGTCAGATTGTCCCCGGCCGGGTCGTTGGTCAATCGATGCACTAATTGCCGGGCCGAGTGCAGTCCTTGCAGCAACCCGGCAGGCACGGCGGAGACTTCATTCCCCGTCTTCGGAGGTGCTGGCTGACCCGGCGGAATCGGAAGCGGGGGCGGCTGGGCTTGGATGGAGTTCTGCCCCGCATGCTCCAGCGCCACACCGGCCCAATCGGCCAGCGCCATGAGCACCCCCAAATGGTGCTCGCTAAAACCCCTCGGAGCCAGGCGATTGTAGACCCCCAGGACCCCCACGACATCCTTGCCAACTCGAACCGGCACCTTGATCAATGATTGGACGAGGAAACCTGTTTGAACTTTGACCGCCTCCCCTTCCCACTGCGGTTTGCGAAGCAGGGGCTGGCCTGTACGGTAGACCTCGCCTGCCAGGGTATCCGTAGTGCGCAGCCGCTGCAGGGTGCCGTGGCGTTCCCCCACCTGCTTGCTCGCCCGCAAGACAACTTCATCGGTGTCGGGTTCGGCCAGGTAGATGTTAGCCTCTTCAGCGTCGGTGAGGAAGGCGGCCGCCTCCACCAGGCGGCGCAAAATCTCGTCCAGGTCGTCCAAGCTGGCGACCACGCGCCCAATCTCGCTCAACCAGCGGAGTTCCTCCGTCCGTTGGCGCGCCTGTTCCCGGGTTGATTGCAGGCGGCGGGCGAGCATTTGGGTGCTGACTTCAGTGGCTCGGGCTTCGCGCAGCTCGAAGATGGCCCGGCACAGCTCTACGCCCTTGTAGGGCTTGAGCAACACATCCGCCACGCCTGTACGAAACAAGTCCCGCAGGCGCGCCGCAGGAAAGTGGGCGGCCAGAACGATCGCCGGGGCTTCATCACCACTGGCCCGGCGGGCCCGTAAGCCCGCCAGGGGATCACCCCGCAGCTGGGAGACGTCCACCACGAGAACATCCGGTGTCGGAGCGTCTTCGCCATCCGGCCAGGCATGAATGCCGGCCGGGGTCAGTATGCGATTGATAATGCCTTGAGCGTTGCTGCGGATATCAGCGATGACGACCACGTTGGGGGCTGGCGATCTGTTCTCACTGTTGGTCATAGAGGTGGACTGAATCGACGATTCCGACGATCACGGAGATGACACAGCCATCCGGTAGGCCCAGGGCCTGGCGCGCGCCATTTCCCTCCCGGTTGACCAGGACGGTGTCGCCGATACCGGCGTGGGAGTTGTCCAGGGCCACGAAATCACCTCGTTCCTCCCCTTCAAGGTCCAGCGGTTGGACCACCAGCAGGCGCCGGTCCTTGAAGTCGGGATGGCTGATGGTCGTGACGACCGTTCCTACAACTTTGCCGATAACCATGAGATGGCCTAGGTAAAGGTGCTGTGGCCGGGAGCAAGCCCGATGTCGATACCCTCCCGGACCTCCAACTCGTCCACCACACCCACGATGGCCAGATCCACCGGCACGAAGGTCTCATCGCGCATGGCCAGCGCCGCCTCCCGCGAACGCGTCAGGAGGCACAAGTCTCCCGGGCCAGCCTCGACCACGTCGGCGGCCACCTGGATGGTATCCACGGGTGTCAGTCGCTTGTCCAGGGGTTGGACCAGCAGCAGCTGGACCCCTTGGATTCCGTCGATCTTAATCGTACAAACGGCGCGACCAAGCACTCTGCCCAGCAGCATATCAGTGGATTCCCAATTGATCGAGCACACGCCGTATGATGTCGTCGATCATCTGCGGATCAACGCTGTTGCCCAGTTTAGACTGTACCGTCTGCCGCACGCGTTGTTGGATATCGCCCCGACGTTGTGAACTGCTGAGCCTTGGGGACCGGGGGGCCGAAGACAGTGCGGGCGCCTGGTACTCAGGGCGCTTGGCCGCTTCAGACGGCGGGCGGGTCACCTGGATGCCTTCCTTGATCGCTCGCTCGCGCGCGACATCGGTGATGCGATCGTCATCATTCAACACCAGCGACCGCTTGCCAGCTCTCAGCATATCGATGATGTCGATCTCGGTATAGAACTCGCCGCGTCTCATGTTCGCCTCGATCAGCCGCTGACCCGGCCTTCAAGTTCTTCGAGCGACCGGATGGCCGCATCGCGGGCTGTGATGATCTCCGATTCGGTTCCCGCCAGCCACATGCGACCAAATCGGCCGATACCTGAGAAGTGGATCAGGTTGATAGAAGAGGCTTTCTCGGCTTCGTTGCAGGCGTAGCAGATGTAAGCAGCCGGGGCGGTCTCAAGCACCAGCAAAGTCTGTCCGGGGATCAGCAGCGTGCCCTTACGAAATCGATTGAGCAGTTGGGCCTGATACGGGTCGATATTGGTGATCACCTGGGTGGACACCACCTGGGGCTTGACCCGATCCTCGCGGTTCAGATGCAGCCGGTCGAGCACGATCCGGCCCGCTTCAAGCACCTCGGCCTGCTCGTTGTGGTGGACTTCGAACGTGCCAAATTCGCGTTCGACGATTTGGACGCCGGGCCGCGCCCGGGTTGCTTTGACGGCGATGTCCACCACCCTGAAAACCTCATTTCCAGGGGCCATTTCAATGTAGAGCGACGCCATGCCTTCCGTCGAGAGGTCGCCTTGGGTAATGGTGCCGATGAAGGCCGAGAACTGAGGTTGCATCCGGTCCAGGTAGACATAACATCGAAGTTCGAATTGATCGCTCATGCGCGACTCCAGTCAAGTGCAGTCCCGGCGGGCGGGCTGACCGGTTCGAGGCCGTCAGCCAACGCGATGCCGAGGGGGGTGACAAGCTGTGGATGGGGAGCGACCGTGACGGGGAGCCCCAGGTACTCCTGCAGGACGCCCGGCAGGCCCTGGAAAGCGCTCGCTCCACCGACCAGCAGAACCCGGTCGACGTCCCATCCCTGGATGTGACGGGTGATGATGGCCCCCACCTTCTCGATCACCGGGCGGACGATGGCCATCATTCTCGGCTGCTCGGATAGGGTTTCCTTGAGGCCTTGGGCATCTTCGACGCTGAGGCCCAACGCGCCGGCGATCACGAGATTGAAATGCGTGCCGCCGGTAGCTTCATCGGCGGTGTAGGCCACCTGACCATTCTGCAGGATCGCCAATCCCGTCGTCCCGCCGCCAATGTCTACCAGCGCCCCGCTGCTCAAACCGAGCACCAAGTTGGCGGCGCTGGGCTCATCGATGAGCCCGGTACAGTTGAGACCGGCGTTGCTGAGCACATGGCTTGCGGCTTGGGCATCGGCGCGCCCCACGCCAGGAGGAAAGGCGGTCGCCGCCCGGGTCAGTTCGACGCCCAACTCGTGCTCCAGCTCGGCCTTCATCAGCCGCAGTTGGTCGACGGCGCCGATAAAATCAACCACCAGACCGTCACGTACGACGGTGGCGGGTGCCATCCGGCACGCCATGGGCTGACCCTCGCCGTCCAGCACGAGCATCACCATTGTGGCGGTGCCCAAGTCCACCCCGACGCGCAGGTCGTCAGCCGAAGCCGAACGAGATGGACGGCCTTCGAGAGCCGCTGCGGCCCGATCGAGCAGGCGTTCAGCCTGTGGCATCACCGGTGGCTGCGACTATTTCTTGGCAGATGCTTCAGATCGACCACCCAAGCTGCCCTTGGTGCGCTGCGGCAGGATCATCTCGACCTCTTCGTGAGGTCGAGGGATCACATGGGCCGAGACTAGGTCACCGACGCGCTTGGCGGCCGCCGCGCCGGCGTCTGTGGCGGCTTTGACGGCGCCGACGTCCCCGCGAACCATCACCGTGACAAATCCGCCCCCGGTGTATTCGGAGCCGATAAGCGTCACGTTGGCCGCTTTGACCATGGCATCGGCGGCTTCGATAGAACCCACCAGGCCGCGTGTCTCGACCATTCCAAGGGCGATCATAGCGATGTCTTGAGGCATTTTCTCTCCTCCACGTTGAGATGTCGGGATGAGCCAGCAGGTCTAAGTTGAGTGCTTATCGGCGCTGCTGGATATCTCCCAAGATGTCCAGAACCATACTCTCGATGCGTTCGATATCGATATCTCGCCTTTCCCGTGAGGGGGTGGCTGGCACTGCCGTGCCGACTTCCGGCGCCATCGCTCCGGGAGGCGGAGTGTGCCGTTCGTAAGCCAGGCGCTTGATGTTGTACATGTGGTAGACGGTAATGTTGTCGCCGGTGATGGCCCGACCGGTGCCGCCCGGACCAAGCGTCATCGACGGCATGAGATTGGTGGTCAATCCGATCGCGCCCAACGAGCTCATGGAATTGACAATGATGCGAAAGACGGGTTTCTCCAGGCCGAAGGCCAGAATGACTTCTTCGTCTTCAGCGTAAATCGCTAGGCTGTGCCCGCGACCGCCAAATTGGATCAGCTCGATGCAGCGCTCGCAGCCATCCCGCCACCCGTGAGCCTCGTACCAACCCAGCACCGTGGTGAGTTTCTCCCGGGACAGGGGTTCTTCGGGACCGACGTGTTCGAGTGGTGCGACCAGAATTCGGGCCCATTCGGGCACGTCAAATCCGGCCATCCTGGCGATGGCCTGAGGAGTCTGTCCCACCGTTTTGACATTGATGGCGCCGTTGGGGTGGAAGAGCGTCTGCCGCAGCGCGTCGGCCTCGGTTGGATCGACGAAGTAGGCGCCCTGGGCTTTCATCAGCTGCATGAGCTCGGCCGCAATAGGGACGTCGGCCACCACGGCTTGTTCTGTGGAGCAGATCACCGAGTTGTCAAAAGACTTGCTGCTCACAATGTACCGGGCGGCCCGATGCAAATCTGCGCTGCGGTCCACATAACAGGGGACATTGCCTGGGCCAACTCCATAGGCGGGCTTGCCGACGGAGTGGGCAGCGCGCACCATGTCGGAGCCGCCCGTGGCCAGGATCAGGCTGGTTCGCTTGTGGCGCATCAACTCCTGGGTTCCGGGGAGGCTGATCGTCCCCAGGCACTGGACCAGGTTGGCGGGGGCGCCTTTGGCCTCGGCGGCCTCGGCCATGATCCTTGCTGCTTCACGGCAAGAGTTGACGGCCGAAGGGTGCGGGGCGTGGACGATGGCGTTGCGTGCCTTGACAGCGATGAGCGTCTTGAAGATCACGGTGGAGGTCGGGTTGGTGCTGGGACTGAGGGCGGCGATCACACCCACCGGCCAGGCGATTTCGACCAGGCCGCGCGCATCATCGCGCCGGATCACGCCAACCGTCTTGAGGTCCCGAATGGATTCCCAAACGTTGCGTGAGCTGAACTTGTTCTTGAGAGTCTTATGCGGCGGGACGCCGTACCCGGTCTCGTCGTGGGCCATTTGGCCGAGGCGCTCGGCGGCGGCTTCGGCGGCATCAGCCATAGCGGCGCAGATTTGGTCGACTTGTTCCTGGGAATAGTCAAAGAAGGCGAGGTGAGCCTGGTAGGCCGCTTCGGCAGCTCGCCGGGCTTCTTGAATGGAGGCCAGATCCTTATCCAGTTGTTCGGCCATGGGCTACCGGTCCTTGACTTACGCCTTGCGGAAGGTGACGCGCCCGTCCACCTCGAGCGAATCGATGATGGCCATGATGACCGTGTCCACAGGAGACTTGTCGGTCATCGAAGTTTGTCTGGCAGCGCTTCCTTGGGCCACGAGCACCAGCTCACCTACCCCGGCGTCCAGGGTGTCCACAGCCACCATCGGCTTGCCGTAGAGCTCACCCGTTTCATCGGTTTCCCTAACCACCAGAAGTTTGCGGCCCTGGAGCTTCTCGTCTTTGATGGTCGACACGGTGACACCGACGACTTTGGCAATGCGCATGCGGCGATTCTCCGTCAGGGATGGCGTCGATGGGGGACCGATGCCAGGTCGGCTGCGTCGTCTTGGTTGGCCGCCGGGCGCCGGGCTGGGCGCGAGAGCGCGGGGTGTCTCATCTCGATCAGGGTCTGGAGCTCAAGCACCGCCTGGGGCTCGTATTCGCGGGCCCCACACACGTCACACACCCAGGCAGGGAAGTCAGGTGCGGTGATGAAATGGCCGTTGGACCACTGACAGTAGAAGGCCTTGGTGGGCGTCATCGCCCCCAGCATGCACTGAGGGCAGCGGACAGAATCCGTACCCGCCATCACTCGCTGCCGCCCTTCTGTGACGGGGATGGCCCTTCGCCTTTGGCCTCGTGCACGATTCGGACGCCAGCGCTGGCCCCAATGCGGGTGGCGCCGGCCTGCACCATGCCCTGGGCTTCGGCGTAGCTGTGGATGCCCCCCGCGGCCTTGACGCCCATTTCGGGGCCAACCACACGCCGCATGAGGGCCACATCTTCGACGGTGGCGCCGCCCGGACCAAATCCGGTGGAGGTCTTGACAAAGTCCGCCCCGGCCTCCTTGGAAAGCAGGCAACCGGCGACCTTCTCTTCTTCCTCAAGCAGGGCCATTTCCAAGATAACTTTGACCAGGGCGCCCCGGGCATGGCACACGGCCACCACGCCCTGAATGTCCCTGGCCACAAGCGTGTAGTCGTGGGCTTTGAGGGCCCCGATGTTCACCACCATGTCGATCTCGGTGGCGCCATCCTTAATGGCATCCAGCGCCTCAAAGGCTTTCACTTCAGGCAGCGTGGCCCCCAAGGGAAATCCGATCACGGTGCACACCTTGACGTCCGATCCCTTGAGCAGCTCGGCCGCCATCTTGACATGTGTGGGGTTGAGACACACGGAGGCGAAGCCGAACTTCCTGGCCTCGTAGCAGAGCTGGGCGATCTGGTCCGGGGTGGCGTCGGGTTTGAGCAGGGTGTGGTCGATCTTCCCGGCGATGCTTATGTCGGCCGGAATCGCACCCAGCGCAGCCGACACGCGGGCGGCGCCGGCCCGGACGACCTGGCCCACATCGTCCACGCACGTTTGCACACATAGCCCTTCTGCGCATTCCTGTTTGCAAACCTCGCCCTGCTGATGGCGGGACTCCGTCTCACTCAGGGCAAGCAAGACTTCCCGTGTCACGGTCTCGACGACACGTTTAATCAGTTCTGGGTCAAGCGAAGACGTCGTGCTAGGCATGGTCACGCTCAATGCGCTCCGTAGCGTTTCTCCAGGTCACGAATCTTATCCACCCGCCTTGCGTGCCGCCCCCCGGCGAAGGATGTTTCCAGCCAGGTCTGTGTGATCTTGATGGCGAGCGCTGTCCCCAGCAGACCCGAGCCGAGGCTGAGCACATTCGAATCGTTGTGCTCGCGAGCATTGGACGCGGAGGTCTGATTGTAGCATAGCGCTGCGCGCACCCCGGGCACCTTGTTGGCGGCGATGCAGCTCCCGATACCGGCCCCATCGATCACGATCCCCCGCCAGGCTTGACCCGAAGCCACCCTGAGCCCAACCGCTTCGGCAACATCCGGATAATCGGCTGGCTGAGGTAGATCCGCTGAACAGTCTACCCAGGCATAGCCGAGGTCGACAAGTAAAGTCGTGAGCGCTTCTTTCAGCTCGACGCCGCGGTGATCTGAACCGATGGCGACCAGCCTCTTACCAGCAGTAGATGGGGCGGGAAGCTGTGGGGATTTGCCCAGGACGTTATGGACCACCCGCTCGACCAGGTCGTGGAGGGCTTGCTCATCGAAATCTGGGCTCAAGGCACGCCTCTTGTCTTTTGCCCGGCTTCTGTGGGGGCCCTGCCGGGCGAGCCGTCGAACGTGCGGCGATTGTAGCATAGCTCAATCGGGCCGCCTGGCGCGCGGAATGAGATCAATTTGAAGCCGCTGAGGCGAGGTTGTAGTGGGGAATCATGCCGACATCGTCGAAGGGCCAATACACCAGCGTTGCCTTCCCGATCACGTCATGGAAGGGGAGCATTCCCCACCGTTCCGAATCGAGGGAGTTGTTGCGGTTGTCACCCAGGACGAAGAGCTCATCCGAGCCGACCTGCCACGAGCCATGATAACGTGGCGGAGCCAGGATGTAGGGTTCGTCCAGCTGCGTGCCATTGACTATGACGTGGCCGCCTTCGGCGGACACGCTATCTCCTGGCAGGCCGATAATGCGTTTGATGAACCGTCGACTAGGGTCGTTGGGGTAGTAGAAGACGATGATGTCGCCCCTTTGAGGCTGGGACCAGCGGTAGGCCAGCCTGTTGACGACCACGAACTCCCCGTCGTGCAGGCTGGGTTCCATGCTGCTGCCTTCCACCCGAATACGCGCCGAGACGAAGTTGATCCCCAGAAAGAGGATGGCGGCGATGAGCAGGGTCTGGACGATCTCGCTCAGCGCGTGGAGAACGCGTCGGCCAAGGCTAGGGGAGGCGGCTGCGCCCCAATCATGGGGCGCCGGATCGATCCCTCTGGGTTCGGACACGAGAGGATTATAAAGCCCGGACTAGGTCAGGGCAAGACCGGGAACTTGAGCTAGGCGCGCGACGATTCGCGGCGGGCCCGGAAAGACAATCGGAGCGGGGTGCCCAAAAATCCGTAGCGGGCGCGAATTTGGTTCTCTAAGAACCTTTCGTACGTAAAATGCACCAGTTTGGGGTCATTGACGTGGAACACGAAGGTGGGTGGATCCGAGCGGACCTGGCTGGCGTAGAACAGCTTCAATCGGCGACCGGATTGGGTGGGGGGCGCGTGCCGTTCTATGGCGTCCTGGAGCAGCCGGTTAACGTCGGAGGTGGGGATCCTTCGCAGGCGCTCCTCGTGGACCTCCAGGGCAAGCGGCAGGACCTCGTCCACACCCTGGCCGGTGAGAGCCGAAATAAACAGAACCGGCACGTAGTCAAGGAACTTCAGCTCCTGGCGGATGTGAAGTGTGAAGTCTGCCTTGTCCGCCTGCGCCGTGGGGATCAGATCCCACTTGTTGACCAGGACAACCGCGCTCTTGAGCTTCTCAATCGCCATCCCAGCCACGTGTGCGTCCTGCGCGGTGACTCCTTGGCTGGCATCGACCAGCATCAGGACCACGTTCGCCCGCTCCATCGCCTTCAAGGCGCGCAGGACCGAGTACTTCTCCACGCCGGGTTCGACCTTGCCCCGCCGCCTGATTCCGGCCGTGTCGATCAGAGTGATTGGGACGTCCTCGAAATCAATGTGTGTGTCGACGGCATCCCGCGTTGTACCTGGAATGGGCGAGACCAGGACGCGCTCTTCGCCCAACAGGAGGTTGAGTAAGCTCGATTTGCCGACATTCGGCCGACCGATGATGGCTATGCCCACGCGATCGTCGTCCTCCTCCGCCTCGGGGGCAGGAGGCAGGGCCGCCACCAGGCGATCCAACAAATCGCCTGTACCCGTCCCGTGCAGGGCCGAGATGGGGACTGGGTTGCCCAGACCGAGCTCGAAAAATTCAGCGGCTTGCTCCCTGCGGTTGGCGTTATCGCATTTGTTGACCACCAGGAGCACGCTAATCCCCGAATCGGACCGGATCCGGCGGCGCAGGAGGTCGGCCACCTCGCGATCGGCGGGAATGGGGCCAGTCTCCCCGTCGACCAGCAGCAGGATGGCGTCAGCGCCGGAGGCGGCCATTTCGGCCTGGGCGCGGATTTCGACGATGTAGTCGGCCGAGTCAAGCGACAAGGGCTCATCAACTCCGGGTTTGGTGGGATCAATGCCCCCCGTGTCGACGACATCAAAGGTACGGCCGCCCCAATCGGCCTCTGCCATCAGCCGGTCGCGCGTGGTGCCGGGCCGGTCGGCGACCACCGCCAATCGCTCTCCCACCAAGCGGTTGAATAGTGTCGACTTACCGACATTGGGGCGCCCGACAATCGCAACGATCGGTTTCGACATGGGAATCAGGGCGCGGCGGTCGGTTGAGGTGTGGGGGGTGGGGTCGAGCTGATGGTGACCTCGATCGTGTCCGGGAGGACACTCTGGACGTTGATTTCGTTGGATGAGGTGAGCACCTCAGGCGTCAGCTGGTACGTGCCGGCCGTCCTGTCCATTAGGTCCACAACAACGCGGACGTCATCCGGCTGAAGGTTGTCGAGAATGGGCACCGGGCCATTCAGAATGATGCTCACGGCATCAGGTGAGGCCTGGGCGAACAGACCCTCCTGCAGGCCGGTGATCTCGACCGGCCGGGTGATCTTGATCGAATTTTCAATCGGGGAAATGCTCACCCGGACTGCGACGGTCTTCTCGCCCACGATCGACACGCCCTGAGGCAGGCTCAGCCCCACATTCTTTTGGATGTCACCGGTGACGCCGGCCAGGCTTACGGGCTCGGTCTCCACGAAGCCGCCAAGTTGGTCCACCAGGCTCGGGTCGGACGAGAAGACGGTCACCAGCGTAGGCTGAACCGTGATGCCCGTCAATTGGTAGCCGGGTTCGACCTCGCCATCAATCTTGGGCAGGACCACGACCGATCGATATCCGCCAAGTTCCTCGATCCCGACGTTGACTTGGGCCATGGCCGGGGTCATGGTGACGCCAGTGACGGGCTGACCTTCGGCATCGAGTGCCTGGAGGCTGACGTCTTGCGTGAAGGCTTGGCTCCGCCCGGTCAGGTCGACGTCCACTTGGATATGGTCGACCTGATCGACGGCCGATCTGGGCCCGATCACCTGCGCCGACGTGGGTGAAACCTGGGGGTTGTCAGAACGGAATCCGACAGCGGGTTCGCCGTGGCGGACAATGCTCACGTTCAGCTCTTTGCTGATGGCAGCCTCGAGTTTGACCGTGTCGGTAGAAGGATCGATGCTGCTAATTTGCACCAGGCGAAGACCGACGCTGGCATGGATCGGGAGGTCGTGGGTGCCCTCCACCTGGCCCTGGAGATCCACCCACACTTCAAACGCGCTGGCCGAGAGCTGGTTCCACACCGACCTTGGGGCGCGGACGCTGACTGACGTCTGCCTGCTCTGCGCATTCACCAGAACCAGGCCATCATCCAGATTCCGGAAATCAATTGCCAGCGGATTGGACACGGTGTGGAGTTCAATAGGATCCGAAGACGAGACCGCCGCCACCCAGACGGTCAGTGCGAGGATGAGGGCGAGCAGGAGCGAACTCAGGTTCTCAAGCAGCCAGCGCATCGTGGTGATGATCCTGGTTCAGGCGGCCCGGGTGCCAATGCGTGCGAAGCGGCTAAGCAGGCTTTCCAGCCAGTCCGGAAGCATCCTTGGGGGCCGTGGGCGGTAGAAAGCGATGAGAATGTTGCGCAGCCGGCTCTGGTCGAGGCGACGGATCATGCGGCCATTGTGGGCCACCGAAATGATTCCGCGCTCCTCCGAGACCACGACGGCCACGGCGTCACTGACTTCACTTATGCCCAGCGCAGCCCGGTGGCGGAGGCCCATCTGGCGGTCGGGAGATCTCGACAAGGTCCCGCTTGATGAAAGCGGGAGGACACATGCGGCCGCCGCAACACGGCTGTTCCGGATGATGGCTGCCCCGTCGTGCAAAGGCGTGTTGATGTAGAAAATCTGCAGCAGGAGCTCTGCCGAAAGCATGGCGTCCAAGGCGACGCCGGTCTCAATGTATTCCTCCAGCTGGACTTCGCGTTCGATGACGACGATGGCACCATGCCGGTGGTCGATCAGGCGCTGGGCAGCGCTGCAAATCGCGTCGATCCGCTGGTCGATTTCTCCAGTGGATAAAGTGTTCGTGAAGATCACGCCCGCCCGGCCGAGGCGTTCAAGCGCGCGCCGGATTTCCGGGGCGAAGACGACCGGGATGGCTATCAGCAGAGCGGGCAACGTGGTACGGAGGAGCCATGAAAAAGCGGGCAGGTTGAGCAGACTGGTGAGGATGGTGATCCCGATGATCAGCAGGATCATTCCCCTCAGCAGAACCACGGCCTGGGTTCCCCGGACGAGGGTTAGAAGGAAGAAGAAGATCGCCGTGACAAGAAGGATGTCGAGGACATCCAGCCAGCCAAGGCGCTGGAACAAGAAGAACAGCTCGCTGATGAGCTCATTCACGGTGAGACATCATCGGCCGGGGCGCAATCATTTCTGAGACTCCAGGTTGCGAAGGAGCTCCTGGTAGCCATCCAGATCAGGCGGCCCCATTTCTATGATGATCCGGATCGTCTGAATGGCGGCCTGCACGTCGCCGCTGTCCAATTGAATCTCGCCCAAAGCATCATATTGGGCGATGGCGTCGGCGGTCCGGCTGGCGCCTCGATAGGCTTCGGCCAGCCGCGTATGAAGGGATTGCTTGCCGGGATGCTCGCGTGCCAGGTCTTCAAGCAGCTCCAAAGCTTCCCCGCCCCGCTCCTTTTGCACAAGCACCTCAAGGTAGTGGTCCAGTTCTTTCGCCGCCTGCTGTTCCTGGCCCAACCTGAGGTTGAGATCGATGATCTTGGCGCTGGCTTCTTCGTTATCGGGATCGAGTTCTCGGATCCGTTGGAAGACCTCGAGACCCTGCCGCCAATCCAATCGAGAGATATCGATGTCGCCCAATTTCCTGAGAATCTTCAATTCCCACTCGCGATCGGTACCGTCCTGTTGAATGTGCTTGAGCGCTTCAGCCAGGGCTTTCCGTGCGGCGTCGATCTGGGCCAGCTGCCGGTACAGATCTGCCAATTCGAGGAACTGGTCCAGCGCTGCGTGGTGCTTGTCCTGCTGGATCAGTAGTTCGATCAGCTTGCGGCGCGAAGGGATGTCAACGGGCGAGTACTTGAGCACGTTGGAGTACATCTCGGCGGCTTCGACGATCTCACCTCGCATGCGGTGGGTTTCGGCGATGGTCGCCAGCTTCCCCAGGCCCGCCTCGCTCCGTCCGGTTCTGATCATGATCTGGGCGATGCGCCGATGCAGGGGCAGATAGGAGGGGGCGTATTCGAGTGCCAGCATGGCTTCTTCCATCGCCGAAAAGAACTTTTCCTGGCGAGCCAGCTCATCCACCCGCTGCAGCGAGCGCAGCACCCGATCCGAGCCTCCGCCGGCCAGGATTTGAGCGATGGGCACCACCTCGACCCCGTCGCCTCGGCCCTGGAGCTGCTGCCGCGCATTGCGGACCCTGGACAACCACTCGGGCCCCGTGAGGAACTCGAGGGCATTGTCGACGATCTCGGAAAGTTCTTCCTCATCCCCTTCGGACTGTGTGGCCAGCATCGAATCGTAAATCTGGCCCAGCTCGGTGGACTGATCGCTTCCGACCGATAATGAGTCGGCAATGCGCATGGCCTGGACCAAATAACGCGCCGCTTCGGGAAGATCGCTGGAGGCCTTCGCCATCCGCCCCAGCGCCAGATTAGCGCCCAGGGCGAGTTCGGGATGCCCAATGGCTTCCATGTAGTGCTTCTTGGCCTCTTCGACGTCGCCCGTATCCTTGTAGAGACGGGCCAGGGCAAAGTGGGCGGCGGGGTGAGCCAAACCGGAATCAAACGCCCGCAGGTACTCCTTGATGGCTTGCGGGTGTTTGCCGTGGGTCTGCATGTCAATCGCCTGACCCAGGTAGCGGAGCATAGAGGCTCGCGCAGCGTTGCTTCCGCGGGCCTTGCTGATCCCGCGGGCAAGCGACCCCAAAGCTGAAGGCTCTTCGGACTCGTCTTGCTCGCCCTCGGCCTCCTCAAACAGCAAGCCCGCCAGAATACTCAGGGCCTGGGTCCCTGCCGCCTCCTCTGGATCGGCCATTTCGACGGCGGTCTCCTCAAACGCATCCGCTGAGGAGCCAGGCGATCCACCCTCATCGGATTCCGACGGCTCCAGATAGGATTTGAGCTGGGACATGCGCAGCGGTCGGGTTGAACCGATGGGTGCGGCGGGCTCGGGGAGCGGATCCGAGGATTGAAGGAGGCGCATTGCTTTGGTCGCCTCGGCGTCGCCGGGTACCAAACTTAGCGCGCGCTGGATGGCTTCCGTGGCCCGGTCGACCTTGCCGGCTTTCTGCAGGATGGCGGCCACGGCCAGGTACTCGTGCACCGATTGCCGGCGGCGGCCGAGACGTTCGCTGGTCAACGCCAGGCGGGTTCGGGCCGATAAGTTGGACGGCGAGAGCCGCCCAATATGGTTCCAGTTCTCGATGGCCTTTTCAACATCCCGCCGCCGCAAGTACAGCTCGGCCGCTTGCTCGCGCGACTGAATGGCTTCTTTGGTCTGGCCCAGATTCTCGAAAATTTCGGCGCACTTCTCGGCCGGGATCGGGTCGTTGGCGTCGATCTTGGAGGCCTTGTTGTAAATCGCCAAGGCTTCCTTGCCCCGCCCGGTCTCCACCATCGCCAAGCCAAGGCTGACCAGCGCGTCGTGGTGGTCTGGAATCTCCGCCAGCGCTTTGCGATAGAACTCGAGCGCACGATCCCAGTCCTGGTCCCAGGCTGCGGAGTGGCCGAGCTGCATGGATTCTTCGAATAGGTCTTGGCGTCCCGTCATGGCAGAATCTTAAAAGATGAGGTTGACACGGGAGTATAGCATAGGTTCAGGTTCCCCGGGCGCAGCCGCGCAGCCAACTGGTGAGCGGATTTGGGAAACAGCTCGGGGATGTGATGGCAATGTTCAGACCGATTGGAGGTCATACCAATTGGGTCCTGCTTTGGCATCGGTTTTCAAAGGCACCTTCAATGCATAGGCCCCGGACATCACGTGTTTAACGACGTCGATCGAGGCTGCTTGTTCGGATACCGGACATTCGAACAAGAGCTCGTCATGAACCTGAAGCAACATTCGTGCCGCCAGGCCCTCAGCCTCCAACGCCGCAGGCATGCGGATCATGGCCAGCTTGATGATATCCGCCGCCGTCCCTTGAATGGGGGCGTTGACGGCTTCTCGCAGTGCCCTCGATCTGGCCACTTCCGAGACAGCCGGCCCGCCCTTTTGCAGCTGGGGGAAGTAGCGCCTCCGGCCGAGAAGGGTCTCGACATAGCCTTGCTCGACAGCCCGCTGCCGTGTCTCATCCAGGTAGCGTTTCACACCGGGAAAGCGTTCGAAATAGGCATTGACGAAGTCTTCCGCTTCGGCCAGCGTGAGATCTGTGGAACGGGACAATCCAAAGGCGCTCATGCCGTAGATCAGGCCGAAATTCACAGCCTTGGCCCGCCGGCGCATCTCGGAGGTGACGTCAGATGGGTCGACAGAGAACACGGCGGCCGCCGTTGTGGCATGGATGTCCTGATCCTGGAGGAAGGCATCGATCATCGCCTTGTCTTCCGCTACATGGGCGACAATGCGCAGCTCAATTTGGGAGTAATCCACCGCCAGCAGGGCGTGTCCGTCGTCGGCCACGAATGCCCGGCGAATTTGTCGCCCCAGCTCGGTGCGGATGGGGATGTTCTGAAGATTTGGCTCGGATGACGCCAGACGCCCGGTCACCGAGCCGGTTTGGTTATAGGACGTGTGCACCCGTCCCGTACGTTGATTCAATTGTGCCTGAAGCGCGTCGGCGTAGGTCGATTTGAGCTTGGATACTTCCCGGTGCTCGAGCACCAACTCAACGACGGGATGAGCTTGGCTGAGTTCGTCCAGAACGTAGGCCGCCGTGGAGAAGTAGCCGGAGGACGTCTTGCGGGTCCGGTCCGGGGGTTGGATCTGGAGCTCATCAAACAGTACTTCTGAAAGCTGTTGGGGTGAATTCAGATTGAATTCGTGGCCGACAATCTGAAAGATTTCGGATTGAATCTCGTCCATTCGATCGGCCAGCTTCTCCGAAAGCTGCGACAGAAAATCCCGATCAAGCCTTATGCCTTCCATCTCCATCTCGGCCAAGACGGGCACAAGCGGCATTTCCAGGCTGTCGAACAGCTCGGACTGTTGCTTGTCTTTCATTTCGTCTCGCAGCTGGGGCACCAACCGCACGCAGACGGCGGCGTCGGCTCCCGCATAGGGGGCAGCCTCGGGAATGGGCACTTCGGCCATCGTGCGTTGATTGCGGCCGCTCCCGATGAGGCTTGATATCTCGGTCATCTCCAGGCCCAGCCGGACCCAGGCCAGGCTCTTCAGACCCAGATTGCGCGAGGCGGGATCGCACAACCACTCGGCGACCATGGTGTCGAAAGCGAGGGGCGTTGGCGTAAGGCCGTAACGGGTCAGCATGATGGCGTCATACTTGACGTTGTGCCCCACCTTTGGGATTTCGGGATCGGTCAGGGAGTCGCGCAGGGCGTCCAGCACCCTGTCGATGCTGAGCTGGGTGCCCTCGGCGGCCGTGGCGTGGCCCACCGGGATGTAGTACCCCGTGTCCTCGTCGACCGCTAGAGAAATGCCGACCAAGTCTGCCTGAATGGGATCGGTGCTGGTGGTTTCAACGTCAAATGCGATGTGTTGGGCTGACTTCAAGGTCTTGACCAGTGAATCGAGCTTCTGAGGGTCATCGACGACGACCGTGCGCTCAGTCGTCGCCACCGGGGGGCTCGACTCCGACACAAATAAGTCCAACTGTTGAGCATTGCCCGAACCGGATGGAATCCTGTCCATCAGAGACCTGAACTCAAGCTCCCGGAACAGATCAGCGACCTTATCCCGGTTGTAGGCCTGGGCGCGGCAGGCTTCCAGGTCGAACGCAATCGGTACTTGAGTATTGATCTCGGCCAGCTTCTGACTCAGGTAGGCCTGGTCACGGCCCTCATCAAGCTTGTTGCGGAAGCGGGTCTTGATCTCATCCAAGTGCTGGTAAATCTGGTCCAGGCTCTCGTACTCGGCAATCAAGGAAACCGCGGTCTTTTCGCCCACCCCCGATACGCCGGGGATGTTGTCGCTGCTGTCCCCAACCAACGCTTTGTAATCCACCACCTGTCGGGGAGTGACACCCAGCTTGTCGTGCACTTCCTTGGGGCCATAGTCCATCGCCTCGGAGAGCTTCTGCCCCGCCAACCGGATGATCACATTGTCATCGGCCAGTTGGAGCAGGTCCCGATCGCCGGTCAAGATAATGACTTTGACGCCTTCTTCGGCGGCCATCCGAGCGACGGTTCCCAAAACATCGTCAGCTTCGAAGCCATCTGCCTCGAGAATTGGGATTCCGAATGCGGCGACGAGTTCTCGGATCCGTTCGATTTGCAGCCGCAAGTCATCGGGCATCTTCTCGCGAGTGGCCTTGTATTCCGGAAAGAGCTCGTCACGAAAAGTCTTACCGGTGTCGAAAGAAACCGCCAGGAACTCGGGTTTTTCGTCTTCGAGGAGCTTCAGCAGAACGGCCGTGAACCCATAGGTCCCGGCGGTCGGTTCGCCGGACTTGGTAATCCAGCGCTCGCCGCCGCCAACGCCAGTCAGTGCGAAGTAGGTGCGGTAGGCCAGGGCGTGACCATCGATCATAAACAGCCTGGGCTGGCTTGGCATTCTCGGAGCTCCCGGGGGGCAGATGAGTCAACAGATCATTCTAGCATCAGCGGGCTGAGGAGCGGGTTTCGTTCAGTCGCCGCGCCCTTGCGCTTGGCGCAGTTGGGAGACGAAGGCCGCCACCTGCTCCGGTGTGACAGCAGTGCCCGAAACGAGCATGTGGGCGCTTGCCCAGAAACCGCCGGTGGGAAAACCCGGTTCGAGATGGGGAAATGTCTCCAGGATCTGGGATGACAGGTTCTCGGACAGCCTTTGGGCTGCATAAGCCGGGGCGATATCGGGTGGCAGCATGACCTGAAGCAGGAGGGCATCGTCCGAAACGTCGACGCGCTCCGCTTTCCAATCCCAGGCTAGGCACAACCGCCTCGCCCATTGGTCAAGTTTCCCCACCATCGGGCCGGCCAATCGGTGTTCGGGAAAGCGCGGCGCAAACACCAGCGAGAAGGACAAGCGAGGATCAGGGTTCTTCGGCGGCGTGGCAGGCGGCATTTCAGTCGGAGCTGACTTGGCTTGTGGCGGCAGGGTATCGGCCGGGCTGGCTGTGCCGGCAGGGATTTCATCGATCGGCGTTTTGGCGGGCTGAGACTCAGGCTGAGGAGCTTCTGAGGGCGGCGGAACGCAGGTCTCAGGCTCCACGGGCTCGGGGTCCAGCAGGAATGGAAGATGCCTATGGGAATGGGTGATCATTGGCAGCCAATCCAGAGGCAAATCGGGAGTTTCTGGACTTGGAGCCGGTCCTCCACCCGGGCTTGTCGTTTGACGGTTTGTTTCAGGGTCGGGTTCGGGGAACTGAAAGGATGCCAACTCCGCCAGAAGCCGGGCGCTGGGCGACACCTGGTCGGGCTGCGGGATCCAATCCTCAGGCAGGGGCGAAACCTCAGCCTCTGGATGCGCCTCGGTTTGGCCTGCGGCCTGGGGCGGAGCGATCTCCTGAACCTCCGGTTCGGGTGCGGGGATTTCCTTCTCGCCAGCCTTAGATGGCTTTGGCTCCGGGGGGTCGAGCTCTGGTTTGCCCACAGCTTGGGGCGCAAGCTGCGCAGGATCGACCTCCGACAGGGCTCGGGCCAGCAACTCGGCTTGGCGCCGAATCAAGCCGAAGGGTACCTCGGAGCTGAAGACCAGGGAGAGCACGATGTCGGCGACGACGCCGGTGGCATACAACATGAAGTCTTCCGCCGTTCCGGGCAGGTGGACGAAGCGTGCCACTGCGCCTGAGCGGCCCTCTTCCGCCCAGCTGTCGGCGACCTGCGCCGTGAGCTCCTGAACCTGACTGCGGGGGAGCTGGCCGGTGAAGGCGATCAGTTCACGGTGCCGAATCAGGAGAGCGGCCTCGGCCGATGTTTCCTGCGTCAGCCGGGCCAGGACCTGGGCGGCCCGATCCCCATCCGTCAACCACGGCGGCGGCGAATCTGAGCCCGGCAGAGCTTGGCTGGCTTCGGCCGGGGGGACTCAGCCTGCGGCTTGGCTTCAGGAGGCTCGGCGGATCGCGTTCGTGGCCAGGCGACCTGCGGGGGCCGGTGGAAATCCAGCCGCCTTCCGAGGGCGTCCTCGATAATGTCCGGCAGGTTGGGGAGGTAGAAAGGTTTGGTCAGGATGCCGTCCACCCCGGCCTGGCGCGTCTTCTCTGACGAGCCTTCATCGTCCACAGGAATACCGATAACCGCCAGGCCAGGCTGGAGAGCGCGTAATCGTTCAACGACCTTCTCGCCATCGATGTCCGGAAGGGCGAAGTCAATAATGGCCAGACGGAAATCCAGATCTTTGGCCAGGTTGACGGCTTCCTCGGCGCTGGATGCCAACGAGACCTCGAATCGCTCGCTTTCCTCCAGGGTTTGCCTGATGAGGATTCCAAACTCCCTATTCGTGTCAGCGACCAGTATGGGGATAAGCATAGGCTGAATGTAGCATGGCCCCGATAGGACGGCAATACTGCCAAGGTCCCGAAGGCCCGTTCGGCCGGCCCGTGGCCGAGTCAGGGGGTTGGTGTCTCGGTGGGGGTGGGTGAGCCGGTCGGGCTGGTCGTAGCGCTCGGGCTGGCGGACGGCGTGGGCGTTTGCGAAGCCTCGGAAGTTGAGGACGGCGTGGGTGAAATCGAACTGGTGGGCGTGGCGGTGGGCGTCGCCGTGACGGTCGTCGAGCTGGGCACGACGATCGTCACCCAGAACGATTGATCGCCCGCCGGTCCGATCCCGAAGTACTCCCCGTTGGCGTTGGTTAGCTTCCAGAAGCCCTGGTACGTGCCCGGCGCCGATGGGGCGATCATATCCACGGCCAGGTCGACCGTGTTTTGCGGATTGACATGCGTAGGCATAGGCACGCGGGACGGGGCGCCCATGCGTGTGCCTCCGATAAAGACCAGGCTGTAGGCGGTGCTCCAGGCACAGGTGCCGGCATTCTGAAGGCGCCAGGTCTTAACAAAAGCCTCGCCCCCGCCCAATTCGGTGTTGTCCCGGATGGTCACATCATCCACAAAGGCGGCTTTGTCGGTACAAGATGAGGGTGTCGGGCTGGCCACCGTTGGCTGTGGGGTTGGGCTGGCGCTCGGTTCGGGCGTCCCGGTGGCGAATTCGGGGGGGACCGTGCCGCGCGAAGCTTCGGTCAAGATTGCCTGGACGGTGGATGCAGCCGAGGTCGCTGGCGCCGCCGATGTCGGCGAGGGGGACGACTGCAGGTTGCATGCGGCGAGCAGTCCGCTGGCAGCCAGAATCGCAATTCGGGAGGGGGCTTGCATGATCGATATCTTCGTCATAGGCGAAACGGCCCGATTCTACCCTACTCCGCCGTCATCCGATGACCGAACCCTCCCATGTGGGTAGCCCAAGAAAGAGAGGTGCCCGGCGATGACCGGGCACCTCGGAACCTAGCTGGGTTGGATGGGGCAAGTCACTTCTTCCAGGTCACGATGTCGAGACGGATGGTCTCCGGGTCACCCGATCTGGCTTCGATTTCAGCGCGTCCGTAGCGGCCTTCGCTGGTCTTGAAGCATAGCCAGTCCCCGACCGACACGTCGCTGAGCGAAATCCGGTTGGAGCTCAGGGAGGTGGTGGTGCACTGGTCATAGCTGGGCGCTCCGGTGGTGATGAGCTTGAGCTTGGCGCCGTTGTTGGGCGTAAAGTATTTCTCGCTGGAGGAAACGGCTTCAAACCATATGTCCTGGTCGCCCACCGAAGGTGTGTCATCGATCGTATCAAAATCGGCATGGAAGGTCTGCTTTAAGTTGATCTTCCCGCTGTGATAGACGCTCGCCTCGGGTGTGGCTGTGGGGCCGACCACGATCTGAACCCAAAAGGCGACGTCGGCGTTGGCACCGATTCCGAAGATGATCCCTTTGCCATTGCGCAGCTGGTAGTTGCCCTTGAAGGTGCCATTGGTGGAAGGCGCGGTCAGTCCGATGGAGATATCGATCGTGCCATTGGGGGGGACGCTTGCGCCCAGCCCGACGGTGGGCGATCCGCCCATGGCGTTGCCGCTGTCGAACACGAGATCGTAATCCGTGGTCCAGGTGCACGTGCCGACATTCTTCAGGCGCCAGGTCTTGGTGAATGCCTGGCCTGGGGTCATGTTGGTGTTGTCGGGGACCGTGACATCAGTCACGAATGTGGCTTTATCGGTGCAGCCAGCGGCCCCGGCAGTGGCTGTGGGGGCCGTCTGCGTGTCGGTTGGGACGGGCGTATCCGTGGCAGCGGGGGGCGTATCGGTAGGTGGCGCGGCCGTCGTCGACTGGACCGCAACGGTTGTCAACTCAGCCGCCACGGTTTGGGCGGCGGCTGTGGCCATCGAATCGCCAGGTGGTTCAGTCGCCTGCAGGCCCGGATAGTTGCAGGCTCCAAGCACCATGGATGCGCTGAGTAGGATGCCTAGCCAGGAGATATGGTTATGCTTTGATGTCTGCATCGGTCGACTCCTCATCGTTTGGCAAAATCATGCCAGATACTCAGTTTGTGAGTGGCATCAAGCGATATCCCCTCGGATGCTACGACCCGGCGCGCTCGGCGTCAAGGGCTGCCTGTGAGGGTGCAAGAAATGAGCCGCGGGGGCTCTCGGATGCACACGGATGAGGTAGGAAGGGTGGGGATCTAGGCTGCCGAGGCGAGATCGTCGGTAGCCAGCTGTCCATTCATGCTCCACACGCCGGCGCGTTCGATCAACACCGGCATAACCCGGCCGCGCAGCGGTTCGGGGAACTCGAAGAATACGAGCTTGTTGGTCCGTGTCCTGCCCTTCCAGCGGCCCTGGTACTTGGTTTCCACCAGAACCTCAACCGTCTTATCCAGGTAGGTATGGTGGATGTCCTCGGAGATCCCGGCCTGGATGTCTTCCAGCGCCCTGAACCGGCGCATTTTCTCGTCTTCAGGCACGTCATCTTCCATCCGCCGAGCTGAGACGGTGTTGGGTCGGGGTGAATAGCGTGCGAGGTGGGCCACGTCCAGGCGCAACTCGTCCAGCAGATCGAATGTGTTCTGGAACGCTGCGTCGGTCTCTCCAGGAAAGCCGACGATGATATCGGTGGCGATGGACACCCCCGGGAGGCGCTCTCTGATGCGGGAGATCAACCGGCGGTAGTCGTCGGATGTGTAGCCGCGCTTCATCTCGGCCAGGATGCGGTCGTCACCCGCCTGTACCGGCACCTCGATGTGCTCGCACACTTTGGGAAGGTCGGCCACCGCATCCAGCAGCTCGTCGGTCATCCAGTTCGGGTGGGAGGTCAAGAACCTGATGCGCTCGATGCCGTCCACCTGGTGGACCACGCGCAGCAGCTCGGCCAGGTTCGGCCCGTCGGGGATGTCTTTGCCGTATCGGTCGACGATCTGGCCAAGCAGGGTGACCTCACGCACGCCCTGGTCTGCCAGGGCGCGCACCTCGGAGGCGATCTCACCGACCGGGCGGCTGCGCTCGACACCTCGCCGGAAGGGGATAATGCAGAACGAACAAGCATGAGAGCAGCCGTAGACAATCGGCACGTGAGCGGAAACCAGCTTCCCCCGCTCATGCAGAGGAAGAACCAAGTCGCCATCCATCATCTCATGCCTGAGTTGAGTCTCGCGCAACTCAAGCTTCCGACCTTGCGCGCGGTGCAGGTGCTGGATCAGCGGTATCGGGTCGGACGGCGGGGAAAAGACGTCCACATACGGGAAGGCGGCTTCCAACTCGGAGTTGCCCTTGACGCCCACCATGCAGCCCATCAGGTTGATGACCAGGTCGGGGCGGCCTTCCTTGAGCGGCCGCAGTGAACTGAGCCGGCCGTACGCCCGATCCTCAGCGCTTTGGCGCACAACGCAGGTGTTGAGCACGATCACGTCCGCATCTTCGGCGCGCCGAGTCGATGCGTAGCCCAGTTTCTCCAGCTCAGAGGCTACCCGCTGTGAGTCGGCCACATTCATTTGACAACCGGCGGTCCAAATGTGGTACTTCATGCCAGGTTTTCCCGCTCCCGTCGAGAGAGCGATTCTACCATGTCGCCCCGGCCTCTGTTTTGGAGGCTTGTGAAGGATTTCACAAAGTGTCGCAGCGGGTTGGTCTTCCTTTGGCATCCGGCCGGCGGGCCCTTGGTCCAAGCGGATGCCGGCGAGCTGTCGAACGCGGTATGATTCGGCCCTGATTCTTGGTCGGAGGCAGGCGATTGTCGAACCCAAGCAGGCCAGGCTCGGCTCGGGGCAGCAGGGTGGTCCTTCAAGGTGGGGCTTGCGCGAGCATGCTGATCCTTCTGCTCGGCGGCGCCGCCGGCTGTGCGCTCACGTCAGACGCCGATCGCGCGACCCAGGCTGCGGGGAGCCTCCCCGCGAGCACGCCCGTGCGCTTCACGCAGGCGCCCACCCAGCAGGCGAGCGCCACCCCATCCCCCAGTCCGTCCAGCACGCCGATCCCGGCCTGCACCGATACCCAGGGCCAGTTGATCGAGGACCACTACCGCGGGCACAATGTGGCGCAGGATGTGCCGATCCTGGTCTACCTGCCGCCCTGCTATGCGATGCGGGATGGGCCGCTCCCGGTCATCTACCTGCTGCATGGGAAACCATTCAACGAGCAGCATTGGGTGGATCTGGGGATCGTTGCGGCTGAGGAAAGCAGGCCTTCGTCACCGGACCCGGCCGCATGGTTGGTGGTGATGCCGCGCGTGCCTGAGCCGTTGTTCAGCAGCACCGATGGCGGGCCGGGCTCATACGATGATGAATTCACCACCGCGCTGATGCCGCATGTTGAATCCTCCTATGCCGTGCGTACGGATCCCGGCGGCCGGGCCATCGCCGGTATCTCGCGCGGCGGGGTCTGGTCGCTGGAAATCGGGCTGAGTCACCCCGACCTGTTCGGCATGGTGATCGCTCTGAGCCCCGCCCTGGCGGTAAACCACCCCCGGCCAGCATATGATCCGTTCCGCCTGGTTGGTTCGGTAGAACGCCTGCCGGCGCACATCTTCCTGGGGGCGGGCGATGACGATTGGGCCAAGCCGGCTACCCAGAAACTGCTCCAGCCGCTTGAAGCGCGTGGGGGCCAGCCGGAGTCCGCATGGGTCCCTGGCAGCCACGAAGCGGCGACCTGGGAGGCGCTGATTCCCCGCATGCTGGCTTTCGCCGACCGCTCACTTGTCCCTCCGGCCCCATGACCGAAGACGGACATCGGGGGGACCCCGAATTCGGTTACAATGGGCGCGCCGGAGGGAGGCAAATCCATGCCTGACAGCGAACAAAGGCCAGCCGACGTCATTGCGAGCTATCGCAGGCGCCGAACCCGGACGGTACCGTTGATTATGGGTGGCGCCGCCGTGCTGCTGCTGGTGGCCGGCGTGTTCCTGGTGGTGATGTGGATCACCGGAGACCACCCGCCGCAGATGCCTGGATTCCTGGCCAGCGCGACCGCGACTTCGACCAACACGGCCACGCCTGTGCCGCCGAGCAACACACCCACGGCCAGCCTGACCCCCACCATTACCGAAACGCCCACACCGTCGGGCCCCATCACCTACAAGGTCGTCGATGGCGACACGCTGTTCTCCATCGCACAGCAGTTCGCCATTGATCTTGACGTCTTGTTGGCCTACAATCCCGATCTTCAGGATGCCGGGACGATCTTCGTAGGGGAGGAGATCATCATCCCTCCGCCTTCCGCCGAAGTCCCCACCGAAACCGCCTTCCCCTCAACATTGATCCCGGGCACCAAGATCGAATACGTGGTGCGGCAGGGTGAAACGCTCCAATCCATCGCTTCGAAGTTCAACAGCACGGCTGAGGCGATCGCCAAGGAGAACGACATCACCAACCAGAACGACATCCAGGCGGGGCAAAAGCTGATTGTCCCAGTAAACATTGCAACGCCGACCCCCACCTGGACGAGTTCACCCACGCCGGGGCCAGGCACCGGCACTCCGGCCCCCTGAACCGAATCGGTAAGCTAGGTTAAAGACCAGCCCCGCCCGCGCCGATCGGCGCGGGCGGTTTGTATCGTGGTGCGCAGGATGGTTTCAGCCGTCTGAGATCTGTGCCAACGCCTGGGCAATGGTGCGCTGAACCTCGGGGTTGTCCTCGTCCTCCGAGTGGCCGATCAGGCAGGTCTGGGCTCGATCCCCGCCGATCTGCCCCAGGGCCCAGGCGGCGTGAAGCCGCACCTGTGGCTCCGGATCGCTCAGGGCGGCAGCCAATGCAGGCACGTGTTCCGTCGAGCCCAAATTGGCGGCCGCCAGGCACGCATTGCGCTTCAGGCCGCCCAACTTGGCCCGCTTGAGCGGGCTGCGCCTCAGGCCTTCCACGTACCGTTGGCGGTCCAGGGTTAGCAGCGTGTCAAGCGTCGCCTGTTTCAAGAATGGCCGCGTCTGGAACGAAGGATCCGTCGATGGCAGAGCGAAGCGGTCGTTCCAAGGGCAGACGGTCTGGCATACATCACAGCCAAAGACCCAGCCGCCCGTTTCGTTCCGTACCGAATTGGGGATCACCCCGCGAAGTTCAATCGTGAGATAGGAAACACACCTTCTAGCGTCGATCGTCCGGTCGGGAAGAATGCAACTTGTGGGGCAGGCATCGAGGCAGCGGGTGCAGCTGCCGCAGCGGTCAGCACGGAAGGGCTCGTCGGGTTGCAGGTCCAGGCCGAGAAGCACTTCCGCCAGCAACAAGAATGAGCCCGACTCGGGGTGAATCAGGCAGGTGTTCTTGCCGATCCAACCCAATCCCGCCCGTTGGGCAAGCTCTCGTTCAAGCAGGGGCCCGGTGTCGACGTAAATCCGGTAGGGAAACGCCTCACCAAGGTGAGCTCGTAAGTTCTCCATGATGGTTTGCAGACGCGCTTTGAGGGTCTCGTGATAATCATCTCCGCGGGCATAGGCCGCGATGCGTGGCTGAGTCCCCTCCACCGAGCTGTCGTCGGGCGGACCGTAGTTGGCCGCCACGACCAGAATTGAGCGCACCTCCGGAAGGAGCAGGCGCGGATCGGCGCGCGCAGCCTGTCCGCGCTGGCTGGCCATGTACGCCATTTGGCCGTGGCGGCCGGATTCGAGCCAATCTCGGTAGGTATCCAGATGGTCCGGGGGGTCCGGGTGGGTGATGCCGACGAGGTCGAATCCGGCGGCAAGCGCCTCACGTTTGAGATAGGTCGATAGACCGGAAGCCGATTGAACGCTCAAGGGCGTGCAGGCCTTTCTCAGGGGCCCTGCGTTGGAAGCACGTCGACTCCGCGGAAGGAGCCCCACTGAAACGCGGACAGGCTACAGCCCCAGATGGGGTCGGAGGAACTCACCCGTGTAGGACGTCTGGTGATTGGCGATGTCCTCCGGGGTCCCTTCGGCGACCAGCTCACCGCCGCGGTCGCCCCCTTCGGGACCGAGGTCGATCACCCAATCCGAGACTTTGATGATGTCCGGATGGTGCTCGATGATGAGCACGGTGTTGCCCTGATCGACAAGTTGCTGCAGGACGTCGATCAGCTTGTGTACATCGGCAGCGTGCAATCCCACCGAGGGTTCGTCGAGGACGTACAGCGTATTGCCCGTATTCATCTTGGACAGCTCTCGGGAGAGCTTGACGCGCTGAGCTTCTCCGCCGGATAGCGTGGGCGCGGGTTGACCCAAGGTGAGGTAGCCAAGGCCGACGGCCTGTAAAGTCTGTAGGCGGCGTTCGATGGGAGAGAAGGCGCTGAAGAAGCCCACCGACTCATCGATGGTCGTATCCAGTACGTCGGCGATGGTCTTGTCCTTGAACCGGACCTGGAGCGTCTCCCGGTTGTAGCGCGCCCCGTGGCACACTTCGCACGGCACGTACACATCTGGCAGGAACTGCATTTCGATCTTCAGCTGACCCTGCCCCTGGCAGGCTTCACAACGGCCGCCGCGCACGTTGAAGGAAAACCTTCCGGGCTTGTAGCCGCGAACTTTGGACTCCGGCAGCTCGGCGAAGAGGTTCCGAATATGGTCGAACACGCCCGTGTACGTGCCGGGGTTGGAGCGCGGCGTGCGTCCGATGGGGCTCTGGTCGATGTTGATCACATTGTCGACGAATTCGGCGCCGTCGAGCCGTTCGTGTTTTCCGGCCATCTCATGCGACCCATGCAGGTGGTTCGCCAGGGCCTTGTACAACACCTCCACCATGAGGGTTGACTTTCCAGACCCCGACACGCCGGTAATGCAGGTGAATGTGCCCAACGGAATGCCGACCGTCAGATTCTTGAGGTTGTTTTCTTGGGCTCCGATGATGGTCAGCTTGTTGCCGCTGCCTGGCCGGCGCACCTCCGGCAAGCCGATTTCCAGTTCGCCGGAAAGGAACTGGCCGGTCACGGATTGCTTGACTTTGGTGACCTCTTCAACCGTACCGGCAGCCACCACGTGCCCGCCCAGCTCCCCAGCGCCAGGTCCGAGATCGATGACCCAGTCAGCGGCCCTGATCGTGGCCTCATCGTGTTCGACCACCAGCACCGTGTTGCCCAGGTCGCGCATCCCCTCCAGGGTGCGGATCAGGCGGGCGTTGTCGCGCGGGTGGAGACCAATCGACGGTTCATCGAGGACATACAGCACGCCCATCAGGCGCGACCCGATCTGCGTGGCCAGGCGGATCCTCTGCGCTTCACCCCCGGACAGGCTTCCAGCCGTACGGTCGAGGGTCAGATAGTCCAGCCCGACATCTACCAGGAAGGTCAGGCGGTCCCGGATCTCCTTGAGCACGCGTTCGGCGATCTTCCGCCCGCGCTTGTCTAACGGGCCGCGGGCCGCCTGGAGACTTTCGACCCATGCTCGGCTGCGAACCACCGGCCAGCGTGTGACCTCGACGATGTTGGTATCGTCAATAGTGACCGAGAGCGCTTCCGGCCGCAATCGCTGCCCTTGGCAGGTGGGGCATGGACGTTCCGACATGAACTCCTGAATCTTGCTCCGGACGTAGTTGGACTGGGTCTCCTGGAAGCGGCGTTCGAGATTACCGACGATCCCTTCGAAGGCGGTCTTGTAGCTGGACTTTCGGCCGCTGCGGCCCACGTACTGCACCGACACTTCCTGGCCATCGGTGCCATAGAGCACCATATCCAGCTTCGGAACGGGCAGCTCGGCCACAGGCGCCTGCAGGTTAATGTCGTAAGCGTCGGCAACGGCCTCGACCAGCTGCCAGTAGTAGCTCCGCCGGTCGGCACTCTTGCTGGACCACTCCAAGGCGACCACAGCGCCCTCGGCCAGGGACATCTGTTTGTCCGGGATGATCCGATTGGGGTCGATCTCGAGCCGTGTGCCGAGGCCTTGGCAGTCCGGACACGCCCCGTGGGGCGTGTTGAATGAGAAAGTCCGCGGCTCGATTTCCGACAGCGTGGTCCCATGTTCTGGGCACGCCAGATCCTCAGAAAAGGGAATGTCCGTCCCGGAATCCAGGTTCAAATCGGCCACGATCAGGGTTCCATTGCCCCAACGCAGGGCGGTCTCGACCGAGTCGGTCAGCCGGCTCTGGAAGGCTCCTGCCTCCTCCTCATCGGAGGTGTTCGCATCCGGCACAACCAAACGGTCTACGGCGACCTCGATCGTGTGATTCTTGTAGCGATCGAGCCCGATGTCATCTTCCACCGATCGGACCTCGCCATCCACTCGGACGCGCACGAAGCCGGAGCGCCGGATCTCATCCAGCACACCGGTGTGGGTTCCCTTGCGTCCGCGCACCAGGGGGGCCAAGATCATCAGTTTGTGGCCGGGGTCAAAGGCTAGGACGGCTTCCACGATCTCCTGGGCGGATTGCTGCCTGACTTCGCGGCCGCAAATGGGGCAGTGCGGGATGCCGACCCGGGCGAACAACAACCGCAGGTAGTCATAGACTTCGGTGACGGTCCCCACGGTTGACCGGGGGTTGTGGGAGACGCCGCGCTGATCGATCGAGATGGATGGGGAGAGACCCTCGATATAGTCCACATCCGGTTTGTCCAGCTGACCCAGGAATTGCCGGGCATATGCCGAAAGCGATTCGACGTAGCGCCGCTGACCTTCGGCGAAGATGGTGTCGAAGGCGAGCGACGATTTTCCCGAGCCGGACAGGCCGGAAATCACCACCAGCTTGTCCCGAGGGATGCTGATGCTGATATCTTTTAGATTGTGCTCTCGGGCACCCATCACAACGATGTTTTCTTGGGGCATGGGTTTGTTGGGTCCACTTTGGGTCGAACGCGAAGCAAACGGAGATTATAACCGACGGACCCATACTCCCCGAAGCGGGCCAGGGGGGCAATCACTCATAGGGGTGAATCTGATTTCAGTTGCCGGGGTCCAAAGGAGGAAGGTCGGTGTCACACCATGAGCAGCGCTCCGCCGTTCGGGGGAGGACGGCCTGGCAGGCCGGGCAGGTGCGCCGCTCCTCGGGAGGCGGCGCACCGCCGAGCTGGGATGCCAGTCGGACCACGTCGGTGGCGGAAAGATCACCGGTGCCCGGCCTCCGCAAGCCCCCGGGGGATCGCAGCCGAAGTCCGCGAGCGTCCTCGTCAACCGCAAATCCGTAATCCATCAGGGTTCTTTTCACGTGGCCGGGGATGTCTTCCGTTGGTGGTGCGGCGTCCGCCGAAAGCGGCCGGCGTTCGAGTGCCTGGCGGGCGTCAGGCGGCAGATCGTCCAGCAGGTATTGAGGCCAGCCATCGGGCCGCACCGGCTCATCGCTTCCGGCGAGGAGCCGGCGAAAACGCTGGGAATCTTCGTCGGAAGGTGGCGCGGGGTCCTCGAGGTCCTCGATTGCAGGGTCAGGCTCGCGCTGCACGAGCTGCTGGTAGTCGCAGCGGTCGCAAATCCACAGATAGCCATCACCGCCGACGGTCGGCAGTCGGCTCAGCCTGCCGCCGCAGTCGGGGCAGACGCTGGGTTCGGATGGCGTGGCTTGGTTGTTTGTGGGGCTCGACACGGGCTCCGTCCATTGGCCGAACGGCTCACAGCGATGGAGAGGTTTTGACCGGCCTTACGGGCCTAAATCTCCTGTTCGCGCATTCGGGTGACCTCGCTGACGGCGACCTTGGTGTTGGCCAGGAGGAAACGACGGGCATAATCCTGGTTGCGCCACTCAAATGCCGTTTCCGTGCCTTCGGTATCACCGGGCACCCGCAAGGTTGATTTGACATACTCGGAATCCGGAGGCTTGGGCAACCGGCTGGCCCGTAACAGCAGCGGGACGGCCGGCACCACGTATCCTAGCCCGGCCAAAACGGTTAGTCCGAGCAGGGCCGGGACGAAGTTTTCGCGCAAGTTGATGAAACCGAAGAGCAGAACACAGACCACCAGGACCAGCGCTACCAACACCCCGATCAGGTGGGCTTGAAGCTGGGCAGTGCGCTGTTCCTCCGAGCGGGCCGAGGCGCGGGCCTTGCAGTCGGCGCAAACGGGGATGCGGAGCGTCCCGATCTGGCGGTCGCCGACGCCGGACAGGGTGATGGAGGCCAGGATGGGCAGGCGAGCCGCGGCGGGCGAGAACAGGCAGTGGGCGCAGGTTGACTCAGGATATCGAACTCTCGATCCCTTGACCACGACGCGGTAGCGGTTGCCGGGAGGTGGTTCGTGGTGTTCAGCTTCCCCTTGGCTTGGTTCCTCGCCGGGGGGTTCTTCCTTCGGCGGCGGACCCTTAGCGCCGCCCCAGTATGCCTTGGCCATTTCAGCCTTAACGCCGCCAACGAGCGCTGGTTCGGAGGATTCGGCGGGCGTTTCATCTTTTTTGGATTCTTCCGGCTGATGATCCGCAGCCTCTTCACCCGAGTCCGGAGGTTCGGCGGCAGGCATGGCAGCGGGTACATCGGAGGTGGGCATCTCGGCGGCGGGGTCTTCGATCGCCTTTGTGGCCTCGTCCGGTAGATCGAAGGCATCGCTGGCCCAATCGCTGGCTTCGAATGGGGCGACGGTCGGCGGCTTTGATTGATCAGCCTCGTCCGGGGCGGCATCCCAAGGGAACTTGGAGATCTGGAGCCGTTTGTCCACAGGAGGCTCAAGCGGGATGGAGTCTTTAGGCTGCGGCGTGCCCCAAGTGTGCAGGCGCTCACCAGTGTCCTGGTCGGCCTCGACAGGCTGCTGCGGTTCATCTTCGGCCCGCGGCTGGTCCTGTGACTCGGGCGGGAGGTCCTCATCGGCAGCTTGAATGTCGGTGGCCCAAGGCGGGGGCTCGGGAAGTTCGGCCGTCTTGACTTCCGATGTCGGATAAGGTTCATCCCCCCATATGCTGTCCAGCAAATCCTCTTCATCTCCCAGGACGGATTCTTTCGGGGAGACATCCGGCTCGTCGAAAAAGGCTGGCTCGGCCGTTCCTTCGGGCTCCGCTTCCATCTCGGATGGGGTCGTATCCTGGTCAAGTCCTTCATTCAATGTCTGGTCAAAACCTGGGCTGAATTCGTCGGGCGGCTCATCTGAGGGCTCGATCGTCGAGGTCTCGCTGATTGGGCTTGGCTGATGGCTCGGCGCGTCATCGGGGCCGGCAGCGTCTTGCGGTGTGGGGGGCCAAGCGGAGACTTCGGGTTGGTCCGGCAACGCGGGCTTGGCGGATGGTGCCTCGGTCGGGCTGGGTTTGGCGGCCCAAAGGTCAACCGCAGGCTTCTCTTCGCCGGCGGGAAGTGCCTCCAGACCTTCATCGTGGGCCGATTCCCCATCGATCGGCGCCGAAAGCGGGCTTTCGTGGGTCAGGCTCTCGATGGCTGGAGGGGCGGCCGGTGCTGGCGGCGCCTCAGGCTCGGCAGGGGGCGGTGGGGCTGCCAAAGATCCGGGGGCCGCTGGCGACCGCTCTGAGCCGGCCTTACGGTCGATGGCCTCGGGCCAAACCCACTGCTGCAGAGCGAAATGGCGGGTCTCGGGATACTGCGCCGGGATCTTGCCGTACATGACGCGTTCGCCGCCTTCTTCCACAACGAAGGCGGAGCTGCAGTTGTCGCAGTTGACGTAGTCCGGGTAAGCATCAAGGTGGACGACGCGCAGGCGCTTCTGACCGCAGATAGCGCACGCCTGGTCCTGGCAGAAATCATCCGTGAGAGTCGAGCGAACTTTGGGGTTCATGGGGGCTACGCCATGGTCTCTAATCGGGTGATGTGGTCAAGAATTTATCACACACTACTAAAGAGGGCAATTTGACCTCATTCCCATATCAGGAAACAAGGGGCCCATCATTCCGGTTGTGAAAAGTCTCACAAACTCGAACCCACTCGGATCCGAATATCGAGCGCCGAAGCACCCTTGCCGCGGGCGAAGACACGCAGCGGATTGATTTCAACTTCCATCAGCGACGGCAGATCGCGCGCCATCTGTCCCAGGGCGGCCAGGCCATCGGCGACGGCCTGGCGATCCCCGGCGGGGAGGTGGCGGTAACCATCCAGTCGGCGCCCGGCCCAGGTGCTCTCCAACATCTTGGCGAGTTCATGGGGCTGGAGAGGCGGCAAGGCGAAGGCCGTGTCGCGCAGGCCCTCGACTTCGACGCCGCCGGAACCGAACATCAGCAGAGGGCCAAACTGGGGGTCACGGACCATCCCCAGGATCACTTCTTGGCCGCGGCTCAGCATCGCCTGGACCAGGACGCCTGTGATCTTGGCGTCGGGTGCGGCTTGCTTGGTCCGTTGGGTGACGTTGATGTAGGCCAATCGGACCTGGGAGGCGTCGGCCAGGTCGAGGGCCACACCTCCGGCTTCGGACTTATGGGTCAGTTGGTCGGCGACGACCTTCATCGCCACCGGGAATCCGATTTCCTCAGCGGCTTCAACGGCTTCCTCCGCAGAATGGGCTAATCGGGATTCCGGCAGCGACAGGCCGTAGGCGTGCGCCAGCTCGAGACACACATCCGGCGGCAGCAATCCTTCTTTCACCGGGCAAAGGTCCAAGCTTTGACGGGCGGCATCGGCATCGGCGACGGGCGGCTCCAGCGCGGCCTCATCGGGCTGTGCCAGGCGCTCCGAGCGGTCAACGAGCACCTTCAGGGCTGAAGCAGCCCGCTCAGGAAAGCGGTAATCGGGGACGCGCGCCTGGCGGAAGAGGCGGGCCGCCTGAAGAATGAGGTCCTCACCCATCAACGCCACCACCACCGGCTTCTGGGCCATCTGGATCTCCGGGATCAGGGCGGCGGCGACGTCGGCGGCGGTGCTGACGGGAGGCGGCGGAAGGATGACCATCGCGGCGTCGACCTGGCTGTCGTCGAGGAGCAGCCGCAGCGCATGGGCGTACTCGTGCGGACCGGCCGAGGCGAGCATGTCCACAGGGTTGCGCAGGCTGGCGGCCGCCGGAAGCAAATCGGCCAGGGCTGCATGGGTGGTTGGGCTGAGATCCGAGAGCGCCAGGCCCTGGGCGTCAAGGGCATCGGCCGCAATTGCTCCCGGCCCGCCAGCATTGGTGAGCACAGCCACCTTGCGACCCGTGGGGAGAGGACACCAGGCTAAGGCCCGTGCCCAGTCGAAGAGCGCCTCGCTGGTGGGGGCGCGCAGGACCCCGGCCTTGCGCAGAGCCGCTTCGAACGCCGCCTCCTCGCCGGCCAAAGCGCCGGTGTGAGAGGCGACCGCCGCGCGCCGCGCGGCGATCGGCCGACCTTGATAGCCACGATGGGTTTGTCTTTCGACACCGCCGAAGCTTGTTGAACAAAGGTTGAGCCATCCCCGACACCCTCCAGGTACAGGGCGACCACTCGGGTCTCCGGATCGGCAGCCGTCGGTGCCAGCACATCGGACTCGGTCAGGTCCATCTGGTTGCCCAGGCTGACAAGGCGTGACAGGCCGAAGCCCTGACCGCGCGCCCAATCGATGACGGCTTCGCAGATGGCTCCGGAGTGTGAAATGAAGGCGATATCGCCTGGGATCGGACCCGGGAGGGGCAGAAAAGTGGTGTCGATCGGGAGGTGGGTATCGAGGTACCCGATGCAGTTGGGACCGATGATGCGGATGCCGTAGCGGCCGGCGATCTCCATGCAGGCCCTTTCCAGTTCGGCGCCTTCTGAGCCGGTTTCGCGGAACCCACCCGAGCCGATGATCACGGCGTGTATGCCGCGCTTTCCACAGTCCTCCAGGGCACCCGGGACCGAGGCGGCAGGGATGATGATCATGGCCAGGTCGACGGGGTCGGGGATCTCGGCCACCGAGCGCACCATCGGGCGGCCGAACAGCTCACCGCCGGAGGGGTTGACGAAGTGGAGTGCCCCGCCGTAGCCGGACATCACCAGATTGCGTGCCACACCATAGCCCAGCTTGGATGGGGTCTGCGAGGCTCCGATGACCGCTACGCCGCGCGGATCGAACAAGGCTTCAAGCATGCGGCGCTCCTGCCCGCGCCGGGGAACTTCCCAGCGCCGGGCCGCGTTTTGACGATGCAGGCGCCGCACCCTGTCGGCGCCCTTGGCGGCCCCATGATAGCACCGGCGGGCGGAGGGGCAAAGAAACACCGGGCGCCAGGCAGAGAGCCCCAAGCCCGGGGTTCGCTGTTTGCTGGAAAAGCCTTGGGAGGCAGGTCGTTAAATTCGTACGGGCACGGCGTCGCCGTGCCCGTACGTAGATTGGAGGATTGACTGCACCCCTGGGAGAGGGGTCCTAATCGAGCTGGGCGCGCAGATCCTCGCCCTTGAGCGGCGTTCCCATGAACAATGCGCTGATCAAGCAGACGTCAAACAACCCAGCCACCAGGGGCACCAGGCCGACCACGGCCACAACGATCCCCCAAATGCCGCCGATCCAAAGCCATCCGGCCACCACAAGTGCTGTGCCGACAACAATCCGAAGCAGACGTCCCGACATGCTCGACATGAACTTTCCGAAACCCATTTCCTTATTCTCCTATGCGTCTAATGTTGATTGCACACCTTTAGACGCTTAATCCGTCGAAAGGTTACAGGCGGGACACAGCCGGTTGTGATGAGTTTCACAAAGGACGGTCACGGATTGCGGTCCCTATCCCTGGCGCTTAATCCCCGAGTGCTGCCTGGCGGGCGCGCTCGACGTACTCCAGCGACTGGTGCCTAAAGTACGTGTTGTATAGCTCAGCATAATGGCCCCCCTGGGCCAGAAGGTCGTCGTGGTCACCTTCTTCGATGATGTGGCCCAGGCGGAGCACGATAATCCGATCGGAGGCTTTGACGGTCGACAAGCGGTGGGCGATCAGGATTGATGTGGCTTCGGAAAGCACCAGCTGCAGCGCCTCCTGGATCTGGGTTTCCGTGAACGGGTCGATGTTGGCCGTGGCCTCGTCCAGGATGAAGATGGCCGGCTTCTGGACCAGGACGCGCATCAAGGACACCAGCTGGCGTTGGCCCATTGACAGCCGGCCGCCTCGCTCGCCCACCTCCGTGTCGAGCCCCTCCGGGAGGGTCTCCACCCAATCGCCGCCGCCGATTTTGGCCGCCATATCTTCGATTTCGCCCCGAGGCGTCTCAGCGCGGGCGTAGCGGATGTTATCTAAAACCGTGCCGGAGAAGAGAAAGGGGACCTGGGACACGATGCCGAGCTGGCGCCGGTAGGCGCGCAGATCGAGATCACGAATGTCCATCCCATCCACCAAGAGGCGTCCGCCCTGAAACTCGTAGAAACGGGCGATCAGCTTGGCGATCGAAGACTTCCCGGCGCCGGTGTGCCCGACCAGGGCCAGGTTCTCGCCGGCCCGAATATGCAGATTGAAATCCTTTAGGACGGGTTCGTCCGGAAGGTAATTGAAGTCCAGGTGATCGAAGACGATCTCGCCGTGCAGGGTCGGCACCGGTTGTTGGTCGGTCTGCACCACGGCCGATTCGGCATCGATCAAAGCGAAGACGCGTTCCGCGGCGGATAGTCCCTGCTGGACCTGGCTCCAGAACGCCGACAGGTTCAGCATCGGCGACCAAAAGCGATCCAGGCTGTTGATGAACAGGTACCAGGCGCCGAAGGTGATGATCCCCTGGGCGACGTTGAGACCGCCGACGTAGACTAGGGTGGCGGTGGCGATGCCGGCAAGGGCGTTGAGGGTGGGGAAAACCAAGGACAGCACAAAGCCGCGGCGCACGTTGGTGCGATAGGAGACCCAATTGACCTGGTCGAACTCCCCATAAATGGTGGCTTCCTGGCGGAAGTTCTTGGCCACGCCGATCCCGGTGACGGCCTCTTTGATGGCGGCGTTGACATTGGCCATCGCGCGCATACCCTGGCGGGTGACGATTTGGGCCAGGTGACGAAAGCCGTACGAGAAGAGGAAGACCAGCGGCATAACCGCCAGGAGCCAGGGGATCATGCGCAACTCAATGCGCGCCAGCACCAGCAGGAGAATGGCCGATTCCACGATCTGGCTGGAGAGGTCGGTGACCAGAACTACCACCTGGGAGAAATCCTGCGTATCGGAGGTGATCCGGCTGACGACGCGCCCGGACGTGAACTCGTCGTAGAACGACAGGTCATGTTCGGCGGCAGCGTTGAAGGCATCCTCGCGCAGTGCCAGCATCACATCGTTCACGGTCCGGGTGGTGAGGCGGCGGCCGAACCAGTTGCCGGCCCAGACCAGCACCCCCAGGATCAGAACCAGGGTTCCCAGCAGGGTGATCATCCCAGGGGACCCTTGACTGGACATCAAGTCGACCCCGTAGGCCACCACGATCGGAGTGGCGGCCCCGGCCGCTGCCACCCATAGCAAGCCAGACACGATACCTGCCAGGCGCCGCCCGTGTGGGCGGAAATAGGCCGCCATCCGCCCCACGAGCTGGCGGTCGGAATAGCTTCGGTCGTAGGCTTCGGCGTCGAGCCCGGTAAAGAAGCCCAAGGTTATGTTTCCCCTTCCCGGGTGAAGATGCGCCGGTAGGGCTCCGAGGTCTCCATCAGCTCGGTGTGAGTCCCGGCGGCAGACAGCCGGCCCTTTCGCATCACCAAAATGAGATCCGCCCAGCGGATTTGGGACAGACGATGTGTAATCAGCAGCGTGGTGCGGCCCTGGGCGGCGCGGAATATCGCCCGTTGGATCTCGTCTTCGGTGGCGCTGTCGATCGAGCTGGTGGCGTCGTCCAGGATCAGGATCCTCGGCTCGGTAAGGAAGGCGCGCGCCAGGGCAATGCGTTGGCGCTGGCCCCCAGAAAGTGTCACGCCTCGTTCGCCGACCTCGGTCTGGTAACCATTCTGGAAACTTCGGATGAACTCGTCGGCCTGAGCGGCCTGGGCGGCGGCCTCAATCGCAGCCGATGATGCCCCCGGTGCGCCGAACCCGATGTTCCCGGCGATGGTTCGGGTGAACAGGAACACGTCCTGTTCGATCATCGAGATTCCCTGGCGCAGCGATTCGAGATCCCATTTGCGGACGTCGATTCCGTCCACAAGTACCACACCGTCCGTGACGTCATAGGTCCGGTTGAGCAGCTTGGCCAGAGTGGTCTTCCCGCTCCCGGTCTGCCCGACGATCGCGACGGTTTGTCCCGGGTCAACATGGAAGGAGACATCCTTGAGGACGGGCTCGTCCTGGCCGTAGGCATAAGTCACATGGCGAAAGTCGATCTCGCCGCGCATCTCTTCCCGACGTCCGGAGGGGTTGCGGTCGAGTTCGGTCCGGCGTGTGATCAGGTCGAGGATTCGCCGGCCGCTGGCCAGTCCGAGGGATACCTGGGAGTAGGCTCGCAAGGAGACGAAGGTCGGGAAGCCATACAGCTCGATCAAGCCAACATAAGCGATCACCTGGCCGACGTTGATGGCACCCTGGTTGTACAGGATCAACGCGTGCAGCAGCGCCCCTCCGGTCGCCAGGCCGAGCAAGAGCAGGGGAATGAACCGGGCCTCTACGTCTCCCTGGCGGACGAAGGCATCCCGGTATGCCCGGGCGTTGGCCGAGAAACGGGCCATCTCTTGGGGTTCCTGTGCATGCCCCTTGACGATCTCGATCCCGTCGAGGGACTCAGCCAGGCGGGCATTAAGATCACCGAAAGTCTGACGGACCGAATCCGAAATCGGCGCCAGCTCGTGCAGGTACTGCCAGAGGGCTAGGACGTAGGCGATCATGAACAGGGCAGGGGTCAGCGCCAGCGCCGGATGAATGCTGGGCGCAACCAAGATGGGCATCAGCAGGAAGTTGCCTGAACCGACCACCAGGTTGATCCCCGGGCTGAACATCAGGTTGACTTCGCGGACGTCGTTGGTAGCGCGCGCCATCGTGTCGCCAACCGGCAGGAGGTTGTGAAAAGTCATGCTCTTGCCCAGAAGGCTCACGTAGAGTTCTTCGCGGATGTCGCGCTCCATGCGCTGGGCGACGACTTCGGCGCTGAAGTTCCGTCCCAGCTGCAGGACCCCACGCGCCACCTGCGACGCACCGAGGAGCAAGGCCAGGCGCAGGAGCTCCTGGATCATCGTCCCGTCGCCAAGGATCACGTTGAACGCTTGGCCGACGATGAGGGGCACGGCCGCAGCCAGGAGGGCATTACCGAAGGCTCCGGCAAGCATGACCAGCATGAGCCACCAGTGGAATCTCAGATGTGAAACAAGCCACCGGGCAGGTGACCGGTGACTGAAGGTTCGTGCGTCCGGGAGAACGAATTCAGAAGAAGACAGTGCGTTTGATGTCATGAGCTGGGCACGTCGTGGAGCGGCGCTGGAACAGGATACCACAGTGAAGCACGGCTCCCAGCTCCTAAGCCCCAGCCTCCAGCTTATGGACACCCCCAGCCGGTGTCCCCTTGTCTTCGTGAGCCATAAGGTCAGTGGACCCTCATGGCCTTTCTCGGCTGGCTCCGGCCGCCTCGAAATGAGGCGTCAAGAAGCCCTGAGGGCTGAGCACCAGGCCGGGTGCAGAGTCCTCGACCCGATGAAGGCAGCCCCCACGGTGCCAGGTGCAAGCAGCTAAAAGCTAGCAGATGTAAGCTGGATTTCGTACGAGGGCCTGTGGAGGAGAGAGCCAAAAGTAAACAGCGACCTCCAGCGAGCGGCTCGCCACGACACGATGATATCGCTGAGCCCAGCGGATTGACCCCTTCCATCTATCGACGATTGAGAGAGAAACGAGGGGCGAGGTGCCGGCTCACGACTGATAAAGGCGGGGGACGCGGGCGCTAAGCCCGCACACGACCTCATATCCGACCGTTCCCCACACCTCGGCCAGGTCGCCCGGACGAAGGCCTTCGTCGCCCTGGCGGCCGACGATCACAACCTCATCGCCAGTGGCAGCGTCAGGCACATCATCCAGATTGATGATGGTTTGGTCCATGCACACCCGACCCACAACTGGCGCCCACCGGCCGTGGATCAAGACCCGGGCTCCCGGTTCGCGGCGGAACCCATCCCCATACCCCACTGGGATCACGCCCAGCCGCTCGTCCTTTGGGGTCACATAGCGATGCCCGTAGGACACCCCGGTGCCCGCCGGCACCTCGCGCACCGTCGTCAGGCGCGCCTTCCAAACCAGGGCCGGCCGAAAGTCTTCCGGCACCCGGACTTCCTCCGACGGGTTCAGACCATAGATGGCGATTCCGGGGCGCACCATGTCGAAGCGCGCCGACGGCCGTGTGAGGGCCGCCGCCGAGTTGGCGGTGTGGACCAGGGGCGGCCTCAGCCCGGCCGACGTGACCTCACCCAGCAGGTCATCGAAGAGTGCGGCTTGCTTGTCGGTGCTGGCGGCCGAGGGTTCATCGGCGCGGGCAAAATGTGTGAACAGCCCTTCGACTTTCACTCCCGGGATCGTTTGCAGCGCCTGCAGCAGGCCGAAGGCCGCATGCGGTTCCGCTCCCAGGCGCGTCATGCCCGTGTCCACCTTGACGTGGACCTGGACTGTTTCGCCCGCCGATCGGGCGGCGGCCGCCAGGGCATCGAGCTGTGCCTGGTTGTAGACCGTCACCGAAATATGGTGGGCGGTCGCATCCGCCATTCTCGAGTTGGGAGTTTCGCCCAAGACAAGGACCGGTGCGGCGACGCCTCCGTCGCGAATCTCGATCGCCTCGTCGATCCGCGCCACGCCACAATATGCCGCGCCGGCCTCGACCGCCGACCTGGCAGCCGGGACCAGGCCGTGGCCGTAGCCGTTGGCCTTGACCACGGCCATGACGCGTGTGTCGGCCAGCTTTTGCATGGCTTGAACGTTGTGCGCGATGGCGCCCAAATCAATTTCAAGCCAGGTCGATAATCCATCATAAGAGGCCATGGGTCCGGGCAGTATAAGCGCGAGCGGAGCGGCTGACAATGAAACCCCGCCGAAGGTATAATCCCGCACCAATGACCCATCCAGTTGTCTTCGCCAAACGCTCTATATGTGAATTCCTTCACAATGTTCACCTTTGAGACTCAGGCCGTCGACGGGGCGGCGCGTGCCGGCGTTTTTCACACGCCGCACGGCGATCTCGAGACCCCGCTTTTCGCCCCGGTGGGGACCCAGGCGACGGTCAAGGCCCTGACGCCAGCTCAACTGGACGAACTCGGCGCCAGCCTGGTCCTGGCCAACACTTATCATCTCTATCTGCGGCCGGGCCACGAGCTGATCCGACGCCAGGGCGGCCTGCACGACTTCATGCGCTGGCCGCATCCGATCCTGACCGATTCGGGGGGCTTTCAGGTCTTTTCCCTGAGCGATCGGCGCACCGTCGACGATGATGGGGTCACCTTTCGATCACACCTGGATGGCTCGGAGCACCGCTTCACGCCTGAGAAAGCCATTCAGATCCAAGAAGCCCTGGGCGCCGATATCATCATGGCCTTCGACGAGTGCCCCGAGCCGCACGACCGGGGCTACAACGAAGCCGCCCTTGAGCGCACCCATCGCTGGGCGGAGCGCTGCCTGGCTGTCAAGAGCCGCCCCGACCAGGCTCTGTTCGGCATCGTCCAGGGCGGGGTGTTCCCCGATCTTCGCCTACGCTCGGCGGAATTCATCGCCGGGCTCGATTTTCCCGGCGTGGCGATCGGGGGATTATCAGTGGGCGAGTCCAAGCCCGAAATGCTGGGCATCCTCGACATCTTAAGCGGCGCGCTGCCGATGGACAGGCCCCGCTATTTGATGGGGGTCGGATCGCCGGAGGACCTGGTGGCCGGTGTGCGACGCGGCATTGATCTGTTCGACTGCGTCCTGCCGACGCGCATGGCACGCAACCAGGCCGCCCTGACCCGGCTGGGGCGCATCAGCCTGCGCAATGCCCCCTTCGCCGAAGACCCTCGTCCCATCGACCCGGATTGCCGGTGCTACACTTGCCGCACGTTCACGCGCAGCTATCTGCGGCACCTGATTGTGGCGGGGGAGATGCTGGCGTCGACGCTGGTTTCCATCCACAACCTGCACATGTTGATCGCTCTGGCGGCTGACCTGCGGTCGGCCGTCCTGGCCGGCACCCTCGACGGTTTCATCCAAGACTTCGAGGCCGGCTACCAGAAACACCGACCGGAGGCGCTGTAGTCATGACCGCTTTTCAAGCCCTGATTCTGGGCATCGTCCAGGGGGCTACCGAATTCCTGCCTGTCTCCTCGTCGGGCCACCTGGTGCTGGTGCCCTGGCTCTTAGGCTGGCAGTTGGATCCTCAGGCCGCCTTTGTCTTCGACGTCCTGGTGCAGTGGGGGACGCTGCTGGCAGTCATTGTCTATTTTTGGCGCGAACTGCCCGGCCTGGCGCTGGCCGCCCTGCGGGGACTGATCCACGGCCATCCCTTGGAGAGTCCGGCGGCCAGGATGGCCTGGCTGCTGGTGTTGGCCAGCCTGCCGGCGGCGGTGCTCGGCCTGGTGTTCAAGGATACGGTGGAGGCGACCTTCGGCCAGCCGACCATGGTGTTCGGTTTCCTGTTGGTGACCTCCGCTCTGCTGGCCGTCAGCGAATGGCTGGGTCATCGCACCCGGTCGATGGAAAGTCTGCGGTGGACGGATGCGCTGTGGATCGGCTTGGCGCAGGTACTGGCCCTCTTTCCGGGCGTCTCGCGCTCGGGCTCGACGATCGCCGGGGGCATGACCCGTCAGCTGCGCCGCCCCGATGCCGCCCGATTTGCCTTCCTCATGTCGGTGCCGATCATGATCGGGGCTGGGCTGGTTGCCCTGCGCGACCTGGCGCGACTGCCCGACGTCGCCGCCCAGTTGGGAAATCTCGCCCTCGGCTTCCTGGCGGCCGCCGTCGTCGGGTATCTGGCCATCCGATGGCTGCTCCGATACCTGTCCCAGCGCCCGCTGACCGTGTTCATCATCTACACGGCGGTCGTCGGGGTGATCGGATTGGTGCTGAGCATCTGGCGTGGCTAGACGCAGCGCCGCATTCTTGCTGCTCTTGGTGGTCGTAGCCGGCTGCTCCGGCGCCGTCACCGCCACGCCGACGCCCGTCCCCACGGCCATCTTGGTGACAAGTCCGGCGCTCGAACCGCTGGTAACTGGCTGGTTGAAAGACTATGCCTCGGCCACGGGCCCCCTGGTCTTCGACCTCGAGATCCGCGCCCCGTCCGCCCCGCTGGCGAGCGGGGAGACGCGCATCCAGGGGTCGTCGCCCGAAACCGGGGGGTTTGCCACACCCCTTGGGCGAGAGGCAGTGGCGGTCATCGTGCACCCTGATGTCACCAAGCGTGATTTCAGCCTGGCCGAACTGGCCGATATCTTCTCGGGGCGGACGACGAAGTGGGATGCCGTCGACGGCGGCACGGGCGACGCACAGCCGGTCATTCCCCTGATGGAAGATTGCCTGAGGCTGACCTTTGAGTCGAGCGTGATGGGGTCGGCACCGTTTGCATCGGGCGCCCGGCTGGCCTCGACCCCGTCTCAGATGCTCGCTTTGGTGGCACAAACGCCGGGAGCCATTGGCCTGATACCGCTCAGCCAGCCGGCCGACGGGGTGAGAGTGGTCCGTGTCGATGGGCAGCTCGCCGATCCCGCCCGTCTCGATAGCACGACCTACCCTCTGACGTTGGCCGTCAGCGCCACCGGCGCCCTTCCCCCCGCCTCACCGATCTACGATTTTCTGGTTTGGAAGCAGACCTCGGCACCGGCAGTCCAACCCTGATCAGGTCTATTGCAGGAAGGGGTTGGCGCGGCGCTCCCGGCCGACGCTGGTCTCTGGGCCGTGGCCTGGGAGCAGGCGCACATCGTCCGATAGGCTCAGAACTTCTCGCTCGATACTTGCCAACAGGACCTCCCCATCCCCGCCCGGCAGATCGGAGCGGCCAATGCTGCCCTGGAAGATCAAGTCTCCGCTCAGCATCAATGCCTGATCGCGGTTCAGCAGGACCACGTGACCGGGAGTGTGACCAGGGGTATGGCGAACCTCAAAGGTGTGCTGGCCGAGGTGGAGGGTCATGCCGTGGAGCAAGGGGATCTCAGGCTCCGGACCGGGATCGAAGTCGGTGACCCCGAAGACGGCCGCGCCGCCGTTCAAGCGCCACAGCGGCTGATCATCCGGGTGCAGCGCCACGGGCACGCGGCTCGGGTTGGCGGCATCGATTCCGGCCGCCCCGCCGAAATGATCAAAGTGAGCGTGCGTCAACCAGATGTTTGTGATCCGCCAGCCGCGCTCATCGGCGGCCCGTACAATCTGCTCCCCATCCCAGGCCGGATCGACGACGACCGCCGTGCCCCCGGCTTCGCCGATCAGATAAGCATTCGTCATCGCCGGGCCCTGGGTGAAGCGCACGATCTCGAGCGGGGGAGTCAAACCGGCCTCCTGGCCTGCCACGGTCTGGTCCCATCTTACCGTCTTTTCGCGCCGGTATCCGACAGTCGGCACACGTGCTAAACTGGGTTATCTCGGGTCAAGGAGCCCTGCCATGACTAACTACCCCCCCGAGCCGTTTCGCATCAAAGCCGTCGAGAAGATCCGGCGAATCAGCCGCTCCGCACGAGAAGCGGCTCTCGAGCGTGCCCACTACAACGTGTTTAGCCTGGCGTCGGAAGACGTGTACATAGACCTTATGACGGACTCGGGCACCGGGGCGATGAGCGACCAGCAGTGGGCGGCGTTGATGACGGGCGATGAGGCCTACGCCGGCTCCCGCTCATTCCTTCGTCTGAAGGCGGTGGTCGAGCAGGTCTTTGGCTTCGCCCACTTCGTCCCCACGCATCAAGGACGAGCGGCGGAAAACATTCTGTGCGCCGTCCGCGTCCGGCCAGGGCACGTCATCCCCAACAACGCCCATTTCGACACCACCCAGGGCAACATCCTGGCGCGCGGCGGCCGTCCCGTCGACCTGCCGTCGCTCGAGGCTGCCGATCCCTCGTCCGACTTCCCGTTCAAAGGCGACATGGACACAAAGGCTTTAGAAGCCTTGATCGCCGAGGTGGGGGTTGAAGTAATTCCGTTCGGGATGATGACCGTCACCAACAACGCCGGTGGCGGTCAGCCAGTCTCGATGGCCAATCTTCGAGCAGTTAGTGAAATCCTTCACAAGCATGGCATCCCCCTCATCATTGATGCCTGCCGGTTCGCTGAGAACGCCTACTTTATCCAACAGCGCGAGTCTGGCTGGGGGGACAAGAGTCTCCCCGAAATTGCCCGCGCCATGTTTGCCGCTGCGGATGGCGCCACAATGAGCGCCAAGAAGGATGGACTGGTCAACATCGGCGGCCTGTTGGCCATGAACGATGATGACCTTTTCCAGGATGTCGGCGACGAACTGATTTTGCGCGAAGGCTTCTTGACCTACGGTGGCCTGGCCGGGCGGGATCTGGATGCCTTGGCGGTGGGTCTGCAGGAAGCGCTGGAGCAGGATTACCAGCAATACCGGGTCGGACAGGTGGCCTATCTGGCGGAGCTGGTCCGCCAGGCAGGGATTCCGATTATCGAGCCGCCCGGCGGCCATGCCATCTATCTGGACGCGGGGCGCTTCCTGCCTCACATTCCGCGCGAGCAGTTCCCGGGATTGAGTGTGGTGGCGGCGCTGTATGTCCAGGGGGGAATCCGGTGCTGCGAGCTGGGATCGATTGCCTTCGAGCATCCTGATCCAGCCACCGGAGAGATGGTCTATCCGCCCTTCGAGCTCGTCCGCCTGGCGCTGCCCCGGCGCGTGTACACGCAGGCGCACCTGGATTACGTGGGCGATACCCTGGCCAGCATCGGCCGCCACGCCGATAGCCTGCGCGGCTTTCGCATCACCTATCAGCCCGAGCTGATGCGCCACTTCACCGCCCACTTTGCGCCGGTTTAAGGCGCATCCGGACGCGAAATCACCCTGACCGTTCACCTTCCGTGATAGCTCAAGCAAATCAACGAGCGCTGGCCAGGAGGCGGTTGGGTGCCGGTCGCCAGCTCCCATCCGCAGACTCCTGGCCTCTCCTCATGACATATGGTGCCCTTGGGGGGTGACAATCGAGGGGTTCTCCAACGGGGGATCCCCTGTTTGCTTGACTTTAACCGGACCGGTCCGTAGAATGCTTGTACCAATTGAGCACAGATCGGGGAGAGACCCGGACCCATCCGGGCACCGAAGGGGCAAACCCCTCAAGCGCGTGTGGCGACGGGGCGAAACTCTCAGGTAGAAGGACCCGATCTGGCTGAGCCTCTGGAAAGTCGTTTGACACCGACGGGGCAAGCCGCCTGAGGGCGGTGAATCTCTCAGGTTCCCGACAGAGGACGCACACTAGTTTGATGTGCGTCCTTTTTTTGTCCCGTTCGATGGCCGGGGAGCAGTCAAGGAGCGAACCATGAATGTCCCGGACGACCTGAAGTACACGGAAAATGATGAATGGATCAGGCTAGACGGTGATATTGCCACCGTGGGGATCAGCGATTACGCTCAGGACCAGCTCTCGGATGTCGTCTACTTCGAAGTGACGGCTGACGCAGGCGCCACGGTGAACAAGGGCGAGGTCTTCGCCGTGGTCGAATTGGTGAAGGCAGCCTCGGATGTCTTCATGCCGGTGTCTGGCGAGTTGATCGAGGCCAATGGAGCCCTGGCGGAACATCCGGAGTGGGTCAACGCCGACCCCTACGACAAGGCGTGGATGGCGAAGGTCAAGGTCAGCGACCCTTCCCAGGTCGATGCGATGATGGATGCCGCCGCCTATCTGAAGCATTGCGGGGGGCGCGAACACTGATGTCGTATATACCGCACACCGAACAAGATCGCCGAGCCATGTTGGCGGAGATCGGCGTGACGCGCATTGAGGACCTGTATGAGGCGATCCCCGACCATGTGCGTTTCCCGGAGCTCGATCTCCCCGAAGCCTCCAATGAGATGGATATCGTCCGGGACATGGAGGCCCTGGCGAGCTCCAATGCCGACTCGCGGTCCTACGCGTGCTTCTTGGGCGCCGGCGCCTACGATCATTACATCCCCTCCGTCGTGGACCATATCCTGCGCAGGAGCGAGTTCTACACAGCCTACACCCCCTACCAACCGGAGATCTCACAGGGGACGCTCCAGACTGTGTTCGAGTACCAGAGCCTGATTTGCCAACTGACCGGAATGGACGTGGCCAATGCCTCTCTTTACGATGGGGCCACAGCCCTGGCCGAGGCGGTCAGCATGGCCCTTAGCCATCATCATGGCAAGCGCCAAAAGGTCGTGCTGTCCCCCGCCATCCACCCCCACTTCCGCGAGACGGTGCATACCTACATGCGCGGAGAAAACGTGACTTCTGATGGATGAGGGCACTCTGGACGTGGACCTGACGGCGATCACGGCCGCGGTCGATGATCAGACGGCCCTGGTGGCGGTCCAGTATCCGGATGTCTTCGGCCGGATCATGGACTTTGAAGCCCTCGGCAAGCGCGCCCGCGAGGTGGGCGCCTTGTTCTGCGTGGTCGTCAATCCCATGGCCCTCGGTATGCTCAGGCCCCCGTCGACCTTCGGCGCCGACGTCGTCGTCGGCGAAGGACAACCGCTAGGCGTGCCGATGAGTTTTGGCGGCCCCTACTTGGGCATCTTTGCCACGCGTGACGAATACGTGCGCAAGATGCCTGGGCGGTTGGTGGGGGAAACCACCGACACCCGGGGCCAGCGCGGCTTCGTGATGACCCTGACCCCCCGCGAGCAACACATCCGGCGCGAGAAGGCGACTTCCAATATCTGCACCAATCAGGGTTTGATCGCCCTGGCTGCGACCGTCTATATGACCGTGATGGGCAAGCAGGGACTGCGCCAAGCCGCCGAGATGAGTTTTCACAAGGCGCATTACGCTGCTTCTCAAATCGCCAAGCTCCCCGGTTTCGAGCTGTGGAACGATGGGCCGTATTTCAACGAATTCGTGGTGAAGGCGCCCCGGCCGGTGGCTGAACTGAACCTGAATCTGCTGTCGCACAAGATCATCGGCGGCCTGGACCTCGGCCCGTGGTACCCGTCGCTGCAGGGTCACATGCTGTTGGCGGTCACCGAGCGCATTACCCGAGATCAGATCGACCAGCTCGTCCGGGTCCTGGAGGCGTCCAGCCATGAGTGAGCCCCTGATTTATGAGATTTCGTCCCCCGGCCGGCGTGCGATCGAGCTGCCCAAACTGGATGTCCCCGAGGCGGATCTGCCCCAGGGCATGCTGCGCGATGATCTTCCACTTCCGGAAGTTTCCGAACTTCAGGCGGTCCGTCACTTCATTCGTCTGTCTCAGCTGAATTACTCGATCGACACCGGCTTCTACCCTCTGGGTTCGTGCACGATGAAGTACAACCCCAAGGTGAATGAGGACGTCGCCCGACTTGCAGGCTTCGCCTTCAGCCACCCGCTGCAGCCGGAGGCCACCGTGCAGGGCAACCTGGCGCTGATGTATGAGCTGCAGGAGTGGCTCAAGGAAATCGGGGGCTTTGCCGGGATGACCCTCCAGCCGGCGGCCGGCGCCCACGGTGAGTTGACGGGAATCCTGATCATCAAGGCCTATCATCGCGATCGCGGCGATACAGCCCGAGTAGAAGATTCTGATCCCGGACTCCGCCCATGGGACCAATCCGGCGACGACCGCCATGAGCGGCCTGCAGGTGGTCCAGATACCTTCAGATGCGCGCGGCAATGTGGATTTGGAAGCCCTCAAGGCTGAGTGCGATGAAACGGTCGCTGGCCTGATGCTGACCAACCCCAACACGCTGGGCCTCTTCGAGGAACACGTCGAAGAGGTCGTCGCGGCCGTGCACGGATGTGGCGCCCTGGTCTATGGCGACGGCGCCAACATGAATGCGTTGCTTGGCGTGGTTCGTCCCGGTGATCTCGGGGTCGACGTGCTCCACTTCAATCTGCACAAGACCTTCTCCACGCCGCACGGCGGGGGAGGACCAGGTTCTGGGGCGGTCGGGGTAACCGAAGCCTTGAAGGATTTCTTGCCGGCGCCGGTTGTGGACCAGGTTATCGCTGACGACGGAGCCGTCAGGTACACGCTGGTCACCCCGCCGAAGACGATTGGTCGTGTCAAAGCCTTTCATGGCCACTTCGGCATGATGGTGCGAGCATTGACCTACCTTCGGATCTATGGACGTCTCGGTGTCCGTATGATCGCCGACCATGCGGTGCTCAACGCCAACTACCTAAAGGCCAGGTTGGGCAGCACCTATCATGCGCCTTTTGACCGAATTTGCATGCACGAATTCGTGGTCGAAGGCCGCTGGGACGACGCGCCCGACATCCGGGCGTTCGACATCGCCAAGCGATTGATGGATTATGGTTTCCATCCGCCGACGTACTACTTTCCCTTGATTGTGCATGAGGCGTTGATGATCGAGCCGACCGAGACGGAAGCTAAAGAGACCCTGGATGCGTTTGCTGAAGCGATGCTCAAGATCGCCCAGGAAGCGCATACCGAACCAGAAAGTTTGAAATCGGCACCGCACTCGACCCCCTTTGGCCGACTGGATGAAGTCCAGGCCGCCAAGGAACTGGTGCTGTGCTGCCGTCCGGAACCCCGGCCTCAAACCAGCCTGGCCTGACGCGGGCCAGGCTGGGCTTCAATCAGATTCCCCCCCAAGGCTGCAAAATGGGAGCGCCGGTCAAAGTGACGGCGCTCCCGATTACTCAGGATGATCAGTCTATCGGCCGATCATCCGCCCCGGGACCCCTCGAATCCAGGGCCTGATTTTCGCGTTTGATAGTCCAACCGTAGCAGGTCTTGCTCAACAAATTCTGAACATAGCTGCCTAGGATTTCCCTGACCCGCCTTGCGTCGGATGACCGAACGCGTCCGCCTTCGGGAAGTGGGAGATCAAACCCAGGGGCGCCGTGCCGGATTTGGAGTAGAATCAGTAATCCAATGACACTTGAACAAACCCAACGTGCGCCCTCGGACGGGGCGGTTCATGAGGTAGCCCCCAGTTCGACAGTCGAGATCCATCTGCCGGACGGCCGAGTTCTCGAGGGCCGGCGCGGGATGCAGCTGGAAGCGTTTCTCGCAGACAGTTCACCCGGCGGGTCCCCCATTTTGGGGGCCATCGTCAACGGCCTGCTTCGGGAGTTGACCATCCCGGTTGAAATGGAAGCCTACGTTCAGCCGTTGACGATGGACGACGCCGACGGCATGCGGATCTACCGCCGCTCATTGACGTTCCTTTTGGCGGCAGCCTTCGAAGTCATGTTCGCCGATGCCCGGCTGAATGTCGACCATTCGGTGGCGTCGGGGGGCTACTTCTGCCAGGTGAGCGGGCGCCCGCCCCTCTCTGTCCAAGAACTGTCGCGGCTCGAAGAACGAATGAAGGCGCTGGTGGCAGAGGATCTGCCCTTCGCCAAGATGGAACTCAGCGTTGAAGAGGCGATGAGCTTCTTTCGCGCCAAGGGGTACGAGGATAAGGTGCGGTTGCTGGCCCATCGGCGCAAACCGCACATGGTGTTCTACAAGCTCGGCGATCATCGCGACTATCACCACGGCTACATGGTTCCCAGCACCGGCTACCTTAAGTGGTTTGCCCTGGTCCAGGCAGGCGACGGCTTCACCCTCCAGTTCCCTCGTCGCCATAGCCCCACGGATCTGCTTCCGCCGCCTGAGTACCCCAAGCTGCTGGCTACTTTCCGCCGCTATGGCGAATGGCTGGAAAATCTGGGAGTGCCCAGCGTGGGCGCCCTCAACGATGCCCTGGTCAAGGATCGCGGCCGTGAAATCGTGCTGGTGGCCGAAGCGCTGCACGAGCGGCGCATCTCTGAGATCGCGGCCCAGATCGCCGGGGCCAGTGATCACGTCCAGGTGGTGCTTATCGCCGGCCCGTCATCGTCCGGCAAGACCACGTTTTCGCGGCGGCTCTCAATTCAGCTTCTGGCCCTGGGTCTCTCACCGTATCCCATTGAACTCGACAATTTCTTCGTCGACCGCGAAAAGACTCCCAAGGACGAGCACGGCGACTTCGACTACGAGTCCATCCGGGCGCTAGACCTGGTGCGCCTCAACCACGATCTCCGCGAGCTGACCCAGGGCAAGATGGTGAGGCTGCCAAAATACGATTTCCAAAGCGGAAAGCAGACCGAAGGCGAGGTGCTTCAGCTGTCCTCCGGCCACCTCCTCATCCTGGAAGGCATTCACGGGCTCAACCCCGAGTTGGTTCCCGACATTCCTGCCAAATCGACGTTCCGCATCTATGTCTCGGCCTTGACGCAGCTCAACCTGGATCGCTACAACCGAGTTTCCACCACCGATACGCGGCTTATCCGACGGATCGTGCGCGATGCGTCACATCGTGGCTATACGGCAGCCGACACTATCGGGCGCTGGGAATCGGTGCGTCGAGGCGAAAAGCGCTACATCTTCCCCTTCCAGGAAAACGCCGACGTGATGTTCAATTCAGCCCTGGTCTACGAAGGTGCTGCCCTTGGTCCGCTGGCCGAGCCGCTGCTTCGTCAGGTGCCGTACGGCACCGCGGCTCACGTTGAGGCCAAGCGTTTGCTCGCTTTTCTTGAGTGGTTCCTTCCTATGGACACGCGGCTGATACCCGACAACTCCATCCTGCGCGAGTTCATCGGCGGCTCGATCCTGCGAGACTTCCAACCCTGGCAGCCGCCCAGCATGTCCTGAGCCATCACCGTCCCCTTGGCAGGAGTTGAGATGAGTCAGGGATCCCCGGAAACGAGGACTCGACTTGGCATTGTCGGAGCCGGAACGATGGGTTCCGGAATTGCCTTGGCCGCCCTCTACGCCCACCAGTCGGTGGTGTTGGTGGATGTTTCTGCGGATGTGCTGGACCACGGCCTAAAGTACTTGAAGCATCATCTGGAGCGAAAGGACCAGCTCGCTGCTTTGGACGAGCTGACGGCGGCGCCCACGCTGGATGCACTGGCGGCGTGTGATGTCGTCATCGAGGCGGTGCCCGAGGATCTGGACTTGAAAAGGCGCGTGTTCGCTGAGCTGCAGGCCAAATGCCGGGCCGACTGTGTGTTGGCCAGCAACACCAGCACGCTTCCGGTGACGGCGATCGCCGGCGCGCTCGAGCACGCCGAACGCGCCGTGGGGATGCACTTCTTCAACCCTGCGGCGGTCCTGCCGCTGGTCGAGGTGGTGCGCGCGGCACAGACCTCGAGCGCGACGGTCGAGCGTGCCGTCGACCTGGCGCGCCGGCTTGGAAAAACGCCGGTGGTGGTTGCCGACTCGCCTGGTTTCATTGTCAACCGGGTGGCCAGGCCGTTCTACGGTGAAGCCCTCAAACTGTTGGGGGAGGGAGCCGCCGACGTGCAGACGCTGGATTGGATCCTCCAGTACGGGGCGGGGTTCCGCATGGGGCCGTTCCGGCTGATGGATCTGATCGGGGTCGACGTTAACCTGGCGGCCATGACCTCCATGCACCAACAGACTTTCGGCGAGCCACGCTACCGTCCGCATCCGATCCAACGCCAAAAGGTGCTCCAGGGCAGCCTGGGGCGCAAGACCGGCGCGGGCTTCTATACCTACCCGGAAAACGCCCCGCAGGAGACCCCAGTCTTGCCAGAGGTCGAAGGCACCCTGGGACCGATCTTTGTCTCGCAGGGATCTTGGGCCCCGGGACTTGCGGCAATGGCGCGGGGAAACGGCCAGGCGGTTGAATCCCCCCAGATGGCCGTGGCTGGGCTCGTGCCGGCCGGAATCCAGGAAGGGCTGCCCGAGATTCTGGGCAGGGTGGATCGGGATCTTCCCAAGACCAAACCACTCTTCTGTCAGTCGGTGGATGTGACGGTGCACAAGGCCGGTGGGTGGGTGGCGCATCCCCAGCGGTTGATCGGATTCGATGGCCTCTTTCTCGCGTCGGGAAGGGTGGCCACGCTCAGCCGCAGCCCGCTGACTTCACCCGAGGCGTGCGCCCAGGCAGAGGCCGTCATGCGAAGCCTGGGAAGACTCCCCCTCTGGGTCGATGATCCACCGGGAATGGTCTCGCCTCGGATCGTGGCCATGCTGGTCAATGAAGCCGCTTTCGCCCTGGGTGAGGGCGTGGCGCTCGAAGGGGCTCTGGATGAGGCGATGGAACTGGGGGTCAGCTACCCCCTCGGCCCGATCAAATGGGGCCGGCGGCTTGGCTTCGACCGCGTGCTTGTCGTGCTCCAACATCTGCAGCAGGAGTTCGGTGAAGAGCGCTACCGCCCAGCGCCGTGGCTGCGCCGTCGGGTCAGGGCCGAGGCGCTGGACGCGGGTGAGGCTTGATCAAATCCAACCGGCATCGTGGGAGGGTTGATTGTGAAAAATCGCACATATGTGGGCCAACCGGCCGAATCTTTTGACTTTGAGCAGATCGGGTATGCGAAGCGAGATGGGCGGGCGACGGTGACCCTCAACCGCCCGGAGGTGCTCAATGCGGTCAACGGACCCATGCTGGAGGAGCTGAACGCGGCCTTTTTGGACGCCAGCTGGGACGATGAAGTGGCCGTGCTGGTGCTCACCGGGTCGGGGGATCGGGCATTCTGCACCGGTGCAGACCTCAAAGAGCAGGAGGGGTTTCTGGAGCGGCCGAGGGATTATTGGAAGTGGATGGGGCGATTCATCGAGTGCCATGAGAGGTTGAGAAACATCGGCAAACCGACCATCGCCAGGCTTAACGGGATTGTGGTTGGTGGCGGCAATGAGTTCAACATGAGCTGTGACCTGGCCGTGGCGGCGGATGACATCTACATCCGGCAGGTGGGCACCAGCCACGGGAGCGTGGCCCTGGCAGGGGCGACTCAGTTCCTGCCGCTCATCGTTGGCGACCGGCGGGCGCGCCAGATTCTCTTCTTAAACGAGCAGATCCCAGCCGCCAAGGCGGTTGAATGGGGGCTGGTGAACTACGCTGTACCGCGCAAGGAGCTGGACCAAACGGTGGACAGCCTGGTGGGTAAACTGATCAATAAGTTCCCCGAGAAGACGCGCTACACCAAGCAACAGCTCAATTTCTGGCGCGACCTGAGCTGGCATCTGACCATCGGCCATGGGCGTGACTGGCTGGCCATCCACAACACCAGTCCCGAAACGCGTGAGGGCGTGCGCTCGTTCAACGAAAAGCGCCCGCCGGACTACGGCGAGATCCGCCGCCGCTGGATGGAAGATGATGCTCCCGAGTGGCCCGAGGGACACCCTCCGGAAGGCTGACGACTTGCCTGACTGACGTTAACAGGTCCCAGCCCTTATAATGAATCCGTGGCCGGAGCCGATCCGGTTGCTGTTTGTGAATGCGTGCGAAGCACCCTGAGGAGGCAGGCAGGATGGTCGGTGAAGAGCTGGATCAGGGCAAGCTGGCTGTCTTCGAAGAGCGGATCGCCCGCGGTGAGAAGATCGAACCCGGCGACTGGATGCCCGAAGCCTACCGCCAACAGCTGATCCGGATGATCTCCCAACACGCTCACAGCGAGGTGGTCGGCATGTTGCCCGAAGGCGGCTGGATCACCCGAGCGCCAAACCTGCGGCGCAAACTGGTTCTGCTGGCCAAGGTGCAGGATGAGGCTGGTCACGGCGAATACCTTTATCATGCCGCAGAGACGCTTGGGGTGGACCGCCAGGAGCTTCTCGAGGCGCTGCTCGCAGAGCGGGCCAAGTACTCCAACATTTTCAATTACCCGACCCTGAGCTGGGCGGACATCGGGATCATTGGCTACTTCGTCGATGGGGCCGCGATCCTCAACCAGACCATGCTTGCCCGCTGTTCTTTCGGCCCCTATTCCCGCGCCAACATCCGCATCTGCGCCGAGGAAAGTTTTCACATGAAGCAGGGCAAGGAGATGGTCATCCGCATGGCCCGCGGTACCTCCGAACAGAAGCAGATGGTTCAGGATAGTGTCAACCGCTGGTGGTGGCCGACGCTGATGATGTTCGGTCCGCATGACACCAACTCGCCCAACTCGCCTCAGTTGATCCGGTGGGGGATCAAGACTCGCACCAATGATGAGCTGCGCCAGACGTTTGTCGACAACCTGATCCCGGAACTGCACGCGCTGGGCCTATCGGTGCCCGATCCCGACTTGACCTTCGATGAAGGCGAAGGTCACTGGATGATCGGCGCGATCGACTGGGATGAGTTCTACCGAGTGATCCACGGTGACGGCCCCTGCAACAAGGAACAACTCGGCGCCCGGCGCAAGGCACACGAAGACGGCCGCTGGGTTCGCGAGGCCCTGGCGGCCTATGCGGCGCGAGCCGAAATGGCGGAGGCATTGTGACCGACACCCCGTGGCCCCGGTTCTACGTCTTTAAGCAGGACAGCCCTGAAGCGCCACATATGAACTGCGGCAGCGTTCACGCCTCCGACGCTGAGATGGCGCTGCTCAACGCGCGCGACGTGTTCGTCAGACGACCGGAGTGTGTCAGCTTGTGGGTGGCCCCGGCGGCCCGGGTGGCCGAGGTGACAGTTGATGGTTTGGCCGGCCTTGCTCCGCAGGCTGATGACGCCGAGGGACAAGCATATGAGGTCTTCACCAAAGCCGCCGCAAAAGGCCAACATGCGCACGTCGGCCAGATCGCTGCCGGCTCTCCGGGACAGGCCCTGCGCAAGGCGTCGGAGACCTACCCAGATGGTGTCTGGGTTTGGATGGTGGTCCCTTCGGTGGCGATCGTGGCCAGCCCGGAAGACGAGGGGCAAGCCTGGTTTGAGGCTGCCCGAGACAAACCCTTCCGCCATCAATCTTTCTATCACACCGAGCGGCTGATCCGCGAAATCAAGGCCGGTCAGCTCGATCCAGAGGGCGACGAGTGATGAAAGACGGCCTTCGGCCGCACCTCGCCAGTTACCTGCTTGCCATGGCCGATGACGAGATGGTCCTGGCCCATCGCAACTCAGAATGGACAGGGCACGCTCCGATCTTAGAGGAAGACATCGCGTTCACCAATCTGGCTGTGGATGAGATGGGCCATGCCGGTTTGTGGTATCGCCTGCATTCCGACCTGGTTGGGGAAGACCCCGAGTCGTATCCGGACGAACTGGTCTTCTTCCGCGAAGCACCCTTCTTCCGCAACGTCCAACTGGTGGAACTGCCGCGGGGAGATTGGGCGTTCAGCATGTTGAGGCAGTATCTGTTCGACGCGGCTGAGTCCGTCTGGCTCCCGGCCCTGGAGGGTTCGTCATACCCGCCCCTGGCGGAGACGGCCGCAAAGATCGCTCGCGAAGAGATCTACCACCTGCGGCACACGCAGGCCTGGATCCGGCGACTGGGGCGAGGGACTGAGGAGTCCCACATCAGGCTCTCCCGCGCTCTGGCCGAGCTCTGGCCCTATGCCGTGCAGCTTTTTGTCCCCGACCCGGCCGAAGATGAGCTGACCGAGCAAGGCGTGGTCCCGGCCAGGGCCGATCTTCAACAGGCTTGGATGACCAAGATCGAGGCGGATTTCGAAGCCTCGGACCTGGCGCTGCCCGAAAGCGCTGCACCGCTGTCCGTCGATCGCCGGGCCCACAGCGAACACCTTGTGGGCTTGCTCACCGTCATGCAGTCGGTGGCCCGGGCATATCCTGACGTGTTATGGTGAAGCGCCACGGGGATAGACTTCCGTCGATTTCGGAGATTTGGGCGGCCCTGGAAGGCGTCAAGGACCCCGAAATCCCGGTGGTGTCAGTGGTCGAATTGAATGTGGCCCGGCAGGTCGAAGTCCATGGGGGCCATGTGCGAGTGACCTTCACGCCCACCTTCGCAGGGTGTCCCGCCCTGTCGGCCATGCGCGACGAGATCCAGCGCACCCTGCTTGACCTGGGGTTTGAGACGGTCGAGGTTGTGCTCAAACTCGACCCGCCCTGGACCACGGACGATCTGTCCCAGGAGACGCTGGATCGTCTGCGCGACTTCGGTCTCTCGCCGCCGCCCAGGCACGGTGGAAACGTGAGACTGGTGCTCGACCAGCCGGCAGCCTGCCCGTACTGTGGGTCAGATGACACCGAAGTCAAGAACCAGTTTGGATCGACGGGCTGCCGTTCGATCCACATGTGCCGGAGCTGCCATCAACCCTTTGAGGCGTTCAAGCCCCTGTAGCTCATCCGTGGGGCGCACAGGAGACACCCAGCATGGAACTTATCGCTCTTTACGCGCAACCTGATGATCCCCAGGCCTTCGACGAGGCCTACTTCGAAACCCACGTCCCACTTATCCGCAAGGTGCCGGGTCTCCAGGCCATCGAGGTCAAACGCATCAAGCGCACACTGATGGGGAAGGGCTGCTACATGCTGGCCGTGATGCGCTTCCAGGATAAGGAGGCGCTCAAGTCCGCCATGCTGAGCCCGGAAATGCAGGCAGCCGGCGACAACCTCAACTCCTTCGCCGAAGGCCTGGTGACCCTTATGTATGCCTCAGACGCCAAATGACTCCCTACGAGTGGGGGCATCAAGCGACTTCTACCTGCATCTAGTACTTGATTCCCAGTTTCGTTCAGTTGAGAATGAGAATGGCGGTTGTTGCCGGAGGGAAGCACGCCGCCATGTTTGCGTTTCCACCCGACGATGTGGCTAGGGTAGGGGATCTGTGGCGGTGTGATTGGAGCTGTAAATCGTGGTAGATCGTCTCGAGGGATTGAGACTGGGAAACTATCACATCTTGGAGCAAATCGGCCAGGGTGGAATGACCTCGGTGTTCAAAGCCCTCGACCTGGTGCGCAACGAGACGGTTGCCGTCAAGGTGCTCTCGCCGTACATTTCCCAAGACCAGCGGTTTGAAGCGCGGTTTGACCGCGAGATCGTACTCCTCCTCGAGCTGAAGCATCCCAGCATCGTGCCCGTGCTGGACTACGGGAAACAGAACGGCTTTGCCTACATCGTGATGCCGTTCATGCCCCGCGGCACGCTCGACAACCGGCTCCAAGGCGGCCCCCTCACCCTCCAAGAAGGGGTCGAGATCGTGGACGATATCTCCGCCGCCCTGCAGTTCGCCCACGATCACGGCGTCGTCCACCGCGACGTCAAACCGTCCAACGTCCTCCTGTCGGATGATGGTCTTGCCCTGCTTTCGGATTTTGGATTAGCCCACGTCATCGACGTATCCATGAGCCTCACCGGTTCGGCGCTGATCGGGACTCCATCGTACATGTCCCCTGAGCAGTGCCAGGGGGGCGAGCTTACTGCCCACTCGGACCAATACTCATTGGGCGTCCTGCTGTATCAACTCTGCACGGGGCGGCTCCCCTTCTCCGGTGACACCCCGATGGCGATCGCCGTGCAGCACATCAGCCAACCCTTGCCTCTGCCCCGGAGTATCAATGCCCGTATCCCTCGGGATGTTGAAGGCGTGCTCACCAAGGCGCTGAGCAAACAGCCGGCGGGTCGGTTCGACTCAGTCTCGGACCTTGGAATGGCGTTCAAGGCGGCCGTGAAAGCCAGCCTGGATGAAGCCAGCAACTTCATCCCCCAAGCGGATCGATTTGATATTTCCACCTGGATTCTTGAGCGATCAGCGGTCTCCGTGCCTATGGTGACACTTCGCAAGGCGTGGCATTGGCGCCATCGAACGGCGGCGGTGGTGATGATGCTTCTGATCATTCTTCCGTAGGCTGGCTTGGCCCTGGCGGCTTTTTAGCCTTCTGGCCAGACGGGGAGCACCCAAGAAAAGGTCACATCGTTTGACAATCTGGCGACGATCCGGGCCCTGAACACCCAGGTCTCCGGAAGGATGGATTTGAGCCTCAATCCGACCAGAATCGCCCGCATTGTTCAGGCCACCACGCTTGTCATGCTGCCGCCAGACCTCAACCAGCCAATGGAGAAGAATTTGCCGACCGTATCGCCTACCCCCACGCCGACGGTCCTGAACCTTGTGGGTGGGACGGCGATGGAATCATCCCCCACGCCAGCCTGCGGCGACAACCAGAGGCCCAGCGCGACTGCCGCGCGAACGCCAGGTCCAACAGGCCCGGCCGAAACAGCGGTCCCGACGGGGACCTCGCAGCCGTGCTTAACCCGGGTTCCACAGCCCACCGGGACGCCGATCCCACAACCCTCGAATACCTCAGCGCTCCCGCCACGAGCACCCCTGGGTCAGGCCATTCCGACCCTTGCATTGGCAGCCCGAACCATCCCCACCTCACACCTAAGGCCGGCGGCTAGAAGCGCTTCTGCCTCAAGTTGACTAAGCCATAATCGAGGCTGGCGGCATCAGGGTGCTCATCTGCCCGCGCAAATGGTCGGGTCATCTGTCTGTGGGATCGGAGTCCTGCCGGTCCAGCTTCTGGTCCTGCCAGGATGTTGGGTCATCGATTGGTTCGACATGAGTGAAGACGGTGGCGGAGGGGATCGTCTGGCGGACCCGATTCTCAATGGTTTCCAAGAGATCATGGCCGCGTTGAACACTCCAGGTCCCCGGCACCTGGATGTGCATCGAAACGAATGAGCGCGCTCCAGATTGGCGGGTGCGCAATGCATGGTATCGCACGCCCTGGGGTTGGTAGGTAGCCAGGATTGAGCGCACGTCTTCCACATCTTCGTCGGGCAAGGCCGTATCCATCAAGCCGAGAATCGAACGCCGGATGAGGCCAATTCCGGCCGTCGCGATTCCGAGGGCGGCCGCCAACGCCACGATGGAATCAAGGGGCTCCCATTTGGTCAGGGCGATGAGGCCGACGCCAATCAAGATGGCCCCAGAGGTCCACACATCGGTCATCAGGTGCCGAGCGTCGGCTTCCAGGGCGATCGACCGGGCGGCCCGGCCCACGCGCATGAGCACCTGGGCCACGATCAGGTTGATGAGTGAGGCGACGACGGACATCACCAAACCCAGGTCAAGCCGCTGCAAGGGGATCGGAGCGATCAGCCGTTCGACCGCCTGAAATGCGATTACGGCAGCCGCAATCAGGATGAAGGATCCCTCGGCACCACTCGAGAAGTACTCGGCCTTCTCGTGTCCGTAGGCGTGCTCTTCATCGGGGGGCGCGCCACCACCGTCAACACGATAAGGGTCAAGATGGCCGCCGCCAGATTGACACCCGATTCGAGCGCGTCTGAAAGCAATCCCACCGATCCGGTGAGCAGGTAGGCGGCTGATTTGAGAGCCATCGTTGACACGGCGGCCGCGATGGACAGCCAGGCGAAGCGCGTCAGGCGAGGACGTTGACCCATGGGCGCCATTCTAACACTCGAGCTCTGGACCGTTCGGCGCCACCCACCTTGTGAAATTCGTCACAAAATGAATCTAGCTTGGAAGTACGGCGGCCAATACCCACAGTCCGACCATGCCAACGGCGATCGTCAACCAGGTGTTGCGAAAGCGCCAGGTGATGGTGGCGGCCAGCAGGCCGGCGATGAGGCGGGGTTGAATGAACGAGCCCAGCCAATGGCCGTTGGTCAGAACCAATTCAGGGACAATCAGGGCCGCCAGCACGGATGGCGCCACGAAGCGCAGGCTCCTGCGCACCTGCATCGGGAGGCGCTCATGCCCGATCAGGACCAGGAACGACAGGCGGGTACTGTAGGTCAGTGCCATCCCGCCGAGCAGGACCGTGGCCCAGAAGCCGAGTGTCATGAGGTCACCCCGGCGGTCGCCTGCCGGAAGCGCTCCAGCCCGACGCCGACGGCGATCCCGGTCAAACTGGCCAGAACGAGGCCCAGGCGAAAGGGTAGCCCGGCCAGGACCACGGCGCCAAGACCGGCGGTGGCTGCGGCTCCGAACGCGGGGCGGTCGATCAGGCTGGGCGCGATGAGGGCCATAAACGTCAAAGGCAGAGCGAAATCGAGCGACCATCCCGCCGGCACCTGGGCGCCAAGAAGCACACCGATAGCGGTGCTGACCTGCCAAGAACTCCACAACGCCAGGCCGGTCCCCAGCATGTACCATTCCGCGTGCAGGATGATTCCCCGGTTCAGCCGGGCCGAGGTGGTGGCGAAGGCCTCATCGGTCAGGAGCCACGCCAGGGCCATTCGCCAGCGGACGGGAAGTTGGCCCAGACTGGGCGCCAGGCTGGCGCTGTAAAGCAGGTGGCGCAGGTTGACCACCAGGATGGTGAATACGATCACCAGGGCGGGGGCGCCGGCCCCCGCCAACTCGGCCGCCACGAACTGGGCGCTGCCGGCGAAAACGAACAGAGAGAGACCTTGGGCTGCCCACCCCGGAATCCCTTGGCCGACGGCCAGCGCGCCGAAGATCAACCCAAACGGAACCACTCCCAGCAGAATGGGGAGCTGGTCGCGAACACCTTCAGCAAAGGCGCCCGCCCGTGTCTCGGGCTCAAGTCCATCGTGGGCCATGCTCAGGAAACGAGATAGGCGGCGATAAGCTGCGCCGTGGCCGTAAGGGCATCGAGGTGGGTGCGCTCGTAGTGGTGTGAAGCGTCCACTCCGGGTCCGATCAGCGCCACTCTCACGTCACCGCCGGCACGCCAATACGCTTCTCCGTCGGATCCATAGTAGGGATAAATGTCGATCTTGTGCGGGATGTCCTCGGCCACGGCCAATCGGATGAGCTGGTCCGTCAGTTCAGCGTGGTAGGGACCTCTCAAGTCTTTGGCGCAGATCGTCACTCTAAACTCGTCGGACGCCTGGCCCTCTCCCACGGCGGCCATATCGACCGCCACCAGGTCCGATAGATCAGCGGGGAAACCGGTAGCCGCACCGTGGCCTACCTCTTCGTAGTGGCTGATATGGATCCGGGTCTGCTGGCTGGGCTTGATGCCCTGAGACTGCAGGGAGGCGAGAGCCGCCAGAAGACAAGCCACGCTGGCTTTGTCGTCGAGATGGCGCGACCGGATGAAACCGGAGTCGGCGACGTGAACCCGCGGGTCGAAGGCAACCGCGTCGCCAATCTCGATTCCCAGGCCGCGGGTCTCCGCCTCCGATGTCACCCGCTCGTCTATGCGGACCTCCATCGTCTCACTGGTTCGCGGAAACTCGTCCATCTCCCGGCCGTGCACATGCCGGCTGGCCTGCGCCGGGAGGATGGTGCCGGTGTACGTCTCGCCTCCTCGGGCGAGCACCCGGCAGGTTTCGCCTTCGACACTGTGCCAGTCGAAGGCGCCCAGAGCTGAAAGTTTCAACCTGCCGCTGGCCTTGATCTCTTTCACCATGGCTCCCAAGGTGTCGACGTGCGCCGTCAAAGCGCGGGGGACGTCCGAGGCCAGGCCGGCCAAATCGGCCACCAGCACGCCCTTCCTCGTACGTCGGGCTTCGAGGCCGAGTTCTTCCAACGCCGTCTGGGCAACGTCCAACGCCGGCCCGGCGAATCCCGTTGGGCTTGGGGTCTGCAGCAAGGTTGTCAGTTGGTCCAGCATGTATTGGGTATCGATCGGATGTGACGGCAAGATGCGATCCTTTCGCAAAACCTTGCGCCCTATGATACTCGGTGAGGCCGTCATGAACACCACCGTCCCCCGTTCAAACTCAGGGAACTTTGGGGGTGGATTACACGTCCAAAGGCTGAGGGGCAGCCATGCTGAGGGTGCGAAGGAGTTTGAAATGACCCTGCTCAAATGGGCTCTGATTGTTGCTGTGGCGGGAGGCGTGTGCGCATGCGCCGGCGCGCCGCCTGCGGCGCCCACGGGACCCTACGCCCAAGATCCTGTGATCATAAAGCACACGGAACTGCTGCAACTCGAGAGCTTTCCGGTTCAAGTAGTGCTGCAGGTCGAGGGAGAACTGCCGGATCCTTGCCATGAAGCCAAATGGACAGTTTCGGAACCGGATCCCGACGGCCGGATCGATGTTGAGCTGCATGCGGAGGCACCGGCGGGCCTGGATTGTATCCAGATCCTTCAGCCGATGACCTTGCGCATCCCGATAGGGAGCTTCAAGAGCGGCCGTTACGGTGTCTGGCTCAACGGCGAGAAGGCCGGGGAATTGTCATTCCCGGGCTAACCGGCTACAGGCTTGGCCATCGACCACCGTGGGAGTTCGGCATGGGATCTGGCCAGAGGTTGTCTGGTTCGCTGCGCGAGCTATAAAGCCTCTGCGCTTCGTGCCCTGGTCAATGTCTTGGGCCCAAATTGCCAGAGAATGAACGCGACCAGCAGGAAATGGCCGGAGAACAGGATCAACGCAGCCGAATCGCTCCCCAGCGTCGGGAAGACGAAGTTGGACCAGTTGAACATCGCGTGGCCAAGCATGGCAGCAAACACACTGCCGTTCGTGTTCGCGTAGAACCAGGAGGATGATCCCAACCAGGATGAGGGTCAGGAAGGGACCCCAAGCAGGACAGTTGTAGTAGAACTCCCCCCGGGGGACAAAGAACAATGGCAAGTGGCACAGGGACCACAGCACACCGACGGCGATGGCAGCATAAATCGCAGACATCTTGCCCCGCAGATTCTCAAAGGCGTAGCCCCGCCAGCCGAACTCCTCATGTAGTGGGCCACCCAGGAAGAATATCCAGACCAATGCCATCGGAAGGGCAAGGGGTTGAGCCAGGGCCGTCAACGCCGGCAACGCCGGCACCTGATTGCCCAATCACACGGAAAGCACCAGGGATCCGCCAATCAACACTGGGAAGCTCACCAAGATGATCCACCACCACCTACCCAGACGGACCATGATTTCGCGCTTAAGCAGGCTTTTCAGGCCTTCTCTTCCTTGGTAGAGATAGGTGGTTATGATGGCCCCCACCAGCGGTCCATAGGAGCCCAAATCGTGGTATTCGGAGAGAAAACTCTTGACCCCTTCGGGCGCGATCCAGATGTTTTGGGCGATCAATGCTTCGGTTTCCCAAGAACAGCCACGTGAAACCGAATGCGATGAGTGTGAATACCAACGTGCTGCTCTTGGTCTGCATGGCGTCTGCGCCGCCTTGGCGCCAAGTCAAGGCCTGAAAGTAGCGGACAATCTGCATGCTGCGCCTTGCTGCAGGTTCTAGTGAGAAAGAATCTGGGAAAGGAAGAGTTTCGTCCGTTCCTGCTGCGGGTCGTGGAAAATGGCGTCGGGCGTTCCGGTCTCGACGACCAGCCCCTCATCGAAGAAGTACATGCGATCCGCCACGGCGCGCGCAAAGCCCATCTCGTGAGTGACCACCAGCATGGTCATGCCCGACTGCGCCAGGGAGATCATCACGTCGAGCACCTCTTTGATCATCTCCGGGTCCAGCGCCGACGTGGGCTCGTCGAACAGCATAATCTTGGGCTGCATGGCCAGGGCGCGCGCGATGGCCACGCGCTGCTGTTGTCCGCCCGACAGCTGGCCCGGGAACTTGTCCGCCTGTTCCGGGATGCCGACTCGCTCGAGCAGCTCGCGGGCCACACTCTCAGCTTTGTCCTTGGGCCATTTTCGAACCCAGATGGGCGCCAGGCTCACGTTCTGTAGGACGGTCAGGTGCGGGAACAGGTTGAATTGCTGAAAGACCATGCCGATTTCGCTGCGGATGGCGGCGATATTGCGCACATCGTGAGTGAGCTCGATGCCATCGACCACAATCTGACCCTGCTGGTGTTCCTCCAGGCGATTGATGGTGCGGATGAAAGTGGATTTACCGGACCCCGATGGGCCAAAGATGACGATCACCTCGCCCTTCTCAACCTCCATATCGATTCCACGCAGGGCGTGGAAGGAGCCGAACCACTTGTGAACGCCCTTACACTGGATGATAAGTCCGTCCGCGTACACCGGAGCTGTGCTGTCGGACATATGCATTTCCTTCCTAGCGTTGGCCGACGCCGAGCTGGGTTTCGATCCGCCGGCTGGCGACAGACATAGAATAACTGAAAATCCAGAAGATGGCAGCGATGAAGACGTAGACCTCGGCCTGCAGCCGGAGATACTCGGGATTCCCCTGTAGAACCGAGCGGGCGATGCTCAGGATTTCGAGCACGGCCACGCCGGAGGCCAGGGTCGTGTCTTTGAAGAGCGTGATGAACTGTCCCACAATGACCGGGATGACTTTGCGCAGCGCCTGGGGAAGGACGATGAGCATGGTGGTGTGGAAATTGCTCAAACCCACGGCGCGGGCGGCTTGAATTTGGCCGGGTGGAATGGACTGCAGGCCACCGCGCACGTTTTCAGCCATATAGGCTGCGCTGAAGACGGTCATGGCCACCAGGGCACGCAGAAGCCGGTCGAACCTCACGTCGGGAGGCAGGAACAGCGGAACGATCAGCGAGAACAAGAAGAGGATGCTGATCAAGGGCACACCCCTGATCAACTCGATGAAGACGGTGCTGAACAGACTGAGCACCGGCAGGGAGGATCTTCGGGCGAGGGCCAGGAGAACGCCAATCGGGAAGGACAGCAGAATGCCGGCCACGGCGAGCAGCACGGTGACCAGCAGGCCGCCCCAGTTTCCGATGGGGACCGGTGGGAGGAACCCGACGACACCCAAGCCGCGCAGAAGGAACCAGACCACGAAAGCCGAGATGAGCCATCCGACCAAGAGGGGCCGGCTGGATAAATGGAACCGTTTGGCGGTCAAGTACGCGGCGAAGATCAAGACCGGATTGGCCGCCAGGAAGAGATGCGTCTGCGGAGTGATGGAGCTGATGGGTAGCACGGCCACCAGCAGGTACGACGTGGCCAGGGTGATTCCGAAGGTCCGGAGGGTGGCGCCCCAGGTGGCCCAACTCGTGCCCAGAAGCAGGGACAACAATACGATGCTGGCCCCAATGCGCCACAACTGGTCTCTCGGATACTGGCCGACCATGAACAGCAGGAAGTTCTGGCTGACTGGACGCCAATCCGCCGTAAACAAAACCCACCTGGCCAGAGCGGAGACCACCAGGTAGATCACCGCAATAGACGCCAACGTCAAGACCGCGTTGTACCAGGTGCTGAAAAGGTTCTCCCTGACCCACTGCAGCAGTGGCGGGGGCTGGGGCGGTCTTGTTTCATCCGGTCGGGCGATCACATTCACCTCTCAATCAGCTGGATTCGGCGGTTGTAGAGATTGAGGATGAAGGAGGTTATCAGGCTCATGGCAAGGTAAGCGCCCATCATCATCAGGAAGACGGGCACGGCGCGTCCGGCCTGGTTGATCATGATCCTGCTCACAGTGAACAGTTCGGGGAAACCGATGAAGAAGGCCAGGCTCGAGTTCTTGGTCAGATTCAAGTACTGGCTGATAAGAGGCGGAATGATGACCCGCAGGGCCTGGGGCAAGATCACCAGGCCGAGCACATGGGCGGGGCTGAGGCCAAGCGCTCTGGCCGCTTCGGTCTGGCCACGATCCACCGCCTGGATCCCGGCCCGGACGACCTCGGCGATGAAGGCGGCTGTGTACATGACCAGCGAGACCAACAAAGCGACGAACTCGGGGGTCAAGTGAACGCCGCCGACGAAGTTGAACGCTTGGAGTTGCGGGCTGTCCCAGGCGAGCGGCTGACCGCCCGAGAGAAACCATCCCGCCAATGGGAACAGGATCAGCAACCCCGCGCTCACGCCGCCGAAATAGGTCGCGCGCCCCGTACGCTCCCGGATACGCCGCAGAACGACCCACGCCGCCATGGCGCTCAAAATGCCCAGGGCGAGCATGACGGCGAACGGAGTGCCGGTCGGTGTGAGGTGGGGCCAAATCATGAACACGCCGCGCTGGGTCAGATAGGTCGGACCTGGCCAACGGACGGCTTCCTTAACGCCCGGGAGCTGTGTTGTCCATACGCCCCGGTACCAGAGGAAGAGCAGGACCAGCAAAGGGATGTTGCGATGGGCCTCGATGTATACCAGCGCAAGCCGGTTGACCAACCAGTTAGATGACAGTCTGGCCAGGCCGACCAGGGTGCCCAATATCGTCGCCAGCACCACACCCAGGCCGGCGACCTTTAGCGTATTCAGGACGCCGGCGTAAAAAGCCGTCCGAAAGGTGTCGGACGGCGTATAGGGGATGGGTGTCTCGGCAATCGGGAACCCCGCCGATTGGTTCAGGAACCCGAAGCCGAGGCTCAAACCGCGCTCGCTGGCGGCTGCAATGACGTTGGCGAGCGCCAAATAAATCAGAGTTAGGACAAACACAGCCGAAGCCAATTGGGCTGCCCAGCGCAAGACGCGCTCGTCCCGCCAGAGTGGGATCTGGCCCGTTGCCCGTGGGATGTGTACTGGGGGTGGGGAAGCGGCCACGGCGATTCGCCTGTGAGTCATGATCGGGGGTGCGAGCCGCGCTCGCACCCCCGAAGTTCAGCGTTGGACGGTACTAGCGCATCGGCGGGGCGTAGAGCAACCCGCCATCGGTCCACAGCTTGTTCGGGCCGCGCGGGATGTTCAGCGCGTCCGGTCCGAGGTACCGATCGTAGATTTCGCCATAGTTGCCAACGGCTGCGACGGCCTTGGCGATGGCATCCGGATCAAGGGTGAGATCCGCTTGGCCCCATTCGCCTTCGGCGCCCAGCAGCCTGCGGACTTCCACGTTGTCGCTGGTCTTCATGTCCTCGACGTTGGCCTGGGTCACGCCAAGTTCCTCGGCGTTGACCAACCCGAAGAGCACCATCTTGACCGCGTCGAACCACTGGTCGTCACCCGCCGGCACGGCCGGGGTCAGCGGCTCCTTGGAGATGGTGATGTCAAGGATCGTATGTGCGCTGGGATCTTGGAAGCCCGTGCGTACCGATGCCAGCTGGGACTTGTCACTGGTGGTGGCGTCGCAGCGGCCGTCCTCGTAGGTCCCGTACACGGTGGCCGTGTCTTCGAACGACAAGGCCGTGTAATTGAGACCGCGCTGGCGGAAGGCGTCGGCCAGATTTAGTTCCGTTGTGGTGCCGCTGGTGACGCAGATCGTGGCGCCGTCCAGCTGTTCGATGGTGGTGATCCCGCTATCGGTGGGGACCATGAAACCCTGGCCATCGTAGAACATGATCCAGGTGAAGTTGCCCCACTGGGCGTCGCGGGATGAGGTCCAGGTCACATTTCGGGAGAGCAAGTCGACCTCGCCCGTCTGGAGGGCTGGGCCTCGCTCGGCGGCCGTCAGGGGGACGATTTCAACGGCTTCAGGGTCGCCCAGCACGGCGGCAGCAACGGCCTTGCAGACGTCGATATCGAAGCCCTTGTTGTTGCCGTTGGCGTCAAGGAATCCGAAGCCAGCCAAGTCGGTACGGCCGCCGCAAACGACGGACCCGCGTTCGCGAACGCGGTTCATAATCTCGCCATAACCCGAGGCTTGGGCGGGCATCGCAGTGTCGCCGCTACCACTGGCCGGGGCTGCGGTGGGCTGATCGGCGCTTGCTCCGCTGTCACTGCTGGCGGGGGCCGGTGTAGCCGCCGGCCCGCAGGCCGCAAGGACCAGCGAAGCCAGGATAAGGACCGAGACCACAAGGGTCAGCTTTCGTAACATAATTTCCCCTCCTTGGGGTTTTGCTTTTGGTGCCAACTCGGGAAACATCCAAGCGGTGTGAGGGTCGATCGCCTCCTTCCTCCCACAAGAGACGGTTGATTCTGTGCACTGGAAGGGTGCGGCATTTGCCCCAACTTCCCAGGGCTGGACCCAGGACGTGCGTAGTTTTGTGGCTTGATGCGACGTGCATGAGTGCTGGATGTCCGTATCCTATGAGATTCGTGGAAGTGTGTCAAGCCGATGGCCCTGGGCTGGGGTCGCTCTGGAGTGGTTCAAGCCGGATGGAGGTCATCGCTGAACTGGTAGGAGTCTTTCTGGGTGAGATGTAGAATGGGGTGGCACTTGTGGCCCGGACTACCCCACTTGCGGATCTAACCTTGGGTGACACTAGGATCTCTTCTCTGGCTGATCTGTTGGTCAACTACTCTGTCCGCGTCGGTGTTGGTGACTGGACTCTGATTACGGGGGACGTCACCGCGCTGCCGCTGATCCGGGAGGTCTATGCCTGCGTCCTCCAGGCCGGTGGCCATCCCCAGACCCTGATCACCGACGAACGCCTGACCCTGACGCTGATCCAGCGGGCCACCGACGAACAGCTAAATTGGTTACCGCCAGGCGACCTAGAAATGTTTGAGCGCGCCGACGTCTTTATCAACCTTTCGGGGGCGCAGAACACGCGAGCTCGAATGCAAGCGGATCCGACCCGGCAGGCATTGCGGCATCTTGCGCAGCGGGAAATGTTTGAGACCTATCTCCGGCGCAGCGCCAGCGGGGACCTGCGTTGGGTGACCACGCGATTTCCGACCCAAGCCAGCGCCCAAGAAGCTGAGATGAGTCTGGCTGAGTACGAGGCCTTCATCTACCAGGCCTGCAAACTTGACCGGCCAGATCCAGCAGAGTCCTGGAGAGCGGTTTCTCGCAAGCAGCAGGCCATCGTCGAGTGGCTTACGGGCAAAGAAGAAATCCGCGCCGAGGGACCCCAATGCGATCTCCGTTTCTCCGTCGCCGGGCGTCGATGGATCAATGCCGACGGGCGATACAACATGCCGGACGGGGAGATCTTCACCTGCCCGGTAGAGGCCAGCGTCGAAGGGTGGGTTCGTTTTACTTATCCTGGCGTGCGGGAAGGCAGCGTGGTGGAAGAAGCCGAGCTCACCTTCTCGATGGGGAAGGTGAGCCAGGCGTCGGCGTCCAAGGGTGAAGCCTTCCTGAAGAGCCAGCTGGCCACGGACGCAGGGGCTAGCGTCATGGGCGAGTTTGCCATCGGCACCAATGACGAGGTCACACATTTCAGCGGGGATGCGCTGTTTGACGAAAAGATGGCTGGCACGATTCACATGGCGTTGGGGCATGGCCTTGAACAGGCGGGTGGAGTGAACAAGAGCGCCATGCACTGGGATCTGGTGACCAATATGCGCGACGGAGGCAAGATCTTCGCCGACGGCGAGCTGTTCTACGATTCGGGGGAGTTTAAGATCTGACTCAAACCCCGCTGGACGTCCTGGGCACCCTGCATGGGATGTTCCTAGGTTACAGGCCAGAGTCTGGCTGCTGGCTTAAATCTGATCCCCACAAGATTCCCCCTTTGAATTACACCTCCGAGCTTCCAGCTCCCAGCAACTAGCATGATGCTCTCATCAAGCGAGCTCCGTGGGCTGAGCTCAGCGCACTCTTCGTGTCATTTCAAGGTTGGCTTAACCGGCCGGGAAATCTCCCTGACCGGCACCATTCGGGATGGCTCCAGCAAACTGGAGAGCGCGGCCTGGAGTGTGCTTAAGTTAGAGGCTACCTGCTGCTCTTCGCGCCTTGTCAATGCGCGCCTGCAGGGGAGGATGCGAGTACAGGAGGAACACGACCCAGCCGGCCGGTTCGGCTTCGGCCAGATTTTGATTGGCCAAGCGGGTCATGGCGCTGGCGAAGGCCTCGGGTTTGGCGGTCATCTCGAGTGCGAAATCGTCGGCCAGCAATTCTCGCCAGCGGGAATACGCATTGGACAAGGGCAAAGTGATCAGTCCAAACGCCGCCAGAAGCAGACCGATCCAGGGCAAGGCCGCCGGATCGGCGGGACCTTCGAGGCCGAACCACGAACTGCCCAGGTTCAATCCAGCGAAGACCATCAGGAATCCCAGAGCGTTGAGCCCCGTGTCGACGGCCAATGAGAGGGGGATGTCGTGGTGCACGTGATGGGCCAATTCATGGGCAAGCACGGTTTCAATCTCGTCGCCGTTGAACGAATCCAGCAGCGTGTCGCCCAACAGGATCCGCCGGGTGCGGCCCAGTCCGGTTAGGGCGGCATTGGCGGCGCGTGTACGCCGGCTCATGTCGATACGATACACGCCTTCCACCCTGGCGCCGACCCGGCCAGCCAGTGTAAGGAGCCGATGGCTCAGGTCGGCCTCATCGGCCGAAAGGGGCGTCAGGTGATAGAAGAGAGGCAGGAGCACGAGGGGGGCCAGTGCCGCTAAGACTGCCGTAACCAGGGTGTACAGAACCGTGGCCCATATCCACCAGGTCGACGGCGCAGATTGGATCAGGCCATACAGGCCAACCAGCATAGGTGCGCCCAAGGCGGCAGCGACCCCCAGGCCTTTGACCCCGTCAGCGATCCAGCCGCTCAGGTTCTGGGTCGACTGACCGAAGCGGTGGGGCAGCCTGAAGCCCGTGTGGAAACTCATCGGAAGGGTGAGAACAAGCCAGGGTAGGCTGACAGCGCCCGCCTGCAGGAGCACGACAAGCCACCAGGTTTGAGTGCCGGGCCAGGTGCTGGCCAGCGTTGACTCAAGCGCCTGGCGCACATCGATGGTCCAGCCGGCGCCCAGCCAGACGGCGAGGTAGACCACGCCGATCATCATCTCGGCGATCATCCACCGCCTTCGGATGGCGGCATAAACCTTGGCCTGGGCCTGACGTTCAAGGTCGATGTGCTCTGATCCGCTCTCCATACGCGCATTGTAACCCCGGCGGGCGCCGTCCGATCCACGGCGCCGACGGGCCGGAGATTGACCAGACCCCGGGGAAGGCTCTACACTGGCGCCATCGACCGGGAGACCTAACACTTTGTGAAAGAAAGCACAAACCGTCGGCCCCAGGCATTGGTCAGCGGCTGGTGGCTGGCGTTCCGCCCGTGGCATGTCCGGGGATTGGCACAACGGGAACTGCTCTCTCGCTTGGCGGCGGAACTCGACCCGCAGCGAGTTGTCGTGGCTTGGCCACGAACATTGGCCGTGCCGGATGATGTCGGCCTGCAAACCAGCCCGGCATCTGGCGGCGGCGGACCCTGGGGGAGGCTGATCTTTGAGCAGTTGGGTCTGCCGCGTGCCGCCAATCACCTGCAACCGGAGGTTGTCCTGGTTCCCTATGCCTCGGCGCCTCTGGCCTCGGCCTCGCCGGTGGCCGCGCTCATCGATTCAAACCGAGAACGGCGGACGGGGGGTTTGGACCGTCTGCGGGCCGCTGCGGCCAAAGCCGGCCTGGCGGGCGCGTGGAGGCAGCTTCATTGGGCCGACGAGCCCCTTCCCGCTTCAAAGGCCCTGTCCGTGGCTCGGCTTTCCCCTGCGGTCTCTCCCACTTTCCGCCCCACGCTGGCGGACGATGATGGGATACGCAGAAAGGAGTGCGGTCTGCCCGACTCCTATGTCCTGGCCCTCGGTGCATCAAGCCAGGACGTGCGGCAACTTCTGGCGGGTTGGTCGTGGATGACGCCCAGCCTGGGTGAGGGGGTCCGGCTGGTCATCGGACCCCTGGGCCCCGACGCCGCGAGCGCTGGGGCCACGGCGAACGAACTCGGTCTGGGATCGTCGGTCATCGCCTATGATCGATTGCCGTGGGAGGGCCTTCCGGCCGTCATCAGAGGCGCGTCGTGTTTGCTGGTGGGAGATCATCCCGGCAGTTGGCAGATCCTGCGTTGGGCGATGGCGAGCGGACTGCCGGTGGCCGGCGTGTCGAGCGGCGCGGCGCGGGCCATCCTTGGGGATGCTGGATATCTCGTCCCCGCAGGCGATGCGCGCGCCTTGGGCGCAGCCGGTCTCTCTCTGGTTGTGGACCAAGATGACCTCGGCCGGCGCTTGAAGGAGACCGGGCTAGCGCGGGCCGAGCTCTACCGGCGGGCCTGGGCCGACGGCACGCTTGCGGACGCATTGTTGAGGGGTGCGTGAGGGAGTTTGGGAGGCAGTCATGACCACCTTGAACACGTCGAGGGTGCTTGTGGTCGGAGGCGGGATCTTTGGCACCACGGGGGCTTTGGCGCTGGCCCGGCGCGGGCATGCCGTTGAGCTCTTGGATCCGGGCCCGCTGCCCCATCCGGAGGCAGCATCGACCGATATCAGCAAGGTGATCCGCATGGATTACGGCGCTGATGACTTCTACATGGTGTTGATGGAAAGGGCGCTGGAGGGCTGGCGCGCGTGGAACGCCGAGTGGCAGCGGCCCCTATTTCATGAAACCGGCTTTCTGCTGCTCACCCGCCACGAAATGCAACCCGGAGGATATGAATTCGAGAGTTTTCAGCTCCTTCAGGCGCGAGGCCACCGGCCGCAGCGTCTCACCGGCCAAAGCCTGGCTGACCGTTTTCCCGCATGGGCAGAGGGCGGCTTCAACGATGGGTACTTCAACCCGGAAGCCGGCTGGGCCGAAAGCGGGGAGGTCGTGCACGTGCTCCAGAGGTCGGCTCTGAAGGAGGGAGTCGTCCTCCGGGAAGGCGCCGGCGTGGCGGGCCTGGTTTCTGTGAGCGGCAGGGTGACCGGCGTGACCACGGCCGACGGGCAGAGGCTGGAGGCGGACGCGGTGGTCGTCGCCGCCGGCGCCTGGACAGCCAAGCTGCTTCCCTGGTTGGCCGACCGCATTCGGCCGGTCGGACAGCCGGTGTTCCACTTTGGGGCGGACCCTGTCGACGCCTTCCGGCCCCCCCTCTTCGTGCCCTGGGCGGCGGACATCTCCGAGACGGGGTGGTATGGCTTTGCCTCCCTGCCGGATGGGACGCTGAAAATCGCCAATCATGGACCGGGCCGCGAGGTGGATCCAGACGAGCCGCGCCAGGTTGATCCAGGCGCCGAGGCCATGTTCCGCAGTTTTCTGAAGGGTTCGCTGCCGGCGCTGGCAGAGGCCCCCGTCCGTGCCACACGGCTTTGCCTATACTCGGACACGTGGGATGGTGATTTTTACATCGATGGCGACCCCGACCGGCCCGGCCTGGTCGTCGCTTCCGGGGGAAGCGGGCACGGTTTCAAGTTCGCGCCCGTGCTGGGGGACTTGATCGCCGACGCCGTCGAGGGTAGCCAAAATCCGGCGGAGGGTAGGTTCGGCTGGCGCCTGAAGGGTGATGCGCGCCACGAGGAAGCCCGCCATGTGGCTGAATGAGTCGGGTCTAGGTCCCCAAGCGCGGAAAGGGACGAAGCAAGGCCAAATCGAATTGATCCATCGTTTGGGGAGAGAGTTGGGCCAATGCAGTCCGCAGTTCTTCGACCTGCTGGCGAAGGGCCACCACGTCGATCCCGCGACACTCATCCGGCAGGGGGTCCAGCCACTGGCGCACCCGCAGCATCATTTTGGACGCCCCACGGTGGTTGTGCCGCGTGATGTGGTAACAAGCCACCGAAACCTGGAGCAGGGCGCGGTACAGAAACCCCTCGGCTTCGGGCGCCTCCTTCCAGGCCCGCTCCAAGGCCTCGTGGGCCTCGAAGTACTCTCCGACCCGGTGGTGCCCAATCCCGAGTTTGGCGGCCGCAGAAAGCTCCCCGGCGCAGGCTGAGGCCAGCTCCTCGACCCGGCTGGCGCGGGCCCAGGTTCGGATAAGCTTGGGGAGTCCGGATTGGAACTGTCCGCGGGTGACGACCTCGTCCGCACCGGAAGAATGAGCCAAGGCAAGTCCGGCTTCGTCGACGTGGGGGCCGAAGGCCAGGATAGGGATGCGGCGAGTGGCGGCGGACGTCTTGAGCACCTGGATCCAGCGTGCCCAGGGAATGTCGCTGGCCGTGGTGTCCACAAGGATCAGGGCGGGACGCTGCTCCGTGATGTTGGCGACCATGCTGGCGTCGGGTCCTTGCAGGGGCTCGGTCAGTGGGATCAGACGCTCAGGCGAGTCACCCATGGCATCGAGCTGGGCAGCGGACTCGATCAGGAGAATCTTGTAGCCCAGCGCTCGAGCAACGTCCTGAAGGCGCGGCGCCAGGAAGAGATCCTGAGACCAGGCCATGATCGTCTCTCCCGGGAGCTCGTCGTCCATCATCTCTCCAATCCATCGCCCCTCGCGGGTTGGGGGTCTCGCCCTGGCGCACATTGTACCTTTCTGCCTCCAGTACCGAGTTGGGCGGATAAATCGGAGGTTCCAGATGGGGTTGGCGCCAGATCCCGGATGGCCGGGTGCGTTTAGAATAGTCGAACCCCTGTGGTTAGTGATGGGAAGGCCCATGTGCTAAACGGAAGCAGGATTGACAAGGCGACAGGTCAGCCAAGCGCCCCCGCCCCTCGCTCCTGGCTCTGGCTGCTGACGCTCTTCACCCTGGCCAGCTTCGTGGAGGGCGCCTTCTACAGCCAGATCAATGCCTTCACGCCCCTCTACCTCCCCAAGCTGGGGATCCCCCAAGACCAAGTCGCAACCTGGACTGGAGCCGTTGTCGCCATCACCAGCGCCATTGGGCTCCCTCTGCTCCCCTTCTGGGGTGCGCTGGCAGACCGTTACGCCCGGCAGCCGATCATCGTCCGGTCCTTCGTGGCCCACTTCTTGGCTGGTTTGGGGATGGTCCTATCCGGCAGCATATGGGTCTTTCTCCTGGCGCGGTCGATTACCAGCTTCGCCCTCGGCAACAGCGGCTTAATGATGACCACCCTTTCCGAACGGGCTCCCAGGCTGCGGCAGGGATTGGCTTTCTCCATCATGAACAGCGGTGCCCCGGTGGGGGTGTTTATCGGACCCTTGATAGGCGGCGCGCTATTTGACGCCTATGGCTTTCGCGTGCTCATCGCCATCAACGTGGCCGTGATGGGTTTGGTGATTTTGGGGATGACCTTCGGTTACCGGGACCAGTTTGTGGGAACGGATCGTGGTCCGCTGTTGGGCATGGCGGCTGAGTCGGTCCGCATTGTGCTCCGCACGCCGCGTCTCCGGGCCCTTTTCCCATCGCTTTTCGCCCTGTTCGCAGCCTGGCTGCTGGCGTTGACCTACATCCCCTTGGTGACGACCTCGATCTACACCGGATCGGAAACCGGGAAAATCGTGGGCCTGGTGATTGGGGCGGGGGGTCTGACGGCCCTCATCGTCAGCCCGCTGCTGGGCGCGCTGGCCGACCGATGGGGGCACTGGCGGGTGCTCATCACCGCAGGCCTGGTCGGGGTGATACTCTGGCCGCTGCCGGCGCTGGCGCATGATCTTTGGAGCCTGGCGATCACCTGGGCGCTGATCAGCGCCGTCTCATCGAGTGTGTTCGCTATCTCATTCAGCGTGCTCGCCAGCTCAACCACAGACGAGGCGCGGGGCCGGGTGATGTCCTTCGCCTACCTACCCGTCAACCTGGGACTGCTCGTCGGCCCGGCCATTGGGGCAGTCCTCACTCGAGTCAGTCTGCTGGCGGTCTTCCCGGCGGCGGCCGTGTTAACCGCGCTGGGCGTAGGGGGACTGTGGTTGGCCCGCAACCGGTCGATTGAACAGCCCGGGAACTTGTCGGCGGCCAATGGAGAAGCTGGTCAAAGGAAGAGCTGATCGACCGCCCGGGTCAATTGGCGAAGGTTAGCCACCTGGAACACGGCATGGACTCTGGGTGCGTAGGCCGGCATATCGCTGTCGCCGGTGCCCCAATAGGCCGGTGGCTCTGGATTGAACCAGACAAGCCTGTGAGCCTTTCGCGCCAACTGCCCGACGAGGTCGGCGCGGGGCGGATTGTAGTTGTTGCGGCCATCGCCGCAGATGATGACCGTCGTGCGGTGGTCCACCCCGCCCAGCTGATCCCTGAAGAATCCCTCCAGGCTGCGTCCAAGATTCGTATTGTAGTGACCCGGAGGTAAGCGAAGAAGGACTTCGGGGACGGCCAGTTCCGGCCGTTGGCCGTCGAACGCCTGGCTGATGTCCTCCATATGGTCGATGAACGCGAAACTGCGTGTCCTCCCCACCTGGGCTTGAACCTGATACATCAGAAGCAGCAGGAAGGACACCACCGGCCGCATGGATGTCGACACATCGCAGATTAGCGTGAAGTGCGCCTTCTTGCGGCGGACGCGGTGGACCAGAACGAAGGGTACATTTCCGTGGCGCAGATTGGCCCGCAGGGTGCTTTTGGGATCGAGACGCCGTCCCTTGCCGCGCTTCTGACGCAGCGCCGCCCGAGTTCGAAGCCTGGCTGCCAGCCGGCTGACCTCATGCTTCAGTCGGTCGATTTCATCGGGGGACAGATTTTGAAAGGGGATGTCCATCAGAGGTCGATCGTCGAGCTGTTGGGGCACGGTTTCGCGCATGCGTTCTGCCAAGCTGATACCTGCCTGGCGTTGGACCTGCTCCTGCAGATTGGCGAGGCCCGCCTCCAAGAACGCCTGGACGTCGGCCCTATCCTGCGGGTTGGTGCCGACCATGGCCATTTGGTTGAGGAGCATTTGGATATCGGCCATGAGCTGTGCCAGGCCCAGCTGCTGGGCCATGCGTCGAGCCAGCCAGCCCTGATCGGCCATGCTTCGAGCTCGGCTCAGTCCGGCCCGCTCGGCAGCTTGATCTAATTCTTGCTGGCTGAACCCCTGGCCGTCCAGCATCCGTTCAAGCATCTCCCGCAGCTCGTCGGCCAGCGTGGCCAGGGCGCTTCGAAGTAGATCGATCTGTTCGGGCGTGAGCTGGTCCTCCGCGCTTGGCATCGCCCTAGGTCCCGACCCGAAGTACACCGGGAACAGCGTGTCGAAGGCGGGGCGATCGGCCCTGTCCTTGACAAGGGTGGTCTGCAGCGCCGCCCGAAAGCGGCGCCGGTCCATCACCCCCACCGCCTGGGTGGCTGCGAATGCGTCCTGGCTCTCCGCCAGGGAGATGCGCACCCCGGCGGCCCGCAGAGCCGCCACGAATTTGACCATACGGTCATCCATCGGAGTTGGTCTCCCGACCTGGATCATCGGGCGGCAGGACCCGCGCCCGACGCTCGGCTTCGGTCTGGCGGCGGCGGTCGGCGTCGCGTTGGAGGGCCCGGCGGGCCAGTTGGACGTCCCGGTCGTACTTCAGGAGGACGGTCAACGTGTGCTGCAAGGTCTCCCGATCAATGGACTTGGCGTTCAAGTGAACCAGGGCGCGGGCCCAGTCCAGCGTTTCGCTGATGCCCGGGCTCTTGCGCAAATCAAGCTGGCGCAGACGATGTACGAGCTCGACGGCCTGTCGAGCCGTGGCCAGGTCTAGATCCGGCACCCGCAGTCGCACGACGGCCAACTCGGTCTCCAGGTCTGGATAGTCGATGAACAGGTACAGGCAGCGGCGCTTCAGGGCTTCCGAGAGCTCGCGGGTGTTGTTGCTGGTGAGCACCACCAGGGGATGGTGTTTGGCCGTCAATGTGCCAATCTCTGGCACAGTGACCTGGAAGTCGCTCAGCACTTCCAGCAGGAAGGCTTCGAATTCGGCATCGGCCCGATCGATTTCGTCGATCAGGAGCAAGGCGGGCTCTTCCGACAGGATCGCCTTGAGCAATGGCCGGGCGAGCAGGAAGCGCATGGAGAAGAAGGCGTCCTCTTCGCTTGCGATTCGATCGGCCGCCTCGGCCAGGGAATGCGTGTCGGCCAAAAGAGAGTTGAGCTTGTCGCGCAGAAGCTGGGAGTAGAGCATCTGCTTGGCGTACTCCCATTCGTACAACGCCTTGGTCTCGTCCAGTCCTTCGTAGCACTGCAGCCGGATCAGCTCCCGCCCGGTGGCGCCTGCCCAGGCCTTGGCCAACTCAGTCTTCCCCACCCCCGCCGGTCCCTCAGCAAGAACAGGTTTGCCCAACCCATGGGCGAGATACAGCACGGTAGTGATGTCGTCACTGGCGATGTACTGCTGCTCGCCAAGGCTTCGACCGAGATCTTCTGGAGAGGGGAAGCTCATGCGCATACCTCGAAAGCCTGGCCCGGCGTGGCCGGAAGGATCGGACTGGCCGTGAGGGGTGAGAGAGCGGGGGCCAGGCAGGAAAGTCGGGGCGTCGTCATCCGCGCCAGGCGGTCAGGGCGAGCAAAGCCCATCCCGCCAGAAAGGCCAGCCCGCCGAAGGGCGTGACGGCTCCCCACCAGCGGACCCCCGTCAGGCTGAGGACGAACAGGCTCCCGCTGAACAACAGTATGCCTGCCAGGAACAGATAGCCGGCCCAGGCTACGCCTTGCCCTTGATAGCGCGTGCTTACCCAGGCAATCAGTATCAGCCCCAGCGCGTGATAGAAAAGGTACTGGACGGCGGTGTGGTAGATGCCTTCCAAATCCGGATGCGCTTCGAAACGCGCGCCCAGCGCATGGGCGCCGAAGGCGCCGGACCCGACGGCCAAGAAGGCGCCGGCGGCGCCCAAACCCAAGAACAGCCTTTCCATAGACCACCTCGTTTGGTGCTCCACCTTCGATTCCAAGATTTTAGCATAGGGCTGAAGGGTGACGGTGTTTCTCCGAACCGGTCACCTACAGGCGCGGAAGTTCAATCGTGTTCTGCTTTTGGTATTTGCCCTTCTTGTCGGCATAGGAGATCGTGCAGGCCTCATCGGCCTCGAAGAACAAGACTTGGGCGATACCTTCGTTAGCGTATATGCGCGCCGGGAGCGGCGTGGTATTGGAGATTTCGAGGGTGACATACCCCTCCCACTCAGGTTCGAAGGGTGTCACATTGACGATGATTCCGCAGCGGGCGTAGGTCGATTTCCCCAGACAGATGGTCAGCACAGTGCGCGGGATGCGGAAGTACTCCACCGTCCGTGCGAGCGCGAATGAATTGGGCGGGATGGTGCAAACGTCACCCTTGTAGTCGACCATCGAGGCGGGATCAAAACCCTTGGGATCAACAACCGCGGAGAAGAGGTTGGTGAAGATCTTGAACTCGTCGGCCACACGGATGTCGTACCCATAAGAAGACACCCCATACGAGATGACTCCCTCCCGAACCTGGTTCTCAACAAAGGGGTCGATCATGCGCTGCTCGCGCGCCATCTTGACGATCCAGTGGTCTGGTTTCAAACCCATGCTGTGTCTCCTCTTCCCTAGCGGTCCCTGGCCGGCGCGCCGGGGTCGTTCTTGACCCGGTTGGTAAGAATTCCGATCCCTTCGATCTCTATCGCCACTTCGTCCCCATCAACCAGCGGGCCGACGCCGGACGGCGTTCCAGTGAGAATCACGTCGCCCGGCTCCAGGGTCATCACCGACGAGGCGAAAGCGACGATCTGGTGCACGGGGAAGATCATGTCGCGCGTGGAGGCCATCTGACGAAGCTGGTCGTTGACGGTGCACGTGATGAGGGCATCAGCCGGGTCGAATTCGGTTTCGATCCAGGGACCGATTGGGCAGAACGTGTCGAAACCCTTGCCGCGCGTCCATTGGCCGTCCTGGCGCTGCAAATCGCGGGCGGTGACGTCGTTGGCGATCGTGAACCCGAGCAAGACGTCCATGGCATGGCGCGGCTCGACCCAGCGACAGCGTTGACCGACGACAGCCGCCAGCTCGGCTTCGTGCTCCACCTGCTGGGATTGCGGGGGGAGGCAGACGGGCTCGCCGTCGCCGATCACAGCCGTGGAGGGCTTGAGGAACAAGAGGGGCAGCTCAGGGGGTTCAGCGTCGTGTTCGGCGGCATGGGCCGCATAGTTGCGGCCGACGCAGATGATCTTTCCGGGTGTGACCGGCGGGAGCAGGTCCAGCGACTCGAGGGGCAGCCTGACCTCTTTGCGGCGGAACTCGCCGTAGGGTGAGCCATCCACCAGCCCGACTTTACCTTCTGAAAGCCAACCCCACTGGACAGGCGAGTCGGCCGCCTTTCGATAACGGACCAAGCGCATAGGTAGTGTCAACCTCCGATTTCAATCCAGCGTAGGTTTGTAGCCCCAGACCAAATCGTAGTCCATCTGCCACGGGAAAAATTGAACGTCCACCAATCCGGCGTCCTCGAGGATTTGGCGCAGTGCGCCCTGGCTGAAGTAATGGCCAAAGATGAGCCGCGCCTGCCAACCGATGCGGTTCGACACGAGCAGCCAGCCGTCCCTGCGCAGGACACGGGCCATCTCCCTCAGCGTGCCGGCCGGCCCTGGAGTGAATTCGAGCATCTCCAAGGAGGCTACCAGATCGAAGGATTCGTTGGCGAACGGCAGGGGCTGGGACCATCCTTGGACCCATTGGGAGGGGTAAGGCAAACTAAACGATCGGCCGAGGTCGAGCATTTTATGGGATGGTTCGAGGGCCCAAAGCGTTCCCTTCAGACCCCCGGCGGCCCCGATGGCCCGCGCCAACCGGCCAGTGCCGGCCCCTACGTCGAGCAGCCGGACACCTCTAAGATCGCCAAAGACGGTTGCCACCGGTTCGCCCAGGGTGCGCCGTTCCCAATCAACATCGAAGTGCTTGATGCCGTCGTAACGCCCCGCAGCGACGTTGTAAGTCCAGATTACCGATCGGCGGCCGAGATGGGCACCCTCGCAGAAGTAGAGCTCCCATACAGCCAGCATGATCAGGATGAGCGCGGCAGCCAGGAGGATCCACATGGGCGATGGAAGGGATGTCAGGCCCGGCGCGCGGCCCGCCGAACGGCCAGCTCAGTCACGAGGGTCCGGGCCTTTCTGGCCGGCCAGAGTCATGGTCAACTCGCGCAGCCGCCGGCCATCGGGCTTAAACCGTCCCGGCCGCGCCTTCATCAGCATGCGCATCAGGGCAAGGCTCAGAATATCCAGCATGAGCTGGGCCATGACCGGATCGTGACCGACGCCTGTGGCAAGCACCAGGTCGGCGTGAGATGTGACCCTGTTGGAAGGAGCCGTCACCAGCGCCACCGTGCCTGCGCCGTGTTTGTGGGCCTCCTCGAGGGCGCGGTCGAGGATTGGCGTTTCCCCGTCGCTTTCGATGGCGATCACCAGATCGCCCCGATGGATGCCGGCCAAGGCGCGAGCGACGTCGGCCGCCGAGCCGGCGCTGTAGTGCACGGTATGGCCCCCGAGTTCGAGCCATGCCCCCAATGTGCGGGCCGCCGGCAGGGTCAACCCCTCTGCCAAGATGACCACGCGCGCAGCCTCATCCAGGAGCTTGACGAAGCGATTGGCGGCGTCAAGGGGAAAACGGCGTCGAACCTGGTCGATGAGCGAAGCGGCTTGATCCAAGGCACCCATGGCCGCCTCTTCCGGGGAATTGGCCGGACACGTGGCGGGAGGCGCAAGGATCTGCTGGACCCGCGCTTGAACCTCACGCTGCAGTTCACGGTATCCAGGATAGCCAAGCCGTTGGGCGAACCGCACCACCGTTGCCGGATCAAGATCAAGATGATGCGCGAGTTCTGTGCCGGAGAGGAAGGCCGCTTGATCAAAGGAATCGAGCAAGAAATCTGCCAAGACCTGGAAGCTGGGGGTCAAGTCCGGCTTGGCCTCTCGAATGCGTGTCTCGAAGGACGGCATGCTGTGGCTCCGACGTGCCTCAAAGGCAGGGTGGGGTGGCGAGCAACTATAGCATCTCCGGGCGAGGCAGGCAAAGGCCGGGGTCGCGTTGACCCCAAAGGGCGGCCTCGATATAATCCGGAAGGGCGGATAGCTCAGTTGGTTAGAGCACTTCTCTTACACAGAAGGGGTCGCAGGTTCGAGTCCTGTTCCGCCCACTGATTTAACCCCCATATATGGGGGTTAAATCTTTCTTAGGCCTGCAGGTGGGGGTGTCACGATTCTATTTTGATACGGGGTTCGTTTCTGGTGCAATTGGGTGCAGTTTGACAGGTGTTACCAATTCATCGATCATCTCCGCTGCTTCTGCCTGCATGCCGGGAATCAGGTGTCCGTATATGTCCAATGTAATGGACGGTTTTGCATGACCTAGCCTTCTAGATACGACTATCACCGGAACCCCGTGATTGAGCATCAGAGAGGCGGATGTGTGCCTCAGGTCATGGAAACGGATTTTTGGCAAACCCGCATCCCTGAGCAGTTGATAATAATCTCTCAGCAGGTTGTGAGGATCGATGGGCTTCCCCAGGGAGTTGGGGAAGATTAAGTCATGCTCAATCCAACGGTCTCCAGCAGATTGCACCTCCGATTGTTGGCGTTTCCTGTGGCACTTAAGAACTTCGATGGTTCTTGTGCCAAGCGTCAGAATCCGTTTGCCGTATTTTGTCTTGGGTGGAGAAAATCGGACGCCCTGTCCGTCGGGTCTTACAAGTTGCCGTTCAACTTTGATGGTCTGGTTGGTCCAGTCAAGGTCGGTCCACTTCAGTCCCAGGATCTCCATCTGTCGCATGCCCGTCGTCACGGCAAAGTGGTAGAGTGCTTCCAATCGATTGTTTTTGGACGCTGCCAGCATCTGGTTAACCTGGCTTTCATCGAAGATCTTCATTTCTTTGAAAGGTGCCTTTGGTGGTTTGGTGAGGCTGGCAGGATTACGCCCAATCATGCCGGTTTTGACAGCTTGAGACAATGCACTGCACAGTACAGTATGGATCTTAATGACGGTGTAGGTTCCAACACCCCGTGTCAGAAGATGATCGTATAGACTTTGGATTTGGTCAGGTCTCAAATCTCTGACCTTGGCATGCCCGATACTGGGTATGACGTAGCTGTGCATCACTTGGTTGTAATGCGTCCATGTTGTCCGCCGTAGGGACATCTTTGAGCTGGATAGCCAGCCTGTTATAAACTCTTCAAAGGTAACTTTGGTGCTGGCATACGTCATTCCGTCATCAATCTGTCCATTGGTCTTTCTAAGCCATTCGAGACATTCGCGCCGTGTTTTGGCGCTGAAATTCAACCTTCGACCATCCAGAGTGACTTGAGCTCGCCATTTACCATCTCTTCGCTGGTATATGGTCCCCTCATGATTGCATCGTCTTTTCGCCATTTCCTCTACTCCTTTCCAAGTTCAAGTTTCAAGGAAAGGCGACTCTTCAACCCTTGTCTGTTCTTCAATTGTTAAGGTGCGCGCTGTTCGTGTCATTGTATCAATTGCCTACGAGCACAGTAATCCCGAGATTTTGAACAAGTCGAGCTAAACGCCCGAGACCAGGCAGGGGACCCTGCAAGTGATAGCACTATGCAATGGCTGCCTGCCTCTGTGCCTTCGAACTCGATGAACTTCTCCAAGTCCTCGGGTCGTATTCGGACAGTGCGACCTATTCGGATGCTGGGGAGCTCACCTCGTTCCACTAGCTGGTAAACTGTTGAGAGACCCATATTGAGCGTTGTTGCAACATCTTGAGCATTCAATAATCTGGATAGAGTCTTCTCTTCGATCGAAATATCCTCTTTGGGCAACATACTCCATGAACCTCCAAATCTGTCAGTGTGGCGTGCCATTGGTGACGTAGGTTTCGGCATGCAGCAGGTTGATACTGCGAGATTTGAAATCGGTCAGTTCTCGAGTGCCGAACATCATGAGCATCAAACCAAGTACGTGAACGATGACAGAATGGAGGAGCCCATATCGGCTCTGTGTATGAGTTGTCCTCTTCACTCGCTTTACTCAACCCTCCTCCGTTCTTATACATACTCTATCGGGATTGAGCTGGCATGGGCGTGACGATAGCGTGATGTCAACGTTAGACAATCAGTAGTGAGTCGGAGAGCTTCACCAATCCATTCAGAAAGTAGAACAGGGTTCAGCTGCTTGATGCGCAGACGAGTAGAAATACAGGGGGAGCAAGGACAAGCCCCATTACGGACAACGCTACTAAGAAGTCGTTCCCCAAGGGACTAAGTGGTTTCTGACGTGAAATCAACTGGGCTGGCAATTTGAAGTCATCGTATGGGTGGCTATGCTTGGCCAAGTCACCTGGTTCAGGCGCCGGGCATCGATCCTATCGACTTCCTGGAGTCTGGCAAGGATGTTAGGCCGGGCACGCAGCTTCCGAAACCACGGAAGTGCTACCGCTGGCACGAGGAGGGTGGGCCGTCGCCGAACTCCTCCCACGGGCACAGGGACTCCTGCCCGGGGAGGATCGCCTGGTTTGGATTGACGACGTGACAAGTTCCGTCGGGCTCACAGCGACGGATCTCAAAATGCAAGTGCGGCCCGGTGGCATTGCCCGTCTCCCCGCTCTTTCCAACAAGTGAGCCCGACTGAACAAGGTCACCCTCGGACATTACAAGGCTTGAAGAGCCGCTTGGGGAACTCGATGAGCCTTTCACCCCACAGCACAGATGCCCAAGGATCACCTGCCAGCCCTCGTTCTCGATAACAACGGCCCATCCCAGGTAGTAGTTCCAGCCGACGAAGGTGACCTGTCCGCCGTACGGGGTCCAGACCTGTCGCCCCTGCTCGCCGTTTGTCGCCCAGTCGATTCCGGTATGGGCGTGGCCGTCACGTCCCTGAGTGTCGCCAAAGCAGCTCGACATCCGGGCAGGCCCCTCCACCGGAAGCATGCAAATGAAGGAGGCTGGGCCGGCGTAGCCGGTGGGCTCCCAGTAGAAGGAACCCGTTGAGTAGCTGGGCGCCCCGGGAAGCCCCGGATCGGAGGCCACGGCCTGAGGGGTGCCCTGGATCCAACCCCAAGCCTCGTCCTGCGCCCATCCCGGCATAGCCTCGGCCACCACAGAGGTTGCTGCGGCCAGAAAGGCGAAGTAGGTTGCCCCGATACAAAGCAGAGGAGCGAAAACGAAGACGAGCAGCTTCTTCACGGCTGCGGCCTAGAATACGCCCCACGCTTCGGGGACGGCGACCCAAACCCTGATGTTCCCTTCGGGCAGCACGAGGATGCCATGCCCGCTTCCGAGACGCTGCAGCGATTGCGCCATGTGGTCGGTTAGGGAGAAGATCTGCTGAAGCCGGCTGGCCTCCACCGGGCGCTGCTCCATGAGGAAGGTGTTCCCGACGACGGACAGGATCCGTCGGCCGATGGGAGTGTCGATGAATTCGGCCACCTGCTGGCTAGCCATCCAGAGGGCAGTGCGTCGCTTGCGGAATCGGCGGGCCATGTTCTCTATTGCCGTGCCGCCTCCGGGAGCTTCCATCAACTTCCAGACCTCGTCCAGGAAAACGTGCTGGGCTCCTGAGGGATCGGCGGTGTGTCGGCGGACGACCTCGCCCCAAATCAGGCCCATGACCTGCCAGAGGTACACGCGAAGCTGGTCCGAAGCGGCGTTCACGTGCTGCAGCCCAAAGACCACCAGGGACTCTTCGCTGGGGTCGAACGTGGTCGGTGTGTTGAAGTACGGAGCGTACACGCCCTGGGTGTAGGGGCGCAGCATCTCTGCCAGCGATCTTGGGGCTTCGGAAGGAGCTGTCTCCAAGATGCGGGCGATATCGGCCAGCCGGGGTGCATCCTCGTGCCTCCAGATGTGACGAAGCTCACCCTCCTGGTTCTCTGTGAGCCACCCCCGGTCTTGCAGGGCCATACGGTAGGCTTCGGCCAGGGCATTCCACTCCCGCCCTTTGGGCAGAGGCTGGCCGCGGATCAACTCGCAGAATGCGATCAGGTGCTCGGTTCCGGCCATAAGCGGATCCTCCGAATCCGGCGGGATGTCCATGATGTTGATCCGTTCCCCCGAAGCCGATCCCACCTCGATGTATCGACCCCCGTAGCGATCGCAGAAGTCCCTCATTTCGCCCTCGACGTCCACGGCCATCGCCCGGCCCCCGGCGAGCAGCGTAGACAGGATGACCGAGCGAAGCATGACGCTTTTGCCGGCGCCTGGCCGCCCCAGAATGAGATACGAGGGGGTGCGGTCGGCGGCCGCGCCGAAAGGATCAACCCGAACCGGCAGCTTGTGGTGCTCGTCGATGCCCAGATAGATCCCTTCAGAATCCATCAGTCGGCGTTCGGTGGGCCAGAAGAAGGTCCCCAAACTCCCCGGTGTCATGTTCCTTGGCTTCTGATTGAGAGCTAAAGACCCGACTGGGATTGTGCTCTTCCAAAGAAGCAGCTGGCTGTGCCGGGCCGGGAACGCCGAAGCCCCTATGGTGGTCAGAAAGCTCTCCAAGTCCCGGCATCGTTTAGCCAGTGTGCGCTCATCTGGGGCGCTCCGAGTGACGAAGAGCCGGATGAAGATCGGCGTCTGCCCCGTCGTCTCCATCCGCATGCGTTGTTCCTGGACAGCGCCCACCTCCTGGTAGGTGCCGAAGTTGGCCAGCAGGCCCTTCTGGGCCTTGGCGTGCTCCTGGGCGGATAGCTGGACTTCCCGCGCGCGGAGCTTGTTGGCGACTAGAGCTGGGTCGGCGACTTCGAGATACAGCGATCCGCTCCACCCACCTTCCAGACTGACCAGACGATGGATCATGGAAGGGTGGTTGGGCTGGAAGTCGTGAACAACGTAGCCGGTCAGCTTCACACCGTCGATCTCGATCCAACTGTCCTGTTCGAGCACAGTGTCGGGAGCCAGCAGGTCGGCCAACCGGTCAGGAGTGAGATCCGGGGGGAAGGCGTCTTCTGGTGGAGGGGTCCGTGCCCGGGGGCGCTCTCCCGCTGCCAGTTCGAGAGCCGCATCCCGAGCGCTGTTGGCCGAAACCCCAGTGGCCGCCGGGTGGAGGGCGCGCCACAGGACCTGACACATTTCCGCCGGTGCGAGGGGACGCAAGGGTATCCCGGCGGCCCCAAACGAGGCCGTGAGAACGGCGAGTCGCTGCTCAAGCACCTCGCGGGCCGCGGGAGCATGCGCGAGCATTGCCTCGATGTCGGGTGAAGAGTGTCCATCCCGAGAAAAAAGAAAGGCCCTGTTCGCCTGGAGTCCGGGGCGATGGTGCAGTGTGAGGATCGAGCGCCAGGCGATCGGCTGCGTGTCATCGAACCAGGAGGCCAAGGAAGCCGTTATGTGTTCGGCTGCATCCGATAAAGCTGCGGCCTGGCGCCTCTCACGTCCATCTGCGTCTTTCCTGCTTCCAGCCTCCCCCCACCGCCTGGCGCTTTGGATGAAGTAGTCGAGGTCCGGCGTTTCGTCATGCGGTTCCAGCAGGACGGATATCTGGAAGCTCGTACCGGGCGGAAGTCTTTCGAGCGCCGAACTCGTAGCGCTCGGCCCACTGGTTGAAATCCTGGCCGCTGAAGCCGGTGTCGAAGGGCGGCATTTCGAGCATGACTAAGAAGGCGCCGTCGTGGGTCAGGAGCATGTCCTCAGTGAGGGCGGCGACGGTAACGAGCGACGAGGTGTCGGCCTGCGGCTGCCCCGGTCCGACCCCATCATTCAATCTCCCCATGCCCATCCGGCGGAAGAATCGGTTCACATCCCGCGCCCCTGGCCATGTCCGGCGTCGCGCTGATGGGGTCTGCCTGGGTCGTCGGCCGTCATCTCAGAACCTCGTTCTTCCCAGCCAGAGCTGAAATTCGGACAGTCCGCCCAACCAGATCCAGGCTAGGAGCATCGCCAGAAAGGAGAGGCTGAGTACCGAGAGGAGCAAGCCCGGACCGAGAGGAAGAGGGCGAACATACATCCGGCCCATAGGGTTGCGCCGGGTGGGTGCAGGCTCAGGGTGATCCGTTTCCTCCGATTCTGGCTGAAGGGCATGCATCGCCCGCTTAGGCTGATGAGTTGGCGCCGCACCGCGCTGGCGGAAGCGGGCACGGGTCTGGTACCGGAGCAGGTTGACCAGGTACTGTTCAATGGTTCTCCCGGTCTGCCGATCGCGGCCGAAGGCCACGGACAGCCCCAAGCCCACGACCAGCACCACCAAACCCACCCTCATGACGAAGCCGATCTTCAGGATGACGATCATGATCGCCACGGCCAGGGCGACGCCCAGGATGATCAGCTCTCTGGCGCCCAGAGCGATGAAGCTCTTGGGAGATTCGATTCGCGGTGGAACAGGTTTGGTCATTCGTCTCTTGATTCCCTTGTTGGCTATGGACGCCCTCGGCAAAGAGCGGCCAGGGCGACCTACGCGTGGCCTGCGAAGCGGCTCGTCGTCGGATCGGCCGGAACGATACCAAGCTCTTGGCCGAGCCGTTCTGCGTCTCCTCGATCTGGTAGGTTGTAGTAGGCGTCGGTCATCCACGAACGGAGTTCCGCCGATGTGGTCAGCCGGGAAGCTTCATCCACAATGGCCCCCAGGCTGTCTCCCAGCTGCACGCGCCTCTGGTGGACGGTCAGGGCTAGCTGGCTCAGGGTCCGGGGCGAGGCAGTCTGCAATCCCTCCGCGCGACCGGGGCCGTGGACGATATCCAGCGCCGCCTGGAGGTCGTGACCCCCCACCTGCGGACCGGGCTGGACTAGCGCTTGCGGTGGCGGATATGGCGATCGATGGCCAAGCGCCCAGCGAGACGCCGTGACTCGTCCGAAGCTGGTCACGGCCCCATGCATGTTGGCGCCGCGGTAGTATCCAAGGTCTCGCAAAGCCGTTCCCGGGTCGACGCCGAGCCGCTCCATGGCCCGGAAGGCGTTTCCGCCCAGAACCACACCTTCTCCCAACCTGGCACTCGCTTCCTCTCTCGGCAGGCCGATCGAAGCCGCAGATTTTTCATCACCCGCAAATCGCTGTTCGAGCTCCTCCCGGGCAGTAGTCAGGCCGGCAGCCGAGTCGACGGGTTCTGTGATGCGTGGAATCAAGCCGGGGGATGCGTTGTGCCCGGCCGTGTCCAGGGCCCCGCCGCCCACCAGGCCGCGGCCGAAGCCGCGGGCGATCGGGTTTCTCGAGGCGGCCAGCGCATGCCCGATGGAACCCGCCAGGTCGGAGACCTTCCGGGAGCTGCCGAAGGTACCTCCGGCAATACCGGCAGTTGTGCCTGCCGTCGACAGCCCGCTAGCCAATTTGCCTCCAGAAAGCCCGGCGCCCGCAAGAGGACCAGGAGCGGATCCTCCTCCAAGCACCCCGGCGCCTCCCCCAAGCATCCCGCCGACAGCCGGGGCCAGGGCGAAGCCGGCGGCCAGTGCCCCCAGCTGGAGAACCCCCATCGTGCTGCCCCAGGCCTTCTTGGTGATTTCCATAGCAGCGCCGTACACGAGCTTGCCGACCATCGAATTCATGGCGATCAGAACCGAGATGATTCCCAGAGCGATCAGCATGCCCAAGATGGCGGTGGCTATTCCGCTGCTGAGGGCGTTGGCTTTGGCGGCCAGCATGCCCGCCAGGGTCAACAGCAGGTAGTTCGCCGGCCCCAAAAGAAGGGTCAGGACAGTGGCCTTGGTCCACAGGCCGCGAAGCCAGGCCAAAGGTTGGATCGACCCCATGATGAAGATCACAGGCGCAAGTGCGACCAGAAGCAGGAAGAGGACTTCCCGGGCGAGCAAGGCGATGGTAATGCTTCCCACTACGGCAATCATGGTGAAGAGGGCGAAGAAACCCAGGAAGAGCTGCATAAGGGGACCGGCGGCTTCAAGAAGCTGCAGGTTCACGAAGGCGCCCAGGAGTTGGTCGCCCAGGTTCCAGTCCTGAACGGCCGCGTGGCCCATGCTCTCTCCAACCGCCATCGACATGGCGTTAGACAGATCGATGGCTTTTTCCAGCAGGAAGTAGCTAGCGGTGGCGGCGCCCACTCCGATGAGCCAGCTCAGCAGAGCTTCGCGGGCATCGGCGTAGCCCGTGATGGAGGTCACACCTTCGCGCATGGCCGACCCGACGGTGATCATCAGGGCCAGTGGAATCAGTACACCGGCTACAGCGGCCATCGCTCGCCATGCTCGCAGACGCAGGTCCTGAAGCGTCCCTCCGGTGGCGCCATTCGGCAGGAGCCAGCCTGTCGCCGTGTTGAGCGTTTCTTTCATCGGCGCAAGCGCTTCGATGGCGGCCTTACTAAAAAGCTCTCCCAGCGCTGTCCTAACGCCCTCGGCCAGCGTTTCAAAAGGGAAGAAGATCGTCTGGATGATGGTCTGGAGGATCGTTTCGGAGGGCGGCTCCTCGTCGGCAGCGCCAGGGTTGCCCGGGGGAGGTTCAGGGGGCAGGGGGCCGGAAGAAGTGTTCCATCCCGAGTGGACCGACGACAGGTCAGCGTTCGCAGCAAGTCCGAAACTAGTCGAAGCGGCGAGCATTCCAAGGGTGACGCAGGTTCCGAGTAGAAGTCTAGTCCGGGGCGTCATGGACCAAGATGGAGCGTCCGTCGTCGCACTGGCCTATTGTCCGGGAAGGGGTACGGGGTTGGTGATCTCGAAGTCCCAGCCGCCCCCGGAGGTGAATTGTTGGGACACTTCGTCGGCGATCAGGTTGACCAGAGGCAGCGTCATCAACGCCACGACGAAAATGACCACACCGGTGGCCAGATTCATGAATTCCAATGACACGCGACCGGTGGCACCGAACTGCTGGGCCACCTGGGCTCCGAGACCGCTCTTGACCGACCCAACAGCGAAGACCAGGAACATGAGGGCGTAGGCCACCTGGATGAAGAGCTTGCCCAGGGTCGCAAGGATGCTGACCATCTTGCCGGCGGCGCCGTTCACGGAGTCATCTGGACCAGATCCCTGGGCATGGGCTGGCAAGGATGGGGCAAGGATCATCATGATTAGGGAGAGGACAAGAAGGACCCTTGACGCGCGCCAACTCCACAAAGCGGCCTTGTCAAGGAGCACGGGAAGTTGTGGGAATAGATGACTGGGCCGATGGGCCATGGCTCACGCCCCTTTCGGACCAGGCCAAGCGCCTGATCGTGTGACCCGACTTTAGCATTCCGAGACGAGTGGTGACGTTATGGACTCGTTACACGGACGGGTGTAGGAAAAGGGACAAGATGAGGCGGATAGGTTAGCTGTTCACTGGGGGCCGTACAATCGGGAGCGCCGGGCTGTGCGCTTGTCTTGCGGTGAATTGTCGGCTACTTGAGAAGACGGTAAGATGGGAGCAACCTGATGGGAGAACTCTCTTCCGGAGAGTCTGCTCTCTTCATCTACTAGTAGGCATGAAATCGTCTATCGCTCAGAAGCAGCATGCTATAGGGACCACATTCCTGAGAAGTCCGAACCAGTCATTGATAGATGTCGGCCGAAGAAGATAGCCACATGTCAGGCAGCCACCTTCGCGAGGCGAACAGATGACGAAATGGGCTAATCGTGAGGCCTCCATACCGAATCCGGCACTGGAACCATTTGGCGTATTGGTGGGTGAATGGACTACAGTTGGCACCCACCCCATGGTGCCAGGTAAGACGTTTCATGGTCACACTTCCTTCGAATGGTTGGAGGGTGGTGCATTCTTGCTGATGCACTCTGAGATTGAGGAACCGGAGATTCCAACAGGTATCGCCATATTCGGCACTGACGATTCAGCCAATGAGTGTCATATGCTCTATTTCGACGAACGCGGTGTTTCGAGGAGATATCAGGTTTCCCTTCGCAACGGCATCTGGAAGTTGTGGAGAGACACTGTCGAGTTTTCACAGAGGATCAATGCTACGATCTCCGAAGATGGGCTTACCATCATCTCCAAGGGGGAACTGTCAAGGGATAGTGGCGTCACATGGGAGGGCGATCTAGAGCTGACTTACACGCGGGCAGAGTAACTTGCCGCTCGAAGGAAACGAGAACTGTGAACGAGCCGGGGATGCTGGGCGAGTTTGGCGTGATTGATGTATGCTCAGGATGGTCCTGGGGCAGGGTGGCGCATGGCCCCGGCCGATCAGCTCGAGGCCGTTAGGCGTTGTTCGCGTATCCTGTGATTCCACCCCGTGGAACAGAACGAATCAGAAATATCAACAAGAAAGCAACAGGAGAATGACCATGAGCAAAGTAATCGTAACCGAATTCGTCTCACTCGACGGCGTTATTGAGGCCCCAGGCGGAGGCGAGGGTTTCAAACACGCAGGTTGGACGTTCAAGATCAGTCGCGGGAACGATGGTGACCAATTCAAGCTAGACGAGACCCGCGACTCAGAGGCTCTGCTGCTGGGACGGGTGACATATGAAGGCTTTGCCGCAGCCTGGCCGTCGCGGAAGGGCGATTTCGCTGACAAGTTAAACAGCATGCCCAAGTTCGTCGTCTCCTCGACACTCAAGGAGCCTGAATGGAACAATTCGACGGTGCTCAAGGGTGATGTGGTGGAGGAGATCCAGAAGCTAAGGCAGAGGCTGGGTGGGAACATCGTCGTCCACGGCAGCGCCCAACTCGTGCAGACGCTTGTCGAACACGACCTCATTGATGAGTTGCGGCTGATGGTGTTCCCTGTCATCCTCGGGACGGGCAAGCGCCTCTTCGGCAACATGAGCGACAAAAAGTCCCTTCGGCTAGTCAGCTCGAAGACGGTTGGCGACGGCGTCGTCATCCTCATCTATGGGCTAGCACGGGATCAGTAAGCCTTCCCTGAAGCGGTGACCACGAATCCGCAACGCCTAACAACCGGTTGCAGTGGACGACGCTCCGCGCCGCCGCTGAACCGGAGCATTAGATGCTATGGGGGATGAAGATACGGGTCGCTGCTGATAAGCTCCTTGAAACTCTCGGTTCAAGAGAAAGGAGCGCAACATCATGGCAGCGGCCCGCAGTCACGAGTATAGCGTATTCGAATCGGTGCTGTATCTGGCCTTCGAACTGAGCAACACAAAGTGGAAACTGGGGTTCACGACAGGGCCGAGTCGCCGGCCACGCGAGCGGAGCATCACCGCCGGGGATCTGGAAGCTCTCCAGGAGGAGATCGGGCGAGCGAAGAAGCGGTTCGATCTGCCTGAGAGCAGCCGGGTGGTGAGCTGCTACGAGGCGGGCAGAGACGCCTTCTGGTTCACAGGTATTTGGAACAGCAAGGGATCGAGAACCTGGTGGTGGACAGCTCGAGCATCCAGGTGAACCGACGGGCCCGACAGGCCAAGACTGACCGGATGGACTTGGAGAAACTTCTGGGGCAGCTGATCCGGTACCGGGGAGGGGACCGGGAGGTGTGGAGCGTGGTGCGGGTGCCGAGCGTGGAGGCGGAGGACAACCGGCAGTTACACCGGGAACTGGAAACCCTGAAGAAGGATCGGACGCGGCACATCAACCGGATCAAGTCGTTCCTGGTGGGGCAGGGCATCCGGCTGAAGGTGGGGAGTGATTTCCTGGAAGAGATTGAACGGGTGCGCAAATGGGATGGCTCAGCGCTCCCGGCCAGTTTGAAAACCCGGCTTCAGCGAGAGTATCAGCGGCTTCAGCTGCTGCAGGCCCAGGTCAAGGAGCTGGAGCAGGCGCGGGTGGAGGCGATCCGGCATGGGGAAGACGAGAGTGTGGAGGTGGTGCGCAAGCTGCTGCGGCTGAACGGGATCGGGCAGAACGCCGGCTGGCTGTTCGGGATGGAGTTCTTCAGTTGGCGGAAGTTCAACAATAGGAAGGAAGTGGGGGCCCTGGCCGGTCTGGTGCCGATGCCGAGGCAGAGTGGCGACAGCTACCGGGAGCAGGGGATCAGCAAAGCCGGCAACCGGCACGTTCGGGGGATGGCGATCGAGATAGCATGGGGGTGGCTGCGGTTTCAGCCAGAGAGTGAGCTGACGAAGTGGTATGAGGAGAGATTTGGCCATGGGAGCAAACGGATCCGGAAGATCGGGATCGTGGCGCTGGCCAGGAAGCTGCTGATTGAGCTATGGCGCTATTTGGAGACGGGGGCCATTCCTGAGGGGGCGGTGCTGAAGACACGGTTGATCTGAAAGGGACGGAAAAGGAGAGAACAGGCAAGCAGGACAACAAGGCTGGTGTGAGCAGCTCGTTACTCCGCCGGGTCCGAAGGGACCGAGCGTTAGATGGGGCGCTCACCAGAGCTTCCAGGATCGCCGACGAGCGAACAAAGCATTGGGTGACCGGCCAAAGACGAGCCGGCACGGATAGAAGGTAGTTCGAGGCACTTGGTGCCCGACGCCAAAGGGAAGCTGCCAGCATGCGTGACCCGGGGGCTGTTGTGGAGGAAACGATCACTTGCTAAATTGGGGCTTGACAGCAGCGCCTACATAGAAGGCGGAGCCGCCGAGGCCGGTAGCTTCGAGCGTCCACGGGCCAGGTATCCTATGCTAGACACCCTCGCAACATCATCTTGTTTCGGAGGATTTGCATGAGCAAGGGAACATCGAAGAAGGACCCGTCCAAAGCCAAGCCGGTGACATTCCGTGCCACGAATTCTGCGCACAGGCAAGAACACAGCAGGAATCGAAGTCCCAGGCGACGTGCTCGACCGTCTCGGGGGAGGCAAGCGTCCTCTTATATGGGTGACGGTGAAGCATCACACCTACCGTAGCGCAATCGGTGCCATGGATGGAAGGCCGATGATCCCCCTGAGTGCAGCAAACCGGAAATCTGCCGGGGTAGAAGGCGGAGAGAAGTTCGAGATAACCATCAGCCTTGACCTTAAGCCACGCACGGTGACCCCCCCGAAGGATTTGAGGGCCGCGCTTGTCGAGGCGGGGGCGCTTGGAGCATTCGAGAAGTTGGCGCCTTCGATGCAGAAGGAGTACGTTCGGCAAGTGGTAGAAGCCAAGGCTGTCGAAACCCGCCAGAGAAGGAAAGCAAAGATCGTCGGAAGACTGACCGAAGGCGGTTAGGGGAGTTCGGATCCGGCACATTGCGTCCCTCGCCAAGGGGGATCTAGCCCTGCCGGGCGAGCCTCGTCTCCGCCTAACATCTATGAAAGCACGTCCCCTGTCAATAGCCTCTGTCGTTAAATGAATTTCTTCTCCCCGGTCGGGGAGTTTTCTTTCGTCTGTTGACCTCCAGCGTTTCAAAGCCCAGCCGGTCTCGCCGGAAACATCTATCCCGTAGGACACCGGGACGGTGTTCGCCCTCAATGGGGCATGAGTACGTTCGCCGGGGGCGGCCCAATCATCTCGCGGATCTCAAAGGATCCATGTTAGGTCCGGACCTGCCCCTGGCTGAGCGAGACAGGGGATTTCAACCCTGCAGGGAGCCAATTGGGCGGCTCCCGGTAGGGCTCACCCTTCTTGAGAACCCAGTAGGTGGCTTCCGCCAAGTAGCGAGCGGTGGCACCCACTGCAACGGCGTGGCCCTTTCGGCGGCGTGTCCGTTCGAAGAGGTGCACGACGTACTTCTTGCGCCAGTTGGGGTGATGGCGCTGATGGACGATGACGTTGGCGGCTTCGATGAAAGCCCATTTCAGGTAGGTGTTGCACTGTTTGACCATTCGTCCATAGTGCGCCTTGCCGGCACTTGAGCTGAGCTTGGGAACCAAACCGCAGTAACTGGCGAAGTGTTTGGGGGAGGGGAAACGGTCGATCGAGCCGACTTCCCTGTCGATGACGATGGCCAGCACCTTGGCGGGGCCCGGGACGGTCTGAACGAGCTGGATGGTGGGTGTGGTCTGGATGCGTTGGACAATGCGATCTTCCAACTGTTTGATATGTACGTTGAGAGCATCCAGGAGCTGAAGCTGCTGGCGAGTGCAGCGGGCGGTCTCGGCCGGCATCTCAACCAGCAGGGCTTCAAGATCCGCCCGCCACTTGGCGCTGAAGATGTCACTGGCGGTGTCGAGCGAGAGGGCGAACTTGGCCAGGGTGGAAGAGATGCGGTTCTTGACCCGGGTCCGGTGGCCGGCGAAGGTCATCCGGGTGCGGGGCAGCTCCCTCTCATCGCGAGGCTGGCAGGAGGGATCCACACAGAGGGGAGCTTGCCCAGGTAGAGCAGGGTGGCCAGGCCCTTGGCGTCGAGCTTGTCGGTCTTGTGGATGTTGCCCATCATGACCTTGGCCTTGGCGGCGTGGGCCAAGAGGGGAAAGCAGCCGGCGTCTTCGATTTCGTTGACGATCCAGTACCAGTTCCCGATCGTTTCGAGGGCGACCGGCGTGCCCTCTGGGAACTGGGATAGGAAGGCTGAAATCGTGCCTGGTGAATGGCCAACCCTCCTTTGCTGGATGAGCGATCCCGCTTCATCCAGGACGGCAAAGATGGAGAAATGTTTGTGAGCATCGCAGCCGACCGTATAATCGAAGTGAACCATGCTGCACCTCCTGTGGGCGGACAGGGACTTCGACACTCCCAGTCTAGCGGGAGGTGCAGTGCTTTCATCTAATCATCTCGCTGGATCGGACCGGGGATGCGGGGCGAGTTTGGTGTGTTTGTTGTATGCTCAGGGAGGCTCGGGGGCGGGGCGGATGCGTGGCCCCGGCCGATCAGCTCGAAGGCGTTAGATGCTATGGGGGGATGAAGATACGGGTCGCTGCTGATAAGCTCCTTGAAACTCTCAGATCAAGAGAAAGGAGCGCAACATCATGGCAGCGGCCCGCAGTCACGAGTATAGCGTATTGGAACAAGTACTGTATCTGGCCTTCGAACTGAGCAACACAAAGTGGAAACTGGGGTTCACGACGGGGCCAGGGCGGCGGCCCCGCGAGCGGAGCATCACCGCCGGGGATCTGGAAGCTCTCCAGGAGGAGATCGGGCGAGCGAAGAAGCGGTTCGATCTGCCTGAGAGCAGTCGAGTGGTGAGCTGCTACGAGGCGGGACGGGATAGTTTTTGGCTTCATCGATATCTGGAGCAGCAAGGGATCGAGAACCTGGTGGTGGACAGCTCGAGCATTCAGGTGAACCGACGGGCCCGACAGGCCAAGACTGACCGGATGGACTTGGAGAAACTTCTGGGGCAGCTGATCCGGTACCGGGGAGGGGACCGGGAGGTGTGGAGCGTGGTGCGGGTGCCGAGCGTGGAGGCGGAGGACAACCGGCAGTTACACCGGGAACTGGAAACCCTGAAGAAGGATCGGACGCGGCACATCAACCGGATCAAGTCGTTCCTGGTGGGGCAGGGCATCCGGCTGAAGGTGGGGAGTGATTTCCTGGAAGAGATTGAACGGGTGCGCAAATGGGATGGCTCAGCGCTCCCGGCCAGTTTGAAAACCCGGCTTCAGCGAGAGTATCAGCGGCTTCAGCTGCTGCAGGCCCAGGTCAAGGAGCTGGAGCAGGCGCGGGTGGAGGCGATCCGGCATGGGGAAGACGAGAGTGTGGAGGTGGTGCGCAAGCTGCTGCGGCTGAACGGGATCGGGCAGAACGCCGGCTGGCTGTTCGGGATGGAGTTCTTCAGTTGGCGGAAGTTCAACAATAGGAAGGAAGTGGGGGCCCTGGCCGGTCTGGTGCCGATGCCGAGGCAGAGTGGCGACAGCTACCGGGAGCAGGGGATCAGCAAAGCCGGCAACCGGCACGTTCGGGGGATGGCGATCGAGATAGCATGGGGGTGGCTGCGGTTTCAGCCAGAGAGTGAGCTGACGAAGTGGTATGAGGAGAGATTTGGCCATGGGAGCAAACGGATCCGGAAGATCGGGATCGTGGCGCTGGCCAGGAAGCTGCTGATTGAGCTATGGCGCTATTTGGAGACGGGGGCCATTCCTGAGGGGGCGGTGCTGAAGACACGGTTGATCTGAAAGGGACGGAAAAGGAGAGAACAGGCAAGCAGGACAACAAGGCTGGTGTGAGCAGCTCGTTACTCCGCCGGGTCCGAAGGGACCGAGCGTTAGATGGGGCGCTCACCAGAGCTTCCAGGATCGCCGACGAGCGAACAAAGCATTGGGTGACCGGCCAAAGACGAGCCGGCACGGATAGAAGGTAGTTCGAGGCACTTGGTGCCCGACGCCAAAGGGAAGCTGCCAGCATGAGTGACCCGGGGGCTGTTGTGGAGGAAACGATCACTTGCTAAATTGGGGCTTGACAGCAGCGCCTACATAGAAGGCGGCTGTCAGTGGTATCCATGAAATCTAGAGATGGCCGCGGATATCTCTATTCGAAAGGTGAGCCAAACATGACAAAACTACGCGTGGACTTCTTTACAATTTCCCTGGACGGTTATGGCGCCGGCCCTAATCAGAGTTTCGATAACCCGCTCGGCGTCGGCGGGGAATCCTTGCACGATTGGTTCGTCGTAACGCGCTCCTTTCACCAAATGGCTGGGCAAGATGAAGGCGAGACCGGTATTGACAACGATTTCGCGGAGCGTGGCACAAAGAATCTCGGCGCATTCATTATGGGACGCAACATGTTTGGGCCGCCGCAAGGCGGGGACTGGGTCGATGGCACGTGGAAGGGTTGGTGGGGTGATAACCCGCCCTATCACGGGCCTGTGTTCGTGCTCACCCACTATCCGCGTGCGTCAGTCACGATGGAGGGAGGCACTACATACCATTTCGTGACCGATGGCATTCATGCTGCGCTCAAACTGGCCACCGACGCGGCGAACGGCAAAGATATTCGACTAGCCGGAGGCGTGGCGACAATCCGGCAATACCTTAAGGCAAAGCTGATTGACCAGATGCACATTCCAATCTCGCCAATTGTGCTTGGCACGGGTGAATCGCTGTTCTCCGGCATTGACATGGTCAAGCTCGGTTACGTCGTCACTGAACACGTCCCGACTGCAAGGGCAACACATATTGTTCTGGCGAAACATGAATAGACCGAGGCCCTGTTTCCCTCACCCTTCCCTGAACGAGCCGGGGACATAGGTAACAGAATCTTCTAAGGACATCGGTAACACAGATTCTAAGGACATAGGTAACACTTTCTCGAGAGAGGAGGTGGAGCCGATGCCCTGGGAAGGTGTTACCGTGAGCGAGCAGAAGCAGCGATTCATCGAAGACCACCTGCTGAACTACTACTCCGTGACGGAGCTGGCTGAACGGTTCAGCATCTCCAGAAAGACAGCGCATAAGTGGATCAACCGGTACCGGGAGCGGGGCCTGGCAGGGCTTGAGGAGCTGTCGCGCCGGCCGGAGAGCTGCCCATGGCAGACGCCGGGCGCCATCGTCAGCGAGGTGGTGAATCTGCGGAAGGCGCATCCTCGCTGGGGGCCGAAGAAGCTCCTGGCGTTGATGGGGCGGCGCGATCCACAGCGACGCCTGCCGGCGGCATCGACGGTGGCCAAGATCCTGTCGGAAGCGGGGCTAGCAAAGCCCAGGCGGCGGCACCGGCGAGCCCATCCCGGCTGTCCGAAGACCCGGCCTGCAGGGCCGAACGACATCTGGGCGGCGGACTACAAGGGGCAGTTCAGGCTGAAGAACGGGAAGTACTGCTTCCCGCTGACGGTGAGCGACCTGGCGAGCCGGTATCTGCTGGGGTGCGATGCGCATCCGGCGATCTCGCTGGAGCGCAGCCAGGCACATTTCAGGCGTCTTTTCGAGATCTACGGGCTGCCGAACCGGATCCGGACCGACAACGGGGTGCCGTTCGCCTCCAACGCCCTGGCCAGGCTGTCCCAGCTCTCAGTGTGGTTCATTCGGCTCGGGATCTACCCGGAGCTCATTGAGCCTGGGAAGCCCCAGCAAAACGGTGTGCACGAGCGAATGCACAAGACGTTGAAAGAGGAGGCAACGATCCCACCAGCCAGCAGCTTCAAGGGCCAACAGAAAAAGCTGGATGCCTTCCTTCAGGAGTTCAACCAGGTGCGTCCACATGAAGCGCTGGGGATGAAGAGCCCGTCGGAGGTGTACCGCCCATCCAGCCGTCCCATGCCCCAGAAGATCGAGACCTACGAGTACCCTGGGCACTACCTGGTGCGGAGGGTGAGCCGGTCAGGGACGATCCGGGTGCTGAGGAAGCAGATCTTTGTGAGCAACACGCTGCAGGAGGACTTTGTGGGACTGGAGGAGGTGGGAGACGGCGTGTTTGATGTGTACTTCTGCTTCTACCAGATTGGGCGCTATGATTTGCGGGAGGGGCGAATGCAGGATATTGTGTCGAAGGTGGGCGTGAGCCGAAAGCAGGTCGATCGGCCGGAGCGAGTGTAACCGATGTCCGTAGAACAAAGTGTTACCCATGTCCTCGGACAGTACCCCCACGCCGCCCAACAACTCGATGGAGCCGACCCGGCCAGCCGAGCGGTAGCCATTTGTGCGATACTAGTCTTCGGCTGGCCGGGCGGCTCATCTCGAGGCCGTTAGGGGGCATTCAGAATAAGGGGCATTCATGGACCAGCCAGCCTCGCCAGGCAGAGAATCAGTGGACCTTCAGAATGCCACTTCAGAACTCCGGCAAGAAATCGATCAGGCGGAGCATCTAGCAGGCAATCTCAAGGGAGGGCCGCCAGATAAGACGCGCGAGCAAATCAGTCGCCTACTGTCTGCGACACGCCCTCCAGCTGGGCAAAGCATCTCTTCTGTGCGCAAATGCGGAACTGCCAGATGCGCTCATTTTGCTTTCCCGGGCGATCTTGGAGACCCTGTTCTGGGCAAGATATGTCAGCCTATCCGATGAGAACTCCAAGCGATTTGAAGAATTGGCGCTTGAGGATCTGAAGCGTATCTCCCGCAGGAATCTCCAAGCAGGTTTTGCTCGCATCGTGGATAGCGAAACCAAAGAGGACAAGACAGACGAGTTCCTCGAATCGGATCCAATGAGGTCTGTTCGACCTCGGATGCGCGTCGAAGAGGTCGCGAATGCTATTGGCTTTGGCCGCTTGTACTCTATGATGTACCTGTTCGACTCGATCTACGCTCACGGAACCTCTTCTGGCCTGCAGACAGACTCGAATGTCCACGCACAGCTCTACACATCCGTCTGTGCCGGACTCGGATACATCCACTGCATCAACCTCATTTCATCGGACTGGCTTGGAAGTCGGAGGCTAACCACTGCTCCCACACTGTCTAGGGTCCTTGGAATTCCCCTCGATGCCCCCTAACATCCATGAAAGCACGGCCCCTGTCAATACCCTCTGGCGTTAAATGAAGTTCTTCTCCCCCTAGGGGAGTGTTCATCCTTCAGTTGCCCTCCAGCGTTTCAAAGCCCAGCCGGTCTCGCCGGAAACATCCATCCCGTAGGACACCGGGACGGTGTGCGCCTCTCGATCGAGGCAAGAGTAAGTTCGCCAGGAGTGGCCCAATCATCTCACGGGTCTCAAAGGACCCATACCGCCAACAACGCGGCACTTTGTTAGGCGCGGACCTTCTCCTGGCTGAGCGAGACAAGGTGCTTCATCCCTTCGGGGGCCCAGTGAGGGGGCTCCCGATAGGGCTCACTCTTTTTGAGAACCCAATAGGTGGCCTCCGCCAGGTAGCGAGCGGTGGCGCCGACGGCGACGGCATGGCCCTTGCGGTGTTTGGTGCGTTCATAGAGGTGGACGACGTACTTGCGACGCCAGTTGGGATGGTGGCGGTGGCGGACGACAACGTTGGCAGCTTCGATAAAAGCCCACTTGAGGTAGTTGTTGGCTTGTTTCCCGAAGGACACCGGGACGGTGTGACCATGCGGCCGTAGTGGACGCGCCCTCCGCTGGCGCTGACTTTGGGGACCAGGCCGCAGTAGCTGGCGAAGTGCTTGGGGGCGCAGAAGCGGTCGATAGTGCCGATCTCAAGAGTGATGACGGTGGCCAGGATGGCACCCACACCAGGGAGGGTTTGGACGAGCTGCATGCTGTGGGTGAGCTTGATCCGCTGCTTGATTCTCGCTTCCAGTTGGTTGATGTGATCCTGGACCAGCTCGAGCAGTTCGAGCTCCTGGTGCATGCAGCGACCGGTCTCCTCGGGCAGTGTGTCGATGAGCTTGAGCAGCGGAGGCCGCCATTTGGGGGTGAAGATATCGCTGGTGGTGTCCAGGGAAAGAGCATACTTGGCCAGGGTGGAATGAATGCGATTCTTGAGACTAGCCCTGGACTTGGAGAAAGCCATACGGGTGCGGGGCAGTTCACGGGCGTCGCGGACGTCGTTGGGTGGGATCCAGACCGATGGTAGCTTGCCCAGGTAGAGCAGGGTGGCTAGGCCCTGGGCGTCGAGCTTGTCGGTCTTGTGAACGTTGCCCATCATGACTTTGGCTTTGGCAGCGTGAGCCAGAAGCGGGATGCAGCCGGCGTCTTCGATCTCGTCGACGATCCAATACCAGTTGCCGACGGTCTCAAGTGCCACCGGGGTCCCTTGGGGGAACTGCTCCAGAAACATGCGAATCGCTCCAGGCACGTGGCCGACCCGGGTGCGCTGGACCAGGTCCCCGTTGTGGTCCAGGACTGCAAAGAGCGAGAAATGCTTGTGAGCATCAATGCCGACCGTATAATCTGAGTGGAACATGCTGCACCTCCTTTGCGGAACGGTGGCTTCGACACTACCAGTCTAGCGGGAGGTGCAGTGCTTTCATACAATCATCTCGCTGGATCGGACCGGGGATGCTGGGCGAATTTGGTGTGATTGTTGTATGCTCAGGATGGCTCGGGGGCAAGGAGGAGAATGACCCCGGCCGATCCCCTTCGGCTGCGCTCAGGATGCTTCGCGAAGCTCGAGGGCGTTAGGCAGATCCAAAGGTAGGTATGGACTACGATCTTTACCATGATGAGTCGAAACTCGATGGGTACTGGCATGGAATGCTTCTTGTGCCCAAACCGAAGCGGCAATGGATGCTCGACCGACTTGCCGACGCGAGAGCCAATGCTCGCTACTCGGAGCCCTTGGGAATAAAGCGAGTACGGAAAGAGAACCGCGTCTTTGATTGCGCGAAATCTTGGCTCACCGTTGCGATCGCCTCGATGCGGAGCACGGCAGGCGGAGAGCCTGTGCCCATCTATCTCGGCAAGTCAAAGAGGGGTGTTCCTCAGTACCGACTTGTCGAGGAGGCTCCGGGCGCCAAATTCATCCTCTTCAGGGAAAGCGATGCGCACCAGGAAATGACCAGCCACCCTGACCATGCGAGCAAAATCGAAACTACATTCAGAATTGGGCTCAAGGGTGGACTGCACTTCCTCGGCTCCGAGCAGAAGTCAATATGGATCGATAGCTTGCACTTCGACGGCCACGAGCATCTGAAGCGGAATGTCGACGCCTCACGGATCATAGGCCGATTGGAAGGCCTCAGGAGCTACTGCCACATTCCCGACAAGTCAGACATTCTTCACGACGGCTCAAGTGACCACCGCAGGCCCGACGCGCAATCCTACGATGATTGCCAGTTCTTGCAGTTGACGGACTTGCTTGTTGGATCCTTCCGGACAGTGCTTCTCGGGGCCACAAACGATCTTCATCTCCGAGTGGCCTATCCTGTCGAGTCGCTTGTTCTCCGATATCAAGAAGGCTACGCCAGGATGAAGAACAGTCGATGGTGGAGTTCCTTCTGCATGAGCCAATGCCACCTTGAAGATGATCACTGGGTTTTCGAAACCATGGAGTACGAGCCCTACTACGGTGCAGCCCAAATCGCGCTTCCACTGCAAACGGGATCTGCCTAACATCCATGAAAGCACGGCCCCTGTCAATACCCTCTGGCGTTAAAGAAGTTCTTCTCCCCGCAGGGAAGTGTTCATCCTTCAGTTGCCCTCCAGCGTTTCAAAGCCCAGCCGGTCTCGCCGGAAACATCCATCCCGTAGGACACCGGGACGGTGTGCGCCTCTAGATCGAGGCAAGAGTAAGTTCGCCAGGGGTGGCCCAATCATCTCGCGGGTCTCAAGGGACCCATACCGCCAACAACGCGGCACTTTGTTAGGCGCGGACCTTCCCTTGGCTGAGCGAGATAGGGTGCTTCATCCCTTCGGGGGCCCAGTGAGGGGGCTCCCGATAGGGCTCACTCTTTTTGAGAACCCAATAGGTGGCCTCCGCCAGGTAGCGAGCGGTGGCGCCGACGGCGACGGCATGGCCCTTGCGGTGTTTGGTGCGTTCATAGAGGTGGACGACGTACTTGCGACGCCAGTTGGGATGGTGGCGGTGGCGGACGACAACGTTGGCAGCTTCGATAAAAGCCCACTTGAGGTAGTTGTTGGCCTGTTTCCCGAAGGACACCGGGACGGTGTGACCATGCGGCCGTAGTGGACGTGCCCACCGCTAGCGCTGACTTTGGGGACCAGGCCGCAGTAGCTGGCGAAGTGCTTGGGAGCGCTGAAGCGGTCGATAGAGCCGACTTCGAGACAGGTGACGATGGCCAGGATGGCGCCCACGCCGGGGAGGGATTGGACGCGCTGCATGCTGTCGGAGAGCTTGATCCGCTGCTTGATCCTGGCTTCTAGCTGGCCAATGTGATCCTGGACCAGCTCTAGCAGTTCGAGTTCCTGGTGCATGCAGCGGCCGGTCTCTTCCGGCAGCGTGTCGATGAGCTTGAGCAGCGGAGGCCGCCATTTGGGGGTGAAGATATCGCTGGTGGTGTCCAGGGAAAGAGCATACTTGGCCAGGGTGGAATGAATGCGATTCTTGAGACTAGCCCTGGACTTGGAGAAAGCCATACGGGTGCGGGGCAGTTCACGGGCGTCGCGGACGTCGTTGGGTGGGATCCAGACCGATGGTAGCTTGCCCAGGTAGAGCAGGGTGGCTAGGCCCTGGGCGTCGAGCTTGTCGGTCTTGTGAACGTTGCCCATCATGACTTTGGCTTTGGCAGCGTGAGCCAGAAGCGGGATGCAGCCGGCGTCTTCGATCTCGTCGACGATCCAATACCAGTTGCCGACGGTCTCAAGTGCCACCGGGGTCCCTTGGGGGAACTGCTCCAGAAACATGCGAATCGCTCCAGGCACGTGGCCGACCCGGGTGCGCTGGACCAGGTCCCCGTTGTGGTCCAGGACTGCAAAGAGCGAGAAATGCTTGTGAGCATCAATGCCGACCGTATAATCTGAGTGGAACATGCTGCACCTCCTTTGCGGAACGGTGGCTTCGACACTACCAGTCTAGCGGGAGGTGCAGTGCTTTCATACAATCATCTCGCTGGATCGGACCGGGGATGCGGTGGCATTTTGGCCTGGATGGTGTATTCTCAGAATCGGCTACGGGGCTTGAGGGTTCGTGGCCCCGGCCGATCAGCTCGAGGGCGTTAGATCGCCTTGAAGTGGCAGGAGCAAGATGGGGATTCAAGAGATTCAGCAGTACGTTACTTTGATCAAAGATGTACTAACCGCTTTGGCGGCGGTGAGCGCCGCCTGCATCGGCTTTTTAGGCCTCGCCACCTGGAGAAAGCAGCTCAGGGGAAGACAGAATATGAGCTGGCAAGGCGCGTGCTTGTAGCGGTTTACAGGCTCAGGAATGCCGTGTCGTACTTCCGAAATCCTTTCATGACCCCCGGTGAAATCTCCAACTCCATGGAACGCGAAGGAATGAAAGCGGAACCTGCCGACAGGGAATATCGCTTCAGGTCCACATCCGCGGTCTACAAAGTGAGATGGGAGAAGATTTCGGACGCCTCCACTGACTTGGAAATCAATGCGATTGAGGCAGAGGTTCTCTGGGGGCGGGGAATCCAGGAAACCTTGATAGAAGTGTCGCGTTTGATTTCCGATCTAAATTTCAACGTGGGATGGTACCTCAGGGAGCTTGCCGGATACGGCAGTGGAAAACCAGACGATATCGAGCGGCTGGAAAAGTGCGTATTCTCGATGGGTCCGGAAAACGATGAGTTCGCGAAGAAGTTGTCGGCTGCTGTCGAAGCGGTAGAGGACTTTCTCAAGCCGTTTCTAAGAATCTAATCGGCGATCTAACATCTATGAAAGCACGTCCCCTGTCAATAGCCTCTGCCGTTAAATGAACATCTTCTCTCTGGTTGGAGAGTGTTTTTCTTCTTGAGTTGACCTCCAGCGCTTCAAAGCTAAGCCGGTCTCGCCGGAAACATCTATTCGCCCTCAATGGGGCATGAGTATGTTCGCCAGGGGCGGCCCAATCATCTCGCGGATCTCAGTGGACCCATGTTAGCCGCGGACCTTCCCCTGGCTGAGCGAGACAGGGGACTTCATCCCTCCGGGAGCCCAGTGAGGAGGCTCCTGGTAGGGCTCGCCCTTCTTGAGAACCCAGTAAGTAGACTCGGCCAGATAGCGAGCGGTGGCGCCGACGGCGACAGCGTGGCCCTTTCGCCGGCGGTTGCGCTCGAAGAGGTGGACGACGTACTTCCTGCGCCAGTTGGCGTGGTGTCGGTGAGCCACGATGACGTTGGCGGCTTCGATGAAAGCCCATTTCAGGTAGGTGTTGGCCTGCTTAACCATCCGCCCGTAGTGGGCACGGCCGGCACTGGCACTGACTTTGGGCACCAGGCCGCAGTAGCTAGCGAAGTGGTTAGGAGCGCTGAAGCGGTCGATGGAGCCGATCTCTCGATCGATGACGATGGCCAGCACTTTGGCCGGCCCGGGAACCGTTTGGACCAACTGGATTGTGGGTGTGGTTTGGATGCGCTCGACGATCCGGTCTTCCAGCTGCTTGATGTGGCTGTTCAGAGCGTCGAGGAGCTGCAGCTGCTGGGATGTGCAGCGGGCGGTTTCGGCAGGCAGGTGCTGCAGCAGGTCTTCGAGATCGCTCCGCCGTCTGGAGGCGAAGATATCACTGGCGCCGTCCAGAGAAAGGGCGTACTTGGCCAGGGTGGAGGAGATTCGGTTCTTGACCCGGGTGCGGTGGCCGGCGAAGGTCATCCGGGTGCGGGGCAGCTCACGCTCGTCACGGACCTCAGTCGGTGGGATCCAGACAGAGGGGAGTTTGCCCAGGTAGAGGAGAGTGGCCAGGCCGTGGGCATCGAGCTTGTCGGTCTTGTGGATGTTGCCCATCATGACCTTGGCCTTGGCGGCGTGAGCCAGGAGCGGGATGCAGCCGGAAGCTTCGATCTCGTCCACGATCCAGTACCAATTGCCAACAGTCTCCAAGGCAACGGGTGTCGCATCTGGGAACTGGGAAAGAAAGTCTCCAATGGCGCCCGGCACGTGGCCGACGCGGACCTGTTGGGCCAGCTGGCCCGCTTCATCCAGCACAGCGAAGAGTGAGAAATGCTTGTGGGCATCACAGCCGATCGTATAATCTGAATGAACCATGCTGCACCTCCTTGGGTGGACAGGGAACCAGACACTCCCAGTCTAACGGGAGGTGCAGTGCTTTCATCTAATCATCTCGCTCGATGGGACCGGGGATGCGGGGCGATTTTGGAGCGAGCGTTGTGTTATCGGCATGGGCTTGGAGAAGAGATGTTGATCGACCCCGGCCCATCAGCTCGGACGCGTTAGGGAGCGCCACCAACTTCATCGGCCGCTCCTTTCCCTAAAGTCGGCCTGAACACAATAATGCACACCAGCATGGTTTTGTGCTTAGAACATTTGTTGCTATAATCTCTCCCGAAATCATTCTGAGGAGGAGAAGTTTCAAACTGTGCCTGGGACACACACATCAAGCTTTGGCACCGGCAAGCGCGAGTCTCATGACTCAAGTGATTTTTACTCTCGCAGCATGCTTTCTTCCACGAGCCTCGCCCCACTCTCGCACACGGACCTAGGCGAAATCCAGGTTCCGTCAGTCGGTTCATGGGCTGACAATATTTACTGCTCCTCTGCCACAGACATGAAAGAGGTCCCAGACAACTCTGTAGCGCTCTCGTTCACGTCACCCCCATACAATGTGGGGAAAGACTACGACGACGACATCAATGTGTCAGAGTATCTCCAACTCATTGAGGATGTTGGCAGAGAGGTCTTTAGGGCTCTGCGTCCCGGAGGAAGATACCTGATCAACATCGCCAATGTCGGCAGGAAGCCATACATTCCCCTCCACTCGCTCTTTTGGAATCTACATCTAGGCATCGGATTTCTTCCGATGGGAGAGATAATCTGGCAAAAGGCCAAGGGCGCCAACGGAAGCTGCGCATGGGGTAGTTGGATGAGCGCGAAAGCTCCAAGGCTGAGGGATGTACACGAGTACATTCTTGTGTTGGCCAAGCATTCCTATTCCAGGCCCGACAAGGGTGTATCGGACGTCTCCCGAGAGGAGTTCATGGATTCAACACTCTCTGTTTGGCCAATTCCACCGGAGTCAGCCAAGAGAGTGGGTCATCCGGCACCATTCCCCATCGCCTTGGCCTCAAGAGTCGTCAAACTCTACAGCTACGTCGATGACGTTGTGATTGATCCATTCGCTGGCTCCGGGACGACTTGCGTAGCTGCCGCACAGTTGGGTCGCCACTTCGTGGGATACGACATTTCGCAAGAGTACTGCCAGCTGGCCGAAGAAAGGCTGCTTCTGGAGGGGCACAAGTCACTAGTTTAGGCACACAATTAGCCATGCCCACTCCACGGACCGAAGCATCCGAGTTAGCCGTCGCCTTTGGAATTCTCTCTCTGAATCCTTCTGAACCACTCTCAGACCAAGAGAGGGAGTATCACTTTCAGTCGACCCTTCCCCTTGCAAGCTATGTATCGTTCGTGAGTGAGTATTCGAATAATGTGGATCTCCACAGCAGGATGTACAGTGTTGGAAGACGGCTCCGTTCTTCCTTCTCAGAGTTCCAAAGAGTTCGACTCTTCTCAGATGGGCTGGACCTAACCAACAAGCATCCACTATTTCTGCGGCGTCCGATCTTCTGGTTTCCAACACGCCGGTAAGCGTAAAAGCTATTAGCGACGTAGTGGCCAATCCGTCCCCCTACAATCTGATCTACAATCTCCCCAGCGGGCAGGCGTTTTCTCAGAACGAACAGAACTGGTACTTGGAACAAGCACCTGCCGAATTCCAAGATGTGTATGGATTCGTTCGCAATTCAGATTCGAGATTGGCGTATCTTCCATCGCAAGTTGCCGACTTTGAGGCCGGTGCGTCACGACAAGACCGCAAACTCGTCCAGTTGGCCATAAGCGAATATGAACAGGGTTCCAAGGATGCGTTCATCCGCTTCTACCTAGACATGTGTCACGCCGTTGCGAATTCATCTGCGCACGAGTTCAACTCGAGGATGTCTGCGTCCCTAGGAGGAAGATCAAGGACGGCGATTGTCGAAAACGTCATGCGCTGGTTCTTTCGGCCTCGATGCAGTTCCTTATGTCCTGTGCGGCATCAATTCCAATGACGAGTTTGGGTTGCAGATACCTTCACTGACGGACTTCAAATTCAAATGGGAGCTCACGACTATTCACGCGTTGGCTGATTTGAATCGCCGCCAGAGCGTCGTAGGATTCAGGCTGGAATTCAATTCCAAGTCTGGACATCTAAGGCATGTCGCGAACTTCCACACAGAATTGCGTTGGTCTCATGGCAGATTCTGTGGGGTTCCCGAGGCAAAGCTCTACAAGGACTTCCACTACTACGAACTGCCCTTCTTCCAGCGTCTAATCTAGCCTCTAGGGGCTCTCTAACATCTCGCTGGATCCCTGGAGGAACACCAGGATCTTCGACGGACCGGGGATGCCGGGCGAGTTTGGCGTGATTGTTGTATGCTCAGGATGGCCCAGGGGTTAGGCGGTGACTGGCCCCGGCCGATCCCCACAAAGAACGCGGGACTTCGCAGTTCGAGGGCGTTAGATGCTATGGGGGATGAAGATGCGGGTCGCTGCTGATAAGCTCCTTGAAACTCTCGGATCAAGAGAAAGGAGCGCAACATCATGGCAGCGGCCCGCAGTCACGAGTATAGCGTATTCGAATCGGTGCTGTATCTGGCCTTCGAACTGAGCAACACAAAGTGGAAACTGGGGTTCACGACAGGGCCGAGTCGCCGGCCACACGAGCGGAGCATCACCGCCGGGGATCTGGAAGCTCTCCAGGAGGAGATCGGGCGAGCGAAGAAGCGGTTCGATCTGCCTGAGAGCAGCCGGGTGGTGAGCTGTTACGAGGCGGGCAGAGACGCCTTCTGGTTGCACAGGTACCTGGAACAGCAGGGGATCGAGAACCTGGTGGTGGACAGCTCTAGCATCCAGGTGAACCGACGGGCCCGACAGGCCACACCTGCCCTGGCGGGCGGTGCCAGGGAGACTGACCGGATGGACTTGGAGAAACTTCTGGGGCAGCTGATCCGGTACCGGGGAGGGGACCGGGAGGTGTGGAGCGTGGTGCGGGTGCCGAGCGTGGAGGCGGAGGACAACCGGCAGTTACACCGGGAACTGGAAACCCTGAAGAAGGATCGGACGCGGCACATCAACCGGATCAAGTCGTTCCTGGTGGGGCAGGGCATCCGGATGAAGGTGGGGAGTGATTTCTTGGAAGAGATCGAACGGGTGCGCAAATGGGATGGCTCAGCGCTCCCGGCCAGCCTGAAAGCCCGGCTTCAGCGAGAGTATCAGCGGCTTCAACTGCTGCAGGAGCAGGTCAAGGAGCTGGAGCGGGCGCGGGTGGAGGCGATCCGGCATGGGGAAGACGAGAGTGTGGAGGTGGTGCGCAAGCTGATGCGGCTGAACGGGATCGGGCAGAACGCCGGCTGGCTGTTCGGGATGGAGTTTTTCAGCTGGCGGAAGTTCCCTGGCCTGCGCCTAGGGCAGGCAACAATAGGAAGGAAGTGGGGGCCCTGGCCGGTCTGGTGCCGATGCCGAGGCAGAGTGGCGACAGCTACCGGGAGCAGGGGATCAGCAAAGCCGGCAACCGGCACGTTCGGGGGATGGCGATCGAGATCGCATGGGGGTGGCTGCAGTTTCAGCCGGAGAGTGAACTGACCAAGTGGTATGAGGAACGATTTGGCCATGGGAGCAAACGGATCCGGAAGATCGGGATCGTGGCGCTGGCCAGGAAGCTGATGATTGAGCTATGGCGCTATCTGGAGACGGGAGCTATCCCTGAAGGGGCGGTGCTGAAGGCACGGTTGATTTGAGAGAGATCCAAAGAGGAAAGGACGGGCGAAAAGGGACAACCAGGCTGGTGCCCTGGTGCCCAGGATGGGTATGAGCAGCTCGTTACTCCGCCGGGTCCGAAGGGACCGAGCGTTAGATGGGGCGCTCAGCAGAGCTTCCAGGATCGCCGACGAGCGAACAAAGCATTGGGTGACCGGCCAAACAAGAGCCGGCACGGATAGAAGGTAGTTCGAGGCACTTGGTGCCCGACGCCAAAGGGAAGCTGCCAGCATGAGTGACCCGGGGGCTGTTGTGGAGGAAACGATCACTTGCTAAATTGGGGCTTGACAGCAGCGCCTACATAGAAGGCAGACTGATTTCTTCAGATGAAGAAGCACCATGAACTAGTCGCAAGGTTACTGTTCGAAGACTGGCTTGCTGAGCAGTTGCCTGGCGCTAACATCAAATGGACTGAGTCAGAAGACCCCCATCCGGATTGGTATCTGTCAATCAACTCTGACGAATACTGGGTTGAGGCAACCACAATAGTTCCAATTGTTCGACATGGAAGGAACCTGATCCTTGAGCCATCTCTCTCTGCCTCAATCCACGACTTTGTTGACAGGATCGAAAGCCAAGCCAAGGCTGCAGGCATACTTCATGGCGGCTATGTACTTGCGTGTGGCCCAATGCCGAGACGAGGTGGGTTCCGTGACAAGATCGCAGCGGCTGCAATTCAGTACATCGACGACACCAGCCAGCTGGACAGGGCTCAGCCTCTGGTGTTGGATGACTCTGGCGAATATCGCATTGAAATTCAGAAGTTGAGCAATTTTCGAGACTATCTCGTGGAAATGGTTGATTTGTCTTTCGTGTCAGAAGCACAGACCAACCAAGACTTCGCAGCTCAGCTTCACCAAATGATCAGTAGGAAAGCAAGGAAATATGCCCATCACACTGTCCCTACGGTGCTGCTGTTGCTGGACGGCTTCCATATCGTGGACGAAGACACTTGGCTCGCGGCCGCGAAGGAAGTTGATGAGTTAGAGAAATTCGAGGCAGTCTTTCGCATCAAGCCTGCGAATTCTCCTCTCCTCCTGTTCTCACAGTCCAATCTATGGCCACCGGCCCAGCTTCCACCGGCTTGGCCGTCAATCTAACAAATCGCTGGATCGGACCGGGGATGCAGGGCGAGTTTGGCGTGATTGTTGTATGCTCAGGATGGTCCGGGGGCAGGATGGTGCGTTGCCCCGGCCGATCAGCTCGGATGCGTTGGGCGGCCAGACTCCCTCATTCGTTGCAACCCTTTTGCCAGAGGGCAATTCTCTGAAGTCGGCCCATATGCGAGGAGCCATTTCATGAATAGATCCAATATCGCTGATGCACTTCTCTTCGCAGTCATTCTTTCGGCCTGTGGAGGTCCAGCAGAACCGCCGACCCCTACGTTGATCCCAACTCCTGCGTTTACCCTCACTCCAGTAGCCACCCCCACTCCAAAGCCTCCAGTCGAGATACAGATCACCGCATGCGGATATGGTTCCTTTGGGATCGTCACAATGGCCGGGACTGCCACGAACGACACAAGCGCGGACATTACGTTTCTGCAAGCCACAGTTGCGCTTTTGAAGAACGGGCAGGTCGTTCGTACTGATGAAATCTACATCACGAGTGCCACCGGTGTGAATGCCGGCATGCTTTACGGTCTAGACTACAAATCTAAGGCAGGGGGACTTGTGGCAGGCGAGACAATTGCCTGGAGTGTCGCTTATCCTCTCGACAAGCTTTCTCAGCCGTTCGAATGCGAGGCGTCCGTCACAAACGTTCAGTAGCCGATTTGCGGAGGACGATCTTGAACCAAATCAGGACATAGGTAACACAAATTCTAATGACATGGTTAACACTTTGTCGTGAGAGGAGGTGGCGCCGGTGCTTTGGGAAGGCGTGTACGATTTCACGACGACTAGCTGCACAACTACTACTCCATCCCGGAGCTAGCGCAGCGGTTAAACATTTCCTGTAAGACAGCAGACAAGTGGATCATCCAATTCAGGGAGCACGGTGAGAGCGGCTTTGACGAGCAGTCGCGCCGGCCGAAGAGCTGCCCCTGGAAGGTCGAGGCGGCGATGGCGGCTGAGTCAGCTCAGGTAGGCGAAGCCCACGCGGGAAGGGGGCCGCAGAAGCTGCTTGCCCCAATGGACTGGCAGAACCCAGGGATGCAAACTCGCCCGGTGCCAACGGCGCTTGGGCTTCAACATCGCTCGCCTCAAAAGACCACAGTCAGAAACCAGTTGGCGATCAAGATTGAGGAGAAGGTCAGGATGCCGCCTAGAATGAGGATTGCCAGCCGTGTCATAGATCGTGCCACTACGACCGGTGATCCCAATAGGTGACTGGACTGGGCTCCCAATCCGGCAAATACGACACTAACCGTCGTCACTACTCCCGCTCCCCCAAGCACGACTGCAACCACAAAGCGGGCCAGTCCCTCCCAGATCAGAAACGCCTGCTGCGCGGTTTGAGGTGACCTCTCGGGAGCCAAGTACCCTTGGAGTGCGGGCACAAGAACTCCTGCCGAGCCCGCCACCGCGAGCATGATCACGCTTGCGATGCCCTGCTGAAGTGCGTGGGCGTACCCGAGGCTGTCGCCTGTAGCCGTCGAAATCTGAGCCTGGGCGAGGTTCACAACAAGGGAAACGAAGAAGTACAACGCGATCAGCGCTGAGGTGATCGATACGAGTTCACCGACCGTGGTGCTCAACGACTGGATGGTGCACCCCTCATCGAACTACCATTCCTCGTCAACACCGGTAGCTGCTCGAGCTCTGGACTCCGCAACCGCGCTGAACCCGCTGACGCCGATCAAAGGGAAACCCCCAAAAACGGTGCTCGCAGTCCCGTTCACACGCACGAGGACTTCGGCGCCCTCTACTTCCACTGCCAGAAGCGTAAGGGTCATCCACGGTTCATCGAGATGAGCGCTCAGCTCCTGAAACGAATCGACCGCGCGCTGGCGTGCCCAATTCTCATTGATGACGAAGTTGCCTTGACCAGCCTGATTTGCGTCAAGCGCACCTGCCGCAGCGAGCGCTGCCGAAATCCGCCACGATTCGGACCTGATTGCGCATGATCTGGTATCTGCCCAGGTCGAGGACTATGAACAGAGACAGGATGAACACCGGAATCAAGACTACGAAGCCAGGCAGAGCCTGTCCACGTTCCGAGGGGCGGTATAAGGGTAAAGAGTTCACTAAGGTCCGTAAGGGGTTTGCCATCCGCTCGGCCCAGCTGAAATGAAGGGGGAGTACATGAAGAAGGCCGTCCCGCTCGGATCGTCCTCGGGCCCATTTGCCTGGAAAGCGGACCAGAAATCGGACCACGCAAGCCCCGAAACATAGACGGTCATGCCGCTGCCGCCTATTCGTGACCATCCATGCGGCCATGAGTGAATACCTCCACAACGCTCGATTCCCACATCCGCTTCATGCCCTCGTCGGCGAACAGTGTCGCCTGCTGCGCATACGTGTTGCCGGCATAGCCGATCCGCGATCGGGCGTTGAACACCATCCCGCTGTAGGCAGCATTCTGCGTGGCCAGCTTCTGGTAGTTCCAGTAGCCGGCGAAGGCGATCACCAGGATGAACAGGCCCATGAGTGGAAGCACTAATGACAAACTCGAGCGTCGCCTGCCCGCGCTGTCCGTCTCGTTGCATTGTCAAGATAAGCAGCTGCCTAAGTGCTCTCATCGTGTTTGCCTAAGGCGCGCCATTGAATTCCCAATTAGGCGTGTACGTAGTGCCTCGCACGGGGGCATCAAGCGCCAGCCCGAACGGAGCCCAGGGGATGTGCGTTGCCCCACGGACGGTGAAGCGTTCCCCGCGGACGCCCGATCCGGTTAGCCAGGCGTATCCAAAATTGGCCACTTCGGATGTGAAGTCGGCGCTGGGCGCTGCCAGCTGGCCGGTGCTGCGGACGAAGCCAACCCCTTGTCCGGGCACCGCAGATTGCAGCGACGCCCCCTCCAGAGACAATGAGGCTGAAAGGTGATGCACGTTCCAGCCTGCAGCAAAGGCCAGGCCCAGGAAAAAGACGCCCACCAATACAGGCAGAATGATGGTGACCTCCAATACCGCCTGGCCGCGTTCCCTTGTCCTCGCGCAAGCCCGGGTCATGTTCATTTCCTGTCCCGCCATCTCTATCTGGGAGCTTGCAGACAAGGATTGGCTACCAGGTGATCTCGGCAGCGCGCTGCTTGACGTAGGCGCCCACGATCGCGATGACTGCAATGGCGACGAGAACGATCAAGGCGGCGATGGCCGTCCATTCGAGCGTGTCCTGACCGGACTGATCCGCCAGGATGCCCTGTTTAAGTAAGTTCTTCATACGCGCCCTCCTCAACAGACAAAGAGTTCTTCCCCAAGTTGGGTTTCAAGCATGAATGTAGCACCGGGGGATGCGAGTGGGCGTTACGTCTGCGTTATATCCAGCTCTTTGCATGAAAGGGTGTTCGCTCAGGCTTATGCTGGAAACTTGTAGGCGCAAAGCAGACGGTCATTCCAAGGGTGTCGGGGCAAGAGTCCAGATAGCGATGGCCAACTCTACTTCACCATCGACAATCTCAAACCACAGATAGTCTGAGTCCACGTCAAGTGAGCTGACGTGAAAGTAGCTCCATCCATCTGTCAGGCAATAGTGAGTTGGTGAATGAAACTCCCCAAAGTTTTCGGCCGATCGGCTTAGTGAGATGACCGAGGATTCGCCATATCCCGGATATGACACCCGAAGGACCTTGCGTAATTCGTTCACCAGGTGTCTGACAGCCTGCCACTTCGGCTGGCGGAAGCTGTCAGCTTCAGGCTCAACATCGATCTTGACCATCACCAGCGTCGAATTCGGCGGAATGAAAACGCCCGTGTTCTTGCTGAAGTCGAACAGGTTGGTTCGAAGCCCTTCAGGGGCCGCACGCCGGTTTCCCGTCGCCGGCTCATAGACGATGGCGTAGCGTTCGCCCGGGACGAGCATGGCTTCCTGGACGGTGAAGGTCTTCCCCGCTATCAAGGCGGAGTCACCCAGGTAGCGCATGGGAGGCCAAGCCGCGAAATCCTGGTCGACCACGCGGCCGGGGAAGAGCCCCGTGGACTGGGTTGCTCCTGGATGGAAACCGGGGAAGGCGAGCCGAATCCTTTCCGCCGACGGAAGGGCAGGAGACTCCAGAGTAGGCTGTGGAGATGTGGTACCGGCCGAATCATTCATCGTAGATCCAACCGCGCTTGGAGAAGGTTCCAGCGCCAATGAAAAGATCGAAAACGCAGCAGCCGCGGCCAGGATCCTCGGCATGAAAGGCCTGCTCATCTACTTGAGCCTCCAGGCCGGTCCGGTGTTGCCCATCACCAGGAACACTTCACCCAGGGGGACGCCGGCAGGCAGGGCGCCGAGCAGCGCGTAACCTTCATCGCCGCGCCTGGTCTCGGCGTGCGCGTCATAGCGGACCACAAGCGGGCCGGTGGCGCCCTCGTAGTAGGTGACCATTTCGAGGGGCCCGACGGCAAAGCCTCCGGAACCGTCAGGGTAGAGCAGGAAGGAGTTTTGAGCCCGGTCGTTGACGGTGGCGACGTCAATCAGCACCCAGGGATCCGACATGCGCCTGGGGAGGAAGTCCTGACCGTGCAAGTTGTCGTTGACCAGAATCTCCCCTGCGATCCTCCGTACCGACCTCGGCTCAACACCGTGTCCCAACTCACCTAGCGCGAGCAAGGGGACAGGCATCTCGAGGTGAAGGCTTGTTTGATCGGATGTGGGGAGGGCGAGCTCCTCGATGTTCAGACACTCATGTACCAGACAGACTCCGTCGCGGGTGTCCACCAGCCCGAATGCCGCGTCGTACAGCGGGATTTCCCAAACCGGTGTCCGGCTGGACCAGCCTCCCGGGGCATCGGATCTCATGACGGCCCAAACAGTTGAAGAACTCGAAGGCAGGTCTGCCTCCGCCCAGCTGCCTTCGGATTGGATCTCCAATCCCTCGGCGGTGGCGAAGAGGCCGTCCGGCGAGTCCTGCACATATAGGTCAACTGAGACCCTCTGGGCAAGGGCGAGGCGATCCCAGTCCGCCTGCAGCTGCTCGAAGCCGGGGAAATAGAACTGCAGGGCGAACCGGCCGATGCGGTCCTCGCCCGTTGGGGGACATTCGACCCCGCGGTCTCGATACCAGACGCTCACGCCTGGACAATTCCCGGGGGCGCGCCGCGCCCGGGTGATGTTTCCCAACGGCGCCTGTACGGATGCGTCTTCGACGTCGCTTCGGTAGGAGAACCCAGCCCCCATCGATACCCACACCGGACCCTGGTAGACAATCTCCACGCCAGACTCGGGTACGGCGCTCGTTGGGGTGGACGAACGCGAGGCGGGCGGCCCCGGAGTTTCATCTCGGGCACCTGCCGACCCGGCTACATTCCAGCCCAGGACCGTTCCGTTCGGAATCAAGTGCCACGCGCCGACCGGCAGACGATCGAGCGGAGTCCAGGCTGGCGCCGAAAACGAAGAGCCATCCGCTGAAGAGAACACCCACTCCAGCGCCGGCGAATCTGCGCTAGCCGAGGAAGCCAAACAGAGAACCCATCCCTCGCGCACTTCTCCCGGAGCCAGAGATGACTGGGCGGGTTCATACCTCGGCTCGGGCGGGCCGGCCTCTGATGCGTCCTTTGACGCTGCAGCGACTGGCACGCAAGGAAGATTGAGCCCGGAACCGGCATCGACGACGGTCAGCGGCGGCCAGAACTCGCCGGCACCGGCGGTCGACGAGCGGGGAACTTGCATGGGATCCGCCGCGGGTGCGTCCTCCGGCGCTGCGCACCCGGATGTAGACGGCGAGCGTACGTTGTTGCGAATCCGGGAACGCCTGCCGGATTTCGGATGCCTCCGGATGGGTCACTGTTTCGCCCGAAGGGCGAGTGTAGGAGAGGAAGGGGTCAAGCGGGAGCGCTCGAGGATCCTTGAGGACCCGCAGCACCTGCAGTTGCGCGCCGCCGGGCGAGGTGGCGGCAGGCGCCAGGACCGTGCCCGCCGTCGGCGCCGGCACGTCGGAAAGTGGCAGTTCTACGACCGCAATCCTCGGAACGGCTCGTAGGTGTGGCCGAGATTTCACTATTGCCCTGCGGCCCGGGCCCACAATTGGCCAGGATCAAGGCTGCTGTAAGGAGGGGGATCCCCCATCGAGTGTGTTTGGACACCGGCTCTCCCACTCCCGATCTTATATCACCCCCTCGCTGGTGAGAAGTATGAGCGTGGGCACGATGGTGACGATCAGACTGGCCAGCAGGATCACGATCGACGTCAGGAGCGTGACCTTGATCTTGGCCCGGTTGGCTTCCTCGACGATGGCCAACTTCAGCCGACCCCGCATGGCCCGGGCCCGCGATCTGAAGGGGCCGGCCAGGGTCTGCCCCTTCTGGATCGAAATCGTGACCATGCCCAGGAACTCGTCGAACGCCGGCGTGTGCGGCAGGTCCTTGCGCACGTCTTCGGTGGCCTCCAGGATCGAGCGGCCCATACTGAGAACTCGAAGCCAGCCGGCCGCAGGCTTCGCCGAACAGCCCCACATTCCGGGTCTGAGCCAGGGCGTCGGCGATGTCGGCGCCCGAGGCGAGGAAGAGGGCGATGCGCTCCAGCCCGAAGCCCATCTCCTTGAGCAGCCTCTCCCGGCGCCGGCGGATGGCAGCGTTGATCGTGCGCTCGGGCAGCCAGAAGCCGTAGACCGCACCCAGGGTGGTCAGCACGGCCGATCCCAGCGGCACCACCGGTGCCGCGAAGACGAAATCCAAGGCGACGCTGACGGCCAGAGCGGTGATCATGAAGATGAGCGCGGCGTACATCCGCCGGGCGTAGAGCTCGGGGAGCGATCCGTAGATCCAGCCGGATCGGCGCAGCCGGCCGAGCAGGTCGTCGCCTTCCGGCTTGATGCGCCGGCTCAGGTCGGTGATGGCCGCTTCCAGAATCCCCGCCTCGGCCACGCCGACGACACGCGGCCCCGCCCCGGTCCCTTGCAGCCGGCGGAGCGCCGCGTGTGGGACGGCGAAGGCGGCGAAGATCAGAAAGACGCCGAACCCGGCCAGCGACGAAAGGAGCAGCGAGACCAATATGCCGGTGGTCATGACGTCTTCACGCCTCCTCGATTTCGAGCACCCTGGCCACGCCCGCCAGAGCCCGCTGGCCGAGTATGAAGCCCACCAGCGCCAGGGCGTAGGCGGTGATCTGAACGACCTGGCCCGTGAGCGAGGCGTAAATGTGCGCCATGGCGGGGCTGGAGAAGCGGAGCAGCCCGACGAAGATCAGCGGGGCGACGGCTACCAGGCGCATCTGGTTGCGGGCGAGCGAGAGCTCGGCGACCATCCGCTTGCGCTCGGCGGCCGTTTCCCGGATGGTGGTGCTGAGCGGCTCCAGGATCTCGTGCAGCGGGATGGTCGCCCCGCGGCCCTGCCAGACGGCGAGGGTGTCGACCAGCAAATCCAGCGAATAGCTGGCGCGCGCTTGCTGCACGCCTTCGAAGGCCGCCCGCAGGCTGGCGCCGCCTGTGATCTGGCTGGCGATGGCGCTGAAATCGTTCTTCACGGCTTCGGGGGCCATCTCGGCGGCGTGGGTCACGGCGCCTTTGAGCGTCCCGTACAGCTGCGCGCCCACCCCCAGGCGGTCGCACAGGTCGGCCAGCGCCTCTTCGTATTCCAGCCGGTGGGCGTCCCGGCGCTGGAAGAGCCACTGTACATACAGTACGAAGCCCAGTGCCCCGACAAAGGCCGACACAAGCACCGCGCCGGACAGCAGTAAGGCGACAAGGAATGACAGCAGGCCGACGGCGGCGCCGACCCTGAGAAAGCCGGCCGGTGTCACGGGGAGATCGGCCAGAGCGATGGCAGCCGCCAGACCGCGCTTGCGGAGCGTGCGGGCGAACCCATCCTGCGTGTCGTGCGGCCCTTCGGCGACCTCGGCCTGGCCACGCGACAGCCGCTCGATGCGCTCGAAACTCGAGGGACGAGGCTGCGTGCTGATGGCCAGGAAGATGAGCAGGATCCCGACCCCGGCGATGAACGCCAGCAGAAGGTTGGTGAGCATGCGGCCCCCCTCAGTTTGCCATGGCCGGAGCGGGGTGCAGTCCGGCCTGCTTGAAGCGCCCCGTATGGGCCGAGGCGGCCAACGGGCCGTCGAGCCGGTTCCCGGCGGCGCGGAACAGGGTCTGCATTTCCGGCTCATAGGCGCCGCCGCGCTCCACGACCGCGCCCGTCAGCTCGGCAATCGTGTGGGCCCGCCGGATGAGCCGGCCGCCCACCCGGTGCATTTCAAGCGCCACCACGATGTGCAGCGTGGAGGCCACCATCTGCGCTGCGCGCCAGGTATCCAGGTAGCGGCCGCGCTCGCTCTGGGCCAGCATCAGGTAGATCCGGGAGAACAGCTCCTCGGCGCCGTACGCGTGGACGCTGGTCAGGCCGTTCTTGTGCCCCGTGTTCAAGGCATTGAGCAGGTCGAAGACCTCGCCACCGCGTGCCTCGCCCAACGTCAGGGCGTCGGGGCGGTGGCGAAGCGCCAGCTTGACCAGGTCCTCCTGGGTGATCGGTGGCACGCCTTCGAGTGAAGGCGGCCGCGTGCGCAGGTAGAGCACGTTGTTCGGCTTGTCGGAGTCCGGATGCAGGACGATCTCGGGCGTGTCCTCGATGATCAGGATCCGCCGTCCCCGGGGGATCTTGCGGCCCAGGGCCATCAAGAGCGTCGTCTTCCCGACTCCCGTCGGGCCGACGACGACAATGTTGAGCCCGGCCAGGACGGCGGCGTGCAGGTAGCCGGCCGCCTCCGGCGAGAGCAGGCCTTCCACCTCGCCATCGAGCAGAGATCGGTAGTCGGGCAGATCGGCTGCTGGCGCCTGCATATCATGGTGGTCATGGGTTGTCGACCGGACCATGTCCTCCAGGTTGAGACGGCGCGCCCGCGGGCTGCGGATCACGGCGCTCGGCCACGGGCTGGCGATGGGGTGGGTGACGACGCCGATGCGCTCGCCCCCCGGGAGAACGGCGTCGGCGATGGGCATGACGATGTTGGCCTGGCGGTTGGAGCCGGCGATGCCCCGGTTGAGCAGCTCGAGCAGGCGCGGGGCGGACTGGAAGGTGGTCCCGGTCTCTTCCCACCGGCCGCCGCGATAGGCCATCACTTCGTTCGGCCCGTTCACGGCGATGTCCTCGATCGACTCGTCGGCCAGGAGGGGTTCGAGCGCTCCCATCCCCAGGATGTCGGCCAGCGCCTTCTCGACGAACACCTCCGGGTCGCCGGCCAGAGTTCGGCCGGCTGTCCTGCAAGGCCTGATCATTGTAGGAGCGGAACACCTCTCCCGCGATCCGGTGGGCTTCGTCCGTGACGTGCGGCCCGGCGTTGTTGATCTGGCCAGGGCCGAACTGCCGAGTGAGACGCTGCCGGATCAGCTCGAGCGCGGGCGGATACGGATCGCCGACGGACTGCATGCCAGGGCGACCGGGCGCATGGTCAGCTGAGAAGGATTCTTCGAAGTAGTCGCCTCGCACGTCCTCCTCCGCAGATATCACCGGTTGAAAAGGCTCAACCGGCGCTTGCCTTTGCCCTGCTTCAACCGCGCCGACCAGGCGGCGGCGATAGGTGGGTAGAACTGGCCCGCCAGCTCCGCCATCCCCTGCAGCGTGGCCTCTGTGCCTCGGGCGTGGGCGCGACCGTTGGCGAACATGGCGGTGTAGGAGCGGCCCTCGTTGCCTGCCCGGGTCACGTTGCCGCTGATGTCCAGCGGCACGATCCCCAGGGCTGAAACCCTGGCGAACTTGGCCGCCTCCTGCAGCGAGACTCCCAGGTCGTCCTGCCACTTGTTAATCACCAGGCCGAAGCGCCCGGCGTCGATCCCCACCCGCGGGATCACGGTCTGATGGACGCCCTGGCGCACATCCGAAATGCTGGTCATATCCGGCTCGCAGATGACCAGGATAGTGTCGACGGCGTGCAGCGCGCCCTGATGCAGGCCGACGTTCATGGAGCTGCCCATGTCCACGATCACGAAATCGTAGTTGCGCGACAGCAGGGGCAGTAAGTACTGAATGAAGGCCATCCCCTTCTCGCCGGCGATGTGCTCGTGGCGAGACTGCTCCATGTTCATGACGCCCGGCAGCACCTTCAGATTGGGGGCGCCTTTTACAGGGCTGAGGTAATTGTCGATCAGGCGCGACATGTCGGCTTCGCTGGAAGGGTGCCCAAGGCTGGTGTGGAAGACGGAGGCCGCTTGCAGGATCCCGCTTTGGGAGTCCACGTTGAGCCGCATGCGCACGTGCCCACCGTTCATGTTGGCGTCGACCAGCGCCACGGTTCGTCCCCCGATGGCGGCGAGCATGGCCCCCAGCTCGCAGGCGATGGTGGTCTTGCCCACCCCGCCCTTGGGAGCCCAAACGGCGATCACTTGCCGCTGCCATGCGGCTCCGCCGCCGGCGGCCGTCGCCTGGCGGATTGTTTCCGGCGCGGCCGCGCCCCAGGCGCCCTTGCCCCATTCGCGGGTCAGTCGCATGAACGCTGGGGGGAGCTCCTCGCAGATCCGTTCCACGCCGCCGACGGTCAGGGGCAGGGTGTAGACGGCGTCGAGCTGAACCCCGAGCATTTCTTCCATCTCACTCGACCCCGACTGCGCCAGCCCAACGAGCAGCAGGGGGAAGTCCACCGCGTGCCGAAGCCGGAGGAGATCGGGCAGGCTGTACCCGTCGACGTCGGCGTCAACCACCAACGCTTGCGGACGCATCTGCCGGATGGTCCGGAGCGCGCTGTTCTTCTCAAAGATCGGCAGCGTAGTCAGGACACGCACCGGCTTGTCGGTGGCCACGTGCAGCTCGGAGGTGAGTTGCTGACCCACATCCGGCCTGACGAAGGCAAGTGCGCCAAGGTATTCGAGCGCCACTGGCTGACTCAAGCCGTTTCTCCTCGCTCCGCCAAGCTCCTCTTGCCTATCCCCCTCACGGGGCAGGTGTCGATGTTATCGGTGCATCGACCGACAAGGCAGACGGCGTGACGGTCGGAGTCGCCGTTGGGGTCGCCGTCGGGGCCAGCGCCTGGCGATCGGCGTAGAAGAGATCGAGCAGATCCTGCAGTGTTGCACCCATCGTCGGGCCGTCGAACTCGCCGTCGGCCAGCGGCGAGAGAAGACCGACCTGCAGCAACCCGGCGCTGGATGCCATGGCCACGGTTTCGAACGCCTCCCTTGGGATCACCACCTCAAGCCCGGTCACGTCCCCGAGGACCACGGTGGCGTCGCCTTGAGATGTGAAGGAGGAGACACCGTGCTCGCGAATCACGCGTACGACGGGAGCGCCGTGAACGAGCGCTTTGGCCAAAGGCTCGCGAATATCGGGGCGCGGCGTGGCGGTGGCCGTCGCCGTGGGGGTTTCGAGCAAGGATCCGAGGTCAACGCCGCTCTGGGCGGCCAGTTCCTCCAGCAGCTGTTCTGGCGATCCGACCGGGTTAATCAGGCTGGCTCCTTGGGGCGAGGCGGGCGCCAGCTCGGTCCGGTCCATCAATACCGGTTCGGCAATGTTGCTTACGGCCACGACCAGGTCGACCCTATCGCCGATGGCCACGCTGTCCGGTACCGCTCCAGCGGCGGAAATGGTCACGACCATCAAATCGGGATCATCCAGGGCGAGCCTGGCGATCCGGGAGGCGGCAGGATTGTCGGCTGAGACTACCGAACTGAGCAGGATGGGCTCGAAGCGCATGGCCGGCCGGATCAGCACGCCTCCGGCGGCGCGCATCGCCTGCAGGCCTTCGGGCCGCAAGATGGCATCAACCATGGGGCGCGCGTCGGACTTGAGCTGAAGAGGAACCAGGACGAAGGCATCGTCGGGCAGGTCGGCCAGACGAGTGCCGGCAGGAATGTCCTGCCGCGCGGCGACGACCACAAGCGGGGTCGGGTTGAGCGTTCGAGAGAGGTAGAAGACGGAGCTGCCGCCTATGACTGCGAAAAGGGCGCCGACGATCAGAAGCACTCGATTTATGCTCATACCCCCACCTCCTGCTGCGGCGAGTCCGCTTCTTGCGCTACATCGATCTTCTGGCTGAGCCCGCTCAGCATGTGAGCGATCACCAGGTGGAGGCTTTCAAGCTGCATGGGCGAAAGCACGGCAAGATCCTGGGCGTCAAGGGTTCTCCAGCCCCTCAAGAGGCGTTCAAGCCCTCGACCGATTTCGTGGTTTCGGCTGAGATCCCGTGCCCTCGAGGCGGCGATGGCGGCGGGGCATCCGGTGATCTCACAGATCGCCTCACCGAGGGAAAGAACCCACTCGGGCGCTTCGCCTAAGGCCCGCAAATGGTCGGCGACCGTGGGCTGTCGCATCGTCACCTAGGCTCCGAAGAAGACCGTGCGGAGAAAGTCGGCCATCTCATGGTCTTCCTGGCGGGCGATGAGCCCCCGAGCGCGCTCCAGGTGCCGGACATGGCCGCGGAGGATCGAAGCCAGCCGCCGTTTCTTCCTGGCTTGCATGGCAATGGACAAGGCGGTCTTCTTGTCGCCTCCACGGGCAAGGTAGACGGCGGCGAAGGTGAGGGCTTCGTAATCAGCCCCGGTTTCTATGGCTTCACGAGTCAGCCGGCGACCGACCTCACTGGAGACTCCTGTTCGCTCGCACAAGGCCTGTAGATCGCCTTCATCATCTGGATGGGCCTTCGCCGAACTCCTGGATGCGGCCGCCTCGCTGCCGCGGCCAGCTGATCGGGCAGGATGTTTCCCCTTCTTTCGGGGGCTCGGGTCAGTTGCCGGGCTGTTGTTTTCGTGAAGCGTGGTGAGTCCGGTGGCGGACCTGGCCGCCGCCTCTGGCTCGACGCCGCCCTCAACGAGCTGCCGGAAGGACTGCGCCTGACTGATGGAGACGCTATGGAGCATGTCTGCCGCGGCTACCTGATGGTCTTCGTCGAGCGTGCGGAAGACCGGCTGCAGTTCGATGATCGTGCGAGCGGCTACACCTTCGGAGAAGAGCCTGCGCAGGGCGGGGGGGCTTTTCTCGTAGGCGGCCACCAGATCCGAAGTGGTCCCGAAGGGTATGCCCGTCACCTTCGCCAGTCCGCGCAGGCTCAACCCGGGTTCGCTCTTGCGGCGCTCGACCAGGGCGATGGCCTTCTCATACGGCAGCAGATGGCGGTGGCCCGCGTTCTCCGCCATGTTCAAGGCTTGGAGATCATCACTCTTATTGGCAACGATTCCGGGGATGTGCTCTTGGCCCACCGCTCGAGCGGCGGCCAGGCGCCGGTGCCCGGAAACGAGTCGGTACTGTGTGTCCGCGCCGAGTTCGGAGGGGAGCCATTCGACATAGACAGGCTCCAGGACTCCGTGTCGCCGGACGCTCTCGAGTAGCTCGGCATCTTCGGTGATTTGGTCCGGATCGAATGCCACTTGGCGAGTCTGAAAGGGGCTATCTCCGACGATCGCACGGACGGCGATGGGCATGTACGTACGGGTGAGTTGCCCCTCTCTCGGCTTGTCGGTCTGAGCCCGTCCGGAAACGCCGAATTCGCCGTCTGACAGGCTCATCTCTTCCAGCAGGCTCTCGCCACCGCGCCTAGCGGCCACCTGCAACTCCTTCTCCGGCAAGTGAGTACGCGTCTTCGTGGACCGGGACGGCCATGCCAAGCGATGCAGACGTCGTCCCGCGCGGGGCCTTGCCCACGTCGGATGCTCCCGCGCTGTCTGTCCGCCCCTGGGGCCCGACTTCTTTGACGAAATCGAGAATAGCCTCGAAGAAAGGCACATGACGCCGGGGGAAGGCGCCATACCGCCATCGACCACGCACAATGGTCTTGGAGAAAGGCAATGAAGGCAGCACTCCGAATCCCATCCCTGCCAAGGTCTCGTCTTGGAGGAGCTGCTTTCGCCAGCGGTTGAGCTCCTTGCTCTCCCACTGAGTCTTGCCCATCCCCACGGGGGCCAGAGCCCCATGGGAGCAGCCGATCTGGCGGGCCAGCATGAGGGTGTTGATCGTCGGTCGCGCTGTCTGCTGTGAGAACATGATCGGGACCACGAGAGTGTCGGCCGCGTGGATCCCGAGACTCACCAAGCCCGGCCCAGAGCCGGTGTCCACGATAACCAGTGTGCCGTTGGGGATGGGCGCCTCATCCAGGACATTAGCGAGGAGGGCGGGGTATTCAAGGGTGACCGATGAACCAAATTGGGCCAAAGACGCGTTTGACGGGATGACGAGGATGCGATCATCAAATCTCGATGGCCGAATGGCTTCCAGGAACATCGCCCTTGTAGGCATGCCCCGGGACTCTGCCTGAAGGACGTCGGCCACGGTCGGACCCTCGATGGACCCGCCCAGCAGAATGCTTGAGAGTCCGGCTTGAGGGTCGAGATCCAGAAGGACGACCGGACGAGGATCCCGGCCAACTGCATACCGCGCCAGCATGGCCGAGATTGTGGTCTTTCCCACCCCGCCTTTCATGGAAGTGAGGGTCAGAACATGGTGGGTTCCCAGGGTTGGTCTTGACATTGCCTGCGTCAAACTCAGTCCTTGCCCTGTAGCGGGGAAAAATGCGGTCGAGGGGATGAATTCAATCGGACTTTAGCATTCCGAGATCAGAGAGGCCGTTACGGAGGTGTTACATTGGACGCACGCGTGGCCGTGGATCGTGGTCGTGACCGGCCAGAGTGGCTTGTACGCGCGCGTACACTGCCAGGCCTTGCGTAGGAAGGATGTGCCGACAGTGAGCACATCCAATCCCCAAATCGTCGCGGCAGAGCGATAGATGCAGGGGCATAGGCCAAATTGGCGACTTCTGCTGCGCATTGGGCTGCGCGACCATGGAAGGGCGTGGGAATTGCCGGCGCTCCCATGGGAGCGCGGCGGGGCGCATATGTACCGACCAAGGAGGTGACAGTGTGAGATTCGGAATCAGAAAGCCGTCACTCAAACGACGCATCGCCGCCAGGACTTCGTGGAAGCGGGCGGTGAGGCACCGGATGGGAGTTAAGGCCCCCAGAGGCATGGGCTGGTTCACCAATCCGAAGAAAGCGGCCTACAACCGTATCTACAATCGAACTTCGGTGAGCGTGGACAAGGTCTTCAAACTTCGAAAACGAAGTAAGTAATCACGCGCACATAGCGTTTGGCGGAGTACGAAGAGGTGGTCCGTCACCCGATCGCAGGAACCTGAAGATTGTTCCGTAGGGGTCTGGCATAGGCCCGTAGAGCATCCGGGGAGAAAATCAGCCCTGGTTCCGGGAATTTGGGAAACAGGATTTTCGCGCTGGGGAGAAGTTCCTTCGCCTGCTTCATATACGTCAGTGCTTGGAAAGGCAGGTGTAACAGCCCGACTCATACTAGACGTCCTTCGCAATCCCCGGGTTTGATTCGTACCAATGTCCAAGCGCGTGCAGTTTCAGGGTGTCCACGAACCGAAGTCGGACTCCCGAATGCGATCTGAGCTCCTCCTAGACACGCACGGTTGCCCTTGCCATTCGACTCTTCTCGAATGATGAACCTCGCCAGATCTGAATCCTGTGGTCACTCCAATTCTCGACCGAGTTCTCGCAAACGATCTGTAGTGACCTTCCGATCTTCAATCGGTGACACCTTCCGATGGGTGATCCAGGTAGGCGCCTCGCGACGGCAGATAAACCGGACACCCAAAAGGACCTCACTGCAAGTGGGTGAAACCTCTCGTTATCACGCGTTACCTCGATGTTACTTTCCCCCTCGACCTGTTGACTTCTCCCCGCACTCCACCTAGCATCGAGATTGCCTATTCATTTTGAAAAACCGATCGCCAGGAAAAATGCGCCAGGTGGCGGGGCTTTGCCGTTCGGGCAAACCAAGGTCCCACGACTTGGCCGGCAACCCAGAGACTGTCAGGTCCGCAAGTCATCCCAATGCCCAGAAATGGAATACTCGTTCATCGTCGCGACCCCGCCAATGGTCGGGCGAGCGAAAGGAGGTTAAGATTGTGGCAGAGGCGAGCTCAATGGCAGAGACCGTAGGAGAGATGACCAAGGAGGAGCTGAGGGAAATGCTCGATGTCGTTTTCGAGCAGAAGCTCATCGAACTCTTGGGAGACCCGGACGAGGGCCAAGAGATCCGGGAAGAGATCCGTGAAAGGCTCTTGCAGCAAATGAGGGAGGTTTCGCGGGGTGAGAGGGGGCAGCCCCTAAAGGACGTGGCGCGCGATCTCGGGATCGAGTAAACGCGATGTACCAAATCCGCATTCTCAGTGCGGCCGCCCGTAATCTGTCCAAGTTGGACAAGCCGGTCGGCCGCAGAATCGTTAATCGACTTGTTTGGCTGGCCGACAATGTGGAACTCGTTCGCCTTGAACGGCTCACAGGGGAACTGGGGGACCTCCATAAACTCCGTGTCGGCGACTACCGGGTTCTGTAGAACATCCTGTATGAAGAAGAGACGATTGTGGTTCATGCCGTAGGGCATCGTAGGGACATCTACCGCCGCTGACTCTTCCTGCCCAGAACGTGGCAAAAAGGACTGACCCGACCGCCGGGATACCCCGGCGGTTTTCGTTGTCGGGTCAACCAGGATTGTGTCGCCTGCGGCTCGCGACAGAGTTGGGGGCAGCGTGCCTGTTAGTGCCAGGTTCTGTCAGGCGGAAATGCTGCCGGCGCATGCGCCGGAGTTCCTCCTGTGAGGACATCGGGAAAGGGAGAAAGAGATGCAGTTGATCACGGGCGGACCGGGCTCGGGAAAGACGCAGCGCCTGGTGGACGAGATCGAGTCCCGCATCAAGAACGGGACCTCCCCGTACGCCGTGCTGGCCACCACCTTCAGCCGCCAGGCGGCGGCAGAAATCTCCAGGCGGCTGGGCGGCGACGTGCCGGTCCGCACGGTCCACGGGACCGCCTACTGGCTGATGAGTCTGGGCAGGAGGTCGAAGGGGGAACGCGTGCCGAAAGTGATTTCAGAAGACGAGGCGATGACAGTCATGGAGCGAGCGGCGGTCGAGATCGGCGCCAGATTCCTCGAGCCAAAGGAGGTCATCCACGACATGGACCGCATCCGAGCACGGGGAGGAAGTCTGGAAGCGCTGCACCCGCAGGCCCAGACGATGATTTAGCGCTACTTCCAGATCCTGAACGCCGAGAACTCGGTCGACTTCGCCGGCATCCTGGAACAAGCCCATCGAGAGCTGAAGGATGGCGGCCTGCGGACGTTTCTAAGTGGGATGCACCTGTTCGTTGACGAAGGGCAGGACCTCAACCCGGTCACGGAGTGGCCTATCCTGCAGGCGCTGATGGAGGGATCGGAGGAGACAGTAATGCTGGCTTCGCCCTCCCAGCAGATCTACGGCTTCCGCGGCGCGGATTGGGAGCGACTGGTCTCGTGCTTCCCCCAGGGACTGCAGTCCGAGTCCATGCATCGGAACCACCGTTCCACGCCGGAGATCGTCAACGCCGCCCGCCCGCTGGCCGGCCCCGACGCCTGGGCCATGCAGCCGTCGCGTGACAGCCTGGGGATTCCGGTGCAGGCGGTGGAGGCGCTGAGCCCGGAGGCGGAGTTGGATTTCGTCGGCCGGCAGGTGGCCGAATGGGTCGAGCTGTTTCAGCGTGAAGGGCACCCGCTGCATGAGATCGCCGTGCTGACCCGAGTGCATTCGCAACAGAACCAGGTGCAGGTGGCGCTCCGGCTGCGCGACCTCCCCTACCGCACAATCGGAAGCGGGCCAGGGTTGTTCGAGCGCCCGGAGGCGCAGGCCCTGCTCGCCTACCTGCGGCTGGCGTTCGACCCGATGGATGACACGTCCCTCGAGACGATCGTGGATTTCCCGCCCTGCGGGATCGGGGTGCGCACGCGCTACAGGCTGCGGGGGAACGCCGTCCTGGGCTGGGACCACCTGATCAGGGTGCTGGCGGATCCCGAGTCGTGGGGCCCGCAGGTTGTGGGACGGGTTCTGCGCATCCTCGACCTGCGGGAGCTGTTCGACGAGGCGATGGCGAGCCGCCTGACTCTCCTGCAGCTCGTGGCGCGAGTCGTCGAGTTGAGTGGAATCCCCGATTATCTGAACAGCGAAGGTGACCATGGCGGGGTGCGGGCGCTCAACGACCTGGTCCAGCTCAGCCGGGAGTTCGGGCGGGCCGCCGAGTTCGCCCGATACCTGGAGGCGGAGTTGGCCCGCCCCAGCCAGGGCGACGGCATCCAGTTGGGGACGATCCATGCTTCGAAAGGGCGGGAGTGGAAGGCCGTCCTGCTGCCTGGGTTCAATGAGGGATTGCTGCCGCTGGAGGCCGGCGATCCCCGGGAGGAGCAGAACATCGCCTTCGTCGGACTCACGCGGGCCAAGGATCGTCTGGTCCTCAGCCTGTCGCGGCCGGTGCCGGTGAGCCCGTTCCTGGCCAGGCTGCCCGTCGGCCACCGGCGGTGGCCCTAGCCGTTGGGCGGGTCCGGGGCGGGGAGCAGGGGTGCATCGGCGAAAAGGCAGCCGCGGAGCGGTCGAGATGATTGACCGGACCACAATAGGTTGTAGTATATTTGTAGCGAATTCTGCTACAGCGAAAGGGGAAGACAACCATGCGCTTCGTACCGTATCGCTTCCTGCGCAACCAGGCCGGGAAGCTTCGAAGGCGGCTGACGGATGAGGGGGAACTGGTCATCACCAGCAGCGGCGAGCCGATCGCGGTGATGATCGACGTCGACTCGGACAGCCTGGAAGAGACCCTCTTTCTGGTGTCCCAGATCCGGGCGAGGCAGGCGGTCTCCGCGCTGCGGAGACAGGCCAGGGAGGGCGGGCTGGACCGACTATCGGTCGATGAGATCGAGGCCGAGGTCCGGGCCGTGCGCAGAGGCCGCGGCCAGAGCTGAGCCATGCTCATCGTCCTCGATACCAATGTGCTCGTCTCGGGGCTTTTGAACCCCCACGGGGCGCCGGGAAGGATCCTCGACCTGCTCATCGCTGGCGAACTCACCCTGGCCTACGATGACCGGGTGATGTCCGAATACGCCGAGGTCTTGAAGCGGCCGAGGTTTGGATTTCCCGAGGCCCGCGTGCAAGCGGTCCTTGATTTCCTCCAGCTGGCCGGCGACCCTGTTTCTGCCCCGCCGCTCCAGGTGGGGGAGGTCCCCGACGTCGACGATCTCGCCTTCGGTGAAGTGGCGGCCGCCGCACAAGCGGAGGCGGTGGTCACGGGCAACCCCGAGCATTTCGAGTACCTCGAAGGATCGGCCGTGCGCGTTCTTTCCCCAAGGGCGTTTCTGGACCAATGGCCGGCGATCTCGCCCCGCCCCGATCGGCCGGAGTAGCTCTCCAGGCCGTCTTGCCCCTGGAGGCGCGACGCCTCTAGTATTTCCCCAACCACCCATTCAATCCGAGGGGGTCGACCGATGGACGACAAGCCCGATCTGGTTCCCATCATGGCCCTGGCAGGCGTCGAACTTGGAACGAGCCGTGAGCGCGCCCAGATCATGGCGCGCTGCCCGTTTCACGACGATGGCGGCCGTCCCAACATGAGCGTTAGCCCCAACAGTGGGCTCTGGCACTGTTTCCGTTGCGGTCGAGGCGGCGACGTGTACGACTTTCAGGGTCAGCTGGTCTACGGCGACGCCTGGAACAACCGCGACGAGGCGATGTTCAAAGATGTCCTGGTGCGGCTGGGCCGGCTGGACGTGCCGAGGTTGCGGCCGCAGCCGGCTGCGCCGCCCCGCGAGCTGACCCGGGAGATCGTGCAGGTGCTGGCGCTGGCCAGCCGGGTCTATCACCTGGCGCTGCTGGGCAAAGCAGGGGAGGCGGCGCGGGGGTACCTGGCGGGCCGGGCGATCGATGGGGAAGCCATCTCCCGCTTCAGGCTGGGCTATGCCGTCCCGGGTGCGCTGCTGGGGGCCCTGGCCGGCTACCCGCCGCAGCTGCGCCGGGCGGCCGAAGTCGCCGGCCTATACCTGCCCATTGAAAAGGGTGCGCGGCGAGAGCTGATGGCCGATCGGGTCGTCTTTCCGGACCTCGACCGCCACGGCCGCGTGCTGCACATGGTCGGACGCTCGCTGCTGAAGGACGCCGGCTTGCGCTACCTGTCGCTGAACGGTCTGCCGAAGACCCTCTGGGGCCTGGCCAACGTGCGGCCAGGCGAGCCGGTCATCGTGACGGAAAGCATCATCGACGCCGTCAACCTGCGCCAGATGGGGTACCAGGGCGTGGCGGTCAACGGGACCGGCATCGCCGGGCACCTTCTGCCCAAATTGAGGCGGAGGAAGCAGCTGTTCATCCTCAGCCAGAACGACGAGGCTGGTCTGGTAGCGGCCCAAAGATGGCTGGAAAAGCTGCCCAAGGCACGACTGCTCGAACACTCCTTCGATAGTGGCGAGAAGGACCTGAACGATCAGGTGGATCGAATTGGTCTGAGGCGCACCCGAGAGAAGGTTGGCTCGGCGCTGGCGGCGGTTCACGGTCCATAGTTGGGACACCTTGCGGATCGACGATGGGGCTCCCCTACACGGGGAGGCGACCCTGAGGTACAATGGGGGAAGATAATCGGAATTGCAGAAAATCGGCACCATGGAGGGCTATTGTGGACACCAAGTGATTCAAATGCGCAAAAAGGGGGTCATCACCGTCCCCGTCGAATTGAGACGCAAATACGGCCTGGCGGAAGGGGAGATCTTCACATTTGTCGAGCTGGGTGAGGGCGCTTTCATGTTGACGCCAGGGTCTTCTGAACTCGCCAGGTTGGGCGACAAGGCAGCCGAACTGCTGCGGGAAGAGGGCGTCTCCCTTGAAGATCTACTGGAAGCCTCGACGAGGAGCGAGAGCAGTACTACAAGGAGAAATATGCCTGAAGTGGAGCTGTTCTTCGACAGCAGCGCTATGGTCGCTGGCATCATTTCGCCTACAGGTGGAGCCCGAGCTCTCCTTCTTCTGGCTGAGACCGGAGGATATCCATCGTCATCTCGGAGCAAGTGGTCGCAGAGACCGAACGGGCCGTTGCTCGAAATGGGCCGGGCCCGCTGCTTTACTTTCGACAGGCTCTGAAGCTGGCAGTGGGCCGAATCTTCGCGATCCAGGGCCCAGAGCAGAAATTCGAGGGCACCAACACATCGTCCAGCATGAAGCCGACGCTCCTATTGTCCTCGCCGCCATGCAGGCAGGCGTCGACTACCTTGTCACCCAAAATCGCCGCCACTTCATGGACGACCCAGAAGTAGCCCATGGATCGGGTCTCAGACATCGGTACGCCTGGCGATGCGCTGGATTGGCTCAAAGCCAGAGGCATTCTCAAGCAGAACGACTGAGCCGGCATTGAACCCATCTTGGGCCTGTGTACAGGTGGCAATCGTCAGGGGACGAAGATCGTACTAACTCCGAAGAAACGCACGGAAAAGGTCAGGCCTACTTCTGGTCGGAGTCATGGCAGCAGGCTGAGCGGGACGCAGATCGCGACATCGCTGAGGGTTGTGTGGAAACCTTTGAGACCGTCGAGGATTGGATCGGCACGTTGGATCACGACGGCGCCGAGATCGTTCGACACCTTCACAAATGGGTTGTTCACGGCCAAAGGAGCATCAAAACCGCGTGGGGGCCCCCTGCCTCGTCCATCATTGACGCCAAGCTGAACCCACAAGACAACTTCAGTCCAAAGCACTGAAGTCATCCCTCCTCCACCAACAAACGAAACCATCATTCCGATCGCCTCGGCCCGCGCCGAGGGCGCGGATGAGGCTGCGCCCTGCTCGCAGCCCCGTATCTGCGCGCCAGCTCGAGACTGGATTTGAGTTTCACAGCTTGCTGCACCTCACCCCTCCCTGAGGTGAAGCCGCATATCGAAGGAGGGAACCGCCGACGTGGGCTGAGCTGCCCCCTACGTCGGCGGTTTGGCGTTAACCGGCAGCGGTCCCCGGGCCGATCGGCTCCTCGGCTGAGCGCATGGGGGTCCCCAGTCGGGAGCCGAACCGCAATGAAGGAGGCCAGACATGGCGATACCGGTTGTCAGGATGCAAGGCGTGGGGAGGTTTACCGTCCCCGGACTGCGCGAGCCGGTCACCGGCTATCACGTGCGCCGGGCGCTGCCGCGGCTCGAGCCGGGCGTTCGCGCGGCGGTGCAGGCGTACCTGAATGGCGGCGGGCAGGGGACGCTCCCGCCGGAAGCGGTGCTGCGCGTCCTGGGGGAAGCGATCGTGGCCACGGTCTTAAGTGAGCTGCGGGCCTGTCCCCGAAGGGCGGACCCGCGAGCTGAGAGTGAATCCATTCTATGCCCCTCGCGCCGGCGGCGCAAGGCGAACCGCCGGGTCGATCTCCCCAGGAACCGCAGAAGTGCCGGAACAAACCCAAGGACCGATCGGAAGGAAGGGGGCGCCCGCCAGGAGGCGCCCCCTTCACGCATGGAGGTTTCGTGATGAAGCGATGGTCGTCTCTTCAAGGGCTCCCGGCCTTGAGCTTCAGGTGGCTGGGGGCCGTGATGTCCGCCGGCCGGCGGATCGCCGGGTGGTGGATCGGCCGGCGCCGGGGATGGACCCCCGACACCCGCCGCTACGGCGCCGGTTGGGGCTACGAAATCCGCTACGCCGGCCGGGCGTACTGGTGGGATGGCGAGCGGCTGACGCCGATCGCCGACGAATGATGGTTCGCACGGGGCGGCGCTTCGCCGGTTGGCGAGGCCCCGCCTTTGTATGGAAGAACCAGGAGGGCAAAGCATGGATCGGCACAAACCGCTGCACGATCGCCTCGACCCGCACCCCAGGGCCGACGGCATGCCCCGACCGCAGGTCACGATGACGCTCGACCAGGACTCCCCGCTCAGCGCAGGGGCGCCTGCCCGTGAAGATGTCGGCTTCGAGCAGGGAGGCTCGAAATCAGGGTCGATGCCGTGGCGCTGGCGGCCCTGCTGGCCAGCGTCGGCCGGTTGTTCACGGTGGCGCAAACCGAGGCCTACCTCCGCTCCCGGCTGAAGGTCAGGAAGGAATCGACTCCTGAGGGAACTCCGGGCGAAGGCCTAGAAGGGGAACGGGCATGACCGGGGTGCGCCTCTCCCCTCCGGCACCGCATGCGTGCCTCCTGGACGCGGCCGGCAGGGCGACGCCGGGGAGGCGCCGTCGGTCGTCATCGGCCTCGACGGCAAGGCGGAGGTCCCGGCGGGCACCCTGGTCCAGCGTCGGGTCTGTTCGGATGCCGCCCAAGACGAACGCGTCGAGGCCGACTCGCCAAAGGCCGCTTCCCCTGCGGCCTGAACTCCCCAAGACTGAGAGAGCAAAAGATGAACACACAACGCTCGTTCGAGGGCGATCTCTTCCGCGCCGGGGTTCGCCCCGACGGGACGGGGTTGCTCCAGGCGCTCCCGGTGCGGGAGCGCCCCGTCCACCGCGTCAGCCACTACGCCAGCGCCTGCAGCCTGGTCGAACTGCTGGCCACCGTCCTGCGCGGCAGCTCGCAGATCGAAAGCGCCACCGAGCTGCTGCGGCGGTTTGGCTCGCTGGAGCGGCTGGCCAACGCCACCCCCGGCGAGCTGACGACCGTGCCGGGCATCGGGCCCGCCCGGGCGGCGGCGGTCAAGGCGGCCGTCGAGCTCGGCCGGCGGATCCTGGCCCCATCGCCGGACGGACGGCCTTCGATCTCCAGCCCCGAGGACGCCGCTGCCCTCTTGATGCCGATCATGCAGAACCTGGACCAGGAGCATCTGGTCACACTGGTGCTGGACACGCGCAACCGGCTGGTGGGCGAGCCGGTGGAGATCTACAAGGGCTCGCTCAACACCTCCCTGGTGCGCATCGCCGAGATCTTCCGACCCGCCATCCGGGCCAACGCCGCCGGCATCATCGTCGCCCACTGCCATCCCAGCGGCGATCCGACTCCCAGCCCGGAGGACGTCTCCATCACCAAGGCCATCGTCGAAGCCGGCCGGCTGCTGGACATCGACTGCCTGGACCACCTCGTCATCGGCCGGGGGAGGTACGTGTCGCTCAAGAGCAAGGGCCTGGGCTTCGACTGAAGCGGCACCTGACAGGCCGGGCGCGGACGGGGCGGGGAGGGATGTAACGGGAGCATAACGGCCGGTGCGGAGACGCCCTTCTAAGATGAAGGCGCCCGTCCGATCTCATCCGGTGAGGGGAGCGGTTGATTTCTCCGTCGTCGAAAGCGACATGAACACGATCCCCACCTTCCGCCTGTCGGCTGCGGCCCTGGCGACTGGCCTGCTGCTAGGTTCAGGGATCCAGCGCGCCAGGGCGGCGCCTCCCCCGCAGTACACCGACGTCGCCTGGCTGATCGAGCACCCGTGCCAGAGCTGGCACCTGCAGGACGACGGATCCGCCCAGCCCGAAGCGCGCTGTGACGGTGTCTACGCCGGGGATCGGGCGAGCATCAACGTGCCGGCGCCACTTGTCCACGCGCAGCTGCCTGAGCTCGGGCTGGTCGACCTGCCCATCGTGGTGCAGCTCGGCTGGTCACCGGGGACCTTCGACTACGCCGACAGCGCCCGGCGCACCATCAGCTGGTCCAAGAACCGCATCGAAGGCTACCGGATCGAGCTGGCTCTCTCCCCCTACGCCGGGCTGCCGACGATCCTTGAGAGCACGGCTCGCCAGGGCAATCTCGCCGTCCACGCCCTCGACGAACGCCTGAGGCTCTTCAGCCGGGACCGGTACCGGCGAGCTGTGCGCCGCCTCGTCGCTGGACGACCTGCCCGCCAACCTGGGGGGCCTGGAGCTGTGCCCGGCGTCTTCCGTCGACGCCCGGCTTCCGGGCGGGCTGATCGCCGGGCCGGCGGGCAGCCATGCTCTCCCGCTACAACTGGCAGGGGGCCAATCCCTTCCGCGGCGGGTGGTTCGCCGGCTGGTCGGAGTGGGCCTCGGTCGGCGGTTCGGGAAGCTACGACGGCCGCCCGGCGTTTCGGCTCGAGGTCGCTACCGGGATGGGCGCTCTTCGCCCGCGTCCAATGGGACGTCCACTGGCGGCAGCTTAGTCAGACGGAGCAGCACTGCGGCTGGGAGTACTACGGCGAGCCCGGCTGGTACTGGGACTGGGATCAATGGCCCCCGGTGTGCATCGACGTCACCACCACCACCTGGAAGAAGTACTGCCCGCCCAACAACCCCCAGCCGGGATGCCCCACCATCACCTACGGCGTGAGCTCGGACTGGTGGCAGCTCATCAACTCCTTCGAAGCCCACACGATCCGCCTTCAGGACGGCGGCTTCGGCCGCTACCTGGACGTGGTCGTGCTGCAGTCCCAGCCCCTGCTGACCGGCCCCTGATCTGAAGCTTCTCGCTTGACACCCGGGCCAACGAGTGGCTATCATATAGTCATGAATACATGTAAGTATGACTTCATGATGAGGAGGTCGATATGGCTACACCGGCTGTGCGAGTGCAGGAGCGGGGACAGGTGACCATCCCCAAGGACATCCGAGAGAAGCTGGATCTGAAGAAGGGGGATCTGGTGACCTTCATCGAAACCGAGCAGGGCGTGATCATCCGGCCGGCTGAGATCGTCATGGCGTCGGCGCTGGATGAGATCGGCCGGGCCCTCAAGGAGCGGGGTATCAGCCTGGAAGAGATGATGGCGCGGGGGCGGGAGATCCGGGGGGAGCTTCTCGAGGCTGACCATGACCTCCCGGCACCCGGGAAGGCATGACGCGGGTCTTCATGGACTCGAGCGTCATCTTCTCTGCCGCGTACTCGGCCCGCGGACACGCGCGTGATCTGCTCATGTCGGCCGTGAAGGGTGGCGTCGAGCTGGTCGTCAGCCCGACCGTCCTGGAGGAGACGAGGCGCAACCTGTCCGAGAGCGCGCCTCAAACTCTGCCCTTCCTGGAACGGGTGATGGCAAGTATCGCTCCTGAGATGTCCCGGCCAACCAGGGCGGAGGTGCTTGGGGCCGCCGAACACGTGGCCCTGAAGGACGCCCCCATCGCCGCCGCTGCCAAGAAGGCGGGCGTTGCGATGCTCGTCACGCTGGACAAAAAGCACCTCCTCGGCCGGCCGGACCTCGCCGGCTACGTCGGCGCGGATATCGTCACCCCGAAGCAGGCGATGGCGAGGCTCGCCCAGCGGGGCTGAGCCTGAACCACCCCTCCGCCGGCAGTACCCCAGCCTCCGGCCCGGCCCGTCAACCGCCGCCAGGTTTTCCTGGCCGCTGGGACACAGATACGTCCCCCTAACCCCGTCTTCTCAAGGCAATGCGCACCACCGTCATGCGAGTGTGGGCACCTGGCAGGTCTTCCACAACTCAACCAGCACCCCCCTGACACATCCTTACTTGCTCTACCCAACCCCTTCGAACTTGAGCTAACGCCGGCCTAACGGCTGGCACCCGAGAGCGTAATGCCCGGGCCGGTCCGCGCTTGCTACAAAGGAGCTGACGGCGCCGGCCTGCGCGCCCGAGGAGGGCGAGATGACAGCTTTGGACCTGATTTTCGCCGGGTTGGCGATCCTGTTTCTGCTGTTGTTCGGCGGGTACGCGTTCAGCCTGCTCAGCTACGCGCTGGGCGACGGCGCCGTCATCCGTGAGCGCTTGAAGCAGGTGACCCGGTAAAGACTGTATGGGGGGTGGCAATGGCGTGCATGGCGGCCGGGGAGGTAGCCTGCCTTCCGCGCACCCCGCTGGTCCGCTCATGCAGCGCACGACGAAGCCCATCCGCCGCTGCCCCGGCAGCGGCTTTCTGTTATCCGTCACGCACAGGAGAAGGCCGATGAAGGACGTCCCAATCCGGGGACCCGAGGTGATCCTGGTGGAAGCTGGGCGCCTGGTCTCCGATCCAGAAAACCCCCGCCGCTTCTATCCCGAAGCGGACCTGCGCGCCATGGCCCAGTCGATCCAGCAGTCGGGCGGCGTCGACCAGGCGCTGCTCGTCACGCCCATGGACGGAACGGACAGGTACCTGGTGATCGACGGCAACTTCCGGCTGGCGGCAGCCAGGACGCTGGGCGAGGGCGCGCCGCGCCTGAAGTGCGAGGTGCGCCGGGAGGTAAGCCGCAGGGAGAAGCTGCTCATCATGGCCAGGACCTCGACCCTATGGTTCGCCAAGGATCCCATCTCCGAGGCCCGGCACTACCGCCGCCTGATCGAAGAGGAAGGCATGAACCAGGCGGAGCTGGCCCGGGAACTCGGCTGCAGCCTGACCAAGATCGCCTCCCGCCTCAAGCTCCTCGAGCTGGACACGGCGATCCAGGACCTGGTCGCCGCCGGCCGGCTGCCCAAGATGCCGGAGGTGGTGGAGGCGTTCGCCCTGGTGACCGACGACGAGGCCCGGCTGAGGCTGGCGCGCGAGCTCGCCCGGCGCAAGGCCTCGGTGCGCTCCGTCGTGCGGGCCTGCCACAGGGTGGCGGACGAGCTGGGCCGGCGCCGGCTCGAGGCGGCCATCGGATCCGGGCGGCGCCGCGGCCAGCTGCCGAGCCTGGCCATCGCCGAGGCCGTGATGGGGGAGGCTCTGCCGCCCGGGGAGACCAAGGGCACCCAAGAGCAGATCCGCCAGGCCGCCCGTCAGGCTTGCGGGGCCTGTGACATCAAGCAGGACCTCCTGGATCACGTGGCCGAGCCGGCCTGGAGGCTGGTGAAGCGAGCCGCCGGCGAGACCTGCGATCTGTGCAGCCTGAAAGACGTGCTCCGGGCCTGCCACGGCTGCCCGCTGCCGGAGTTCCTGGTGCGGATGGCCCGGATGGCGGATCGGCAGCAGGAGGAGGGGGGACCATGAGCGGCGGACCGGAGCTTGAGGCGCTGATCGACGCCGCCGTCACGGCGGCCGAGCTCGAATCGGGTGTGCCGCCTTCGATCGCCGTCAGCCGCTCCAGGCTGAATCCGGCCGAAATCGAAACCAGCCTGGACGAGGCGCAGGCGGCGGGGCTGGCGCGGCCCAATCTGGGCCGCTGGACCCCGGAGGAGGAAGCCTTCGTCCGGGATCGCCTGGGGAAGATGAGCCTGGAGGCGATCGCTACCGCCATCGGGCGGACCGAAGCGGCGGTCAAGGTCCGTTTCACGCGCAAGGGGTGGGCGGCGCCGAGCAAACGCCAGGGTGAGCTGGTGGCCCGCGACGTGGCCCGGCGGCTGGGGAAGTGCGGCAAGGCGATCAAGGCGCTCATCGAGCGGGGAGTCCTCCCCGGGCGCGTGATCCCTGGAAAGCGGGGCATCCACGTCGTCAGGCAGGTCACCTTCTACCGCTGGGCCGTCAACCCGCAGAACTGGATCTACTTCAACCCCGGGCGCGTCCGTGACGCGAAGCTGAGCCGCCTGATCGAGCTGAAGCGCCGGCGCTGGGGGGACGAGTGGCTGACGACCGGGCAGGTCGCCCGGCTGCGAGGGCTCCCGGGTGGCTCCAACGACGTCACGCGCCAGATCTACGCCGGCAAACTGCCGGCGGTGAAGTACCAGTTCTGGCGCGTGCGGCGCTCGGCCGCCGAGGCCTACCGCTTTCCCGAAGGCCGGGGCTCGGCCAGCCGGACTCGAGTGGTCGGAGTCGGCCGACGCCTTCCTGGTGCTGTGCGCCGCGGTCGGCGTGCCGCAAAAGACCATCGTCGGGCTGATGAAGTGGCCGCGCTGGCGGCCGGGATATCGGCTGGGACTGCTCAGGGACGAGGGACGCCTCGAATCCATCGCCGAACAGTCCGGGGGAAGGATAGGGACCAGACGATCATCAGCCGGGGAGGTCCTGCTGTTCGCCGACTGGCGCAGCGCGATGGACCGCTTCCCCGGGCTGCGCCGCGCCGCCTTGCGCTTGAGGCGCGGCCAGCAAGCTGAGCTCCGAGGACCTGCGCTGGCTTAGGGGGGTCCTGCGAGCCTGGGCCGCCTGGCACGCCGGGGACGACCCCGATCGCCGGCGGGTGGTCGGCTGTCTGCGGGCCGCCGGGCGCGACGGCGAGGCCCGTCTCCGTAAAATGTGGCGGGAGGTCCAGGGCTGGGGTGTGGATCCGTTCGACGTCGATGAGGGCGGCGAGCGGTCCGTCGGCGAAGTGAGGCAGCCCGGAGGCTGATGCTCTAAGCCGAAGTTCACAACAAAAACAACTCGCCCAGAGATAGCACGATAGGGCGCACGCCGCGGGACGAACGATGTCCGGCGGCGTTTGGCATTGGGCCGGAGAGGTGAGAGAGGCGATGAAGAACGAAGATGTGCTGGAGGTGCTCCAGCGCCGCTTTGGCGCGCTGGCGGAGAAGCTGGAAGAAGAGAGCATGGCCTGCTCGATGGCGGCGATCGACGTGGAAGGTCGGTGAACGCCAGGTGCCGGCGCTGATCGTCAAGGCAGGGCCGCAGGCGGTTCTGGGGCGTCCGCTGGTGCGGGGTCAGGTCCTGGGGATCGAGACCTCGGAATGCCCGGTTCTGGCTTTGGGCCTGAGCGTTCCCCGGCCAGGTCGGAGCGCTGGCGGGTTGGACACTGGGCCTGGATCCCGATGCACACGGCGGAGCAGCGCAGGCTGCTTGAGGCGCTGGCCGCCGCCCCCGCCTGGCTGGTGATCATCTTCAGCGGGGCGGCCATCAGCCGGGCGCTCCTGGTGCGCCTGGACGACGTCGGCCGGGCCCGCTGCCGCCAGCTGAAACGGGTGATCGAAAGCTATCCCACCCATCCCGAGGCGGAGGCGCAGCGGGCGATCGACGCCGCGCAGGCGGCCACGGCGGGCGCGCTCGGTGAAGGCTGGGCGCTGGAAACGGTGCGCGACTTGGGTCCGGATCAAGGCCAGGGGGAGGCGTAGGGCAGGGGGCGAGAGGGAAACGCCCGGTCGGAAGGGCGTTTCCCTCACCTTATGTGAGGGAGCGATACAGATGGAAACCAATGGCAACGGCGCCATGGCCGACAAGGGGCCGTGGGTGGCCGAGCTCGAGGAGGGCAGGGCGTTCATCGGCTACTACATCGCCCGCAATCCGCGGCTGGACTCCTTTCGGGACCCGGCGCGGGGCAAGTACCTTCAGGCTGCAGCTGGTGGACAGGACGGGGGCCATCGAGGCGCGCATGTGGGAGGGGGCTGAAGACGTCGCCCAGGAGGTCAAAGGGGGAAGTCCGATCAAGGTCGCCGCCATCGTCGAGCGCTTTCGGGAGCAGCGGCAGGTCAGGATCTCGCGGCTGCGTGCCGCCGGCGATGAGGAAATCAGCCGGGCGGACATGATGCCCACCACCGATCGCGACGTGGAGGTCATGAAGAGTGTGATCCGGGAGGCGGTCGAGGGCATCCAGGATGAGCATCTGTCCCGGCTGGTTCGCTGCTTCTACGATGACCCGGCGTGGGCCGAGAGGTTCGAGTCGGCCCCGGCGGCGCGCCGGATCCACCACGCGTACCTGGCCGGCATGCTGGAGCATGTGTACGAGCTGCTGGTGCTGGCCCGGCCCCTGCTGGAGCTGTATCCGGAGATACGGCGGGACCTGTTCATCGCCGGCATTCTGCTTGCACGACATCGGCAAACTGGAGGAGCTCACCTGGGGTTGGGAGGCGGACTACACCGACGAAGGCCATCTGCTGGGCCACATCGTTTTGGGCGAGAGGCGGGTCAGCCGCGCCATACAATCGATCGATCGCTTCCCAGACCAGCTGGCGCTGGAGGTGCTGCACCTGGTGATTTCGCATCATGGGCGGCACGAGTGGGGATCGCCCCGGCGGCCGAAGTCCATCGAAGCGGTGGCACTGCACTACCTGGACAACCTGGACGCGCAGGTCAACCGCCTGAAGCTGCTGACGAGGGACGCAAGGGCGACCGGTGAAAGATGGACGAGCTACGACAGGATGCTGGGGAGGAGTTTGTACGTGGGGAATGGTTTGGCCCCAAATGGGAGAGGCGTGGGTCCACACGTCTTGGAGGGGGAGGTGTAGGGCTTGTCAGGGGGGGAGACTGGTCCTGGAGAGGTTGCAGACTCCCCGGGTCGACGGCGGAGCTGGGCGAAGACGAGCAGGGCAGCCACGTCGGGGTGGCTGCCCTGCTCACGCGTTCGGATTATGGGTCCTCAATGAAGGGTTCGCCAAGTCTTGCAGCCTGACTCCAGGGGTGCCTTTCCTTGGGCAGGGGCCCCTTCGCCCATGCACACTCATAGTTCGTTTTCATTTAACGTGCATGAGGCAGGGCTGTGACCGGCCGATGGGCGGCGAATCCTTGACCGGGCTGGCGATCACTTCTAGAATGGGCGGCATATGGGGAACCGAGCTCTTTGAGCGAAGTTCCGCCAACGCCCCGGGTGTGCCCCCCTCACATCCGGGGTTCTTTTAATCCGTAGGTTGCAGGTTCGAGTCTGCTGGGGGCGCCACAGAATCCAGCAATTCCCAAAAATGTCGGCAAACCGTGGCGGAAGAAATCGCTCTCTTCCCCTCTACCACCGCCGGTCGGAAGCGATTGGCTGCCGCGGCCACGACCCTCACATTCTGGATCTCATCTGGCAGCGCCAACGGATGGCGCAGAAGGTGGGTTCAGATTTGGCACGTTCTCGATTGTCCGAAACATGACTAGAGCATGCAACTGCCAGATTTGGTCGAAGTCGGCGTGTAATACACCCTCAGGACCCTCTACTACGTGCACCAAGAATGTGTCGGACCCAAAGGGGATCGTTCGAAGCGGGCAAGCTGCTGGGCGGGGACAATCCCGATAACTTGGCGGTTGAGAAGGACAGGTTCTTGTCGCTAAATGGAACGGGATTCTGCTTCTGAACTTGGACAGCAAAGTGCTCAAGAACGGAGTGAGCGACTAGAGCCCTGGCTCCTTGCCTGGGCTGCCCCTTGCCTGTGGCACATGTCGAAAGTCTGGTGGACTGCTATGGGCTCGAAGCTAACCGTGACTACCGTCGCCCTCTGAACTATGCCGTGTCGCCACTGATCAGGGCAAAGGCTAAGATGCTGCATGACTTGGATGGAATATTGAGTTGCGATCTGGCGGTCAGCAAATGAGTTCTCGCCGGTTGGCCAGCACGGAACGGCCGCTCGGGAGGGGAATTATACTGGCCATTGTCATGGCTGATCTTCGGATTTTCTTCTTTCCACGAGACAAGCTAGAATAGCCTTGCGTAAACGTTGAATTAGGTGCCCCATGGGAATTGCTGCAGGTCATTCTCTCTGGTGAGGGAGAAGAAAGAAAGTGGGTCACGAAGGAAAGCCGCAAAAGTGCAAGCCGCGAACAATCGATCTGGGATAAGACCGTTCCGCGAATAAATCGGTATCCGGGGGATGGAGATCCAGTCGTCTTTAAGCCTTTGGAAGGGGGACGATCCAGCTGCTCCGAAGGTGGTTGAGTTGTTCTCTGGCGCGGGGTACATCGGTCGGCTTCGGAGTCCTCGGTAGGTATTCCATGTGGTTCTCGGAAGTGACCATCATGCTCCATCCGTTGAAAGCTACAGGCACTATCACAGAGGGGCACTGCCGTGCTTGCTGACGGAGGACCCTGATCTGTACTGACAAGGGGGATGCACACCGAGCAGCTTCGCGGCCGCTCGCAGCAGGTGTTCTACGATCTCGACCCAACGACGCCCACACCGGCTTCTCGCTTCCCAATGCCTTTGATGTCGATTTCAACAAGCGTGCCGAGATCGACGCCAGCAAGATGCCCCCGAGCGCCGTCAATGGCCGCATCAGGGACCTGATGGCGGACGGCTACGGCACGATCGTCATCAAGAATCCCGCGCCAAGCATTCGATCGGCGTCGGCATCCTCAACCGGCTCAACCTGACGATCGACGGCAGCCTCGGCTATTTCGGCGTCGGCCTGATCGACGGTCCCAACGTGCGCATCGCCGGCCGGGTCGGCTGGTCCTGCGCCGAGAACATGATGGCGGGCACGATTCTGATCGAGAAGAACGCCGGCTCGCACCTTCGGCGCGGCGATCCGCGGCGGCGACCTCGTCTGCAAGGGCGACGTCGGCTCGCGCACCGGCATCGACATGAAGGGCGGCACGATCATCGTCGGCGGCGGCACCGGCGCCTTCACCGGCTTCATGATGCAGCGCGGCCGCATGGTGATCTGCGGCGATGCCGGCAAGAACCTCGGCGACTCCATGTACGACGGCACGATCTATATCGGCGGCAAGACGGCGAGCCTGGGCGTCGACGCCGTGTGGGCCGAGATGACCGACCTCGACCGCCAATGGCTCGAGCGCAAGCTGCGCCTGTACGACATGGATGCCCAAGACGGCATCGACAACATGCCCAAGATCGTCGGCCGGCAAGCAGCTGTGGAACTACGACAATCTCGAGCCGACGGAGAAGAAGCTCGTCCTCTAGCGATTGGGAGCGACGCCATGAGCGACAGGAGGTCGACGAAGAAAGACAAGAAGACCGGCAACGGCACGCGCGCGCCGGCAGAGTCCAAGCCGTTCATCCTCGGCCAGAGCCAGATTTTCACGCCGGAGGTCATCGACGACATCCACATCAAGTCGGAGCTCGGCCGCTACCGCATGCGCGGCTTCTCGCTGTTCAAGAAGATCCCGCACTGGGACGACCTGACCTTCCTGCCCGGCACGCTGACCCGCTTCGTCATCGAGGGCTATCGCGAGAAGTGCGAGACCAAGACGGTGATCGGCCCGCGCGCCAAGCGGCCGATGGAGCTCGACATCCCGGTCTATATCACCGGCATGAGCTTCGGCGCGCTGTCCTACGAGGCCAAGATCGCGCTGGCGCGCGGCGCCACCATGGCGGGCTCGGCGACCTGCTCCGGCGAAGGCGGCATGATCCCGGACGAGCGGCGCTATTCGAGAAGTGGTTCTACCAGTGCATCCAGTCGCGCTACGGCTTCAACCCGCATCACCTGCGGCTGGCCGACGCCTGCGAGTTCTTCATCGGCCAGGGCTGCAAGGTCGGCCTCGGCGGCCATCTGATGGGCCAGAAGGTGACCGACCAGGTCGCCGAGATGCGTTCGCTGCCGGCCGGCATCGACCAGCGCTCGCCGGCGCGTCACCCCGACTGGCTCGGTCCCGACGATCTGGCGCTGAAGATCGAGGAGATCCGCGAGGCCACCGACTGGCAGATCCCGATCCAGCTCAAGCTCGGCGCCGCGCGCGTCTATGACGACGTGCGCATGGCGGTGAAGTGCGGGCCGGACTCGATCTACATCGACGGCATGGAAGGCGGCACCGGCGCCGGCCCGCACATCGCCACCGAGGAGACCGGCGTGCCCGGCATCGCCGCGATCCGCCAGGCCCGTCGCGCCATCGACGACCTCGGCAAGCGCGGCGAGATCAGCGCTGGTCTATGCCGGCGGCATCCGCAACGGCGGCGACGTGGCCAAGGCGCTGGCGCTGGGCGCCGACGCCGTGGCCATCGGCCATTCCGCGCTGATGGCGCTCAACTGCAACAAGGAGATCCCGGAGTCCGATTACGAGGCGGAGATGGGCGTCCCGGCCGGCTACTGCTATCACTGCCACACCGGCCGCTGCCCGGTCGGCGTGGCGACGCAGGACCCGGAGCTGCAGCAAGCGCCTCGACCCCGACGAGGCGGCCGAGCGGGTCTACAATTTCCTGCACACGCTGACCATCGAGGCCCAGATGCTGGCGCGCGCCTGCGGCAAGACCAACATGCACAGCCTGGAGCCGGAGGACCTGGCGGCGCTGACCATGGAGGCGTCGGCCATGGCGCAGGTGCCGCTGGCCGGCACCGACTACACGGTCGGCGTCGCCGACTATCACCAGCTCTGATGGAGCGGAGCGATGGCAGGCAATGGCCAAGGACAAGACGCAAGGGCGCCGCAAGGACGTCGACCAATTCCGCAAGGACGCGCCGGCCTCGACACCGAGCGCGAGAAGGAGATCGGCCAGCACATCGGCTATCGCTACGACGTCAACCTGGTGCCCGACTACACGCGGCTCACGCCGTTCCTGAAGAAGTACATGGAATTCATGGGCTGGGACGACCTCAACTGGCTCGAGGACGTGCACATGGGCTACGAGGAGGGCGAGCCCGCGGTGTTCGACCGCAACATCAACGGCTGGGTACGGTGCCGAAGACATGGCGCTGCCCGACAACCAGCAGGATCGGGACATGATCGCGCGCGAGCTGCTGATCAAGTTCCAGATGTCGCCGAACCATCCTATGGTGGAGCTCAACAAGGCTTATCGGAAGTTCTAGGAGACTGAACGCCTTCGGCTGTGGGGGCCCGGATCGGCCCAGGCCGAAGCCCAATCGGGTTTGAAGGCAAGAACATGGATTGCTTCGGGCAGAGCGGGGTTGAACAACCGGTTATGCCAGATTGCCGCCTCGCGGGCGGCGTCGCCGGACGGCAACTCCCGAACTGCGCAAGGCAGCCGATAGCGCTGCCGGTACTGATCGAATTCGAGGACGCAAGTCCCCTCCCCGGTCAGAGACGCGGCGAGCTCCGAGCCCTGAGGCAGCACACCGACGAGGGTGTCGCTGAAGGTTCGGGGCATCTGGAAATATTCGGCCTGAAGGAAGGCCAAGGCGCGCTCATAGACGTCGCGAGGATCGACCGTCCGCATCACCTGGTAGCGAAAGAAGGCCGTGCTCTCCTCCGGGCTCCGCCTGGATCAGGAGCACGGTGAGGGCCGGCGCCAGATCCGGCCCGCGACGGTAAGGACGCGCGGGCGCATGCCGGGCGACGGGCGGCCGCCCTGCTCGCGCATGGCCATCTGCCTGATCCGGCACTGCCAGGCCAGGAAGTGGTCTCGGATGTCTCCCTTGGCGGGCATGTCGGGTTGACCTCGCAACTGTCCGATTCCTTGGGTTTATCCGCAGGAAAGCGAGTTTCTCGTGCGTTGACGGTGTTATGGCTAAGGCTTAGCATCCAGACAAGGCCAAGTATGGGAGGGGACCCGGCAGGCGTGCGCCAAGCCGGATTAAGTACTGGCACAGGCCTGCGTAACCCAACGAGGAAGGTAAGATGTAGCTGAATTGTCCGTCGGGCGCTGCTGCGTGCGGATTATGTGACCAGGCGCAACGGCATTGGGGAAAAGGGGGTAAAATCACATGGGCGACAATATATCTGCGCTTACGACGATTTTCACCGAGTTCTATTACTGGGTGACGGTCGTCATCATGTTCCTCATCCATGTCGGATTCTGCATGTATGAGGTCGGCGTCAGCCGCACCGGAACCATCTCCACACCTTGATGAAGAACACGATGCTGATCCCGTTGGTCACCATCACCTTCTTCTTCTTCGGCTGGTGGATCTACTGGGCGTTCCCGAACGGGCCGTTCATCTACGAAGGCAAGGGCCTCATTCTGGACGGTGCTACCGGCGCCAACCAGTACTGCCGTGGTCGCCGAAGATGGGCCCGAACCTGCAAGACCACATCACCGGCGTATTCTGGGCCGCGTTCCTGCTGTTCTCATGGACGGCGGCTTCGATCGTTTCGGGCTCGGTGATCGAGCGGATCAAGTCCGGCGCCTTCTGGATCATCGCGGTGATGATCGGGTCGGTGACCTGGATCATCGATGCGGCCTGGGGCTGGCACTTTGACGGCTGGATGGTGAAGCTGCTCGGCTATCACGACGCCTATGCCTCGGGCGTGATCCATGCCATCGCCGGCGGAACCGCGCTCGGCGTTCTCATCGTGCTGGGTCCGCGCCTCGGCCGCTTCGCCGCGGACGGGACGCCACGCGAATCGTGCCTCAGAATCAATGGCTGGTGACGATCGGACTGTTCTTGATCTATACCGGCTTCTGGGGCTTTTACGCCGCGTGCAACGTGCCGATCATCTCGCCCGAGACCATCGCGGGCAGATCACCGGCTCGACCTGGACGGCAACCACCATCTATCTCACGCCAACCACCCTCGGCGCCATCACGTTCAACTTCCTGATGTCGCTCTCCGGCGGTCTGATGGTGGCCTACATCGTCTCGAAGGGCAATCCGTTCTGGACCTACTCGGGCGGCCTCGCCGGCATCATCACCGCTTCCGCGGGCAATGACCTCTACCACCCGATCCAAGCCTTCTTCATCGGCGGCATCGGCATCTATCTCGGCTACTACCTCCATGACTGGGTCGAGCGGAAGTTCAAGATCGACGATGCCGTCGGTGCGGTGGCCGTCCACGGCTATTGCGGCTTCATCGGCGTCGCGATCGCCGGCTTCATGCTCTGGGGTTATCCGTCATCGCCCTATGAAGGCTATGCCGCGATCAACCCGGTCGGAAACTTCATCGGCGGCGATCATCATGTTCTTCGTTCTCGGTTTCGTTCCGGGATGGGTCATGGCGAAAATCCTCGATGGCATGGGGCTCTTGCGCGTGCCGCGGCAGGTCGAGCTGATGGGGCTCGATTTCAGGTCGCTGCATGAGGAAGAAGTCGCGCGGGAAGAAGTCATTCGCGTCGAAAAGGCCATGGCCTGACACGAAGCCGGTAAAGGAGACTTGATATGGGTAGCACTTGGGCTGTTGATCTCGCCAATGTCGGGGCCGTCTATCCCTGGCTTGGTTACGAAGTGATCATGGTCGTGATCGCGATCGTTGCCTGGCTGATCTGGCATTTCGCCCAGATCCGCGAGGAGGAGAATGAGTTTGCCGAGGACATCAAGCTCCACGGCAGCAAAGAAAAGATCCAGAAGGCGCTCGACGAGCGCGTCTGATGCTCGAGCGGGGCGCCGGCGATCTAATGCCGGCGCTCCGCATCTCTTCTCGGGTTCCCGGCGGACATCCGCCCGTTTGACCCGCAAATCTCCACCAGCCACTCTATGTCATGATCAAGGGTGTGCTGCTTGACCTCGCCGGCGTCATCTACGACGCCAATGAGGCGCTTCCCGGCGCCGTCGATGCCGTTGGCCGGTTGCGCGCTGCGGATTTGCCGCTGCGCTTCATCACCAACACCACCCGTTCGAGCAAGCAGATGGTGCTGGCACGCCTCGCCGGACTGGGGCTGCGCCTCGATCCGAGCGAAGTGTTCACCCCCGCTCGGGCGGCGCAGGAATGGCTGGCCCGGCACGACTGCGCGCCCGTGCTCCTCGTTCACCCGAACCTGGTTGAGGAATTTCAAGGAGGCGCGGAACGACCGCACCGCGCCGTCGTCGTCGGCGATGCCGGCGATGGGTTCACCTACGCCAACCTCAACCACGCCTTCCGCGCCTTGATCGACGGCGCGCGCCTGATCGCGCTGGCGAAGAACCGGACTTTCAAGGATGCCGACGGCCAACTCAGCCTGGACACAGGCGCCTTCGTGACCGCGCTGGAATATGCGAGCCAGTGCACAGCTGTCGTGCTGGGCAAGCCAGCGCCCGAGTTTTTTGACGCCGCGCTGGCGAGCATGGGGTGTTCGCCGGCAGAGGCGGTGATGGTCGGTGATGATGCTGAGGCCGACGTTGCCGGCGCCTTGCGCGCGGGCCTCGGCGCCGCCCTGCTGGTTCGTACCGGCAAATATTGCGGCGGCGATGAGGAGCGGTTCGATCCGCGGCCGACGGCGACGGTGGCTGACGTGGCGGCAGCGGCCGACTGGATCCTTTCGAAATAACCCCAAAAGGCCCAAGCCTGCGAGGCCATTTGCGGCGCCTCCGCGCCCGTAGCGGCACCCGCCTTAAGGAAACCTGAACCAACGGGCGATAGCCTCGGCTCTCCGTGTCGAGGGACCTGGAGCTGATCGCCTTATGCAGTCCTTGGGGGAAGAAGGACCGTCCGCTCAGACCGAGCTTCAAGCGTCGCCGCGCCCTTCGCTCCGCGAAATCAACGCGATCATCAAGGGGCTCCAACTCTGTGCGCTCGATCGCAACGACTACCGCCCCTTGCTGGACCGCAGGATACCGACGCGCACGGCGCGATTTGTCCAACGGCTGATCATGCGGCGGAGGCGCCGTGTGATCCTGCCGCACCGGTTTCCAGCGTGGTGGGACGTGGTGATCGCCGAGCCCGAGACGGCGCGAGATCTGCTGTTGCTGGTGCTGTTCACCGGGATGCGCCCGTCACAGTTCACGACGCTGCGCTGGGACCAGGTCGATGCTGTGGGGCGTGCGCTCTATTTTCCCAGCTCAGCCTCTGGCGATTGGTTCGGTCTACCCATGTCCAGTTTCGTCGCCGAGCTTATCGCCCGGCGGTTCCAGGGATCCTCGGACTGGGTGTTTCCCGGCCGCGGCCGCGCCGGTCATATCGGCCATACCCAATCCATCGCCAGGCGCGTCGCGTTGAAAGCCGCCGTGCCGTTTTCATTCTCCGACCTGCGGCGCACGTTCATCGCCGTCGGGGTCAGCCTTGAGGTGCCGGCAGACGTCATCAAGCGCCTGCTCGGATATCAGCTTGGCGGAGACCCGCTGGCCGTTGCCGACCAGGTGGAGCACTTGCGGGAGCCCGGGCAACGTATCGCCCAGCGCATTCTGAGCCTGGCCAAAGTCCACGAGCGACGGGGGTTGCTCGGCGCGCGCATGCCGCCGGCGCAGCCGATGATGATGCTCTCCTGGGGCTAGACAACCAGCCGCCGGCGCCTTCGTCAGCGGTGCTCCTCGACGCTCGAGGCGATCAGCTCCTTGTTGAACCTCGCCAGCGCCTTCACCTGGCTCGCCCAGCCGATCTTCCGGCTGCGATCGGCGTCATCGACGACGGGAATGCGCTCGGCGCCGGAGCTGTCGAAGGCGCGCAGCGCCGCCTCCAAACTCTCGTTGCGGCGGAGCGTCAGCTCCCGTTCGGCTTCGGGAAGCGCTTCGGCCTCGCCGTCTGCGAGGGGCGCCATGAAGTCGGCGACCGAACCGATCTTCATCACCACCCGATGGGGACCGTCCTGAAGCACGATCCCGCGGGATTCGAGCTGAGTTTGGAAGAAGGAGCGGCCGAGAACCGCCTGGAAGATGCCGTTGCCGATCGAGATCGTGAGCAGGAGCGCGAGGCTGAGGGCAAAGCCGCCCGTCAGCTCGAAAACCATGACCGTGGTCGAGATCGGCGCCCCGAGCACGGCGGCGGTCAACCGCGCCCATGCCGAGGATCGCGTAGAGGCCCTCGCTCGAGCCCATCTGCGGAAACGCAGTTGCGGCAATCAGGCCGAATGCGCCTCCGGTCATGGCCCCGAGATACAGCGCCGGCGAAAACACCCCGCCGCCGAAGCGAGAGGCGAGCGCGATCGCGGTCGCCGCGGTCTTGGCGACGAGCAGCGCCAACATCATGGCGATCGGCAATTGATCCTTCAGCGCCGCGTCGGTGCTGCCGTAGCCGACGCCAAGGACCTCGGGAAACCAGAGCGCGATGGCGCCGATCAGAAGGCCGCCGACCGCAGGACGGGCGATGAGCGGCATGTCGATGTTGCGGGCAATCCAGTCGGTGGCGACGAGAGCGGTCTGGAAAATGATCGCCACCGCGGCGGCGACGATGCCGAGCAGCACAAACGCCGGTACTTCGAGATATGAGCTGATCTGGTAGTCGGGAACGACGAAGGCGGCAATATTGCCGAACCAGGCCTGCGACACGATGGTCGCCATCACCGAGGCAAGCACCAGGGGCACGAAGCTGGTCACGGCGAAATGGCCGAGGACCACCTCCTGGGCGAACAGGACGCCGGCAATCGGCGCATTGAAGGAGGCGGCAACGGCGCCGGCGACGCCGGCAGCAAGCAGCGTGCGCCGGCGCGGCATTGGGGAGATTGAGACGGTTGCAGGTCGCCGCGGCGATAGTAGCACCGAAATAGACGATCGGGCCTTCGCGGCCGGCGCTGGCGCCGCCACCAAGGGAGAGCGCGCTGGCCAGCGTGCTGACCAGCCCCTGCCTCAAATCGAGGTCGCGGCCGGCATTGATCCGCGCCTCCATGACATCCGGCACCGCGCCGGTGCGCTTGGCGGCGAGGAGATATTGCAGCATCAGCCCGACCAAGAGGCCGGCCACCGCAGGCGCCAACAAGATCACCCACCAAGGCTGGACGCTGGCGGCGGCAGTGACGCTCTCCGACATGGTGCCGAGCCAGGGCAGCTGGAAGACCCCGATCCCGAGCCGGAACAGAATTGCCGCCCCACCGGCCGCCAGCCCAATGAATGGCGCGAGCAGCCAGACCACCGGCTGCCGGCTGTGCTGGAACTGCTTCAGATTGGGCACCGTCCAGCGGCCGACGGCGTCGAGGAGCCTCATCTTGCTAAGGGCCATCGCCTCTCTTACCGACGGGGCCGGGCCTGCTCAACCCTTTGGCCCCTCCCCGTCTCTGCGATCGCGGTGTCACCCCCCGGCTCTGCGACGATCGCTGCCAGAATAGGGTGCACCCCGGGGTTGCCGGGCGCGCGGCCAAGTCGGCTCGAAGGGACCGCTTTGGGCCCGATCGAGCTTCTAGACCTTCTCGCCCAAGGCGCTAATATGAGACGGCAAGCCATTGTTGCGGAACTTCCACTCGTGGGGCCGGCACGGACCGAGACGGGGGCGGACGACGAGCTCACATCGCAGCCCAGTTGTGTCGGAGAACCCGGATGGCAGCGGTCCGTTCGCGATCGTTTGCGATCACGCCTCGAATCGAGTGCCAGAGGCCTATCTGTCGTTCGGGTTCGAGGACGATGCGCTGGCTACGCACATCGCCTGGGATCCCGGCGCGCTCGGGGTGGCGCGGCACTTGTCGGAGCGGCTGGACGCGCCGCTCATTTGGCCGGACGTCTCCCGCCTCGTCATCGATTGCAACCGCCCGCCCGAGGCTGGCAGTCTCATCGTCGCTGAAAGTGAGGGCCGGCCGGTGCCGGCCAACCGCGCGGTAACCGAAGCCGAGCGCGCGCGGCGGCTTGCCGACATCCACGTCCCCTATCATGCCGCCATCGATGCCTGTCTCGACCGCAGGCGCGCTCGGGGACTGGAGACCGCACTCGTCGCCATTCACTCCTTCACGCCGGTCTATCTCGGCAAGACGCGCCCGTGGCATGTCGGCATCGTTTTCGACGACGATCGCCGGGTGGCAGACGTCCTTCTCGACGGCCTCAAGGCCGATCCTTCTCTAATCGTCGGCGCCAACGAACCCTATTCGCCGGCGGACCAGGTCTATTACACCGTGGCACGCCACGCGGCCCCGCGCGGTCTCCCCGCGACCATGGTCGAAATTCGTAACGACGTGATCGCCGACGCGGCCAGCCAACACGATTGGGCGGAGCGACTGGCCAACATTCTCAATGCGACCCAGCAGGCTTGGCTGGAGTCGAATGACTACGCCGCGGTGTGAAATCTTGCATTTGGTCTTGGTGCTCGCCTGTCCGGAATGATTGCACAAACCAGCAGCAGTGACTCGAACGTAGAGAGCGCATGCCCAAGGGGATAAGACTCTTCGTCCGCTATGTCGACGCGGTGAACTACGCCGTCGGTCGCTTCGCGATGTATTTGTTCTTCGTGCTCGGCGGGGTGCTGATTTACGCGACGCTGTCGAGGGTCGTCGCCGGAATCCCGATCAACTGGGCAATCGAGCTGTCGCAATTCGTGCTGTCGGCTTACTACCTGCTCGGCGGCGCCTATTCCATGCAGCTTAACGGCCATGTACGCATGGACCTGCTCTACGCCAGCCGCTCGCCGCGGGACCGTGCGATCACGGACGCGATCACGATCCTGGTCGTGATCTTCTATCTCGTCGTGCTGTTTCTTGGCGGCATCTCGGCCACCGACTACGCCATCACCTACCAGCAGAAGAACTACTCCTCCTGGGCGCCGCTGCTGTGGCCGATCAAGGTGATCATGACCATCGGCATCTTTCTCATGCTGCTGCAGACGATCTCGATCTTCTTCAAGGACGTGGCTGCGGCGCGGGGGCAGCCGATCGAATGAGTTCTGAATTCATCACCCTCTTTATGTTCGCCACGATGATGCTGCTGCTGCTGACGGGGCAGCGCGTCTTCGGCGTTATCGGCTTCGTCGGCACCGCGGCCGCCCTGTGGCTCTGGGGCGAAGGCTCGTTCGAGATGCCGTTCAACGCCAGCTTCCAGGTGTTGAACTGGTATCCCCTGATCACCGTGCCGTTCTTCGTGTTCATGGGCTACATGATGTCGGAGTCCGGTATCGCCAGCAATCTGTACCGGATGTTCCATGTCTGGTTCGGATCGATCAACGGCGGTCTCGCGCTGGGCACCATCGGACTCATGGTGCTGATCTCCTGCATGAACGGTCTGTCCGTCGCGGGCATGGCCATCGGCGCCACGATCGCGCTGCCGGAGCTGCTGCGGCGCGGCTACGACAAGTCCATGGTGACCGGCGTGGTCCAGGCGGGCAGTTCGCTCGGCATTCTGATCCCGCCAAGCGTCGTTCTCGTGCTTTACGCCATGATCGCGCGCCAGCCGGTGCTCCAGCTATGGATCGCCGGCATCCTGCCCGGGCTGATGATGGCCGCCATCTTCATGGTCTACATCTACATCCGCTGCCGGATCAACCCGACCCTCGGGCCGTCGCTGTCGCCGGAGGAGCTGTCCCAGATCACGTTGCGCGAGAAGCTCTCGCTGCTGCGCGAAGGGGTCATGCCGCTGGCGATCTTCGGCATCATGATGGGCATGTTCCTGACCGGCACCACCAGCCTCGTCGAAAGCTCAGCCGTCGGCGCGCTGCTCACTGTGATCGGCGCCGTGATCGAGCGCAAGTTCTCCTGGCAAGTGATGGAGGCTTCGCTTCGGAACACGCTGTCGGTGACCTGCATGTTCCTGTGGCTCATCCTGGCGGCGCTTTGTTTCAGCGCCGTCTATGACGGTCTCGGCGCGGTCAAGGCCATCGAGAGCCTGCTGGTGAACACCTGGGACTTCGACCCGTGGACGATCCTGATCCTGATGCTGATCTCCTTCATCGTCATGGGCGCCTTCCTCGACGACACCGCCATGCTGGTGATCGTGGCCCCGCTCTACATTCCGCTGGTTATCAAGCTTGGTTTCAATCCGATCTGGTTCGGCGTGCTTTATACGGTCACTTGCCAGATCGCATACATCACGCCGCCGTTCGGATACAATCTGTTCCTGATGCGCGCGATGGCGCCGCCCGAGATTACGCTGATGGACATTTACCGTTCCATCATCCCATTCTTCATCCTGATGGTGATTTCCTTGATCATCCTCATAATGTTTCCGCAGATCACGTTGTGGCTACCCGAGCTCTATGCCGGAAGATGACGAGCGGGCGCCAACCCGCCATGCCGATGACCGGGAGAAAGTGCGCATGTGGGTGCGTTCGACGGAGTGAGAATTTCGACCAGGCTGTGTGCAGACGCTTCGTTTTGTGGCTCAACAGGGAGTAGCGATGATGACCAAAGATGCCAAAGTTAGTACCCCAGTTAGCAAACGTGATTTCTTGAAGAAGGCTGGGCTTGTCACGGCCGGCGCCGCAGCGGCGACCGTGGCGGCCCCCCACGTGGCAAGGGCCGCACCGATCAAGTGGCGGCTCCAGACCTATGCCGGCCCGGCTCTCGCCGAGCACGTCGTCACGAACTCGATCAACGTCTTCAACAAGGCGGCGAACGGCGAGATGGAGATCGAGCTTTTCACCGCCGACCAGCTTGTGCCTCAAGGCGAGCTGTTCCGCGCCGTCCAGGCCGGCACCATCGATGCCGCCCAGAGCGACGACGATTCGGCGGCGGCCCCGGTCGACGTCCGGGTGTTCGCGGCCTACTTCCCGTTCGCCTCGCGCTACTCCCTCGACGTCCCGACGCTGTGGGAGTGGTACGGCCTGAAGGAGATCTGGGAGGAGGCCTATTCCGAGGTCCCGAACGTGACCTGGCTCAGCACCGGATCATGGGACCCGTGCAACTTCGCCACCACCAAGCCGATCCGCTCGGTTGAGGATCTCAAGGGCTTGCGCGTCTACATGTTCCCGACGGGCGGCCAGTTCATGCAGCAGTTCGGCGTGGTGCCGGTGTCGTTGCCGTACGAAGACGTGCAGCCCGCAATCCAAACCGGCGAGCTCGACGGCATCTGCCTGGTGCGGCATTACCGAGTGCTACACCGTGGGCTGGGCCGACGTCACCAAATACTATCTGACCAACAACATCTCCGGCGCGTGGGCCGGGTCCTATTTCGTCAACACCGAAAAATGGAAGGAAGTGCCGCCGCATCTGCAGCAGCTGTTCAAGATGTGCATCGACTGGTCGCACTACTACCGGCTGCATTGGTATTGGTGGGGCGAGGCGCATTACCGCACCACCGGCGGCAAGCTGGAGTTGACCACCATCCCCGACGCCGAATGGAAGACCGTCGAGGACAAGGCCATGATGTTCTGGGACGAGATTGCCAAGACCAGCCCGCGCTGCGCCAAGGTCGTGGAGATCCTCAAGAAATACAACGAGACCATGGCGAAGGCCGGTCCTCCCTACCGTTGCGCCTAGGCTGGCAACGCACCATATCAACCCGCGCGGTCCTGGACCGCGCGGGTCCTTTTTGAACTCTCAAACAATCCGAAGTCCGCCATGACGGGCCTATTGACGCTGGAAGAGTTGCGGGCGGCGGCCGATCGTGGCGAGATCGACACGGTCGTCGTCTGCTTCCCCGACATGCAGGGCCGCCTGGTCGGCAAGCGCATGCAGGCCAATTTCTTCCTCGACGGCGCCTACGAGGAAACCCACGGCTGCGACTACCTGCTCGCCAACGACATCGACATGGAGCCGGTGCCGGGCTACGCCGTCGCCAACTGGGAAAAGGGCTACGGCGACTTCGTCATGAAGCCTGACCTGGCGACGCTGCGGCGCACGCCCTGGCTGCCGGCGACGGCACTCGTGCTCTGCGACGTGGTCGACCACCATCATCACCAGCCGCTGGCGCATAGCCCGCGCGCGATGCTGCAGCAAGCAGATCGCGCGGCTCGAGGCCATGAACATGTCGGCGCTGCTTCGCCTCCGAGCTCGAGTTCTATCTGTTCGACGAGACCTACGAGACGGCGGCGGCGAAGGGCTTGGACCGGACATCAAGACCGCCGGCAGCTACATCCAGGACTACCACGTCTTCCAGACCACCAAGGAAGAAGGCGTGATGCGGGCCATCCGCAACGGCCTGCAGGGCGCCGGCATCCCGGTCGAGAACTCGAAGGGCGAATGGGGCCCGGGCCAGGAGGAGATCAACGTCCGCTACGCCGACGCGCTCGACCATGGCCGACCGGCACGTCATCCTGAAGAACGGCTGCAAGGAGATCGCCTACCTGCACGGCAAGGCCGTCACCTTCATGGCCAAGTGGCGCTACGACCTCGCCGGGTCATCGAGCCACATCCACGCTTCGCTGTGGGACGCCGCCGGCAAGACGCCGCTGTTCCTCGATCCCGACGGCGAGTACGGCATGTCGGCGCTGATGCGCCACTACGTGGCCGGCCAGCTCGCCTATGCGCGCGAGATCACCTGGTTCCTCGCGCCCTACATCAACTCCTACAAGCGCTTCCAGGCCGGCACCTTCGCGCCGACCAAGGCGATCTGGTCGCTCGACAACCGCACCGCCGGCTTCCGCCTGTGCGGCGCCGACACCAAGGCGATCCGCATCGAGTGCCGCATCGGCGGCGCCGACCTCAACCCCTATCTCGCCTTCGCCGCGCTGCTCGCCGCCGGCCTTGCCGGCATCGAGGAGAAGCTCGAGCTGGAAGCCGGCCTTCGCCGGCGACGCCTATCAGGGCAAGACGCTGCCCGAGGTGCCGAAGACCCTGCGCGAGGCGACGGAGCTGATGCGCGAGCTCGAAGATGCTGCGGGCGGCCTTCGGCGACGACGTCATCGACCACTACGTCCACACCGCGCGAGTGGGAGCAGTTCGAATACGACCGCCGGGTCACCGACTGGGAACTGAAGCGCGGCTTCGAGCGGTATTGAAGCGCTCAGAGGACACGGAAGACATCATGACTGAGACTGTGAAGATCATCTCCCCCGTCGACGGCTCGGTCTATGCCGAGCGGCCGGTCGCGACCGACGCCGACGATCGAGGCCGCGCTGTCGCGGCCCGCGAGCGCGCTGCCAGCGCGAATGGGCGGCCGTTGCCGGTCGCCGAGCGCGGCGCGCTACATGCTCGCCTTCCTCGACGCGATGCTGGCGATGAACGACGAGATCGTGCCGCGAACTCGCCTGGCAGATGGGCCGGCCGGTCCGCTACGGCGGCGAGAAGGGCGGCGTCGAGGAGCGCGCGCGCTACATGGTCGGCGATCGCCGAGGAGGCGCTCAGCCCGATCGACCCGCCGGAGAAGGACGGCTTCCGCCGCTACATCACGCGCGAGCCGCTCGGCCTCGTGCTGGTCATCGCGCCGTGGAACTATCCCTATCTCACCGCCGTCAACATCGATCGTGCCCGGCGCTGATGGCCGGCAACGCCGTGATCCTCAAGCACGCCGCCCAGACGCTGCTGGTCGGCGAGCGCTTCCCGAGGCCTTCGACAGGCCGGCCTGCCCAAGGGCCTGTTCCAGAACCTCGTGCTGTCGCCACGGCAGACCGAGACGCTGATCGGCTCCGGCGCAGGTCGACCACGTCAACTTCACCGGCTCGGTCGCCGGCGGCCGCGCCATCGAGCGGGCCGCGGCCGGCACGTTCACGTCGCTCGGCCTGGAGCTCGGCGGCAAGGATCCGGCCTATGTGCGCGCCGACGCCAAGCTCGACCATGCCATCGAGAATCTGGTCGACGGCGCGTTCTTCAATTCCGGCCAGTGCTGCTGCGGCATCGAGCGCATCTATGTCGCACGCGAACGTCTACGACGACTTCGTCGAGGGCTTCGTCGACCTCACCCGGAAATATGTGCGTCGGCGATCCGCTCGACCGGCGACCACGCTCGGGCCGATGGCGCGCGGCCGCTCGCCGATCACGTGCGCGAGCAGATCGACGAGGCGCTGCGCAAGGGCGCCACGCGCGCTCATCGACATGAAGGTGCGACGGCGACCGGCCGGCTCGCCCTATCTCGCGCCGGAGGTGCTGACCGACGTCAACCACCAGATGGCGGTGATGCGCGAGGAGAGCTTCGGCCCGGTGGTCGGCATCATGAAGGTGCGCGACGACGACGAGGCGATCGACGCTGATGAACGACAGCCCCTACGGGCTGACCGCCTCGATCTGGACGCGCGACATCGACGCGCCGCCGACGCTCGGCGACCGGATCGAGACCGGCACGGTCTTCATGAACCGCTGCGACTATCTCGACCCGCATCTGGCCTGGACCGGCGTCAAGGACACCGGCCGCGGCGGCGCGCTGTCGAAATCGGCTACGACAGCCTGACCCAGCCGAAGAGCTTCCATCTGCGCGACGTCTGACCCATCCTCGCATCTCGGAACACGACATGAGCACACCGACCGCCAACTGGAGCTACCCGACCGCCATCCGCTTCGGCCCCGGCCGCATCGCGGAGCTGCGCCGACGCCTGCCGCGCCGCGGGCATCGCCCGCCCGCTGCTCGTCACCGATCCGGGTCTCGCCAAGCTGCCGATCACCGCAGACGACGCTGGACCTCCTCGAAGCAGGCCGGGCTTCCCGCGGCGCTGTTCGCCGACGTGCAAGCCCAACCCGGTGGAGTCGAATGTCGAGGCCGGCGTCGCCGCCTTCCGCGCCGGCGGCCATGACGGCGTCATCGCCTTCGGCGGCGGCTCGGCGCTCGACGCCGGCAAGCTGATCGCCTTCATGGCCGGGCCAGACGCCGGCCGCTGTGGGACTTCGAGGATATCGGCGACTGGTGGACGCGCGCCGACGCCGACGGCGATCGCGCCGATCGTCGCCGTGCCGACCACCGCCGGCACCGGCTCGGAAGTCGGCCGCGCCGGCGTCATCACCCAACGAGGCGACCCACACCAAGAAGGTCATCTTCCACCCGAAGATGATGCCGCAGGTGGTGATCTGCGATCCCGAGCTGACGGTCGGCATGCCGCCGCTCATCACCGCCGGCACCGGCATGGACGCGCTGGCCCATTGCCTCGAGGCCTATTGCGCGCCGAGCTATCACCCCATGGCCGACGGCATCGCCGTCGAGGGCATGCGCCTCGTGTTCGAGAACCTGCCCAAGGCGGTGGCCAACGGCAACGACCTCGAAGCGCGCGCCCATATGATGAGCGCGGCCGCGATGGGCGCCACCGCCTTCCAGAAGGGTCTCGGCGCCATCCACGCGCTGTCGCACCCGGTCGGCGCGCTCTACGACACCCATCACGGCATGACCAACGGCGTGTTCATGCCCTATGTGCTCGCCTTCAACCGCCCGGCGATCGAGGACAAGATCGAGCGCCTCGCGGGCTTCCTCGAGCATTGACGGCGGCTTCGACGGCGTTCCTCGCGGCGGTGCTCGATCTTCGCCAGCGCACCGGCATCCCCCACAGCCTCGCGCGCTCGGCGTCGATGACAGCAAGGCGGCACTGATCGTGGAGATGTCCTTGGTCGACCCGACTGCCGGCGGCAACCCGGTGCCGCTAACCAAGGCGGGCAGCCAGAAGCTGTTCGACTGCGGCGCTCGCGGGCGATGTGGCTGCGGCCGCCTCGTGACGGCCATCTCTCAGCGGCTGACGGCGCCTCAGCGGCTGACAACGCCTCCAGGAGCGATGGGAAGCCCTGCCAGCGGGTCATCCGCTTCGGGGCGGGAAAGGTCGTAAGCGGGGCCGTAGTCGAGGGTCCAAAGCGCCCCCTGATCGACCGCAACGTCCGCGTCCGGCTGGGGGCCGGGTTGCCCGGTGCCGGGCAGTTCCGAGGCCTTGGCGGCCGGCGGCGCGGCCAAAACGACGCTGCCGAGCATGGCCGCCACGACCGCGAACCCCTTCATCCTTGCCGCTCCTCGCTTTGTCCGATCTCCTTTCTAGCTGCCGGGGTATGAAAAGATGGTTGCCGCGACACGGCAGGCCTCGGCGTTCGCCTCAGGTCGCCCCGTGTCGCAGGGGAGCGCAAAATCTGCAAAACAACCCCATGCAAAGTAGGTCTGGGACGTGGCGATGCCGGGCACCCAGCCTCCAATTGAGGACGCAATGCAATCGGTCGAGGCAATATTTTTTCCTTCTCGCTATAAGCGAGACCGGAGGCGAACGTTAGATTTAAGTCGCATTCAGCGGCGATGCTTCGACGTCTGAGGGAGCCTAAGTCGTGAGCAACATCGAAAGAAGCGGTGCTCCTTCCGCGAGCGGTGCGCAGGCCGGCGCCCCGTTCGCTGACGAGGGATGCGCCCCGAGGCGCCAAACATGCGCGACGAAGGCGACGCTTGACGAGCTTGCGTTGCTTGGCGACCTCGCGCTGCTTGAGCGGCGGCTCGGGAGGCAGTACCTGCTGCGGCGGCTCGCCCTCGAGCGCGACCACGAAGCTCAGATCTTCGGGCAGGGTACCAACTTCTTCCACCCCGAGAATTCAGCCGCCTTCCGTGCCCTGATCCGCGCCGCCCTCAAGGCGGCGGGCCTCTATGGCCGCGGCGTTCGCAACGCAACCGAAGTTGTCGTTCGGCGTAACCAAATCACCTCGCCGGGGCTACCGAGGGCTTTCCACGGCTTTACCCTGATGCAGCTCAGCGACCTTCACGTCGAGATGAGCGAAGCCGCGATGACGCGGGTGATCGATCTCATCCGGGAGGCCCGCTACGACGTCTGCGTCTCACTGGAGACTACAGAGGCGACACCCACGGGCCCTATGACGCGACGCTCACCGGAATGGCTCGCATCGTCGACGCCATCGGAGGCCCGATCTACGGCGTCCTCGGCAACCACGACACAATTCGCTTGGTGCCGGGCTTGGAGGAGATGGGTATCAAGATGCTGCTTAACGAGAGCGAGATCATCGAACGCCGCGGAGGCCGCATCTACCTCGGCGGTGTCGACGACGCCCACTTCTATCGGATGG